>NZ_WSJB01000009.1 GCF_009763255.1 Bordetella sp. 02P26C-1 | reverse complement strand
TTCGCTGTTATCTGTTGAGTTTTACTCAGCAAGTTATACATTCGTTCTTTAACAATTAGGAAGAAGCACAACGAAATGTGTTCATGAAGTAGTGTGCGGAAACGTTCACGAACATGGATACGGGTTGTGATTGCATTAGATTTAGTTCCAAGTCTCAAGACAGATCGCAAGGTCTGTAGCTTTGATACTTATGAACGGCACAAACGCGAAACATATCAGCGTCCTATAAGACTTCAGTGTTATAGGATCAAGCGACTAAGTGCACATGGTGGATGCCTTGGCGATCACAGGCGATGAAGGACGTGGTAGCCTGCGAAAAGCTGCGGGGAGCTGGCAAACAAGCTTTGATCCGCAGATGTCCGAATGGGGAAACCCACTGCAGCGATGCAGTATTCCTGACTGAATACATAGGTCAGTGAAGGCGAACCGGGTGAACTGAAACATCTCAGTAACTCGAGGAAAAGACATCAACCGAGATTCCGAAAGTAGTGGCGAGCGAAATCGGAAGAGCCTTTACGATTTAGCATTTTAGATAATCGAACGGAATGGAAAGTCCGGCCGTAGCAGGTGATAGCCCTGTAGATGAAATCTAGAGTGTGGAACTAGGCGTAAGAGAAGTAGGGCGGGACACGTGAAATCCTGTCTGAAGATGGGGGGACCATCCTCCAAGGCTAAATACTCGTGATCGACCGATAGTGAACCAGTACCGTGAGGGAAAGGCGAAAAGAACCCCGGAAGGGGAGTGAAATAGATCCTGAAACCGTGTGCATACAAACAGTCGGAGCCTCTTTATGGGGTGACGGCGTACCTTTTGTATAATGGGTCAGCGACTTACATTCAGTGGCAAGCTTAACCGAATAGGGAAGGCGTAGCGAAAGCGAGTCCGAATAGGGCGATTCAGTCGCTGGGTGTAGACCCGAAACCAGATGATCTACCCATGGCCAGGTTGAAGGCACGGTAACACGTGCTGGAGGACCGAACCCACTAATGTTGAAAAATTAGGGGATGAGCTGTGGATAGGGGTGAAAGGCTAAACAAATCTGGAAATAGCTGGTTCTCTCCGAAAACTATTTAGGTAGTGCCTCAAGTATTACTGCAGGGGGTAGAGCACTGTTATGGCTAGGGGGTCATGGCGACTTACCAAACCATGGCAAACTCCGAATACCTGCAAGTACAGCTTGGGAGACAGAGCACCGGGTGCTAACGTCCGGACTCAAGAGGGAAACAACCCAGACCGCCAGCTAAGGTCCCAAATTATTGCTAAGTGGGAAACGAAGTGGGAAGGCATAGACAGTCAGGAGGTTGGCTTAGAAGCAGCCATCCTTTAAAGAAAGCGTAATAGCTCACTGATCGAGTCGTCCTGCGCGGAAGATGTAACGGGGCTCAAGCAATAAACCGAAGCTGCGGGTGTATATCTTTGATATACGCGGTAGGAGAGCGTTCTGTAAGCCTGCGAAGGTGGCTTGTAAAGGCTGCTGGAGGTATCAGAAGTGCGAATGCTGACATGAGTAGCGATAAAGGGGGTGAAAAGCCCCCTCGCCGTAAGTCCAAGGTTTCCTGCGCAACGTTCATCGGCGCAGGGTGAGTCGGCCCCTAAGGCGAGGCAGAGATGCGTAGCTGATGGGAAGCTGGTTAATATTCCAGCACCGTCGTACAGTGCGATGGGGGGACGGATCGCGGAAGGTCATCAGGGTGTTGGATGTCCCTGTTGCTGCATTAGAGAAGGCGCTTAGGCAAATCCGGGCGCGTGATTCAAGGGTGTGGCACGAGCGAGCATTGCTTGCGAAGTGATTGGAAGTGGTTCCAAGAAAAGCCTCTAAGCTTCAGCTGTACGAGACCGTACCGCAAACCGACACAGGTGGACGGGATGAATATTCCAAGGCGCTTGAGAGAACTCAGGAGAAGGAACTCGGCAAATTGATACCGTAACTTCGGGAGAAGGTATGCCCCTGTAGTGTGAAGCGCCTGCGCGCTTAGCATGAAGGGGTCGCAGAGAATCGGTGGCTGCGACTGTTTATTAAAAACACAGCACTCTGCAAAGACGAAAGTCGACGTATAGGGTGTGACGCCTGCCCGGTGCCGGAAGGTTAAGTGATGGGGTGCAAGCTCTTGATCGAAGCCCCGGTAAACGGCGGCCGTAACTATAACGGTCCTAAGGTAGCGAAATTCCTTGTCGGGTAAGTTCCGACCTGCACGAATGGCGTAACGATGGCCACACTGTCTCCTCCTGAGACTCAGCGAAGTTGAAGTGTTTGTGATGATGCAATCTACCCGCGGCTAGACGGAAAGACCCCATGAACCTTTACTGTAGCTTTGCATTGGACTGTGAACCGGCCTGTGTAGGATAGGTGGGAGGCGCTGAAACCGAGTCGCCAGATTCGGTGGAGCCAACCTTGAAATACCACCCTGGTTTGTTTGCGGTTCTAACCTTGGTCCGTTATCCGGATCGGGGACAGTGCATGGTAGGCAGTTTGACTGGGGCGGTCTCCTCCCAAAGTGTAACGGAGGAGTTCGAAGGTACGCTAGGTACGGTCGGAAATCGTGCTGATAGTGCAATGGCATAAGCGTGCTTGACTGTGAGACTGACAAGTCGAACAGGTGCGAAAGCAGGACATAGTGATCCGGTGGTTCTGAATGGAAGGGCCATCGCTCAACGGATAAAAGGTACTCTGGGGATAACAGGCTGATACCGCCCAAGAGTTCATATCGACGGCGGTGTTTGGCACCTCGATGTCGGCTCATCTCATCCTGGGGCTGTAGCCGGTCCCAAGGGTATGGCTGTTCGCCATTTAAAGAGGTACGTGAGCTGGGTTTAAAACGTCGTGAGACAGTTTGGTCCCTATCTGCCGTGGGCGTTGGATACTTGACGGAGCCTGCTCCTAGTACGAGAGGACCGGAGTGGACGTACCTCTGGTGTACCGGTTGTCATGCCAATGGCATTGCCGGGTAGCTAAGTACGGAAGAGATAACCGCTGAAGGCATCTAAGCGGGAAACTCGTCTGAAGATTAGGTATCCCGGGGACTTGATCCCCCTGAAGGGTCGTTCGAGACCAGAACGTTGATAGGTCGGGTGTGGAAGCGCAGTAATGCGTTGAGCTAACCGATACTAATTGCCCGTGCGGCTTGATCCTATAACTCTGTAGGTTTTA
>NZ_WSJB01000008.1 GCF_009763255.1 Bordetella sp. 02P26C-1 | reverse complement strand
GTCGTGATGGCTGCCGTCAACGTGGTTTTGCCGTGGTCAACGTGACCAATCGTACCCACGTTCACGTGCGGCTTGGTACGTTCAAACTTGCCTTTTGCCATGGCTGACTCCTGACCTGGATTGAAGCTTCTGACTTAGAAGAGAACAAAAATTCTGTGGTGCCCATGACGCGGATCGAACGCGTGACCTCTCCCTTACCAAGGGAGTGCTCTACCACTGAGCCACATGGGCAACTTTGGAGCGGGTGAAGGGAATCGAACCCTCGTCGTAAGCTTGGAAGGCTTCTGCTCTACCATTGAGCTACACCCGCGAGTTTCCTTTCACCACTGGTCCCACATCTGCTATACCTGGTCTGCGACAGCTCGCGCTGACAACCGGGCCTAACATCAAGAATCCAGGCACGAGGCCTGGATCCAAAATATGGGTCTCTGGTGGAGAGGGTTGGATTCGAACCAACGTAGGCGCAAGGCCAACAGATTTACAGTCTGCCCCCTTTAACCACTCGGGCACCCCTCCAGCGGAGAACTTGAGATTATGAACACTTCGAAATCGAAAGTCAAACGAATGTGGGGGTTTTTCGCAAAAATATTTGAAAAATCGACGTGACAGCCGCGCGCGGCGTCTGTTTCACGCCAATTTCCCTCCCGACACGACCTAATATTCGTCAAATAGGGTCTGCAATTCGACAGGGTCGGAAGTTTTCATCAGCCCTAGCATCAACAAAATGCGCGCTTTCTGGGGCGAAAGGTCGCCGACCGCGATGAACCCCATGGCTTCGTCGTCGACTTCGACGTTACGGGCCACGTGGCCGCTGCCGCAGCGGCTGGCACGGGCCACGATTACGCCACGTTGCACAGCTCGATGGAGAGCCTGTAGCACCGCCTGACTACCATTGCCGTCGCCCACGCCCGACAACACGATGGCGCGCGCCCGCGCCGACAGGTAATCCACAACGTCATGATTCAGATCGACGGTGGCAAACAGGATATCCACACGCGGCCATGCCCGGTCCAGCAAATCTACGGAAAATGCGCTATTGACGGTATGACGCGGTTCGTTGCGTGAATAAAATACGGCGCGCTCGCCGCGCATCACCCCTGCCCTACCCCGGTTCGGCGACGCAAAGGCATCGATGCCATTGCAGGCCACTTTTTGGACTTCCCGGGCATAGTGGATGTCTTCGTTCATCACGACCAGGGGCCCGCGTGCGCGCGCCGAGTCGCTGGCTGCCAGCGCCACGGCATACAACACATTGGCCGGACCGTCCGCGCCCAGCGCCGTCGCGGGACGCATGGCGCCTGTCAGGACGACAGGCTTGTCGTGCCGGATGACCAGACTGAGAAAGTACGCCGTCTCTTCGACGGTATCGGTGCCATGCGTAATGACGATGCCATCGATGTCAGGATCCTGACACAGCGCGTCTATGCGCCGGGCCAGCGCGGCCCAGATGGCGAAACTCATATCCTGGCTACCCACGTTGGCCAGCTGTTCCGCCCGGATATGCGCGAGCCTATCCAGGCCGGGCACCGCGGCAAGCAGATGCTCAACGGATAACGCACCCGCACGGTATGCGTGGGCGTCGTCCTGCACCCGCACGCCTGCGATCGTGCCGCCGGTCGCCAGGACCGCGATGGACGGCCGCTTGCCCTCAGGCATCGAGCACTCCGGATAAGCCTTGCCGCTCGAGCAAGGCGTTCAGATGTTCCCAGCCATGGAAATCGATGACGATTTGCCCTTTCTCGCGCGCGCCGAGCTTGAGCGCCACGCGCGTGCCTAATTGGTCGGACAAGGCCTCCTCAAGACGGGCAACGTCTCGCGAGGGACCGCTGCTGGCTTTACGCGCCGGGGCATCGGCCTCTTTGGCGGCCTTGCTGACCAGTTTCTCTGCTTCGCGCACCGACAGGCGTTTGGCAATGATGAGGTTGGCGAGCTGAATCTGCATCGCCGCATCGACCGCCAGCAGCGCGCGCGCGTGGCCCATATCGATGTCTCCGGCGAGCAACATGGTTTGCACCGGGGCGGCGAGGTTCAATAAACGCAGCAGATTGCTGGTGGCCGAACGCGAACGGCCAATCGCCGTGGCCGCCTGCTCGTGCGTCAAACCGAATTCATCCAGCAGACGACGCACGCCATGCGCTTCTTCGAGCGGGTTCAGGTCTTCGCGCTGAATGTTTTCGATCAGCGCCATAACGGCGGCATTTTCGTCGGCCACCTCGCGCACCAGAACGGGCACCTCTTTCAGACCCGCCAGCTGGGCGGCCCGGAAACGGCGTTCGCCCGCGATGATTTCGTATTCGCCCGGACGATCATTAAGCGCACGCACCAGAATCGGCTGCATGATGCCCTGGGCACGGATCGACTCCGCCAGCTCGTTCAGCGCGCCTTCATCCATGCGAGTGCGGGGCTGATATTTGCCAGCGCGCATCTTGCTCACCGGCAACGTCGAGGGCAGGCGCTCGCCAGCGGGCGCCTGCTCGGCCGGCTTCGGGATGAGGGTATCGATCGCGGGGCCGTCCGCTCCTAGCAGAGCGTCGAGTCCGCGACCGAGACCTTTAGGTTTTTTGGTGGCCATGTCGAAAAATCCTTAGTTACTACTCGCTTAGCTTGCTGGGGAATTCTCGTTCGCCGAACAATGGGCATCCATCGAACCGTCGTGGACGCCAGACGGCAACAATACCGTTACTCGGGGAAGCGATACAGGGTGGATAACCCCAGCGGCATGAGTCGCGAGTTCATCATTCCATGGTTTCGACGCGCTTGACCATCTCGGCGCCGAAAGAGAGATAAGCTTGGGCGCCGCGCGAGCCCTTGTCATACACCACGCCGGGCAACCCATAGCTAGGGGCCTCGGCCAAGCGAACATTGCGCGGGATCACCGTTGTGAACACCTTATCGCCAAAGTGCGATTCCAGCTGTGCGGAAACCTGCTGCTGCAGCGTCATCCGCGGATCGAACATGACGCGCAACAGGCCGATGAATCGGAGCTCGTCGTTGATATTGCGATGCACGCGCTTGATGGTGTTGACCAAATCCGACAGACCTTCGAGCGCGAAGTACTCGCATTGCATGGGAATGACCACGCCATGCGCCGAGGCCAATCCGTTCAACGTCAGCAGAGACAGCGTCGGCGGACAATCGATCAGCACGAAGTCGTATTGCGTCGCCACCTCGCTGATCGCGGTCTTGAGCTGGCGTTCGCGCGCCTCCATATTGATCAGGTCGATCTCGGCGCCGGCCAGCTCGCGGTTGGCCGGCAAGACGTCATAGCCGCCAGCCTCGGAACGCACCCGGGCCGTTTCGATGGTGGCATCGCCGATCAGTACGTCATACAGCGTCGATTGCAGCGAGCCTTTGTCGATGCCGCTGCCCATCGTGGCGTTGCCCTGCGGGTCCAGATCGATCAACAGCACGCGCTTACCATGCGAAGCCAGGCTAGCCGCGAGGTTAATGGCGGTAGTGGTCTTGCCCACGCCTCCTTTCTGGTTCGCAATGCAAAACACACGCGCTCGGCGCGTGCTGGACGAATTGGTGTTCATAGATTTCCTTGACTGCGGCGCATCCAGATCAGGCAACGCTGTGCTTCAAGTTGCGGGACTTTCAGCATCTGGATGTCTTCAACGTGCCATTCGCCTTGCTGATGCAGGGCGTGTATTTCTTCTTCGGGGACCTTCCCTTTCATCGCGACGAGGGTACCACTGTCGCCCACATGGCGGCCAGCCAGCGTCGCGAAATCGATCAAGGAAGCGAAGGCTCGCGACGTGACGATATCGCACTGCGCCGGAGTGATGGCCTCCACTCGGGCGTGCAGCGCCGCGAGGTTCGGCAAAGCCAAGACGCCGGACATCTGGCGCACGAACGCCATTTTCTTCTCGACGGCATCCACACACGTCACCTGCCATGCAGGCCGCGTGACGGCGATCACAACACCCGGTAACCCCGCGCCCGAGCCGATGTCATACACCTTGGCGTTGTCTGCGGGATTAGCGGTGCGAGACAAAGGGTTCACCACGCTCAGGCTGTCAAACAGATGCTGGATCAGCATCTGCTCGGGATCGCGGATCGCGGTGAGGTTGTAGGTGCGATTCCAGCGCTGCATTTGCGCCAGATACTGCAATAGCTGTTCGGTTTGGGCGGGCGTAAGCGGCAGCTCCAGCATGTCGCAGGCATGCTGGAGCTGTTGCGCGAGCCGGACCTCGGTCGCGGCGCTCATGCGGCTTGCTTGCGCGAGCCGTAATGCAGGCGCTTCAGGTGAATGAGGAGTAACGATATTGCCGCGGGCGTCACGCCGGAAATGCGGGCCGCCTGGCCGATGGTTTCGGGCCGATGTGCCTTGAGTTTCTGGCGGACTTCGAACGACAGACTGCTGACGGCGTCGTAGTCCAGATCAGCTGGAATCCGTTGCTGCTCGTGCGCGAGGTGTTTTTGCACCTCGTCTTGCTGGCGCGCGATGTAGCCGGCGTACTTAACCTGAATCTCGACTTGCTCGGCCAGCACGTCGTCATCCCTCACGCCGGGCCCGGCCAGCAGGCTGCCGTCGGCAAGCGTCGCGCTCATCAGCGTCTCGTAGGTCACCGACGGCCGCTTCAACAGATCTGCTAGTGAGTACTCACGTTCAATTGCCTTGCCCAGCAGCTTTTCGGCGTCTTCCGCGGGGAAGCTCCGGGGGGTAACCCAAGTCGACTTCAAACGTTCGATTTCGGCAGCGACCGCGTCCCGTTTACGACTAAAGGCATCCCAGCGCGCATCATCCACCAGACCCAACTTGCGACCGATCTCCGTCAGACGCAGATCGGCATTGTCCTCGCGCAGGCTGAGGCGGTACTCGGCACGCGAAGTGAACATGCGGTATGGCTCGGTCACGCCGCGGGTGACCAAATCATCGACTAGGACGCCCAGATACGCTTCATCCCGACGTGGCGTCCATTGCTCTCGATCCAATGCTTGCAACGCCGCGTTGGCGCCCGCGAGCAGACCCTGCGCAGCTGCCTCTTCGTAGCCCGTCGTACCGTTGATCTGGCCAGCGAAATACAGGCCCGATATTGCCTTGGTCTCGAGTGTCGATTTCAATCCACGTGGATCGAAGTAGTCGTACTCAATGGCGTAACCCGGACGCAAAATGTGTGCGTTTTCCAACCCCGGGAGTGAATGGATCAAGTCCCATTGCACGTCGAAAGGCAAGCTGGTCGACACGCCGTTGGGATACACCTCGTGTGTGTCCAGGCCCTCCGGCTCCAGAAATACCTGATGCGATTCTTTATCGGCGAAGCGATGGATCTTGTCCTCGATAGAAGGACAATACCGCGGACCTACTCCTTCGATAACGCCGCTATACATCGGCGAGCGGTCCAGCCCCCCGCGAATGATGTCATGCGTGCGCGCATTCGTATGCGTGATCCAGCAAGGCAGTTGGCGCGGATGCATAGCCGCGTTACCCAGGAACGAAAAGACGGGTACCGGATCCAGATCACCGGGTTGCTCCTCAAGCACGCTGTAATTAATCGTGCGTCCGTCAATGCGAGGAGGCGTGCCGGTCTTCAGACGGCCTTGAGGCAGCTTCAGCTCTTTCAGACGTTGACCCAGCGAGATCGCCGGGGGATCCCCTGCCCTACCGCCCGAGTAATTTTGCAGCCCAACGTGAATCAGGCCGTTCAAGAACGTACCGGCGGTAAGTACCACCGTGCGCGCGCGAAACTGCAGACCTATCTGAACCACCGCGCCAACCACGCGATCGCCTTCCACCATGAGGTCTTCCACAGCTTGTTGGAAGATCCACAAATTGGGCTGGTTCTCCAGGCGCGAGCGGATCGCTTTGCGATACAGCACACGGTCCGCTTGAGCACGCGTCGCTCGCACCGCCGGCCCTTTCGAGCCGTTAAGGATGCGGAACTGAATACCGGATTCGTCGGTGGCCAGAGCCATTGCGCCACCCAGGGCGTCCACCTCTTTAACCAGATGCCCCTTGCCGATCCCGCCAATCGACGGGTTGCAGGACATCTGACCGAGAGTTTCGATGTTGTGGGTAAGGAGCAGGGTCTTGGCGCCAATGCGCGCCGCCGCCAATGCCGCTTCGGTACCGGCATGGCCGCCGCCGACGACTATAACGTCAAATTCGCGCGGGTAATTCATGATGAGGGCTGATGAAAGAGCTTGATAAACCACATTATAGTGGCGGGAGCGAAGTTGTTTCACGTGGAACAGTGAACGAAGTTGTATCTGGGCAGCTACTGCAGCTTCGGGTCCGTATTACTGCGGCTGCGGGCCGTCCGCTTTACCTAAAAGTCCGCACCGGACGGCTAATGCCGCCTGGACCCCACGTGCCCGTACACGGTAAGGCGATTAACGCCAGGAAGGCAGAGTCTGCCGATGTTTCACGTGGAACATCGGCCATCTTGCATTGGGCTAATCCGCAGCCAAGCGCGCGCCAACAACCATTCGATCGCCTGCTCTTTCATCAGCGAAGGCGCGAGCCCCAAACCCGAGGCCAGGGCGGGTCCACTAACCATGTCAATTCTCAGGCCACGGATTCAGCCTTATGTGGCGCATACATCCCAGGCCCAGAACAAGATCGCCGCGTCGCTACGTCGCTACGTTATAAAACACATTAGACGGAACGGCGACACACGTGCCTAGGCGTTACACAGGAAGGATGGCCTTTGCGAGAGGGACATGCCCACCTCCCATGGCTCGTTGCCGGCCCTTCGATACAGCACAGCGGTAAACCTAGCTCATCAAAAACCGGGATGGGGCGTTTCGGCACGTATCACCAGCCGGGTGCCAACTGACGTAGATCCACCGATCGATAGGCAGCGCGCGAGTGGTCTTAAATAAAGTATGAGGCCAGCAGAGCTAGCCATACGGCGACACGATGCTGCGCACCACCACCAATAAACAGTTCGGTGTGGCTGCCAAGCGTTGGATTTCCTAAAGGGCTATACACCTCAGTTGAGACAATCGGCGCCGCAGAGGCTCCATGTTGGGCATAGTCATTCAGAGGGCCCTTCTAGAAACACTCCTCGAGCCGCACTCATGATCGAAGCCCGGAATTCGGAGAGTGTCCCGCGCAGCATAAGTCGGCAATGCCCGACCGCTCATGCTTTCCATACAGTGTTCCACGTGGAACATACGCCGCGAGCAATGCGCTCATGAGGCCAAATTTCCTCCCATGAGCGTCACCATAGGCATATAAACCCGCGAGGTGGCATGTGTCCTCCCGGGGCGGCTGCGGTGGACCAGCGTAATTACAGAGTCATCGCCGCTGTAAGCGCAGCGCTTTACGACGACCCATGGCTTCCATCGGTGCACAACCTAGAGGTCCGACACACACCCTTCCCCAGCACGTCTAACAGCCGTCGCCTGCCGCCAACGCAGTCCCGGTCGTTGGCCTGAGGGGTGCGCCGGCCCGTTGAGCGCCGGGGAGTCGCCGAAGGCGACCGAGGCCCTTGCTCATGGGCCGAGCCGCTGCGATAGGGCCGGCGCACCTCTCAGGCCAACGGCCGGGACGTCAATAGCACAATATCCCAGGCATGTTGAGGCTCTACCCCGCCCCGACGTGTCAGGGCACATTGAAAAGATTGAAGCCTTAACCGCCGGCGGCAGCACACGCAGGCACACCTCCCCTGCCTTGCCGCAGGGTCTGCATAAACCTGTCCACTATAGAGGTGAACACGTATCTCCCCGCCCGACGGATTCTGCACAACAGGCCCGCTCTGCGAAAAGTCTGGGAGCAAGGTGCGACTCAAATCGGTACGTCGCTAATTGGAGCGAGGCCGAACGGCGATCACACGAGGTACCTACGCTCTACCCACACCAAGCGCTGCGAGCGGCCGCTCTCCCTCATGTGTTTCACGTGAAACAAGAACAGACTGCCATCGCCGTCCCGACCTGATTCAAAGAATTCCGTCGATTCCCCATCGAACGGACTCGCAATCCTAAAACGCTTCTGTCGCGATGTACCAGCATCGCGACCCGCTCATATAGAAAACCCGACAACGCGGACTTTCAACAGGATGATGAGCACAGCCGACACAGCAGTTCAGAACACTAGTATGCGGAATGCCTAAGTTGCTGCGCCACGTGCGCCCGTTTACGGCCTCTACCTATCCGAAAGAGATATCCACACGTCCGGAGACGATAGGAACCGCCTTCGTAAATTGTCAGAGCGAGCCGACGAATATGGACCATGCTCTACGCCGGACGAATAAGATCAAAAGCCCTATCTACAGCTACCAAACCTAGCCCCTACCCCATCCAACGTTGCACCGTTTCACGTGAAAAGGGCCCTCATCAATTATTCACAGCCACCGGCGGATAAACATCGAGCCACATACTTATCCCCAGCATCTGAACCACCGTGCGCATAGCCCCGTCCACCAAAACCCTGTCGATTTAGCACAAGTACATGAAGGCATAAAAAAACCGCTTCGAAGCGGCCGATATCCACAAAATTCGAAGAGTCGTTTTAGCTTCAACCACCCCCCAACAATCATAGAAAAGCGATGGGGATAATTTTGTGAACAAGTGAGCCGCCCGGACTCAAATATCCGCCTTGCGCATGCACCACTGTGCCGCATCTAGCGATCCTGATTCAGCAGACCATGCCGCCAAACCTTCGCTTAAGCCTTGAAATTCAAAGGAAAAACGGCCACACCTGCGAAAGAACGCGCCTATGACCACAAATGCGGCGTCTTCATACCGCTCACAATCGATATACCCATATTTTTGTGCAGAACTCCGCAATTCAAACCGAAAACGCTGCCAGCGGCGAAACCGTTCGGACGTTAAAAGGGGTGCCCAAACCGAAAGTTATACCCAAAGTTATCCACAGGCTGAATGACCGCCCACAAATGAAAACGCCCCAAGGCGTAAGCCTAGGGGCGTCGTAGCCAGGTCGAACCCGGCCTGCGGGGAAAGTGGGATTCCCCGATTAGAGCGGACGGATCTCCGCCGCTTGAGGTCCTTTCGGACCATCCTTAACTTCAAATTCCACTTCTTGGCCTTCGTTCAGGCTGCGATAGCCGCGGCCTTGGATGGCGGAGAAGTGTGCGAATACGTCGGTGCCACCAGCGTCCGGAGTGATGAAGCCAAAGCCCTTATCGGCGTTGAACCACTTAACCTTGCCCTTCTGAATCATTATTCAAGCGTCCCTGAAAGAAAAAATTGAATTGCTAGTGAATCAAGGACGCCGACTAGTCAGGTCAGAGGCCTGTGCAACGCTTGAATCAACCGCGGGAATCAGCATACTCACGCATCTTTGACTTAACAAATAGTTGTTTTCCCCTATGTCGTATTTTTAAAAAATGGGCCATGTGAAATATCAACTTAACGGAATGGTATTAGGCCACTCGGACGACACGCGTTAGTGGGATACTTGCGTCACACAATTTCCTCATCTGTCGCGTACTCAACCATGATCCGCTCCAAGCTGCCCGACGTAGGGACCACCATCTTTACCGTGATGAGCCGACTGGCCATCGAGCATCAAGCCATCAACCTGGGCCAAGGCTTCCCCGACTTCGACCCCGATCCGCGCCTGTGCGAGTTGGTCACGAAAGCCATGGCCGCTGGCCACAACCAGTATCCCTACATGCCCGGCGTGGCCGCCCTGCGCGAAGCCATTGCCGAGAAAATCAGCGGGCTGTACGGCCACGCCTACGATCCCGAAACCGAAATCACTGTGACCAGTGGCGCGACCGAGGCGTTGATGGCCACCGTGCTCGCGGCGGTCAATAGTGGCGACGAAGTGGTGGTGATCGAGCCGTGCTACGACTCCTACCTGCCGGCCATCCGTCTCGCCGGCGGCACGGCAGTGCCCGTGCCCTTGCGCGCTCCGACCGCGCAGGACCCCTACTATCGTATCGACTGGCAGCGAGTGCGCGATGCGATTACCTCGCGCACGCGGCTGCTGATGCTGAACTTCCCCCACAACCCGACCGGCGCGGTGCTGGACGAAAGCGATCTGGACGCTTTGGAAAGCATCGTGCGCGACACCGGCGTGCTGCTCTTGTCGGACGAGGTGTATGAACACATCGTATTCGACGGCAAACCGCACGCCAGCCTGTCACGGCGTCCTTTGTTGGCCGAGCACGCCTTCGTCATTTCTTCCTTCGGAAAGACCTATCACGCGACCGGATGGAAAATGGGCTACTGCTGCGCGCCCCGCCAGCTGAGCGCCGAATTGCGCAAGGTGCATCAGTTCATGGTGTTCACCGTATCCACGCCGATGCAGGTGGCCCTGGCTGAATACATGCGCGATCCCAAGCCGTACATGGAATTGCCCGCGTTTTACCAGGCCAAACGCGAACGGCTGGCCGAAGGCCTGCGGCAGACTCGGTTCAAGCCTTTGCCCAGCCCAGGAACCTTCTTCATGCTGGCGGACTACAGCGAAATTTCAAGCCAATCCGAGGCCGAGTTCGCCAAGTGGCTCACCATGGAACACGGGGTGACCGTCATTCCGGTGTCGGCGTTCTACCAACGCCCCGACGAGGAGGCCTCTAATCACGGCCTGGTGCGTTTTTGCTTCGCGAAGAAGGATGGCACACTGGATCAGGCAATCGAGCGCCTGAGGGGCGTTTAAAGCGGTCTGCGGGGGCGGCTTATGTCGTCACCGGCATGTAAGCCGCCACCCGACGACGCGGCCTTCACCCGCCCCAACGACAAAAGGACGGAAAACCTGAAGTTTTCCGTCCTTTTCTTTATTGCCTTTTTACCGTTCAGGCAGCCGGATTCGCGGCCTTGCGGCGTTCACGCAGCTTACGCAACGATTGCGGCACGATCACCACCGCCAGGGCGGCAATCCACAGACCGATCGACACATTGCTCTGGAACAGCACGGACACGTTGCCATCGGTGATCGACAGCGCGCGGCGCAAGTTCTGCTCCATCATGTCTCCCAGTACCACGCCAAGCACCAGCGGCGCCATGGGTACACCGAACTTGCGCAGGAAGTAGCCGATCGTACCGATGCCCACGACCAACAACAGGTCGAATGTCCCCGCGTTGATCGCGTACACGCCGATGAAGCTGATGCTGAGAATGCCAGGGACCATCAGCCAACCCGGCACCGACAACACTTTCGAGAACACGCGCACCATCGGCACGTTCATGATGAACAACAGCACGTTGGCGATAAAGAGCGAGGCGATCAGACCCCACACCAGTTCCGGCTTGGTGTCGAACAGCACAGGACCCGGCGTGATGTTGTAGAGCGTCAGCGCGCCCATCATCACCGCAGTCGTGCCCGATCCCGGTACACCCAGCGTCAGCATCGGCACGAACGAACCGATGGCCGAGGCGGTGGCGGCCGATTCCGGCGCAACCAGACCACGCATGTCACCCTTGCCGAATTTGGCGTCGGGGTCCTTGTTTTCGATGATGCGCTTTTCTTGCGAATAAGCGACGGCGGCCGCCACACTGGCGCCGGCACCCGGCAAAACACCCACGCCGAAACCGACCAGCGAGCTGCGCACGATGCTCCACCAGGTGAAGGCCAGCTCTTTCAGATTGAAAATCTTACGGCCGCTGGATTGCACTTCGACGCTTTGACCGCCCGTGACTTTTTCCAGCATCTCCAGCATTTCGGCAACCGCGAACAGCGCAATCACCACGACCACGAAGTCGATACCGTCGGACAGATGAACCGAATCGAAGGTATAGCGATACACGCCGGAGTTGGAATCAACGCCGATGGTCGCGATGCCCAAACCGATCATCGCGGCGAGCACGCCCTTGATGGGCTGCTTGCCAAGCAAGCTGGTCAGGCAGCAGAACGCAAACACCATCAGGACGAAGTATTCCGCCGGACCGAAAGCCAGCGCCCATTTCGCCAGCAAGGGGGCGAGCAGAATAATGCCGGTAACCGAGACAATCGCACCTACGAAGGCCGAAGCCGCCGACAGCGACAGCGCCACGTTAGCCATGCCTTGACGCGCCAACGGATAACCGTCCAGCGTGGTCATGATGGCGCTGGCCTCGCCCGGCACGTTCAGCAGAATCGAGGTGATACGACCGCCATATTCCGCACCCACATACACGGCGGCCAGCAAGATCAGTGCCGTTTCCGGCGGCAGGTTCATCGCGAACGCGATGGGGATCAGCATCGCCACGCCATTGATCGGCCCCAGACCGGGCAACACCCCGACCATCGTACCGATGAACGAACCGATCGCGGCCACCAGCAGGTTGGTCAGCGAAAAGGCAACGCCAAAGCCTATGGACAAATGATCGACAATGCCGCTCATAGCAGATCTCCCAACAAGCCGGCGGGTAGCACCACGTCCAACGCTTTATCAAACAACAAGAAGAAGAAAACACCCATGATCACGCCGCCCAGGGCACTCTTGCCCCAGCCACCGCCGAACAAGCGTCCGACGTATACGGTCATCAAGGCCGTTGCGATGACAAAGCCCAGCCACTGAAACAGAAACGCATAGGCCGCGGCACCCAGCACCATCAGGGCGATGCGCGGGTTCGCGCCGGGAGGATTGCCTTCGACGGGGTTACCACCCTTGATCGCCAGACGCAGGCCGCAAAGCCCGATAATCAGCGCGATCAATAGCGGAAATGCGCGCGGCCCAACGGGTTCGTAGGCGAAAGGCGCCTCGATATCCCAGCCTGCCCAGGTCATCAGGGCGGCCAGAACCAGGGCACAAATGCCCAGTGTCCGATCAGTCATGATCTTTTCTTCCTGAAATTCGGCGTGCCGTGGGTTGATAGTGCGAGCGGATGCTCATGACGGCACGCGGGACGGGTGCGCCGGATAACGGCGCACCCCAGACGGCAATGCGCCTTCTGTTACTTCTTGATCAGGCCAAAGCTATCGGCCAGTGCATGGTATTTCTTGACTTGCTCTTTGACGTAGGCGTCCAGCTCGGGACCCGTCTTGGCAAACGGGAAGAGACCTTGCTGATCACGCAGCTTGGCGTATTCCGGGGCAGCCATGGTTTTGTTGAAAGCATCGACCCAGAACTGATAGGCCTCGTCCGACACTTTCGGGCCAACGTAGAAACCACGGATGATGGGCCAGTTGATGTCGTAACCCTGCTCTTTCGCCGTCGGGATGCTGTTCAGCTTGCCCGGCAGACGTTCGTCGTTGAAGACAGCCAGCACACGAATGGGGGCGCCACCTTCAAGCATGGTGAACGCTTCCGCCGCATCACCCATGTAGGCCTGAATATGGCCACCACGCAAAGCGGTCACCGCCTCGCCGCCGCCTTCAAAGGCCACGAAACGCATCTTGCGATAGTCCACACCTGCCGCCTTGGCGGTCAGAGCAGCTTTCATCCAGTCCTGGCTACCCACGGTGCCACCGGCGCCCAACACGATCTTGGAAGGATCTTGTTTGAAGGCTTCCATCAGGCTCTTGAGGTCCTTGTACGGCGAATCATCGCGCACGACGGCCACGCCGTAGTCGGCGCCAATGCCCGCCAGCCAGCGCACGTCGTCGACGTTGTATTTGCCGAACTTGCCTTGAGCCAGGTTCAGCAGGGAACCACCCGAGAACGCCACGATGGTGCCAGGCTCATCGGGATGCTGAGCCACGATGTTGTTGTAGGCAACCGCACCAATGCCACCAGGCATGTAGACGATGCGCATAGGCTTTTGCAGCGCGCCGCTCTGCTTGAGGCCTTCGACAGCCAGGCGGCAGGTCAGGTCAAAGCCACCGCCAGGCTGGGCGGGCGCAATACATTCCGGCCGACGCGGTTCGTCGGCGGCTTGAGCGCCGGCAGTCATGCCGAGAGTCATGGCGCAAGCGCCCATTACCGCGGCGAGGCGGGCTTTCGAGAAGAGTTGCATTGTGCGGTCTCCGTGAATCGCTTTTTAGATGTCATCGTGAGCGGATCAAGTCTGCAAAAACACAGACAGTGATCGACGGAACCGAACCGTACCTAATCCAGCCTTTCCGGAACCTTTCAATTTTCAAGAATTTCGTGCGGCGTCGCAGCAATCCGGCTAGAAATAAGGGTAAACCCTAGTGCCACGCGCAATCCGGGCAATGGTTTCCGGTTCTCTAAAACCATCCATCCGCCATGTAGTTTTACGATGGTGCCAACGATTGCAAGGCCCAGGCCGGCGCCGGGTCGGTTCTTCCCGGCCGCGCCTCGGCGAAAGCGCACGCTAGCCTGCGCGATGTCCTCGGGCGACATTCCCGGGCCGCTATCCTCCACGGTGACACGAGCGAATTTTTCGTCCGCATAGACGCGTACCGTGACCTGCGAGCCGAATGGGGCATAGCGGATCGCGTTGTCCACCAGATTGCTCAAGGCCTCGCGCAGCAGCCAATCTATGCCGGGAATACAAACGGGGAATTGCCCGCCTTCCAGGCCCAGATCAATGCGCCGGGCCCGCGCGGCGGGCAGCAGCGTCCGAATGACGCTGTGGGCGATCTCGCCCAGATCGACGTTATCGGGCACCAGACCCGCTTCGCCCAGCGAGGCGTTCTTGGCCCGGGCCAGGGCCAGCATCTGATTCGTGGTGCGTACCGCGCGGTCCAGTCCTTCCTGCATGGCCACCAGGGCTGTGCGTATCTCCTCGGGGTCGGTTTCCCGCAGTGCATAAGCGATCTGGGTACGCAAAACCGACAAGGGTGTGCGCAATTGATGCGAGGCGTCGTCCAGGAACTGCCTTTGTAGCCTCGCCTGGGCCGCAAAACGGCTCATGTGAAGGTTTACGGCGTCCACCAAGGGGGCAACCTCCCCTGGGATGTCCGGAGCCTCTACGGGGCTTAAATCGTCTGCCGAACGCTTTTCCACATCCTGCCGCAATCGCTCCAACGGACGAACCGCGCGAAAAACACTCCAGACGACAACCAGCACCACGATGAGAATCACCACGAAATCGCGTTCCAGCGCGCGTAGCAGTGACTGGTTCAAGAAGTTTTGCCGCGAATCCAGCGTTTCAGCGACTTGAACCACCACTCTGCCGCCCTGGTTGTTGTAGAGCGGGGGGTCCATCGGCCGCGCGAGCGCGGCCACGCGTAGCGAAAGGCCCTGATATTCGGCGTCGTAGAACTGTGGTTGGCCCGAAATCAGCGGTTTGTTCGGCAGTGGCAGCAATTGGTTGCCGATTTCGGCAAGGCCGTCTTCAGTAGCAATGCGGAAATACACATTGCCATCGGCCGTCAGCTCAAAAAACTCCAGCATCAGATATGGCTGCTCGAAGCTTAATCCCCCGCTGGCTGTGGATATGTTGTGATCGATAGATCTGAGCGCGCCCGCCAGGGCGCGATCGTAGGCCTGATCCACCTGCGATCGCAGTTGATAATTCGACAGCCACAAAGCTATCAACATGATCAGCACCAAGGCGGGAATCAGCCACCAAAGCAACAACGATTTCAGCGTCTGAGGACGCGGGTTAAGCATCGGGTACGGTCTCCAGGGAGTAGCCCATCCCTCGTAATGTCACGATTTGCACACCGGTATCCGCCAATTTTTTGCGTAGTCGGTGAACCAATACCTCGATCGCCTCGAGATTGATGTCCGAATCGTCGGTTTGTATGCGATCGAGGATTTGTTGTTTGTTGATAGGTTCTCCACTGCGTTGAATCAGTACACGCAGTACGGCATGTTCGCGTGGGGATAACCCCAAAGGTTGACCTTTTACCGTAAAGCGCTGTGCAGAAGTATCCAGCGTCAAATCGCCCAGAGATAGCCGCGGATGTTCACGTCCGCGGCTGCGCCGGATCAGCGCAATCAGTCGCGCCTCGAGTTCTTCGAGCACAAACGGTTTTGGCAAGAAATCGTCGGCGCCCTCATGGAGGGTGCCGACTCGTTCAGCAAGTGAATCGCGCGCAGTAAGAACAAGTACCGGAGTTCGGTCATCGCGAGCGCGGATTTTTGCCAACAGGGTATGGCCGTCCATGCCCGGCAGACCTAAGTCCAAAACGACGGCATCGAACTCTTCCACAGCCAGACGCCTTTCGGCGACCAGGCCGTCGTCAGCCCATTCCACGACAAAGCCAGCATGGCGGGCCAGGCTGCGGGATAACCAGCGAGCCAGTTCTGATTCGTCTTCGATGAGGAGGATACGCATAGTTGAATTGTGCACTGGCGGCTGGTGGGAACGAATATATGTTTTTCCCTTTTCTTTTTCTTTATATAAAGATTAATGATTAATAGAGCCTGTGGATAACTGCATCAACTCGAAAAATCCATTTTATTTCAAACGCTTGTGGACAATTTTGCTTGTGCAGCAGTTCTGTTTGAAGCTGAGGACCCACTTGAACAACTTTTGGCCGATGGAAAGAAACCGATCCTTGTCCAACTTAGGTCCACACGCTGTGCACAGCGGGCGTTCTTAGAGGTTATCCACAGGCCACTTATACCCAACTGAAGCTGAATATCTATGAGTGTGAATACTTACTCACAGATGGTTGTGGGCAACTAATTTGGGCGCAAGAACCAGATTGCTGACCCCTCAACCGCGGACTATCGTGACGGCGTGTCGAGGGATATCAAGGAGCGCACCATGCTGACCGTGTATGACGATGCAAACGCCACGCCAACTGGCGCCTATGCCACGGACGATCAGCGCTGGCAGGCGGTCCAGCGGCGCGATGCGGCCGCGGATGCGTATTTCGTGTATGCAGTGCGCACGACGGGCGTTTACTGCCGACCCAGTAGCGCGAACCGCCTGCCTCGGCGGGAAAACGTGCTGTTTTTTAAATCGGCGCAGGCGGCGCAAGAGGCCGGATTTCGTCCTAGTCGACGGCGTAGCGCCGATAAGACCAGCGCTGCTACCCGGCGAGCGGAGCTGGTGGCGCAGGCGTGCCGCTGGATAGAACGTGCAGATCCCGCGCCAACGCTCGCGACGTTGGCTGAGCGGTTCGGGGTGAGCCTCTACCACTTTCAACGTGTGTTCAAAGCAGAAACCGGGCTTAGTCCGAAAGCCTACGCGCAGGCGTTCCGCGCAAATCGTCTACGTGACCAATTGCCGGGCTCCCCTACTGTGTTTAGCGCGATGTATGAGGCGGGCTTTAATTCGGCAAGCCGGTTCTACGCGGAGTCCGAGCGGATTCTTGGCATGCGTCCGCGTGACTATCGAACCGGGGGCGCGAATGTGGATATCCGCTTTGCGGTTGGGGAATGCTCGCTGGGGGCGATTCTGGTGGCCCGTAGTCAGCGAGGTCTTTGCGCGATTTGGCTGGGCGACGATCCCGAGCGGCTGGTGAAAGACCTGCAAGACCGGTTTCCACAGGCCACCCTATGTGGCGACGATGAAGAATTCGCGTCCTGGGTTGCCCAGGTCATAGGCTGCGTGGAGTCGCCTGGGCTGGGGATAAATTTGCCCTTGGATGTGCGTGGGACCGTATTTCAGCAACGAGTATGGCGTGCGCTGCAGGAATTGCCGCCGGGGACGACGGCTACCTATGCCGATATCGCCGCGCGCATCGGCGCGCCCAAGGCGGTGCGCGCGGTGGCGCAGGCTTGCGGAGCGAATCAGCTGGCGGTGGCGATTCCCTGCCACCGCGTGGTCCGCCGGGATGGCGATATCTCGGGGTACCGCTGGGGCGTGGAAAGAAAACGCGAACTATTGCACCGAGAAAGCGCAGTGAAATCAATCGTTTCTTGCGATTGACACTAAAAATTTCAGTTGTTGTCAGCTGTGGGAAAACATATACACTGCCCCACTTACACGCTGCCAGCACGCCATGACGCCTTCAGAATTCTTCGTGGGTTTAGACGGGTTGCCCACATTACGAGATCGCCTACCCACCCGCGTGATCGGGGGTTTGGTGTGCACGTTGATTGTGGTGCTGATGTTGTTGGCATGGACCTTGTCGCTTTCGCGAGGTCTGGAACGCGCGGTGGGGACGACGAAAGAACTCAGCAGCGTACGCTTGATGGCAAATCAGATCGCGATTGAGCTGCTGCGACCCGACAGTGC
Organism: Bordetella sp. 02P26C-1; assembly: GCF_009763255.1. Lineage (GTDB taxonomy): Bacteria > Pseudomonadota > Gammaproteobacteria > Burkholderiales > Burkholderiaceae_B > Bordetella_A. The sequence continues at coordinate 50,276 of NZ_WSJB01000008.1, read as the reverse complement.
CCACCCGGACGCACTACAACAAGCCTTGCTGGTGCAAGATCAGGCGTTGGCGGGGTTGGCAGGACATAGTTTGACTAAACCCACACACCTACCGGCAGTGCCTCATATCCGGCACCAGTTGCGCCTGGTTGAGGAAGTCTGGCTGCACAAACTCAAGCCGGCGGCCATGCAGGCTGAAAGGAGTGGCGACGCGCAAGGCTACCTGAATGCGGTGCGGGTGTTTCTTTCCGAATCCGACCGGCTGGCGGGCATGATCGATATGGATATCGATAAGAAACGCACGCTGCTGCGATTTTTGCAGGGCGCGATCGCGGTGATCGGCAGCGTGGGCACGGCGCTGACGATTTACTTTCTGTATGTTTGGATTATTCAGCCGATGCTGAATCTACGCGATGGTTTGTACCGACTGACCGAAGGCGAGTTTCATACGCGTTTGCCAGTCAAAACGCGCGACGAGTTCGGCGTGCTGGCGCACGGGTTCAACCAGATGGCCGATAAGCTCGAACAGCTGTATCGCGAGCTGGACCTGGGCGTGCGTACCAAGACCGCAGAACTGGAAAAACAGAATCGCGAGACCGCTTTTCTCTATGCGATCACCGCGTTTTTAACGCTACCGAACGATAGCGAATCGATATGCCGCCTCTTTCTGCAGCGTGTGATCAGCGAGTTCGGTGCAGCGGGTGGCTCGGTGCGTGTGACAGATTTAGATGAAGGTCCCGAGCGCGTGATAACCGAGGGCGAGGTGGCGGCGCAAGAAAGCGCGGATCCCCAGGCGACCTTTGATATCGCAACCCGTGACGAGGAATTGGGTACATTCACGCTGCACTTCGCGAGCCAACGACAACTGTCGCCAAGTGAAGCGCGATTGCTTAAAACCTTGGGCCAGCACCTGGGTATCGCATTGGATAACCGACGACTGGAAGCGCAAGCGCGCAAACTCGCGGTCACGCAGGAACGCAGTCTGATGGCGCAAGGCTTGCATGACAGCATCGCACAGGGGCTTAACTTTCTGAAGATGCAGTTGCAGATGCTTGAGGATGCCCTGGCGCGCGGCGACGATAGGGATGTGCGAGACATCGCACAGTTGCTGCGTATGGGTGTTGATGAGAGTTATCAGGATGTGCGCGAGTTGTTGGTGAACTTTCGCACCAAGCTCGATCAAGTCGAGCTGCCCGATGCGATCGACGAGGCAATACGTCGTTTTCGTCGGCAGACGGGCATCGACGTACATCTGGATATGCAGTACCACACGGGTTTGCCGCTATCTCCTGAGCAACAGCTGCAGGTGCTCTTCATCATGCAGGAAGCATTGTCGAATGTGCGCAAGCATGCGCAAGCGGACCACGTGGATGTCATCGTGCGCAATCACGATGATTTCGAAATGCGTATCGTGGATAACGGTCGCGGCTATGCGCAAGACGATGTCGCGAGCCGCGAGGAAAATCATATTGGTCTGCATATCATGCGAGAACGCGCGGCCCGGGTGCACGCGGTGCTGCAATTGCGTTCACAACTTGGTCAGGGAACAACCGTGGAAGTGACCCTGCCCCATACCGAAAAATCCGTTGTTTAATCCCAGCGACCTTCACTCATGGCGATTCGTATTCTTCTCATTGATGATCACAGCTTGTTTCGCTCAGGCGTCAAGCTTATGTTGCAACGTCAGCCCGATATCGAGATTGTGGCAGAGGCGGCTGATGGCGTGGAAGGCATCAAGCGGGCGCAGGCATGTCATCCCGATGTGATTTTGTTGGATTTGAATATGCCGGGGTTGTCGGGACTGGAGACCTTAAAGCTCTTGGTGCAAGACGTGCCCGATGCCGCCGTGATGATCCTGACGGTATCGGAAGAGGCAGACGAGGTCGCACAGGCGATGCGAGATGGCGCGTGCGGGTTCTTAAGCAAGAATATCGATGCGGTCGAGTTAGTCAGCGCGGTGCGGCGTGCGGCGCAGGAGAGAGTCGCGAGATAGTGTTTTGATCGACCGCGGATGGAAACACGCGAGCATGGCGCCATGCATGGCACCATGCCGTGGATTTATTTCCCGATACAAAAACTCGAGAAGATCTCGCCCAACAAATCATCGCTGGTGAATTTGCCGGTAATGCTGCTCAAGCTGTCATGCGCGAGCCGCAGTTCTTCGGCGAACAGATCCAGAACACGATCATCTTGTGCCGCATGTTCGCCAGCGTTGGCAAGATGTTCGGCGGCATCTTGCAGTGCTCGCACGTGACGTTCGCGCGCGAGCCATGGCGATTCCGCCCCTGGGTTCCAGCCGGCAATAGACAATAGCTTTTCACGCAGTGCGTCCAGCCCCAAGCCTTCGCGCGCGGAGATGCCGAGCTGCTGTGCGCCGGGTACGAATGGCTTATCCAGCAAATCCACTTTGTTGTAGACGGTCAGTAACGGCGTACGTTCGGGCAAGCGCGCAATGATTTGCGCGTCGAGTTCATCGCCGGGTTGCGTCGCGTCCTGCAGATGCAGGATGACATCGGCGCGTTCGATTTCTTTCCAGGTGCGGTCTATGCCGATACGTTCGACCGTGTCTTCGGTTTCGCGTAATCCGGCCGTATCCACGATATGTAGCGGCACGCCATTGATGTGAATTTCCTGCACGACGCGATCGCGCGTGGTGCCCGCGATGGGCGTGACGATCGCGATGTCGTCACCGGCCAGCGCATTGAGCAGGCTGGACTTGCCGACGTTGGGTTTGCCGGCGAGTACAACGTGCAAGCCTTCGCGCAAGATCACGCCTTGACGTGCTTGTGCGATCAATCGGTCAAGATCGTGCGCGAGCGCTTCCAGTGTGGGACGCGCCTGGTATTTTTCCAGGAAGTCGATTTCCTCTTCGGGGAAATCGAGTGTGGCTTCGACCAGCATGCGCAGATGCACGATGCGGTCCGACAGAGCATTGACCTGTACTGAAAATTCGCCTGATAAGGACGCCATCGCGCCCCGTGCGGCGGCCACCGACGATGCGTCGATCAAATCGGCAACGGCTTCGGCCTGCGCCAGATCCAACCGGTCATTGAGAAACGCGCGGTGCGTGAATTCACCCGGTTCGGCCAGACGCAAACCGATATCGGCGCCCGCCTCCAGACAACGATCGAGAATGCGCCGCAATACCGCCGGCCCGCCATGGCCCTGCAACTCGAGCACGTCTTCGCCGGTGTACGACTGGGGCGCGCGGAAATACAGGGCGATGCCTTCGTCCAGCCGTTCACCATCTTCGGCGGTAAAGGGCAGATAGTGCGCGTGGCGTGGTGTCAGCTCGCGGCCAAAAAGCTTCCGAATGAATGACGACAGATCCGGGCCGGAAACTCGGACGACACCGATGCCGCCGCGGCCGGGAGCCGTGGCGATGGCGACGATAGGAACCTGATGAGAGACGGACATGGGAGCGAAGAATGAATACGGCAATAAGGGAATATAACTGTTGCGCGCGCACTATTTTGCTGGTTATGGTGTCCGGGCAGTCCAATCGATAGGTCGGCTAGGGAGAGCAAGATGGCATCTCGTTGGTTACGTTTGATGGTGGGCGGCACGGTGGCAACGGTCATGGCGCTAGGCGCGGTGACGGTGGCCGCGGCGCGCGATTTGGTCGTGGCGCTGAAAACCGAACCCAGCTCGATGGACCCTCAATATCATGCGTTGACACCGAATACGCAGATATCGCAGACGCTATTCGACCCTCTGGTGCGGGCCGACGCGAAACTGCAACCGATTCCCGCGTTGGCGGAGTCATGGACGAACGAGGGTAATGTCTGGACCTTTAAACTGCGGCCCAATGTGAAGTTCTCGGATGGGTCGCCGTTCACGGCCGAGGATGTGGTGTTCTCCTATGACCGTATTCCCAAGGTGCCCAACAGCCCCTCCCCGTTTACCTTGTATCTCGGGTCAGTCGCCAAGACCGAAGCCGTCGACCCGCTGACGCTGCGCATCACGACCAAATCGCCCGCCCCCAATCTGCTCATTAATCTGGCGCAGCTGCCGATTTTGTCGAAAACGGCGGCCTCTGGTCCCGCTCCGGAGGGCAAGACCACGACGGAACTCAATAGCGGCAATGGCCTGGCTGGCACCGGCCCGTATAAGTTTTCTTCGTGGAAACGTGGTGCGGAGCTGGTGTTCGAGCGTAATGAGCACTATTGGGGTGAGCCGCCGGCCTGGGACAAAGTGATCTACCGGCCCATGTCCAATGCGGCCGGGCGGGTCGCCGCGCTGTTGGCGGGCGATGTGGACATGATCGAAGATCCCCCCACCGATGATCTGGCCAATCTCAAAAAGAACAACAAGCTCTACATCGAAGAAACGCCCTCCGTGCGCGTGATGTACGTGGCCATGGATCAGCATGCCGAGCCGACACCGGGGATTCCGGGGCTGCAGAAAAACCCGTTAAAAGATAAACGCGTCAGAGAAGCTTTGTCCCTGGCGATCAATCGCGAAGCCATTGTGGATCGAGTGATGGGGGGCGTGGCCAAGCCCGCGGGCAATATGCTGCCCTACCCCATGTTTGGCGCATCGAAAGAACATGCCGAGGCACCCAAGGCCGACATTGAAAAGGCCAAGGCTTTGTTAAAAGAAGCGGGCTATCCGTATGGATTTTCCATCACGCTGGGAGCACCCTCGGGCCGTTATGTGAACGACTCCAAGGTGGCGCAAGCGGTCGCATCCATGTGGTCGCGCATCGGCGTCAAAACCAGTGTCGAAGCGTTGGCGCCCTCGGTGTTTTTCAAAAAGCGCGATGGTTATGAGTTCAGCGCTTATCTGGCGGGCTGGTCGGTGACCAGTGGCGAGATGCTCAATCCGCTGGCCTCGCTCTTGATGACGCGTAACCCGGAGGCGGGCGAAGGCACCACCAACCGTGGGCGATATTCGAATCCGGAGATGGACAAGCTCGCACGCGAGGCGGCCGGCACCATGGACAATGACAAGCGCGCCGCGCTCTTGCAGCAGGCCAGCAATATGGCGATGGATGACTTTGCGCTGTTGCCCCTGCATTTCGAGCTGTCGGTGTGGGCCATGAAGGACGATATCCGCTACGAGGGCCGTCCGGATCAAACCACGCTGGTGCAATACGCCACGCTAAAGAAATAGCCGGGAGCGATAAGCAACGTGCTGGCAACCATCATCCGCCGCCTGTTGCAGACGCTGATCGTACTGCTGGTCATGTCGGCGCTGGTGTTTGCCGGGATTTATCTCGTCGGCGATCCGGTGTCGATGTTGGCCAGCCCGGAGGCGACCGATGCGCAGCGCGAGGCTATCCGTACATCGCTGGGCTTGGATAAACCGTTATGGATGCAGTATGCGGTGTTCCTGGGCCATGCGGTGCAGGGTAATTTTGGCAATAGCTTTCTGACGGGCGAACCCGCCATGCGCTTGATTCTGGAGCGCATGCCGGCCACGCTGGAACTGGCGACGGTAGCGATGTTGCTATCGGTGCTGATCGGTGTGCCGCTAGGCATTATCGCGGGCTTGCGGCCGCGCGCGGTGGGATCACGCGCCATCATGACCGGTTCGGTGTTGGGTTTTTCGCTGCCGAATTTCTGGGTCGGTCTGATGCTGATCATGGTGTTCGCCGTCGCATTGGGATGGCTGCCCGCCAGCGGCCGTGGCGCGACGGTGCCGGTGTTTGGTGTGCCACTAAGCGTGCTGACATTGAGCGGCTGGGCTTGCCTGATCCTGCCTGCCGCGACGATTGCGTTGGCCAAATGCGCGATGATCATTCGCGTCACGCGCGCGGCCACGCGCGAGGTCCTGCCGATGGACTACATCAAATTCGCGCGCGCCAAGGGGCTGGGCGAAATCCGCGTGTTGGGCGTGCATCTGTTGAAAAACATTTTGATCCCCGTCGTGACCATCGCCGGTCTTGAGTTTGGGCAAGTCGTGGCCTTTGCAGTGGTGACAGAGACGGTATTTTCCTGGCCGGGCATGGGCAAGCTGTTGATCGACTCCATCATCAATCTGGACCGTCCCGTGGTGGTCGCCTATTTGATGCTGATCGTGTTTTTCCTGGTGGTGCTGAATTTGCTTGTGGATATCTTTTATACCGTGCTGGACCCGCGCGTCCGGCTGGAGCGCCGGGCATGACGACACCCGTGATTCCCGCAGCCGCGGACATTAAACCCGCCCCCGTCGAAACGCCGTTGCGCCGCTTTGTGAAGGATTTCTGTGCGAGCAAACTGGCGCTGCTGGGGCTCGTGCTCTTGATCGTCACCGTGGGCGCGGCCGTGTTCGCACCATGGATTGCGCCGCAGGATCCGTTCGATATCGGCAACCTGGATATCCTGGATTCAAAACTGCCGCCCGGCAGCGAAAGCAGCGACGGCAGCATGACGTACTGGCTGGGAACGGACGGACAAGCGCGCGACGTGTTCTCGGCGATTCTGTATGGCCTGCGCACCAGTCTGATGGTGGGCGCGATATCGGTGCTGGCGGCCTTTGCGATTGGCGCGACGGTGGGCTTGATCGCCGCTTACTTTGGCGGTCGGGTGGATGCGGTGCTGATGCGGGCTGTGGATATCCAGTTATCGTTCCCGGCCATCCTGGTGGCGTTGATCTTGCTGGCGATTCTCGGCAAGGGTGTGGATAAGGTGATCATCGCGCTGGTGGTCGTGCAATGGGCCTATTTCGCCCGGGCGGCGCGCGGCGCAGCCCTGGTCGAGCGGGGCAAGGAATACGTGGAGGCCGCCCGCTGTCTGTCGCTGCGTTGGGGGCGCGTGCTGTTTCGTCATGTCCTGCCCAACTGCATGCCGCCGCTAATCGTGATTGCGACCATCGACCTGGCGCATGCGATCGCGCTGGAGGCGACGTTGTCGTTTCTGGGCGTGGGCGTGCCGGTGACCGAGCCTTCGCTGGGGATGTTGATTTCCAATGGATTCGAGTATCTGTTGTCGGGTCTGTATTGGATTTCTTTCTTTCCCGGCATTGCGCTGGCGATCGCCATCATCGGCATCAATCTGGTGGGGGATCATCTGCGCGATGTGTTGAATCCTCATAACGTGGCATGAGGCGCGGGCGATGAGCGAAAGCGATCCCGTCGTGCAACACGACTACCACGAGCCAAATGCGGCTGACGCTGCTAGCGGGCGGGTCAGTCATCACCCGGAGGACCTGGACCCTCATCCTGTGGATAACCTGCCGGCCGGGACAGCGGTATTGCGCGTGCAAGGGCTCAAGACCCACTTCTTCACGCGTGGCGGCGTGGTCAAGGCCGTCGATGGTGTGGACCTGTCCGTGGGGCCCGGCGAGATCGTCGGGCTGGTCGGCGAATCCGGCTCGGGCAAGAGCATCACAGGGTTCTCATTGCTGGGTTTGGTTGACGCGCCGGGCCGCGTGGTGGACGGGGAAATCCTGTTCAAGGGCGAGGACCTGCGCCGCGCCTCGCCGCAGCGCTGGCGCGCAATTCGGGGCAGCGAGATCGCGATGATCTTTCAGGACCCGATGATGACGCTCAACCCGGTGCTGCGCGTGGATACGCAGATGATCGAAACCGTGTTGGCGCATCGCCGCGTCAGCCGCGCCCAGGCCAGGGGCCGCGCGTTGGAGGTGTTAACGCAGGTGGGCATCCCCTCGCCCGAAGAGCGGCTGCGCGCTTATCCACATCAGCTGTCGGGCGGGATGCGTCAGCGCGTGGCGATCGCGATTGCGTTGTTGAACTCCCCTCGCCTCATCATCGCGGACGAGCCGACGACCGCGCTGGATGTCACGATACAAGGGCAGATTCTGTACGAGATGCAAAAGCTCTGCCGCGAGACGGGGACGGGGTTGATCTGGATTACCCATGATCTGGCCGTGGTGGCTGGATTGGCCGATCGCGTTGCGGTGATGTACGCGGGGCGTGTGGTCGAAACCGGAGCGACGGCTGACGTGATCGGGCAGCCTCTGCATCCCTATACCCAGGGTTTGATCGCCTCGATTCCCACGCCGCAAACGCGGGGTCAGCCGCTATCTCCCATCGCGGGGATGACGCCATCGCTCTTGAATCTGCCCGAGGGATGCGCGTTTCGCTCCCGCTGTCCGCGCGCCACACCGACTTGTAGCCAGTCGCCCCCGGCGCAGGAGCATCGCCCGGGGCATTGGGCGCGTTGCTGGCATGTGGAGAACTCGAATGCATACGTCTAACGGCCCCCGCGCAGATTCCGAACGGGCAGCCGTCGCGGCGACACCGCTGTTAACGCTGCGTGGCGTTGAACAGCACTTCGTCCAGCCCGTCGATCTGGCCGGACGCATCGCCAATCTGTTCGGCGCGGGGCTGAAAACCTTGGTGGTGCAGGCAGTCGGCGGCGTGGATCTGGAGGTGTATCCCGGCGAAGTCATAGGCATCGTCGGCGAGTCCGGCTGCGGCAAATCGACGCTGGGCCGGATGGTGTGCGGGATATTGCCACCCACCGGGGGGGAAATCGTCTACCGTGGCGTGCCCCTGGCGCGAATGTCGGCCGCCCAGCGGCGCGAATACGAGCTGGGCGTGCAGATGATCTTCCAGGACCCGTACGCGTCGCTCAACCCGCGTATGCGAGTGCTGGACATTATTGGCGAGGCACCCGTCGCTCACGGCCTGATACGGGCGCGCGACCAGGCCGATTACGTCGCCGAACTCATGCGGCAGGTCGGCCTGGACCCAAGTTATGCACAACGTTATCCACACCAATTTTCCGGGGGACAACGGCAGCGGATCGGCATCGCGCGGGCCTTGGCGTTAAAGCCCAAGGTCATCGTTTGCGATGAGGCCGTGGCGGCACTGGATGTCTCGATCCAGGCACAGGTGCTGAATCTGTTCGCGCGCTTGCGCGAAGAGCTGGACCTGACCTATCTTTTTATCAGCCACAACCTGAGCGTGGTCAGTCACATCTCGGATCGCGTGGCGATCATGTATTTGGGGCGTATAGTGGAGATCGCGGCGACGGACGATGTGTTCTCGCGCGCGAATCATCCCTATACGCAGGCATTACTGAAGGAACTGCCGGATCTGCGGCCCGGACGGCGCAATTACCAGCCTATTAAAGGTGAATTGCCCTCGCCGCTGGCGCCCCCGCCGGGATGCGCGTTTCATCCGCGTTGCCCCCATGCAATGCCGCGCTGCGCCGAGGAACGTCCGTTACTGCGCGCCGTGGGCCCCGGCCATGCGAGTGCCTGTCACCTCAATGACATGCCAGGTTGGGACGGCGTGGAGCGCACCCCCGATGCGCGTATAGCAGGTGTGCTACAAGTCTGAGATTACCGGGCGGATCCGTATGGGAACCCCCTATTTTGCTTTTACCTTGCGTGACCGAATGCCATGAAAACTTTAGACGAAATCGAACGTGCCCATGCCGACCTGACCGCCTTGCGACGCGACATCCATGCGCACCCGGAGCTGGCGTTTAACGAGACACGCACCTCCGCGCTGGTAGCCGAACGGCTGCGCGCCATGGGGATGGAGGTTCATACCGGGCTGGGCAAGACCGGCGTGGTCGGCGTGCTGAAATCCGGCACCAGCGAGCGCAAGATCGGCCTGCGCGCCGATATGGATGCGCTGCCGATGCCGGAACACAACCGCTTCGAGCATAAGTCCACCATCGAAGGCCGCATGCACGGCTGTGGCCACGATGGGCACACGACGATTTTGCTGGGTGCGGCAGAGTACTTGAGCAAGCACCGTAACTTCGACGGCACCGTGCATTTTATTTTTCAGCCCGCCGAGGAAGGCGGTAACGCCGGTGCGCGCGCCATGATGCAAGACGGGCTGTTCGAGAAATTCCCGTGCGATGCGATCTTTGGATTGCACAATATGCCGGGCATGCCGGTGAACCAGTTTGGTTTCCGCCCTGGCCCTGCCATGGCGTCGAGCAACCGCTGGGACATCACCATCCGTGGCGTGGGCGGTCATGCCGCGCAGCCGCATAATGCGGTGGACCCTATCGTCATCGCGGCAGACATGGTGCACGCGCTACAGACCTTGATTTCGCGCCATAAGGACCCCTTGGAATCGGCGGTGCTGAGCATTACGCAGATCCATGCCGGCGACGCCTACAACGTGATCCCCGGCGAGGCCGTCTTGCGCGGCACGGTGCGCACCTATACGGTCGATGTGCTAGACCGTATCGAGGAAGGCATGCGCCGCATCGCCACGACCCTCCCGCAGGTCTACGGCGCGACGGGCGAGCTTGATTTCGTGCGCGCCTATCCGCCCCTGGTGAACTGGGAAAAGGAAACGGCTTTCGCCGCCGAGGTGGCCCGCGAAGTCTTTGGCGATGAACAGGTGGACTTCAATATCCCGGCCTTTATGGGGGCGGAGGATTTTTCGTTCTATCTGGAAAAAGTCCCTGGCTGTTATTTGTTCCTAGGCAATGGCGACGGCGATCATCGCATCGCCAGCTATCACGGCATGGGGCCGTGCCAGCTACACAATCCCAACTATGACTTCAACGACGCCCTGCTGCCGGTAGGCGCGACGTACTGGGTCAAGCTTGTGGAAAAGTATTTGGCTCGTAATTAAGGTGCCTGAAGGCCGCGCGCTTTGCGGCGCGGCCTATATGACGAAAGGCTCTGATCAAACTGCTATTACGTAGTTTGGTTATGTGGCGTGCTTTCGCATAATGGATCGCTCTAGCATTCGGAGCGATCCATGTCTCGTCAATCTGCGCCGTCCTCGGCCGCCCAGCGCGTCGTAAGCGCCACGCTGCTCGCCCTGGCTATCGCGGTGATGGCCTTGGTATCGCCTACTCCGGCCTTGGCCGATGGTGTCGCCATCGGCGCGCCGGCTTGCTCGTTTACTGCGCACCCATCGACCCTCCCGTGATCGCATCAGGGTTGCATCAAACTCCACCTGTTTAAAAAAGCCCCCGTTATCCCAGGCATGACAGTTGCTCGGAAGTTCGGCGTTGCCGACTTTTCCACGTTTTATGGGTTTGCTTTGTCATGCGGCGCTCAGTTGCCGGGATGCCCGCCGCGAGGAGGCTGGCCTGCCGCAGCGCCAGCCCCTCACCACTATTGGACCTGATCGTATCCCCGCTGTAAGCTGCTTGACGACTACGGGGGATCATCATGCAGGCATTGCTCTCGCACGAGCGGCTTCTGGTTGTTGCAGGCGTGGCCACGGCGGTGGCGTATGTGGCGGGCGACAGGCTCATCACCAATGGCTCAACCGTGGCTATCGCGTCGACGGTAGTGCTGGTGCTGGCGATCATCTGTGCATCGCAACGGGTCGCGTATCACGCCGAGCAACTGGCGCATCGATTGGGCGATCCGTACGGCACGATGGTGTTGACGTTGGCGGCCGTGTTGGTCGAAGTCGTGGTGTTGGCGATCGTGATGTCGCACGAGACCTCGCCTACGCTGGTGCGCGATACGATTTATGCCGCCGTGATGCTCGACATCAACGGCATTCTCGGTCTGGCCGCGCTGATGGGCGGCATCAAACATGGCGAGCAGGCCTACAACGACGACTCGGGCCGCGTCTATACCGTGATGATTCTCACGGCCATGGCGATATCGATGATCATGCCGGAGTTCGTGCCGGCGGATCGCTGGCACCTTTATTCCGGGTTCACGATCTTTATCATGATCATGCTGTATGCCGTCTTTCTGCGCATGCAGACCGGGCCGCACAGCTATTTCTTCAGTTATGCCTATCCGGAAAAACGGCGCCCGGTGGTCAAGACCGTGCCTGGCCCGGACACCGTGTGGTCGGTGGGGCTGTTGATAACCGGTGTGGTGCTGATTGGCGCATTGTCGGAAGTCATGGCGCAATCGTTGAACGTCTCGCTCGCGAACGTCAATGTGCCGCCCGCCCTGCCCGCGTTGGTGGTGGCGTTGATCTCGGCCAGTCCGGAAATGCTCACAGCGTTGCGTGCCGCGTTGGCCAATCGCATGCAGTCCGTTGTGAATATCGCCTTGGGGGCGTCTTTATCCACAGTCATCTTGACGGTGCCCTTGATGGAGGCGCTCGCGCTGTTCACCGGTCAGCCTTTCGAAATGGCCATGACGCCCATTCAGACCATGATGGTGCTGATCACGCTGGTGATCACCGCGATCAATCTGAACGACGGACAGACCAACGCTATCGAGGGCATGACGCATTTCGCGTTGTTCGCCACCTTTCTTATGTTGACGGCGCTAGGGCTGTAGGCGACTCAGGCAGCCGCCGCAGCTGTCGCTGTAGGAGTTTGCCTTGAACCAGAATATCGATGCCACCGGGCAGGACAAGGCCACGGATCCTTGCCCGCCACAGTCCATTCCTATGCTGGAAGCCTGCCGTTCGCGCATCGCGCGGATGTTCGACCATTTCGCGAGCGGCGTGGCGCGCGCCACCGGTTCGCCGATTGCCTTTGCCTGCGCGATGATGGCGATATTCGTATGGGCGCTAGCCGGGCCCAGCGCCGGGTTTTCGGAAGTGTGGCAGCTGGTGGTCAATACGGGTACGACCATCGTTACCTTCCTGATGGTGTTCTTAATCCAGCAGAACCAGAACAAGGACAGTCGCGCGGTGCATGTGAAGCTCGACGAGCTTTTGATCGCGCTCAAGGGTGCCAACGAGAAGCTGGTCGATATCGAGGATATGGAAGAAGACGAGATCAATCGCGTCGCCGCCCGATATCGGCGTTTGGCCGTGGCGGCGCGCGATGGGCGTACGTTGAACCGGGCGATGGATGGAACTACCCAGGTGGTCGATGGTGAACCCGCGTCCGCCTCGCGTAGAACGCGTCAGGGGCGGCGACCCGCTCGCGGACCACGCGGCTTTAAAGCCGCGCGACGCGAGGGATAGAAGGGGCTGGGCCGCCGTGCCCCGGTCTGCTTATTTCTCGCCGGACCATTCCAACCCTAAAGCGGCAGCGACGCCCGCGCCGTACGCCGGATCGGCGAGCTCGAAGTGACGGATTTGGCGACGTTGGATTTCCTCGGGCACGCCGGCCATCGCGCGCGCGATATTGCCAAAGAGCCGTTGTTTCTGATCGTCGCTCATCAAACGGAACAACGCGCCAGGCTGCGAGTAGTAGTCGTCATCCTCGCGGTGATTCCAACGATCCGCGGGTTGCCCATCGAGACCCAATGGAGGCTCGGCCACCTCAGGCGTTTCCTTCCACTGACCGAAGCTGTTGGGCTCATAGTTCAGCGTACGACCGCCATTACCATCCACACGCCCCGCACCGTCGCGATGGAAGTTATGGAACGGGCAGCGTGGCGCGTTGACGGGGATCTGATGGTGATTGACCCCTACGCGATACCGCTGCGCGTCACCGTACGAGAACAAGCGGCCTTGCAGCATCTTGTCCGGCGAGAAGCCAATCCCAGGCACGACATTAGCGGGCGTAAACGCCGCCTGTTCGACATCGGCGAAGTAATTTTCCGGGTTGCGATTCAGCTCGATCGTGCCTACGTCGATCAAAGGGTAGTCGGCATGCGGCCAGACCTTGGTGAGATCGAACGGATTGATATGGTAGGCGGCGGCCTCGGCTTCCGGCATGACCTGGATTTTCATTGCCCAGCGCGGGTAGTCGCCACGGTCGATATGGTCGAACAAGTCGCGTTGCGCGCTTTCACGATCCTGGCCCACGGTGTCTGTTGCCTCGGCATCGGTGTAATAGGTGATGCCCTGCAGCGACTTGAAGTGGAACTTCACGTAGAAGCGCTCGCCATCGGCGTTGATCATGCTGAACGTATGCGAGCCAAATCCATGCTGTTCGCGATAGTTTTTCGGCAAGCCCCGGTCGCTCATCAGGATGGTGACCTGGTGCAGCGATTCAGGATTCAAGGACCAGAAATCCCAGGCCGCGGTGGCGCTGCGCAGGTTGGTGTAGGGATCGCGTTTCTGGGTGTGGATAAAGTCCGGGAACTTGATCGGATCGCGGACAAAGAACACCGGCGTGTTGTTGCCCACCAAATCCCAATTGCCCTCTTCCGTATAGAACTTGATGGCAAAGCCACGCACATCGCGCTCGGCATCGGCAGCACCCCGTTCGCCCGCCACCGTGGAAAAGCGGATAAAGATCGGGGTCTGCTTGCCCACCTCCGAGAACAGTTTGGCCCGGGTATAGCGAGTGATGTCGTGGGTGACAGTGAGCGTACCGAAAGCGCCCGAGCCCTTGGCGTGCACGACGCGTTCGGGGATGCGTTCGCGGGCAAAGTGAGCGAGCTTGTCGATCAGCCAAACGTCCTGCAGCAACACCGGACCACGGGGGCCGGCGGTCATCGAATGATTGTTGTTGGAGACGGGGGCGCCAGCGGCGGTGGTGAGGGTCTTCTTGTCGGTCATTACGGCTTCCAATCTGTGGGACACAAGTCTGTGTCGAACACTTCAGATCATAGAAGCAGTCAATGCGTTTACGGAAATTGATTTATTTATTAAATCTGATAGCGACAGGCTAAACCGGTCCCTACAAACGACGACAGCCCCGGCGCGTCTGTACGCCGGGGCTGTCGTTCAACCGCTAAGCCTTAATCAGCGACTGGCTGGAGCTGCCGATTGCTTCGTGATGCTGCGGGTGATGACCCACTGCTGAGCGATGGACAGAATGTTGTTCACGCACCAGTACAGCACCAGACCGGCCGGGAAGAAGAACATCATTCCACCAAACACCAGCGGCATGACCATCATGACCTTGGCCTGGATGGGATCCGGCGGCGTCGGGTTCAGCTTGATCTGCAGGAACATGGTGGCCATCATGATCGCGGGCAGAATGAAGTACGGGTCACGCACCGACAGATCGGGCACCCACAGAATCCACGGTGCGCCGCGCATTTCCACGCTGGCCAACAGCACCCAGTAGAGCGCGATGAACACCGGGATCTGCACCAGCATGGGCAAGCAGCCGCCCAACGGGTTGATTTTCTCGGTGCGGTAGAGCTCCATCATGGCCTGATTGAGCTTTTGACGGTCGTCGCCGTACTTCTCTTTCAGGGCTTGCAGACGGGGCGCCACTTGCTTCATGCGGGCCATCGAACGATAGCTGGCCGAGGCGAGCGGGAAGAACACGGCCTTGATGATGACCGTCAACGCCACAATCGACCAACCCCAGTTGCCCAGGAGGCTATGCAGCCAGGTCAGCAGTGCGAAGAGCGGCTTGGCGATGATGGTCAGCCAACCATAGTCCACCACCAGCTCCAGCCCGGGGGCCAGCGCCGAAAGCGCCTTTTGATCCTGCGGACCCACCCAAAGGTGCGCGTCCACCTGGGCGCTCGCGCCAGGTTGCAGCGTGCCGGCGGACTCGATCGTACGGGCTGCGAACAGATTGGGGCGAACTTGCAGCAGCTCGTTCACGCGCTCTTTGCCCTCTGGCGGCACCCACGCCGTCACGAAGTAGTGTTGCACGACCGCGATCCAGCCGTTGTCGGCCTTCTTGATGTAGTCGGACTTGTTCTTGGCGATGTCCGAGAAGGAAACCTTCTGGAATTTCTCCTGCTCCGAGTACACGGCCACACCAGTGAACGTGTGATAAAAGCTGGACGTATCGGCCGGGTCGTTGCCATCGCGCTCGAGCTGCAGATACACCGAGGGCGAGAGCGGCTGATCGGACACGTTGGTCAGGCCATGCTGGACATCGATGTCATAACGGCCTCGGTGCAGGCTAAAGGTCTTGGTGACCTTCATGCCACCCGATTCAGCCTCGAACACCACATCAAGCGTGTCACCGGACAGGGCACGCTCGGTAGAGACCAGACGGAACGGCGTTTGGTGATGGGGGAAGCTCTGACCGCCAGGCGCGCCGACCACACCCGATTGCGCGACATAAATCAGTCCGGCGGACTGATCGAGCAGCACCGTGGGCTGATCAGGCTGACCCGGAGCCGGGAATTTCAACAATTCGGCGCGAATCAGCTGCGCGCCGACCGTGTCGAACGTCAGGCGCAGCACGTCGGTCGTGATGACCACCTGTTCGGCCTTGGGCGGCATGGCCGCCGCTGGCGTATCGGGGACCGTATTGTTGGCCGCGGTCGCGGGCACATTCGGCACCGACGGTGTGGCGGCTTGTCCATTAGCGTTGTCGCCCGAAGCTGCGGTTTCGGTTGCAGCAGGCGGCGTGCCGAACAGCGACTGCTTGCCGTTCTGCACCTGCCAGTTGTTCCACAGGAGCAACAGCGAGAAGGAGAAAATCATCCAGAGGATGGTTCGTCGGATATCCATAGTGCCTACGGTAGGGATGCGGGCCGGCCCGAAACGGAGCGGCAAACCCACAAGTTTAGCGTCAATTGGGATCCGTGCGGCGGCCATGCCGGCAGCATGAGGCCCCATCGGAATGATGTGCGGGCGGTACCGGGTCGAGCCCGCCCACCGTCCAGGGATGGCAACGTCCGATTCGGCAAACCGCCAGCCAGAAGCCGCGCAGCGCGCCGTGAGTTTCTATCGCCTCGATGGCGTATGCCGAACAGGTCGGTGTAAACCGGCACTGCCGGCCCAGCCAGGGACTCAAGAAAAATCGGTAGAACCGGATCGGCGCAATCAACAGGGCTTTGATCACGATTTGGGCCCTCGCGGCTTGGCCCGCGCAAACAGCGCGTCCGCATCGGCACGCGCCGCGCGTTTTAACGCCGTCAGTGACGCAGGGGCGACCTTGCTGTGCAGACGCACAACATAGTCTTGAGGGGGCAGCTGCAAGCGGCAGTGACGGAATGCCTCGCGTATGACACGCTTTAAAGCGTTACGCGTGGTGGCATGCGCGGCGAACCTCTTGGCGATCACCATGCCCAGGCGCGCCTGTGGCATCTGTTCCGTGGGCGCATCGCCAGGTGCGGCGGCGCTGAGCACGAAGAAAGCCCCTCGGGCTAACCGACGCGCTTTTAACGCGGCAGTGAACTCAGAGGGGCGATGCAGCCGCGCCTCTGGGGGAAGCGTGGCGCGCGGCATGGACAACCGGGGATCGGTGCGTAAAACGCGGATAACCCGGTGCTGGCCTTAGACGGCCAGGCGCTTGCGGCCCTTGGCGCGGCGAGCGTTCAGCACGGCACGGCCGCCGCGGGTTTTCATGCGCACGCGAAAGCCATGGGTACGCTTGCGGCGGGTAACGGAAGGTTGGTAGGTGCGTTTCATGGACGATCCACAAAAAGAACAAAAGTCAGAAGGGACCTGCCCGACGGGTTCTTGGCCACCACACCATACATCGTGTTAGCCCACATAACGGAGGGGTCGCCCCCACGTAGTAAAAGAACCTTCTGACAGACAGAATTCGGAAAAGCCCATCATTTCAGCAAGTTTCCTCTGTTTTGTCAAACAGTTACGCACGTTGGTAACAGAACAGCCTTAGTAAGCCTGTGGATAACCTACCCCCAACCAAGGTAGAATCGAGGTTTGCACAAGAGCGACATGAAAGAATTTTGGCAGACCTGCGTCAGTCGTCTAGAGCAGGAACTCCCCCCCCAACAGATCAGCGCCTGGATCAGGCCGCTGGTTCCGCTTGCGTACGACGAAACGCAGGCCGTGTTGCGCATAGCCGCTCCGAACCGCTTCAAGCTGGACTGGGTGCGCAAGAACTTTTCGACTCAGATCGAGGCCCTGGCCACCGAGTGGTATCAACGCCCCGTGCAGGTGGTGTTCGAGCTGCCTTCGAGCAGCGCGGCCGCCCGCATTCCCGTGACGCCGCGCGCGCCCACACCGGCGCCTACCCCAGCAGCCGCCCCACCAGGGATGGCTGCCATGGGCGCCGCACCCGCCGCGGCGGCGCCGGCTATGCCAGCGGCCCCTGCCCCGGCTGCCGCAGTCAATGTGGCCGCCGCGTTGCAGGCCGATGCCGCCGGCGCCGTGTACGAGCGTTCGCGTTTGAACACCGACCTGACGTTCGAGAACTTCGTCACCGGTAAAGCGAACCAGCTCGCGCGCGCCGCCGCATTGCAAGTGGCCGAGAATCCTGGCATTTCCTACAACCCGCTGTTTTTGTATGGCGGCGTGGGCCTGGGCAAAACTCACTTGATCCATGCGATCGGTAACGCCATGGTCGCGGCCGGCACCGGCGTGCGCGTGCGTTACGTGCATGCGGACCAGTACGTGTCCGACGTGGTGAAGGCCTACCAGCGCAAGGCGTTCGATGACTTCAAGCGTTATTATCATTCGCTCGATCTGTTGCTGATCGACGATATTCAGTTCTTCTCGGGAAAAAGCCGCACGCAGGAAGAATTCTTCTACGCGTTCGAAGCGATGGTGGCGCAGCGCAAGCAGATCATCATCACCAGCGATACCTACCCCAAGGAACTGGCCGGTATCGATAGCCGTTTGATCTCGCGCTTTGACTCGGGTCTGACCGTGGCAATCGAGCCGCCCGAACTCGAGATGCGCGTGGCGATTCTGCTGCGCAAGGCCGAATCCGAGGGCGTGCCCATGCCCGAGGAAGTCGCCTTCTTTATCGCCAAGCATCTGCGCAGCAACGTGCGTGAGCTCGAAGGCGCATTGCGCAAGGTGCTGGCTTATGCGCGGTTCCATGGCCGCGATGTAGTGTCTGTCGACGTGTGCAAGGATGCACTGAAGGATCTGCTGTCCGTCTCCAACGGCCAGATCACGGTGGAAAACATCCAAAAGACCGTGGCCGATTTCTACAAAATCAAGGTCGCCGACATGTATTCGAAACGGCGCCCTGCCAATATTGCTTTGCCGCGCCAGGTGGCGATGTACCTGGCCAAGGAGCTCACACAAAAAAGCCTGCCCGAAATCGGTGATTTGTTCGGCGGCCGCGATCACACGACCGTGCTGCACGCGGTACGCAAGATCTCTGACGCACGCGCGAAACAGGCAGAGCTGAACCATACCCTGCACGTGTTGGAACAAACTCTAAAAGGATGACCATGCAACTCGTACAAACCACGCGCGATGCATTGCTAAAGCCGCTGTCGACTGTGGCGGGAATCGTCGAAAGACGTCACACCCTGCCCATCCTGGCGAACATCCTGATGCGCAAAGAGGGCAACCGGGTGGCTTTCATCGCAACCGACCTCGAAGTGCAAATCACGACACATGCGGATTTCGGCGTGGGTCAGGATAACGAGTCCACCACGGTCGCGGCGCGCAAGCTGCTGGACATCCTGAAAGCCCTGCCCGACACCGGCGAAGTCAAGCTCGCATTGGCAAGCAACAAGCTCTCGGTGCAATCGGCCAAGAGCCGCTTTGCGCTGCAAACGCTGGCCGCCAGCGAGTTCCCCACCGTCGCGCAACCGGAAAAATGGGATGTGTCGCTGACGCTGCCGCAACGCACGCTGCGTCACTTGTTGAACATGGTGCACTTCGCCATGGCGCAGCAAGACATCCGTTACTATCTCAACGGTATGCTGTTGGTGTTCGAAGCCGGCCGCGTGCGCGCGGTGGCGACTGACGGTCACCGTCTGGCGCATTGCGCGACCGAGGCCGATGGCATCGAACAGCGTCATGAAGTCATCGTGCCGCGCAAGACCGTGCTGGAAATGCAGCGTCTGCTCGAGGATTCCGACGAGCCGGTATCCATCGATGTGGCGCCGGGTCAGATCCGTTTCCGCTTTGGCGATGTGGAGCTGGTGTCCAAACTCGTCGAAGGCAAGTTCCCCGATTTCACGCGCGTGATTCCGTCGAACTACACGCGTCAGTTCCTCGTCAACCGCGAAGCCCTGCAAGGCAGCTTGCTGCGCGCCGCGATTCTGACCACCGACAAGTTCAAAGGGGTGCGCCTGCAGCTCGCGCAGAACCTGATGAAGATTTCTTCTTCCAACGCCGAACAGGAAGAAGCGCAGGAAGAGCTCGACATCGATTACGGCCACGAGCCGTTGGATGTGGGCTTTAACGTCAGCTACCTGTTGGACGTGCTGTCCAACGTCAAGGCTGAAAACATTCAATGGTCGGTGATGCCCGATGCCAATGCGTCGGCGTTGCTCACCTTGCCTGATGACGACCAGTTCAAGTATGTCGTCATGCCCATGCGGATCTGATCGATTCGCGAGTTGGGCAGATGTCGCGGCGGCGTGTGTTTGACCGCCCGCCGCGCTCCGGTCGCAAGACCGTTTTTTGAAGTGTTAGCGATATAGACATGGCAGATCAGCAGAACAGCAATCCCGAGAACGCCGGCTACGGCGCCGATTCGATCAAGATGCTCAAAGGGCTGGAGGCCGTGCGCAAGCGCCCGGGCATGTACATCGGCGATACGTCCGATGGCACCGGCTTGCATCACATGGTGTTCGAGGTGGTGGATAACGCCATTGACGAAGCGCTCGCAGGTTATTGCGATGACATCGTCGTGACGATCCATACGGATAACTCGATCTCCGTGACCGACAACGGGCGCGGTATTCCCACCGACGTGCATAAAGACGACGAGTTCCACCGCAGCGCGGCCGAAATCGTCATGACCGAATTGCACGCGGGCGGTAAGTTCGATCAGAACTCATACAAAGTGTCCGGCGGTTTGCACGGCGTAGGTGTGTCTTGCGTGAACGCGTTGTCGGAGTGGCTGCGTCTGACCATCCGCCGCGATGGCAAAGTCCATCAAATGGAATTCCGTCAGGGCGAGCGCGTCGCGCCCCTGGCCGTGACCGGCACCACGGACAAGCGTGGCACCGAAGTCCGCTTCCTGGCCGACCCGATCATCTTCACCAACATCGAGTACCACTACGACATTCTGTCCAAGCGGCTGCGCGAGCTGTCGTTCCTGAACAATGGCGTGAAGATCCGTTTGATCGATCAGCGTCAAGGCAAGGAAGAGAACTTCGCGTTTTCGGGCGGTGTGCGCGGGTTTGTGGAATACATCAATCGTTCCAAGACCGTGCTGCATCCGAACATCTTCGCGGTGTCGGCCGAGTCCAGCGCGGGCGGTGTGCCCGTGGGCGTGGAAGTCGCCATGCAGTGGAACGACTCGTATAGCGAGCAGGTACTCTGCTTTACCAACAACATTCCGCAGCGTGACGGCGGCACCCATATGACGGGTCTGCGCGCGGCCATGACGCGGATCATCAACAAGTACATCGCCGACAACGAACTGGCCAAGAAAGCCAAGGTCGAGACGTCTGGCGACGATATGCGCGAAGGCCTGGCCTGCGTGCTGTCGGTGAAAGTCCCCGAGCCGAAATTCAGCAGCCAGACCAAGGACAAACTGGTTTCCAGCGAAGTCCGCCCCGCCGTGGAAGACGCCGTGGCGCGCACGCTGGAGAGCTGGCTGCTTGAAAACCCCAACGATGCGAAAGCCTTGTGCGGCAAGATCATCGAGGCGGCCCGTGCTCGAGAAGCCGCACGCAAAGCCCGCGAAATGACGCGCCGCAAGAGCGTGCTGGAAGGCGCCGGCCTGCCCGGCAAGCTTGCGGATTGCCAAGAGAAAGATCCCGCGCTGTGCGAGCTGTACATCGTTGAGGGTGACTCCGCAGGCGGCTCGGCCAAGCAAGGCCGCGACCGTAAATTCCAGGCCATTCTTCCGTTGCGCGGTAAGGTGCTCAACGTTGAAAAGGCGCGCTTTGATCGTTTGATCGCCAGCGAGCAGATCGCTACGTTGATTACTGCTTTGGGTACCAGCATCGGGCCGGATTTCAATCTGGAGAAGCTGCGTTATCACCGTCTGATCATCATGACTGACGCGGACGTGGACGGCGCGCACATTCGTACGCTGCTGCTGACGCTGTTGTACCGTCAGATGCCTGCGTTGATCGAGGGTGGCCACGTTTATATCGCGCAGCCGCCGCTGTACAAGGTCAAGGTTGGACGCGAAGAGCGTTATCTGAAGGACGATCAGGAAGAAGCGCAGTTCATGCTGCAGCTGGCGTTAAAGGACGCGAGTCTGATCCCGTCGCAAGGCGCCACGCCGATTACGGGCGAGGCGTTGGCGGAGCTGGCGCGTCAGTATGTGCTGGCTGATGCGGTCATCGCGCGTTTGACGCGTTTGTTCGATGTGGATGCGCTGTCGGCGATGGCCGAAGGCGTGGAGATCGATCTGTCGTCGGCCGAGGCCGCCGAGGATTCCGCTCAGCGTTTGACGGCGGCATTGCGCGAGGCCGCGGTGGGTAATGCGGTGACGGTGTCGGCGGAATTCGACGAAGCCAATGAACAGCATCGCTTGATGGTGCGTCGTTTGCATCACGGCAATACTCGCGTGAGCGTGATCGATGCGGACTTCATCAATGGATCGGATTATGCGGTGCTGGCGAAGTCGGCGAAGACCTTCCTCGGCTTGATTGGCCCAGGTGCGGTGATCGCGCGTGGCGAAGGCGACAAGCGCAAAGAACAGTTCGTGTCGGACTTCCGCGAAGTCATGCAATGGCTGCGCAACGAGGCCGAGCGTGGGATTTCGAAGCAGCGGTATAAGGGTCTGGGTGAGATGAATCCCGAGCAGCTGTGGGAAACCACGATGGATCCGAAGGTTCGTCGTTTGTTGCGTGTGAAGATTGAGGATGCAATTGCCGCCGATGAGATCTTTACGACGTTGATGGGGGATGATGTTGAGCCCCGACGTGCGTTTATCGAGACGCATGCGTTGTCGGCTTCGAATATTGATGCTTGATGGTGTAGCAGGACCCATAACGTGAGATTTTGGGAGGCATCTATTGAGACTTTTATCGAAAGATGGGTCATGATAGTGCCGACTGACTTGTCACTTCCTACTGCATGGCTCTGGAAACAACGGTGTAGGTTTTAGGAGTCATGGCTCATTGTCTTTGGGTAAGTCGGCCAGCGTCCTGAGAGCAGTATTTGAGGGCTGTCGCTTATGCGATGGCCCTTTTTGCCTTTAAGTTGTTTGAGTTTTAGGGGTTAGGCAATAACGAAAGACAGTTATCGACCAGAAGCAGACATCGAGGCAGCACGATGTCAGAATTTGGCCAACGCCATTTGAGCGACAGCCAAGGCTGTATCAGGCATGGAACCGTCCTCAAGATGCCACGAGGCGGAAAGACCAGCCCATGCAAGAATCCACTGAAGCAGTCGCCTATGGTCAAGGCCCGCTGCGGCTGCGACGACATTCACTCTGCAGGAAAACCGCTCCGGATTGACTGCAGTCTTGAAGTCGGTATTGCAGAAGAGATTGGCATAGTCAAAGCCGCGCTCTCCCACTAGCCCCTTCGGGTCAATGGCTAGCCACCCGCGCCGGCCGAAATCGAGGATGTTGTTGTGGTGTATGTCCCCATGAAGTGCACGAACATCCTGCGGTGAAGTCAACAGTTCCCGTGCGGTCGCTGCGGCGACAGCAAAGATTCCGCCATGTGCCGTGGCGCTAGCCTCAAGTCCGCGAAACCACTCGGACAGGGCCGTGAGTTGTGGCGGCTCCTCAGGCCTCGGCGCGTGCAGTTTGGACACCACCGCGCAGATGATTCGGCATGCTTCTTCGTCGTGTCCATCGCGGACCAGTTCGGCGAGCGCCACGCCACCCTCTGCACGCTCCAATAGGAGTGCCGCTCCTTCATGGGCTAGAACTCTGGCCGCACCTTCGCCGCGCCACCAACCCATCAAGGCAGCACCTAACTTTTCCTCTTCTTGGGCCGCAACTTTCAGCATTGCCGGCATCCCGTTGTATTGAACTGGCAAAAGGTGCCCGCCGTTCGTCACGACAAGCGAGCCATCGGGAACGAGACCCCAGCGATTTATGTACTCGTTAATCATCCCGCTACGTTACTACGGGATAGGAATGAATCCGAAGCCTGCGTGCGTGCTCCGGTAACACCCCTCATTTTTAACGGCACGCATATTAGCAACGCTATGCGGCAATGGCCAACCGCTGTGTGCAGGTTATGCTGCCCAGGGCCATACTTGGGCGTTCGTCAATGGCTCCGGCGCCCGGCTAAACAGCCGCTCACGCGGCTTGATGCGCAGATTCAACTCGAGTTCGCGGTAGTTTCGAGACACCCGCTTATCGGTTCAGTTAAAGCCCCGGACATTGCTTGACATGACGGACAGCCCCAATCCTATCGACGAGGCCCTGCTGACTCGATCAATTGCTCGAGGGCTTGCGTGATCTGTTGCCACTCTTGTTGCGCTTGTGTCACGCTGCTCGCCTGTGCATCAAGCGCCATTTGCTTTGCGTAATCCAGTGCTTGTGGTCCACGCGCATGCCAGAGCGACATCGCCGAGAGCCAAACCGAGCCATTGCAGCGTGCTGGATCGAACTGCCAGTGTTCGCCTCGATTTGAAGCTCGAGGTACCAGACCACAACGACTCTCGGGACCTTGAGCCACTGTAAACAGACTCAGAAGATCAGAAAGCGCCGAAGCATCATTCGCAAAATAGGAATGACCCAGGACATCATCTCCAAGCGCTGTCATATCGACGGTATCGATCGCGTTCATCACGAGAATATCATCGCCCGCCTGCCCCGCTCTGGGCCGGCTGCCGTGCAGTTTGCGTGACACCGAAAGCGCCAGATCCTGATCTGATGCGTACAGGGTCAGGCGCTTAGCAATCGGCCTGATGGTTTGCACCATTTCCGAAAACAGTCCTGCATCCACATCCGGTGCCGTGAAAATGATCTGATCAAAGGCGGGCTTTGATTCCTGGGCATGACGTACAGCGTACAGCTCCAGGGCATCCGTCAAAGCGCGGTTGCCCATGGAATGGGCGACTAGATGTATGCGTTTGGCGCCCGACTTTTGCACGATCTCCTCAAGAAAACGCAACAGGTTCCGCCCGCTGTGTCGCACGACGGCCGTGTCGGCAATGTAATCCAGTGTGCTGGCGCGTGACGGCCACGAATAAAGTATTGGCAGTCCGGGAAAATTCAGATCGTATGCAATCTGCGCGGTACGTCGGGCTGCGTCGGCGAATGATACGTTGTACCCGTGCACAAAAACGAAAGCCTGATCGGAGCCTTGCTGCTCGAGCGTGCGACGCATTTCTTGCAATGCCTCTTGACCGTCGAGCACGGTCATGCTCATGAGCACCATGTGACGCTCGGGGCTTTCGTGGACTTCAAAAGACATTATCGAGGGGCGCTCCACGGCACCCGGTTTGTGCGTGCGGGGCACACTGACATCGACCGTCCCCCAGTTGAACTGGCCCCGTTCTCCACCAAAGTAGGAATCGGGTTTACGCGATCCCGTCACATTTCTATCAGTCCCAAAAAACACTTTCACTCGCGCGAAATTATTGGGATTAACCTCACCGTAATCGACGTTAATGTGGTCAATAGCGGGCACGGGTACGGTGGGGACGTTGGCCTGACGACCGCGTCCCCGCGACAGAGGCTGATAGGCCGCGACAGCTTCAGAGTCACCGATCTCGGTTGCCAGGGCCAACAGTCGTTGACGTGCGGGCACGAGCGCAGGATGAGCGGCCCCCAGATTGGCCTGGTCAACAGCAAATGCGGCACGCCCTTGTTCAAAAGCCTGGCGGGTCAAACCGGCCCGTTCATAGGCCTTCGATGCGGCTTCGTACCATTGAGAAAGTTCGGGAACGCGCTCGCCTTTCCACCTGGCCAGCACTGCAGCACCTTGCTCCCACGTCTGGGCCGCATCTGACCATCGCTCTGCCACTTCGTAGACCATGGCAAGACGCTGCAACAGGTCGAGCCGCACTTCGGTGTCTTGTTGCGGGGTGGTTGCCAGCGCGTTGGTTATTCTGGCGATCGCCTGATCAAAATCCTTCTGAGCGACCGCAGTCTCGACATCACCGACGAGCAACAGATCCGGCGCAGCCTGTGCATTTGTCAACGCCAGACCACCACACAGCAACAGCGCTGCCACGATTGAACGTTTGATTCTCATCGTTGACCCTAAAATTCATCCTCAAAGGTACACACCCTGCGCGTTCGCCGGCCAGCAAAGTGTCACACCGGCCACAGCAACAGAGCCCGTACTATAAATCCACAACACCTCTTCATGTAACACTATTGACGCAGCTGAGTTGACAGCCTCGTCTGCCCGACGTCAGATACTGGCATGAGCTTCCAGGACAGGAGCTGCCCCTGTCCATCGAGCGCGGCAAGACGCTCCCCGTCTGGCGCAAACGCCCAAGGCAGCGTCGTCAGAACATTACCCCGATAAGCCCAGTCGATATCAAGGGCGTTTTGCAAATCGACCATGCGAATACTGGCACCATCGAGCATGGCAAGTCTCGGTGTTGCGGCGATCTGCATGGCGAGCAAAGCCGGATTCAGATAAGACTCGAGTTCCCCGGATTTCGCTTGTGACGACGATATCAAGGCATTATTCTTGCCCAGAGGGCGATCAAACAGCCAGGCCTTTTTCTCAAGATCCCATACACCCAGCAGGCGTTTCGAGTTTGAATCAGCAGGCCCGACTTGATATGTCCGGCTGAAGTAGCGCCCATTGGTCCCCAGAGCCACCTTTGCCATGACGTCAAACTGAGCCTGTTCGCCGTGCGGTGTGGAAAGCTTCCAGCGATTTAGTATCTGTCCGGAGGCAACGTTCAACTCCACGACCTCTCCATACTCATCGACCAGGCGCACCTGCGATTGCGCCAAACCTGCAATCGCATCGACGAATCCCTGAAGTTTTATATCCTCGCGGCGCCACTGTCGCGGATCCGAGCTCGGAATCACCAGTAGTCCGCGTTCGGGAAAGCCCCCCTCAATGACAAACCATTGCCCGTCGCCGGTAAAAGCCGCCGTCAATTCGGGGCGAGATAGTGTCGATGCAATCCCGATCTCGTCAAACGGGGCGACAGAAAACCTCTCAAAGTCGATCCAGTGGCGCTTCCTGTCCGAAGAAACCAGCCCCGAGGTGACGGCGTAACGCGCCTCGGGCCCGATCACGACCGAGTCGACCCGCGACAAGGAAAGGGGTAATACTTGCCGCTGCCCATTCTGAAGATCCAGGCGAATGATGGACTGGCCATCCGCAATCACGAGAAAACGTCCTGTCGGATCGTACGCCAGGGCGCTGCCGAACCCGTCGCGAACCCGTACATCGGCAATCGCGTCGACCCCTGGGCTGGGATCACTGGCCTGAGCAAGAACGATGGGCATTTCGTGATTAACTGCTCGCGCTGTGGGCAACTGACGTCCTTGCGTCAACTCGGCGACGCGGTTGGCGACATACTGGCGCAACTCGTCCACATGAATACGCCGATCCAGATCCGTATCAGCGGCACGCGACCCCAACCCTTCCAGGACGGCTGCCGTAAACACGCCGTTGGACCACTGGGGCGACTCCAGAGCAAATTCTTCTGCACCCGCCGCGGCAATGATGTGAGCACCACTACCCATCTGCAGATCAACAAAAACATCTTCCAGTAATGGTCGGCGAAGATCGGGCGCACTTGGCGGGACTGTGCTGACACGCCGCAGCCCACGCGCACTTACCTGATCCGGTGACGACTGACTCGCCACCAGGACTTGCGGCTGCGGTTCGAGTCCGACTTTAGCCTCATCATTCTGGCCGGCGTGGCAGCTGTCGAGCATTAACAGGCGCGCTCGGGCCGGTGTCGCATCGAGCAGACCTTCTATCTGCGCGAAACTCAAGCCCTTGCGTTCGGGATCGGAAAAATCCATATCCGTAGGCGCAAAGTAATACTGCCCGCTAGCGGACAACAAACCATGGCCCGCGAAATATAGAATCACCCGATCGGTCGGGCGAGCCTGCGCTAAAAACCTGCTTGCTTGTAAAACATTGTCCTGAGTTGCCGCAGCGTCAATCAACAGATGTGTTTTAAGGGTATGCCCAAGTGTTTTCTCGAAGAAGTTGGCGACGTCCCGGATATCTTTGGCCGCATAACGCAGGTCGTACTGCGACTGCAGATAGGTTGAGACCCCAACGCCCAAAAGATAAGTCGTCGGTGTCTGATCGGGCTGTGATAGATGCACGAAAGCCGCCAGTGGAGACGAGCTTACCGCTGTGGAGGTCTCCAAGGTCACCGTGACGCGGTTGTCTCCCGGCACCAGGGTCACGGGAACCTCGACGTTTCCAGCGCTGACCTGCAAGCCCTCGCGTGGCGTCACAGAGACACCCGACAACGCGACATGCAGACGACCATCCTGTGGGACTTTTATCGACAGTGTGTAAGCCGGACTCTGTGTTTGCAGCGAAAGCTGCCGGGCCCAGGCGAGGGGTTCTCCCTCTACGTTGACAGTACCCTGCAGCGCCAGGCGACGCACCCGCTGCTCATGGAGCTTAGACATGGCATCCAGATAGGCGGCAGAGGCATACCCGAGTCGGGCCAGAACCTGATCCGGACGGTTGCGCTCCAGATCGAATCCTGAGAACTCTTGCAGCCCAGTTGCATCCACGCGCGTCAGCGCACTTACTGCAGTGCGTGACGCCGCGTACAGACCATCTGGTGCGATCAATGCGCTGCCGTGCTCTCCGATACGGTAAGCGCTGACAATCCAGTCGCCGGTGGCGCGATCGTAAATACGCAACGCTGAGTCCGGCATCATTGCATAAATGCGCTTGTCTCTCTGCCTGATCGCAACCGGTGCCACACCATTCGTCTCTAGCGTCTGTCGCACCTTGCGCGTCTGTAGGTCAATGACAACAATGCCTTGGTCCGTCCCCAGCACCAGATCATTGCCTAACCGATCATGACTCTCTATCCAGCCCTCAAACACACTTTGCCCGGTCGCATCGAGCACGCCGTCACGCCTGACAAACCAAAGCGAATCTGCATCCGTGAAGGTCACATCGAGCAACATGCTTGACCAGGCGGCGGGGCCGGAACCCGCTCCTAGAGAATGAGACTGAGGGTTGGCGCGCAGCCTTTGCAGTTGCTGTCCGTCGGGAAGACTGTAAATGGACAAGGCACCTTCAGCGTCGCTGGTGAACAAAAGCGCCGGCGTTGATGCGTCACTCGACCCGGAACTATCCGCAGGGCTTCTTGCGCGCAACCAGTTCACAGGCGCACTTAATCCTTGTACAGCGGTCTGCACTTTGCCGTTCGCGCAGCGCACGATTCTATCGGTCAGTCCAAGCCACAACTCCCCTTCCTCGGAAAGCCAGCGATAGCTCACAGACGGATCGTGAGCCGGTTCGCACCACGATGGCCAGCGTTGCCCTATCCATGCCAGCCACTGGTCATAGGGCAGCGGCGTTTGCTGCCCGGTTGCGAGATCCCATCGATACAGGCCTTGTCCGAGATACCGTCTGGCGGGCGCACGGTCTCGCCAAGCCATCAGGTCAGGGTCTGTTAGGGCCGGTGAGACTGCGATGATCACCTCTCCCTTGGCTTCATCGATCTCTGCAAGCTCATACTGCCTCGGATTGACCGGCAACTCGCCGATCACCGCACCGGTTTCAACATCAAAGATCCTGCGCGCAGCAAGTACCGCGCCGTCTTTGAGCACCGCAAACTTTGGCGATGCATCGTAGCGACAGGCTGCGCTAGACGGGGTTAATCCGTTTTCCTCGGACCATATGTGCCAGCAACCATTTTCATCGAGGCCCAGCAGACGTCCATCCTCGAGAAACTGCCACTGCCGTATGTTCTCGGGAAGGATCGTGCGTTTCCCCGACCGCACAGAGAACAAAGACGACGGCGCTGAACGGGTGCGGCCAGACATCACAAGCAGCGATTTTTGATCGGGTGAGAATCGCAACTGACCCGGCTCGAACGGAGGGGTATCGGGCACCTCCCACAGGGTGTCGAGCTTGGGAAGTGCCAGCATGCGTAACCCATCGTGGCCAAACACAGCAAGGAACTGACCCTGATCATCGAGTGCAAGCCGTGCCCCTGCCCCTCGAGGTATCGCCTTGAGTCGGTTCTCCTGTTCAGACGCGGTATCAAGCAAAGCCGCCTCTGACCAAGAGCTCATGGCAATCCAGTGGCTATTGCTGCTTGCGGCCAGATCTACCAGCCCTTCTTGACCGAAGAGGATTGCACGCGATTGCTCAAACACAGGCTGACCGGAGACCCGGTTCCAGATTGCGAATTTTTGAGCTGAGACCACCAGTATGCTGGATCGCCCTGCGACCCATTGCAGTTCCTGCACCCCATTGGGTTCGCCTCGCACTGCAGCAATCTGACCCAGGCGCTGACGTCGCGACAGGTCCCAGAAACTGACGTTTCCGCTGGCGTCACCAATGGCCACAGTCACTGCATCGGCAGCGACTGCCATCGCACTTGCACCGCCTAACCCTCCTGACTGCTCAGCTGTCTGGACCACGATGTCGCTTGCCTTGACTGGCAAACTGACCCATAGGCCCATCAAGATACAGACCATGCTGAACAACTTGGCGACCATCATTGCTCAGTTCCTTTTCCGCTGTTACCTGGGCTGAACCCGGAAGCTGAACACCTGCGCCGACATAGGCTGCCCGCCTTGCCGGGCCGGTCTGAGACTGCGAGTCGCCACATTCCCAAAACCTGCATCCATCATGAGCGCCGTAAACGGGTCTTGCTGGCCTCGCGTTCGCACCGAAGTATCAAGGTTGTCCTGTGCCAGAAACGCCAGACTGATGGGCTGGGATGGCTGTACTACGGGCAAGCCGAGCACCAGCAGTCTTTCGCGCCCAAGGCTGTCGGACAAAGCTTCGTACTCGCCAATTGCCACCTTCGCACCGGCCTCGATTCTGGGATTGAACATCTGCGGCGAATCAGGCCAGAGCGCAGTCATTCCGAAACCAGAATGCACCAGCATGATCGTCAGATCCACGGCGGACGTGCTGGTATTGTGAACAATGAGGCTCAGGCAGTCGCCCTCGTGAAGCTCCATCTGAGAACCCGGCTCGTAGGCTTGGCTGCCCTGCCGCGGCGCAGGTTGCGTGAGCTCATCGCAAGCAGGCTCGCCGGGCTGGGGCCGCCGTACCCAGGCTTTGACATCAAGCGCCTTGCCCATGCCCGTTGCTTGAGCCACTCGGAGCACACTGAGTACACGGGACGCCTTGAGCAAGGCATCTGCGATCGTATCTGCAACCTTATCTGCGTCTGATGACTGCAAGGCGATCGCAGGTGCAGGAACATCCACCGTTGCGTCTGCATCCAGTAGCTCCAGACGATCTGCGCGCAAGCACAGCCATAGATCCACTCCAGCGGATTCAGAAGTCAGCCACTGCACTCTTTTAGCCAGAGCGTCTTGTTGACGGAGTTTGTTCAAGGCAGATTCAAGCGCGGGAGTTGCAGGCTCGCACCCGCTGTTGCCACCGTGCTGCAAGGCCACTTTGAGCCGCCAGTCGACTTGCGTCTGCCACGCACGTGCGTACATGATCTCTGGCAAACGGTTGACCTCGACCGCGTGGCCGTCGGTTTGCAGCAATTTGACGTCGGCATCAACCGCTCTGGCCTGACTGACGACAACGGTCGCCAGCACGTCTTCGTCCTGGGCTCCTGGCGTTTGATACAGCTTCAATGTCGAACCCGGCGTCTGGTCATGCATGAGGCCTGCGGACAGGGTCATATGACCGCCTTTACGGTTGACGCGCCACGCTGTCGCCTGATTCTGCTGACCTCCCCACACTCGAGCAGATAACGCTGTGCCTTCGATCATTGGCACGGCCGTCGCCCCGGCAGTAGCCTGAAAACGCTGCATGACACGTTCGATCAATTCGGTATAAGAAGCATTTGGCGCTTGCTCAAGCACCTGCAGCAATGTATAGCTGAAGACGCCATGTTCACGCGCATCGGGGGCGCCCGGCGGAAGGGCGAATTCAGGCGTTTCCTGATGGCTCTGCGCTGCGTAAAAGGCCACCAGATCGCCGACAGGTTCGGCGCGTTCAGGTTGTGGCTGGCCCTCGGATCGCTGACCAGAACGGTCAGCCACTGAGCCGACGGATCGTGCGCGGGCTGCTTGCATCACGTCAGGCGGTATACCGAGTTGCTGCGCCGAAACCTGGCGGTATCGCACGGCTGATGGCCTGACCGCACGGGTCATGGTTGCCGAGTGACAGGTGTCAAATACTGCCCAGACAAACGCCTTCTTGGCGCGAATCTTGTCGATTGCTTGCTTGAACTCGGTGTCCACGATCGCATTTTCGACCACCGCCCGTGCTGAATCCCAGCCTCTGGCATCGCGTGGTAAAAAAATCTCATCGAGACCATCCGGCTCATCTCGTATGGATGCCTGGGACGCAGGCTGTTGTGCACCATGACCGGCAAACATCAGGAATACAAAATCCCCATCGCGGGCCTCGCCGGCAATGCGTTCAAGCTCCTGCATGATTGCCTGTCTGGTAGGCAGCCCGGCATCTTTGACGCCATCAGCCAGGACGGTAAGAGAGACATCGGGTCTGGACCGGGTCAGGTAATCGCGCCACAAAGCGACATCATTGCGCGGCCCCAACAACTGGGCGCCTGGGTCTAGAAAGGGATAATCGGACACCCCCACCAGCAACGCATGCGCAGTGCCTGGTGAACTTGCCCCAGCAGCCAGCCCGGCTCTCGTATAACAACCCAGAAGAACCAGCACCACCCATACAGTGATCCGCCAAAAAATCCCCAACCTGCCTGTCACGCGACTCTGCATATCCCCCCGCTTTACTAACAGAAACAAGCTACTGCCAGATCCTACACCGAGCGGATCTGCGAAGTGAACCCTCTTTGCACTGCGGGAAGAGGTTTCTACTGTCTGTAAATAGTGTGTTGAGGGCTGTCGTTTTTGCGATGGCCCTTTTTACTGTGGTCGCACGACAACGTTTGAGAGGCGGTTATCGGCCGGATGAGGACACTCAATGCCTTCCGCAGTGCCACAATTTCCCTCTATGCCAATATTGAATGATTTAGGTCCTCGCATCTGCATTCTTGGGCCATCCAACAGCGGCAAGTCCACCCTGGCGGACGCGATTGCGCGCAAGCGCGGTCTGCCCGTCATTCATCTCGACCAGCTTTTTCACATCCCCTATAGTGATTGGGTTCCCCGGCCCGCACAGGAATTCCGTCAGTTACATGACGAGGCGATAATGCAGGAGCAGTGGGTGATGGACGGCAATTACACAAGTACTTTGGCCCAGCGTCTGTCCAGGGCAACCGGTTTTATTCTATTGGACGTACCAACATCGACTAGCC
This sequence comes from Bordetella sp. 02P26C-1, assembly GCF_009763255.1. Taxonomy (GTDB): domain Bacteria; phylum Pseudomonadota; class Gammaproteobacteria; order Burkholderiales; family Burkholderiaceae_B; genus Bordetella_A. The sequence goes on along the minus strand of NZ_WSJB01000008.1, from coordinate 17,491 downwards.
TATGGCGCTACTTGCGTCGTACTTGGTTCGAACGGAACAGGCGAGGCCGACTCGCTGGTGGGCGAGACACTGTCAAATGGCAGATGCTTCATCACATCGCCGTGGTTACTCCTCGAAATCGCCGCAGGTATGGCGACTTGTATGAGCGAGTTTCATTGCCAAAAATCAGATTAGCAACGACAAACGACTTAAATCATTTTTACGATGTCGAACAGCTTTCTCGTCACTAACGGCTGCAAAGGGTCGACAGCTGCATCGTGAACGCCGAGCTTATAAGAGCTCGAGGTGGCCAAGTTTCTTAGGATAAGTTGGCCGGTGTTACGACAGCAGTGTTTGAGGGGGGCGCTTTTGCGATGGCCCTTTTTTCGTTTAAGTAGTTTGAGTTTGTATATATTCTCCAAGGTTTTTCTCATGAAGTCACAAGCTCGCTGGTTGACACTCGCAGTGGTGTCAACCGCCTTGTTTCTAGTCGTCATCGACATGACGGTTCTCTATACCGCGTTGCCAAGTCTTGCCCAAGCTTTGCACACCACCGCATCAGAAAAGCTGTGGATTCTCAATGCTTATTCATTAGTCATGGCTGGGCTGATGCCGGCAATGGGTGCACTGGGTGACCGCTTAGGGCATCGGCGCGTATTTATCTTTGGCATGCTGATGTTTGGGCTGGCTTCATTGATAGCTGCCTTTGCGCCAAGTGCTAATGTGTTGATCGCAGCGCGCGCGTTACTTGCTGTTGGCGGCGCGGCCATGATGCCCTCAACGATTGCTATCGTCCGTACCACGTTTCAGGACCCAAAAGAACTGGCTTTTGCCATAGGTATTTGGGCTTCTGTTGCTTCAGGTGGAGCCGCTGTAGGGCCACTGCTAGGAGGCGCTTTGCTGGAACATTTTTGGTGGGGATCCGTGTTCCTCATCAATGTCCCAATCATTGCGGTTGGTACTGTTCTGGCTTGGTTTCTAGTACCTTATAAGGCAGGTGACCCCAGCATCCCCATCGACTTCCGCAGTTGCTGGCAAAGCATGCTCGGGATCATCGCTTTGGCGTGTGGCATTAAAGAATTTGCCAAGCCAGATAGCCATGCACTGTTAGCTTGCAGCACTTTGGTCTTAGGAGTTTTTACCCTGACCATCTTTGTTCGGCGCCAACTGAAACTGGAACGGCCTTTGATTGATTTCAAACTGCTTTCTGCTGCGCCGATAGCTACAGGAATCTTGATCGCACTTGTTGCGTCTATGACGCTCATTGGCTTTGAGTTAGTACTGAGCCAGCGTCTGCAGTTGGTCTTAGGTAAAACTCCATTGGAGGCAGGCGCATTTGTGCTTCCCATTTCTCTGGGCTCATTCATTGCAGGCCCGTTAGCTGGGACTCTGATTGGCCGGATAGGATCACCGCGTGTCATAGCCGCGGGGCTGGCTATGTGTGCAATGGGTATGGTGGGTTATCTAGTCTTTGGAGATTCAAACACCGTTTTCCCAATAGCGTTCCTGGCGCTTTGTGGTATCGGGATAGGCTCCAGCCTTACTGCCTCAAGCACGCTGGTAATGAGCAATGTTTCTGAGGAACGTGCAGGAATGGCGGGGTCGGTCGAAGGGGTTGCTTACGAGTTTGGGGGAGGATTCGGTGTGACCGTATTTGGTTCACTAATGACCGCTGTGTATGTGGCGGATGTCCGCAACAACGGGATTGATGCTATGGCCGGAAGTAGTCTTGACGAAGCGCTGGCCTACGCCATGAAGCACAACGAATCGCAGGCGATGCTGGCCCGCGCAATGCATGCATTTGAATCGTCCTTTACTGCCGTGAGCAGCATTGTGATTGCCACGCTTTTGGCGCTTTCAGTCTTTGTACTTGCTGTAAATCGCCGAGTGCTGAAAAACAGATAGGCCGCTTTGGGGCGGAAGCTGATTCGCCGCCAGCGTCTCGTTAATGGACGTGTTTTAGGTAAGGGCCGTCACCCATGGCGACGGCTAACCAACCAACAAGTCCTGTGCTCAGGCTTTCGCGGCAGCCCTGGCCTTGAGCTGCTTGAGCATGGTCAGATCCAGAAACTTCAGGCCGCTGGCGGGGGTGAACTTGTCGGTGACATCGCCGGCCAAGCCGCCTTCAACAGCCAGCTGGCTTCCCAGATCAATCTTGCTTTCGCCCGAGTCTGCAGCGAAATTCAGACCATCCAGATCCACCCAGATGATGTTCGGGCGGGTCGTAGACTCGAATACCAAACGACGTCGGGTTAGGTCGGCCACGGATTGCCAGATGGTCTGCGAAGCATCGGGTTTGCCAGGATCGGGCACTCTGAACGGCTGCGCCACGTTGCGCATCACGCTAAACATCGCGGCAATAGCCTCAACTTGGGATTTGGGCCGGGCGAGGCGGTTAACGTAATAAGCCGCTCGGGCAAATCTATCGGAAGCCAGCGTGCTGCCCGGCAATGACAAAGTGCCACCGAATCCTTGCACCTGCTTCAGCATTTCAAGTTGCTGATCGTAGGGTGGCGAGTTGGTCATTACCTGATGGTCAGGCGAATGATGAATCCTGAGCTCACCGTCGATGTACTCAAAAATCGCAGAGTCGCCACTGGCATCGTCGAGCGCCAGATGTATAGCCGGTACTTCCCCACTGGCGGGATCGACGAGTTGGAAAACTTGCGTGTGGTTTTCTTTTACCCAAGCTACGGCTTCCGCGACGTTCGCATAGTTATCAAGAAAATATTGCAGCCAAATGGCCTGGCTGAGGACGGGGCGCGAAGCGTCATACTCGCCATAGACCGATTCGGCCAACCACAGAATATGACCGGATAAACCTGCCTCGTTGAGGCCATCGACGGTCATCATGTCCAAGGCGGTAATGGCGACACTGCCATAACGTGCCGTCCAGCTCAGGGCACCGTTCACGCCGTCATCGCGCTTAATACCGCGCGGCAGTTTCCATAGGTTCGTTGCAAGGTCACGGTGATAATCCATGTTGCGGCCCACAAGCACCGCACCATTGGCGTCTCCCCAAAGTACTCGAGTACACATGCAAATCTTCCTTCAATCCAACCGATACCCTGTCCGGGGCGGATTATTAGAATAACGACAATACCACTACAGGCCGAGCAGTTTAAAAGAAAGATTCAAGCTATGACGATTTGGTGGAGTGAAGCGACAGATTCCGTCTTTTTCGAGGAATAACTGTCGCCGCGTCATTAGCTTAAGCCACCTTTTTATCGTTGATCCTGAAGTCTACGCGCCGTGACCGCTAGAAGTCTTCTGAATCCGCTATCCTAGGCTTTTGCGATTTTGGGAGTCTGGGTTGGAATATATATGGACCCTGGTGGACTTTATCCTGCACGTCGATCAACACCTGCAAGCCTTGATCGCCAACTACGGTGCCTGGGTGTACGCCTTGCTGTTTTTAATCGTGTTCGTGGAAACGGGCTTGGTGGTGATGCCCTTTCTGCCCGGCGATTCGCTGCTTTTTGTGGTCGGTACACTCGCCGGCGCGGGTCTTTTGGAGTTACCCGTCGCCATGGCGCTGTTGCTGGTGGCTGCCATTGCGGGTGACCAGGTGAACTACAGTCTCGGGCGCTACTTCGGACCGAAAGTATTCCGTTGGGAAGAATCGCGCTTTTTCAGCAAGACTGCGTTTAACCAAGCGCATGCGTACTACGAACGTTACGGTGGCATCACTATCCTGATCGCCCGCTTTATGCCTTTCATCCGTACCTTCGCGCCCTTTGTAGCCGGAATCTCCGAGATGTCGCGCAGCAAGTTTACTTTCTACAACGTGACTGGCGCTTTGCTATGGGTGGTCGGTTTGACCTTGTTGGGCTATTTCTTTGGCAACCTGCCATGGGTCAAAGAACATCTCAGCATCATTATCTGGTGCTTGATTATCGGTCCCGGTTTGCTGGCGCTGTTCGGTTTGTGGCGTGCTCGTAGACGGGAGGGCAAAGGTCAGGCCATCTGACTGACATGCGCGGCGCACACCCGCCACCCGTCGGGTGTGCGCACCCAAGTCTGACTCTGCCGTCCTGTCCCAGGGACCCCCGCGCGTTTGAATTCCATATTGCAGGTAGCGAAATCTCTGCCGTATGTTGTGATGACGCTTTTCATCACCTCGCGGTCGAGGCCCTTTGAGGGACGGGCCGCGCGAAACGCCTTGATCTGGTCATAGCCGTATAGATTCTCGCCGGCCCCGTAGCGCAGGGTGTGGGGACTGTTCCAGAACAATTCGTCGAGCACCGCGACATCATTACTCGTTAACGCTCGTTCATAGCGCTCGAATTGCTCGCGAACCTCGGCTATGACATCCGGCAGATTAATTTCCATCAATGTGACACCTTAGGCAGTCGGACTTGATTTCTGAGCTTTTATTCTAGCGAGGTCATATGCCCGGGGCTCTTAACGATCCGGAAACCCCGGCTCCAGAATGGTGATGGTGGGTTTGCCGGGAGGCAGGATGAAAGTGTCTATCAGCAGCGCGTCCTCAGTCCCCAGATTCGCTGCCGCCATCGGCACATTGGGCGGCATGTAATAGCAGGAGCCGGTGGGCCATTTGCGGGGGGCATGACCTTCCATGAACCCAGTAATCTCACCGGATAGAACGCAGGTGTGGCCCCCGAATTCATGTACATGGATAGCCACGCGCGTGCCGGCTTTGCGCACCCCCTTTTCAACGACTATGCGCTGGCCGTTTACATCTATCGTGTCGAGCATCTTCGTGGAGCCCACCAACCGCGCCATTTGGCCCGGCAGGGGTTCACCATTGATAGTAGTAATGGTTTGACTTGCGATAGGCTTTGTCGTGGGCGCGTGCGTTGCGCAGCCATGCAGAGTAGCAATACACGCCAATACCAAGGCCTGGGTCGTCATGCGTAACATCGGTTGTTCCCTTGAATGAATTTTTTCATAGGCTGGTATGTCTCGTAGACATCCAGCGCGTGCATGTTCTAGGACTCTGGACGGCGCGGTACGAACAGGCGCGACCAGACGTAAACGTCGCTGTCCATCCCTCACCCACAGAGTTGGCGATAAAGATAGCAGGAAATCGGTCCGGGCCCCCTGCTCCTGAGCACGGCAATTCGGAAATTATTTTGCGGGTCAGCTATAGTCTGTAACACCCGACTTCCGATCGAATCAGCGATGTCATTCGACCCCCCCCCCACAGTGACAACCTGGTTCCGAGCGGCCAAGAGCATCTGCGGCAGTTGTCCTCCATGGCGGATACCACTGATGCGGCAGTTCTTATTACCGACGCTCAGGGGCTGGTGGTTTATCACAACAGCGGATTCAGCCGAATGTTCGGATGGACGCTGGACGAGGTTCGTGGCCAACACGGCCCTACGTTGCTCGCCCGGCAGGCATCAGAAGAATTTTTTGCCAGCATCCGCAAGGCACTGCTCGCGGGACGTTCCGTTAAAGTCGATGAGCTAATTATCAGCAAAGAGGGGCGCCGCCACTGGTGCAATCTGGTTTGCAACCCGGTGACGGACCCGGAGGGTGAATGGCTGTACACCATATCGGTGCTGCTGGATATCACCCGAACCAAGATTTACGAGGTATTAAACAACCGCGTCCTCGAAGCCATGGCGCGCGATCTGCCGCTCATTGAAGTGCTGGAGATGGTTTGCGAGGAAGTCGAACAAATCGCGCCCGAAATCAGCGCCAGTATTTTGCAGGTCGATGATGAAGGCGTGCTTCATCCACTGGCCAGCCCCAGCTTGCCGTTTTCCTATTCCTCGCAACTCGATGGCGTGGTCATCGGTCCAAGTGTTGGTTCATGCGGGACCGCCGCGTGGCGTAAAGAGCCGGTGCTGGTCTTGGATATCGCGACCGACCCACTCTGGGCGGATTACAAGCATTTGATCCTTCCGCTGGGTTATCGGTCATGCTGGTCCACGCCCATAATGAATAAAGACAGCAAAGTGCTGGGCACGTTCGCGTTCTATTACCGCGAGAGCGGGCCGCATGTTGCCTCGGCGTTTCACCAACAGCTTGTGCAGGCTTGTATCTACCTGTGTGCATTGGCGATGGAGCGCGAACAAACCCGCTTGCGTATCCGTCACTTGGCCTACTATGACGCGCTCACGGGCTTGCCTAATCGCAGCCTGCTGCAGGCCAGCGCCGATCAGTTGCTGCAGCAACAGCACAGCGAGTCGCAAAGCGCCGCAGTGCTGTTTATCGATCTGGACCGCTTCAAGCATGTCAACGATTCGTTGGGGCACTCGGGAGGAGACGCGTTGTTATGTGCCGTAGCGGACCGCATAAAAGGTTTGCTGCGCCATGCAGGTATTGCCGGACGGCTATCGGGCGACGAATTCGTCATGGTGCTGCCTCATACGGATTGCGAGCACATTGGTCTGTTGATCGAACGCGTGCAATCGACCCTGACGCAGCCCTTGCATCTGAAAGACACGGCGGTTGACGTCTCCGCGAGCATCGGCGTGGCCGTCTATCCTCAGGATGGTCACGATATCGAGACGCTGATACATCGGGCCGACATGGCCATGTATCAGGCGAAAAAGGCCGGTCGCGGTCGCTTCAGTTTTTTCAGTAAGGAAATGAATTCGCTGGCCAAAGAGCGCCTGGGATTGGAACAGGCGCTACGGCAGGCTCTGGTAGGGGACGACGGGACATTACATCTGCATTACCAGCCTCAGGTCGACATCGTGACCGGCCGTCTGTATGGCGTGGAAGCCTTGGCCCGGTGGCGCCACCCTTTGCTCGGTGACATATCCCCAGAACGCTTCATTCCATTGGCCGAAGAAACGGGCTTGATCGGCATCTTGGGACACTGGGCAATGAAAACTGCCTGTGCGCAGATGCGGCAATGGCGGGAGGCCGGGCTGGAGGTTCCAACTGTCGCCGTGAACATGTCTCCCCTTAATTTCCATAACCTGCACCTGCCCGCCTTGGTTGCGGATACGCTTTCCTTGAATGCGTTGCCCCCATCGAGTCTGACCCTGGAACTGACCGAAAGCCTGCTGTTGGAAGCCAATCCGGCCGTCCTCAAGACCATTGAGACCTTGAACGAGTATGGTGTGAGATTGTCTCTGGACGACTTCGGCTCGGGCTATTCCAGCCTCAGTTATCTGCGCAGTCTGCCCATCAGTGAACTCAAACTGGACCAGTCATTCGTGGCCGACCTTGCCCATGACGCGGCGGAGCGAAACCTGAGTGCCGCCATTCTGGGCATCGGCGAAAGTCTCGGCCTGACCGTCATCGCGGAGGGAGTCGAGACCACGGTGCAACTGGAGACCTTACGCGAACAGGGCTATCCGGTGGTTCAAGGCTATTTGTTCTCCAAGCCGTTGTCGCCTACGGCGTTTGAACAATGGCTGCGTGCGTCCGATTTCTGTCGTCGGGCACCGCCTTATGACACTGGCGTATCGAACTCAGCGGCCTAACCCCGGATAGTCAATGCATTAAAGCGCGGTGTAAAAGAGCCATCGGTGCCGGTTCAAGCGCCTGCAACCCGGCTGCTCGTTGCAACCGGGCGCATGACGAGATGCGTTAGTTTTTGGCGCCGGAAATATCGACGACCTCTTTCCACTTTTGCGATTCGTCTTTGAGGAAAGCCGGGATCTCCGATTGGGGCATGTTCATCGGGACCAGACCGAAGCCCAACAGACGGCCCTGCATGTTTTTATCCTGCATGACCGCTGCGACCTCCGTTTCCAGGCGCTTTTTTACGTCGGCAGGCACGCCGGTAGGCGCCATGAGCAGGATCCAGCCTTGCATGCTGAAATCTTTCAAGCCTTGTTCGGCGAGGGTGGGCACGTCGGGCAGCGTGGGAATGCGTTGCGCAGAGGTCACTCCGATGGGTTTGACGCGCTTGCCGTCCAGGGCCGCACTGAAAACCGGTACGTTGTCGGACATGAAATTGACCTGACCACCGACGAGATCCGCCAGGCTTTGCATGCCTCCTTTGTAGGGGATATGTTGGCCCTGAATCCCGGCATCATGCAGGAACTTCGAGATCACCAGGTGAGGCGTCGTGCCGACTCCGGGGGTCCCATAGGTCAAGGGATTGCCGCTTTTTTTCGTCTGTTCGATTAGCCCGTTGATCGTGTCGTAGGGTTCGTCGGTACGCACCACCATGACTTGCGGCGCCCAGGCTACCGCGGCGATGGGCTCGAGATCTTTGAGCGGATCGTAGGTCATGGAATCTGGACGCAGCCACGGGCCGATCGACAGAGGGCCTGTCGATCCCATGGCCAAGGTGTAGCCGTCCGCGGGCTGTTTGGCGGCGAAACCCGTGCCGATCGTGCCGCCTGCACCGACTTTGTTCTCGACAATGACTGCCTGCCCTAAACGGGGCGCCAGAAGTTCGGCTAGCAAACGCATTGAGACATCGGAAGAGTTCCCAGGTGGGAATGGCACTACGATTTTGACCGGCCGTTCTGGCCATGCCGCGTGCGCGACGGTAGCCATTAAAGCCAGATAACCCGAGGCAATACCGGAGGCAATAAGCTTGCATAGTCTCATGCGTTTTCCCCTTGAAGAGTGCTTGTTAAGCTTGTTCTAAAACGTATTTGCTGGCGCCCGACAGGTCGCCGAGGCGCTCGCCGCCACGCATCCGTTCGCCGTTCGAGTTGCCGCGAGCTTGTTTTTCCAGCGCCATTCTGGACACGTCCGCGACTTCATCGGGCGGCAGCACGAGCACGCCGTTTTCATCTGCCAGGATGATGTCGCCGGGGTTGACGACCGCCCCGCCGCAGGCCACTGGTTTGTTCAGTTGGCCACCGATGTTGTAGATGCGCGTGGTGATGGGCGACACGCCGCGTGCCCATACGGGGAAGTTGTAGGCTTCGAGTTCGGATGGGTCGGTGCACATGCCGTCGATGATTGCACCGTGTGCGCCGGCGAGCACGGCGCCTAGCGCCACTCCGCCGCCCAGGCACGCGTGTTTCTGGTCGCCGAGGCGATCGATGACCAGAATGTCCCCCGGACGTAGCAGACTCAAGGCGTGATGCAGCAAGGTCGAGTCTTGTCCCGGCAGCGACAAGGTCACCGCAGTGCCGATGATCTTGCGCGAGTGGTTGATCGGCTTGATATCGGGGGCCATAAAGCCCCAGTGACGAAAGTGTCCGACCGTCGCGGTTTCGACTTCGGAAAGCAGGTCGACGTATTTCGAGTCCAGCGGGGCTGGCATAGGATTGAGATCGAACTTTTTCACTGCAGCACCTTGTGTTTAGCTAAGGGAATTTGTTTGCGAACTTGATTGATCAGCCCGGTGTCCAGGCGCGCGGTGACGAAGCCGTCGCCGTCGGAGCATTTGGCAATCACGTGGCCCCAGGGATCGACGATCATTGAGTGGCCGTAGGTGTATCGCGTCTCGCCATTCTGGGTGAACGGGCCGTGCGAGCCGCAGGCCACGACATAGGACTGCGTCTCGATGGCGCGAGCGCGGCATAGCACTTCCCAGTGATCCTTGCCGGTTTGCAGCGTGAATGCCGCAGGCAAAACAATGACATTGGCGCCCATGCCGGCCAGGCGTTGGAATAGCTCCGGAAACCGCAGGTCATAGCAGATCGCAAGGCCCAGACGGAAGTCACCTACGTCGACCGTGCTGACTTCCGAGCCTGCCGCGACGGCGTCAGATTCTCCATACCGAAGGCCGTCGGGCGTAAAGATGTCGAACATATGAATCTTGCGATAGCGCGCGATTTCTTTGCCATGCGGGTCGAAGACCACGGTGGTGTTGTACACGCGGTCTTCTCCGGGAACTTTTTCATAGAAGCTGCCGGAATGCACATAGATGCCGTATTCAGTGGCCATGCGTGCGCATAGCCGATAGGCGGGACCGTCGGCGTGCGCTTCGCCAGCCGCGACCTTGTCGGCTACGCTGCCGCCTGCCCAATCAAAGTGTTCGGGAAAGACGACCATGTCCGGCGCGTCTTGCATGACGGCGGCACGCGTCAGCCGCTCCGCCAGGGCGAGGTTGGCCGCCTTGTCGGAAACGGAGTTCATCTGGATTACGGATATTTTCATTAGAGGTTCTCTTTATTGCCACGCGATCCGCTTGTCGACGGATTCGCAATACGTTGCCGCGACATCGCGCGCCAGGGCGGCGACTGCTCTGGCCAGGCCTTGGCCTTGATCGCGCAGGAAGACGGCCTGGTAGTTCACCGAAACGAAGGGATGTTTAAGTTTGATCGGCACGAGTTCGCCCGTCGCAAGCTCGCGCAGGACGATGGCTTCCGGGACCGCTGCCACACCGATTCCCGAGGTGGCAAGCTGCAGATTGGTCGGAACGGCTTGAGAGACATGAATGATCTGAGGCCGGATGCCGCAGCCTTCAAAGTATCTGTCGAGCCTGGCCTGCGATCGGGTGCCGGGCGGATATCCGATGATGGGATATCTGGCGAGGTCCTCTGGCATGGCGTCGATCAAGTCGATGCCCAACTTCGGACTGGCCACGAAGATCATCGCGAAGGAACACAGCGGAACCAATTCGAAACGCTCATGCACGGCTTCATTGTCCGCGCCCAGCACGAGATCGACTCGCCCGATCTCCAGTTCCTTCAGCAATTTTTCGGTCAATTCGGTTTTGAGACTGATCGAGATGCCGGGGTAGCCTCTACGCAACGTGTCCACGAGCCCGGGAAGAATGGTCGGGATCAAGGTGCTCGTCATGCCGATGCGCAACGAGCCGGACAGTTTGCTCGAGTCCAGCATGCAAGCGCGCAGCGACTGGTGAGCGTTGACAATGCGCTGGGCATGCTCCAGGAACGTGAGCCCCGCGGAGGTCGGTTCGAAGCCGTCGCCTCCGCGAGTGAAAAGGCAAGCGCCAAGATCCTGCTCGAGGTTGGCGATTCGGCTGGAGACAGCGGCCTGGGTCAAGCAGAGCTTTTCCGCAGTCGCTTTGATGCTCTTTAGCTTCGCCAGCCAAAGTGCCGTTTCAAGAAATCGAATATTCATTTAGCATCGCCGACGATATGCCTGCGCTCGACCGTGCCATGATGGGGAGTTCCCCCTCCAGCGTGGTTCTGTGCATGGTCCTGACGTACTTCGTGTCGTCGAAGCCGGTCGCGCAGTGTTGGGTGCAGCGATTATCCCAAAGCACAGCGTCGCCAACGTTCCATTTATGCGTGTAAATGAACCGAGGTTGTTTGGCGAAGTCCTGGAGGAACTTGACCAATGCCTGCCCTTCTTCGGCAGGTAACCCCTCTACGTCGCAGGCCCAGCGACCGATGTAGAGCGAGGTGCGGCCGCTGACCGGGTGCTTGCGCGCCAACGGATGGTAGACATCCGGACGGGCGAGTTTCTCTTCGTCAGTGAGCGGCGCCATCAAGGGATAGTGGGTAGCGTGTAAGTCGATGCGGCTGTAACGCGCGCGCCGTCCGGCGATGAGTGTCTTGATACTCTCGGGCAATGCTTCGTACGCGGCATACATATCGACGAATAGCGTGTCGCCGCGCTCGGGCGGAACCTGCCGTGCGTAGAGAAAAGAGCCGGTATTGGGGATGGCTTTATCTTCGCCATCAGTGTGAAAGCCTTCGCCAGCGCGGCGCAGACCGGCGTCGCCTTCCGCATTGCCCGCAACCGGCTTGGATGGATCGGCCTTGCTGGCGTTCGAGACGACGAACACCTCGGGATAACCATCCAGGTTAAATTTCAGGGGCGTCATGATATGCAACTCGCCCAGACGCCGGCTGAACGCGATATGTTCGGCAGGCGTCATGTCCACGCCGCGGAAACATAGAATCGAATGATCCGTCCAGGCGCGCACGAGCTGACTCAGCTCATCGTCCGTCACTTTTAAGCCGGCCGGGCAGTCTGTGACTTCCGCGCCAAACCCTGTGCTATTGGGTGTTATCTTCACGATCGAACCTCCAGTAAGTGAGGACGATGATGAGATAAGCGGGATACCCTGACAACATTAAAATTTTTGGATTCGGCTTAACTTTTTTTGTAGAGCAATCACCCCCCGCGTGCCTGGCGGCTGTAGCAGTATGCGCGGCCTATCGCTGCACCAACGAAAGGCGCGGTCGTCACCAGAATGATGCGGTTGGGGTTCGAATGCCCCAACCTGACGCCTGTGCCCTTGTTCGGTGCGTAGGGTTGCTTTGGCAACTTCATCCACATAGCGCTACGTATGACCAGGATCGGGATTTCCCCGGCGACAATGAAGGCGCAAGATCTAGACACCCGGGGGTGCGCCAAGGAGAGTTGGATGTTTCCCCGAAGCGACAAGACGCTTTAGTGCGCCAGCATCCTCATTATTTCTGGCCAAGGTCTCTAACACTTCATCGGCGTCAAAACCGGCCATGTGCAGGAAACGCAACCGGCTATCCCTGATGTCGTCGGTTAGCGTTTTGTCCCGCAGCAAGCGCAATGCCACCTCCTTGCCTACCGATGGGTCTGCCTCGACAAGGCCTACTGCAGCCGCTTTATCCGATCGCTCCAATGCTTGCCACAAGGCCACGGACCTGTCCGCGCCAACTAGAAGCAGCCGCTCTCGGATTTCAGCCAGGTTATTGGCCGGGGCGAGATCTGGCTGGAACGTCAATCTAAGTGTCTGATGACGATCTACTCCCCAGGCCAATAATTTTCTCGCCGCCGCAACGCAACTACGCCGTAAGAGCCAGAACAACGCGCCAGGGCCGTCCGCCCCTGCAGTCAAGAGTTTCCGGGCAGCAGCCTCATCCATGCTGAGGGCGAAATGGACGAGCGCGTCTGCACCACTAGACAGGGCTGGAATTATCGTTGTGATGGACAGCTCGGGATCGTCCAGCGCTCGAATTAGCAACCGTGTCGTCAAATCCTCAGCGGTGTGTGACGACAATTCGGTTTGCGCCATTATTGCTGTTTTAAGAGCCACGGCGAACTCGATGTCATTTGCTTTCAAACACCGGATAAGCATCTCGAACGGGTCCATGCCCCCTCTGATCAAATGGTATATGCTGGAATGCAGCTCCGTTGTTGACATCCCTTTCATCACTGCGAGGGGATCTGTCTCCTGTTCGAGCAGCAGCGCGACGTCCAACACTTGTCCTTGCGACGCCGCTTCGGATAGCTGCTCATGTCTTTCGGTGTTTGACAGGCTCGCGTAGCGTTGGCGCTGCAGGTGGATTTCTTCCTCAAGCTGTACCCTGAGCGAGTCGGACAGAGGGGCAGCGTTCGCCCCTGCGATGAGCAACAGTTTCATCCGCTTCCGGCAGAGCTCTAAAAACTCCTTTTTTTGCGGAAAACGATCGGCCGCAGAGACTATAAGTAGGATGCCTTCGGCCCTACAACCTGCGCGAATCGCTGTTCTTAGGGCGCTTAGATGAAGGTTGCGCACGAAGGACCGAAGACCGTCGTCGTCATCGAGCAACTTCAGGCGAAGGAGAACGGATATGGCGTCTACGGCGCCGCTCTCGGCCAAACTTTGCCAAGATCTGAAGCGACCCGCCAGAGGCGCCAAGGCTTCCAAAGCGGCGAGATTGTTGTGACGAGCAAAATATAGTATCCCCGCTTCCGTGGGTCCTAAACGCAATGCCGATATCATGCGGCGAAACTTTTCGAGTGCATGGGTCGCATTTTTTTTCGCTAGTGTTATTAGCAGTGGGTCGTACTTCGCACCACTCTGGAGTAGATGTTGCAACTGCTGAGGGTCGTTGTTCAATGCCCACGAGAGCCGCGCTGTATCGTCCAATCCCAGCAAGACTAGCGTGGGCAAACTAAAAAATGTTTTGGTCTTAAGCGAGTAATCTAACGCTTGGGAAGCTGTCGCCCCCTGAGACAAGAGATATGTCACCGCTTTGCCTCTCGCAGCAACGTCCATGTCGAGCTGACTTAGGACCATTGCCAGTGCGGCCGAGGGGCTGCTGTGCGCGTCAGTCAGCACCTTTGCCGTGTCTTCATGGCCATGCGAAACGGCGTGGATGAGTGCGCTGGCGAGGGCGTCGCCATACTTGCCCGTATTCATCCATGCAAGGACTTCTTGCGCGAGACTTTTCTTAATCAGCACCTTATGTGTGAACTGCAGGGCGTCAGTTTTAACCAGCACTTTGATTGTGGCCGTGTACCCGTTTTTAGCGGCATGCTCGAGCGCTTTGAAGTCTTCGTCACGCGCGCCGGCTGTCATGAGTGTCCCGACCAGTCGGGGACGACCGGATTTTGCCGCGAGTAGTAATGCGTCGGACAGACCCTCTTGTACCCCTGCTTCGAGCAAAGCGGGAATCAATACCCAATCAGGGGTTTTGACCTGCACAGCATACATGAGAGGCGTGTGGCGGTCTGCGTCCCTGCTGCTTAGCAGCTGATTCACGGAATCGCGAGATAGTTCGGTGAGCAGATACAGTGCGATGGAATTGGCACCGCTTTTGATCGCCAGATGCAGACAATTTTGATCGCCATCGAAGCGATGCCCGGCAATGTTTACAGCGGGATCGGCTAACAGCGTTTTGAACGTCTCCAAGTCATCCGAGCTGATGGCGGCGATTAAAAGCGAATGAATATGCTGGTCGTCAGCGTTCGTGTCCGAGAAATCAAGCACTCCCGTTGTGCCGGAGGCCGACATCGCAAGCGCGCGATCAATGTGCGACATTAATAGTTCCTTAGCGTTGAGAATGATGGCGTATCGAAAACGCGTGCTGCGCGCTTGACACTGCCGTCAATCAGACAATGGCGTAAGGAAGTTTTTTCGGTGGATGGTTAAAAGCAGACTTGCAGAACCTGCCGTTTGCTGTCGTTCTAATATCGCCAGCTCGCTTTCAATGAACCTCCATGACTTTGCACACGGCTTGAATACAGCCCGTCATACTGCAGGCGCACATCGAACGCCTCGCCTCCGAATATCTGCATCCCGGCAGTGACTCGGCCGAAGCTGCGGCCTGACTCCAGCGTGGCCTTTGCCGCGCGGCTGCCGTCCGGGGCGGCTTCGAGCCGGGCGTAGCTGTCCCAGTGGTCTGTGCTGGTCAAACTCAGGCCGACGTGCAGATACGGTCGCAGCACGTGTTTGCCGTTCAGATCGACGCGACCGCCAATTTCGATGCCCGGAGTCAGTATCGCCGCCCATTTATCAGCGGATTCGTAGTGGAGATTCAACGCGCCGGCGCCCTGCTCGGAATACGAGGGCATTCGGGTGTAGATCAGATCCACGTCGACCATGGGCTTGATATAGGCTTGGTTCATCGCATGGGTGTACGCCACCCGTAATCGTTGCCCCAGCGAGAACACGTCGGGTGAGCTTTTCGCGCTGAGATCCCCGTGTGCGGTCGAAGAGATGCGTCGGCTGCTGTCGTAGCTGGCATAACTGCCGGTCAGCGTGCCCGCTATCGTCCAGGGGCCGGATTCATGTTTTAGCGTCGCCCCCAGGTAGGCGGTGTGACCGCTGAGCTTTTGGCGGCCGTCGTCGGCACGGATATGGCCGTTCTCGTATGCCGCCGACACGCCCACGAACCACTTTGACGCAAGCTGTTGCTGTACGCCAAGCTGATAGGTCACGCCGCTGGCATCGAACGATGACGTGCCATGGCTGCCGTCGACATGGGTGCTGCGGGTTGCGATGTTGCCCCACACGCAAGGCGACTCACTCAGTCGCAGGTCGGCGCTTTGGAACTGAGGGCAGCTTTGCATGGAGCTGGCAAAGCGTGCCATGTCCGCCTGTTTCAGCGCGGCGGGTGCCGCGGAAATGCCGGGTGCCAGGTTCGCCAAAGCGTCGTTGAAGCTCGAGGCACCCTGCCGGGCGGCCTGATCGAACCCCGCATAGAGTTCCGCCAAGCGCTCGTCGCTGCCGCGCGCCCAGATGTCCTGCAAGTGATCGCCCAGTTCGCGCAGATTGCTGCCGGCGCCATATTCGCGAGCCAGCGTATCGAAATGCGAGGCGCCCATCGCCACGGTGGCGTGGCCAGGGGCATACGTTGTGTTGTAGTCAAACAGCGGCGATGCGCCGCGCGGTGTACTGGCCGGATTGATCAACGTCGACTCCAAGAACACCACGGGCCGTTCAGGCATCAGGCGGCTGCTCTGGATGTTCAGCGTGCCGCCGAGCGTGGCCTGGCCATCGACTCGCAGCACGTCGGCTGTCTGATCGACGAAGTCGGCCCCAATTTGCAGCAGGCCGTTTGGGGTTTGATTGAAGTCGCCAGTGATATGGGTGCGCGCCGCGCCTCGGGACTGACCCACCAGAAATTGGCCGTGATTGTTGACCCGGCCATCGATGGTGTCTGCGTTGAGGACCTGACCATGATTTTCCAGTGTGCCCGGCCCGTTGCGTCCGTTCAGATACTGGTTGCCTTGCACGCTGCCGTGATTGGTGAAAACCACCGGTTGCAAAGCCGTGTTGTTGATGGCGGTCGGCGCCGATAGCGACGCGCCCGACGAGAGGGTGACCGTGTTGGATTGCGCGGTGCCGTCGATCCATACCCCGCCGCCCGTCGGGGCCGTCGCGGACACATCGCCGTTGATGAGAACGCTGACGGTATTGTTGTTGCTGATGTTGCCGTCGCTTTGAGCGAAGATCGCGTACGCGTTGTTGCCGCTCACGCTGAGTTTGCCATTTTGCCCGATCGAGACGTTGCCGGCCGTGCTGCCCCCGGCGCCCGCTGCGGTATGGTCGTAGGCCGAACCCGCATAGCTGCCCACGCTGTCGCCGGCCAGCCCGCCGCCATCGGCGATCGATTGGGCGATGATGCCGAATGCGCCATCGCCGGTGGTACTCAGCGTGCCGGTGTACTGCAGTACCACTTCGCCGCCGGTGCTCGCACCGCCACGCGGTTCCTTGAGCGGCGTGCCGTTCCATTGGGGCGTCAAAACGCCGTTTGCCGTATACCCGGCGATGCCGCCTCCACCGCCTATGGATTGCAATACGATGCCGTGCGAGCCCGTGCCGGTCGTCGCGATCACGGCCGGATTAGGCGAATTGGCCTGACTGCCGAAGTTGCCGATCGTGATGCTCAGCGTGTCGCCAGCCAGGCCCTGGCCCGTGGGACTGCCGCCGATGGCCACCTGGGCGACATTGCTTGCCGCGCCCGAGGCGACGATGCCGCCGCCGCCGCCGATGCTCTGTGCCACCAGACCGAATGCATGCTCGCCACTGGTATGCACGTTCAGCCAGGCTTCCACGCCGATCGGCCCGCCAGAACTGCTCGATACGGGTGACGCGATGCCGCTGTTGTAGGCCCCGCCGCCGCCGCCCAGAGTGAGGGTGAAATTCGGCGTAGCGCCACCGTCCGAAATGTCTAGCGAGGCCACACTGGCGGTGCCGCCTCCTCCGCCTATCGATTGCAGCACGATACCGTGCGAATTGAATCCGGCGGTGTTTACCGATAACACGCTGGCACTGCTGCCATTGCCCGTGGTGATCTGACCCCCGGAGCCCCCGTTGGGTGTGGCGCCGCTCGCGCCCAGCGTGACACTAGACGTGGAATTGCCGGACTGGGCCGTATTGGCTGACCCGTCGGCCCCCTGCCCGCCGCCTCCGCCGATGCTTTGCGCGAGCAGGCCATAGGCCACGTCCCCCGTGGTCGAGATCGCCCCCCGGTTCATGGTCCCATCGCCCTGTAGATCCAGATAGATG
>NZ_WSJB01000007.1 GCF_009763255.1 Bordetella sp. 02P26C-1 | reverse complement strand
CACGAAGATGGAAATGCTCTCGCGCCGGGCGTTTGGGTTCAGAAATTTTGAGAATTACCGCATGAGAGTCTTGGCTCAGTGCGGTTGGAACGGTGTGATTAAACGGGTCTGATGAATGCTCATCCCCCGTTTATGGGGCAGAGCCTGGCCTGGAATGGCCTGAAAAATGTTCTTGGCGGACAGAGGGGGATTCGAACCCCCGATACGCTTATCACGTATACACGCTTTCCAGGCGTGCGCCTTCAACCACTCGGCCACCTGTCCTGATCTGGACGATCTGCCCTGTGACCCAGGCGGGCACACATACGGCAAATGCGAATCCGCGATTCTAGCAGAATTGCCGCGCTTGCGGTAGCGCCCGAGAGGTTTAATCGGCCTTAAGCCCGATACGTTGGGTCAGAGCGGCAAAGCGATCGATGTCCTGTCCGATCAGCGACTGAAATTCCGCGGCCGTGCTGGTGGTCGGACTGAAGCCGATTTTCAACAGATCGCGCCGCACATCCGGTTGTTTCATGATCTGCGCGACCGTGCGGTTCAGCTTGGCCACGACCTCGGCGGGCGTGCCGGCGGGCACGAGCAGGCCATGCCACTGATCCAGCTCGTAGCCGGGCAGGCCCTGCTCCGCCACCGTGGGCACGTCCGCCATCAGCGTGGAACGTTGGGGCGAGGTGACCGCCAGGGCACGCACTTTGCCCGCCGCTAGAAACGGTGCCGCGCTGGACGCGGTGACCACGCCCGCAGGTACCTGCCCTGTCAGCACATCGGTAAGCGCCGGCCCGCAACCACGATACGGCACATGCTGCACCGGCACGTCGGCGCGCAACATCAACATTTCAATCGCCAGATGTTGCGGTGTGCCGTTGCCGCAGGACGCCGTCGCCAAGTGGGCTCCAGGCTGTTGCCCCGCCTGGATCCAATCCGCCAGCGAGTGATAGCGCGACGCTTCCGGCACGATCAGCACCGAGGGCACAAAGGCGACATTGATCACCGCCTGAAAGTCCTTTTTCGGATCGAAACCGAGATGACCGTAAACCCCCGGATTGATCGCAAAGGAGCTATTGACCATCAGCAGCGTATGGCCGTCTGCCGGGGCCTCGGCCACCGCGCGCGCGCCGATATTTCCACTCGCACCGGGGCGATTCTCGACGACCACAGGCTGGCCCAGGCGCTGCTGAATCAGCGCTCCCAGCTTGCGCGCCAGCAGGTCCGTGCCGCCACCCGGGGGAAAGGTCACGATGATTGTGAGCGGACGCGTGGGAAACGCCGTCGTGGTCGAACTCGAATTCGCGCTGGCGGACACATGGCCTGTATGCGAGAACACCACGATCAGACCCAGTACCACTGAGACCACCACGAGCAGGATGCCACGAAAG
This sequence comes from Bordetella sp. 02P26C-1, assembly GCF_009763255.1. Lineage (GTDB taxonomy): Bacteria > Pseudomonadota > Gammaproteobacteria > Burkholderiales > Burkholderiaceae_B > Bordetella_A. The sequence continues at coordinate 66,297 of NZ_WSJB01000007.1, read as the reverse complement.
AAATACGAGCGCTTGTTCATTTCGGTGTGCCAAAAAGCATTGCTATTCGCTTAGCCGTTCAAGGCGATAGTCAGCTGTCCAGACCAATATCCAGGACACGGGCGCTATGCGTAAGCCAGCCGATCGCCATCAGGTCCACGCCGGTTGCCGCGATCGCGGGCGCGGTTTCCGGCGTAATCCGGCCAGAGGCTTCGGTGATGGCGCGGCCATCGACCATGGCGACAGCTTCGCGCAGCATGTCGGGGCCCATGTTGTCCAGCAGCACGACTTCCACGCCGAGGTCCAGCGCCGTGCGCAGCTGTTCGAGCGTATCGACTTCAAGTTCGATCTTGACCAGATGGCCAATCGCGGCGCGTGCGCGCTCCACGGCCTGACGCACGCCACCGGCGATGGCGATGTGGTTGTCCTTGATCAGCACGGCGTCGTCCAGCCCGAAGCGATGGTTGCTGCCACCGCCGACACGCACCGCATATTTCTGCACGGCGCGTAGACCGGGGATGGTCTTGCGTGTGCAGGTGACCCTGGCCCGATACTCGCGGATGGCCTGCACAATAGACGCGGTGGCCGAGGCCACGCCGCTCAAATGGCACAGGAAATTCAGCGCCACGCGCTCGGCCGTCAACATGCCACGCGCGGGCCCGCTGATGGTCGCGATCTCCACGCCGGGTGTTAATACCGCCCCATCGGCCAGCAGCCCGCGAAACTCGATGCGCGGGTCAACCAGTTCAAATGCGATGCGGGCGAGATCCAGGCCCGCCAAGACACCGTCCTGGCGCGCGACTAAACGCGTCTGTGCCATGGCGTCGGCCGGCACGATGCTATCGGTAGTGATGTCACCTGCTCGACCCAGATCCTCGAGTAGTGCATCGCGTACCAGAGGTTCCAACAACACACACGGCAACGGCGGGACGGGCGAAATCGTGGTTATGCTCATTTTGAGTATTTATCGGTCAAAAAAATGGCCATCAGGCGAAGTGAGGATTATGCTAATTTTGAGCATAAATACCTGTCAAGCAATTTTTATGATGCAGTGCAATGCGAGGCTGCAGGAAAACGCCCCTTCACCGCAGGCATCAACTGCGTGTTCAGGCCTGTCGCGATAAGGGCAGCTTGCTTCCCGAAATCGCCCGCTCGGTCAATAAATCGCCCCGGAACCGGAACAGCTTAGCCGGCCGGCCCGCACCCGCTGCGGCCATGCCGCCGGTTTCTTCGACCAGATTCTGTTGTTCCACCAGACGCCGGAAATTTTGCTTATGCAAATCACGTCCCGCCAGCGCTTCGACGGTTTGCTGCAGTTGTAGCAAGGTGAACTCCGCCGGCATGAGTTCGAAGACTACGGGACGATATTTGATCTTGGCGCGCAGACGCGCGATGCCGGTGGCCAGAATACGGCGATGATCGGTGCGCATGGGCTCGCCCGGCACCGCGTCATGCGCGGCCGAGGGCGTATGGCGTACGGCTTCTGGAACCAGACCGGCTTCATACATCAGCTCATAACGCTGCAGCACCATGTCCTCGTTCCACGGCGCGCCATCCAGCCCGAATACACCGGCCAGGCGTTGCTCGCGCGTGGCGCGTAGTGTCGCATCGCTGGTGCCACTCACCCACGCGCGCAGCCGCGGCACGATGAAGTCGGCGAGCACAGCCGGTTCTTGGCGGCGATGATCTTCCCAGGGGAAATAGCGATACCAATCGTGCCATACGGCGCGCGACCCGGTTAACGCATCGGTTTCCCGTGTCAGGCCCAGATAGCTGACCGAGATAGCACGCGGCCCGGATTCGTCAAAGCGATCCAGGTCCGCAAACGTGTAGAGCTGCTCGACATAGCCTAGAGGGTGATGCGTCTGCGCCTCGACCCAGGCGCGCATACCGGCCTGCAGGGAGCGGTGGCCGGGTTGAAACGCGCCCGATGGCAGGCCGTCGTATTTCACCTTCGTGTCCAGACTGCCTTCGCCCGAGCGCACCAGGACGCGCGGCTCGCCTCGGGTCACAGCAACCAGGACGGCCACGAGCTCGGCGGAGACGACGTTTTCTAAAGGTTCAGGCAATATCCACTCCGCAGGACAGACAACAACAGCAATCTTCACCCTGCCATGATGCGAGGCTGATACGTGGCCCGAATTATAGGCGGAGCCGATACGCTCAAGTTGTCTGACGGCCGCGGCAACGGTGTTATAAGCCCTCGCGATACGGCGCTGCGGCGTTCACCTCACGATACGCAATGACCTTGCCATCGCCCTCGGTTTCCTCCAGTCGCACCTTGAATCCCCATAGACGCCCCAGATGCTTCATCACCTGATCCGCATCCTCGGTGGCCAATGGACGTCCGCGAGTCCGCTGATGCCGCAGCACCAGCGAACGATCGGACTCGCGGCGATAGCGTACGATCTGTATGTCGGGCACATGGTTGTCCCGGTTGTGCTGCTCGGCGAGCAGTTTACGGATTTGCCGGTAGCCTTCGTCGTCGTGAATCGCGGCGATTTCCAACACGGGCTTGGCCTCATGGTCTGCGATCGCAAAGAAGCGGAATTCGCGTATTAACCGGGGCGACAGGTATTGCGAGATGAACGACTCATCCTTGAAGTTTCTCATCGCGAAGTCCAGCGTTTGGCGCCAGTCGCTACCCGCGATATCCGGAAACCATTTACGGTCTTCGTCCGTGGGAGCCTCGCAGATGCGGCGAATATCCTGCATCATCGCAAAGCCTAGCGCGTAGGGATTGATCCCGCCGTAACCGCGTTCGTCGAAACCGCGTTGACTGACCACATTGGTATGGCTTTGCAGGAACTCCATCATAAAGCCATCGTTGACCAAGCCTTTCTCGTGCAGACGGTTCAAGATCGTGTAGTGCCAGAACGTGGCCCAGCCCTCGTTCATCACCTTGGTCTGCCCCTGCGGATAAAAATACTGGGCGATCTTGCGCACGATGCGCACGAGTTCCTTTTGCCAGGGTTCCAGCTTGGGGGAATGCTTTTCGATGAAGTAGAGCAGGTTCTCTTCCGGCTCTGGCGGAAAGACGCTGCGTTGCTTCTCGGCCGCCAGGTCGGGTTCCACGCGCGGCAAGGTGCGCCACAGGTCGTTGTATTGCAGCCGCGCGTGTTCCTCTCTTTCAGCCTGTCGCTGCGCCTCCTCTTTGTACGAGATCGGCATGGGGCGCTTATAGCGATCAACACCATGCGGGCTCAACGCATGGCAAGAGTCGATGATGGCCTCGACGGCATCGATCCCATACCGGCTTTCGCAATCCATCACGTACTTGCGCGCAAACACCAAGTAGTCGAGGATGCTGTCCGCATCGGTCCATTGACGAAAGAGATAGTTGCCCTTGAAAAACGAGTTGTGCCCATAGCACGCGTGCGCGATTACCAAGGCCTGCATGGCCATGGTGTTTTCTTCCATCAGATACGCAATGCAAGGGTTCGAGTTGATGACGATCTCGTACGCCAGCCCCTGCATGCCGCGACGATAGTATTGCTCGTTGCGGATGAATTCCTTGCCGTATGACCAATGTGGATAGCCGATGGGCAAGCCGCCCGACGCGTACGCGTCCAGCATCTGTTCGGAAGTAATGACCTCGATCTGGTTCGGATAGGTATCGAGCCCGAACTCCTGCGCCACTTCGGCAATGGCCTCGTCGTAGCGTTGAATGAGTTCGAAGGTCCATTCCGACCCTTCGGAGATCGGTCTGGCCGACGGTGTTGATTGTCGCGGGAAGTCGGCCCCGGTGAGCGCGTTGACGTTCATGATACGGGCTCCTTCTTGAACAGATCGTGGAACACGGGATAGATCTCACCGCGTTCGCAGATCCTGCGCATCACAAAATGCGGCGCGCTCTTCTGCTCGTATTCCGCCCACAGGCTGCTTTTACGGGACTCGGCGGAATCGGGGACCTCGATATAGGCGAAATAGCGGGTCGCGGGCAGCAGGTGTTCAGCCAGATAGCGCGCACTCTTGCCCGCATCGGCCCCGAACGAATCGCCATCGCTGGCCTGAGCGCCATAGATGTTCCAGGCGGTGGGCGGAAAGCGTTTCTGAACAATCTCGTTCATCAGCTCCAGCGCCGAAAGCACGATGGTGCCGCCACTCTTGGGATCGTAAAAGAAGGTCTGCTCGTCGACTTCTTCGGCGTTATCCGTATGACGGATGAAGACGACTTCGACATGTTCGTACTTGCGCGAGAGGAACAGATAAAGCAGCGTGAAGAAGCGCTTGGCGAGATCCTTTTTGCCCTCGTCCATCGAACCGGACACATCCATCAGGCAGAACATGACGGCGCGCGCCATGGGTTGCGTGACAGCGATGCGGTTGCGATAGCGAAGATCCAGATCGTCGAGAAACGGCACGTTTTCCAGGCGTTGCCGACAGTCTTCGACCTCCTGGCGCAGGGCATCCACCTCGGCGCGTGGCGCACCGGCTGCGATCGCCGCATCGAGTTTGGCTTGTGCCGCTTCCAGCGCCGAGCGTGCGGCCACGGTCAATGCGACACGCCGGGAAAGCGACGCCTTGAGCGTGCGACTGACGCTCAACAAGCTGGGCGAACCGGTAGTCGTATAGCCCGCGCGCTGCCATTTCTTCTCGTTGACATCACCGAGTTGCATGCGAATCAAATGCGGCAGCTCAAGATCCTCGAAAAACAGATTCAGGAACTCCGCGCGCGAGAGGCTGAAGGTGAACTGATCCACCGACTCGCCCTCGCCAGGCTCGGAACCGCCAGCGCCCTGCCCGCCTTTGGGCCGCTGGAATGTGTCGCCTTTGACGAACTCACGGTTACCCGGATGGACGAGCTCGCGATCGCCTCCGGGACCGTGCCGAAAATGCGGCTCAGAGATATCGCGAGCCGGCAGGTTCACTTCCCCGCCCTGGTCCATGTCTTCGATGGACCGCTCGCGCACCATATCCTGTACAGATTTGCGGATCTGGTCTTTATATCGCCTGAGAAAGCGTTCGCGGTTGACCGCACTCTTGTTGCGGCCATTCAAACGCCGGTCGATCAGTGAATTCATGATTCACCTCGCTCAGGATGACTTCCTCACGCGCAGATACCATTCGCACAACAGACGCACCTGCTTCTCGGTGTAGCCCTTTTCCACCATGCGATCGACGAAACTCTGATGCTTGGTGCGATCTTCCGCCGACGCTTTCGCGTTGAAGGAGATCACGGGCAGCAGATCCTCGGTGTTCGAGAACATTTTCTTCTCGATCACTTCGCGCAGTTTCTCGTAGCTGGTCCAGGCCGGATTACGTCCGGCATTATTGGCCCGCGCCCGCAGAACAAAGTTGACGATCTCGTTGCGGAAGTCTTTCGGGTTGGCGATACCAGCGGGTTTTTCGATTTTTTCCAGCTCGTCGTTCAACGCGCTGCGATCGAAGCTCTCGCCAGTCTCGGGGTCACGGAATTCCTCGTCTTGAATCCAGCAATCCGCGAACGTCACATACCGGTCAAAAATGTTCTGCCCGTACTCGGAATACGACTCCAGATAGGCAGTCTGAATTTCCTTGCCGATGAATTCGGCGTAACGCGGGGCCAGATATCCCTTGATGAAATCCAGGTAACGCCGACGAATCTCTTCGGGATAATCCTCGCGGCCGATGCGTTGCTCAAGCACGTACATCAAATGCACGGGGTTGGCGGCCACCTCGGTTTGATCGTAATTGAATACGCTGGACAAGATCTTATAGGCGAACCGCGTGGACACGCCCGTCATGCCTTCATCGGTGCCCGCGTAGTCCTTGTACTCTTGCAACGCCTTGGCTTTGGGATCCACATCTTTTAACGTCTCGCCATCGTAGACGCGTAGCTTGGAGTAGATGCTGGAGTTCTCGGGTTCCTTCAGGCGTGTAAGCACCGAGAACTGCGCCATCATGTCCAGCGTGCCCGGCGCGCAGGGCGCGTTGGCGAGCGAACTATTACGCAAGAGCTTCTTGTAGATCTCGACCTCTTCGGTGACCTGCAAGCAATACGGCACCTTGACGATATAGATACGATCAAGGAACGCTTCGTTATGCTTGTTGTTGCGAAAGGTCTGCCATTCCGATTCGTTCGAGTGCGCCAGAATCAGGCCGTTGAACGGGATCGCGGAGAAGCCCTCGGTGCCCTTGAAGTTGCCTTCCTGCGTGGCCGTGAGCAACGGGTGCAGCATCTTGATGGGCGCCTTGAACATCTCGACGAATTCGAGCAAGCCCTGGTTGGCCAGGCACAAGCCGCCCGAATAGCTGTAGGCGTCCGGGTCGTCTTGCGAGTGCCGGTCGAGCTTGCGTATGTCGACCTTGCCAACCAGCGAGGAGATATCCTGGTTGTTCTCATCGCCCGGTTCGGTCTTGGCGATAGCGACTTGCCGCAGGACCGAGGGCGTCAGCCGCACCACGCGAAACTTCGAGATATCGCCGTCGAATTCCTTGAGGCGCTTGACGGCCCACGGCGACATGATGCCGCTCAGATAGCGCTTGGGAACCCCGTACTCCTTTTCCAAGGTATCGCCAAAACGATCGGGGTGGAACAGACCCAAGGGCGATTCGTTGATGGGGGAACCCTTGAGTGCATAAATGGGATAGGCCTCCATCAATACTTTCAGACGTTCGGCAATGGAGGACTTGCCCCCGCCTACCGGGCCCAACAGATAGAGGATTTGCTTGCGTTCTTCCAGACCCTGCGCGGCATGCTTGAAGAAAGCCACGATCTGATCGATGACCTCTTCGAGGCCGAAGAACTCTTTGAATGCGGGATAACGCCGCACCACGCGATTGGAGAACAATCGAGACAACCGCGGGTCATTGCGGGTATCGATCAGTTCCGGCTCTCCTATGGCTGCCAACATCCGCTCCGCGGGGCTGGCATAAGCCATGGGATCAGTTCTGACGAGATCGAGATACTCCTCTAGGGACAGCTCGGTTTCCTGATCCTGCGCATACTGCGATTTGAAGCCTTCAACGATGTTATGCACGGATAACCTCCTACATCGCATGGTCGGTTAACAAGTCCGTCATCCCATTGTGTGCCCCAATCGCGAATGCCGCTACAACTTTCTCGTCATGAAAAACCCGGGGTCATGTCGATATGTTGCTTTTGGCATACGCGTTTGGAGAGCGGATCAACGTGACCGTGTTAAGTTAGGCTATAGCATCGCGGAACAAGTTCCGTCAATCAAGTAAAAGAATCATCATTTGGTGAATTGATTGAACGGTCTGTGTCGCTTACGCCGCCGCGGTTTTGCTGCCGAGCATCCGTTCCACATAGCGCGCAATCGTGTCGACTTCGAGATTGACGCGATCGCCGGCGCGCACATTGCGCAATGTCGTGACCAGTTGTGTATGCGGGATGATGTTGATGCTGATGTTGCACCCAGCGTCCAGATCAATCACGCGGTTGACGGTGAGACTGATGCCATTGACGGTAATGGAACCTTTGTAGGCCATGAACCGGGCCAGATGTGCGGGCACGCGGATCACCAGTTCACGCGATTCCCCCACCGGTTCGAAGCTCACGACCTCGCCCATGCCATCGACATGACCCGATACGAGATGACCGCCGATCTGGTCGCCCACGCGCAACGATTTTTCCAAATTGACTTCGCCAGTGCGATCCAGGCCCACCGTCAAGTTGAGGCTCTCACGAGACACATCGACTTGGAATTGCTGAGCTTGTAGCGCGACGACCGTCATGCAGGCGCCTTGCACGGCGATGGAATCCCCGATGCTGACATCGCGCAGATCCAGATCGCCCGCGTCTATCGTCAAGCGTACGCCCCCCTGCTTGTCATCACCCAGGGGTTCGAGATGAGAGATACGGCCCACTGCCGCGACCAGACCAGTAAACATGTGTGTGTTCCTTCAATTCGGGCCCAGGCCCCGGAAAAAGCTGAAAACAGAAAGGTTTAATTTTCCGCGCAGGTTATTGCTTGGCGTAATGCACTCCAACGATTCGCATCTCGCGCGCGCAGCCGCAAATCGGCGCCCACGCGCACCATATCGGCAAATTCAAACCGGCGCGCATGCTCCAAGTGCTCGATCAAGGGCAGACGCAGCATCGCGGCGGCATCGCCCAACAGCACGGGGGCCAGATAGACGAGCAACTCATCTACACAGCCTGCGGACAGTAGCGCACCGCCCAGGCCCGCACCGGCCTCGACATGCACTTCGTTGATATCGTGACTGCCCAGCCAGCGCATCATCGCTGGCAGATCTACGCGTGGCCCTTCCGCTTCAGGCAACGTAATGACTCGCACATTTCGTTGCGCCAAGCGCGCGGCCTTATCGGAATGTTCCGCCGCCGTATTGGCGGTGAAGATCAAGGTCTCCACGCCGTCGGCCTGGGCGCTTTCGAATAGTTGCGCGTCTTCCGGGATCTCGAATGCGGCGTCGACCACCGCGCGGCGTGGCGCGCGCGTCGTAGCGACCTCGCGCACGTTCAGACGCGGATTGTCTTTCAATATGGTGCCCATGCCGGTCAGCACGATGCAGCTGCGCGCGCGCCATGCGTGCCCGTCCGCGCGCGCGGCCTGCCCGGTAATCCATTGCGACACGCCGTTATGCAACGCGCTGCGGCCATCAAGCGAGGTGGCCATTTTGACCCAAGCCCACGGCGTACCTCGGCTCATTCGCGCGATGAAGCCCGCGTTGATTTCGAGCGCCTCATCGGCGCAGACATTGGTGGAGACGGCAATGCCCGCGGCGCGCAGGCGGGCCAGACCCCGTCCATTGACCTGGGGATTAGGATCGCCCATGGCGACGACCACGCGCGCCGGCTGGGCGGCGACCACGGCATCGACACAAGGAGGGGTGCGCGCAAAATGGCTGCACGGCTCCAAGGTCACGTACATCGTCGCACCGGCCACGGACTCGCCTCGGGCGCTCGCGTCTCGCAAGGCGCAGATCTCGGCATGTGGGCCGCCGGGCGGCTGAGTTGCGCCTTCTCCGATCACGCGGCCCTCGCGCACGATGACGCAGCCCACGCGGGGATTGGGCGTAGTGGTATTCATCACGCTGCGGGCAAGCGCCAAGGCATGGCGCATCCAGCGGATATCGTCGGTATCAGTAATGGCAGTCACGCTACAGATTGTATGCGCGGTCGCGATCGGGGGAGTGCGGGCGACCGGCGTGCGAGGGCGCTTACACGCGATCGCGGCTACTTGCGGGGCAACTTGCCCGGCAACAAAGGCCCTTGCATTTCGCGGATGGCTTCGACGAATTCGCCGATGTCTTCGAAGTTCTTGTACACCGATGCGAACCGCACGTAGGCGATTTTGTCGAGCCGTTTGAGTTCGAGCATGACGAGCTCGCCGATGCGCTCGGTAGGCACTTCCCGATCCCCGCTGGCCAGCAGGGTTTCCTCGATGCGCGCGACGGCGCTGTCGACTTCGGCGGTGCTGACCGGGCGTTTGCGCAGCGCGAGCGACAGGCTGGCGCGTAGTTTGGCGGGATCGTATTCGCTGCGGTTACCGTTGCGCTTGACCAGCGTCGGCATGACCAGCTCGACGCGTTCGTAGGTCGTAAAACGCTTGTCGCAGGCCAGGCAGCGGCGACGGCGGCGAATGGTATCGCCCTCTTCAGATACCCGGCTGTCTGCCACCTGGGTATCGACGTTGCCGCAAAATGGGCATTTCATGAATGCGCCCCCTGTCCATATCAGTTGGCGTATTGTAACGATGCCGGGGCCGCGTGGCGTCGTGACGGATCAGGTGGACGTCCGCCGGCCCGCGCGCTGCGCACGCGGACCAGGCAGGCGGCGGCGCGCCGCGTGGACGCGGCGCCGCCGTGTTGACGATTTACTTGCTGTAAACCGGCAAGCGGGACGTCAGTTCGTTGACGCGGGCGCGCACGGCGGCGATATTGGCTTCGTCGCGCGGGTTGTCGAGCACATCGGCGATCAGGTTGGCGGTGAGCTCGGCATCGGCTTCGGTGAAGCCGCGCGTGGTCATGGCCGGGGTGCCCAGACGGATGCCGCTGGTCACGAAGGGTTTTTCCGGATCGTTGGGGATGGCGTTTTTGTTGACGGTAATGTGGGCTTGGCCGAGGACGGCTTCGGCTTCTTTACCGGTGATGCCCTTGGAGCGCAGGTCGACCAGCATGACGTGGCTTTCGGTACGGCCGGACACGATGCGCAGGCCGCGCTTGACGAGCGTATCGGCCAGGACCGCCGCGTTTTTCACGACTTGTTGGGCGTATTGCTTGAACTCGGGCGACAGCGCTTCTTTGAAGGCGACGGCCTTGGCGGCGATGACGTGCATCAGCGGGCCGCCTTGGATGCCGGGGAAGATCGCGGAGTTGATGATCTTCTCGTACTCGGCCTTCATCATGATGACGCCGCCACGCGGGCCACGCAGGGATTTGTGCGTGGTGGAGGTGACGAAGTCAGCATGCGGCACGGGGTTGGGGTAGGCGCCGCCCGCGACCAGACCGGCGTAGTGGGCGATGTCGACCATCAGCAGCGCGCCGTTTTCATGGGCGATGCGCGCCATGCGTTCGAAGTCGATGCGCAGCGAGTAGGCGGAGGCACCGGCGACGATGAGCTTGGGCTTGTGTTCTTTGGTGAGCTTTTCGACTTGGTCGTAGTCGAGGACTTCGTTGGCGTCGAGGCCGTAGGAAACGAAGTTGTAGAGCTTGCCGGAGGCGTTGACGGAGGCGCCATGGGTGAGGTGGCCGCCTTCGGCCAGGCTCATGCCCAGCACGGTGTCGCCCGGCTTGAGGACGGCCATGTAGACGCCCTGGTTGGCCTGGGAACCGGAGTTGGGCTGCACGTTGGCGGCTTCGGCGCCGAAGATTTCCTTCAGGCGGTCGATGGCCAGTTGCTCGACCACGTCGACGTATTCGCAACCACCGTAGTAACGCTTGCCGGGATAGCCTTCGGCGTATTTGTTGGTGAGCTGGGTGCCTTGGGCCTCGATGACGGCGGGGCTGGCATAGTTTTCCGAGGCGATCAGCTCGATGTGCTGTTCCTGGCGGAGGTTTTCTTTCTCGATTGCGGCCCAGACTTCGGGGTCAACCTGGGACAGGGTCAGTTTGCGGTCAAACATGGGGGTTCCTGGCGTAATGAGGGAACTGGGATGGGTGGATGACCGTTAGTTTAACGCTTTGGACGGGTAGGCTTTGGGGAAAGGCTGGGAAATCTAGGGCTTAATGCGGGATGGGGGGAGTAAGTTGAGGAGGGTTCAACTTATGGGTGAATAGGGGTCATGCTGGGGCGCGTTTTTTTTTTATAAGCGGCTCGGTGACGGTTGGTGGGTGGCCGGTTGACGCTAGCTCGATTTCTGGAGTGTTGGGCTGAAGGGCTGCGAGCGTTGCGGGAGGCTGGGTTCTTTAGCCGTCGCGGCCGGGCGCTGGGCTGTGGTGCCGGCCCTGTCGCAGCGGCTCGGCCCACGAGCAGGGGTCTCGGTCCCCTTCGGGGACTGCCCGCCGCTCAACGGGCCGGCACCACAGCCCAGCGCCCGGCCGCGACTCATAGAAACGTAGTTCAAGAGGATGGGTACGGGGGGCGGCGGCGTGAGGGGTGCTTGTGAGCTAGGCCGACGAGGGCCTGGATGCTGTGTTGGAGTTTTTGTCCGACGCCGCAGGCGTGTCGTCACGGCTGCGGCGTTGTCGTGCTGGCGGTTACGTTGCCTGCGGGCTACCGATTTGGGTGGGGGCCAAGTCGGGGTTGAGAGTGTAGATGCCGGTCACGCTGGCTTGAGCGAGGATGTGGCCTTGCATGGCTCGCAGAGCCTCCTCGCCATTGAAGTTGCCGTGTACGTCGAGCTTGGGCACGTCAAGTGCGTATAAGGTGAAGACGTAACGGTGCGGGATCTCGTCGTTCCAGGGGGGGCATGGGCCGTCGTAGCCGAAATAGTCGCCGCTCATGTCGCGGTCGGCGGCGAACCATTTGGTGTAGTCGTTGATGCCTTGACGGGCCTCTTTGGGGGCCAGGGGGCCGCCTTTGCCGCGCGGGGTGATGCCGCTCGAAAAAGCACCCTCTTCGATTTCGCGCAGTGACGGATCAAGGTCAATGAGTACCCAGTGAAAGAACTCGACGCGCGGCAGTGTCTTGGGGACGCTGCGACCCTCCTGGTTGACGTCGTCGGGCTTTGAGGGCACGTCCGGATCGTGGCAGATCAGGGCGAATGAACGCGTGCCATCTGGGACGTCGTCCCACGAAAACTGAGGGTTGCAGTTGTCCGCGAGAGCGATGTGCGACTGCGGGTCGATCTTGCCGAACGCGTAGCGCTCCGGGATCGACTCGTTATCGGAAAAAGACAAACTCGAGAGTTTCATGTCGGACTCCTTCCAGCGAAACTGAGGGGGTATGCCTACCCGACCAAGTTAACACGGGCGAACTTGCGCTTGCCCACTTGAATCACATAAGACCCCGATGTCAATTGCAACGATTTGTCTTCGACGCGGTCACCATTGATACGAACGCCGCCTTGTTCCACATTGCGTTGCGCCTCGGCGCCAGAGGCGACTAAGCCAGCTTCGCGCAGGACCTTGAGGATGCCCAGCGGTGCGCCGGATACGTTGACTTCGGGCATGTCGTCGGGGACTGCGCCGTCGCGGAAACGGGCCTGGAAGTTCGCGAGCGCTTCTTCCGCTGCGCGGGCGGAGTGGAAACGGGTGATGATTTCTTGCGCCAGGGCGACTTTGGCGTCGCGCGGGTTGGCGCCGGCTTCGGTGGCAGCTTTCAAGGCGGCGATGTCTTCCATGGAACGGAAGGACAGCAGCTCGAAGTAGCGCCACATCAGCGTGTCCGAGATCGACATCAGCTTGCCGAACATGGAATCGGGCGACTCGGAGATGCCGATGTAGTTGCCCTTGGACTTCGACATTTTCTCGACGCCGTCAGTCCCCTCGAGTAGCGGCATGGTCAGCACGCACTGCGGGGCTTGGCCGTATTCTTTCTGCAGTTCACGACCGACGAGAAGGTTGAATTTCTGATCGGTGCCACCGAGCTCGAGGTCGGACTTGAGCGCGACGGAGTCGTAGCCCTGCATCAGGGGGTACAGGAATTCGTGCACGGCAATGGGCACACCACCCTTGAAGCGCTTGGTGAAGTCCTCGCGCTCCATCATGCGCGCGACGGTGTAGCGCGAGGCGAGCTGGATCAGACCCCGGGCGCCGAGGGGATCACACCATTCGGAGTTGTAGCGAATCTCGGTACGCTCGGGATCGAGCACGAGGCTGGCCTGAGCGTAGTAGGTTTTGGCGTTGGTCTCGATCTGTTCACGGGTCAAGGGCGGACGGGTCGAGTTGCGGCCGCTCGGGTCACCGATGGTCGAGGTGAAGTCGCCGATCAGGAAGATGACGTTGTGACCGAGGTCTTGCAACTGGCGCATCTTATTGAGCACCACCGTGTGACCCAGGTGGATGTCGGGAGCCGTGGGGTCCAAACCGAGCTTGATGCGCAGCGGCACGCCAGTGGCGCGGCTCTTGGCCAGCTTGCGGGCGAATTCCGACTCGACGAGCAGTTCGTCGCAACCGCGTTTGGCGATGCGCAAATCTGCTTCGACTTCGGGGGTGATGGGGGCTTCGGGTTGGGACATAATTAGGGCCAGATGCGACGATGAGGGCTACGGTGAGCCTTATAATAGCGACGAACGTGTAAAATTTTCCGACGTACCGGAAAATTAGTCGAAAATTCTATCTGAATCGGATAGGATACGACGCTAATCATACGCAACTGTTGTCATCACGGCTCTTTTTGCAGTTGCAACTCGCTTTAACCCCTTTGTTCACCAGAGGCTACGCCTGACGTAGGCCGCCCCGCCAATATCCTTCTCTATGTTGGTGGACTGGCCACATCTACGCGCATGCTTCTTGGGACTGGCACCCCCTGAAAGGTTTTCTCAATGTATCGTGGCTCCCACAGCCCGGCTGATCGCTCCGCACCCAGCACTGCCGCCCTGTCTCGCCCCGAGTCTCCCCGTCGTGTCGGCTGGATTCGTCGCACATTACTGGTTACCACTGTAGGATTGTTTGCCGGCGCGGCCGCGCTGGGCATGGTGCAGCAACCGGATCACGCCAAGCTCCCCGAATCTCGTCAGATTCAGACGGTTCTGTCGCTTGGTGCCGATCAGCTTCGCGTGAGCGAAGCGAGCGCCGAGGCTCCGTATGTCAGTGAAACGCGTATTCGCTCCGGCGACACACTGGCGACCGTGCTGCAGCGTCTGGACGTGGATGCACCGGGCCTGCAACGGTTCCTGACTCATGCGCCCAGCGCGCGCAGCATTTACAAGCTCTACCCCGGGCGCTCTGTCCAGGCGGCGACCGATGCCGAAGGGAATCTGCTTTGGCTGCGCTATATCCACACGCCGGGCCAAGAAGTCGATGGCCAAGTGGCGACCAAAATGCTCGTCGTGACGCCCTCGGACGACACGTACAAGGCCGAAGAAGTCACGGAAAACACGGATCTGCAAACGCGGGTCGCCGCGGGCACCATACGCAGCTCGTTGTTTGGCGCGACGGACGCGGCGGGCATTCCGGATTCCATCACGCAACAGATGGCCGACGTGCTGGGCGCGAAGATCGACTTTCTGCGCGATCTGCAGCCGGGCGATCAGTTCCGTGTGGTCTATGAAGTGCGCTCGCACGAAGGCCGCTATGCCGGTGCGGGACGCCTGCTGGCGGTGGAATTCATTAACAAAGGCAAGGCGCACAACGCGGTGTGGTTCAGCCCGGATGGCAAGACGGGCAATTACTACAGCTTTGACGGCGTGAGCCTGCGCGGCGAGTTCCTGCGCACTGCACTGAAGTTCACGCGGATCAGCTCGACATTCGGTGGACGCATGCATCCGATTCATCGCACGTGGACAGGCCACAAGGGCGTGGATTACGCCGCGCCGACGGGCACGCCGGTGCATGCCACGGCGGATGGCACGATCGAATTCGCAGGGTGGCAGAACGGCTACGGTAATGTCGTCATCATCAAGCACCACGGCAAGATTTCGACGTTGTATGCGCACCAGAGCCGTATTGCCTCCGATATCAAAGTCGGCACCAAGGTCTCGCAGGGCCAGTTGATTGGCTACGTGGGCTCGACGGGATGGTCGACCGGACCGCATCTGCACTACGAATTCCGTATCGACAA
This sequence comes from Bordetella sp. 02P26C-1, assembly GCF_009763255.1. GTDB lineage: Bacteria > Pseudomonadota > Gammaproteobacteria > Burkholderiales > Burkholderiaceae_B > Bordetella_A. The sequence goes on along the minus strand of NZ_WSJB01000007.1, from coordinate 51,248 downwards.
CAAGCCCGTGGATCCGCTGTCTGCCGACTTGCCGGTGTCTCGCCCGCTCGAAGCGAACGAGGCGCGCAAGTTCCAGGCGGCGACGGCGACGTATAAACAGCAGCTCGCGCTGATGACGGCGTATCAACAGGATGCGCTCGAGCCTGGCCCGACGCTCGCGAGTCGTTGATGGCACGACCGGCCGGGACCAGTGATGCCTGATTTTTCTGGCCCGCTCTCGGTCCATGCCGGTCGTCTCTATATCGGATTGATGTCCGGCACCAGCCTGGATGGCGCTGACGGCGTTCTGGTGCGCCTGGGTGATCCGGGAACATCGCAGTCGCCTGAGGTGCTGGCCACGGCGGCCCTGGCGATGCCTGCGTCGCTGCGGGACGAATTGTATGCGCTGAATCGGCCCGGCGATGACGAACTGCATCGCGCCGCGCTGGCAAGTCAGGAGCTGGCGAAGCTCTATGCGCGTACGGTGCAGACCTTGTTGGATGATGCGCAGCTGCCCGCCGCGGCGGTGCGCGCAATCGGCGCACACGGCCAGACGGTGCGGCATCGCCCCGAGCTGGGATATACCCTGCAGCTCAATGCGCCAGCGTTACTCGCGGAACTGACTGGCATCGATGTCGTGGCGGATTTTCGCAGCCGCGATGTGGCCGCCGGTGGTCAGGGCGCGCCGCTCGTGCCGCCTTTTCACGCCGCGATGTTTGGCACGGACTTTCCCAGGGCGGTGTTGAATCTGGGCGGTATCGCCAATATCACGCTACTGGCACCAGGCAAGGCGCCCCGGGGATTCGACACGGGTCCGGCGAACGTGCTACTCGATTTGTGGTGTCAGCGTCATACCGGGCAAGCTTACGATAAAGACGGCGCCTGGGCGCAAGGTGGACGCGTGGATGCGGGTCTGCTTGAACATCTCGTCGCCACTGAACCATGGTTGGCAGTGCCTCCGCCCAAGTCCACGGGACGGGATCTATTCAATGCGCAATGGCTGGACGCGCGCTTGAGCACGTACCCCGATGTCGCCCTGCTCTCTGCGCGAGACATACAGGCGACGCTGCAGCGCTTCACCGCTCGTACGGTAGCCGACGCTTTGCAGGACGCGGCTCCGGAGAGCCGGGATGTGCTGGTGTGTGGTGGCGGTGCCCGCAATGCAGGCTTGATGCGCGATCTGGCCGATTGCCTGCAGCGGCCTTTGCAACCGACGGATGCCGCGGGTGTCCCAGCACAGTGGGTCGAAGCGATGGCCTTCGCGTGGCTGGCACATGCCTGCGTGGAGCGGCTGCCTGCCGGCGTGCCCGAAGTCACGGGTGCTCGCGGTACACGCGTATTAGGCGCGATCTACCCGGCTTAGCACCGCCCACGCGATCCAGGCACACGAAGACAAACGGCCACGACGAACTCGTCGTGGCGCGATATAGGTAGTGAGCTAAGCGTAGTCCGGCACGCAGGCCGGACTAAGTCGATTTACACCGAGAAAGACGAGCCGCAGCCGCAGGTGGTCGTAGCGTTCGGGTTGCGAATCACGAACTGGGCGCCTTCGAGGTCTTCCTTGTAGTCGATTTCGGCACCGACCAGGTATTGAAAGCTCATGGGGTCAACCAGCAGTTGGACGCCATCCTTGTCCAGCACGGTATCATCGTCATTCACAGCTTCGTCGAACGTAAAGCCGTACTGAAAGCCAGAACAGCCGCCGCCTTGCACGAACACGCGCAATTTCAATTCGGGGTTGCCTTCTTCCAGCAGCAGGTCTTTGACCTTCGCGGCGGCGGAATCGGTGAAGACCAGCGGCGTCGGGGGCGCCTGCAGGTCGACGGTTTCGGTAACTGCGTTCATGGTGGAACTCCTGGCCGAACAAGCGGCCAATGTATGTATAACGTCAGCGAATTTTTCGCCGCAATGCTGTCATAGTAGCGCAGACGCGCCTGCGCTTCAAAGTGGCAGCTTGACCGTGCGCGATGCGCGGACGGTGGTCCCTTCGAGCACGTTGACCACTACGGTTTCGGGGACAAATCCCTCCGGCAGGTCGAGAACGCCTTCGCTGCGCTGATACTGATCGAACTTCACGGGCAGTGCGTCAGCGGGGTCCGAGTCGGCGCTGGCCTCCTCGACGGGTGGCGTGCCCTCGGCTTTGCGCTGCAGCGGAAGGAGATCCAGCGTCACGTCCTCGCCTTTCAGCACCCCGGTCGCTTGAAATTGTAGGCTACCGGTAAAGGGGCTACCGGGTCGCCCGCTACGCATCAGCAGCACCCGGTATTTCAGCCCTGCGCCCTCGCGCAAAACTTCGGCGCCACGGATGTCTACCGTGCCTTCCGGTCCGGGCGGCAGCAGCTGCTCAAAGAACGCCAAACGTTCCCTTACGCTGCCGAGCTCCTCTTGCGCAGCGCGCAGTTGGGCCTCGAGCTCGAGCCGGGCGGCACGTTCGACGGCCATTTCGCCTTCGGCGGTGTCCAGCTGCGCACGCAAAAAGCGGCTTTCGGCCTGACTTTGCTGGACCGCGGCATCGCGCGCGGCGAGCTGTTCATCGGTGATGACCACCTTGGGCGTGGCATTCTCGGCGCGACGGGCGTATTCATATCCGCCCCAGGCGCCGCCTGCCAGGCCTATGACCAACGCGGCAATGGCTATAAACCACTGCCGGGACGAAGCCGGGCGAACCGGCGATGCGGGATCCGAGGACATTAATGCGGTCTGAGCCGGTCCATGAAGACCGGCTCATGGCCTTAGGGCAGAATCGCGACCTGATCCAGGCCGGCCGATTCCGGCAGATCGAACATCAGGTTCATGTTCTGAATGGCTTGGCCGGATGCGCCCTTGACCAGGTTGTCCTGCACGACCAGCACGATGAGCAGGTCGCTGTTTTCCGGGCGCTGCACGGCAATGCGCAGCGTGTTCGAGGCGCGCACCGAGCGGGTCTCGGGCAGACGGCCCGCCGGCAGGACATCGATAAAGGGCTCGTCGGCGTAACGCTGTTCGTACAAGGCCTGGAAGTCCGTGTCCATGGCTTCGGGGCGGATACGCGCGTACAGCGTCGAGAACATGCCACGAATCATCGGGACCAGATGCGGCACGAAAGTCAGGCCGACTTTTTCGCCGGCAAGTTTATCGAGCTGCTCGGAAATCTCCGGGTGATGGCGGTGACCCGCCACGCCATAGGCCTTGAAATTATCGCTGGCTTCAGAGAAAAGCGACCCGACTTCGGCTTTACGACCGGCGCCAGAGACACCGGATTTGCAATCGGCGATAAGCGTCTGCGTATTGACCAGACCCTTTTCCAGCACGGGCGCCAGACCGAGCAGCACCGTGGTCGGATAGCAGCCTGGGTTACCAATCACGCGAGCCTTGGCGACGGCGTCGCGATTGAGCTCGACCAGACCGTACGCGGATTCCTTGAGGATATCCGGGCAGCTGTGCGGCATTTTGTACCAGCGCTCGAAATTGGCAGTGTTCTGCAAACGAAAGTCGGCCGCCAAGTCGATGATACGGGTCCCGGCAGCAAGCAGTTCCTGAGCCTGGGACATGGCCACGCCATGCGGTGTCGCGAAGAACACCACATCGCAATCGGTCAGCGGCGCTTTTTCCGGCGTGGAAAACGCCAGGTTCACGCGGCCACGCAGGTTCGGGTACATGTCGGCCACCGGCAGCCCGTCTTCCTTGCGCGACGTGATGGCGGTGAGTTCCACATGGGGGTGTTGCGACAGCAGGCGCAGCAACTCGACGCCGGTGTAACCGGTACCGCCGACAATGCCGACCTTGATGCGGGAATTCGTTGCGTGGGCCATAGCTCAGGTGATCCGTAAGACGAAGAAAGATTGTAGCCCTAACTGCGGGGCAGATTGGCGGTGACAAGTACGGCGTATTGCAACACAGGCTACCGCTGCGCCGGCGAGTGAATCCAAAGGCAGAAAGACAAAGAGCCCCGGTGCATGAACACTGGAGCTCTTTGTTTGCGGCCGGATCGGAGAACCGATCCGGACCAACAAGGCGATTAACGCTTGCTGAACTGCTTGCGACGACGTGCCTTGCGGAAGCCGACCTTCTTACGTTCGACTTCACGGGCATCGCGGGTCACGAAGCCGGCTTGCGACAACGCGGGCTTCAGAGCCGCATCGTAGTCGATCAGTGCGCGGGTGATGCCGTGACGAATCGCACCAGCTTGGCCGGTTTCACCGCCGCCGTGCACGTTGACTTTGATGTCGAACGACTCGAGGTGGCTGGTGAGTTCCAGCGGCTGACGCACGATCATGCGGCCAGTTTCGCGAGCGAAGAATTCGTCGACGGGCTTGCCGTTAACAACGATCTTGCCCGTGCCCTTCTTGATGAAAACACGAGCCACCGAGGTTTTGCGACGGCCGGTTCCGTAGTTCCAGTTACCGATCATGGCGTTTCCTTAGATATCCAGCGGCTTGGGCTGCTGAGCGGTGTGCGGGTGCTCGGCACCGGCGTACACCTTGAGTTTCTTGATCATGGCGTAGCCCAGCGGACCCTTGGGCAGCATGCCCTTGACGGCCTTCTGGATGGCACGGCCGGGAAACCGCTGCTGCAGTTTCTCGAAGTTCGTTTCACGGATACCACCGGGGTAGGTGGTGTGACGGAAGTACTTCTTGTCTTGCGTCTTGTTACCCGTAACAACGATGTCGGCAGCGTTGATGATGACGATGTAATCGCCCGTATCAACGTGCGGCGTGAATTCAGGTTTGTGCTTACCACGCAGGCGGCGTGCGACTTCGCTGGCCACACGACCCAGGACTTTGCCCTTAGCGTCGATCACAAACCAGTCACGTTGGACTTCATGCGGCTTGGCCACAAAGGTCTTCATGATTGGTTCCTAGTAAATATTGAGTTCTTGCCGGAACAGCCCGACAAGCTTTTTTCCATTCCATCGGCGCCTGACATCCCGATCCGGGCATGGCCCAAGGGATAGAGATTTCGGCTGGCCAAAGCGTTATTACCCGCCCGTGCCCCAACCGGAATAAAGGAAAGCTGATCATTCTAGCACGATTGATCAAAATTTGTGCAAACTCTGCTCAGCCGGAGCCACCTAGCTGCCCGTATGAGGCGCGCGAACCGCAAAAAAATAAGCGGGCGCAGGGCCCGCTTATTTGCCAGGGCGGCATCACCCGCGGATGCGGCCTTGGCCGCGCGCAGAGATGCTTATTTCCTGGATATCACGACTTCTGGGACATCACGACGCCCAGGTAGTTGTCGTAGGAACCCTCAACCAGACGGAACCATGGCACCACGCTGTCGCGGAAGCCCATGTAGTTGTCGTACAGGTTCTTGAACTGCGGCGACTTGTCGCAGAATTCCTTGTACACGGTCTGGGCAGCCTGGTAGGAGGCATCCATGACGGCGCGCGGGAACGGACGCAGCTCGGCGCCGGCGGCAATCAGGCGGCGCAAGGCGGCCGGGTTGCTGGCGTCGTAGCGCGAGGTCATGGCCACGTGCGCGACGCGGCTGGCGGCCTCGATGATGGTTTGGTAGTTCTTGGGCAGCGAGCCGTAGGCGCCTTCGTTCAGGTACAACGACACCTGCGGACCACCTTCCCACCAGCCCGGGTAGTAGTAGTACTTGGCGACCTTGTTAAAGCCCAGTTTTTCGTCGTCGAACGGTCCGACAAATTCCACGGCGTCCAGCGTGCCTTTTTCCAGCGACGGATAAACGTCGCCACCGGCCAGCTGCTGCGGCACCACGCCCAGACGCGAGAGCACTTCGCCCGCAAAACCGGCGGTGCGCATCTTCAGGCCCTTGAGGTCCTCGACCGTCTTGATTTCCTTACGGAACCAGCCACCCATCTGCACGCCAGTGTTCCCCATCGGGAAGTTGACGATCTTGAACGGCTTGAACATTTCGCGCGTGAGCTTCATGCCGTCGCCATCGAACATCCAGGCGTTCATCTGACGGGCATTCAGACCAAAGGGCACGGCGGCGTCGAAGCAGAACGCGGGGTCCTTGCCATAGTAGTAGTACGACACGGTGTGGCCGCACTCGATGGTGTTGTTCGACACCGCGTCCATGACCTGCAGGGCAGGCACGATTTCGCCACCGGGGAAATGACGGATGTTGAACTTGCCACCGGTCATCTCGCTGACGAATTTGCAGAAGATTTCGCCCGTGCCGAACAAGGCATCGAGGCTGCGCGGAAAGCTGGAGGCCATGCGCCAGTTCAGCGTGGGCGCGTCCTGGGCAAATACCGGGGCGGCAACCGCGGCGCTACCGGCGACGGCTCCCAGGCCGGCGTTTTTCAAAAAGGAACGACGTTGCATTGTAGTTAGCTCCTCGGTGGCAACTCGAAAAGGGATATCACGTTATGTGGCGGATATTACACCCTGTGACGTCCCGAACGTTAGCACCGGGCGCACGACGGCGCCTGGCACGCGCATGACGAGCGCCAGCGATGCGGCCTTATATGCCCGCGATCGCCATTTGTTCGATCAGGATAGAACCGGTGCGCTTCGTGCCGCGCGCGATGGTGTCCGAGCCGATCGCGACGATCTGACGGAACATATCGGCGAGGTTGCCGGCGATGGTGATCTCTTGCACGGCGTGCTGGATCTGACCATTCTCGACCCAGTAGCCGAAGGCACCGCGCGAATAGTCACCGGTGACGTAGTTCACGCCTTGGCCGATGAGCTCTGTCACGAGGAGACCCGTGCCGAGCTTGCGCAGCATGGCTTCGAAATCGTCTTCCGGCGCGGTCAGACGCGACGACATGGTCAGGTTGTGCGAACCGCCAGCATTGCCGGTGGTGACCATGCCCAGTTTGCGCGCCGTGTAGCTGGATAAGAAATAGCCTTCGAGAACGCCCGCCGAGACGACGCTGCGAGCCTGTGTGCGCACCCCCTCATCATCGAACGGCGAACTGCCCATGGCGCCTGGAACGTGCGGATCTTCGGCGATATCGATGTGGTCAGGGAATATCGGTTTACCCAGGGCATCGACCAGGAAACTGGCCTTGCGATAGAGTGCGCCGCCGCTGGTGGCCTGCGTAAAAGCACCGAGCAGCCCTAACGCGAGCGGGGCCTCGAACAGGACGGGGAATTTGCCGGTACGGATGCGCTTGGCCGACAACCGCGATAGCGTACGTTCGGCGGCGTAGCGACCAATCGCCTCGGGCGATGCCAGCCGCGCGGGATCGCGTTCGGAGCTATACCAATAGTCGCGCTGCATGTTGTTGCCACGCCCGGCAATCGGGGCGACCGACAGGCTGTGGCGCGAATACGGGTATCCGCCCAGAAAGCCCCGGGTGTTGCCCATGACAAACTGGCCTTCGTAAGTGCCGACCGTTGCGCCATCGGTATTGGTGATGCGTCGATCCACCGCGCGGGCCGCGCGCTCGGCGCGCAAGGCCAGCTCGGCCGCCTCTTCGGTGGTGACCGGCCAGGGATAGTGCAGCTTTAAATCGGCAATGTCCGTGGCCAGCAGGTCGGCATCGGGCAGTCCGGCGGCAGGATCGGCTGCCGTGTGTCGGGCAATATGCCAGGCCGCCTCAACTGTCTGACGCAGCGCGGATTCGGAGAAATCGGAGGTCGAGGCCGAGCCGCGGCTCTGACCAGCGTAGACCGTCACATCCAGCGAACGATCGCGGGTCTGTTCGACCGTTTCGATATCGTCGCGACGCACGGAAACGGACAGACCCAGGCTTTCGGAAACCTCGGCGGCGGCATCGCTGGCGCCGACCTGGCGCGCATAAGCCAGTACTTGCTCGACGAGTTCGCTGAAACGCGCGTGGTTGGGGGCCAGGGGGAGAGTGGAGTTAGAAGTCTTGACCATTGCAGTCCAATTAGCAGAGACGGTTATCATAGCTAAGTCTGCGTCAATGCAGTTCCCTCATTGCGGTCTCCATGAATTCCTCTATTTCCGATCCCACTCCCGACGACGAGTTCGACGAAAACGGCTACGACCGTCCCAGCAAGTCACAGATCAAGCGCGAAATGCACGCGCTACTGGACCTGGGCAAGCAATTGATCGAATTGCCGAACGACAAACTCAAACAGCTGCCGCTGGCCGAACGCCTGTACGAGGCCATCCGTCTGGCACAGCGCACCACCAGCCGCGAAGGCAAGCGCCGTCAAACCCACTTCGTGGGCAAGCTGATGCGCGATGCGCCGGCCGATGAGATCCGTCAACAGCTCGACATCTGGCAAAACGGCTCGCGCGAAGAAACCGCCGCGATGCACCGGCTGGAGCTGCTGCGCGACAAGTTGCTGAAAGACGATGACGCGCTCACCGAGCTGCTCCACGCGCATCCGGGCGCCGACGTGCAAGCGTTGCGCGCGACGATCCGCGCCGCGCGCAAAGAGGCTCAAGCCAACGCCGCGCTGCAACCTGGACAGGAACCGCAACGCAAACACTATCGCGCGCTGTTTCAAGCGTTGAAAAACCTCGCCGCCTGAACCTGAACTCGCCGCGCGTGTTGAATCCAGCGCGCACGCCGACCGACGTTATTACACCGAATTCATTCGCCACTATGACTGCCACGCCCGCCCTCCTCGATTGCCTGGAAATCCCGACTGGCCCGAATCCGACACATGCCGTGATCTGGCTGCACGGCCTGGGCGCCGATGGCAATGACTTTGCGCCCATCGTGCCCGAGCTGCGACTGGGCAGCAGCCCGGCGGTGCGTTTTGTGTTTCCGCACGCGCCAGTGCAACCGGTGACGATCAATGGCGGCATGGCGATGCGCTCTTGGTATGACATCCTGGTCACTGACCTGGTGCGCCGCGAAGACGCCGCCGGCATCCGTCAATCCGAAGCGGCGGTACGCGCCCTGATCAAGCGCGAAAACGAGCGCGGCATTCCGACAGCCCGCATCGTGCTGGCCGGGTTTTCGCAAGGCTGCGCGATGACCTTGCACACCGGCTTGCGGTTGGAAGAAAAGCTGGCGGGGATGATCGGACTGTCCGGCTATCTGCCGCTGTTGGACATCGCGACCAGCGAACGCCATACGGCCAATGCCGACACGCCGATCTTTTTGGCGCATGGCACATTCGATCCGGTCGTGCAGCTCGAGCGCGCGCAGGCCTCATTGGCGTTGCTGCAATCGTTGGGCCATGATGTCCGCTGGCATACCTACCCCATGCCGCACTCGGTGTGCGCGCCGGAAATCCAGGATATTGCGGGATTCCTGCGCGAAGTCCTGGCCGCCAGCGCGTGATTCGTCCGCGTTTGCGCTGACGAAGCATACGCGGACTCGACGGTTAAGCTGCCGGATGCGTGGCCACGCCGTCGAGCCGATCTTGCCCGAACGAACGCTGGTCCAAGCTGGTCAATCCAGCAGGCTCAACCATACCCGCCGCATGGTCGGGTCTTCCGGATCCGGATCGTTGGTGAACCCCAGGCGTGTCATCAGCGTGAGCATCGGCCGGTTATTCGCCAGCACGAGTCCGTCGATATATTCGAGCCCCTGTTCACGCGCGGCATCGATCAGCGCTTGCATCAACTGACCGCCTAAACGCCGCCGCTGCCAATCGTCACCTATGACGAGCGCGTATTCCGCGCCGCGCCCATCGGGGTTACGCAGATAGTGCGCGAACCCGATGATGATCTCGCGCGGATGCCCGCGATTCTCCAGATTCGGCACCATGGTCGTGGCCACCAGCGCCAGTTCGCGGTGATAGTCGATCTGGGTATAGCGGGCCACCATGCGCGGCGTCAGTTCACGCATCATGGACACAAAGCGCATATAGCGCGAGCGTTCCGACAGCCCGCGGATGAACTCTTGCAGCGTTTCGCCATCCTCGGGGCGGATAGGACGAATGGTCCATTCTGTACCGTCTTCGAACTCCCGGTGCCGTACCAGGCGCGCGGGGTAAGGGTGTATCGCCATATGCGGATACCCCTCGGTCTGCGGCGAAGCACAGACCGGATCCGCGCATAGCGTGACGCGCATGCCCGCGGCGCGCAGTTGCGACTGGCCCGCGTACAAGGGATCAATATCCAGTGAGTCTATGGCGGGCAATTCGGAAATGACCTGCGACACTTGGACCAAAGCATGCTGCAAGGCTTCAGTGGCCGCCACGCTCAGTTGCGAAGCCAGCACGCGCTGCCAGGCGCGGCTGCGTTCGATGAGTTGCCGCGCCAGGTAGCCGTTCAAGGGAGGCAAATCGCGGCCGCGATCGGCGCCCGTGGTCAATAACGCATCCTCGCCACCCGCACCGAACTGAATGACCGGGCCGAAATTCGGATCGCGGCGCACACGTATCGCCATGGGACGTGATTCGGGTTCACCGGGCAATACGCCAGCGGGCACGTCCCGCAGCGGCACATCGAAGGCCTCCAGAATTTCGCGGCACTCCGCCGCGGTGAGATCCAGACGACCCATTTCCCGCGCACGTTCGATCACGTCGCGCGCGCGCGCCACATCCGGGACGCGGCTTGGCGGCTCGGGCGGCAGGGTTTGCAACAGCAACTGCTGGTTGTAGTAGTGCGTCGCCAGCACGCCGAACGCATCGGCCGCGGACTCGGGCGTGCGAAATGCCGGGGTGCCGGCGTCGTCCAGCATGCGGCGCAAGGGCCGCATGCCCGCGTCGCCCATGAAGCAGCTCACCACGGGCTTGCGCGCCTTGGGGGCATACTGCGCAAGCTGGCCCGCGACCGCGCGCATATCGGACAATGCGTCCGGCGCCAGCACGACCAGCACGCCATCGACTCCGTTGTCATCAATCAGATGATCCAGCACCGCCTGAATACGTTCGGCGGTAATGGGCACATAAGTAATGACAGGGTTCTCGGTGACCGCATCGGGTTCCAGCAAGGCCTCTAACGCTCGCCGCGTAGTGGCCGCCAGCTCCGCACGCAAGGTGGGATGATTGGGGCCAATCAAATCCAAAGCTAGCTGCGGCGGGCCACTGCCATTAGACAAAATCGCTACGCGCCGCCCCCGCGGACGACGCGCATAGCCCAGCACCTTGACCGCCGAGAAGAGTTGCACGAAGTAGCGCACCCGCACGGCGCCCGCCCGGCGCAAGGCCGCATCCAGCGCCGCATCGCTGCCCGGAGGACCATCGCGCCCGGCTTTCAAGACAATGACCGGCTTGACACTGGCGGCAGACCGCAACGCGCTCATGAATTCGCGTGCCGTGCCCACCTCTTCCAGATACAGCACGATGCTGTCCGTACGCGGATCACTGGCCAGGAAATCGAGCACCTGCGCGACACGGATCGAAGCTTCGTCGCCCAGCGCGACGACTGTTGAAAAGCCGATGTGCGCATCATCTGCCCAGTCCATGACAGCGGCGGCAATGGAGCGCGATTGCGCGACCAAAGCTACCCGGCCCGGGCGCGCAAGCGTGGGATGCTGACTGAGATTCAGACCCGCATGCGGGCGCAACACGCCAAACGCTCGCGGTCCCAGGAGCGCGCAATCGTTTTCTTCGGCCCACTGGCGGCACAGCGCGACCGTGCCGCCGGGCCAAGGGTCCGGGATTTCGTGCGGTAAAACAATGACCGCGCGAGGACGCAATCGCGTCATGCGGCGCAGGGTTTCCGGTAACACCGCCGGAGACACACAGACCAGCGCGAGATCTGGCCGCTGTCCGGCGCCGATGCCTTGACAGGCTTCGGGGAACTCGGGCGCCACCGCGGCCGCCACGTCCACCAGCGTTGTACGCGCCCGCAAATCGGCCCGCAGCGAGGCGACGACAGGCAACGGACGATCCGCCACCACCACCAGCGAGCCAGGGTCAAATAGCGGGGCAAGAACGTGTCGCAGCATGGGCAGGTCGGCGCTACTCTAAAATAACCCCATCGTAACAAGACGGCCACGCTATCGCCATGATGGCGCGCAATGTTTACCGCCCCTCGCGGCGGCGTGCCACGCCCTTACCTGCTGACTATGACTTCGACTCCTATCCGCACGCGCTTTGCGCCCTCGCCTACGGGCTTTCTTCACTTGGGCGGCGCGCGCACCGCACTGTTTTCGTGGGCGTTCGCCCGTCACCATCAGGGCGTCTTCGTGCTGCGCATCGAAGACACCGATCTGGAGCGTTCCACGCCGGAGGCGGTGCAAGCGATCCTGGACAGCATGGACTGGCTCGGCATGCAGCCCGACGAAGGCCCGTTCTATCAGATGCAGCGCATGGACCGCTATCGCGAAGTCATCGCACAAATGCTGGAGGCCGGCACTGCCTATTATTGCTATAGCTCGCCCGAAGAAGTCGAGCAGATGCGCGAGGCCGCTCGCGCGCGTGGAGAAAAACCGCGTTATGACGGCACGTGGCGCCCCGAGCCAGGCAAAACGCTGCCGGCCATCCCAGAAGGCCGCAAACCCGTCGTGCGTTTCAAGAATCCGCAAACGGGCACGACCAGCTGGAACGACATGGTCAAGGGTCCGATCAGCTTTGACAATAGCGAGCTCGACGACCTGATCATCGCGCGCCCGGACGGCACGCCGACGTATAACTTCTGCGTGGTGGTCGATGACTGGGATATGAAAATGACGCATATCCTGCGCGGCGATGACCATGTGAACAACACGCCGCGTCAGATCAATATTCTGCGCGCGCTGGGTGCGCCCGTGCCGGAATACGGTCATGTGCCGATGATTCTGGGACCCGATGGGGAAAAGCTGTCTAAACGTCACGGCGCGGTCAACGTGATGGATTACGATGCGCAGGGCTACCTGCCCGAGGCGATGATCAACTATCTGGCGCGCCTGGGGTGGAGCCACGGAGACGACGAGCTCTTCACGCGCGAGCAATTGGTGCAATGGTTCGACACGGACCATCTGTCCAAGTCGGCATCGCAATGGGACCCGAAAAAGCTCAACTGGGTCAACGCGCACTACATCAAACAAACGGACAACGCCGAACTCGCCACGCGAGTCGCACCGCGTATCGAACGGCGCGGCGGCAACCCAGCAGCGACCGATCTGGTTGCGGCCATGGGTCTGCTGAAAGATCGCGCGGAAACGCTGGAGCAGCTGGCCGAAGCCGCGATGCTGTTTTGCAAGCCCTACGCCCCCGCGCCTGCTGAATTAGTGGAGCAGCACCTGACGGCCACGGCTCGTGAGGCGTTGGCCGATTTTGCACAACGCGCCCGCGATACGGAATGGACCCGCGAAGGGATCACCGCATTGATCAAGGCCGTGCTGTCCGATCGCGGTATGAAGATGCCGCAGCTGGCTATCCCGCTGCGCGTCGCCGTCGTGGGACAAACCCAGACTCCCGCGGTGGATGCTGTCCTGGCCCTCATCGGCAAGGATGTCGTGCTGGAACGACTGGCGGCGATCTGATTCGTGCTGATGGGCAAGCGCGAGGGATATTGCGCTTGCCCTTGTCGCAGGTCTAGGCTTGCGCCACGCGATTCAATTGCTGCGCGCGTCGCTTGAGCACCCAGGCGAAGCTCATCCCCAGTACCGGCAGCAGTACGGCGGACGTGCCAAACAGCACCGCGGCGCCCGCCTCGTCTACAAAGACGCCGGCCAGCGCCACACCCACGGCCTGTCCGAGAAACAGGCAAGATGCAAACCACGCGACCGCCGTGCCACGCGCGGAGGGCACCATCTGCGTGGCATTCGTTTGCAGCGTCGCATGCAACAGGTAATAGCCGAAGCCCGCCAGCACGCTCGCCACCACCGCCCATACCCATGAAGGGCCCAGCCAATAGGCCAGAAAGGACAGGCTCAACACAAAGCCGCCCGACGTCACCAAACCGCGTTCGCCCAGCCAGTTGACCATGCGCCCGGCAATCAGGGTATAGAGCAGTCCACCCAGGGCATACACCGCCACCACGCCGCCCGAGGCGGTGAGCGACAAATCGAAGCGGTCATGCAGATAAGCCGGTGCAAAGGCCAGCGAACCGAAAACCAGCAGGCCCTCGAGGAACACCGTCACGAGCACGATGCGCGCCCAGGGCACGCCGAACACGGTGCGTACTTGTGCGACAAAGCTCAGGCGCTGTACCTGCGCACCGTCGCCGGACGCCGCGCCCGTGGCGCGATGCGCGGCCATACGTTTGACCTCGCGCATCAGCAGCGTGCCTACCACCACATAGCCCACAACCAGGAATCCGAACGCCCAGCGCCAGCCGATGGTGTCGGTAAACCAGCCGCCGACGACCTGGCCGACGGCCATCCCGAGGATCGTCCCGGTCAGAAAGCGCGCCAGCGTCGCCTGACGCTCTTCATAGCGCACGTTGTCGCCGATCCAGGCCATCGACAGCGGCACGATACCGGCACCGGCCGCGCCCGACAGGGCCCGACATAGGATCAGCACATCCAGATTCGGAGCGAGCACCGCGCCCATGCTGCCGATCGCGCAGGCAAAGGTCGCGATGGACACCACCCGGAATTTGCCGTAGCGATCCCCCACGGGTCCGAAGAACATTTGCAACAGCCCATAGGCGATCGCAAACGCCGTGACCGTCGCGCCCGCCTGCCCGGTCGAGGTCCCGAACTCGGCGGCCAAACGCGGCAGCATCGGATCGCAGATACGGAAGGCGCTCGCGCTGACGAACGCCGCCAGCGCCAACAAGAGAATGGCCCGATACGGAGCGCCCGAGGTAGTTGTGTGTGCGTTCTGCCCCACGGCGCTCAATCCGGCAGCCGGTAGGAGGCGGGCATGCGGCGCGCGGTGATCGATTGCCCGCCCTTGCGCACCTCATGCAGCTCCAGGCGTGTCGACTCGACCTTTTCAACCCGATACTGGTTCCGGTAGATTGGATCGCTCGTGTCGATGGCCTCGCCGTTGGATTTGACGGTTTGCAGGGTGAGCACGCCGTCCACGAGTTCCCAGCAGCCCGCTTCGCGCAGGCCGGGACGGATTCGTTTGCCGACTTTCAATTGGGTATCGTAGGTCATCGTGCCATTGGCCTCGAGCACGATCAGCGCCCGGAAGTCACCTGCCACCCCGCTGGGCCGGGTGTTGGACAACCAGCGGCCTATCAGCGCGCTGCCGGCGGGCGCCGGGCTACAACTGACCGGCCGTGGGGGTGTCGTCTCGACCGCGACTTGTTCGACCGGGGCATGCTGTGTGGAGCAACCCAATAATAAACTCGCCGCGCCAGACACGACGAACCCGCGATACCACCATGCTTTGATCATGACATCCTCGATACACATGCGCAGCGTGCCGCCGCTCGGCGGCCTCGGGCTTGCGCAACTGCAGGTGGGACTCTAAACAGCACTCGCGCTTGTTGCAATGCACCGCTGCAATATTGCAGTGTGGACGCAACAGGATGAGAAACTACGCAAGCTCACGACAGACGTTTATTCGGCGCGGGCGCGCGGTTTTGATCCGCAAAGCGGCGTAAAATGGCGACCGCGAGCAAGCACTACGCCGCTCGGCAGCGCCCTTGGGGCGCCGCGCATTTTGTCACGATTAATTGAGATTTCCCTAGGGTTTCCTAACTTGTCCCCCGCCCCATCGGCTACTAGAATTAGTGCTATAGTAGCGGCCTGGCACTACATATAGTAGCCATCTAGCGGCTGGAGCGATTTCGGCCGACGTGCCTGGACGCTCGTTCGGCACGGCTAGACATCATCCCTACAGAATTCCAGCACGGGCACATATCGTGCCCGCGTCTTTTTACGCTTTTCCACAGGAGCTTCCATGCAGACGACGATCGCCTCTGTGACTCGGCCCTCCGCCGTGCCGCCTAACACCAACGAAACCTCCGCCGATGCCCAGAATGGGCAATGGGCGGGTTATCAGGTTATTCGACGCAACGGCTCGGTAGTGGGTTTCGAGCCCAGCAAGATCGCCATCGCGATGACCAAGGCGTTCTTGGCCGTCAACGGCGGTCAGGGCGCGGCTTCCGCGCGTGTGCGCGAGCTGGTCGAATCGCTGACCAATCAGGCCGTCAGCGCGCTGGTGCGTAATCGTCCCAACGGCGGCACCTTCCATATTGAAGACATCCAGGACCAGGTCGAGCTGGCCCTGATGCGTTCGGGCGAGCATGACGTGGCGCGCGCCTATGTGCTGTACCGTGAGAAACGCGCGCAAGAGCGCGCCGCGGCCCAGGGCAGCAGCAGCCTGACGTCTCCCTCGCAAGAACAAAGCAATCTGCACGTGGTGGAAAACGGCGTACGCAGCCCGCTGAATCTGAGCGCCCTGCGCGCCACGATCGAAGCCGCCGGCGAAGGGCTGACCGAATTCATCGACACCGAAGCCATCCTGAAAGAAACGGTCAAGAACCTGTACGACGGCATTCCTGTTGACGAAGTGTTCAAGTCCGCGATTCTGTCTGCCCGCTCGCTGGTCGAAAAAGACCCGGCCTACAGCCGCGTGACCGCGCGTCTCTTGCTGCATACGATCCGTAAGGAAGTGCTGGGCGAAGAAGTCGCGCAGGGCGCGATGGCAACGCGCTATGCCGAATACTTCCCTGTCTTTATCCAACGCGGTATCGAAGGCGGTTTGCTCGATCCGAAACTGGGCGAATACGACCTCGCGCGCATTGGCGCCGCGCTCAATGACAAGCGCGATCTGCAATTCAGCTATCTGGGCCTGCAAACGCTGTACGACCGTTACTTCCTGCACATCGGTGGCCGCCGTATCGAGCTGCCGCAGGTGTTCTTCATGCGCGTGGCCATGGGTCTGGCGCTGCGTGAAACGGATCGCGAAGCACGCGCCATCGAGTTCTACGAAATCCTGTCGTCGTTCGACTTCATGAGCTCGACGCCCACGCTGTTTAACTCGGGCACGCTACACTCGCAATTGTCGTCGTGCTATCTGACCACGGTCTCCGATGACCTGGAAGGCATCTACGACGCCATCAAAGAAAACGCACTGCTGGCGAAATACGCGGGTGGTCTGGGCAATGACTGGACGCCGGTACGCGCCTTGCGCAGTCACATCAAGGGCACCAATGGTGAAAGCCAAGGCGTGGTGCCGTTCCTGAAGGTCGTCAACGACACCGCGGTGGCCGTGAACCAGGGTGGCAAGCGCAAGGGCGCGGTGTGCACCTATCTCGAAACGTGGCACTTGGATATTGAAGAATTCCTCGAACTGCGCAAGAACACCGGTGATGAACGTCGCCGCACGCACGACATGAACACGGCGAACTGGATTCCCGATTTGTTCATGAAGCGCGTCATGGAAAACGGCGAATGGACTTTGTTCTCGCCGTCGGATTGCCCCGACTTGCACGACAAGTATGGCAAGGCGTTCGAAGAAGCCTATCTCGGCTACGAAGCCAAAGCGCAGCGCGGCGAGCTCAAGCTCTTTAAGAAAATGCCTGCGGTCTCGCTGTGGCGCAAGATGCTGTCCATGCTGTTCGAAACCGGCCATCCGTGGATCACGTTCAAGGATCCGTGCAACATCCGCTCGCCGCAACAGCACGTAGGCGTGGTTCACAGCTCGAACCTGTGCACGGAAATCACGTTGAACACCAACGAGTCGGAAATCGCGGTGTGCAATCTGGGTTCGGTGAACCTGGTCGCTCATATGAAACCGACCGCCGATGGTGGCTACGAACTCGATCACGACAAGATCAAGCGCACGGTCAGCATTGCGATGCGCATGCTCGATAACGTGATCGACATCAACTACTACGCGGTCAAGAAAGCGAAGGACTCCAACGAGCGTCATCGTCCGGTGGGCATGGGCATCATGGGCTTCCAGGATTGCTTGCACATGATGCGCGTGCCGTATGCCTCGCCATCGGCCGTTGAATTCGCGGACCGTTCGATGGAAACGATCTGCTATCACGCTTACTGGGCATCGAATCAACTCGCGAAAGAACGTGGCCGTTATCCTTCGTATGAAGGCTCGTTGTGGTCGCGTGGCATCTTGCCGCAAGACTCGATCGCGATGCTGCGTGAAGAACGTGGTGGTCATGTTGAAGTCGATGAGTCGAGCACGCTCGATTGGGAGTCGTTGCGCGCAAGCATCAAAGAACATGGCATGCGCAACTCCAACTGCGTGGCGATTGCCCCAACGGCGACGATTTCCAATATCATTGGCGTGTCTGCGTGCATCGAACCCACTTACCAGAATTTGTACGTCAAATCGAATCTCTCCGGCGAGTTCACGGTCGTTAACGATTACCTCGTGCGTGACCTGAAGAAACTCGGGCTCTGGGACGAAGTCATGGTCGCTGACCTGAAGTACTTCGATGGCAGTCTGTCTCGCATCGATCGCGTACCGGCCGAAATGCGCGAGCTCTACGCCACCGCATTCGAAGTCGAGCCGCGTTGGTTGGTCGAGTGCGCATCGCGTCGCCAGAAATGGATCGATCAAGCTCAGTCGCTCAACATCTATATGGCTGGCGCCTCGGGCAAGAAACTCGATGAGACCTACAAACTCGCATGGCAGCGTGGCCTGAAGACCACCTACTACCTGCGCACGCTGGGTGCGACCAGCGCAGAAAAATCCACGGGCCGTGGCGGCGAGTTGAACGCCGTGAGCGCGACCCACACCGCTGCTGCTGTTGCCGCTGCAGCCGCAGCCCCTGCGTTGCCGGAACCCGAAGTCCTCGGGGCGGTTTGCACCATGCGTCCGGGCGATCCCGGATTCGAAGAGTGCGAAGCCTGCCAGTAATCCACACCGCCTCCGGAGAATTTATTCATGCTTAATTGGGACGACGACAACCTCGCAACGCAACCGGCCAACACTCCCGCGACTTCCGCGGGTGGTCAGCCGGGCAGCGCGGGACAACCTACTCGAGCCGCCACCGGCGTGTTCGGCGACTCGGCCTTGCCGCCGGCGGCACCCGCCTCCGCGGCGAGCGTCGATGCACAAGCCGCGGCGCATCGCGTCAAGATGGCGGACAAGCGCATCATCAATGGCCAGACCGACGTCAACCAGCTGGTGCCGTTCAAATACAAATGGGCGTGGGAAAAATACCTCGCCACTTGCGCCAACCACTGGATGCCGCAAGAGATCAACATGTCGCGTGACATCGCGCTGTGGAAGAACCCGAACGGCTTGACCGAAGACGAGCGTCGCATCGTCAAGCGCAACCTCGGTTTCTTTGTCACCGCCGATTCGCTGGCTGCCAACAACATCGTGCTGGGCACCTATCGCCACATCACGGCGCCCGAGTGCCGCCAGTTCTTGTTGCGCCAGGCCTTCGAAGAAGCCATCCACACGCACGCGTATCAATACATCGTCGAAAGCCTGGACCTGGACGAAGCCGAGATCTTCAATGCGTATAACGAGATCCCGTCCATTCGCGCCAAAGACGAATTCCTGATTCCGTTTATCGACGCCATTGCCGATCCCAACTTCAAGACGGGTACGCCAGAGGCCGACCAAACGCTGTTGAAGTCGCTGATCGTCTTCGCGTGCTTGATGGAAGGCTTGTTCTTCTATGTCGGGTTCACGCAGATTCTGGCGCTGGGTCGTCAGAACAAAATGACGGGCGCGGCCGAGCAGTACATGTACATCTTGCGCGATGAATCCATGCACTGCAATTTCGGCATCGACCTCATCAATACGATCAAACTAGAGAATCCTCACCTTTGGACACCGGAATTTCGTGAAGAAATACGTGGTTTGTTCCAAAAGGCTGTCGAACTCGAGTACGCTTACGCCGAAGACACAATGCCGCGTGGTGTGTTGGGATTGAACGCGCCTATGTTTAAATCCTACCTACGCTTCATTGCAAACCGTCGTTGCCAACAGATTGGTATTGAGCCTCTGTTCCCGCAGGAAGAAAACCCCTTCCCGTGGATGGCAGAGATGATAGACCTGAAGAAGGAACGCAACTTTTTCGAAACACGCGTGATCGAATACCAGACTGGCGGTGCGCTGAGCTGGGAATGATGTGAACGTTTGGCGTCGGTGCCTTGATGCTCGAGACGCCGAACATTGCTCCGTCGGCCAGGTATTCGAATACGCAGTACCAAGCAGCAGGCAACCCTTAACCCGGTTGCCTGCTGGCGCCATTTGAGATGGCTCGCACGAATCGCGGGGGCCATATCAAATGGCTGTGCCGAATTCATTAGCGCAAACCGTAGTAGCTGTCACCGAATTGGGACAGCGGCATGCGCCGATGAATAGCCCGGGCATCTGCCGTCGATCGATGGTGGATTGCATGGGTTTACGTTCTGGGACCCCTCTGAACCTAAGGAGCAAAACCATGGCAACAGCCAAGAAGGCCGCTAAAAAGGCGGCAAAGAAAGTAGCAGCGAAAAAGGCAGCGGCTAAGAAAGCCCCCGCCAAGAAGGCCGCGAAGAAAGTCGCCGTGAAGAAAGTCGCGGCCAAGAAAGTAGCAGCCAAGAAAGTCGCAGCTAAGAAAGTCGCCGCGAAAAAAGTAGCCGCCAAGAAAACGGCTGCGAAGAAAACCACCGCTAAAAAAGCAGTGAAGAAAGCGACGGTCAAGAAAGCCACCGCCAAGAAAACGGTAGCCAAAAAGACCACCGCGAAAAAGACCGTTGCCAAGAAAGCGGTAGCCAAGAAAACGACGGCTCGTAAAACCGCCGCCAAAAAGACCACCGCTAAAAGTGCAACCAAATCGGTCGCCAAGAAAGCCACCGCCAAAAAAGCGGTAGCCAAGAAATCGGCCGCTAAGAAAACCGTTGCCAAGAAAGCTGTAGCCAAGAAGGCCACCGCTCGCAAAGCATCGGCCACCAAGGCTGCCACCTCGAAAGCCGTGAAGAAGGCACCCGCCGCGGCCAAGAAGACCGCAGCGAAAAAGCCTGCCGCTAAGAAAACGGCTGCCAAGAAGCCTGCCGCGCAACCGACCGCGGCTGCCACGCAAGGCGCCAAGACCACGGTGAATCCGGCTGCTTCGTGGCCCTTCCCCACGGGTGGTCGCCCGTAGTTCTGGCCCGTTCCGTTAAGGTCGGTGCTCGTAGAGCCGCCTGGTGCAAGCCAGGCGGCTTTTTGCTGTTCGCCGCGCGCATGCACACTGCCAAGCCGCATGCGGCGTGCGACAATGACGAGGATCTATTTTTGTCAGGCTGTATTCATGTTCGGCGATATTCTCCGTTTCTTGCTCGAAATCACCTTTATGCTGTTCGGCGCGGCGCTGATCGTGCGCGCGTGGATTCACGCGGTGAGGCTGCATCCGTTTAACCCCTTGAGCCGCGGGATCTATCAAGTCACCAACTGGTTGGTCCTGCCGATCCGCAAGATCGTGCCGGCGGGCAGCGTGCTGGACTGGCCCAGTTTATTAGCCGCATGGCTCACGGCCATGCTTTATCTGGTGCTGACGTGGCTGGTGGTGATGCACACGCTGATCCCGGCGGCCCTGTTGCCGGCGGCGCTTGGCGCTTCGTTATTGATGGTGGCGCGGTGGACGTTGAATATCATCGTTTGGTTGACGTTCTTGCAAGCCATTCTGTCGTGGGTCAATCCCATGTCGCCGCTCATGCCCTTGCTGCAGACGCTGACGGCACCCTTGCTTGAACCCATTCGCCGGATTCTGCCGAACTGGCGTATCGACCTCTCGCCCTTGGTCCTGTTTATCCTCGCGCAGATTGTCTTGATGATGCTGTCGCGGGTGATCTTCATGCTCAGCGGTGTCTGATCGTCGCGTCCCACGACAGCAAGAAAAACGCCCACCGGTTCGGTGGGCGTTTTTCTTGATAGAGCCGTCGCAGCCGCGCGGGGACCGGCAGTCACACCGCACGCTGAAAGGCTAAAAAGGCGGTCGCCACGCGACTCGCCTTTGGCCTCATCAATACGGTGTCACGCGCGTGGGGCCTGCGCCGCTGATGACCTGCACACGCTGGCCCACGCTGATGGGCACATCGGCTTCCTGAGCCACGACACGCGTCTCGCCGTTATCCAGACGGACGGTGATTTCCAGGCCCGAGGCGCGCGCAGCACGGTTTTCGACGGCGTTACCGGCCAAGGCGCCGAGGATCGCACCGCCCACGGTGGCGATCGCGCGTCCCGTGCCGCCACCGATGGCGTTACCGGCGACACCACCCAATGCACCACCGGCAACCATGCCGACGCCACTGGATTTGCTTTCTTCGATGGTGATCGGACGCACGCTGGTTACCGTGCCATTGCGCACGATTTGCTCGCGCTGCGCTTGGTCATAGCTATAGACCGAGCTGGAGGCGCTGCGATTAGCGCAACCGCCCAGCACGGCCATCGAGGTAACGACGGCGGCCACCGCAAGCCAACGGCCAGTACGGGACGCAACGACGGAGGTAGAAAAAGTCTGACTCATGTGGACTCCTTGATCGGTAACCACTAATTTACTCTACAGATAATACCCTGGCGCGGGCAATAAGATACCGTTGAGAAACAGCCTGCAACCGCTGTGCGCACACGTGGCCGCGTGCGCTCGTGTCACGCTTGCCACCATGCAAGCGCTATGCCGGAATATGAGGGCGTATCTTACGACGCTTGCACCGGGAGCGAAATGCCGTACGCCGCGCGCAGCTGCGCGTCGATCTCGGCACGGCTGGGCGCGTGATTCTGCGGGCCTCGCGACGCGATTTTGATCGAGCCCATCAGATTGGCCAACCGGCAGCTGTCGAGCCAGCTCCAACCCTGCGTCAAGCCATACAGCAGCCCGGCGCGGTGCGAATCGCCGCAGCCCGTGGGATCGACGACCGCCTCTGCTGCCACCGGTTCCACCTGCAGCGCCTCGCCGCCGGTGTAGAGGGTGGCGCCCTCGCCGCCGCGCGTCACCACGACGGCTTGAAGTTTCTCGGCGATCTGCGCCATGCTCATGCCAGTGCGTTGCTCGACCACCCCAGCCTCGTAATCGTTCACCGTGAGCGCCTGTGCGAGGCCGAGCATGCGTTGCAGGTCCGCGCCATCAAAGAGCGGCATGGCTTGACCCAGATCGAAGATAAACGGGATACCCGCGGCATGCAGGCGCTCGGCATGGGCGAACATGCCTTCCTTGGCGTCGGGCGCGACGATGGCCCAGGCGGCTTTGGCGCCGGAGATATCGTTTTGTGCGGAGAACGACATCGCGCCCGGGTGGAACGCGGTGATCTGGTTGTCATCCAGATCGGTCGTGATGAAGCATTGCGCGGTATAGGTGCCAGGAATGACGCACAGACGCGAGGTCTCGATCTGCATGCTCTTGAAGCGTTCGATATAGTCGCCCGCGTCATCGCCCACTGTCGCGACCGGTACGGGATTGCCACCCAGCAGCTTCAGGTTATAGGCGATGTTGCCGGCGCAGCCGCCGTATTCCTTGCGCATCGTGGGAACCAGAAAGGACACGCTGAGTGACTGGATGCGGTCGGCAAGGATATGTTCCTTGAAACGTCCCTCGAACACGGCGATGGTGTCGAACGCCATCGAGCCGCAAATCAGAACAGAATCCGTCATGCTGAGTATCCTTCAGGGAAAAAACTTGTGAAGCTGGAAGCCGTTGACCATCGGGCCGCTGACCTCGATGGGCACGGCGATGTTGAGTTCGGCGCCCGCAGCGAACGGACGCTGCGCCTGCTCGGGCGTGAGATAGGCCTCGGGCGGAATGATTTTGCGGATCACCACGGTGTCCGACAGATCGCTCAGATCCAGACGTAATGCCGGCCAGGGCTGCGGTTGATCGTAGAGATTGCGCAGCGACGTACGCAGTACCAGCCGTGTGGTGTTCCCGCTCTCGGCGGCCGCTTGGCCGGCGGGCGGCTGCAGCGATGAGGAAGTAATGGCGATGCGATTGATATGGCGGGCATAGCCGACCTCGCAACCCAACGAGGCGCAGGCTTTTTCGAGCATTGGACGCATCGCGGGAGCCCAATCAGCAAGGGTGGTGCGATAGAGATAGATCGCTTGCGCGGCCAGCAGCATCAAGCCCAGCACGCAGCCGTACCCCCACAGGCTGCTCAAGAAAGCACGCCGTACGTGTTTATCGTCATCCAGAAACTCGGGCGGTGCACGGCCAGCGTCGGTCGCGCCGTGATAGCGCGTACGGGCCTCGCCCGCCACGATGGGCGTGTCTTCATCCGACTCGTCTGCGAGCGACGCGGATCCACGTGCCGCCGCGCGACCGTCCCAGGCGCGATCTGCCGTGACCATTTCGTCCGTGTCGTCTTCGTCCGGATCGGCGACGCGGATCACAGGTTCATCCGGCGTATCAATCCAACGCGGCTCAGCGGCGAATCGCTCGCCCGCATGGGAGGCGTGGGAAAGCGTAGGCGCGGCGGCCCCGTGCCGTGGGGGCAGTTCATCGGGCGCAACAAACGTCGGCTCGCGATCCGATGTGTCGGATCGCCAGTCCTCGTCGTCGTCCTGATAGCTCGTGTCGGAAACGGCAGCGTCACCCAGATAAGGGTCCTGCCGTGACATGGCGGAGCGATTACGCAATACGGCCGGGGCCGCTGGCACATCCGCCGCCGTGATCGCGGGTTCGCGTGTAAGGGTCGGCTCGACGGATGAGCTTGTCCGGGGCGCGGGCGCGGGTGGACGTACGAATGCAGGTGCGGCGACAGGCGCGTACGCCGGTACAGGCGTCGCAACTGAACCCTGGCTCACCAAAGGCGCCGCCGCCTGGCTTCCCGCCGTGGGCCGGGTGCTGTTGCTCGCCATCTCGATCGACCCGAATCCGTCGGGGATCTGTGCGGTCAGGCACGCGCGGCCGTCGAACACGGTGGCGCACTCGCCGCAGCGGACCAGACCGTTACGGACACGTAGTTGATCCGGCACCACCCGGAAAGCGGTGCCGCACTGAGGGCAGCGGGTCGTCATGGCCATGGCGATATCCCGGTGCGTATCAATCAGGTTTTACGACCGTGCAGGCATACCCAGCCGTCACGGGCTTGCCAGACGGACATTTTGAGCCATGGCGCATAGGCCAGCGCGACTTCTTCGGCCTGCCGTTCCAGCACACCCGACAGCACCAGATCGCCGCCCGGAGCCACGCGACCGGCCAGCATGGGCGCGAGCACCTTCAACGGATTGGAGAGAATATTCGCGACGACCACCTGATAGGTGCCGTCGGCCAACGCGTCGGGCAACAGGGCCTGCACGGACACGCGGTTTACCTGGGCGTTGTCCATAGTGGCTTGCACGGCCTGAGGATCGATATCGACCGCGTCGGTCGAGCCCGCACCCAGCTTTTGGGCAGCGATGGCCAGAATGCCGGAGCCGCAACCATAGTCCAGGACCGTGGAGCCCTTGGGCAACTCGGCTTCGAGCCACGCCAGACAGAGATGGGTGGTGGGATGACTGCCCGTACCAAACGCCAGACCCGGGTCGAGCTCGATATGCACGGCGTCCTCGGCCAGGGTTTCCGCCGCGGACACATCGGGGTCATCGCGGTGCCAGCTGGGGACGATCCAGATGCGCTCGCCGATGTGAATCGGGCCGAACTGGGATTGGGTCAGGCGCACCCAGTCCGCGTCAGGAACATCACGTAAAGACCAGCCACCCAAGGCGATCGGGTCGATGCCGGCCTGGCTGGTCGCTTGTTCGTAGATTTGCGCGGGGTCTGCACCATCGGGCAGCAACGCGACGACGCGATTGCGGTCCCAGGCTTGAACTTCGGGCTCGGTACCGGGCTCACCGAACAGGGGTCGTTCGGCCTCGGTGCCGAAGTCGGCATCCTCGACGGAGACCGACAGCACACCCGCCTCGAGCAGCGCATCGGAGAGGGTCTCGGCCTGTGCCTCGAGACAATGTAGGACGAGTTCACGCATGACGATGGATTCCGGCAAAGGCGGGCCACGTGGGCCCCCCTGGCATCAAGGGCGCTGGGCCAGCTTGTGCTCTAGATAATGAATGCTGGTGCCGCCCTCGATGAAGCGGGCGTCTTGCAGCAATTCGCGATGCAACGGAATGTTGGTGGAGATACCCTCGACCACCATCTCGGACAGCGCAATGCGCATACGAGCCAGCGCCTGTTCACGGGTGTCGCCATACGTGATGACCTTGGCGATCATCGAGTCGTAGTTTGGCGGCACGAAATAGCCGTTGAACACGTGCGAATCGATACGCACACCGGGGCCGCCCGGCGTGTGCCAGTTGGTGATACGGCCAGGGCTGGGCACGAAGCGGAACGGATCCTCGGCGTTGATCCGGCACTCAATGGCATGGCCCTTGAACTGGATATCGCGCTGACGCAGCAGGAATTTTTCGCCCGCGGCGATGAGAATCTGTTGCTGCACCAGGTCCACGCCGGTGATCAACTCGGTCACCGGGTGTTCCACCTGAATACGGGTGTTCATTTCAATGAAATAGAACTCACCGTTTTCGTACAGGAACTCGAAGGTGCCGGCGCCACGGTAGCCCATCTTGCGGCAAGCGTCGGCGCAGCGGTCGCCGATGCGCTCAATCGCGCGACGCGCGATGCCGGGTGCGGGGGCTTCCTCGATGACTTTCTGGTGACGGCGCTGCATGGAGCAGTCACGCTCGCCCAGCCATACGGCGTTGCGGCCGCCATCTGCCAGTACCTGGATTTCCACATGGCGAGGATTCTCGAGGAATTTCTCCATGTAGACTTCGGGGTTGTTGAAGGCCGCGCCTGCCTCGGATCGCGTCATGGTGACGGCGTTGACGAGCGCGGCTTCGGTATAGACCACGCGCATGCCACGCCCACCGCCACCACCTGCCGCTTTGATGATGACCGGATAGCCGATCTCGCGCGCGATGCGCACGATTTCCTTGGGATCGTCAGGCAATGCGCCTTCCGAGCCGGGCACGACCGGCACGCCGGCCTCGATCATGGCGCGCTTGGCGCTGACCTTATCGCCCATCAGGCGGATGGTTTCGGGACGCGGGCCGATGAACACGAAGCCGCTTTTCTCGACGCGGTCCGCAAAATCAGCATTTTCCGACAGGAAGCCGTAGCCGGGGTGGATAGCCTCGGCGTCGGTCACTTCGGCCGCCGAGATGATGGCGGGCATGCTGAGGTAGCTGTCACGCGAGGGAGCCGGCCCGATACACACGGACTCGTCTGCCAGGCGTACGTATTTCGCGTCGCGATCGGCCTCGGAGTGCACGACCACCGTCTTGATGCCGAGCTCGCGGCAAGCGCGTTGAATGCGCAGCGCGATCTCGCCGCGGTTGGCGATCAGGATTTTTTCAAACATAGGTGCAATTAGCCAATAACGAACAGCGGTTGACCGTATTCGACGGGCTCGCCATTCTCGACGAGAATCTCTTTGATGACGCCGGATTTATCGGCTTCGATTTCGTTCAGGAGCTTCATCGCTTCGATGATGCACAGGGCGTCGCCTTCCTTGACGGTCTGGCCGACGTCCACGAAGGGAGCAGCACCCGGATTGGGCGAGCGGTAGAAGGTGCCGACCATCGGGGCCTTGACGACATGGCCTTGCACCACCGGAGCGGCTTCCGGCGCGGGGGCAGCGGCAGGCGCCGCGGCCACGGGCGCGGCTGCGGGAGCAGCCTCGGGCGCATGGTAGGCCACGGGCTGGACCGTTTGCGAGAACTTAACGATGCGAACTTTGCCTTCGCCTTCGGTAATTTCAAGCTCGGCGATGCCCGATTCAGCCACCAGGTCGATCAGGGTCTTAAGTTTTCGGAGATCCATAGAAGCTGCTTCCCGATTAATGTTCGCAGCGCGACATCAGAGCTGCGCTGCATCAGTGTATGAGTGAGATAAATAAAAGACCGAAGCCATCATGCCGAGCCCGGCCCGCAAAGCCCGCTAATGCCGGGCCGCGTAGCGTACCGCAGCGGCATAGCCGTCTGCGCCCAGGCCGCTGATAAGCCCGATAGCCAGATCTGACAGATAAGAGTGCTGCCGGAAAGGTTCGCGTTTATACAGGTTCGACAAATGTACTTCAATAAAAGGGATCGCGACTGCCGCCAGCGCATCGCGCACGGCGACGCTGGTGTGCGTATAGGCAGCGGCATTGATGACGATAAAGTCGGTTCCATCCTGGCGTGCAGCCTGAATGCGATCAACTAATGCGCCTTCGTGATTGCTTTGCCAGGCGGTGAGTCCGACGCCAAGCTCCCGAGCCAAAGACTCCAGCTCCTGGTTGATTTGCGCCAGTGTGAGACTGCCGTAAATATGAGGCTCGCGTAAACCCAAGAGGTTCAGGTTGGGGCCGTGCAGTACCAGGATGTGTTGCGCCATGGATCGGGTCGCGCCGAAAAACCAGACACTCAATGTGTCGGCAAAACGATCAATAAACCGCCTTTTTACGCTTATTCCTAGTATTTGTCCAATAGGCGCGGCGAATAAGGCGGTTTCCGGCAATCCCGTGCGGGCATGCCGATTAGGTGCTGAGTGATTGCAAACTGCGATCTAAATCCTCATATTGGATCTGCCCCAGTATTTTGCGACTAATGCCGCCATCTGCTTGCAAAATGACGGTAAATGGCAAGCCCCCCGCCGCGTTGCCGAGTTTACGCAGTGTATCGATCCCGTCGGAACCCATGACGAGCAATGGATACGATACTGGGATTTTCTGCACGAATTCGCGCATTTTCTCGACTTTATCGATGCCAATTCCGACAAACTGCACAGAAGGATATTTTTCGTGCAGGGATTGAAGTTCTGGCATCTCTTTCACGCAAGGTGCGCACCAGGTTGCCCAAAAATTGATCACCACGGC
Organism: Bordetella sp. 02P26C-1; assembly: GCF_009763255.1. Classification (GTDB taxonomy): domain Bacteria; phylum Pseudomonadota; class Gammaproteobacteria; order Burkholderiales; family Burkholderiaceae_B; genus Bordetella_A. The sequence continues at coordinate 22,873 of NZ_WSJB01000007.1, read as the reverse complement.
GCGTCCACGCCACTGATCCAGTCGCTGGGTGGCTCCGTCCAGATCAGGCAGCTTCAGATTCCACAGCAGTGCCTCGGCATCGGCTGCCGAGACGCGCGACGAAGTTTGCCCGTCGGAAGTGTCCGTGGGGGAAAGAGTGCGGCGGTAGGCCAGGCCGCCAGCCGCTGCCGCCACGACGGCGGCGCCTGTATAGAGAAAGAAGCGACGATTCATGACGCGATCATAACCTCGCGAGGAAACATCGGGCGGGCAGCCTCTACAATGCGGACAGGAGAACATCTATGCACCTGCACATTCTGGGTATTTGCGGCACTTTCATGGGCGGACTGGCGTTGATCGCGCGCGCGGCGGGCAATCGCGTCACCGGTTGCGACACCGCGGTGTACCCACCCATGAGTACGCAATTGGCCGAGCAAGGCATCGATTTGATCGAGGGATACGATGCCGATCAGTTGTCGCTCAATCCCGATCTCTATGTCATTGGCAATGTGGTCTCGCGCGGCAACCCGCTGATGGAAGCCATTTTGAATAGTGGCGCACGCTATGTGTCGGGCCCGCAATGGCTGGGCGATAACGTCCTGCCGGGCGCGCACGTGCTGGCGGTGGCGGGCACGCATGGGAAGACGACGACGAGTTCGATGCTTGCCTGGATTCTCGAGGCGGCGGGCCTGCGGCCCAACTTCCTGATTGGCGGCGTGGCCAACGATCTAAAAGTGTCGGCGCGCTATGACCCGGCGATACGCCCGTTCGTGATCGAGGCCGATGAATATGACACGGCGTTTTTCGATAAACGATCGAAGTTTGTGCACTATCGTCCGCGCACCGCCATATTGAATAACCTGGAATACGATCACGCGGATATCTTTCCGGATCTGGCGGCAATCGAAACGCAGTTCCATCACCTGGTGCGCACAATTCCCGGACAGGGCCGGATCGTACGTCCCGCGCAGTCCGAGGCGCTGGATCGCGTGATCGCGCGCGGATGCTGGTCGGAAACCGTGAGTTTTGGCCGTGAGGGCGAGTGGCAGGCGGGCCCCGTGAATGAAGAGGGTCATTTCGAGGTCATCCGCCAGGGGCGAACGCTAGGCACCGTAGGCTGGACGCTCACCGGCGAGCACAATCGCGACAACGCCCTGGCGGCGCTGGCGGCGGCCGAGCATGCGGGCGTCGAGCCGGCTGTGGGCATCGAGGCGCTCACCCGCTTTGGCGGGGTGAAACGTCGGATGGAGCTGCGCGGCACCGAACATGGGGTGAAGGTTTACGACGATTTTGCTCACCACCCGACCGCGATCGAGACGACGCTGGCGGGTCTGCGCCGGCAGGTGGGCGATGCGCGGATCCTGGCGGTACTGGAGCCGCGTTCGAACACCATGAAGCTGGGCGCGATGGCGGCACGATTGCCGGGCGCGTTGAGCGCCGCCGACCATGTGTTTTGCTTCGGCGCGCGGGCGGGCAAGCACGCGCTGGGCTGGAATCCGGCCGAAGTGCTGGCGCCGCTGGGCGATCGGGTCGATTGCTATGATGATCTGGACGCACTGGTGGCGGCGGTCACGCGGCTGGCCCGCCCGGGCGACCACGTGCTGGTGATGAGCAATGGCGGATTTGGCGGGGTGCATGGAAAGCTGCTAGCCGCATTGGCACGCAAGGACACTGAGGCGAACGTCTCGGGACAGAACGCACGATGATTTTGTATTTACATGGTTTCCGCTCGTCGCCGCAGTCTTTTAAAGCGCGCCTGATGGCCGAGGCGCTGGCCGCCCAAGGATTGACGGGCGAACGCGATTGGCAATGCCCGCAACTACCTGTCAGCCCGCGCGAGGCGCTCGAGTTATCGATGACGCTCGCGCGACGTCAGCTCGAGACGGCAAGTTCGCCGCGCGAACTGACGGTGATTGGCTCCTCTCTCGGCGGCTACTATGCGACGTGGCTGGCCGAGCAGCTGGGTTGCAAAGCGGTGCTATTGAATCCCGCCGTCGAAGCCGCGCGCGATCTCGCGACCCAGGTCGGGTCGCATCGCATGTATCATTCCGACGCGCCGATGGAGTTTCGGCCGGAATATGTGGATGAGCTGCGCGCGGCCTATGTCCCTGCCGTCACGCAGCCTGACCGGTATTTCCTGATCGCCGCCACGGGCGACGAGGTACTGGATTGGCGCGAGATGCGGGATCGTTTCGCCAGATGCCGTCAGCGAATTATCCCTGGCAGCGACCACGGACTGTCCGATTTTGCGCAATGGTTGCCCGAAGTCCTGGATTTCGCTCAATCTGCCCCCAACTAAGTTCCCGATTCACTCACTAATAGAAAGGCCCTCTGCCGCCGCCCGCCGCGAGGCCGGCTTGGAGACCCTGACCGACATGCCCTGCGCGCACGCCGCGCCCTCGATGGACTAATTTATGTACGTGCTTTACGAAGAAGACGGCGGTTTCAAAGCTGGCCACATCCTGTCGGAGACCGACGCCAGCCTGCAGGTCGAGGCCGAGTCGGGCAAGCGCAGCAAGCTCAAGCGAGCGAACGTGCTGTTTACCTTCGCGGACCCCGCGCCTTCGGCGCTGCTGACGCAAGCCGCTGCGGACGCCGAGACGCTGGATCTGCAGTTTCTGTGGGAATGCGCCCCGCAAGAAGAGTTCGACGCGGCGGCCCTGGCCGCCGACTACTACGGGCATACGCCCACCGCCGTGGAGCGCACGGCGGTGTTGATGCGCCTGCATAGCGCGCCGGCCTATTTCCATCGGCGCGGCAAAGGCATGTATCGCCCGGCGCCTCCGGATATCCTGGAGGCGGCCCTGGCCGCCCTGGAGAAAAAGCAGAAGCAGGCCGAACAGCAGCAACGCTGGGTCGACGAGATGGCCGAAGGCCGCTTGCCCGAGGAAATCGCCGCGGTGGCCGAGAGCCTGTTGATCCGCCCGGATAAAAACAGCCAGCAATGGAAGGCGCTGGATGCCGCCTGCGCACGGCTGCACAAATCGCCGGACCGGCTGCTCTTGGAGCTGGGTGCCTGGCCGCATGCGTTGGCCTTGCACAAACGGCGCTTTCTGGCGACCTATTTCCCGCGTGGCACGGGCTTTCCTGACGTGCAGATTCCCGCGCTGGACCGCGAGTTGCCGCTGTCGGACGCCGAGATTTACTCGGTCGACGATATCACCACGACGGAAATCGACGACGGTTTGTCGGTCAAGCGCCTGGACGATGGGCGCATCCGCGTCGGGATTCACGTGGCCGCCCCTGGCTTGTCGGTTACCCGCGAGAGTGATCTGGATAAGCTGGCTCGCGCGCGGCTGTCCACCGTCTACATGCCGGGTGAAAAAATCCCGATGCAGCCGGATAACGTGATCGAGGCATTTTCGCTGGACGCGGGCCGTGAAGTGCCGGCGCTATCGCTGTATGTCACGGCCGACCCGGCGACGGGCGAAATCGGCGAATCTGAGACACGGGTCGAGCGCGTGGTGCTGAAGGCCAACCTGCGCCACAATGATCTGGATGGCCAGGTGACCGAGGCGGCGTTGGACGACCCGGACTCGGAATTGCCGTATAGCGACTGGCTGCGTCCGCTGTGGCAACTGGCGAAGTCGCTGTCGGCACAACGCGACGCCGTGCGCGGCAAGGCCGAGAACAACACCCGGGTGGAATACAGCTTTTATCTGGACGGCAACCCGGACGATCCGGACACCCCGGTGCGGCTGGTGCCGCGCCAGCGCAATGCGCCGTTGGACCGCCTGGTGGCCGAATACATGATTCTGGCCAACAATTTGTGGGGCGGCTTGCTGCACCAGCACGGCGTGCCGGGTATTTACCGCTCGCAGCAGGCAGGCCGCGTGCGCATGAGCACGCAAGCCTTGCCGCACGAGGCCATCGGCGTGCCGCAATACGCCTGGTGCACGTCGCCGCTGCGCCGGTATGTGGATCTGGTCAATCAATGGCAGCTGATCGCGGCTGTCGAACATGGCGTGTCGGCGCGCCTGGTGGCGCCGTTCAAGCCGCGCGACGCGGATCTGTTCGCGATTATCGGGGCGTTTGATGCCCAGTATGCCGCATGGAACGATTTCCAGAACACGATGGAGCGTTACTGGTGCCTGCGCTGGCTGCAACAACAGGGCATTAGGCGCGTGGTCGCGCATGTGCTGCGTGATGATCTGGTGCGCTTTAGCAATGCGCCGCTGGTGACGCGCGTGGGCGGCCTGCCGGAGTTGGAACGCGGCGCGGCGGTGGAGCTGGACCTGCTCGGGTTTGACGAGCTGGCGCTGGAGGTGGACTGCCGTTATGTGGGTCCGGCCGAACAGGCCTGACCTACAATGCGGCTGTGCGACGCCTGGATGATTTTCCCTCGACGCGAGGCGGGTGGCTGCGATGGATAAGCGCGCCCGCTCAGCATTATTTGCGGATCGCGATCGCGATCTCGCTGCTGGTGCACGCGGGTGTGCTGGCATTGCGTTGGAGTGATCCGGCTCCGCGTCCGGTGGCGTCAGCGCCGCTGGAAATCACCCTGGTTAATGCGCGCACGACACTCGCGCCCGCGCGACCGCAAGTCGTCGCACAACACCAGGTCGACGGTGGCGGCAACGCCGATCAAGGGATCGCCACGACTCCGCTGCCGCGCACTGGCGAATCGGCCGAAACCGTCGTGCTGCAAGCCATGCGCAAGCGCCAGGCGCAATTGGAGGCGGAACAATTGCGGCTATTGACGCGGCTGCAGGCGCAGGCCACGGTCGGCGCGGAGCGTCAGCCGGTTTATCCCTGGCCGGATGCCACCGTGGAGGGCGAAGACGTGCACGAGCAACCCGGCATCGTGCAAAACGCGCAAATCGCCGCGTTGGCCGCGCGCGTACAGGCTTATAACGCCCTGCCCCGCAAGACTTTTGTCGCGCCCTCGGCGCAGGCCTCGCCGTACGCGGCCTATCTGGATAGCTGGCGCGCGCGGATCGAAGCGCTGGGCACGCGCCATTACCCGGAAGAGGCACGCGGACGCCTCTATGGTTCACTGCAACTGACCGTGGCGATACGGCCGGATGGCAGTGTGGAATCGGTGACGATCGATCAGCCCTCGGTGCATGCGGTGCTCAATCAGGCCGCGCGGCGTATCGTTCAGCTGGCCGCGCCCTTCCCGCCATTGCCCCCTGAAATCGTCAAAGACACCGACTTATTAGTAATTACCCGGACCTGGCAGTTTGTGAATGACGGTTTACAGACGCAGGCGCCATGATATTTTCGTAAGCTATCGTTGGGCCCGCGTAAGGGTCGCGGAGCCTGGTCTGCCAGACCGGCTTGGCGCGTGCGTGGGCTTGGGCCTCATAACCAACACTTCGGACATCCCAGATGACTTCGACCAGCTCGCTGCCCCGATATGCCGTGATCGGCAATCCGGTCGCCCATAGCCGCTCGCCGTATATTCACGCGCAGTTTTCGGCGCAGACGGGCACGCCTTTGCAATACGAGCCGCTGCTGGCGCCTATCGATGGATTTATTCCGACCGTCGAGGCGTTTCGCGAACAAGGCGGGCTGGGGATGAATGTCACGGTGCCTTTTAAATCGGAAGCCTACGCGCTCGCGCGAGATCACTTGAGCGAACGCGCGCGTCTGGCGGGCGCGGTCAATACGCTGTGGTGGCAAGACAATGCCTGGCATGGCTGCAATACGGATGGCGTGGGGTTGGTGAGCGATTTGCAGCGCCTGGGCGTGACGCTCGCTGGCGCGCGCGTGCTGTTGATCGGCGCGGGCGGCGCTGCGCGTGGGGTGCTGCAGCCGCTGGCGGAACAGGGGTGCTCGCACATCCACATCATCAACCGCACCGTGGCGCGCGCAGAGGAGTTGGTGACGACCTGGTCGGCCGCTAAGCAAAGCGCGACCCGTGTAACAGCAGGTGGTTTGAATGACGCCATGATCGAGGGCGGCTGGAATGTCGTCATCAACGCGACGGCGAGCAGCTTGCAGGGCGCGCCGCTACAGTTACCGCGCGGGCTGTATGCCTATGACGCATTGGCCTACGACATGATGTATGCGGCCATGCCCACGCCTTTCATGCAGCAAGCCAGCGCCGAAGGCGCGGCCCGTACCGCCGACGGCCTGGGCATGCTGGTCGCCCAGGCGGCGGAGAGCTTCTGGATCTGGCACGGGGTGCGACCCGATCCCGCGCCGGTATTGACGACGTTGCGCGCGGCGCTGCTGGCCGAAGGCTGATCGCCAATGGCGACACGGAGCACGACGCTGCATCGGATACGCTGGGGCCGGGTGATTGGCGCCGGCCTGCTCGCCCTGCTGTGCCTGTTGATCCTGGTCCAGCTGTGGCTGTTCTGCCAAGTCGTCTGGTACGCCTATCGCGACCCGGGCAGCAGCGCCATCATGCGCCAGGAGCTGTCGCGCCTGCGCGAAACGAATCCCGATGCGCAACTGCAATATCAGTGGGTGCCCTACGACAAGATCAGCAACACGCTCAAGCGTGCGGTGGTGGCTTCGGAAGACTCCAATTTCGTCGGGCACGACGGCGTGGAGTGGGAGGCGATTCGCAAGGCTTGGGAATACAACCAGCGCGCCTCCGAAAGCGGCGGATCCAAGATGCGTGGCGGCTCGACCATCACGCAGCAGCTGGCGAAGAACCTGTTCCTGTCGAGCTCGCGCAGCTATCTGCGCAAGGGGCAGGAACTGGTGCTGGCCTATATGATCGAGCATGTCATGTCCAAACAGCGCATTCTGGAGCTCTATCTGAATGTGGCGGAATGGGGCGAAGGCGTGTTCGGCGCCGAGGCGGCGGCGCGGCATTACTATAAGACCCACGCCGGCGGGCTGAGCGCCTCGCAAGCGGCGCGCCTGGCGGCGATGCTGCCTAACCCGCGCTATTACGACAAGCACCGCACGACCCGCTATCTGAATTCGCGTACCCATACCCTTACCCGGCGCATGCAGCTGGTCGAGATCCCCTAACCCACGGGAAGCTTGCCATACCGATCGCGAGGCCGCGTCTAGTACACGATCGATTTTGGTAAGCTTTCATGTTTACGCGCCTTGCCACGCGACTTTTTCATGCGTACAGCCCGCCGATATCTGGCCCGCGAAATCTATCGCTCCTGTGCAGTGGTCCTGCTGGCCCTGCTGGGGTTATTTACGTTCTTCGCGCTGGTCGATGACCTGGACAATGTGGGGGATAAGTTCAGCATGCTTGCCCTGCTGTATATGCAGGCGCTCGCGTTGCCCACCCGCCTCTATGATTTGCTGCCGATCGGATTGCTGATCGGCGCGGTGCTGGCGCTGGCCGGGTTGGCGCAGCGTAATGAACTGGTGATCTTGCGCGTGTCCGGCGTCAGCGGGATGCGGCTATTGGGCATGCTGTGGATCGTCACCATCCCGCTGGTCATAGGCGCGACGCTACTGTCGGAATTCGTGACACCGGCAGCCGAGATCAAAAGCGGCGAAGCCAGCCTGATGTTCCGGGGCAAGGCCAGCGGCGCGCGGATGGATAGCGGCTATTGGTTCAAGGAACCGACGCGGGATAATGGCACGCGCATCATCAACATCGCCAAGCTGTTGGCCAATGGCAATGTGGAGGGTGTCACGCTATATGAATTCGAGCCCGGCTTGACGTTGGCGAGCCTGTCGACGGCGGCCAACGGCACCTTTACCGAGGACAAACTCGTCCTGCATGACGTCACCGAAACGCATCTGGATAAAGAAGCCGCACAGGCCTTGGCCAATGCCAAGCCCCCGGCCCGACCGCCGGCCGAGGTGACCAAACTGCCTCAACGCGAGCTGGATACCACGTTGAGCGCCAGCCGGCTGATGGCGCGCGTGCTGACGCCGGAACGCATGTCGGTCAGCACGCTGCTCGACTACATCGATTATTTGCATCACAACCAGCTTGATGCCAGCCGGCAGGTGGTCGCGCTGTGGCGCAAGGTGGCCTATCCCTTTACGCTTTTCGTGATGATCACGATCGCGGCGCCGATCAGCTTCATGCAGACGCGGCGTGGCGGCGTGGGCGCCAAGGTGTTTATCGGCATATTGCTGGGCGTAGGCTTTTTCATGCTGAATCAGCTGGCGCTGAACGTAGGGATGCTGAGCCGCTGGCCGGCCTGGTTGACGGCCTTGGGTCCGAATCTCGGCGCGGTGTTGATCGCTCTGGGCGCGCTATCGCTGATGGAGTATCGGCACGTCACCTCGCGCCTGATACAAACACGATGGCCCTGGAGGAAAACCCCGGTATGAGCGCAGGCAGCAGTATTTGGATGATCGGCGACGTGCAGGGATGCTGCTCGCCGTTGGACCGGTTATTGGCGCACCCGGATATCGCCACGGAGCCAGAGGCCCGGTTCTGGTTTGCGGGGGATCTGATCAATCGTGGACCCGCTTCCTTGGCGAGCCTGCGGCGCATCATGGCGCTGGGCGACCGCGCCGTGTCGGTGCTGGGCAATCATGACCTGCATCTGCTGGCGGTCGTAGCCGGCGTGCGTAAGCCGTCGAAATCGGACACCATCGACGACATTTTGAACGCGCCCGATGCCGATGAACTGATTGACTGGCTGCGCCATCGGCCGCTTGCCCATTTCGAACAGGGGCATCTGCTCGTGCATGCCGGCGCGCTACCCAAGTGGGATGTCGCCAAAACCCTTGCGCTGGCCGAGGAAATCCAGAACCGGCTGCGGGGCCCGAAATGGAAAAAGGCGCTGGACAAAATGTACGGCAATGAGCCGGCGCAGTGGGATGACGAGTTAAAAGGCGGCAAACGCATGCGCGTCATCATCAATGCGTTGACCCGCATGCGCCTGTGCAAGCCCGACGGCGAGATGGAATTCAAGACCAAGGTCGCCCCTGGCGCCTGGCCGGCGGGTCTGGTGCCTTGGTTCGATGTGCCGGAGCGGCAGACACGCGATGTGACGGTGGTGTTCGGCCACTGGTCCACCCTGGGGTTGACGGTGCGCCCGGACGTCATCTGCCTGGATACGGGATGTGTGTGGGGCGGGCAGCTGACCGCCATGCGCTTGCAGGATCGCAAGATCGTGCAGATCACGTGCGAGCAAGCCCGCGACCCGCTCGCTGATTAATGCATTCTGGCTGGTTCTGACCGGGCTTTTGGCGGATAGAAAGTCACGTCAATAGGCGGAAATATCCGGCGACCCGTACGACCTGAGTGCGCCCACAGGACCGGGGCGCACCGGGATCTGGGTGATTACAGCCGTGCCACGATCGCCTCACGCGCATGCCGCGACAGTTCCGGCCGCGACAGCGGCGTGCCGTCGGCGCGTTGCATAGGTAACGGATCGATGAATTCGACTTCGACCGCCAGTCCGGTGGCACCCAGTACGCGCCACAGGTTAGCGGCCAGCGTTTCTTCGCCGACAAAGGCGGCCAACGCACTGCGTCGACCTTGATGCAGAAAGCGCAACACCACCGGCTGCACGGGCACACCCGCGGCGCGCGCCGGTTCAAAAAGACTGGCATGGAAAGGCTGTACGGTCTCGCCTTCGCTGGTGGTGCCCTCGGGAAAGAGGCCGACAGCTTCGCCCTGGTCGAACCGCGCCCGCACCAACTCGGCCATGGCCTGCACGGCGTTGCGCTGGCCGCGCTCGATGAACAACGTCCCCGCGCCCGCCACCAGCCAGCCGATCAACGGCCAGCGGCGGATTTCGCTCTTGGCGATAAAGGCATTCGCGCGCACGGAGTTCAGCACGAAGATGTCGATCCACGACACGTGATTGGCGACCCACAACGCGGGGCCGGTCAATAGCGGTCGGCCACTGACACGAATGCGGATGCCGCAAAAAGCCATCAGCCGACGCGACCAGGCACGGTTGATATGGGCGCGCGCGCGACGGGAGATAAAGGGAAATATCAGCGCGACACAGAACAGGCCGCTAAAAATCCAGAGCACCACGATCACGAGGCGCACGAGGATGAGCGGGAGTTTTAATAACAACAAATTCAGGGCTCCGGGACGGCTGCCTTCAGGGCAGCGCGTCGAGATACCGTTGCAGGATGACCGCCGCCGCCATGGCGTCGTCAGGCGCGTTCGTGCCCAGGAGCTCCTGCGCTTCCATGCTGGAGCCGCGTTCGTCGACCAGCACCACATCCAGGCCGAACCGACCGTTGAGCTGGTTGGCAAACCGCCGGCAACGCGCGGTCGCCGGCTGATCGCCGCCATCGCTGGCCAGTGCCAGACCGACAACGACGCGCTGGGGATGCCATTCCTCGAGCAACGCCGCGATGCGCCCGAAACGCACGGCGCGCTCCTCGGAGAAAATAATCTCCAACGGGCGTGCCTGTCGGGTCAGCGTGTTGCCGATGGCAATGCCGATTTTTTTCTCGCCGAAATCAAAGGCCAGCAGGGTTTCCTCAGGCATGCCCCGCACCAGTGGCCAGCATGACCGGGTCGATTCCCAACAGCTTCATCGCGGCGGGATAACGGTCCTCGGGCGGCACATCGAAAATCACGGTGGCGTCCGCGCTGACGTTAAGCCAGGCGTTCTGTGCCATCTCGCTCTCGAGTTGTCCCGCGCCCCAGCCGGCGTAACCCAGCGTGACCAGCAAGCGCTCGGGGCCGCGCCCTTCGGCGACGGCCTGCAGCACGTCGCGTGATGTGGTGAGCGCCATATCGCCCAGCTTGATGCTGGAGGTATAGTCGCCGGCCGGCGCGTGCAGCACGAATCCGCGATCTGTCTGAACTGGCCCACCGAAAAACACAGGGGTTTCGCGGGTGGGCTGGATTTCCAGTTTGAGATCAATGCGCTCGAGCAGCCCCTCCAGCGTAAGGTCGGTTGGCCGGTTGATCACCAGGCCCAACGCGCCCCGCTGGGTGTGCTCGCAAATGTAAATGACGGTGCCCGCCAGATTGCCCTCTACCATCTGCGGCATGGCGATCAGGAACTGATTGGAAAAATCCGTGGCCGGCGCCTCGGACGGCGTGTCGCTTGCGTCGTCCATCGTGAAATCGGTGTTGTCGTCGGTCATGTCATCCCCCAAGGGGTGATGTGCGGCGGCAGAGCCGCCGTCACGATCAGATTTCCGTCAGTTCGAAGTCTTCCTTGCGCGCGCCGCACTCGGGACAGACCCAGTTCGGCGGTACGTCTTCCCAACGGGTGCCCGGTGGGATCCCCTCATCCGGCAGGCCGGCCTCTTCGTCGTAGACCCAACCACAAATCAAACACATCCAAGTACGCATAATTGTCTATTCTCTATGACATCAAGTGGCGACCCAACCCGCCCGCGACGGGCAAACCGCAGGTCGCATCCATTAGAATGGGGTCATCTTACCGAAACCCAATAGCGGTTGCCCGATTTGCCGCGCGCAGCCGGGTAAAAAAACCGCTACACCCGCAGCATGTGACTCCGTGACTCCCCCTCTTATCTTGATTTTCGGGCCGGTTGACCCCACAAGCGCCGACGGGCTACCCGCCGATGCCGTGACCAGCGCCCGCCTGGGCTGCCACGGCCTGGCCGCGGCGACCGCCCTCACCGTGCAGGACACGGCCGCCATCGAGGACATCCATCCCGTGCCGCCCGACCTGATCGACGACCAGGCGCGCTGCCTGCTCGAAGACATGCCCGTGCAGGCGATCAAAGTCGGTGGAATTTACACCGCCGAGACCGCCAGTGTCGTCGCTCAGATCGCCGCGGACTATAGTCAGGTGCCGCTGGTGCTGCACCTGGGCCCGCGCGGCCTGGTGGCCGAGGACGTCGCCGCCGAAGACGATGCGCAAGACCTGTTGGCCGCCACGCTGGAATTGGTGCTGCCTCAGACGGATCTGGTGGTAATCGAGCATATGCGGCTCGCGCAATGGCATGCCGATGGCGAGATTGACCTGGGCGAGGCGGCCACGCCCATGCACGCCCTCGCCGCCGCCGGCGCCCAGTGGGTACTGGTGCTGGGGGCCCCGGTGCGTCCCGGTCATCACGCCAATGTGCTGCTCGGCCCCGGCGGCCAGACCGCCAGCTGGCCCTGGCAGGCTCCTCCGGAGCGTAACGCCGACACGGGCGGCGTGGCGGCAACGGCCGCCGCCGCGATGCTGGCCCAGGGCCTGGAAATGCCCAAAGCCGTTGAGCAAGCGCTGCATTACGCCGAAGGCGTACTGGCAACCGCTTTCCTGCCCGGCATGGGCCGCCGTATTCCGAATCGATTGGGAACCCAATGACGACCTTACGTTTTCCGTCTGGCCTGTACGGCGTGACGCCCGAATGGGATGACACCGACCGATTGCTGGCCGCCGTGCGTGCCGCCGCTGAGGGCGGCATGCGGGCGCTGCAACTGCGCCGCAAGAACGCCAGTGCGCAACAACGCGCGGAACAAGCGCGCGCGCTGGCGCCGCTATGCCGCGAGCTGGGTGTGGTGTTCCTCGTCAACGATCATTGGCGGCTCGCGCTGGAGGTGGGTGCCGATGGCGCGCATCTGGGCCGCGACGACGGCGATCTGGCCGAAGCGCGTGCGGCCGCCGGCGCGGATTTCGTGCTCGGCGCTTCGTGCTACAACGAACTGGATCGCGCGCGTCAATTGCTGGAGGCGGGCGCTGACTACATTGCCTTTGGCGCGGTGTACGTCTCCCCGACCAAGCCACAAGCCGTGCAGGCGCCGCTCGGTCTTCTGGCACAAGCGCGCGACCTCGCGACCGCGCATGCCGGCCAGTCTGCCCGGCGGGCCGCCGTGGTCGCCATCGGAGGCATTACCCCGGCGCGCGCCCCTGAGGTGGCAAGCGCTGGCGCCGACAGCATCGCCGTCATCACCGGGCTTTTCGAAGCCCCCGACATCCTGGCCGCTGCGCGTACCTGCGCCGCTGCCTTTAACCCTTAAACCTTCGGTTTCGCCATGTCGACCAACGCCCAACTCTTTGAACGTGCCTGCCGCAGCATCCCTGGCGGCGTCAACTCGCCCGTCCGCGCCTTCCGGTCCGTGGGCGGCACCCCGCGTTTCATCAAGCGCGCCGAGGGCCCCTACGTGTGGGACGAGGAAGACACCCGCTATATCGACTACGTCGGCTCCTGGGGCCCGGCTATTCTCGGCCACGCCCATCCCGAGGTCATCGAAGCGGTGCGCGAAGCCGCACTGAACGGCCTGTCCTTTGGCGCCCCGACTGCCGCCGAAGTCGAGCTGGCCGAAACCCTGATTCAACGCCTGCCCTCGCTGGACCAAGTGCGCCTGGTGAGCTCCGGCACCGAAGCCACCATGACCGCCATCCGGCTCGCGCGCGGCGCGACCGGCCGCGCCAAGATCGTCAAATTCGAGGGCTGCTACCACGGCCACTCCGACAGCCTGCTCGTCAAAGCCGGCTCCGGCTTGCTGACCCTGGGCAATCCCAGCTCCGCCGGCGTGCCGCCAGAATTTGTGTCCCACACCCTCACGCTGGAATACAACAACCTGACCGCCGTCCAGGCCGCCTTTAGCGAGCACGGCAAGGACATCGCCTGTGTCATCGTCGAGCCCATCGCCGGCAACATGAACCTGATCAAACCGGTCGAGGGATTCCTGCAAGGCTTGCGTGATGTGTGCACCCAGCATGGCGCCGTGCTGATTTTCGACGAAGTCATGACCGGATTCCGCGTCGGCCCGCAAGGCGTACAGAGCCTGACCGGCATCAAACCCGACCTCACCACCCTGGCCAAAGTCATCGGCGGCGGCATGCCCGTCGGCGCCCTGGGCGGCCGCGCCGACATCATGGCCCACCTGGCGCCGCTGGGCTCCGTCTATCAAGCCGGCACCCTGTCCGGCAACCCCGTAGCCGTCGCAGCCGGCCTCGCCACCTTGCGCCTGATCGGCGAACCGGGCTTTTACGACCGCCTCGCCGCGCAGACCCAGCGCCTGACCGACGGCCTGCGCGAGCGCGCCCAAGCCGCCAACATCCCGTTCGCGGCCGACGCCATTGGCGGCATGTTCGGCTTGTACTTCCGCGACACCGTACCCACCTCGTTCGCCGAAGTTTCGGACAGCAACGTCGAAGCATTCAAGAAGTTCTTCCACGGCATGCTGGACCATGGCGTACATTTCGCGCCGTCGGCATTCGAAGCCGGCTTTGTCTCCGCCACGCACGACGACAGCGTCATCGACGCCACGCTGGACGCGGCCGAAGCCGTGTTCAAGACACTTCAACAATAAGTCGGCATCAACCGCCCGCGGTGCGGTGCACCGCCGAGACCTCAGCAAGCGCGTGTCCGAACCCAGCCCCGCGCCGACGTTTTAAAGACTCCAACCGCCCCAAACCAAGCGGCCGAGAAATCAAGCAAAAGATCAAGCCGCCGGAATCACAGCAGTAACCTCGATCTCCACCTTAGCGCGATCCTCCACCAGATCCGCCACCTCCACCGCACTCATCGACGGAAAGTGCCGCCCGATGACCTCCCGGTAGTACTTCCCAATCGCCGGATAAGCCGCCACATACTCCTGCTTGTTCTTCACATACCAGGTCATCCGCACAATATGCTCAGGCTTGCCCCCCCCTTCGGCCAATATCTCAACGATATTCACCAACGCCTGCCGCACCTGCTCGGCAAAATCATCCGTCTCGAACTGCTGCTGACCATTCCAGCCGACCTGACCCCCGACAAACACCAGCCGGTCGCCCACAGCCAACTCCGTCATCACCCCGTTCGAATAACCACGCGGCGCCAACCAATCAGACGGTTGCAAGATATTCATTGGGACTCCATCCTCTAATTAAAAACCACCATCATCGCCGGCTCCATCGTCCGCGGCCGACACCACATAAGCCCGCGTGCGTTCCCGCAAATCCGCAGGCATCGCCGTCGAACGCATGCTATGCAGATCCACCGTGACTATCGTCAAGCGCGCCGTCAGCCGCCGATCCCCCGTAGGACCCGAAAAGCGCACCTCCGCGTTAATCGAAGCCCCGCCTATGCGCAGCACACGTAACTCCTGACGCAAAGTCTCATTCCACCGACTAGGCGCCGAGAAATCGCACTGCACCGAAGCCAGCGGCGTGCCGATATGGCGAACCGCATGCAGCTCGTGAAACGACACACCCAGGCCATTCGCGAACCATTCCTCGACGAAGTCATTGATCATCTCGAAATAGCGCGGATAAAACACGATGCCCGCCGGATCGCAATGTCGAAACCGCACATCGACCTGACTGACAAAAGGCGCGCCTTCTGATGTGCCACTGCGATCGGACAACTCTCGCGACATAAGCCGTCTCACGCTCTTTGCCGCAACGCGAATCGCTGCAGCTTGCCCGTCTCGGTTCGCGGCAATGCCTCCACAAACTCGATTGCACGCGGATATTTGTATGGCGCCACCGTCGCTTTCACAAACGACTGTAAAGTCTTCACCATCTCTGCGTTCGCCTCAAAATCTGGCTTGAGCACCACGAACGCCTTGACGATCTGACCGCGCTCATCATCCGGTGCGCCCACCACCCCACATTCGGCAACCGCTTCGTGCCGCAACAGCGCATCCTCGACCTCAGGGCCCGCGATGTTATAGCCGGCCGACACGATCATGTCGTCATTGCGCGCCTGATAAAAGAAATAGCCATCGTCGTCCTGAATAAACGTATCGCCTGGCAGATTCCAGCCCTGCTGCACAAAGCGCCGTTGCCGTTCATCGGCCAGATAGCGACATCCGGTGGGCCCCTTGATCGCCAACCGACCAGGCGTGCCATTGGGTACCGGCTGCATGTCGTCATCGACCACGCAGGCGATATAGCCGGGAACCACCTTGCCGATCGCGCCGGGCCGCACCTCTTCTGGCGCACTGGACACAAATACGTGGATCATCTCCGTGCCACCGATACCATCGATCATCTCGATACCGGTTGCCTTTTTCCACAGCTGACGCGTCGCATCGGGCAGCGCTTCACCCGCCGATACGCTCTTCTTGAGCGAACTAATGTCGTAGCGATTCGCGATCGCGGCCATTTGACGATAGAACGTCGGTGCCGTGAATACGATCGTGGCGCGAAAATCCTGAATCAATTCCATCAGGCTTTCCGGCGTCAGCTTCTCGGCCAACACCACGCTGGCGCCCACGCGCAGCGGGAAACATAACAAGCCGCCCAAGCCGAACGTAAACGCCAGCGGCGGCGTGCCGCAGAAGATATCGTCTTCGTTGGGCTTGATGACATGACGAGGGAACAGATCGCACATCGCCAGCACATCGCGATGAAAGTGCATGCAGCCTTTGGGCATGCCGGTCGTGCCGCTCGTGAACGCGATCAGGCACACATCGTCGGCCGCCGTGTCGCAGACAACGAAGTCATCTGACTTGTCGGCGGCCAGCGAATCCATCGACTTGGGCCCGCCATCGTTAAACACCACAACCTGCTTGAGCGATTCGCAATAGTGCTCGTGCTCGGGCTGCAGGCAGAACTCGGCCTCCTCGCGCAGCCGCGCGTCGCACAGCATCGCGCTGACTTGCGCCTTGTCGATGATCTGCTTGAGTTCCTTTGAGCGCAGCAACGGCATGGTGGGCACCGTCACCAGCCCGGCTTTGATCGCCGCCAGCCAGGACGCCGCCATCATGGGATTGTTTGGTCCGCGCAAGAGCAAGCGATTGCCGGGCACCAATTGCATGTCCTCGGTCAGCACATGCGCGATGCGGTTGCTGAGCGAACGCAGTTCCATGTAGGTCATCGTGCGCTGCTCGTCGCCCTCGCGCCAACGCAGCGCGATGCGGTCGCCATGGCCGCGCATCACGATGGTATCGACCAGCTCTGCCGCGCAGTTCAGGCGCGTCGGGTAATTCACATCCGGGCTATCGAGCAAAAACTCGGGCCACTCTTCCTCGGGCGGCAAATTGTCTCGGGCAAAAGTATCCTGGTGAGCAGAGTGTTCCATGTGTTTCCCCTTACTTGCGCTACGTCGCGGGTATCGCGATTCAACTAGTCTTTAAGCAGTTCTCGAGCGATGATGAGTTTCTGAACCTCGGTGGCGCCTTCGTAAATGCGCAGCGCGCGGATCTCGCGATAGAGTTTTTCCACCGGCACGCCCGACACCACACCGGCACCCCCGAACATCTGCAAGGCCCGGTCGATGACGGCCTGAGCCGACTCGGTCGCGGCCATCTTGGCCATTGCGGCCTCGCGCGTGGTGCGTACGCCTTTGATATCGCGCAGCCATGCAGCGCGGTAAGTCAGCAGCGCGGCCGAATCAATGGCGGTCGCCATATCCCCCAGCGCTGCCTGCGTGATCTGCAGATCCGCGAGGGTCTGGCCGAACATATGACGGCTGCGCGCGCGCGATAGCCCTTCATCCAGGGCGCGACGCGCGAATCCCAGCGCGGCGGCAGCCACCGAGGCCCGGAAAATATCCAAGGTCATCATGGCGAGCTTGAAGCCCTGCCCTGGCTCGCCCAACCGTTGCGCGACGGGAATGCGGCATTCGTCGAACACCAACGTGGCCAGCGGGTGCGGCGCGATCACATCGATGCGCTCCGACACGGACAAGCCGGGCGTATCCGCATCGACCACGAATGCCGTGATGCCCCGTGCGCCAGGCGCCTCTCCGGTGCGCGCGAATACACAATAGAAATCGGCAATGCCCCCGTTCGAGATCCAGGTCTTGGACCCATCGAGCACATAATGGTCACCCTCCAGCCGCGCCGAGCACGATAGCGCCGCGACATCCGACCCGGCATCGGGTTCCGACAAGGCAAACGCCGCGATAGCCTCGCCGCGCGCCACACGCGGCAAATAGCGCTGCCGCAGCTCATCCGAACCCATCAATGCGATGGCCCCGCTGCCCAGCCCCTGCATCGCCGCCGCGAAATCCGCCAACCCCTCATGGCGCGCCAGCGTTTCGCGCAGGATGCACACCATGCGCGAATCGATTTGAGGCAATGCCCCACCCCATGACTGGTCTGGTCCGGACGGCACGCAATAGCGCAGCCAACCCGCTTTGCCCAGCGCAGCGACCAGATGCCGGCAGGCAGCGTCGGTATCGTGATGATCGATATCGGCCAACGCATCGACGCACCACGCCTCGAGTTCGGCCGCCATCTCACGATGACGATCGTCAAAAAACGGCCAGTCCAGCCACGACGTGTCGGCCATCTTCAATCCCCTTCGAATACGGGCTTTTGCTTGGCGACAAACGCCTCATACGCCCGATGAAAATCGCGCGTCTGCATGCAGATGGCCTGCGCTTCGGCCTCGGCCTCGATCGCTTCGTCCAGGCCCATATTCCATTCCTGATGCAGCAATTTCTTTGTCACGCCATGGGCAAACGTGGGCCCCGCGGCAAGTTGCGCGGCAAGTTTCTGCGCGGCGGCGAGGACCTCGTCGCTCTCGTGCAGACTATTGAAAAATCCCCACTGAGACCCTTCTTGCGCCGTCATGGCGCGACCGGTGTATAGCAACTCGGAAGCACGCCCTTGGCCAATCACGCGAGGCAGCAAGCTGCATGCCCCCATATCCGCGCCAGCCAGGCCCACACGCGTAAAGAGAAACGCCGTGCGGGCTTCTGGCGTGCCCACGCGCATATCCGAAGCCAACGCGATCATCGCGCCCGCGCCCGCGCAAACCCCATCGACCGCCGCCACAATGGGCTGTGGGCAAGCACGCATTGCCTTGACGAGATCGCCCGTCATGCGCGTGAAGTCCAGCAGTTCGGGCATGCTCATTTTCGTCAACGGCCCGATGATCTCGTGGACATCGCCGCCCGAGCAGAAGTTGCCGCCCGCGCCCGTCACCACAACGACCTTGATATCGGTGGCATACGACAGCGCGCGAAACAGGTCGCGCAGCTCGGCGTAGGAATCGAAAGTCAGCGGATTCTTGCGTTCAGGGCGATTCAGCGTGATGGTGGCCACCTTGCCGTCGGATGACACCTCCCACAGAAAGGTACGTGCCGCGTAATCGGCGTAGGGGCGACGATGATGCTTCATCGTATGTTGCTGGGGCGCTGCACTCATGATGTCTCCTGCTTAGAGCATTCCGGGTAATGTTTGGGCGGGCCGAGGTGTTATCCCGTCATCACTTCGCCACCATCGACGGCGATCGCCTGACCGTTGATGGACGAGGAAGCGGGCAACGCCAGCCATGCCACGGTTTCCGCGACTTCCTCGGCCTGCACCAGACGGCCCTGCGGGTTGCGGGCGGCGAGTTCTTCGCGTGCGGCTTCTGGCGTGCGGCCCGTCTTACTGACAATGTTGTTCACCGCTTCGCGCACGATGTCGGTTTCGGTGAATCCGGGGCAGACGGCGTTGACTGTCACGCCCTTGCGTGCCACTTCCAAGGCCAACGCGCGGGTCAAGCCCACCACGCCGTGTTTCGCCGCGCAGTAGGCGCTGACGTAGGGATAACCGATAAGACCCGCCGTGCTGGCCACGTTGATGATGCGTCCCCAGCCCGCCGCCACCATGCCTGGCAGCACGGCCTGCGTGCAGTGATACGTACCGTTCAAATTCACCGCGATCATCGACTGCCACAGCGCCGCATCCGTGCGTTCAAACCGCTGGCTGACCGCCTGACCCGCGTTGTTGACCAGCACATCGATCGCGCCGCCCTGCTTGAAGGCAAGCTCGAATGCCTCCTGCACCGAGGTCGCATCCGCGATGTCAGCCACCACCGCGTGCACCCGACCATCCCCGGCCAGCATGGCCACCGCTTGATTCAAGGCTCCCGCGTCCCGACCCAGCAGGGTCAAGGATGCGCCGCGCTGCTGCAGCGCACGCGCGCAGGCCAGACCGATGCCTCGAGCCCCGCCCGTCACCAGCGCATGCCGCCCGGCCAAGGGTTTATTTACTGCGTTCATTTCGCATCCATTTGCGCCATCATCGCGGCACGCTCGAAGTTCGTTTCCAGTTGGCGCTTGCCCGCTGCGTACTGCACGGGCCAAGCCGTGTCGCGATAGCCCACGCGAGCCGCTTCGCGCAGCGTCCAGGACGCATCGGCCAAATGTGGGCGCGCCAGTGCGCACAGATCCGCGCGTCCCGATGCGATGATGCCGTTGACGTGATCGGCCTCGAAGATGGCCCCCACGGCAATAGTGGGAATCCCGGCCTCATTGCGCACGCGATCCGCGAACGGAGTTTGATACATGCGTCCATACACCGGTGATTGATCCGGGCTAACCTGACCTGAAGAGCAGTCGATCATATCGGCGCCGGCCGCCTTGAAATAGCGCGCGATCTCAACCGCGTCATCAGCCGTGATGCCGCCCTCGACCCAATCGTGCGCGGAGATACGCACCGACATCGGCAGCTTTTCGGGCCACACCTCGCGCACCGCGCGGAATACTTCCAACGGATAACGCAGGCGGTTCTCCAGCGTGCCACCATATTCGTCGTCACGTTGATTGGTGATCGGCGAGATGAAGCTGGACAACAAATAGCCGTGCGCGCAGTGCAACTCCAACCAGCAAAAACCTGCCTTCGCCGCACGCCGCGCCGCCGCCACGAAATCATCGCGCACGCGATCCATGTCTTCGCGGGTCATCGCGCGAGGCGTTTGCGATATACCCGGCAAATACGGCAACGGCGACGCCGACATCAGCGGCCAATTGTCCGTTGGCAACGGATGATCCATCTGCTCCCAGCCAACTTGCGTCGAGCCCTTGCGCCCCGCATGCCCCAACTGCACACCCAGGCAGGCGTCTGTCTGTCCGTGCACAAAATCCACGATGCGCGCAAACGCATCGACCTGCTCGTCATTCCACAGCCCAGGACATCCCGGCGTAATACGCGCGTCAGGCGAAGGACATGTCATCTCCACCATCACCAGCCCCGCGCCACCCAAGGCGCGCGCGCCCAGGTGCACCAGATGAAACTCACCCGGCACGCCGTCCACGCACGAATACATCGCCATCGGCGAGACCACAATGCGATTTTTCAACGTAACGCTACGCGCGCGATATGGCGTGAGCATAGGCAAAGGCGCAGCGTTGCCCTCTGCCGGCGCTTCGGTATTGGCCTGCGCCGCCGCCCGTTGCGCCAGCCGCAACTCATACCCGTTCAACCATTTCGGATCGCGCAGCCGCAGATTCTCGTGCGAGATCCGTTGCGAACGCGTCAGCAACGAATAAGCAAACTGCTCCGGCTCCAGATCCGCATAGCGTTTGATGTTTTCGAACCACTCCGTTGAATTACGCGCCGCGTTCTGAATTTTCAGCACCTCGACGCTGCGCACATCCTCATAGTGTTGCAGCCCCTGTTCCAGACCGCCTTCGGCCCCCTTCAGACACCGCGCCAACTCGATAGCGTCCTCAAGCGCCAGCTTCGTCCCCGACCCGATCGAGAAGTGCGCCGTATGCGCGGCATCTCCCATCAACACCACGGGCACCCGTCGTTCGCCGCGCGGCGTCTGCAGCGTATTCCACCGCACCCAGGTATTGCAGATCACGCGAGGAAACTGAATCCAGATCGCCGCCCCGCGCAAATGCGCGGCGTTACTCATCAGCTTGTGCCCGTCCAGCCACGGCGCGAAGAGCTTTTCGCAAAAGGCGATCCCTTCCTCCTGACTCATCTCGCCGATGCCTGCCGCCTGCCAGGTCTCCTCCGGCGTCTCGACGATAAACGTCGACAGTCCATCCTCGAACCGATACGCATGCGCTTGGAACCAGCCGTGCTCCGTCTGCACAAACGCGAACGTAAAGGCATCAAACACCTTCGTCGTTCCCAGCCACACAAACCGGCAGCGCCGCGTGTCGATATCCGGGTGAAAAGTATCCGCATAACGTTTGCGCACCAGGCTATTCAACCCGTCCGAAGCGATCACCAAATCCGCGTCATACTGCTGCGCGGCGGCCTGATCGTCCTGCACAAACGTTTCGAACACGAGCTTTACGCCCACATCTTCGCAGCGCTGCTGCAAGATGTTCAGCAACTTTTTGCGTCCGATACCGATAAACCCGTGACCACTCGTGCGAATACTTTCGCCCTTGAAGTGAATTTCGATATCGTCCCAATGATTAAACGCGTCCCCGATCGTCTGCGCCGAAACAGGGTCCGCCTGACGCAGGTTATCCATCGTCGCGTCAGAGAACACCACCCCCCAGCCAAACGTGTCATACGGCCGGTTTCGCTCAACCACCGTCACCTCATTCTCTGGGTTCTGCAGCTTCATCAGCAACCCAAAATAGAGACCGGCAGGGCCACCGCCCAGGCAAACAATTTTCATGACACCACTCCGCGACCGGAAAGTCACCCGGCAAGCCGGGGCACCAAGTTAGTTTAGGCTTCAACTATATAGCCTGAAAATTTCCCGCGCAAGCATTCAAACAAGAACAGAGCCCCCCGCCCTACCCGGCACAAGCGCCGACGAACCTGCCTATCCCACGACAACAGCAGCATGTCGGACGCAAAACTCGCCGTCGGCACCGTACCGCCCGACACGGCGCGGCGCGACAAGCCGAAACGAGACGAGACGCAGCACGCCACCGCACCGAGCCCTTCCCCTTCAACTATTCGATAGCTAATGGCGGGCGCGCAGGGCGCCCGCCATTAGCAGCCCCACACCATCTTCCATCCCCAGAACGCGCTGCATCAAAACGCCAAGCACACCATTCGTCCCAACGCCGCTCCAATCTGCGCCAACGCGAGTCGAGTCGAGGCAATCGGGCCGCGAGGGCGCCTCAAAGCCGAGCGAGCGGAAGTCGAAGGGAGCGCGAAGGCGCGGACGAGACGAGCGACGCGGTGTCCGGCGCCCGGGCGCCGGACCGGCTTTGTGAAGCCCTCGCGGCCCGAGTGCCTCGGCTCGACGCCAAAAGAAAGAACCACGCCCACGGCAAGCAGAAAGAAGCGCGCCCCAGAAGAGGCACGAGCGCTCCACACAGATAAAGCCGAGTCATGCACAGCCCAGCCAATGCAAAACCTACAGCCCCCGAGCTACGAGCGCCGCAGGTACACCCCGCACTCACACGCCCAGATAGCGCTCCCAAACCCCCCGATCCCCATCCAACGCCGCAGAATCCCCCGTCCAAACCACGCGCCCCCGCTCCAACACCACGTGGT
>NZ_WSJB01000006.1 GCF_009763255.1 Bordetella sp. 02P26C-1 | reverse complement strand
GGGTGGGGGCACGGGCGGCGCGGGTAACAGCAGTTCGAAGCTGCTGGAACAGGATAGCCACGCCATGCAGATTTCCGTCGGCGGCAATGGCGGCCTGTCCGGATCGGGCGGCGCGATAAACGCCAGTTTTGGCACGGCCACCACCACATCCGGTGATCGTGCTTATGGCCTGCTGGTGCAATCCATCGGCGCCGGCGGCGGCCTGGCCGGGGCTGGCCAATCCAGCAACCTGACGGCGGTGAACTTAGGGGGGCGTAACGGTGCCTCGGGCAATGGCGGCGCCGTTACGGTCAACTTGAATGCCGGCAGCACCATTACGACGGCCGGCGCGGGTGCCCATGCGTTGATCGCACAGTCTATCGGCGGCGGGGGTGGCATTGCCGGCGATACCGCCATGGGCGTGCAGCTAAACGGCGCGGACTGGATCCCCACGGGGGTGAACGCTGACGGAACGCCCGTGACCAGCGGCGACGGTGATGGCGGCGTGGTTGACGTGACATCCAACGCGAACCTCAGCACCACGGGCGCCAACGCATTCGGGATCTTGGCCCAGTCCATTGGCGGCGGTGGCGGGTTAGGCGGCTCTGCCAATGGGGGCTTTGCGGGCAGTACTGGCGCGGCCGATGGGCAGGGACGCGGACAAGACGTGACGGTGACTCAAAACGGCACGATCAAAGTGTCGGGTCAGGGCGCCACGGGCATCTTTGCGCAAAGCGCGGGTCCGCAGGGCTCGGGCACGATCACGGTGAACGTGAATGGCACCGTGATCGGTGGAACAGGTACCCAGGCGTACGGCGTATGGATCGCGGGTGATGGGCAGAATGTGCTGAATGTCGGGGCCGATGCGCAAATCGTCGCCGGCGATGGTGGCTCGGCGGTGCGTGGTGACGGCGCACCGGTACAGCAATCGACCGTCGCGATGGCAAAACGATCCAGCACGGGCGCGTTGGCCGTCAACAACGCGGGTCTAATCCAGGGCAACATCGAATGCCAAGGCGGCGGTATCGTCTGCGACGTGCGCAATATGCCCAGCGGTACCTTGAGCCATGCGACGCTTTACCAGGCCAATGTGGACAACGCGGGACGGCTGATCATCGGTACGCCGGGCAGCTTCGGGACGCTGACCATCGACGGTGAGCTGAACCTGCGTCCAGAAGGTTTCCTGCAGGCCGATGTGGATTTCGCGGCCGTGAAGGCGCCGCAGATGATCGTGCAAGGCAACGCGCGCTTAGACGGGCAAGTCGATGTGCGGCCGGTCACGTTGTTGCCTGATCGTGCCGTGACGCTCGCGACCGTGCAGGGGGACATTCAGGGTATGCCCAGCGCGCTGGATAGTCCGGTCGTGAACTACGACGCCCAATTGCAAGGCCAGCAATTGCGGGTCCGGGCGGCGAGCGCTGACTTTGCCGCGCCTTCGATGCAGTTGAAAGATAACCCTCGTGCGGTCGCGGGCCATTTGCAGAGTGCGTGGGATCTCGGGGGCAACCCGCAACTCGCGCCCTTGTTTGCATCGTTGGATATGGCATCGCGTCAGGGCTCGGATGCCTATGCGGGCCAGCTTTCCGACTTGTCCCCAGGAGCGGCTGTTGCGCCCGCGGCGCAGATGCAAGCCAGCATGGCGCGCTTTAACAATGCCATGATGTCTTGTCCCAAAGATCAGATCGATGATCCATTGTCGGGCGAGCAGGACTGCGTGTGGGGACAAGTCACCAGCTTCCGTATTGATCAGGATGGCTCGGGCGGGGTGGCCGGCTTCAAATACGATGGCATCAATTATCAAGTCGGCGGACAGCGTCAGGTGAGCCCGGGCTGGTTTCTCGGTGGCTCGGTTGCCTATCAGAATACCCACTTGCGCGGCGACGATGGCCGCGTGAGCGGCAAGGGCGATAGCGGCTACGCAGGCGTGGTGCTCAAGCGCGAGACAGGGCCTTGGACCTTTTCAGCCGCTTTGAGCGGAGGCTATGGCCAGTTCGACATCGACCGCCGGATCCGCATTCCGGGGCAAAGCAGTACCGCAAGCTCCAACCTCGATGTGTATGGCGCGGGCTTGCGTCTGCGAGCGGCGCGCACCTTTGCATCAGAGCAGTTTTATGTGAAGCCCTATGTCGACTTGGACGCCTTCTATACCCATATGCCGCGCTATCGTGAATCGAGCAATAACTTGCACCTTGATGTGGATAGCAGTAACGAGTTCATCGTGGGCTTGTCGCCCACGCTGGAGGCGGGCGCGAAGCTGCCGTTGAACAACGGTGCGGTGCTGCGCCCGTTCGCCTATGCGGGCGTGACGTTTCTTTCGAAGGATGAATACACCGCCAAAGCGCGGCTGCAGGGTGCTCCCGCGGGCGCGAGCGCATTCAAGACCTCGGTGCCGATGGATGACGTGATTGGCCGGGTAGGGGCAGGTCTGCAGGTCACCAATGCGGGCGGCGTGGATTTTCGCTTGCAGTATGACGGAGATTTTTCTTCCCACATTCAGAGTCATCGAGCGTCGTTACGGGTGATGGTACCGTTTTGACGGCCGTGCGATCATCATGCGTCGGACAGTAGCAGGAGTACATGGATGAAACGACGCACGCTGCTTAATGCGGGCGCGCTGGCTGCGGGAACGCTGCTCGTGCCAGGCGTTGTCAAGGCGGCGGCCGCAGAGCCAGACGCGGACTTGATGACGATGGTGCGTGGGGAAGCTCGCCGGCTGATGAAAACGCACGCCATTCCCGGGATGGCGGTGGCGGTGACATACCAAGGCCGCCACGTCTTTATCAACGAAGGCGTGGCGTCAATGGAAAGCCGCCAGCCCGTCACGGAAAGCACTCTTTTTGAAGTAGGTTCCATCAGCAAAACATATACGGGCCTGCTGGGCGGATACGCGCTGGCGCATCGCTCGATCGCGCTCTCCGATGTGGCGAGCAAGTATCTGGAGGACCTGTCAGGTAGCGCTTTGGGCGATGCCAGCCTGCTGGCGCTGGCGACCTATACCGCCGGGGGGCTGCCTTTGCAGTTTCCGCCCGAGGTCACGGATTACCCGAGCATGCTCGCTTACTTTCAACGTTGGACGCCGCAATATCCCGCGGGCACCCAACGGCGCTATTCAAACCCCAGCATCGGTTTGTTTGGTTTGCTTGTGGCTAACAGCATGCGAGAGCCTTTCCAGCGGCTCATCCATGTGTTACTGGAGCGCTTGGACCTGAAGCAGACCTTCATCAGTGTGCCTCCGGAGAAGATGCAGGACTATGCGTACGGTTATACCAAGGACGGCGCTCCCATACGGGTGTCGCCGGGCATGCTCGATGCCCAGGCATATGGCATCAAGACCTGCGCAGCGGACTTGATTCGTTTCGTGAACGCGCATATGCAACGCGGCCGGCTCGATCCGATGTTGCGCCTTGCCATGAATACAAGCTTATCTGGTTACTATCAGGTAGGTCCCATGAGGCAAGGGCTAGGCTGGGAGAGTTATGAATGGCCGATCTCCATAGACCGCCTGCTCGATGGCAACTCTACTCAGATGGCGCTGCACACCAATCCTGCGGTCAGCCTTCACCCGGCTCTTTCGCCAGACAAGCCGATGTACACCAACAAATCGGGCTCCACCAACGGTTTCGGCGCTTACGTCGCGTTTATTCCGCATCACCAGGTGGGTATTGCGATGCTGGCGAACAAGAATTTTCCCATTCCGGCACGGGTGGAAAGTGCGTTCAGGATACTCGGCTCCCTGCCGGTGTCGCTATGAATCGTGCTTGTGTTCAGGTTTACCCCGCGTAGATCCAGAGGCCATTTTTTCCAACTCCTTTTTGTCCATCGATTCATACATGGACTTTGAGGCTCCTTTCAATTCGCTCTTTTTCTGTTCACCGCGCTTGGCGGATAACGCCGCGCCCGCGGCGCGTTGTTGGGCTTGAGACTTAGCAGGCATCATCGCCTCCATGAATAGAACTCTGTAAATGATCCGCCGGCAAGGTACGTGCCTGGCGCTGAACCCTTAGCTCTCCCCACCCGGCGGTGTACGCCCACCTTTGCGGCCCGGATCATCCCGACCTGTGTCGGGCGGCGTGAAATTGCCCTCGCGGGAGATTCCACCATTGCGCGCCGCTTCGTCGGCGGCATCGGTGCCGCGATCGAAGGCCGGGCGATCGCCGCCCTGAGCGCGAGGCGGATGGTCCATGTCCGGCCGCGCTGTTTCTTCATCCGAAGTATGTCGAGGACGCGGTGCTCCGCGATTCGGGTCGGGATGAGCGGGACGACCTTCGCGGTTCGCGGCGGGGACGGCAGGTTTAATCGGATCGGTCATGGTAAATCTCCATCAACGCGGGTACGTGCTACCCGCGATGTCGCGCTGCAAGTGCTGTTCCCATCGAACCTGATGACGCCTTTAACCACTTCGGCCAGGCGCGATTCTTGCGGCATTCCCCGCCGTCATCCGTACGACTCCAAAGGGGATACCCGTGACTGTCATTGTTGAACCCCGGTACGCTCCGACCGTACATCCCCTGCATGGTGTGTTGTTGGCGGGGGCGCTGGCTCTGTTTCTCGGAACGCTGCTTTCCGATGTCGCTTATGCCAAAACCTTCGAGATCCAGTGGAAAAATTTCTCGTCCTGGATGCTTGCTGGCGCGCTGCTGTTTAGTGGGATTGCGTTAGTTTGCGCAATCGTGGGCATTTTCCGGCCCATCCAGCGTGCCCGGGGCTTCGTGCCCTATGCCATCGTGCTGTTGGTTACCTGGATAGTCGGCTTTCTGAATGCCCTGATGCATGCGCGCGACGCCTGGGCCAGCCTGCCAACAGGGCTCGTGATGTCGGTTATCACGTTTGTGCTGGCGTGCATTGCCACGTGGCTAGGGTTTCGCACGCCACACGTTGTACGCACTACGTATAGGGGCTCCGTATGAAATACCTACGTTCGCTCGCCGCCATACCCTTGATGACTGCAGCGGGTATCTGCGGCGCACAATCGGGATCGGCCCAGGTGGGGCCCGATCCGCAACTCCCTAAGCCCGAGCGTGGATTGCTGCCCGATATGGTGATCGCGGAACCGACGGAATGGGGCGACAAAATGCCCACCGTCCCGGAAGGATTCACCATCACCGCGATCGCCAAGGATTTGCAGATCCCTCGCCAGACTTTGTTGCTGCCCAATGGCGACATTCTGGTGGCCGAAGGGCGGGGTGGCAACGCGGCCAAAATCACGCCCAAGGACGTGATCGCCGGGATTATCAAAGCCAAAGGCACTAGCCCGGTAAAGGGTGGCAACCGTCTGACGTTATTGAGAGATCCCGAGGGCGATGGAACGTACGAACAATCCGTCTTCGCCGAAGGATTGAATGCCCCGTATGGCCTCGCGCTGATCGGCAACAACCTTTACGTCGCCAATCAGGACGCTGTCGTTCGCTTTGGTTACCAGCCCGGGCAGACTCGAGCCAGTGGGCCACCGGAAACCGTGACGCCCCTGCCATCGGAGATCAACCATCACTGGACCAAGGCCATGACGGCCAGTGCCGATGGCCAATATCTGTATGTCGGTATCGGTTCGAATAGCAACATCACCGAGCGCGGCATGACCGCCGAGGCCGACCGTGCACGGGTCTGGCGTATTAATGCGCAGACCGGCGAAACGAAGACCTTTGCCACCGGGCTGCGCAATCCCACGGCGTTGGCGATAAACCCGCAGACGCAGCAATTGTGGGCGGTCGTCAATGAACGCGATGAGATCGGTTCAGATCTGGTCCCAGACTATCTGACTTCGGTGAAGGAAGGCGCCTTCTACGGGTGGCCATACAGCTACTGGGGACAGAATGTCGACGAGCGGGTGCGGCCTCAGAACCCGGACAAAGTCGCTTCGGCAATTAAGCCGGATTACGCGCTCGGGTCGCATGTTGCCGCGCTGGGTGTGGCATTTTCCAATGAATCGATGGGGGCCGAATTTGCCAATGGAGCGTTCGTCGGCGAACACGGTAGCTGGAACCGGCGCGAACCGGCTGGCTATAAGGTCGTGTTCGTACCGTTTACCGACGGGCGTCCCTCTGGGCCACCGCAGGATTTCGTGGCCGGCTTTCGCGATAGCGATGGTAAAACCAGAGGCCGCCCCGTTGGCGTGACGGTCGATCCGCGCGGGGCACTGATCGTGGCCGACGACTTATCGAATACGGTTTGGCGCGTGACGCCTACACAGGGATCGCAGGCCGCACAGCCCGATGCGACGACAGAACCCACGGCGTTGGCGCAGCTGAGATAGCGTCACCCGCATCGCAGCGCCTGGTTCGGTTGGTACCCGGCGCTCGGGCCGCTTACGATGGAGTCCAGAGACAGATTCCCGAGCGGCCCAATTCACAGTCCGCCTGACTAACCCGATAGCGCCTCAATGACCCTGCACCGAGCCCGCTTTATCCGCAAGCCCCCTCGTACACTGCTCACATTATGCGGACTCCTGTTGCCATTGATCGAAAGCGCAGCGCAGACTGCGGTGCAGGAGGCGGAAGTTCCCACCTTAGCGCCGGTCATTGTCACTAGCATCCATTACAGCGCAGCCTTGCTCGACATTCCCGCGTCGGTCAGCGTGGTCGATGGAGAACGCCTGCGGTTCGATTCACCCGGCATCGATCTGGCCGAAGGACTGGGTGGCGTGCCTGGACTGCAGATACAGGACCGCTGGAATTACGCGCAGGACTTGCAGTTATCCATCCGGGGTTTCGGCGCGCGTTCCACGTTCGGCGTGCGTGGGGTGCGTTTGTATGTCGACGGCATACCCGCCACTATGCCAGACGGCCAGGGACAGACGTCTAACATCGACATTGCGTCGGTGGAGCGCATAGAGGTATTGCGCGGCCCGTTCTCGGCGCTGTATGGCAACTCCGCGGGTGGCGTCGTACAAGTATTCACCGAAGAAGGCGAAGCACCACCGCGACTTCAGGCGAAGGCATCCGCCGGTAGCTACGGCACCTACAGCTATGGCCTCAAAGCCAGCGGCGCAAAGGGCGATTTTGACTATGTGCTGAGCGTCAATCGATTGACCACCGATGGCTATCGCGAACACAGTGCTGCGCGCAAGAATCTGGGCAATGCCAAACTTGGCCTGCAACTAGACGATAACAGCCGATTAACCGTGATCGTCAATAGCGTCGACGTGAAAGCACAAGATCCACTGGGCCTGACGCGCGCCCAGTATGAAGACGATCCGCGACAGGCCACGCCTCAGGCCAGCCAGTACAACACGCGCAAGACGGTACGGCAGACCCAAGGCGGGCTGCTGTATGAGCGGCAGATCGATGCCGACAATGAGTTGCGCGCGATGGTGTACTTTGGGCAGCGCGATATGACGCAGTACCTGTCGATACCTCCCGCCGCGCAGTTGAATCCGGGCCACGCGGGCGGTGTCATCGGCTTGAAGCGTCAATACGGCGGGCTGGATCTGCGCTGGACCACGCGTTCGCAGCTGGCCGGGCAGCCCTTAACCCTGGTGGCGGGCCTGGGCTACGACAGTCTGCATGAAGACCGCAAGGGATATGAGAACTTTACCGGCCCGCCTTTTGCGCCCACTGACTTAGGGGTAAAAGGGCGACTGCGCCGCGACGAAACCAATCGCGTCTACAACATTGATCCTTATGTGCAGGCCTCATGGAATTTCGCGCCGCGCTGGACACTGGACGCGGGTCTGCGATATAGCACCGTCAAATTCGACTCCGACGATCATTACCTGTCTGACGGCAATGCGGACGATAGCGGTAGCGCACGATATCGCAGAGCATTACCGGTGACATCGCTGCGTTATGCGCTGACGCCATCCAGTTCGCTCTACGCCTCCTATGGGCAGGGCTTCGAAACCCCTACGACGAACGAAGTGTCCTATCGGCCTGACGGACGGGCAGGGTTAAATCTCGGCTTGAAGCCCGCCATTAGCGATAACTACGAGATCGGCTACAAATCCGAAGCCGGTCAAGGGTTGTTTTCACTCGCGATTTTTCATACCGAAACCCGCAACGAGATCGTGGCCGCGGAAAACTTTAACGGACGTACCTCCTATCGCAATGCCGGGCGCACGCGCCGCAGCGGCATCGAGGCCGCCTGGAGCGGACGCGTCGCATCTGATTGGCGTGCCGACCTGGCCTATACGTGGATCAACGCACGCTATCGCGATAACGTCAGCGACTCTGGAATCCGCTCGGGGAATCGGATCCCCGGCATAGCGCAACACATGTTGTATGGCGCGCTGGCCTGGGCGCCCGAGCAAGGCTGGCGTGCTGGCGTAGAAGGGCGCTTCATGGGCAAGGTATATGTGGATGACGCCAATAGCGATTCCGCGGCCGGCTACTTCGTGGCGTCACTCTCGACAGGCTACCGATGGCAGCACCGCGCCTGGACGTGGGACGCCTACGCACGCGTCGACAACCTCTTTAATCGCGAATATATCGGATCGGTGATCGTCAATGATGGCAACGGACGGTATTTCGAGCCCGCAGCCGGTCGCAACTGGAGCGCGGGCTTGGTGGCGTCGTACGCGTTCTGATCGGGAGCTCAAGCCGCCGTATGCCGCCGCGCCAGCACGATCACACCGTCTTCGTCGGCGTACAGCCATTCCCCCGACTTCACCCTATGTCCATGGATCGTCACCTGAGGAGCCGCAGCGGCTGGCGGCATTTCGGCAGCGCGCGTCGGTATAGAACCCAAGGCATGAACCCCCACGGGCATGCGTGCCAATATCCGGGTGTCACGCACATAACCGTGTATCACGATGCCGCTCCAGCCGTTTTGTACCGCCATGGCCGCCATGCGGTCGCCCAGGATGGCTTGGGTGGGGCTGCCTTGCGCATCAACCAGCAACACCCGATTGTTTCCCGGTTGCGATAGCAAAGGCGCCAGGGACATCGCGCCTCCAGGCCGGGGCGCATCCACTGTGACAATTTCCCCGAAATACCAGCTGCGACCGCCATACGTTCGGTACGCCGGCGGCAGTATCCGCAGCTCAAGCGTGGGATCGTTCAACGCCAGATCGCACAAATCGGCCGTGCACCAGGTGGTATCGGGCGCGTTGTCGTAGCTAGGAGGAACGAAAGTGGTCATGGGCAGTATCCGGCGTCGAAAGGCCGGCCCGCGCCGGCTGGGGAGAGATTGTCCTTGCACGCGGGTCCTGTGGCAAGCACCGTGGTCTAACTCGCGCGTTGCGCCGTCCAGGTGCCCTGACCTTGCACACTGCCTTGCATCTTATCGCCCGAGACTTTGCCGGTGTAGGTTTGGCCTCCCACCGCGAACTGAATTTCGTCCCCCGTCAAACGGCCGTTGCTAATGGGTAGCTCGTTGCCGTTGTCGCGCATCGCGCCCTCTAGCATTTGGTATTTCTGTCGCAACACCAACTCCTTGCCATCCATATTCCAAGTGCCCGCGACCTTGGCCGGCACGATCCATTTATACGCGCTGCAGTAGGCCGAGCAGTCTTTTACTGCGCGCGCCGTCTCGTCGGGTTCCCAATCGTCCATAGTGAAAGAGTTCGACAAAATGCGCGTGCCCGGCTTCATATCGAGTAGCGTGGGGCGCAGCTTGACGTTCAAACTGGGCAACAAGAACATTGTCACCACGGTGGCTTCGGAGAAGTCGGTTTTGAAAATGTCGCCTTCCTCGAATACCGCTTTATCCTCTACACCAGCGTCGCGGGCAGCCTGCTTGGCCAGCACCACCATGTCCGGGTTGAATTCGATCCCGCGCGACGGGATGCCGCGTTGCGCCGCCGTGATGACCGTGCGCCCATCACCGGAACCCAGATCGACAAGCCGGTCCTGCGGTGTCAGCTGCGCCATGTCCAGCATGCGGTCGACCAGCGCCTGCGGGGTCGGTACCCAGACCACATCTTTGCCGGCCTGGCCAACCGTGGGCTGGTACTTATTCGTCGCCGAGGCAGCCTGCTGACCCCAGGCACTGCCCTGCAAGGCAAAGATCGACACGACTACGGCTGCTAAAGAGTGCTGCATCGCTTTCATGGACTTTCTCCAGGCTTGGGAGGGCTTCAGGTGGAAACGTCATCGCGTAACGCTGCCGCGACTATCGGCGCGTCGGCTTTCTTGCGCAACAGCAAAATGGGCAAGCCCGCGGCCAGCACGGCCAGTCCCGCCAGCCCCGCGACACCGGTATACATGACGCTCGCGTGCAGCATGTAGGCGCAAGTCAGGCAGAACAGGATGGGCGTGACCGGGTAGAGCGGCACACGGTATGGAGGTCTACGGTCGGGATAACGCCAACGCATGACGAAAACCGCCACGCCCACGAGCAGCAAAAACCCCCAGAACACTGGCGCCGTATAGTCGACCATTGCCTTGAATCCATCTCGCGTGATGGCGCCCATCGCAATCAGCGCCAAGGTGATGACGCCCTGCGTGATGTGGCCATTGGCTGGTGTCTTTCCCCGACCATCCCAAACGCCAACCCAGCGCAACGCGGGCAGGTCTTGCGCCATCGCATAAAACACGCGAGAGCCGGTGAAGATCGTGGCATTCAGCGTGGAGACGGCGGCCACCACCACCGCGAGCGTGACTATCGTTTCGCCCGATGGGCCCGCGACTACGCGCATCATGTCAGCCGCCACGGCTTCCGATGTGCGCAGGCCTTCCAACCCCAATATCGACAACAGCGCCAGGTTCGCCAGGGTGTACAGAGCGATCAGGATGAACGATCCCAGCGCCAGCACTTTCGGGATATTACGTCGCGCGTCTTTCAGCTCGCCGGTCAGATAGGCCGCTTCATTCCAGCCTCCATACGTCAGCAATACGAAAATCATCGCGGTGCCTAGCGCAGCAGTCTCCACGGGCAACGTAGGGGCGGGGGCAACGGGCGCCGTCGCGCTACCGAAAAACCCAAACAGAATCACCGCAGCCAGCGCGCCGATCTCGATGAAGGTGACGAGCACCTGCAGCGTCTTGCTTTGCGTCGTCCCAATGATGTTTACGCCGGTAAAGAACAACACCGACAGCGCGGCATAGATCGCCGAGCTATAGGCACCCAGCGGCAAAATCTGGCTGATGTAGTCGCCCAACATGAACGCGACCGCCGCGATCGCGCCGGTTTGAATGACGGTGCAGCGCGCCCAGCCAAACAGCATGGCCACCGGCTTGCCATACGCGCGCGACAGAAAATGATATTCGCCGCCCGCATGCGGCTCCGCCGACGCCAGCTCGGCGTAGCACAGCGCACCCACCAGGGTAATGAGGCCCCCCGCAATCCATACCCCGATAAACGCCCATTCCGAGGCGACATTCGCCGCGACGATCGACGGGGTCTTGAAAATTCCCACCCCGACGACGAGCCCCACCATGATGACAATCGCATCGAATACGGACAACACGCCGGCCGGGCGGGCGGATGATTCGCTACGAGGGACTGCTGGCGTCGTAGATGCGTCGTTCATGGGTTCGACAGGCTCCGCACAATGTCAATGAAGCAAGGGCGATCCCGCGCGCAGTGACGACGAATTCTGTTCGTCGACCCTGAAGAGTATGCGCGGCATTCGTTGGCGTAAAAGGTCCAGCATCGCGATACGGCAGCGGCTCAGTCGGGCCGGGCACTCGAGGAGCCAAGCTGACAATAAGCTGACATTGTTGTCAGATTATCGACTTGTACGCAAGCGGGTTTTTGCATGCCCGGGCGCCTGGTTGCTATCGAAACTGACAATTCGCTTAAAGCAGGAATGCGAGTTGCTGACGTGGCCCGACGTAACGAAATCCACCGGAGCGGTCTGGCAGAACCCCCAGCGCACGCTCTCCACCTGAAGGAGGATTCATGGGCAGCGCGGCATCTTGCACCGTTTTCTACGATGGACGGCCGCTGACGGCGGTAACGGGTCAGCCCTTATTAGACGTGCTGGCCAAGCACGACATCGATCTCCCCCAAGTCTGTTATCACCCTACATTGGGCCCGCTACAGACCTGCGACGTCTGCTGGGTAGAGGTCGACGGCGAACTGCAGCGCGGTTGCGCCGTCGAGGCGCGCGACGGACTCCAGGTGGCCTCTCAGACGCACAACGCCACCGCGGCACGCGAAGAAGGCATGGACCGCTTGCTCGGCAAGCATGAACTTTATTGCACCGTCTGTGAAAACAATACTGGCGACTGTACGCTGCACAACACCGTCGCCGATATGGAAATCCCTATCCAGCGCTATGAATTCAAGCGCAAGCCGTACGAGAAAGACGAGAGCGGCGCCTTCTATACCTACGACCCGGACCAGTGCATCCTCTGCGGACGCTGCGTCGAAGTCTGCCAGAACGTCCAGGTCAACGAGACATTGACCATCGACTACAGCATGGAGCACCCGCGCGTGCTATGGGATGGCGGTCAGTCCATCGATCATTCCAGCTGCGTGAGCTGTGGCCAGTGCGTCACCGTCTGCCCCTGTAATGCTCTCCTGGAGAAATCCATGCAGCCGGACGCAGGCCCTTTCACCGCGCTGCCGCAATCGATCAAGCGTCCGATGATCGATATCGTGAAAAAACTCGAGCGCACCATCGGGGCACCGCCCGTCATGGCGCTGTCCAACATGGATATGGCGTGGCGCCAGCCCGAGATCAAGCGCACCAAAACCGTCTGCACCTATTGCGGAGTCGGATGCAGCTTTGAGATGTGGACCCGCGATCGCCACATCCTGAAGGTGCAGCCCATGCAAGAGGCGCCGGTCAACGGCGTGTCCACCTGCATAAAAGGCAAGTTTGCCTGGGATTTCGTCAACAGCGAAAAGCGCCTCACCACGCCGCTTATCCGCGAGAATGGCAAATTCCGCGAAGCCGGCTGGGACGAGGCCTTGGACCTCGTGGCGAACCGTCTGCTGAAAGACCGCGACCGTTATGGCCCGGACACGATAGGGTTTATCGGCTCGAGCAAGGCCAGTAACGAAGAGGCCTATCTGACCCAGAAAATCGCGCGCATGATCATTGGCACCAACAACGTCGATAACTCATCGCGTTATTGCCAAAATCCCGCTACCCTGGGTCTGTTTCGCACCGTGGGTTATGGTGGCGATGCCGGCACGATCGAGGATATCGGGCAAGCCGATCTGGTGGTGCTGGTGGGCAGCAATCTGGCCGAAAACCACCCCGTCATCGCCTCGCGCGTCAAGGCCGCGAAGAAGCGGCGCGGCCAGAAGCTCATCGTCGTGGACCCGCGTAAACACGAGATGGCCGAACGGGCCGATATTTTCATGCGTACCAAGATCAGTACCGATACGATCTGGGCGAGCGCATTCTCGCGCTATATGTTCGAGCACGGCTATGCCGATGAGGCATTTCTGCAAACCCGTGTCAACGGAGTCGAGGAATATCGACGCTCGTTAGCGCCCTTCACCATGGAATACGCGGCGGAAATGACCGATATTCCGCTCGCTACGCTCATTGAGGCGGCCGAAATGATAGGGCAGGCCAAGTCGGTATGCCTGCTGTGGGCCATGGGAATCACCCAGCATAGTCACGGCGCAGATACCAGCACCGCCTTATCGAACCTGTTACTCGTCACCGGCAACTATGGCCGACCGGGCACCGGCGGATACCCCATGCGCGGGCATAACAACGTGCAGGGCGCAAGCGACTTTGGATGCTTGAAAAATGTCTATCCCGGCTATGAAAAGGTCACCGACGAGGCCATCCGCGAAAAATGGGCGCGCGCCTGGGGCGTGCCCAAGGACAAGCTATCGCCAAACGTGGGCGCGGACAATTTCACCATGGTGCAGCAAGCCGATAGCGACAAAATCCGGGCCATGTATATCATCGGCGAGGAAACCGCGTTCTCGGACTCTCATAGCGAGAACGTCCATACCGGATTCGAAAAACTGGAATTCCTGGTCGTGCAGGATATTTTCCTTAGCCGCACCGCGCAGTTCGCTGACGTGGTGCTGCCCGGATGCCCGAGCGTCGAGAAAGACGGCACCTTTGTCAACACGGAGCGCCGTATCCAGCGCTTTTACGAAGTCATGCCGCCTCTGGGCAACAGCAGGCCCGATTGGTGGATATTGAAGGAGGTCGCGCGCCGCATGGGCCACGACTGGGGCTATGAGCACCCCTCGGAAATCATGGAAGAAGTCGCCGCCACGGCCGAGATATTTCGGGGCGTCAGTTATGAGCGTCTCGAAGCCTGGGGCTCTCAATGCTGGCCCGTCGGGCCCGACGGAACCGATACGCCTTTGCTTTACACCGACAAATTCCCCACCGAAGACGGCAAGGCCGCGCTTTACCCGATAACGTGGCAAGCTCCGGACGAGGCCGCCGACGCACACTACGACCTGATGCTGAACAACGGGCGCTTGCTGGAACACTTCCAGGGCACTAACCAAACCGGTCGTTCGCCCGGCATCGACAGACAACTGCCCAACTGGTTTGTCGAGGTCAGCCCGCAACTGGCCCAGGCACGCGGCATTCGCGATGGCACATGGCTGCGCGTCAGTTCGCGGCGCGGCAGCGTAGAGGTGCCCGCGCTGATCACCGATCGCGTGCATGGCAACGTGCTATTCATGCCCATTCATCAAGGCAAGCCGGGCCTGAATCTGCTGACGGGCGAACACCATGATCCAGACGTCAATACGCCCGCCTACAAAGAAACCGCGGTCAAGCTGGAGATTCTGGATCGCCCTGGCGCGGGTTCACCGCTGCCCGACTACAACTTCCGCTATGGTCGCCGTACGCCTATTTCGGGTGTCCCAGTGCAGCAGAAATGGGCGCAGCACGACTATGTCCCGCCGCCCGCCCACCTACCGCACCCGGAGAAACTCTGATGGCCGAACGTATCGATCACGATGTCAAACCCACACCGATCGGGCCGGATGCGCGCGAAGAGCTGGAGCGTCTGCTGCAAAGCTTGCATGAGCAGGGCATGCTGCGCTTTGCCAACGATGTGGTCAGCGCCAAATCGCCGGTACTAAAGGTCCTGCTCGATGGTTTGGGCAAGCAAGCCACCCTCAACGCGATCCAGAACTTGTCCATCCTCGGTATGGCGCTATCGCGCATCCCGCCCGAGGAATTTTATAAGCTTGTGTTTGGAATGAAGGACGCGCTGGCCGCTCTGAGTCGCTCGCCCACCGCCTCGGGCAAGGAGGAAGCCCCGGGCGTGACGGGTGTGTATCGCATGCTGAATGACGACGAATTGTGGGCCTCCCTCAGGCCGGCGCTGGACGCCGTGCAGGCCTTTTCGCGACGCATGGCCGAACCCGCGGACAAGCCGGTCACCCAGTTCACGGGCAAACAGACCGAAATGTGATGCACGCCGGCGATAGGACAGAGCACAGGCATATAACTTGCTCGGCAGACTCGGAGTATCCGGGGGAAGCATGAGAACAACCATAACGCGCGCCACCAGGCGCGACCATCCAGGCGCTGCATTGAAGGCGCGGCGCCGGCGGGAGACATGAGCATGGCATGGCTCTTGTTTCTACACGTCGCCGCATTGACCGTTTGGAGCGCGGCGCTTCTGTATCTACCCGTGGTATTCAGTATGAACCGGGGCTTGCAGCGCAGCGCGGCGGTGCGCCTACGCGTCATGACGCGACTGGCTTTCATCGCGCTCGCCTCGCCCGCTGCCGTGCTCGCGATTGTGACGGGCTCGGCCTTGGTCTACATCACCCATGCCACGGGAATATGGCTTGCAGCCAAATTGTTATTGGTCGCGCTGATGGCGGCCTTTCATGTCTATTGTGGCCGCACGTTGACGGTCTTAGGACACGAAGGCTCGGACAAAAAGCGCCGCCGTAGCGTAGGCCTGTGGGTGCTGGGTGTGCCAGTCCTGCTGATATCCGGCGTGTTGTGGCTCGTACTCGCAAAACCCGAGCTGGCGCGCGGTATGGATGGCGCGCCATGGTGAGATGCCCGCCCTATGGTTCCTCGTCGTGTACGCCCACTTGGTCTTCAAATACTAGTTTGCCGCCCAGCCAGCCGGCCGCCGCGACCAACACAGCGCCAAGCGCGGACAGGTATAGCCCCATGGGCAAGATAGCCTCTTGCGCGTCATGCAGGCGAGACTGCCAATTGATGAACGCCACGGACAACAACATGACTGCCATGACGAAATGGCTCCACGCGGCGGCGCGATGGCGGATCCCTTGCACCGCCAGCAGCTCAACCGTGCCCGCAGCGCCTGCGACACCGCCCATCAGCGTGCCCACGCCTAACAGCCATAACGACGCCCGGGCCCAGAATTCGTCGCCGAACCACACATATGCGAGATCGCTGGGCAGCGCTCCAATGATGAATGCGATCGGGAACGTTACTAAGGCGGGATGTAGAGGATGCCGGCTAACCGCGACAGCGGTGTCCGTGCCCTTGGGGAGAGAATGTGCCAGCTTATCCATGAGTGTGTACACGCAAATTAGGAAGTGGACTGCGCACCAGCAAAGACCATGCCGGACGTGGGCAGCAGGGGTTGCATGTGCGTCGCTCGCCGGCTGTGATGGACGTTTGTCCACGCTCGACCCCGCCGGGCCCGCCGCCCATACCATTGCTCAGGTGTGGAACGTGATGGCCTGGGGCGCGCTGGCGATCCTAATTTTCATGCTGATACTGGCCACGCTGGCCTGTTGTCGGCGGCCGGCCGCGCAAGAGCGCCCGCCGCTACGGTTATTCTTGATCGGCGGGGGCCTCGTGGTCCCGGGCGTGGTGTTGATCGCCTTGCTCGTCTTTGGCTTACGCGCGGGAGACGCCCGCAGCCCGATTCCAGGAGGCGAGGACGTGTATCGCGTGCAGGTGCGCGCGCATCAATGGTGGTGGGAGGTTGCCCACCCCGATGCGCCGGGCGGGCCTCGCTACGCCATCAATCAAATTCACGTCCCCGCAGGCGTTCCCGTCCATATCAGTGTGACGGCGGCGGACGTGATCCACGGGTTCTGGATCCCACGTTTGAGCGGCAAAATCGACGCCATCCCCGGCCGTACCAACACTATTAAGGTGCAGGCCGACGAGCCGGGCGTCTACGATGGCGTCTGTGCCGAGTTCTGCGGATTGCATCACACCAGCATGGGAATGCAATTGATCGCGCATTCGCCGACGGAGTTGCCCGATGCATTGCGGGGCCTGTCTGATACCCAGGTGCGGCCATGAGCGAAAACTTATCCCCCGTGACCCGCCATAAAGCGCTCGAGGCCGATTGGCGCTCTCCACCCGGATGGCGAGGTCTGTCCGCCGTCAATCACAGTACCGTGGGTCGACGTTTTATCGTGGCTGCCCTGATCTTCTTTCTGATTGGTGGTGTGTTGGCCATGCTCATGCGTGCGCAATTGGCCACACCCGGACAGGGCCCGTTCGACAGCG
Organism: Bordetella sp. 02P26C-1; assembly: GCF_009763255.1. GTDB lineage: Bacteria > Pseudomonadota > Gammaproteobacteria > Burkholderiales > Burkholderiaceae_B > Bordetella_A. The sequence goes on along the minus strand of NZ_WSJB01000006.1, from coordinate 112,168 downwards.
AGGCCTACAACCAGATTTTCACCATGCACGGCACGGTGATGATGTTTTTATTCGCGATCCCCATGCTGGAAGGGTTCGCATTCTATCTGCTGCCCAAGATGCTGGGTGCGCGCGACATGGCCTATCCGCGCCTGGGCGCCTATGGATGGTGGTGTTATCTATTCGGCGGCCTGATATTGATGGTGGGCATGGCGCTGGGGGTGGCACCCAATAGTGGCTGGTTTATGTACACCCCGCTATCGAGCACGACCTATCAACCCGGCATCAATAACGATATCTGGCTCATTGGCATCACCTTTGCCGAAATCTCCGCCGTCTGCGGAGCCATCGAGCTGATCGGCACGATCCTAAAACTCCGTGCACCCGGCATGTCGCTGGGCCGTATGCCGATTTTCGCGTGGTACATGCTGGTCACGGCGGGCATGATCCTGATCGGATTTCCGCCGCTGATCCTGGGCAGCATCCTGCTCGAACTGGAACGCGCCTTTGGCATGCCCTTCTTCGATGTCGCGCGTGGCGGAGATCCGCTGCTGTGGCAACACCTTTTTTGGATCTTCGGCCATCCAGAGGTCTACATTATCTTTTTGCCCGCAGCAGGCATGGTGGCCACCATGGTGCCGGTCTTCGCCCGTCATCCCCTGGTCGGATACTCGTGGGTGGTGGCAGCCGTCGCGGCTATGGGTGTGCTGAGTTTTGGCTTATGGGTGCATCACATGTTCACCGTAGGCATACCGCAGATGGCGGTCGGGTTCTTCTCGGCCGCCAGCATGTTGGTTGCGGTGCCCACGGCAGTGCAGTTCTTCGCCTGGCTCGCCACGCTATGGTCAGGCAAGGTGCAGTACCGCCTGCCAATGCTTTATTTGGGTGGTTTTCTGTTTATCTTCGTGCTGGGGGGACTCACCGGCGTGATGCTGGCGTTGGTGCCCTTTAACTGGCAGGCACACGATACCCATTTCGTCGTGGCCCATATGCACTACGTGCTGATCGGGGGCATGATCTTCCCCGTGCTTGCTGCGACATGCTATTGGCTGCCGCACTTCACCGGACGTCTGCTATCCGAGCGCGCTGGCCCCTGCGCATTCTGGCTGATCTTCATCGGTTTTAACGTCACGTTTTTGCCCATGCATTTGACGGGCCTGCTGGGCATGCCAAGACGCATTTACGCATACGATGAACAGATCGGCTGGGACGTGCTCAACTTGGTGTCGTCGATCGGCGGTTTTATACAGACTATTGGCTTTGCCGTATTCCTTATCGACATCGTTTTGCATCTGAGGGCAGGCCGGCTTGCGCCACCCAATCCGTGGCGAGCCAGCACGCTGGAATGGGCGATGCCGACGCCGCCACCCGTCTACAACTTCGCGTCCATCCCCTCCGTGCAGGGGCGTGAGCCGTTGTGGGATGTCCCGGACCTGGGCGCACAAGCTGCTGGAGGCAAGCACTGGCTCGCCGAAGCCGCACCCGGGCGGCGGCAAACCTTGTCGGTGGATGTGGTGAGTGGGCGCGCGCAGAGCGTGGTAGAACTTCCCGGTCCGACGTGGCTACCGCTGTACGCGGCTTTAGCGACGGCTGTGTTTTTCATCTGCGTGTTGTTCAAGATCTATGCAGTGGCCGCTGTGGGCGTGGGGATCGCGCTGGCCGTTTTTCTACGTTGGGCGTGGCTCGGCGGGGCGCGGCAAGATCCACAGCTCGTGCAAGCGGCGCCAAGCGTGCAACTACCGACCCATGTGCTGGATCGCGGCGCGCCGGGGTGGTGGGGGATGTGCGGTTGTCTGGCTGCGGATGCGGCGCTCTATGCGTCGTTGCTGTTCGGATTCCTCTTTCTGCGCACCATGGCGCCCGAATGGCCTCCCGCGCAATGGCTGGTTCTCTCACCTTGGCAAGCGGGTCTACTGGCACTGGCGCCCATCGCGGCGGCGTTCGCCTGTCAGCGCGCTTGCGCGGTCAATCGCCACGGCCGCGACGTCCAGCGCGAGGGTTGGATGCTGGCCAGCGCGGCGCTAGCCGCGGTGAGCATGGCCCTATTCGGCGCTATCGTGATGGCTTTGCCCGCAGCAGATAGCCACGCGTATGCGGCCGCCGCCACTGTGTTGGCTTACTACATGATGATCCACACCGCCGTTGGCTTTGTGATGGCGCTGTTCGTGGCATTGCGAGGGCGCGCAGGCTATGTGAGTCAGCGTCGGGAGCTGGAGCTCAGAGTGGTGAGATTGTGGCAGATCTACACCGCCTTGGCGGCGGTGGTGGCCTCGGCCACGCTGTTTTTCATCCCTCATGGGCTGCCATCATGACGCGAACCCACAAGCGCGACATCGTAGCCACAACGAATCGGTCCGGACTCTGGCGAGCGGTGGCGGGGTGGGCGGTATGGGCGGTTGGCTTTACGGCGTTATATGTCGCACATTCCCTGGCCTGCCGCTACGTAGGCGGGGCTGGCATCGCGCCGTTGCCAGCCTCTGGAGTTGGCGTATCGCTGCTCTGGCTTTGGGCCGCTTTCGTCGCTGCCAACGGAGTATTGGTCGCATTGAGTTATCGTCGCTGGCGCAGCTCGCGTGCAGCGTCGTCAACAGAACCGGAAGCGGGACACTTCATCGCGAAGCTGGTCTTTGGCTTGGACATCAGCGCCATGTGCGCGATGCTTGCGACCGGGATACCCGTATTCATGCTGCCAGCGTGTCTGCCGTAGATCCTGAAATCCATCGCGCTAAACATCAATGCTCCGTATTTTTTGCGTAGGCATAGCACCGTGTGACGTGACGTCGATAATCGTCGCCCCAATGTTTCAGTTGGATCGATCTTAATGACGTACATCGGACCTCCGCTCCTCCGTCCTCATACACTCAGCCAACGCGCCCGCCGGCTACGCGCAATCTCGCGCACAATCTGGACATCGCGCAGTATGGCGGGCGGCGCGCCGATATCTCGCAACAGATGGTCATCGTAGCGACTCAGTTGTTCGAGCGTGTGCTCATACGCACGGCGCGCAACGATGCCCTGCCACCAGGCAGCGCAAGCGCGCCCGATAAAGCCAGCTGCGTTGCGGACGACAGCGAAATCACTCCAGGTGCTGCGATATTCATAATTAAGCGTGTGCGAGTGCATGGCGTTCTCCAATCAAGGTTGCGTATTGGTTAGCCTAAAAGCACAGCGCGTTGCAGGGAAGCGCATTGTTCTACCCAGTTTGGTCGATTATGCTAACCAGCATGAGTCGACTTCCTTTGAACACCCTTCCGGCCTTCCGGGCGGTCGCCCAGCTACAGAATCTGCGCGCGGCGGCCGAGCGCTTGCACCTCACGCATAGCGCGATCAGTCAACAGATTCGCGGGCTCGAAGAACAATTGGGTTTTGACCTCTTCGATCGGCGTGGCAGGCGTCTCGTGTTGAACGGCGCTGGCGAAACGCTGCTGCGTCACGTGCAGTGCGCGCTGGCTCAGCTCGACGAAGGTGTGCAGGCCGCCGCCTTGGTCGCGCGCGGAGCGAGCCAGCCGTTGCGCGTATCCGTATTGCCCTCGTTCGCACAGCGCTGGCTGTTGCCACGCATGGGACGCTGGCGCCAACGGCATCCCGAGCTGGTATTGGAAATCGAAACGTCCCCTCAAGTCGCAGACCTGTATCGCGACGGTTTTCAAGCCGCATTACGAGCGGGAAGGGGGCCTTGGCCCGGCGTCGTGTCCGAGCCACTCTTTGACGCACCCATGCCGATGATTGTGCTGGCGTCGCCGGAGACGGCTCGTCAGCTGCCTGATCCGCGGCCGGAGACGCTGGCGCGCCAGCCTTTGCTAGGCGATAAAGAAATGTGGCGGCAGTGGTTCGCCGCGGCAGGACTATCCATCAATGTGACCCCGGTTGCCAGCTTTAACGACGCGGGCCTGATGCTGCAGGCGGTGGAGCAGGGCTTGGGCTTGGGGTTGGGACGCGAACTGCTCGCGGCCGATTCGTTGTGTGATGGACGGCTCGTAAAGCTTTCGCCCATCAGCATCGATTTTGAACCTACCGACACTTACCACCTCGTCTATCCCCCTGCGCTGCGCGAATGGCCGCCGCTGCAAGCGCTGCGCACCTGGATACGCGATGAATTGGAGCGCTCACGCGAAAACCTGACCGGTCCAGCCGCGGCTCCGGGCACTGGCGAGACGAACGCATCAATTGCAACCGTGGGCCGCAACGTTTAGGCGGTGATCCCGGATTCTCTGGAAGCGGACATCGGCTCAGTCCTATTTATTGTGGAAGACGTGTCGAGCGAAAAGAGTATGGATACGCTGGGTTCCGTCAGGTCGAAGGTTGCAACTTCGACCTGATCAAATCCGTTGCAGCACTCGCTTGCTTCCATCCTCAACTTAGGAGCTGACCCATGGGCTATTCTTCACACGCGATTTCGCTCGGACATGCCTCGCCGGCGTCCTGGTTTAATCATGCGCAGCCCCCGGAGACCCCGCAGCAGCTGCTAGATGCCTACGTCAAAGATGACAAGGTGACTGATCTCAGGGCGCTGCTCGACCATAAAAGCAATGTCGACGCCATCGTCGAGGATATGAAGGATCGGAGCTACTCGCCCGTGCATAGTGCTGCGAAGCACGGGTCATTGGAGGTCCTTTCGGTTCTTCTTGCGAAACTACCGGTCGCGGTTTGGCATATGCGTTGCAACGCGGATGGGTGTACCCCATTCATGCTTGTCGCAGAGAATGGAAAACAAGAATTTGTCGCCCAATTCGTCATGCACCTGAGCGACGTGGTGACGGCCTGCAAAGATTCGCAGGGCGAGCCAGCCCGTGCGCAGGCGAAAAAGGACTTAATGGCGGCCTTTGGTTGCGCCGAGGAAACGCCTGATGCGGAGATGCTCAACAGCGTCACGAACGCTCTGATGAATGCGCAAGACGATTGGAAAAACACCGCTGGCCATCTGGCATTCAAAAGTGGCCACTTTGATTACTGTTGGGCCCTGTGTTTTTGGGGAGCGAATCCCGACATCGAGAATAAACAGCACGAGACCTTAAGGTCTCTTGCGCGCGAGCTGCCCCACGACTCCGAACTGTACGTTCTTCTTCACGGCAAGACGGAGCAACCCAACGAGGTCGAGACCTATGCATCTAAAGGGTCATGCACGATCTCATAGCAGCAAGAGGGACGCCAAGTCGTTGATGTGTGCCATGTGCGAGCGTTCCGAAACCGACTCCGTGCCATTTTGGCTTACAGAAATAGATCAGCGAACCGTACCGGGGCGGCAATGATGGTGAACGCCGGATGGCCACCACTCTCGCTGATACACACGGTAACCATTCAGGCCTATGCAACCTACCTACAGATAGGTAAACTTTCTTCCATGGTTGCTGCTAGTTCTCTCTGGGGCCACCGCCGCGCTGGATCTCCGTCGCGGTTTTTATTTAACCATATATCTACCTTCCAGTAGATATATGCTACCCGTCCACTTCGTTACGAGAGTCATCATGAAAACCCTGCTTCCCTTCGCCTTAATTGCCGCCGCCCTTTCCTCTAACGCCGCGTTCGCGCAAGAACCCTCCGGTGAGTTGGACTATCCCCCCGCCGTCAGCACCGAAAGTCATGTCACCCGTGCTCAGGTAATTCAAGAACTGCAAGAAGCCCGTGCCGCCGGTTTGGTGACCTTCGGCGAACTTGAAGAACCGCAGGCCCAGGTCGCAGCGAGCACCAAGACGCGTGCTCAAGTCCAGGCAGAAGCCGCGCGCGCACGTGCCGAGCGGTCTCAACAGTCCAGCCTCTACGGCTTTTCCTACACCGGCGCGTGATTTTTTATTTCCTCACGCCCCTACCTTCAAATAGATAGATTACTTTTCGGAGTTAAACCATGAAAACCGCTATTTCCGCCATTGCTTTGTCCTTCACCATGCTGGGAGCCGCCTACGCGACCGAACCGTCGGGTGAATTGGATTATCCGCCCGTTGTGCAGAGCCAAAGCACGGTGACGCGCGCTCAAGTGCAGGCCGAACTGCAAGCGGCCCGTGCAGCCGGGCAAGTCACCTTTGGCGAACTGGAAATGCCCGCAGCCGTGCACGGCGCAGCTTCGGTGCCTGACCGTGAGCAAGTGTCAGCCGAAGCGCATGACGCACAAGTTCAGGGGCAGTCCTCGTTCGGCGAGTTGGATTACCAGCATGCCGAATATGTGGGCGCACCCGTTCACAGTTGAGGCCACACAGCGAGGGCGTGGCGATGGATACCGAAAATACCCGCACGCACATCGTGCGGCTTGCCCAGCGCCTGATTCAGGAACGCGGTTATAACGGGTTCAGCTACCGGGACCTGGCCGCGTCGGTGGGTATCAAGACGGCGAGCATTCATTATTATTTTCCGCAAAAGGAAGATCTGCTGTTGGCCGTCATCAGCGACTATCAAACGCGTTGGCACGAGGCGATTCAGAATATCCCGTCCGGATTGAGGGCGGATGAAAAGCTGCGTGCTTATGTGGAGGTCCATCGCCGCGCATGTGCTGGCAATCAGCTTATCTGCATAGGCGGAATTTTGGCCGCTGAATTGGGGTCGTTGCCGGGCTGTGCCCGAAAGGCATTGCAGTCTTTCTATGCCTGTAATGAACAATGGCTCGTCGAGCTATTGGAGCAGGGCGCGCGCGAAGGTAGTCTGCGGGTGCCGGGTGATGTGCGAGTCAGCGCACGCGCGATTTACGCCGCGCTGCAAGGCGGTTTAGTCAGCGCACGCCTGTTTGACCATCAAGAACGCGCCACGGACCTATTGCCCTGTCTGCTGGCTTAGACGGCTGCCCGATGGCGCGGAATGGCAATCGGATCCTGCGCTGAGCTGACACTGTATGGCTCGAAAGACGTCACGCAAGCGTTGCGGATCCTGAAACAGCCGCGAAGTCACAATGGCGCCCTGGATCGCCGCGAACAGCCAGCGCCCATCGGCGGCAGCATCGCCCGACGAGCTCAGGGTGCCATCTTGCACGCCCGCGGTGATCACATCGGCCAGCCAATTCTCATGGATGCGGAAAAACGCCTGCACAGACTGGCGGGCGCGTTCTGACAAGGATGCGACGTCCGCGGCCAACATGCCGCACAAACAAATTTGATCAGGTGGCGCGCTCTCGAAGAGCTCTATATAACGATTCAACCGTGCTCTGGCCGTCATCGTCGAGTCTATGCCCGTCAAAACGCCGTGCACTTTCGCCGTGTACTGATCGATCACCGCGATCAACAAATCGTCTTTGGCGGGGAAGTAATAGTGAATACTGGCCGTTTTCACGCCGACGTGCTCGGCCAGATCCCGATAGCTAAAGCCGTTATAACCCCTGCGCCGAATAAGGCACTGAGCGTGGTCTAAAAGCTGATCGCGGGTGGTGGCGCTGTTCATATAGATATTGTTACCTACGGGTAGGTTAGGGTCAACAATCGTCACCGTTTTCGCGTCGCACTTGTAATTTCCACGCAGCCACTCCGTTATTCGATTGTTCATGTATGTGAACGATCTATCGAGTTTCAGATTAGCGATTTCCCTGAGTAGACGGGGGCATTACGCACATCTAAAATGGACACATACATATACGATGTTCACATATGAGAACAAACGAACGCGCCGGTGTTAAATCGGCAGAGCGGGTCCTCGATATTCTGGAACTCTTCAGTGCCACGGCTGGTGTGATGAAGCTGTCAGACATTGCCCGCAGACTTGGAATGCCTAAAAGCAGCACTTCGGCTTTGCTGGCGACCTTGGTCGACCGGGGTTACGTGGATAGTGGTGTAGACGGTTATCAGATGGCGGCTCGCTATCGGACGACCGGATGGGTGGGAGGGCGGTTCGCCCGGTTGATCCGCATTGCCCATCCCACGATGGCTGAGCTGTCCGAATCGGTCAAAGAATCCGTGTTCCTCGGTGTGTTGAACGAGCGTGAAATGGTGCAGTACCTGACGAAGGTAGTAAGCACCGAACCCCTGCGCTATGACGTTGATCTGGCCAAAGAGCGGCATGCCTATGCCACCACCATCGGGCAAGTGATTCTGGCCGACCGCACGCAGGAACAAATTGAACACTATCTGACGCGTCAACCGCTTACGCCCTTAACGCCCAAAACCGAAGTGGATGTGCCGCGCCTGATGGAGCAAATTTCGCGCGTGCGCGAACAAGGTTATGCGGAATTGAGCGATACCCATTTGCTTGGCGTATCGGGGATCAGCGTTCCAGTACGCGATGAGAATGGGCGCGTGGTCGCGGGACTATGTACGTTCGGACCGAGTCCGCGCATGGCAGAAAACTGGGAGGCCATACGCGCAGCGGTACTGCGCGCTGGAAAACGCATTACTGCGGATCTCGCCCTGACTGCCCAGTAAGAACAACCGTGCCGATCACTCCTGCACGTCGCCCTGAATAGCGCCGTCGGCGGATTCCCGTCGGGGCGCACAGGACTCTCGATCACCGTACCCCAGCATTCATGACTTCCGGACCACAAAGCAGCGAAATGGAAATGCATCACGATTCATCAGATTCCCGGCCAACGGTATCCGTGGCGGTCGACACGGGTGGTACCCATACCGACGTTGTTCTCATCGATGGCACGCAAACCATCACCATGAAAGTGCCGACCACGCCGTCGGATATCAGCACGGGCATTATTGATGGCGTAAAGAAGATCGCCGCGCGCGCTGGGATTCCTGTCTCGCGTATTGATCGTTTCTTTTATGGCAGCACGTTCGCGACCAACCTCATCGTGGAAGGAACCGAGGCGCATATCGGCCTGATTACCACCAAGGGATTCCGCGATGTATTGCAGATCGCGCGCGCTTCGCGCAAGCCTGATGTCTACGATATTCATTGGCGTCCGAATCCGCCGCTAGTGCCCCGTCATCTGCGTCTGGAGGTCTCCGAACGCACGCTGCATACCGGCGAAATCCTGTCTGAACTGAATGACGACGATGTACACGCCGCTTTTCGCTTTTTCAGGGAAGAGGGCATCAGCGCCGTGGCGGTGTGTTTGCTGCACGCCTACGCCAATCCGGTGCATGAGCAACGCATCAAGGCGATCGCGGCGGCTGACTATCCCGAAATGGAAGTTTCGATATCCAGCGATGTGGTGCGAGAGTTCCGCGAGTACGAGCGCACCAGCACGACCTGTGTATCGGCCTTTATTAAAAAGCCCATTGAAAAGCATCTGGAACGCCTGACCGAGGCGCTCAAAGCCGAGGGAGCCAACTGCATTCGCTACATCATGCGGGCCAATGGCGGCGTGTCGACGTTCGAGCGTTCGGTGTCGCATCCGGCGGCGTTGACCCATTCTGGCGTGATGGGGGGGATTGTCGGTGCGACCGCGTTGGGGCGCCGCTGCGGGATCAAGAATCTGATCACCTTTGATATGGGTGGCACGAGCACGGATATCTCGTTGATCACCGATGGCGAACTGCCCTTGACCAGCCGTAGCACGGTGGGCGGGAATCCCGTGCTGATTCCGGCCTTGGATATGGTCACGATCGGTGCCGGTGGTGGATCGCTGGGATGGATTGAAGGTGGCACGGCCATGCGCGTCGGGCCGCGTAGCGCCGGATCAGTTCCGGGGCCGGCTTGCTACGGTCAAGGTGGCGAAAGTCCTACGGTGACAGACGCGAACTTGGTGTGCGGCCGACTGAACAGCGAATACTTCCTCGCCGGCGCGCGCGAGCTGCACCCGCAGCTCTCCGAGCAGGCATTGGACAAGATGGCGCAGCAGTTGAACATCACGCGCACCCAAGCGGCGTTAGGGATGTTGGCGATCGCGGAGGCCCATATGGCGGATGCGGTACGCCTGGTGTCCATCGAGCGTGGCGTGGACCCGCGCGACTATACGCTGGTGGCCTTTGGGGGCGCAGGCGGATTGCATGCCGCGAGCCTGGCCGAGGCGTTGAATATTCGCAGCATTCTCGTCCCGCCCGCACCGGGCAATTTGTCGGCGTCGGGTCTGCTGTGTGCCGACGTTCGGCACGATTTTGTGCAGTCCATGGTGTCCGCGCTCAATGCGGAGCTGGCCAATTCTATCGGCGCGGTCCTGGAGGATCTGCGCGCGCAAGCCTACGCAGCGCTCGAGGGCGATGGGATCGCTGCCGCCGATGCCATTATCAAGTTCTCGCTGGATCTGCGCTATGTGGGCCAGAACTATGAACTGAACCTGGACCTCGAGGCCTGTGACCTCGATGACGGTTTTGTGCAGATGGCAGAACGATTCCATGTCGCGCACGAGCGCGTCTATGGCTATCGCCTCAATGCCCGCGCAATCCAGTTGGTCAACGTGCGCATCACTGCCTTTGGGCCGATCGCGGTGGATCCCTGGACCACGGAATCTTTAGAGGCAGCCACGCCTGCGCAGCCAGTGGGTGAACGGCAAGTGGTGATCAATACCGGTGACACGATCCCGTTCAGCGTGTATCGCTTTACCGATATGAAGCCCGGTCAAACCATCGCCGCGCCCGCGATCATTGAGTACCCCGGCTCGACGGTGTTCATGCCTCCCGGCTGGAGCGGTCAACTCGACACGAACCTCTGCATCCGTATGCAGCATGCCGGTAACTAAGCCGTCGCCATCCAAGGACACAGAATATGACTACCCCTTTTGTGCTCGATAACGACCGGGCCGACCCCGTCACGATGGAGATCGTGCGCAATGGTTTGCGCGCGATTGCCCAGCGCATCACCCGCCGCATGATCCGCGCCGCTAATTCCTTCATCATTAAAGAAATGGAGGATTGTTCCGCCTCGATTTTGGATGCGGACGGATCGCTGCTGGCCGAAGAAGCTGGCCCGCCGATTCAATTGAACACGGTAGGCATTTGCCTGAAGACCATTCTGGAAAGCGTGCTGCCCAAATCGGAATGGAAGCCGGGCGATGTGGTTCTGACCAATGACCCGTATGCGGGCGGCGGCTCGCTGGGATCGACCCACACCAACGACTATATCGCGTATGCGCCGATCTTCTACGGGGACACGCTGGTGGCGTTCTCGGGCTTGATGGTGCACCACATGGACGTGGGCGGCATGAATATGGCCACGCGCGGCTGGGGACGTGAGATCTACCAAGAAGGGATGCGCCTGCCGCCGCTGAAGATCGTCAAGCAAGGCGTGTTCGACGAGGACCTGCTGGGCGTGATTCTGAACAATACCCGCACGCCCGAAGTGTTGCTGAACGACCTGCATGCGCAGATTTCGAGCGTGCAGGTCGCGGCCGACGATTTGCGTGGCATGATCGACCGCTACGGGCTCGGGCAAATGCTGCTGTGCTTCCGCGATCTGATGGATTACTCGGAAAGGCAGACGCGTGAACAGCTGCGCATCATTCCCGATGGCGAGTACTCGCACGAAGAGCCCGTCCTCGATGATGGCAATCATGGTGGCCCCTATTGGCTGCGCTTGAAGATCATCAAGAAGGGCGATGACATCGTCTTTGATTTCACCGGCACCGACCCGCAAATCAAGGGCCCGATCAACAGTCCGATGGCAACAACATTGGCCGCGGTCTATTACGTTTGTCGCACCATTACTGGCAGCGCGATTCCCAGCAATGAGGGGTGCAAGCGCGCCATCGAAGTCATCGCGCCGTCGGGCACGCTGGTCAATGCCAAACACCCAGCCGCGGTGTACCAACGCATGGTGGTTTGCCATTCCATCGTTGACCTGGTGATGGGTGCATTGAGTCAGGCCGTGCCAGAACGTGTGATGGCGGACTCCTGCGGCTGTCTCTATAACTTCGCCAATGCCGAGCACCCGCAAACGGGTCGCCGCGTGACGTTTGGTGAAGTTGTGCCCGGGGGGCTGGGCGCGACCGCGTATGCCGATGGTATCGACGTGATCGCCTGCCATGTGACCAACTGCCATATCCCGCCGATCGAAAGCATGGAGATCGAATCGCCCGTGCGTTATCTGGCTCGCGAACTGCGTACCGATTCGGGCGGTCCGGGCAAGTATCGGGGCGGCGTGGGGCAGCGTCTGCAGTATCAGGTGCTGGGCAAGGATCCCAATCTGAACCATACCGCTCAGAAGTCCGTGTCCTTGCCGCAAGGCATTGCGGGCGGCCTGCCGGGCGACGGCGGACGCTGGGTGATTAATGAAGGCATGCCGTCGGAGCGCCGCCTGCCGTTCGCGATCAGCGACGTCGAGCCGCTGCAAGTTGGCGACACCGTCACGCACTACACGCCGGGTGGCGGTGGATTTGGCTCGCCGCTGGAGCGCGATCCGAAAGCCGTCGCGGCCGATTTACGTGCAGGGCTGATTACGTCCGAGCACGCTAGCCGTTACTACCGTATTTGAAGCGACACATACGCACCTGAAGGGGAAAGCAAATGCTGTTTAAATCCATGTCTCTCATCATGAAGCGCAAACTCGGTTGGATTGCGGCGGGTGCCGTGATGGCGATGTCCATTGTGCCAACTGGCACCGTGCACGCCGCTCAGTTTCCGGAGAAGCCGGTCCGGATCGTCGTGCCGTTCACGGCTGGCGGCTTTACCGATATTCTCGCGCGGCGTCTCGCCGAGCAGATGTCCGGCACACTGGGTCAGCCCGTGATTGTCGAAAACAAGGCGGGCGCCAGCGGCATTATTGGCGGCAATTACGTCGCCAAGGCCCCTGCCGATGGCTATACGATTCTGTTGGAAACCCCGGACACCGTGGTGACCGGCCCGATGTTGATGGAGGGTGTCCAGTACAAGCCCAGCGATTTGCGTCAATTGTCCTTGTTGGTGCAGCAGCCCCTGGTGCTGGTGGTGTCTGGTAAGTCGCAATACAAGTCGCTGGATGACGTGATGAAGGCGGCCAAGGCCAATCCGGGGGCCTTGACTTATGCGAGCTGGGGTAACGGCAGTTCGGCCCAGATCGCGTCCTCCATCCTCACTAAGAGCGCGGGCGTGAATATGACGCACGTACCGTACAAGGGCGTGGCCAATGCCCTGACCGACCTGCTGGGTGAGCGGGTAGATATGCTCTACGTTGGCATGTTGTCGACCGTGGACTATCTCAACGACGGCCGTCTGCGTCCGATCGCGATCAACCGTAGCGAGCGCGCCCCGATGCTGCCGCAGGTGCCGACGCTGGCCGAGGCGGGCTTTGCGATTTACCCGATCGGCCTGTGGTACGCCATGGGCGTGCCCGCGGATACCCCGACGGATGTGGTCAACAAACTGTCGGAAGCTGCCCGCAAAGCGGTCGAGGCGCCAGAAATCAAGAAATGGTTGACCGGCATGGGCATGGACGTACCCGCCCTTGATCCCGCCGCGACCGAGGCATTTATGAAGTCGGAAATCGAAAACTGGGGCCCGGCAATCCGCAGCTCCGGTGCGTCTGGCAACTAATCAAACCATGAATAACCACACTCTCTGCTTTAGGATGGTGAACCTGTGAACGGCGCCGAAAGTCTTGTCCATACTCTGCTGAAAAGCGGCATCGATACTTGCTTTGCCAATCCCGGCACCAGCGAGATGCACTTCGTCTCGGCGCTGGACCGTATCCCCGGCATGCGCTGCGTGCTGGCGCTGGCGGAGACCGTGGTGACGGGCGCGGCCGACGGTTATGCACGTATTGCTGACCGTCCGGCCGTGACCTTATTGCATTGCGGACCGGGTCTGGCCAATGGTCTGGCCAATTTGCACAATGCGCGTCGCGCGAATTCTTCGATCGTGAACATCGTCGGGGATCAGGCCACGCACCACCGGCCGTTGGATGCGCCGTTGACAGCGGATACGGAAGGATGGGCGCGCCCCGTATCGGCCTGGACGCGCACGGCGAACTCCGCGGCCACCATAGGCCGCGATGCGGCCGCGGCGGTGCAGGCGGCGCGCATGGCTCCCGGTCAGATCGCGACACTGATCGCACCGTCGGACACTTGCTGGAATCCGGGGGGTGTCGTGGCGGAGGCCTTGGAAGTCCCCACCGCCTCCACGGTAGACGAGGGCTCCCTGAGCGCCGTCGCGAACATATTGCGCCAAGGCGAACCCGCCGTGATTTTTATCGGCAACGATGCACTGCGGGAAGGGCCGTTGTCAGTGGCGGGTCGTATCGCACAGAAGACGGGTGCACGCCTGATGGCGCCGACGTCGAATCGACGGATCGAACGTGGCGCGGGCCGTACCCCGATAGAGCGTCTCCCCTATGCGGTGGAGCCAGCCTTGGCGGCGCTTAAAGGGGTGAAGCATCTGATTTTGGTGGGAGCCAAGGCGCCGGTGGCGTTCTTCGCCTATCCCAATAAACCGGCGGTGTTGTATCCCGACGATTGCCAAATTCATGTACTAAGCCGCCCCGAGCAGGACCAGGCGGATGCGCTCGCTCGCTTGGCCGACAGACTCGGCGCCCATGAGCCCGCGCCTGCGGCGCAACGGGTGATCATGGAGCCCGCGCGCGGGGCGGTCACCCCGGAGGCGGCTGCCCAGACCATCGCCGCATTACTGCCCGAGAACGCTATCGTGGTCGAAGAAGGCCTGACTTTCGGGCGCGCCTTCTACCCGACTTGTACCAATGCCGCGCCCCATGACTGGTTGCAGATCACGGGCGGTGCAATCGGCAACGGTATCCCCTTGGCCACGGGCGCGGCAATTGCCGGAGCCGGACGGCGCGTGGTGTCGTTGCAAGCCGATGGCTCTGCGATGTATTCGCTGCAGGCGCTCTGGACCCAAGCGCGCGAGCAACTGGACGTCACCACCGTGATCTTCGCTAATCAGAAGTACGCGATTTTGATCGGCGAACTCGCGGGCGTAGGTGCGCAGGCAGGCACCACCGCCATGAATATGCTGGATCTCACGCGTCCCGCACTCGATTGGGTCAGTCTGGCACGCGGCATGGGAGTCGAAGCGGCCAAAGCGCACACCATGGAAGAGCTGGCGGACCTGTTTACGGCCGCCAACAAACGCAAAGGCCCGTTCCTCATTGAATTGATGATCTGAACTCGGTGCACGCAGCCCGCAGGCGTGGCCCGCCTGCCGGGCGCGTTAAGGCAGGCCGCACGCATCATCACAAGGCAATTCATTGTGCAGAATGTACGTAACCAGCATGACGCGCAGCTCGTGCGCGTTGCCGAGACAAGCCGGGAGATAGTCCGGTTTTATCTCGACGGGGTGGAATGTTTTGGTCTCGCGGGGGACTCCGTCCTCACTGCGATTCTGACCCGACAGTCCCGCGTTCGGAATACCGAGTTCAGCCATGAACCCAGAGCCGGCTTCTGCATGATCGGTGCTTGCCAGGACTGCTGGGTCTGGTACGAGGACGGTTCGAGGTTGCGGGCCTGCACGACGCGATTGCGTGCAGACGTGCGTCTATGCACCGCTGCGCCGCTGGCGGAGGGCGTCTTATGACTGCGGCCATGCGTGTCGTCGTCGTTGGTGCGGGCCCCGCGGGTATCCGCGCCGCCGAAGTGCTTGTCAACGCGGGCCTGCGTCCGCTCGTGCTGGATGAAGGCGCTCGCTGGGGTGGCCAGATCTACCGTCAGCCGCCACAAGAGGCAGGTTTCAATCGTTCGAAGCGCGCTTTATATGGCTTTGAAGCGGCCAAGGCCGATGCCGTGCATCAAGCCATGGCGCGCATCCTGCCGCGCGTAGATTACTGTCCGGACACGTTGGCCTGGGGCGGGGGGGATGGCTATTTGGATACCTTGCAGCAGGGCCGGCAAGTTCGCGTGCCCTACACGCATCTCGTGATCGCCAGCGGCGCGACGGATCGCGTGTTTCCCATTCCAGGATGGACCCTGCCAGGGTGTTATACGCTGGGCGGCTCTCAGGTGGCCTTAAAGGCACAGGGCTGTGCGATCGGACGTCGGGTCGTGTTCGCGGGTACTGGTCCTTTGCTGTATCTCGTTGCGTATCAGTATGTGAAGGCCGGTGCGAATGTCGAGGCCGTGTTGGATACCAGTGCCTGGGCTCAGCAGGTTAAGGCGACTCCGCGACTCTTGAGGCAGCCGGGCACGTTTGCCAAGGGGGTTTATTACCTTGCTTGGCTGCGCGCGCAGGGCGTGCGCGTTGAGCACAATGTGCGTCTGGTGGGTATCGACGGCGTGCAGTCGGTGAGCGGCATACGCTGGATGCGCCACCGCTCGGGATCTCAAGCCGACGCACGCCCGCATAGCCTCGCCTGTGATGCGGTCGGGCTGGGCTACGGATTGCGTCCCGAGGCGCAGCTTGCTGATATATCGGGGTGTGAATTCGAATACAGCAACTTGAATCGGGCTTGGATACCCAGGCAGGATGGCGCAGGCAGAAGCTCACAGCCAGGAATCTATCTTGCGGGTGATGGCGCGGGCATTGCTGGTGCGGACGCGGCGGAGCTTTCCGGCAGGCGGGCGGGTCTGGCGATACTCGCCGATCTCGGCATCACGCCAGAGCTTGGGTCGCCGGACCTAGCCGAGATCAATCGCAAACTAGCGAGAATCAATACCTTCCGCGTGGGCATTGAGCAGGCGTTCTCCGTGCCCGAGAAGATCAGTGCTGCTTGGCCGGACGATATGACCGTGTGCCGGTGCGAGGAAGTCAAAGCCGGCACGCTGCGCCAATGTCTTCGTAATGGCGAGGCCTCGGAAATCAATCGCCTGAAAGCGCTAACGCGGGTTGGCATGGGGCGTTGTCAGGGGCGGATGTGCGGGGACGCCGCCATCTCGCTTATGAGCGATGAGCTGGGCATCCCGTTAAAACAAGCGGGTCGTCTGCGCGCGCAGCCGCCGATCAAGCCATTACCCATGTTTTGCAGTGCGCCGCCAGCGCACACTGCTGCGGAAGACGAGGCACGCGATGACTGATCGTATGGATGTCGATGTCCTCATCGTGGGTGGAGGTCTCGTCGGCGCGGCCTCTGCGCTCTATCTCGCTAAACGCGGCGTCAAGGCGCTCGTCATCGAGCGCCGTTATTGCGGCGCGCAGGCGAGCGGCGTGAACTATGGTGGCGTACGGTGTCAGGGCAGAACCAAAGAGCAGATGCCCCTGGCGTTACGCGCGCGCCGCATCTGGAACGGGCTGCCTGAGTTGATTGGCATCGATGGCGAGTTCACCGTGTCGGGGCATTTGCGCTTGGGACGAAATGAGGCGGATCTGGACGCGCTGGCGGCGTGGGCCAAGATGGCCGAGAGCTTTGGCTTGTCGGCGTCGATCATTGATGGCGCGCCATTTCGCGCCCGCTATCCGTGGCTGAGTCGCGCCGTCATCGGGGGTTCGCTGTGCCCTTCAGACGGGCATGCGAATCCTCGGCTGGTGTCTCCCGCGTTTGCTCGCGCAGCCGTGAGCGCGGGTGCAATGGTCCTCGAACAAACCGAGCTGACCGAAATTGCTTTCGATGGTAATCACTTCCATGCGCAAGCGGGCGAGCACCGTGTTCGCGCCAAATGGTGCATCAATGCCGCCGGAGCCTGGGCCAACCAACTGGCCGAGACCTTCGGCGAAAAAACGCCATTGGAGCCCATGTATCCGAACATGTGGGTGACCGAACCGCTGCCCCGGTTCATTCCCCACAATCTGGGCATCTATGGCGGCGGGTTCTATGCGCGCCAGGTCGATCGCGGTAACTGTGTGCTGGGTGGTGGCATGGCGCGCGGCGACGATCGCTTTGCTCAACCTTCAGATGACGTGACGCTCTCCGTCATGCGAGAGGCTCAAACCATAATCCCCGCGCTCAAGCAAGCCCTCGTGATTCGATCATGGAGCGGTCTGGACGGCAAAACACCGGATCGAAATCCCGTGATCGGGCCGAGTCGCACGACGCCGCGATTGCTGCACGCTTTCGGCTTTTCAGGTGGGGGGTTCATGCTCGCACCGGGCGTGGGCGAAATCCTCGCGGAACTGGTGTGTGATGGCGAAACCGAGACGCCTATCGATGCGTTTTCAATAGACCGGTTCGCCGCCTAAAGGACAAAGTATGCATGCAATAGAAGAACTCGCCCAATTCGTCGCCCATTTGCCTGCGGGCTCGCTTCAAGGACCGGCCCGTGATAGTTGCGCCTTACTCGTGTTCGACTTGATGAGCGCGACGGTCGCGGGTGTGGGATCCGATCTGGCCATCGCGGCCCGAGGCTGCGCGAAATCGCTATATGGCGAGGGCGTGGCAGATGTTTGGCTGAGCGGCGGCTCGCTCAGTGTCGCCGGCGCAGCCATGGCGAATTCGGCCGCGGCCAGCGCGCTAGACATTGATGATGGACATCGGGGCGCGGCGGGCCATCCCGGCGCGGGCGTGATCCCAGCCGTCATGGCGGTGGCGCAAGCGCTGGGGTCCTCAGACGAGGATATATTCGATGCCATCGCGGTGGGCTACGAGGTGGGCTTGCGAACCGCTACCGCGCGTCCGATCGCACGGATCGATACCTATGCGACGGGGCGTTGGGTCAATTATGGCGTCGCGGCGGCGGCGGCGCGCTTGCTGCGGCTCGATGCAAAGCAGACTGCGCATGCCCTGGCGATCGCCGGGGCGGAAGGCCCGATCGGTTTTCCTTCGGGCAGTTCTAAATATCAGGGCAGCACCGTCAAAGAGCAGATTCCCGCGGCCGTCGTAGTCGGCCTGACAGCTGCGTATCGGGCCCGCGAGGGAGCCACGGGGCCGATAGACCTGCTCGACAGTGAGGACAATTATCGTCGTGAGGTGCTGACGGGCGGATTAGGGGAACATTGGTGGTTGCAGGATAGTTACATCAAACCCTATGCCTGCTGCCGCTATATGCACGCTGCAATTGACGCGATTCTGGCGATGCGACGTCCGGGCGCGCCGATCAAGAGTTTACGTATCGAGACGTTCGCGCGGGGATTGAAGCTGGTCAACGAACGTGCTCCCACGACGCTGGAAGGCGCTCAGTACAGCTACTATTTCAGCTGCGCGCTGGCCGCTGTGCATGGGGCCGCGGCGTTGCAGCCGGTGGATCCGCGCGTGTTGACGGATGCCGAGGTCCTTGCACTAGCGGCGCGGGTCGAGTTGGCAGCCCACGATGATTTCGCGCAATCGTTCCCACAGCGCACGCCATGCCGGGTCGTGATGGACCAGGGTCACGGCCCTGAAACCATGACGGTCGAATTCCCGTTGGGCGATGTCGCGAATCCGATGAGCCAGGACCAGGTCGCTCAAAAGTTTATTAATCTTGCCCGAGGCAATCTCGCGACCGCACAGCGAGATCAAATGGTGGCTGCCTTGCAGGGCTTGACCACGCGGGGGTTCATGCCTTTGTTCGAATCGTGGCGGGCTGCCTGCTAACGATCCGTGGGCATAGGCCATAGCATCGCACTGACGGGTATGCGTGGGGGGCATTGATCGGAAAGGCGTGGCCGCAGGCAAAGCCCGGGCCCGGCCACATAGAGAGAAGTAGCTCTACAATAACGATATCTCCGATCATCCGCCGCGTCGCGATCCCCATCGTTATTCGACGCTTTCTATGCAAGCCCTTCTTGGATTTACTTGGTTGCTCGCGTTTCAGACGCTGGGCGAAGCGCTCTCGCGCCTGTTTCACTTACCGTTTCCCGGCCCTGTCATTGGCATGTTGTTGCTGGTGATCGGCCTGCGCTGGCGTGCCGTCAGAGCGTCCGTGCAGATCGCGGCGCAGTATCTCTTGTCGCATCTGTCTTTGCTGTTTGTGCCAGTGGGCGTCGGAGTTATGACGCATCTGGGACTGATTAGCCAATATGGCTTGCGAATTCTGGCCGTGATTGTGTTGTCGACCTTGATCGGTATGGTGGTCACCCTATTGGCGCTCAAGCGTGGACAGGGAGACCAAAATGCGTGACTTCGTCGATCTGTGGGTCTATCTCTCGTCTACGCCCCTGTTCGGGTTGACCGCCACGTTGACCGTGTATTTAGTCGCGCAGGCGTTTTACCTGCGATTAGGCCAGGCGCCATTGGCCAATCCCGTGTTATGGAGTGTCGTCATCCTGGCTGGAGGTTTACAGGTTTTTGGCGTCCCTTATCAGACCTATTTTTCCGGGGCGCAATTCATTCATTTCCTCTTAGGACCGGCCGTGGTAGCGCTCGCCTGGCCGTTGTGGGTGCGGCGCGCTGAATTGCGCGCGCGGTGGGCGCGTCTGTTGTGGGCGGCCTTGCTAGGGGGTGGCGCCGCCGCCGCTAGCGCCGTCTTGCTGGCCTGGCTATTTGGCCTGCCGCATGAAGTGGTGTTATCGCTGGCGCCGAAGTCCGTCACCGCGCCAGTAGCCATGGGCATATCCGAGGCGATCGGGGGTATTCCATCGTTGTCGGCGGTGTTCGCGGTGCTCACCGGTCTGGTGGGCGCGTTGAGCGGCAAATATCTGTTTGATCTGCTGCGTATTCCGCGTGACGAGGCCGGATGGGCTGCGCGGGGCTATGCGCTTGGGACGGTCTCGCACGGCATCGGGTCGGCGCGTGCCATTCAGGTCAACGCCGATGCGGGCGCGTATGCGGGTCTGGCGCTGGGCGTGCAGGTGATCTTGTCTTCACTACTTATACCGCTTGTTTTCAAGCTCATCCCCTGACGCCGTTTGCGCAAAGCCCATAGGTACTAGCACGCGCGGGCCTGAGGATATATCAACGGCATTGATAAATACCCAAATTTTTTTCGTTTGCGGTGGAGTATCCGCCTTCTTATCATCGTTCCTCTAAACACAAGTAGTAGCAATCCTGCATCAGGGGAAAACATGAGTATCTTGAAGAAGGCGGGTCGTTCTGGCGCCCGCGCAATGGTCCGTTCTGCCGCCATCTTGGCCGGCGCGCTTGCAATCAGCTTTGGCTCGGCCGCTCAGGCCAGCGATTATCCGAATGGCCCAGTCACGCTGGTGATCCCGTTCTCGGCCGGTGGTTCCACCGACGTGATCGGCCGCCTGATTGGCGACCGCCTTTCGACCGCCTTAAAGCAACCCGTCGTGGTCGAGAACCGTGGCGGCGCGGGCGGTAACATCGGCGCCGCGATGGTGGCCAAGTCCGCGCCGGATGGCCGCACGCTGCTGTTTGGCACCACCGGCATTTTGTCGATGAACCACGCGCTCTACGCCAAACCCGGCTACACCGTGGGCGAAGACCTCATCCCGGTGGTCTACACCGCATCGATCGGCAACGTGCTGATCGTCAACAATGACCTGCCGGTCAACAGCGCCGAGGAACTGCTCAAGCTCGTCAAAGAAAACCCGGGCAAGTACACCTTCGCCTCGTCGGGCGCGGGCAGCTCCACGCATATGTCGGGCGAGCTCTTCAAGAACATGGGCGGCGTGGACATCATGCACGTGCCTTATCGCGGCAGCGGCCAAGCTTTGGTGGATCTGATGGGCGGCCAGGTGCACATGATCTTCGATAACGCGCCGTCTTCCGTTCCGCTGGTCAAGACCGGCAAGGTGAAAGCCCTGGCTGTGACCAGCAAGGATCGTCTGGCCGCACTGCCCGACACGCCTACCATCGCTGAGACGGTCCTGCCCGGGTACGAGTCCTTGTCCTGGACTGGCGTGGCAGTGCCCGGCGGCACGCCTCAAGAAATCGTCGATCGCTTAAACAGCGAGATCAACAAGATCCTGCAGCAACCCGATGTTCAAGCCAAGTTGGCGGATCTCGGCGCCAAGGTGACCGGTGGCACGCAGCAAGATTTCAACAACCACATCGCGGCCGAACGCGAGAAGTGGTCGAAGATCATCGCTGGCGCGAATATTCCGAAGCAGTAATGTCCGAGGGGGTTAGGCAGCGCGAGGCGCCGCTTAGCCCTTGGCCAGCACCCGGACGCCATCCGGTACCGGCGTTTGGCGCAACGTACGCAGCATGTAGTCCACGAACAGCTCCGATCCGGGCGATAACGCTCGCAGCTTGCGCGTCACCAGATGGACCTGGCGAATTAGCGTGGGGCTGCTCAAGGGTCGAAATACCAGGTGTGGACCCGTGATGCGCGAGGCGGCCAGCGCCGGCAGCACGGAATAGCCCTCGGTCCATTTCAGGATCGCGCCGAGGGACGAGGTGTTCGAGACCTCGTTGCCGCTGTGGGCGAACAGATCGCTACGGTCGGCATGTTGACGCAGGTAGGCGCCGATGCCCGTATCGGCGGTAAAGCCGATATAGTCTTCGGCAGATAGTTCCGACCAGCGCATGGCGCGGCGGCCCTTGGCATAACGGTGCTCATGGCGGCAGACCAGGCCAAATCGGTCCTCGAATAATGGCGTGTAGATCAGCTCTTCGCGCTGTTTGTGAGGACTGGCAAAGGCAAAATCGACCTCGCCCTGTTCGACCATGCGTTCGACCTGTTCGGAGGCGGCGTCGTGTAGCGATACGGTGATCTCCGGATAGTCGGCGCGCAGTGTGGCGATGGCGTTGCCAAGAAAGTAATGCGTCACCGAGGCCGCGGCGGCGATCCGGACGTGACCGCGGCGCCCCTGCGCCAGCGACTCCAGATCGGCCACGGCGCTGTCAAACTGTCGCAGGATATGTTCGGCTTGTGGCAGGAAACGTTCCGCCTCGGGCGTCATGACGACGCGGCGAGTGCTCCGGTCAAACAGTTTGAAGCCGATGTTGTCTTCGAACTGCTGGATGGTGGCCGTCAACGCGGACTGCGTCAGGAACAGTTGTTTGGCAGCGATCGTGAAGGAACCCGTGGTGGCCACGGCAACGAAGGCACGAAAGTGCCGCAGCGACATAGTGCGGTTCATGTCGGTAAACGATTTATCGATAAACACGAACAGTAGACAAATAATAATCATTTGTCGAGATTAATGGGCGCCCCTAGAATCGTCAGGCGTGATGCCCATGCAGCATCCATTCATTTATCAAGGAGATACCCAATGACTCGCCCCGGCGTATTGACCATTCCCTCCATGAAAGACCGCTGTTCGCCCGAGGAGTGGCAAGCGCGCGTGGATCTGGCCGCATGCTATCGCCTAGTCGACCTGTATGGCATGTCCGACATGATGGCGAACCATATTTCGTCGCACGTGCCGGGCGAAGAGGGCGCCTTTCTGATCAACCCGTACGGCATGATGTACGAAGAGATCACCGCCTCCAGCCTCATCAAGGTGGATCTCGACGGCACGATCCTGTCCAAGCCCGATTTCGGCGAGCTCAACTACGGTATCAACAAAGCCGGCTACGTTATCCATAGCGCCGTGCATGCCGCACGCCCCGAAGTGGGCTGCGTGATTCATACGCATAGCTGGGCATCGATGGCCGTGTCGGCGCTCGAGTGCGGCTTGCTGCCGATCACGCAGACCTCGATGCGTTTCTTGCGCATCGGCTACCACGACTTCGAAGGCGTGGTGTTGAAGTCTGACGAGAAGGAATCCATCGTACGGGACCTCGGCGACAAAGAGGCCTTGCTCTTGCGTAATCACGGTGCACTGGTAGTGGGCCGAACCGTGGGCGAGGCATTTAACTGGATGCACCGGCTCGAGCTTGCGTGCCGTACGCAGCTGGCCGCCATGGCCGCCAATACGCCGCTGCGCGACGTGCCGCCCGAGGTGCTGCAGGAAACCTGGAACAATTATCAGCCGGGGACTCGTCGTCCGTATGGCGTCATGGAATGGCCGGCGTTGCTGCGCAAGCTCGACCGTCTCGATCCGTCCTTCCGCGACTAAGCCGGAGTCTCACTATGACCGCAGCAAAACCTGCCCGGCTGCTGATCTCGAAAGTCGCTCGGGAACGCCTGGGCGACGCGCTGGACGAGGCCATGCAAGGCTGTCCTTTCGAGGTCGTGACCCCCACGACGGACCCCGATACCGCGCCGGGCGACATTCATGTTGGCTACTGGTCGCGCGATGTGACCGGGTTGTCGACCAAGCACGATATCAAGCTGCCGCTCGAAGCGTTTTACACCAGCCTGCGCAGATCGCCCGATCTGCAATGGGTGCATGTGCATTCCGCGGGCGCGGACCGACCGTTTTTCGCCGAACTGGCAGAGCGCAAGGTGCGCGCGACCACCTCGCCGGGCGTGAACGCCGACGTGGTGGCACAGACCGCGTTGACCGGGTTGTTGATGCTGGCTCGCCATTTTCCTTTGTTGCTGGAGCAACAACGCGAGCGCCGCTGGTTGTCGCTGGTGGCCACTGGCTTGCCGACTGATCTGGTGGGGCAGACCGCGCTGATCGCCGGATGGGGCCCGATCGGGCAGCGCATTGCCGCTGTGCTGCGTGTGCTTGGCGTGAAGGTGATCGTGGCGCGCAGCTCCAATACCCCGGTGGACGACCAGACCGAGACCCTGGCCTATGAGGACATCGGCCAGTACGCCGGGCGCATCGATTGGTTGATCCTGGCTTGCCCTTTGACCGAACGCACCCGCCGTTGGATCGACGGCAAGGTGCTGGGCGCGCTCAAGCCGTCGGCGCGACTCATCAATGTCGCGCGCGGCGAAGTCGTGGATCAGGCCGCGCTCATCGAAGCATTGCAGCAACGCCGTTTGGCCGGCGCCTATCTCGATGTCTTCGAGCATGAGCCGCTGGACTCGGCCTCTCCGCTGTGGTCCATGGAAAACGTGATCGTCACCCCGCATGCAGCCGGTCATTCCGATGGAAACGAGCGGCGTGTGGACCAAATCTTTCTCAAACACTTGCGTGAGTGGGCGGCTCAGTGGCCTGCCAGCGCGTGATCCCTTACTAGATTAACTGGAAACGCCATGGAATTCCTTGCATCACGGGTCAACCGAATCAAGCCGTCACCCAGCTCGATGGCGGGCCAACGCGCGCGTGAGTTGCGCGCAGCGGGGCGCGATATCATCAGTCTGACTGCCGGCGAACCCGATTTCGATACGCCCGCAAATGTGTGCGAAGCCGTTGTCCGCGCAATGGCGCAGTCGCGCACCAAGTACACCGACGTAGGCGGTACCCCCGAACTGAAGGCCGCCATCAAGGCGAAGTTCAAGCGCGAAAACGAGCTGGACTACGAGACCAGCGAAATCATCGTGGGCACCGGTGGCAAGCAGATCATCTTCAACGCGCTGATGTGCACGGTCGAACCCGGGGTGGAAGTCATCGTTCCCGCGCCATACTGGGTGTCGTATCCCGATATCGTGCTGCTGGCCGGTGGCACGCCGGTGACGGTGCAGTGTCCCGCCGACAAAGGCTTCAAGCTGCAGCCGGAAGACCTCGAACGCGCCATCACGCCGAATACCCGCTGGGTGATCCTGAACGCACCGAATAATCCCAGCGGAGCGGTCTATAGCCGTGAAGAGCTGCTGGGCCTGGCCGCCGTGCTGGATCGTCATCCGCATGTCTGGATTCTGACCGATGACATGTACGAGCATTTGCTCTATGACAATCGCCGTTATTACACGATCGCCCAGGTGGCGCCGCAACTGAAGTCGCGCACGCTCACCATGAACGGTGTGTCCAAAGCGTATGCCATGACCGGCTGGCGCATCGGTTATGGCGCGGCGCCCGTCGCGTTGATCAAGGCGATGACCAAGCTGCAATCGCAGTCCACGTCTAACCCTTCGTCCATCAGCCAGGCCGCCGCGGTCGAGGCGCTCAATGGGCCTCAGGATTTCATTGCCGAACGTTGCGCGATCTTCCAGGAGCGCCGCGACAAGGTCGTCGCCGCGTTGAACAGGATCCCAGGCATTCACTGCCATCTGCCGGAAGGCGCGTTCTACGTGTTTCCGTCGTGCGAGAAACTGCTGGGTAAAACCACGCCGGCCGGCAAGGTCCTGGAGACCGATGAGGATTTCATTCTTTATCTGCTCGACGAAGTGAACCTGGCCGTCCTGCAGGGCGCGGCGTATGGCGTGTCGCCTTACTTCCGCATTTCGTTTGCGACCGGGATGGATGTGTTGGAGCAGGGCGTCGCGCGTATCGCGCAAGCGGTGGAGCGGTTGCGGTAAGTCCAGGCGGGCTTCAAGGCGGGCTTCAAGGGCGAATCCGTCCTTGTGCCGCTGAGCAGGACGAATAAGGGCGAGGGCGCGATGGCGTTCTCGCCCTTTCTTTCTTCCGAATTAAACATTCGAAAGAATGTGTCGCTAATACTAGGGTGCTCCGCCCGTGCGGGGGCCGCGACGGCGACGCTGGGGCGGCTTGGGGGCTAAATCGAACAGGAAACGGCCCCGAGCAGACTGCTGGGAAGGGGCCAGCAGATACTATGAAACATTCATCTAGTACCAGAGAAGCAGGCTGGTGGTCCCGAAAAAGCCTGTCTTTCAAAATGGGGGTGGTGACGAGCGCCGTCACCGTCACCGTCATGGCCATTCTCGGTGGGGTAATGACGGTAAACAGTCACCGCGCCGCGGCGGAGTCAGTTCAACGCGAAATGGCGGCCACAATGACGCTCATCGAAGAAAGCCTTCAACTGATGTACAGAAGCGCCATGAGCCGCGCCGACACGTTGTTGCCCGCGTATATCGACGCGCTAGGCGGCGTGCCGATATTAGACGGCAGTCGTGTCGAGACGGGCCAGGCAGGCTTGGTTCCCCGGCTCATCGACCCAGACGGCAACACCCTCAATGACGATATCACCGTCCAAAATCAGCTGAACCGCCTCACTGGCGCCGATACGTCTATCATCGTGCGCGATGGCTCCTCCTGGGTTAGGGCAGCGACCTTGCTCATGGACGATCAGGGGCGCTCGGCAATCGGTAGCAAGTTGAACCCACAGGACCTCGCGGTAAAGGCGCTTGAGGCAGGTGAGAGGCAGGCTGGCCTGGTGCAGCGCTCCGGACGGTGGTACGCCATGACAATCATGCCCTTGAAGGACGCAAAGGGAGAGACCTATGGCGGACTGACGGTCCGTGTGGACGTGGACGACGATGTTCGCGGACTACTTTCCTTTTTGAGCAGCGCCAAGGTAGGCGAATACGGCTCCATCGGCGTGCTGGAGCGCAACACGAAGACCAGAAAATGGACTTATGTGGGGGGTATCCGGGCGGGTACTGAAGCGACCCCGGAAGTCACCGAGCTCCTGGATAAACTCGAGCGCAGCCGGTCTGGATTTATGGAAGTCGATCTGGGCAATGACCGGGGTAATAGCTATTTGTCCTGGTCGAACATTCCGCACTGGAACTGGATGCTGTATAGCTCGGGCCCGGTGGATGAATTTCTGGCCGCCAGTCGCCGTAGCACCCTGATCCAAGGGCTGTTGATGTTGATTGGCACCCTTGCCATCGTCGGCGTGGTGGGCTTGCTGTTGCGTCAGACTCTGCGACCCGTGCGCGGTGTCGTCAATGCCCTGGAACGTCTCGGCGAGGGTGATCTGACGGTTGATATCCCGCCGGCGCCCGCTAACTCCGACAATGAAGTTCACAAGCTGCTCTCGAGCGCTGTGCAGACGCGCGACAACCTTGCCAAGGCGGTGACGACCGTCCATCACAGCGTGGACGAAATCAATGTGGGTGCCAGCGAGATCTTGTCTGGCAACACCGATTTGTCCAGCCGTACCGAAGAACAGGCAGCTTCACTGGCGGAAACCGCCGCGAGCATGCAGGAGCTCGCCAGCACGGTGCGCCAGAACGCGGAAAACGCCCGTCAAGCCAACGACATGGCACACAACGCCTCGTCCAAGGCCGAGCAAGGTGGCAAGTTTGTCGGTGACGTGGTGGGAACCATGCAGGATATTTCGGCAAGCTCGGGTCGGATTGGCGAGATCGTTAACGTGATCGACAGCATCGCCTTCCAGACCAACATTCTCGCGCTCAATGCGGCGGTCGAAGCGGCACGCTCCGGCGAGCAGGGCCGAGGCTTCGCGGTGGTTGCGGCCGAAGTTCGTGCACTCGCCCAGCGCAGTGCCGTGGCCGCCAAGGAAATCAAGGCGTTGATCGATGCTTCGTTGGTGAAGATATCGACGGGTGCGGAGCAAGTCGAAGTCACGCAAAAAACCATCCGCGAGGTGGTCCAAGCCGCGCATCAAGTGGCGATCATCATGGGCGAAATCTCCTCGGCGACCGAGCAGCAATCCGCGGGCATTGACCAGGTCAACATGGCGGTGTCTCAAATGGATCAGGTCACCCAGCAGAACGCGGCACTGGTCGAGGAATCCGCCGCCGCGGCGGCCTCGCTGGAAGAACAGGCCAAGGCGCTGGCCGAGGCGGTGTCGGTGTTTAAGCTGTAATAGGCGTTGTTGGTTCGGGCGCTGTCGGGTCTCCTGTACAACGTTTGAACGTTTCGCTTGCCAAGGCCTCGTGGGTTGTCCCGCACGAGGCCTTTATGCATTACAAAAACTAATGCCTATGTGGAATATTGTCGTGGTATCGACGGACGTGGCCGCTATTGGGATTGGAAGCGGCCGCTGCAGGATTCCGGGCGCTCCCGCCGTGTAAAGCACGCCGTTTTGCGTCGCCGCGCTTGACCACTAAGCGCATCGCAGCGCATCGAGAAGTCGTGTGCCAATGACGCCGCTGTCTGCGGTCTGTCAATACAAGCTGCGTTATACGACCGAGCGTCTTATTTCCGCGCATGTGTGACTGGGCGGCGTCCAGACGACGGATCGAGCGCGAATTACTCTGTCAGCTCAGCTCCTGCCAGGTTCGATTCCCACTGAGGCGTAACCGGGCCCCCTCAGCCGCGGCAGGCTACTGCTTCAGGCCCGTGATCAGGAGAGCATGATGCGTGAAATTCCCGTTCGTAAGCTTCCCACGCCGTGGGGCGGACAAGGCGAATCCCCAGAACATGTTGCCAATGACGGCCAACCCGCGCCGCCGACTTCCTGCATAGACAGGTTTTTCCGTTGCGCGGCGAACGCCATGGAAAATAGGCCATTGAGCCTGAATGTCCTCCATTACAGCAAAGAGCGGGTGGAAATGATGCTGGCGGACCACGTCGACCCTCAAATGCCCGCTTGGGCGTCGTCAGGCCAACGCTGATCAACTTTAATCTTTGATCCTGGAGCAAGCGATGCATCAACTATCTATCAACGCTTTCCTTAATGTCTGTGGTGGTCAGACCGACGGCGCAACTGATGGACCACTGGATACAGATCCGACATCGGAAGATGCGAAGCCATTCGCTAATCTTGTAGAAGCGCTAAAGCAGTGCATCAGCAACGATAAGACCGGCATGTGCAACTATAAGGTTGAACAATTCCTCCATAGCTTTTATGTGCTGGTCACCGGGGCTTTGCCCGAGCAAGCAACGGACGAGCTGTAATTGCTGCGCTACACCAAGTGAGTGCCCATGCAACATGTGCTTGGTGTAGTTTTAAGCTTATCTAACAGAATCGCACACCGCTACGACCCGTTGTGCCAACGTGGCTGAATGCCTCCTCGGATATCATTAGCTAAGCCGATTTCATCGTTGCGATAGCCCTATCCCGCTAGCACGCAACACCGACAACAGCTCTCCGAACGCCGCAGTGATATGCGACTCCGGCACGCCCGCGTAGCCAAGCAGCAGCCCCCGCTGCGGCTTGGCTCGCACGTAGTAGCGCGATAAGGCGCGCACCAATATGCCACGTTGTGCCAAGGTCTGCTGTAGCGCAACGTCATCCACATGATCCGGCAATCGCAACACCACATGCAGACCGGCGTTGCTATCTTGCGAGTGCAAGAATTCCGCGCCCAGGTGCTTTTCGATTAAGCCCACCAAGAAAGAACGTCGTCGCGCGTATAGCAGCCGCATGCGGCGAATATGGCTGGCATAGTGACCGTCGGCGATGAGCTGCGCCAGCGCAAGCTGCGTCAATGCATGGCCTTCGCGGTAGAGATCCGCCTGGGCGGTGTGAAACGCTTTCGCCAATCCGCGCGGCACCACCATGTACCCCATGCGTAACCCCGGATAAAGGGTCTTGCTGAAAGTGCCTACGTAGATCACGGGCGTGGCCGCATCCATTCCCTGCATCGCCGGAATGGGATGCCCGCCAAAGCGAAACTCGCTGTCGTAATCATCCTCCACGATCCACGCCCCGTTGGCCCGCGCGAACGCGATGAGCTCCTGGCGCCGTGCCATGGACATGACAGATCCCAGCGGATACTGATGCGATGGCGTGACGAAAATCAGGCGAGGGCGTCCAGGGCGATGCGGAATACATAGTCCTTGAGCGTCGACCGGTACGGCCACCACACGTATGCCGGGCTCCATGCCCAACACGCTGCGAAAGCCCCAATAGCCGGGGTCTTCCACCCATACGCTTTGCCCAGGATCGACCAGCATCTTTACGGTCAAGTCGATGGCCTGATGCACGCCTTCCGTGATCAGGATCTGTTCGGGATCGCAACGAATGGAGCGCGCGATGCGCAGGTGCGCGGCGAGCGCTTGCCGTAGCTCCGGCCGACCGCCGCCCGAGGCATAGGTCAGCAGTTCGGGCGAGGGCGTGCGCCAAAGTTTGGCGAGTATGCGCGCATACTGCCGGTGAGGAAACGCCGTGACATCTGGCACCCCCGGCATGAAGGCGCCCCATTGCTTAGGCGCGGCCTGGGCGCGTTCGATCAGGCGAGTGGCACGGCGCGACAGCGGCGTGGTCGTCGTGTCCGCCGCAGCGCGATTATCCGCGCCGTCGATATTCAAAAAGCGGTCTGGCGCGGTCGCCGAGACAAACGTGCCGCTGCCGACCCGGGAATGCACATATCCCTCGGCCAATAACTGGTCATACGCATGAATCACGGTATTGCGCGAGACGCCCAGCTCCTGCGCAAGATCGCGCGACGAGGGCAGGCGCGACATGGGCGTGAGGCTGCCGTCCAGAATCGCGGCACGCAGGCAAGCGTAGAGCTGCCGATTGCGGGGTTGCGCGGCATCGAGGTCAAAGCGTTGCAGAAGCAGGTCAGCACAAATCGAACGCATCGTCTCGCTCCGTCCGTCCAAAAGACCGTAGTGTAATTGGACCCATCGAATTACCAAAAGTGGCTCTTACCGATGGTGCCAATGGGCGCGAGAATGCATTACCCCTTTCCCTCTATTGATAGTCGTCAATTCGAAATGTCCAAGAACCTCGACCTCAAACAGCGCCGCCTTGATGCCATGCCCCGTGGGTTGGGCGTGATGTGCGATTTTCATGCTGACCGCGCCGAAAACGCCACCCTCTGGGACGTTGAAGGCAAGGAATATATCGATTTCGCGGCCGGCATCGCCGTGTTGAACACCGGCCACCGCCATCCGAAAGTCGTGGCTGCCGTTGCCGAGCAGCTCGAGCGTTACACGCACACCGCGTTCCAGATTGTTCCTTACGAAGGCCCGGTTGTGCTGGCCGAACGTCTGAACGCCCTGGTGCCGATCAAGGAAGCCACGAAGACCGTTTTCTTCACCACCGGTGCCGAGGCCGTCGAGAACGCGATCAAGATCTCGCGCGCCCATACCGGTCGTTCTGCCGTAATCGCCTTTGGCGGCGCCTTCCACGGCCGTACGCTGATGGGCTTGGCCTTGACCGGCAAGGTCGTTCCTTACAAGGTTGGTTTCGGTCCGTTCCCGTCCGAAATCTTCCACGTGCCGTTCCCCACGCCCGTCAATGGCGTGACCGCTGAAGATTCCCTGGAAGCGCTGACGCAGCTGTTCAAAAACGACGTGGATCCCAAGCGTGTCGCGGCGATCATTGTCGAGCCCGTGCAAGGCGAGGGCGGCTTTAATCCGGCTTCCAAGGAACTGATGCAAGGCTTGCGCAAAGTCTGCGACGAGCACGGCATTGTGTTTATCGCCGATGAAATTCAGACCGGCTTCGCCCGCACGGGCCGCATGTTCGCCATGGAACACTTTGGCGTCGAGCCCGACCTGATGACGATGGCCAAGGGCCTGGGTGGCGGCACGCCGTTGTCCGCGGTATGTGGCCGTGCCTCGATCATGGATGCACCGGCCCCGGGCGGCCTGGGCGGCACCTACGCTGCGAACCCGCTGGCGGTTGCCGCCGCGAATGCGGTGTTGGACGTGATTGAAAGCGAAGGCCTGGTCGAACGGTCGGCCCAACTGGGCGAGCGCATGCGCGCGCATCTGGAGTCGTTAAAGGCCAAAGTGCCCGCGATGGCCGACGTGCGTGGTCTCGGTTCCATGCTGGCCATCGAGTTCCGCGATCCGGCTACCGGTCAGCCGGACGCTGCCAAGGTCACGGAAGTGCAAAAGCGTGCGCTGGAGCAGAACCTGCTGCTGATCTCTTGCGGCATGTACGGCAACGTGATCCGTCTGCTGTATCCGCTGACCACGCCGGACGCACAGTTCGACAAAGCGATGAAGATCATCGCTGACGCGCTGCAAGCTTAATCTCAAAGCGCTAGAACCAAGAAGCCTCACCGTGACCCTGTAACGGGGTCACGGTGAGGCTTTTGCGCTATGGATCCACATCACACGACGTGGTTGAGCGATGCACGCCGGTTAGCCCGATTTGAGCATGCTGAGGATATGCGTGGCTAGAGCGGCGTTGAGAAGAAATCCGGTGGAAACTCCAAAATCACCGGCACACCGTCGACCCGGGCGACGCGAAAGCAGTAATCCGGGTCAATCGGCATGTACACCGTTTCATCGTCGCGCGAAGCGCTTCCGTGAATGGCCGCCCATCGCATGGCGTCGGCCTCGTCGTTAAATGGGCCATACAGGCGCAACGTCGCGTGCCGATCCGAAGCCGCCAGCAGTACCGTGCCATCCTGGCGCACGCGAAAGCCCTCTTCTCGCGGGGCGGTCACGGGCGTCAAATGATCGCAGCAATAGCCCCTTGCCTCGAGCGCGATTCTCGCGTCCAGTGCGCATGCCGCGCGAACCACAAAGGTCAGCGCATCGCGAGCTTTCTGCGGATGATGCCCTCTGATGAAGAAGGTCAGTTCGTCGGGCCATTCCTTGGAGGGCTCAGCAATGTTACTCAAGGTGCTTGCCTATGCGTTCTTAGTGTTGTGTGGTCGGGGATCGCACTCTGGGAACACTAGAGTTGCAGAGCACCCTAGCAGGCGCTCGTAACTTTCCCAATCGCAACGATAACGGGTTTGATTAAGCGCCATTTGATTTTTATCAATGTTACCTAGGATTGCTAGGCATAGTATGCCAACGGATGGTTGCAACGGGTTGCATTTGGTTTCGATGTGACCTGCGATCGCACCGCCGGCAGGTGATGGGCAAGGCAGGCAAATTCGCTTATATCCCACAGGCAGCTAAAAAAGTATTTTTATATTTCCAAAAAGTACTGATCTATCGCCAATAATGTGAGATAGTATCGAACATTGCATTTCTGCATTTCACCTGACAGGGATGGTGCGTTTTAAGACTGTAACTGTCGCTAACACTTGTACGTAAATGACACACAACTCCGGGTGCGACGACACGGCGCTAAGCGAAATCCGTGATGTCAATTTGAACTATCTAATCTTGGCCCAACGCCTGCTGCGGGACGACTTTGCCACGGGTTTGTTCCGCACCGGATTGAGTGAGGAGACGGGCCGGATCATCTTGCAACTGTCGCTTCAACAGGTGGTGGCGCTGGCGTCCACGACCGCATTGTTGTGTGGCTTTCGACTTAATTACGCGTCCTTGCTCTCCGCATTGTCCAAATCGGGCATGAACGGGGCCTTGCAACAAGCCCGCATGACGATGGCGTTGACACAAGCTCCCGCGATGCCGCTGCAGTCCGTCACGGTATAAGGCAGCAGACATGGCAAAGCAGACGACGAAGTCCCAAAAGGACGCCAAGCCTTCGGCTCAGAAGAGCGTGCTGCAAGAAGGCGACGACATTGCGCTAGCGAGCACAATGATTGCGCTGGGGGCACGCTTGCAGGTGCTGGAACATGAGACGAGCCTGAGTTATGACCGTCTCTCCCGCTTGTACCGGGAAATCCACGGTTGTTCGCCACCCAAGGGGATGCTGCCTTTTTCCGTGGACTGGTTTACCTCCTGGCGCAACAACGTCCATTCGTCGATCTTCTATAGCATCTACGATTATCTCGTCAGGCGTACACCGGCCAATGGAATTATGGCCTTGATCAAAGCTTACAGACTTTATCTCGAACACGAAGAAGCCGAACACGGTGACGAGCCCGTGCTGAGCTTTACGCGGGCGTGGATGCTGTTGCGCTTTTTCAAGAGCGACATGCTGCAGATGACGCCTTGCATTCATTGCGCGACGGCGTTCGTGACGCATACGCATATCCTGGCGCAAGAGTTTGTTTGCCCTGTGTGCAAACCGCCCGCCAGAATTGTTGGAATGCTGATTAAAAAAGAGGGCGTCGCGGATGTGAAGGTGCCCCGTATCAACGTTCCGGACAAGTCAATGAGCGTTGCGGCATAGCGCGACGCGCCCTTCGAAGAAGGGACAGCTTTACGCTGTCCCTTTCTTCATGAGCGCACTCCAGCATGTGCTCGTGTGTCGCGCAGCCAATATCAAAACGAAGAACAGGCACCGAAAGAGGCTGCTTTTCGCCGATTTAGAAGATCAAGCGCCTCGATAGTATCGTGCGACCCTAGTTGAACCGGGACAGACATGCGTAAGAACTTGCCAGTCACAAACGTTGAAACGCAGTTGAAGGAAGATCAGTATCTGATCTCGAAGACGGACCTAAAGGGGCGCATCACGTTCTGCAACCCTGAGTTCGTCAAGGTGAGTGGATTCGAGGCGCATGAACTGCTGGGTAAACCTCACAATATCGTGAGGCATCCCGATATGCCCGAGCCGGTTTTCAAGGAGATGTGGGAAACCCTGCAAGCCTTCAAGCCCTGGGTCGGCGTGGTGAAGAATCGCCGCAAGGATGGCGGATTCTATTGGGTGCTGGCCACGGTCTTGCCCATCATGGAACAGGACACTTGCGTGGGCTATGCCTCCGTGCGGGTGCGTGCCACAGCCGAGGCTATCCGCGGCGCGGAACAGTTCTACGAAGGGATCAACCGGAACGACTGGGGGGGTTATACCGTCAAGCACGGGCAACGCGTCCCGGCGGGCTGGCGCAAACTGCTGAACCGGGCTGGGATGGTTTTTAGCACGGGCCTACGCGCCGCGCTTTTGCGCTCCAGCGCGTTTACGCTGGCGATGGCAGCCATTCCGACGTACCTGGCGAGCTCGCAATTCTCGGAGACCGGACGAGCCTGGCTCTGGGCGGGCTATGCCGCGACGGCCGCGCTGGTGTTGGCATCGAATCTGCGACTGTGCCAGCGGCTCACCCGGCCACTGAGCGAGGCCGAACGCTTGGCCGGCCAGATTACGGGCGGCAATCTGATCATCACCGTGCCGCAACAAGCCGAAGCGGAATTGAAGCAGCTCTTTTTCTATCTCGATACGATGCGCAAGAGCTTGAGTGGCATCACGTCGGAAGTGACCGAGCGCATCCAGTCTAACGCCTTGACGACGGAGCACCTGAAAGAGAGCAGTCAGGACTTGGCCAGTCGGACAGAGCAGCAGGCCGCTTCGTTGCAAGAGACGGCCGCCAGTCTTGAAGAATTGACCATGACGGTCAAGCAGAACGCAGACAATGCGGTCAATGCCAACCGACTGTCCAGCGAAAGCATGGAGATTGCCAGTACAGGTGGGGCGGTTGTGGGTGAGGTGGTGCAGACGATGCGTAGCATACAAAGCAGCTCACGCAAGATCTCGGAAATCGTGTCGCTGATCGACGGTATCGCGTTTCAGACCAATATTCTTGCGTTGAACGCAGCGGTCGAGGCCGCGCGCGCGGGCGAGAAGGGCAAAGGCTTTGCCGTCGTCGCCGGCGAGGTGCGCAGTCTGGCGCAGAAAACCTCCGAGGCCGCCAAGGAAATCAAGACCTTGATCGATACGTCGGTGGCCGGCGTGGAATTGGGCGCACAACAAGCCGAGCGTGCCGGCAAGACCATGAACGAAATCGTCGAGGCGGTCAGCCGTGTCGGCACGCTAATGAATGAAATCTCCACCGCATCGGCCGAGCAGACCAAGGGCCTGGAGCAAATCAATGTGGCCGTGAATCAGCTCGACAGCGTGACGCATCAGAATGCGGGCCTCGTGCAGGACCTGATTCGTAGCGCGGACGATATCAGCCGTGAGTCGCAGACGATGCGGGATGCGGTGGCGGTGTTTAATACTAAATCAGCCGCGTGAGTCCTTAAATTCGGGGATGGACGCAAGAAAGAGGGCAGTGCTCTGATGCGCACCGTACAGAGACACGGTGCGCCAGGCATGAGGTGGCTAGTTAAACGTTGCGCATTCGCGCGGGGGATGTGGCTGTATTCATCGATTGCTAATTTTTGCGGTATTGCTTGAATAGACGAGTTAGGTGTTTCCCATTTTCCGAATTAGCAAGTGTGAAGCACTCTGCGCTTCTACCAAAGTTGGCTTGAATCTCTGGCCTGCCACCCGCCTTCAATAGCATCTCGATGACTTCGAACTGATAGGTCGCGCTCGCCGAGAACAGGGGTGTAATACCGCCGTCGTTGGGGGAATTCGGATCTGCTCCGTGCTGCAGGAGCCATTGAATGACAGTCGGGTCGGGTCGGTAGAAACACGCCGCGTGGAGTGCCGTGTCACCTTTATTATCTCGGGCGTTGATGTCCGCGCCGAAACGGCGCAGGATTGTTGCCGTCCTTTGGTCTTGATTCCGTGCCGCGAGCATGTAAGCGGTTCTGCCCAGAGAGTCCCGCTGATCGATATAGGGCACGGAGGATTCTGGCTCCGCGCTTACGCGCTCCTCGGTGATGCCCAGTTTCTGCAAGATCATCTCGACGACCTCCATTACGCCGGACCATACCGCCCAGAACAGGGCCGACCAACCCTGATGGTCGGTGGCGGTCACATCCGCACCGGCGTCTAATAGCGCTTCGACGTTATGTGGCAGGCCTTTGGACGCAGCAATATGTAGCGGTGTGGTTCCCGAAGCGTCAGCTTTTAGTGCTTCCGGGAAAACCTTCAGCAGCGCTGAGGTCATTTTCTTGGCTGAATCCGCACCAAGCTCGGTCTCGGCAAGGATGGGTAACAGTGGCGTGAGTTCCCCCAGCTCCTTTTGGACCTGTCGGTTGCATGAAGTGAGCGTTTTGACGAACGACTCTGCGTCCGCGTTCCGAATGGCCTCTACCAGTTCACCATGAGTCTCGTATGCCTGCGCCTTTGCCCCCTGTGGAGCTGCGGGCGGGATGGCGTAGTCTGTATTTAAAGAAAATTGCATTGCTAGTTCCTGTGCGAATATATACGGGGTCGATCCTGTCGAGCAGGATTGGCGGCCAGTCGCTTAGTAACGTAGCCGTAGCAGGCGTTCCGCAGGACTTGGATTTTGGCTATCGGAGGACGATTCCATTGTCATGGCTGAATCGCGCTCGATGCGCGAAGAACACGCCCTAAACCCCCGCCGGGTGGGCAGTTCACACCCACGGCTTCTGAAAGGAGGAATAACCGCCGTTTTAGGCGATAGTCCTGCGCTTTCTGACGCACCGGCCGGGCTCATCATATATGCCTCCACAACCTTATTCGTTCTAGGGGCTAGTCAGTGTTATTGGGTCTGGGATATTTGATTGCGATCGGATGCGTGTTCGGCGCATACGTTGGCATGGGGGGCCACCTGGGAGCACTGTACCAGCCGTTGGAATTGGTGTTGATCGGCGGCGCCGCGTTTGGGGCGTTTATCGCGGGTAATAACAAACGCTCGCTCACGCTGATGGCGCGCGATTTGCCGAAGGTATTTCGCCGTTTGCCGTACGACAAGGCCTTGTACATGGATGTGATGGCCTGTCTGTATACCTTATTGAACAAGGCCAAGCGCGAAGGGCTGATGAAGCTCGAGGGCGATATCGAGAATCCCGAGCAAAGCCCGATATTCCAAAAATACCCGCAGGTCCTTAGAGACCAGAAAGTCATGGACTTCGTGGTCGACTATTTGCGCCTGATGGTATCGGGCAATATGAGTGCCATCGAAATCGAAGCCCTGATGGACGAGGAACTGGAGACGTTCCGTCATGAAACGAATGTGCCAGTGAAAACCCTGCGCGCGGTGGGCGACGCGATGCCGGCGTTCGGTATCGTGGCGGCCGTGCTTGGAGTGATCAAGGCATTGGCGGCGGTCGATCAAGAGGCCTTCGTTCTCGCCGATTTGATTTCTAAAGCCATGGTGGGCACGTTTCTAGGCATTCTGTGCGCCTACGCTATCGTTTTTCCGTTGGCCGATACGATGGAGCGGCGCGCGAGCGAGGCGGTCAAGGCGTTGGAGTGCGTGAAGGTGACGCTGCTCGCCTATCTGAATGGCTACCCGCCGCAGGTCGCCGTCGAGTTTGGCCGCAAGGTACTGTATTCGATCGTCCGTCCGTCATTTGTCGAACTCGAGACCCAGGTTCGGGCGACGAAGTCTGGCTCTAACGGATAATTCCCATGGCCGGGCAACAACATCGAATCGTGATCCGTCGCACCAGACGGCACCACGAAGAACACCATGGGGGCAGCTGGAAAATCGCCTACGCCGACTTCATGACGGCCATGATGGCGTTTTTCCTTGTGATGTGGCTGCTATCGCTGGTGCCCAAATCCGAGCTGAGCGAGGTGGCGGAATATTTCCGCCAGCCGCTGATGTCCGCCATCAAGGGTGACCCGAACTCTGGGAGCAACCGCAACGTGATTCCGGGAGGGAGTCCCACGCCTATCCCGAATCGCGCAGCGGAACCCGAGCGTCCCACGCCCTTGCCGAGGGTCGTGCCGAATTCCGACGCGGAGCTGCGCGAGACCGCGCAGCTGGAGGATTTGCGTCAACGCCTGGAAACGCTGATCGCGACCAATCCAAGGCTAAAAGAATTCCGGCCGCAGCTGGTGTTGGATATGACGCCCGAAGGCCTGCGCATTCAGATCGTCGATGGACAAAACCGGCCGATGTTCGCCACCGGTAGCGCACAGATGAATCCCGATATGGACGTCATTTTGCGAGAACTGTCGCCGACGTTGAACATGATGCCTAACGGCTTGTCGATTGCCGGCCATACCGATGCGACGCAGTATGCCTCGGGCGAACGCGCGTATAGCAATTGGGAGTTGTCTGCCGACCGCGCCAACGCAGCGCGCAGGACGCTGGTTGCCGGCGGTATTGCAGAAAACAAGGTGCGGCGCGTCATGGGCCTGAGCGCCACGATGGGTGCCTCGGCCGATCCGTATGAGCCAGCCAATCGACGCATCAGTATCGTGGTGCTGAATAAACGCACGGAAGACGCGCTGAAAGCGACCTATGGCAGCCGGCACGTCACCCCCCCAACGCCGCCAATTCCCACAGAGACCGCGAAACCGGAGGCGGTCAGCGAGCCGGCCGCGCCGGCCGAGAGCGCACCCGCCCAGAAGGCGGCTGGCAGTGAAGATGTCAAGAAGGTGTCCCGATGAGCATGGATCTCGCTGATTTTTATGGAACGTTCTTTGATGAGGCGGAAGAGCTGCTTCAGGATATGGAGCGGGTGCTTCTCGATCTGGATCTCGCCGATCCGGACGTTGAGTCGCTCAATGCAATCTTCCGCGCCGCGCACTCGATAAAAGGCGGGGCGGCGACGTTTGGCACATTCGACCTGCTGGTGCAGACCACGCACAGGTTGGAGAACGTGCTCGACGAGGTCCGCAACCATTGGCTGCCGCTGACCCAGGAGGCGGTTGATGTCTTTCTGCGTGGGAAGGATATTCTCTTTGATCAGGTGGCCGCCTACCGAGGTGGCGGCACGCCGGAAGCCGATTCGGCCAATGCGCTGCTGGACGCGTTGGATCGCCTGTTAGCGGGAACGAGCCTGGAGGCGCCGCGCGCGGAGACGCCGGCGGCCCCGGTGGATATGGCCGTCGAACGCGCCGAAGATGCACCGCCGCCGTCATCTGGCAAACGCGTGCTCGTCCTGACCTTCTCTGGTGTGTCCGAGTCCGACCATCAGCTGCTTTTGGGCGAACTCGAAATGATGGGTGAACTGGCCGAGCGGCAGGGCGAGCCCGGCACGTTCGTTCATGCCCTGAGCACGGATCTGGACGCGGACACGATACGATCGATCTGCGGTTTCGTGATTAATGACGAGCAGGTTCAGATTCAGGAGCAGGCAGCGCAAGCTGAACCGGCGCCGCAGCCTGCCCCGTCGGCGCCGAGCCCAGAGCCGGCGCCCGTAGTACCCAGGGAAAGTCAGGAAACGCCTGTCAAAGTCGCCTCCGAGCCTCCCGCGCCCGCGCGGGCGAAGGCGGTGCCGCAAAAGGACAACAGTACGATACGCGTGGCCACGCAGCGGGTGGATCACCTGGTGAATTTGGTCGGTGAAGTCGTGATCGACCAGGCCATTCTGATCCAAGGCTGCCAGCAGCTCGATCCCATCAAGCACGCATCGTTGCTGCAAGGCATTGAACATATGTCGAGCGCCCTGCGCACGCTGCAAGAGTCCATCATGGCGTTGCGTATGGTGCCGATGGAATACGCGTTTGGCCGTTATCCGCGCGTGGTGCGCGAGACGTCGGCCAAGCTTGGCAAGCGCATCGAGTTGCACACAGCGGGTGGCGCGACCGAGCTGGATAAGGGGCTGATCGAAAAGCTCATCGATCCGCTGACGCACTTGATCCGCAACAGTCTGGACCACGGCGTCGAGACGCCCGAGGTGCGCGAAGCCAAAGGCAAGAATCCCGTGGGCCGGATTGATGTGCGCGCCTATCACGAAGGCGGACGCATCGTGGTCGAGGTGGCCGACGACGGCGCCGGCATGAACCGCGAAAAAATCCTGGCCAAGGCCGTCGAACGCGGCATGCCCGTTTCGAACTCGATGACCAACAACGAGGTCTTTCAGCTAGTCTTCGCGCCGGGCTTCTCGACGGCCGAGATCGTAACGGATGTATCTGGCCGTGGCGTCGGGATGGACGTCGTGCGACGCAATATCCAGGAAATCGGCGGGCAAATCGAGATTTCGTCGACGCCCGATGTGGGGACGACATTCCGCATTTCGCTACCCCTGACGTTGGCCATCATGGATGGCATGTCGATTCAGGTGGGCGAGGAACGCTTCGTGATGCCCTTGAATCACATCGTCGAATGCTTGCAGCCGCAACCCGAGCAAGTCCATTGCCTGGGTAAAGACGCCCATGTGCTGCACTTGCGCGGCGAGCATTTGCCGATTCTGAAACTGGCCACATTGTTTGACATCAAGGACGCGACTCCGGAGCTGGAGCAAAGCATCCTCATCGTGGTGCAGGTCGGCCAGCAGCGCTACGCCCTGGCCGTTGATCAATTGTTGGGACAACACCAGGTCGTGGTCAAGAGCCTGGAAACGCATTATGAGCGGGTGGCGGGCGCCTCGGGCGCAACCATCCTCGGGGATGGCAGCGTCGCGCTGATTCTCGACCCGGCAACGCTCATCGACTCATTTCAAGCGGGATGCTGATAAGAATCCGATATGGAAAAACTCATCAATAACGAATGGCTGATCTTTCGGTGCGGCAAACAAGAGTATGGCATCGATATCCTGAACGTGCAGGAACTGCGCGGCTACGAGCCGGAGATGGTCACGCGGGTCGCCAAATCGGCCGAGCATGTGCAGGGCCTGATTAACCTGCGCGGCCAGATTATCCCGGTTATCGATCTGCGTATCGTGTTGCAGATCAGCGAGATCGAGGTCAACGACAAGACCGTCATCGTGATTTTGAACCTGGAAGAGCGCATGGTCGGCGTGATTGTCGACAGCGTGTCCGATGTGCTGGTCATCGAGCAGGATGCAATCCAGCCCGCGCCGAAAACGCAGGATATGGGCCAGACGCGATCGCTGCTCGGGTTGGCGACTTCGGAAAATCGTTTGATCCAGTTGTTGGATATTTCAAGCGTGATTGGTGACTCAGCCGATGACATCGAAGGGCAGCTGGCGGGATAGATAATATGTCCCCAGCTACTCCCACCGTTGTCGCTTTTGGCGATGCCACTGCCGCGCAGTGCGACAAGGCGGCCCGGCTCTTGCAGTCGCGCACCGGTATCATCCTGGGCGACCATAAAGTCGGTGCCACGCAGCGCATACTGAGCACGCTGAGTTCGCGCTATGCGGACGGTGACGCTGGCAAGTTCTTGTACCTGCTCGAAGAGAACGGGGAGCATGCCGCGTGGACCGAGTTCATCAATGCGTTCACGGTCAATCACACGGCGTTTTTTCGCGAGCCGCATCATTTCGTGCGCCTGGAAGAATTTTTTCGCTCGCGGCCTACGGGTTGCTCGGTCTGGTGCGCGGCATCCTCCACGGGAGAAGAGCCCTACAGTATCGCGATGGTGGCCGAGGAGGTGTACGGCGCCACGCGCGCGCAGTGCTCCATACTCGCCACGGATATCGACACGCGGGTGTTGGAATTCGCGCAAAATGGGATCTACCCGTCGACGCGCATCGGCGAC
Organism: Bordetella sp. 02P26C-1; assembly: GCF_009763255.1. Taxonomy (GTDB): domain Bacteria; phylum Pseudomonadota; class Gammaproteobacteria; order Burkholderiales; family Burkholderiaceae_B; genus Bordetella_A. Next base: position 70,167 of record NZ_WSJB01000006.1, on the reverse strand, counting down.
GTGGGCGATGTCCGACTCAAGCGACATTTCTTGCGCGGCGTTGAAAGCCAACAAGGCAAGGTGCGCATTCGCCCGAATGTGCAGTCGCGTGTCACGTTCGCCCCATTTAACTTGAATGAGCGGGTGTGGTCGGTGTCTGGGCCATTCGATGCGGTGTTCTGCCGCAACACGATGATCTACTTCGACCGCCCCACCCAGCAACGCTTATTGGAGAAATTCGCGCGTGTCATGCGGCCAGGTAGCCTGTTATTCGTGGGCCACTCTGAAAACATTAGCCAACTGACCAACGATTTTCATCTCCTTGGGCAGACCGTCTATCAGCGTAAGTAGCACTATGGCAGTTTCCCCTACGCTCAGCAGAAAGATACGCGTCATGGCGGTCGATGATTCGGCTCTCATGCGCGCGATCATGACGCACATTGTCAATCAGAACAGCGACATGGAGATGATCGGCACGGCGCCCGATCCGCTGATCGCGCGTCAGATGATCAAAGATCTGAATCCCGATGTCCTGACGCTCGATATCGAAATGCCAAAGATGGACGGGCTCGACTTTCTGTCGCGCCTGATGCGATTGCGGCCGATGCCGGTCGTGATGGTGTCTTCGCTCACGCATGCGCATTCCGAGATTTCCTTGCGTGCCCTGGAGCTGGGCGCGGCCGAAGTGGTGGGCAAGCCCTGCACCAGCGATCGCGCGAGCATGCAGATTTATGCCGAACAGCTCACCGACAAGATCCGCGCGGCGGCGGCTGCCAGACTAGGCTTGTTGCCGCATGGCCGCCCGGCGGAACCCGTGCGGACGACGGCGGTGCTGTCTGGCGGTTTAGGGGCGCGTTCGAACTGGTTGATCGCCATCGGCGCGTCCACGGGCGGTACCGAGGCCATCAGCACCGTATTGCGGCGCTTCCCCGAGCAATGCCCGCCAGTCGTCATGACCCAGCACATGCCGGCCGGCTTTACGGCTTCTTTCGTACAACGGCTGGACAAACTCTGCGCCATAACGGTGCATGAAGCGCAGGACGGTCAGCGCATCGAGCCCGGCAATGCGTATCTCGCGCCCGGCGGTATCGCGCACCTGGCCGTCAAGCGTGTCAACGGCGAGCTGCGTGCTCAGCTGATCGAGAGCGACCCGGTTAACCGTCATCGACCCTCGGTGGACGTGTTGTTTCAAAGCGTGGCGCAAGTGATGGGCAACCGGGCCAGTGCGGCCTTGCTGACCGGCATGGGCAAGGACGGCGCCAAAGGCTTGTTGGCGATGCGGGAGGCGGGAGCCGACACGATTGTCCAGGACGAAGCCTCGTGTGTCGTCTTTGGCATGCCCAAGGAAGCGTTGGCTATCGGTGCAAGCGACGAGGCCGTCCCGCTCGAGCAGATAGCGGCCAGACTCTATGGCGGAAAGAAAGCCGCCGCAATTCCATAAGCAAACCTCAAACTGTTAGGTCAGCACTACATGAACAAAGCATTGAAAGTCTTGATCGTCGATGATTTCCCGACCATGCGGCGCATCGTGAAGAACCTGCTGAAAGATCTCGGCATCGAGAACGTGGACGAGGCCGAAGACGGCGCGGTGGCGCTCGCGAAGCTGCAGGGGGGCAACTTCGACTTGGTGATTTCCGACTGGAATATGCCGAATAAAGACGGTCTGACCTTGTTGCAGGATATCCGCGCCGATGCAGCGTTGGCCAAATTGCCGGTGTTGATGGTCACGGCCGAGGCAAAGAAAGAAAACATCGTGGCCGCGGCGCAAGCGGGCGCGAACGGCTATGTCGTCAAGCCTTTCACCGCGGCGGTGCTCGAGGAAAAACTCAGCAAGATATTCTCCAAAATGGCGGCCTGATATGACGCAGCAACAGGAAGATCTCATTGTCCGCGTCGGAAATGTGACGCGCTTGCTGCTTCACAGCATGCGTGAGCTCGGGCTGGACAAGGCCGTGGCAGAAGCCGCTCAGGCCATTCCGGATACGCGTGACCGCCTGCGTTATGTGGCCTACATGACAGAGCAGGCCGCGGTCAGCGTCTTGAATGCCACCGAGAAAGCACAGCCAATTCAGCAGTCACTGAATGCCCGGGCCAGCGCGCTATTGGAACGCATGCAAGATCCGGCACAGGCACCATTGACTGGTTGGGACACGGAGCTGGCCGAGTTCATGCAGCAGGTCGTGCAGCAGACCGATCAGACCAACCAATTGTTGTTCGACATCATGATGGCGCAGGGGTTCCAGGACCTGACGGGCCAGGTCATTACCAAGATGATCGACATGATCGGCACAATCGAAAAAGAGCTGTTGCAGGTCCTCGTCGACTACTTGCCGCCCGGTCAACCGCGCCCCGAGCCGCAGAGCTTGATCAATGGTCCCCAGGTCAACCCGGCCAAGCCGGATGTGGTCACCGGCCAGGATCAGGTGGACGATTTGTTGGCGAGTCTGGGTCTTTAAGGCTGTCGCTCCTTTCGCCTTGGCATTGCGAGGGCCGGATCTCGGGGCGAGTAACGGGCGCGCGATACGCGATCGCGCGCGCGAAACCCTATGCGATGGAAAGCGGGATAGCGGGGACTTTTTGGGCTAGCTCGGTCAATTAGGAAAGCGCCACGATTTCTACAATGGCTGCTTGCCCCTAGACTCTATGCCCGAATCGCCCGCATGTCCGCCGACAGCGACGTAGAAAAGACAGAACCCGCCTCAGAGCAGCGCCTGACGAAAGCCCGCGAGGAAGGTCAGGTTGCACGGTCGCGCGAACTCAATACCTGCTTTTTGTTGTTGGCGGGCGCAGGCACGTTGTGGGTGACGGGCCTGTTTGTCTACGATCGGCTGGTGCACATCATGCGCTCCGGCATGCTGATCGAGTGGGGGCCCAAAACTGATCTGGGCGATTCGCGCGAGATGGCGTACGCGATCCTAAACGGGTTTAGCTCGGCGATGGTGGCGTTGTCGCCGCTATTCCTGGTCTTGGTCGTCGTCGCGATACTGTCGTCGGTGGCGTTAGGCGGTCTGGTGTTTTCCGCCAAGGCCTTGGAGCCGAAGTTCAGCCGTCTGAATCCGATTGCCGGCATAGGCCGCCTGTTTTCCGCCCAGACTTGGGTGGAGTTGCTAAAGACGCTGAGTAAGGCCGCCGTGGTCGGTGGCGTCGGCGCCTTGGCGATCAAATCTTTCCTGCCGGACATGCTTGGGCTGAGCAATCTTTATCTGCCTGAAGGCTTGGCCCATGGAATGCAGATCATTGCCACCATTTGCATGGGCATCATGGGGTCTTTGCTCTTGATCGCGCTCATCGATGTGCCGTGGCAATTGTTTTCCCATGCCAAAAAGCTGCGCATGTCCAAGGACGAGCTCAAGCGCGAGCATAAGGAAAGCGAAGGCGACCCGCATGTCAAGGGCCGTATCCGTCAGCAGCAACGTGAGGCCGCGCGGCGGCGCATGATGTCGGACGTACCGCGCGCTGACGTGGTTGTGACGAACCCGACGCACTACGCCGTGGCCTTGCAGTATGACCAGGCCGCAGCGGGCGCGCCCGTGGTGCTGGCCAAGGGCAGGAGAGAAATCGCCGCCAAGATCAAGGCATTGGCCGCGGAGCATCACGTGCCTATGCTGGAAGCGCCGCCGTTGGCGCGCGCCCTATACGCGAACACGGAGATCGGCGAGCAAATTCCCGAGGCCCTTTATACGGCCGTCGCGCAAGTGCTGGCCTGGGTCTTTCAGTTACGCAGCCACCATGAAGGACGCGCGCGCATGCCGGAGCGTCCGAGTTCTCTACCTGTACCCGCCGAGCTCGATCCGCTGGGTGAGTCTGCCTCTATTGAATCGTAATTCCAATGACGCAATTGCTTAACGCACTCAAGCTGAACGGCGCAGGGGCCGGCTACGCTAAGTTGATGGCGGGGCCGGTGTTGATCCTCATGGTGCTGTCCATGATGATCCTGCCCTTGCCGCCGCTGCTATTGGACATGTTCTTCACGTTCAATATTTCGTTGTCGATCATGATCCTGTTGGTGGCGATGTTCACCAAAAAGCCACTGGATTTCGCGGCGTTTCCCTCGGTGCTGCTGTTCGCCACGCTGTTACGGCTGGCGCTGAACGTCGCATCGACGCGGGTTATTTTGCTGCATGGCCATCAGGGTCCGGATGCGGCCGGTCACGTCATCGAGGCATTCAGTCATTTTCTGGTGGGTGGCAATTTCGCGGTAGGCGTGGTGGTGTTCGCCATACTCGTACTGATTAACTTCGTCGTCATTACCAAAGGTGCTGGGCGTATCGCCGAAGTGGGCGCGCGATTCACCTTGGACGCCATGCCCGGTAAGCAAATGGCGATCGATGCGGATTTGAACGCAGGATTGATTGACGAAGCCGAAGCCCGCCGGCGCCGTGCAGAGGTCGGGCAAGAAGCGGAGTTCTATGGCTCCATGGATGGCGCGAGCAAGTTCGTGCGCGGCGATGCGATTGCCGGTTTGATCATTATGGCCGTGGGTATGGTGGGCGGTTTGATCGTCGGGATCGTGCAGCATGGCTTGCCCGCGTCGGAAGCGGCGACGGTATACACGCTGTTGACGATCGGTGACGGTCTGGTGGGTCAGATTCCTGCGCTGATTATCTCGACGGCCGCCGGTGTCGTGGTCTCTCGCGTGGCGAACGATCAAGACGTGGGCCAGCAGATGATGGGTCAGCTGTTCTCCAACCCCACGGTTCTGTACATCACGGCCGGCATTATCGGCCTGATGGGCATTATTCCGAACATGCCGCACTTCGCGTTTCTAACGTTGGCTGCGGGCATGGGCTACCTGGGTTGGAAGATTCAGTCAAAGCAAAAGTCCAAGGCGTCCACGGATGTCGCCACGCCCTCACATCAGCAGGCCGCCGCGCAGGAAGCCGCGGCCGAGGCGTCCTGGGAAGATGTTTCTCTGGTCGAACCCTTGTCGCTCGAAGTCGGTTACCGGTTGATTTCGCTGGTCGACAGTTCTGGCGCCGACCCGGAGTTGCTAAACCGGATCCGGGGCTTGCGCAAGAAGTTCGCGCAGGAAATGGGCTTTCTGCCGCCAGTCGTCCATGTTCGGGACAATCTTGAGCTCAACCCCAGCGATTATCGGGTGATGCTGTTTGGCGTTGAAGTCGGTCGGGGCAGCGCCATGCCGGGTAAGTGGCTGGCCATTGATCCGGGCGGCGTGACGATGAAGCTCCCAGGCGAGGCCACGGAGGACCCAACATTTGGCTTACCAGCCACATGGATCGGCGTCGATTTGCGCGAGCAGGCCCAGATCGCGGGCTACACCGTGGTGGATGCGAGTACGGTGGTGGCTACGCATATCAATCACTTGATCCATCTGCATGCGGCCTCGCTATTGGGCCGTCAAGAAGTGCAGAAACTGCTGGAGCGCGTGGAGCAGGAGGTGCCCAAACTCACCGAGGACCTGGTGCCGAAGGCGATTTCGCTCGTGTCGTTGCAAGGCATATTGCGCGGCCTGCTCGAAGAGGATGTGCCGATCCGCGATATGCGCACGATTATCGAGGTCATTACGGAGTGGGCGCCGCGTCTGTCCGCCATGGCCGCTCAACAGCCCGGCGCATCGCTGGATGTGGGCGAGCTGATCGCGCGCGTGCGTCATGCCTTATCGCGTTCCATTGCTCAGCACTGGTTCGAAGACGCTAAAGAGTGCCGCGTGATTGGGTTGGATGCGAATCTGGAACGGGTGCTGACGCAAGTGCTCACCACCAATGGCGCGATGGAGCCGAATCTGGCGGAGAACCTGCTCAAGGAAACGGGCGTGGCGATTCAGCGCCAGGAAATGGCCGGTAATCCGACGGTGATGGTGGTGCAGCCCATGCTGCGCCCGGCGCTGGCCCGGTATTTCCGAAATCCGTTCCCGCAGCTGGCGGTGTTGGCGAATTCGGAAATACCGGATGATCGCGTCATTCGCGTCAGTACCGTTGTGGGCGGATGAGTGGCGGCGCCGATAGGCGCCGGTCCACCCATTATCTAACTACGCGTCACAGGTGAGTTTTGAGATGGATAGCAGGATCGACGAGCACCGCCTTTTCGGGATGGCTGTCTTTTAACAGCAGTTTGCGAGCCGCGATATGGTCCAGCGGTGCATTGATCGACTCCACGCACACCAGCCGGTCTTGGTCGAAATGCAGGATCGAGAAATTGCCGGGCTTGGGGCCCGGGCGGATCAGCCGTTCTCCCTGTGCGGGCATGAGTCCGGCGATCTGCAGCCGCAAGCTGCCCTGATCCGACCAGAACCAGGGCAGGGCCGCGTACGGTTGCGGGTCCTGGTCCAGCAGTACTGCCGCCAAGGTGCGAGCTTGGTCGTTGGCGTTTTGCACCGACTCCAGGCGCATGGGGCGATTCCATGCGGCATACGGGAAATGCGCACAGTCGCCGATGGCAAAAATCGCCGGATCTTCTGTGCGCATGTGCGAGTCCACGCGGATCCCGTTTTCGCAGGTCAGGCCGATCGCCTGGGCCAGCGAGACTTCGGGGACAGCGCCAATCCCAACGACCAAGAGTTCCACCGGGTGCTGTTGTTTGACCGTATTCAGGGCGGTGACGCGCTGATCGGCCACGTCGAACGTGACCGGTCCGCAGTCCAGGTTCAGCGCGACGCCGGCTTGCACCAGGTTCTCTGCCACGGTTTCGGAGATCTCTGGCGAAACCGCGCGCGCGAGCAAGCGCTGTGCATTTTCAAACACTTCGACGCGTTTGCCCAGCTTGGCCCCAGTGGCCGCAATTTCCAGCCCGATGAATCCGCCACCCAGCACGGTCAGCGACGATGCCTTGGTGAAGGCGTCGCGCAAGCGCTCCGCGTCCGCATGGGTACGCAGATAGTGGACATTGTCCAGCGTGTCGGGCAGATCCGGCAGCTTGCGCGCGCGCGTGCCGGTTGCCAGCACCAGCGCATCGTAGGGCAGACGTTCCCCGGTGCTGAGCGTCACTTCGCGTTGAGTTCGGTCGATGGCGGTGACGCGTGTATTCAACAGGATCTGCGCGTGACCATATGCGGAGGCTGGGCGCAGTAGCGGCGGGCCCACTTTGTCCTCGGATAAATACGCCTTGGAAAGCGGAGGGCGGTGATAGGGCAGGCACGCCTCTTCACTAATCAGTGTCAGCGCACCGGTATAGCCGCCTTCAAGCAGGCTGCCGCAAAGTTGAGAGGCGGCATGTCCGCCGCCGACGATAAGAATATTTTTATGCATGATCACTAATGGGTCGTATTGTCGATCAATACGACTGTTTCGATATTCAAAATGCTCACTTAAGTTTCTGAGTTTGTCAAAGAGGTTTAACCCTCCTGGGGTTTTCCACTAATTAGTTGAAATTAAGGGATTTTCCTAACTGTGATGGTGACGACTTAATACGATACTGGCCATCATATAAATGTTGTCGTATTGCCAATAAATACGACTTTATTTTTTAAGGGGGTAGTGATGTCGAATTTTTCCCGTCGTCAGATTCTAGGAATGCTGGGTGCCAGTCTCGCTCTGCCCACGCTGGTCATGGCGCAAGATGCCGCGCCGATTCGCATTGGCGTCATGCTGCCCCTTTCGGGTAATGGTTCCATCGAGGGCAATCAGGTCTTCAAGGGCGTACAGCTCGCCGTGGCCGAAGCGAACGCCGCAGGCGGCGTGCTGGGACGCAAAATCGAACTCGCTGTCGAAGACGACGAAAGCAACACCGCCAAGGGCGCGACCGCGGTACGCAAATTGGTCGAGCGAGAGAAAGTGCCCTTTATCGTTGGCACCTATGCCTCGGCTGTCGTGGTTGCCGCGATGAAGGTCGCCAAGGAACTCAAGGTGCCCATGTTGTCGGGCGGCTCGACCAGCCACGTGGCGACCGATAACAACACGCCGGGCGATCCCTGGTTCTTCCGCGCCTTTGCCGACAGCAAGGGTCAGGGCTACGACACAGCCATGGCGATCGTCGAGAAGTTCAACGGTAAAAAAGTCGCGATCCTGCACGATACGACCAGCTATGGGCAGGACCTGGCCAAACAAACGATCACCGTGGTGGAAGGCGCTGGCGGCAAGATCGTGGCCAATGAGTCTTTCAACATCGGCGATCAGGACTTCTCTAGCATCCTGACCCGCATCCGTACCCTCAAGCCTGATGTGGTCTATATCGCCGGCTGGGCCGCTGACGGCGCGACCATTGTGCGTCAGGCAGCATCGGTGGGCTTGCGCACGCAATTCGTGGGCTCGGGCTCCATGCTCAGTGATGACTTCATCAAGTTGGCAGGCCCGGCTTCCGAAGGCTTCGCGGTGGCGACCGCCTACGAAATCTCCACACCCAACCAAGTGGGCCGTGAGTTTGGCGAGCGGTTCGTCAAGGCCTATGGCTACGAGCCGGGCATGCTCAATACGCTGGGTTATTTCCACACCGCGGTAGGTCTGGAAGCCCTGCGCCGTGTTGGGAAACCGGACGGCGAGGCCATTCAGAAGATGCTGATGAGCGGTATGAAGGACTTCAAGATCGGTCTGGGTCCTGAAGGCACGACGGCCGCATTCGATGAAAAAGGAAGTGTGGACTATCCCTACTTCATTGCCGTCATCAAGAACGGCAAGCGCGTTCTCAATTGATCTGACAAGGCGAAAGGGATCGTGGATCTGTTACTGCAATACCTGGCTAACGGGATCGTCAATGGCAGCAACTACGTGTTGGTGGCCGTTGGCTTGACCCTGATCTTCGGCATCTTGCATGTGGTGAACTTCGCGCATGGCGAGTTCTATATGCTGGGCGCGTATACCGGTTTGATTCTGGTGACTAACTTTGGCTGGCCTATCTGGGCTGCCCTGGGTGGCGTGCTAATGGTTGCCATCATCTTGGGTATTGGCGCGGAAGGCCTGCTTCACAAGATGCTCAAGGATCGCGACGCCACGAGTTCGATTATCGCGTCCTTTGGCTTGGCCGTGGTGTTGCAGAACTCTGCGCTTTTGGCCTTTGGGCCTACACCGATGATGCTGCAAACCGAGTTCTCGACCATCGGCGTGGAGATGGGCCCGGTGTACTTGCCGCTACAGCAGGTGCTGATCCCGATTGCCATGGTGTTGCTGATTGCCCTGCTGTATGCGGTGCTGCGTTATACCTGGACCGGCCGCAGCCTGCGCGCCATGGCGCAACACGCCACGGTGGCCAGTCTGTGTGGCGTCCAGGTGCGCCGGGTCGCAATCATCGCCTTTATCGTGGCGGCGTTGCTGGCCGGCGTGGCGGGTTTCCTCATGTCGTCGGTCTACATGGTCTATCCCATCATCGGCAACATGATTGTTCTCAAGGCCTTCACCGTTGTCATCTTGGGCGGTATGGGTAATGTGGCCGGTGCCGCAGCGGCCGGTCTGCTATTGGGCGTCATCGAATCGCTGACCTCGGCCTATCTGGGCAACGGGCTTCGCGACATCGTCGGCTTTGTGATTGTCATCGCTGTCTTGCTGGTGCGTCCGCAGGGTCTGTTCGGCAAAACGTTTCAACGCTCATGAAAAAGAACCTCTCTCTCGCGATTGTGGTCGCGTTGCTGGCGCTAGCGCCCGCCTTGACCTCCGGCAGCTACATCGTGGCGGTGCTGCTATTGATGCTGATCTACGTCATCCTGACGACGGGTCTGAACCTGGTGACGGGCTTTTGCGGGCAGTTCTCGTTCGCTCAAGGCGCGTTCTTCGGGATTGGCGCCTACACCGCCGGCATCATGGCCCGGGACCTGCACACGGGATTTTGGGTGCATCTGCCCGCGGGCATCATCCTCACCGGCCTGTGCGGCTTGTTGCTGGGCATCCCGGCCTTGCGGCTTAAAGGGCACTTCCTGGCCATCGTGACCATTGCGTTTCAGACCATCGTGTATCTCGGTCTGGTGCAATGGACCTCGTTTACGGGCGGGCAAAACGGTCTGGCCGTGCCTCCGGTAGGAGATGTCGGCCTTTTCGGGCACACCTTCTTTACCGTCAGCGATCTCAGATCCAATTACTGGATGATCCTGGTCTTCACCGTGATTCTCGTTTTTATCGCCGCGCGCCTGGTGAATTCGCGGCTGGGACGCGAATGGGTCGCGGTGCGCGATGATGAAGTGCTGGCCAGCGCCATCGGCTTGAACACGACGCGCGCCAAGCTCACGGCGTTTGTGGCGTCGGCGTCTTTCGCCGGTGCGGCAGGCGTGATGATGGCCCATTACATGGGCAACATCACCCCTGATGACTACACGATCTGGATCTCTTGCACGGCAGTTGCCATGATGATCGTGGGCGGTCGCGGCTCTTTCTACGGCCCCATATTGGGGGCGGTGCTGCTGACGCTGCTACCAGAGATGTTGGGTGACTATGCCCGCTATCGTATGTTGTTCTTCGGGATCATCTTGGTGTTGGCCATTGCGCTTTTGCCCGAGGGTATTGCCGGCCGCGCGCGCAAGCTGCGTGAAATGAAGGAGGCCCAGGCATGAGCAGCAATGTCATTCTCCAGGCGAAAAACATCCATCGCCGTTTCGGTGGGGTAGTCGCGGTCAAGGACGCCAGCCTGACGGTTAACTCGGGAGAGATCGTCGGCCTGATCGGGCCGAATGGCTCGGGCAAATCCACCATGGTCAACCTGATCACGGGGGAATTGCAGGTCAATGGCGGTTCGTTCACCTTTTGTGGTCAGGACGTCACCGCGCTGCCGCCCTATCAGCGTGCCCGCCTTGGCATGTCGCGCAGCTTTCAGATGATCCGTCTGTTTGGCTCCCTGAGCGTCGAGGACAATCTGTTGTTGGCGCGTCATATTTCGATGAATTCCAGCACGCTGGATAGCATCGCGGGCAACCCGAAGGCCAAACAGGAAGAAGACCAGGTGCGCGCCAAGGCGCGTGAATTATTGGCTTGGTTCGAGCTGGAGAAATTCGCCCAGCGTCCGGCCACGGCGCTGTCCATTGGACAGCAACGCATGGTGGAGTTGGCGCGTGGGCTCATTAGCGAACCCAAGCTGTTTTTGTTGGACGAGCCAGCCGCTGGGTTGTCTCCTCCTAATGTGGATCGTCTCATTACCATCATCCGTCGCATGCGCGATGAGTTCGGCATGAGCATCTTGCTGGTCGAGCACGACATGCGCGTGGTGCGAGAGCTGTGCGACCGTGTTGCGGTCTTGGACAGTGGCGAAATGATCGCTCAAGGTGAACCGGAGGTTGTGGTCAACGATCCGGTCGTGGTTGAGGCTTATATCGGTTCGGGGTGGAAGCGACGTGCTAAGGCTTAACAATATCATCGCGGGCTACGGCCGCACGCGCATCCTTCATGGCGTGACGTTGGAAGTGCCCAAGGGCGGTTTGGTCGCGCTGCTGGGCGGCAACGGCACCGGCAAATCCACCACGCTAAAGAGCATCGTGGGGATTGTGTCTCCGCAAGAGGGCGAAATCGTTTTTGATGGTCGGCCCATCAACGATGTGCCTGTCGAACGCCGCTCGGCCATGGGCTTGTCGCTCGTGCCGCAGGGTAAAGAAGTATTCGGCGAAATGAGCGTGGAAGAAAACCTGCTCATGGGCGCCTACCACCGCCGCAAGGACCGGGTAGGTATCGCCGAGGATATCGAATCAGTCTATCAACGTTTCAAGCGTCTGCGCGAGCGGCGCAAAGTGCCTGCCGCCATGCTGTCGGGCGGTGAACGTCAGATGCTTGCGATTGGCCGCTCGTTGATGTCGCGCCCCACGATGCTGCTGTTGGACGAACCGTCCGCTGCGCTGGCTCCCAAAGTGGTCGAGGAAATCGCCGAAGCGATCCTGAATCTGCGCGAACTCGGCCTGACCCTGCTGCTAGTCGAGCAGAACGTGGGGATGGCGCTGGACATTGCCGACCACATCTACGTGATCCGTGGCGGCCGCATTGCTTATCAACGGGAAGTCGGCGAGGGCATCGCCATGGACGAGTTGCGGGAGTTCTACCTTGGAGGAAAAGAGCATGTCTGAGCAGAGATTCGCAGGGCGGGTGGCTTTTGTTACGGGTGCGGCATCGGGTCTGGGCAAGGCAACGGCATTAAAGCTGGCGCGCGAAGGCGCGCGCTTGATGCTGTTCGACCGGGACGCCAAGGGTTTGCAGGACGTGCAGGCACAGTGTCCCGGTTCCGTGTCGTATGTCGGCGATGCGTCCTCGTCGGCTGACGTCAACGCGGCCGCCGCGGCGTCACGCGAGGCGCTCGGCCCGGCCGAGTTCCTGGTGACCTCGGCCGGTATCAATGGCATTCCGAAGATGGCGGTTGACTACACGGAAGAAGAGTGGGACAAGCTTTTCGACGTGAACGTCAAGGGTTCCTGGCTGGCCGTTAAAGCCCTGGTGCCGCAGATGCGGGAATTGGGCAAGGGCTCCATCGTCTTGATGTCCTCGACCGCGGGTCTGGGCGGATCGAAGTTCCTGGCGGCTTATTCGGCCTCCAAGGGCGCGGTGACCATGCTCGCACGCAGCCTCGCATTGAATCACGCGCACGAAGGCATACGCGTGAACTGCGTCTGCCCGGGCACCATCGATACGCCCATGGCACAGGAGATGTTCGTGGTGGCCTCTCAAATGGGAGGAGCCGCACCGCCGACCGTCGATCAATTCCGCACCCGCATTCCCATGGGCCGCTTTGGTCTGGCCGATGAGATCGGCGACGCCGTGTTGTATTTCCTGAGCGACGCCGCCAGCTACACCACGGGCGTGACCATGCCGGTCGACGGGGGTCTTAAAGCGTGAACGACATCGCCACAGCGGCCGCCGCGCCTGAGCTCGACATCGACCCCTATGAAGACAGTGTGCTTGCATCGCCCTTCGAGATGTTTGCGCAGCTTCGTCAGGCGCCCGCCGTCTACCTGAAGCAGTATGACGTCTACGCCATCGGCCGGTACCGTAACGTCAAGGAGGCCATGAAAAACTGGCAAGACTTTTCGTCCTCCGGTGGCATTGGCTTGACGGATGTGCGTAAGCCCGACACATGGCGCGCGCGCAGCCCCATTGGTGACGCGGATCCGCCAGAGCATACCCAGGTACGCACGGTGATGCAGCGCATTCTCTCGCCGCAGGTCGTTCGCAGCTGGCATGAGACGTTCGAGGAAGAGGCGGAAAAGCTTCTCGACGCGCTGATGGAAAAGCAGACCATCGATGGCGTGCATGACCTGGCCGAGGCGTATGTGTCGACGGCGTTTCCCAAGGCCATGGGAATTAAGCAAACCCCGAACCTGCGTGAAAACTGGAATTTGATGGGGCAGCTGAACTTCGATAGTCAGGGACCGCGTAACGCGCGGTATTTGGCCACGGAGAAACGTGCGGAAGCGATCAAAGAGTGGGCGCAGGCCAGCATGCAGCGTGATGCGATGTTGCCCGGTGGGTTTGGCATCAAGATCTTCGAGGCCGCGGATGAAGGCAAGATGGCACCCGAGCTGGCGCCGCTGCTGATCCGGTCATTCTTGCGCGGCGGCCTGGACACGACAATCAGCATGATCTCCGCGGTGTTGTGGTATCTGGCGAAGGATCCCTCGCAGTACGAACAGTTGCGCGCGGACCCGGCGCTGGCGCGTCCCGCGCTAGACGAAGCCATGCGCATGGAAACGCCCTCACAGACGGCCTATCGTCTCACCATGCGTGATGTCGTGGTCGATGGCGTGCTGATTCCAGCAGATAAAAAGGTCATGCTGCAGTTGGGCGCGGCCAATCGCGACCCGGAATTCTGGGAGCGTCCAGACGAGTTCGACATCCAGCGCAACCCGGTCGGGCATCTGGCGTTGGGTCACGGCGTGCACATGTGCATTGGTCAGATGATCGCGCGCCAGGAAGGCGAATGCGTGCTGAAGGCGCTGATCAAGCGCGCGAGCAAGCTCACGCTGCGAGCGCCGGCAGAGCCGCGCCTGAACAATGCCCTGCGTACCCTCAAGACCTTGCCTTTGACGCTGTCGGCATGACTATTACGGAGCGCGTTATGTCCACCATGCATAGATTCGAGGGCAAATCCGTCATCGTCACCGGAGCCGCGCGCGGTATCGGTGCGGCGACGGCCAAGCGTTTTGCCGATGAGGGGGCGAAGGTCCTGTTGGTTGACCTGCTGCCGGAAGTGCTGGAGACCGCCAAGAGCGTCGGCGGGCAGGGGCTGGTGCTCGACGTGGCATTGCCCGGGGCGGGCGACACAATCGTCGAGGCCGCGCTCGCGCATGCCGGCCGGATCGATGTCCTCGTCAATAATGCCGGGGTAGGGGGTTCAAAGCACCTGCTGAAGTCGGATGACGAAAGCCTGTCGCGCATCATCGATATCAATTTGATTTCTCTGCTGCGCATCACGCGCGCTGTGCTGCCGCACCTGCCTCAGCCGGGCGGCAGTATTGTGAACCTGTCATCGATTTTCGGCATGGTGGGTTATCCGGGTACCACGGCCTATGCGGTGGCCAAGGCGGGCGTGACGCAGTTCACGCAGCAGTTGACGAGCGAGGTCGCTCATCTGGGCATACGGGTCAACGCCATCGCGCCGGGCGTGGTGGTGACCCCGATGACGGCGGGCCACTTGCAAAATCCCAGCTATGTGAAGCTGATGGTGGACTCGACCCCGATGGGCCGGGTGTGTCAGCCCGAAGAGCAGGCTGCCGTGATTGCCTTCCTGGCCTCTGAGGATGCCTCTTTTGTGTGTGGCGTGACGTTACCCGTTGATGGTGGCTATCTGGCCGCCCGCTACACCCCTAATTACTGATTCATGACCAAGACGTCATGTGAGTGGGAGTAAACACCATGAAACACGATATGAGTGTCAAATGGCCGAACGGCGCGCGCTGCGCCGTGATGCTGACGTTCGATTTCGATGCGGAAACCCTTTGGACCTCGCGCGATCCAGCCAACGTCAATCGTCCTGGCATTCTGAGCCAAGGCTCTTACGGAGCCAAAGTAGGCGTGCCCAAGATCTGCGAACTGCTATACGAAGAGGACGTCAAGGCTTCTTTCTATGTGCCCGGGTGGACGGCTGAAAACCATACCGATAAGGTGGAGCTGATTCTCAAGGGCGGTCATGAAGTCGGGCATCACAGCTATTCCCACCGCTGGTCGGATGCCAATGCCGACGCCGAGATCGAAGAGATGGAAAAAGGCCTCGAGGCGCTCAAACGCACCGTGGGCGTAGTGCCGAAGGGCTATCGTTCCCCGGCCGGCGAGGTCAGCCCCCTGCTTTTCGAACTCCTCAAGAAGCACAACTTTCTCTATGACACGTCATTGATGGACAGTGTCAATCCGTATCGTCACATCATGCCCGACGGCAGCAAAGGGGTGATCGAACTGCCCTGGCACTGGAGCCTGGACGATGCGCCTTACATGCTTTTCTCCGTCAAGAGCCCTCGCACGATTTGCTCCAACAGCCATGTGGGCGAGATCTTCAAGGCCGAGTTCCGGGAGATCTATCAGTGGGGCGGTCTATACGACCTGGTCATGCACCCGCAAATCACGGGTCGTCCCAGTCGTCTCGCCTTGCTGCGCGAAATGATCCAGTACATCAAAACGTTCCCCGGTGTCTGGTTTGCCACGGGACAGGAAATCGCCGAGGCCTGGTCGGCGGCGCACGAGAATCAGTAAGGAATCACCATGAGCGGTACCATGACGACGGAAGCGTTCAGGCAAGCGCCTGTGCTGGACATCGATCCCTATGACGAGGCGGTGCTGGAGTCTCCGTTCGAGACCTTTGCCGAGATGCGTCGCGCCGGGCCGGTGGCTTTCCTGCCCAAGTACGACATGTACGTGATGGCGCGCCATCGCGACGTGCAGCCGGCCCTGAAGGACTGGCAAACTTTTTCGTCAACCGGTGGCTCGGGCGTGGCGGATATCCGCAAACCGGGCGCCTGGCGCCCGCCCAGCGCGATCGTTGAAGTCGACCCGCCGCGACATAGCTACGTGCGCTCCGCGATGCAGAAAGCCATGTCGCCGCAGTTGATTCGATCCTGGCGCGAAGTGTTCGTCAAGGAAGCCGAAAAGCTCGTCGATACCGTGCTGCAACAAGAGTACGTCGACGGTGTGGTCGATATCTCGGAAACCTATATCTCCACGACGTTTCCCCCCGCGTTGGGCCTGCCTGTCACGCCTGAGACCCGCGAGAATCTGTTTTTGCTTGGATCGCTGAATTTCGATGCCCAGGGACCGCGCAACGCGCGTTACGAGGCGACTCAGAAACAGGCTGACAAAATCATGCCCTGGCATGACGCGATGATGCGGCGCGAGAACCTCTTGCCCGGCGGCTTTGGCGATCGTCTATACCAGGCCGTCGATGCAGGCGAACTAGAGCCCGAACTGGCGCCATTGCTGGTCCGTTCATTCTTGCGCGGTGGCTTGGACACCACCAGTAGCGCCATTTCCGGGGCGCTGTGGTATCTGGCCCAGAACCCGGATCAATATGCCTTGCTGCGCCAGGAGCCCGAGCGCGTCCGTCCCGCGTTGGAAGAGGCCATGCGCTTGGAAACGCCCATTCAGACCGTGGGCCGCTTGACCATGCGTGATGTCGTGGTGGACGGCACCCTGATCCCCAACGATCGCAAGGTCATGATGTTCCTGGGCGCGGCCAACCGCGATCCGGATTTCTGGGACAGACCGGATGACTACGATCTGACCCGTTCCACTTTGGGCCACGTCGCCTTGGGCAATGGGATTCACATGTGCATCGGTCAAATGATCGCGCGCCTGGAAGGTGAATGCATCTTGAGCGAGATCATCAAGTGCGTGTCCGAAATCCGCCTGGAAGGCCCCCCCGTGCGGCGCATCAACAATGTGCTGCGCAGCCTGAAGTCCCTACCGCTGCGCCTCAAGGCGGCCTGACCTAATTTCCATCGTAGATACGTATCAATATGCCGAAAATCACCTTTATCTCCGCCGATGGCGGCCAGACCGAAATCGAGGCTAAGAACGGCGACAGCATGATGTTCGCCGCGCTGGATGGGCACGTAAAGGGCATCCTGGGCGAGTGTGGCGGGTCGCTGGCCTGCGCCACCTGTCACGTCTATGTAGACGAAGCCTGGGCCGACAAGCTGCCACCCGTGTCGGAGCTGGAAAACGATATGTTGGACGCTACGGCGTGCGAACGCCAACCCAATAGTCGCTTATGCTGCCAGATTGAGATGTCGGATGCGCTGGACGGTTTGACGGTCACATTGCCCGCGAGTCAGCTCTGATGCGCCCGACAATTTGCAAGGGCCATCTGGAAGATCATTAGCTATGGGCATCAAGCACCGCTTTCCCCCTATCGACGAACGGTTGTTGCTGCAATCGGTATCCCGAGCCTTGGACGTCTTGGAAGCTTTTGCGGAAAGGCCCGATATCAAGTCACTGAGCGAGATCGCGTCTGCCGCGGGCGTCAACAAAAGCGCCGCGCAGCGCATTTGTCAGACGCTGGCCAGCCGCGGCTACCTCGAGCAGACCGAGCGCGGCAGTTTTACGCTGGGGCGGGTGTTGCTGGACCGGTCTTTTGACTACCTGAGATCCAATCCTCTCATTGAAAAGGCCATGCCGATTCTCGCGGATCTCCGGCGTACGACGAACGAGCGCGTCGACCTGAGTCTGTTCGATGCCCAGCACGACAATCTGACGATGGTCTACGCGGCCCGAACCCAAAGTAGAAACGAGCGTTTTTACGCCACGCTGTCGGGACGGCGCATGCCCGCTTGCACTTCCACCGGTGGGCGAGCCTGCATGGCGGTACTTCCCGACGAAGTGGTCGAGCAAATCATTGCCGATAGCCTGCCATTGACCATGGTCACGCCCAAGACGCTGACCGAGCCCGAGCAGATTTGGGAGAAAGTGCGCGAGGCGCGTCGCGACGGCTATTCCTTTCAGCAAGAAGAGACCTTGCTCGGAGAGGTGGTGCTTGCGGCCGCCATTCGCGAACACAACGGCATGCCGGTCGGCGCGATTCATATAGCGGGTTCGCTCAGCGAGTGGACCGTTGAGGAATTTTGTAAACGTTACAGCCCATTGGCCATCGAGGCGGCACGTGCCTTGAGTCAATGGAACGCGCATCGCTGATGGGCGGATAAAAGGATACAACATGACGGAAAACGAATATCAGAAACTCGACGGCCTGGCCCTCGCGGATTTGCTACAGAAAAAGGAAGTGACCTCGAGCGAACTGATGGAGCATGCGATTTCGCTTGCCAGTTCGCGCGGGGTGGAGCTGAACGCCATTCGCTACGAGCGCTATGACGAAGCGCGTCAATGGGCCGCCGACTGGAAGCACGAAGGCGTGTTCCAAGGCATCCCGTTCCTGCTCAAGGATTCGAGCCTGGCCTCCAAACGCTTGCCCATGAGCTTAGGGTCCAAGCTATTTACCGATACGAAGTTCAGTTTTGACGCGACGCTGACGCAGCGCTTCGAAGCGGCGGGCCTGATACCGTTTGCTCGTACCACGGTGCCCGAGTTTTGTATGGCACCCACCACCGAGGCCCTGGCCAACCAAGGCCCTACGATCAACCCATGGGACGCGACTCGTTCCACCGGGGGCTCCAGTGGCGGCGCCGCCGTTGCGGTCGCTTCGCGAATTGTGCCGTTGGCGCATGGCAGTGACGGTGGCGGCTCGATCCGTATTCCAGCCGCTTGCTGCGGTGTCTATGGATTCAAGGCGACGCGAGGCCGCATCCCCACGGGGCCGACCAAGGGCGAAATCTGGGGCGGCATGGGCACGGATGGCGTGCTCTCCTGGACCGTGCGCGACACTGCGGCCGCCATGGACGCCACCATCGGCCGCGAACTAGGCGCGCCGTACGACAGCACGGACCCTGAACAGCGATTGCTGTCGGTCGTGATGGAGGCCAAGCGCAAGCCTTTGCGCATAGCCGTATGGACCGAGGCCTGGGATGGTATCCCGGTCGCGCAGGAGTGCCTGGATGGCGTGCGATACGCTGCCCAGCTGTGCAGGGAGCTGGGTCACGAGGTAATCGATGCGAAGCCGCCCGCGTTGGACTATGGGCAATTCGTTCGCAGTCACGTCAATGTGCTGGCTGCCAATATCGTGGCATCCACCAATGCAAAGCTGGCCGGCCTCAAGCGCTCGCTGCGCGAAGATGACCTCGAGCCCGCCATGTTGGACGGCTACGAACTGGGTCGCGCCATGACGGCGGAGCAGTATGTTGAGGCGATCAATTGCTTCCATCACGTGGGCCGGGTACTGCAATCCGATATCGATCAGTACGATCTGATCCTGTCGCCGATGCTGTGCCAACTGCCGGTCAAGCTGGGCTATCTGGCCATGCAGGGCAAGTTCATCGATTTCCGGGAAAAGGTTGCCAAGTACGCGACTTTCTCGGCCGTGATGAATGCGAGCGGTCAGCCGGCTGCCAGTGTGCCGATTCATTGGACGTCGGAAAGCGTGCCGGTCGGCGTGCAGATCATGGGCCAATTTGGTCGTGACGACTTGGTATTGCGTTTGTCTGCCGAGTTGGAGCGCGCGGCGCCTTGGCATAAGCGCATTCCTGCGCGTTTTGCGTAAAGCAGGATGTATAAGGCGTCAAAGCGACAGTCCCGCGATGGCGCCTGCAACTGAAGAGGCAGCGAGTTGATATGAATCGCTACCGCTTCCTTTGTTAGTCTCACCTGGCTTTAGCGTTAGCCATGGCCGCGACAACATGCGGAAATGGATGGCGCTGGCCGTGTGGGGCCAAGTCCGCAGCCACCTGAGCATTTATCCTTAGCCGACTACCTTGCTAAGGCGCTTGGCGGCGCGTAGTACCGCATCCAGATGCTTGGTGTCGAATCGATGAGCCGGCGCGGTCAGCGTCACAGCCGCTGCTAACGTACCAGATGCGAAGAATACCGGCGCAGAGATACCCGCCACCTCGGTCAGCCTGTCGCCCACCGCCGTGAAGTAGCCATCTGCGCGGATGCGCTGGTACAAGTCTTTATCCGGGCCATCGGCAAATCCCAGCACGGGATCATACGCCGTCAAGATCCGACCCCCGCTACCCCGAGTCAGGGGCAACAGGTCACCCGCGCGGATGTGATCCCGCACCGGGTGTGGCGAATCGACACGATATAGACAAAGACGATCATCACCCTGCCTGACATGATAGGCCGCGCTTTCGCCGGTGGCGGCGACGAGTTCACGCAAGACGGGCACGACCACTTTTTCCAACGAGAACGATGCGGCATAGATGGCGTTGAGCCTGGCGATTTCTCCGCCGAGGGCGTAGCGACCGTCGTCTAGCCGCTGTACCCATCCGCCATGTTCCAGTGAGGCCAGCAAGCGCAACGCCGTGCTCTTGTAGAGCTTGGTTCGCTCGGCAAAGTCGCCCAGCGAGAGCGCAATGTCCCCCGGCTGAAAGACCGCCATGAGCGAGAGCGCGCGATCCACTGCGGCCACGCCACCTTGTGCGGCATCGGTGTCGGCCAGAGAGGGGGTTGCGGCTTTGCGAGGCATGACAACGTCCAGTATGGAGTGGATCGAAACTTGACAAGCCGGCTGGCGGCTTTATCATTGTTCCAACTATAAGAATCATATTCTATCTTATAGAACGGAGACAGTCCAGATGAGTATTGCCCCTCAACACGATGTGTTGATCAGTGAGGTCGGCCCCCGCGATGGGCTGCAGTCCGTCAAAACCATTATGTCCACAGAGGACAAGTGTCGTTGGATCGATGCGTTGGTCGCGGCGGGTATGCGGGAAATCGAGGTGGCGTCCTTTGTTCCGGCACGCCTGCTACCGCAGATGGCCGATGCGGGTGACGTCGTGCGACATGCGTTGTCGCACCCGGGCGTGACGGTGATGGCGTTGGTGCCGAACCTGCGCGGGGCCCAAGCGGCGTTGCAGGCCGGAGTGCACAAGCTCACGATGCCGGTCTCGGCTAGCCGCGCTCACTGCTTGGCCAACGTGCGGAAAACACCGGAGGAAATGGTGGAGGAGGTCCGTGCAATCGTGGAACTGCGCAATGAGATCGCCCCGGCAGTGAAAATCGAGGCGGGTATCTCCACAGCCTTCGGATGCACAATGCAAGGCGAGGTGCCGGAGGACGACGTTATCCGTCTTGCCGCGATGTGCATCGCCGCCGGTGCGGACGAGTCCGGCCTGTCCGACACAGTGGGCTATGCTAACCCCGCCCAAGTACGTCGTTTATTCCAAAGGCTCCAGAGCGAAATCGGCAGCCACGCGGGCGCGGCTCACATGCACAACACCCGTGGGCTCGGCCTGGCCAACTGTCTGGCGGCGTGGGACGTGGGTGTGCGCACTTTCGACAGTTCTTTGGGTGGGCTGGGAGGCTGCCCCTATGCGCCAGGCGCGTCGGGAAATGTCGTGACTGAGGACCTCGTATTCATGTTCGAAGCCATGGGTGTGCGCACCGGCATCGATCTGGACAGGCTCATCGCCGCCCGCGCGCCGCTCGCTGCTGGGTTGCCGGGCGAACAGCTGTATGGCATGACGCCTGAGGCCGGTATGCCTAAAGGGTTTGCAGCCGAAACGGCCTTGGCCGGGACCGATCACTAAATCCGAACTGTTATTCGCAACATGACAAATACATACGGTCCGCTGCCCTATGAAGGGATCCGCGTTATCGAATTCACACATATGGTGATGGGGCCCACCTGTGGGATGCTGCTGGCTGACCTTGGGGCTGAGGTGATCAAAGTCGAACCCATGGGCGGCGATAGCACGCGTCGACTCTTGGGTTCGGGGTCCGGCTTTTTCCCCATGTTCAACCGCAACAAGAAAAGCATTGTGCTGGATCTGAAGCAGCCCGAGGGTCTGCAAGCTGCATTGCGGCTGATCGATACCGCAGATGTGGTCAGCGAGAACTTCAAATCTGGCGTCATGGAAAAACTTGGCTTGGGCTATGACGCGCTTAAGGCGCGTAACCCCCGGCTTATCTATGTCAGCCATAAAGGCTTTCTTCCCGGCCCCTACGAGAACCGTACGGCACTAGATGAAGTCGTTCAGATGATGGGGGGCTTGGCCTACATGACCGGGCGCCCCGGCGACCCCTTGCGCGCGGGCACCAGCGTTAACGACATCATGGGCGGCATGTTCGGCGCGATGGGCGTGATGGCCGCCTTGGCTCAGCGCGAAAAGACGGGAGAAGGGACCCAAGTACAAACCTCGCTTTTCGAGAACAATGTGTTCTTGGTGGGCCAGCATATGATGCAGTATGCCGTCACGGGAAAGGCCGCTGCACCGATGCCATCGCGCATCTCCGCCTGGGCGATTTACGACGTCTTCACCGTCAAAGACTCAGAGCAGATCTTTCTCGCCGTGGTGAGCGACAAGCAATGGGACATTTTTTGCCGGGCTTTCGACTTAGCGCAATTGCGTCACGACCCTCGCCTGGCAACAAATAATGACCGCGTGCAAGCGCGCTCGTGGCTGCTGCCCGCATTGCGCGAACACCTGGCGCAGTTCTCGGCGGCGGAACTTAGCGCGGTATTCGAACGCGAGGGGCTGCCTTTCGCTCCGATCACGCGTCCCGAGCAACTATTCGATGATCCCCATTTGATCGCCACCGGCGGGCTGGCTCCCATCCGACTGCCGGACGGGCGTGAGGCCCTGGTGCCCTTAACCCCGGTCACATTAGGCGGGGCGCAGCTGCCCGTACGGCTGCAACCTCCCGGCATAGGCGAACACACCGAGGAGTTGTTGCGCGGTGTGGGCTATGACCAACACGAAATTGGCGCATTAAAAGCCAAGCACATCACTGAAGGAGACTCTACATCATGACTTCGATTTCCCGACGCGGCTTTCTGGGCGTTGCCTTGGGCGCTGGCGTGTCGCCGCTGTTCTCTCGTGCGGTCGCGTCCAGTAGTGCTTTTCCCAACGGCCGTCCCATACGCTTGATCGTACCGTACACGCCGGGAGGCGGCACCGACACGGTGTCCCGCGCCATCGCCGCGAAAATGGGCGATGCAGCCGGTTGGTCAGTCATCGTGGAAAACCGGCCCGGTGCGGCCGGCAATATCGGCATGAACACGGTCGCCAAGGCAACGCCCGACGGTTTCATGATAGGCATGGGGCAAACCTCTAATCTGGCGATTAACCCGGCCATGATGCCCACCATGCCGTTCGACGCGAAAACAGACTTCGCCCCGATCGCACTCGTCGCCTCCGTGCCCGTGGTACTGGTGGTCAAGAGCGACGCGCGTTGGCATACGCTGGACGACCTTATCAAGGAAGCCAAGGCAAAACCCGGATCGCTCAAGCAAGCGTTGGCGGGTATGGGTACTGTGGGACACATGGCCGGGGAATTACTCTCGAACCAGGCCGGATTCGAAGTGCTAAACGTGCCGTACCGTGGCGCGGCGCCTGCTCTGAACGACCTGATGGGAGGCAACACGGACTATATGTTCGCCACCCCGCAGGCTGCACAAGAAATGCTCAGAGGAAACCTGCTCAGAGCACTGGCTGTGACTTCGCCCGAGCGCCTCTCGATCCTGCCTGAAGTGCCTACTGTCGCGGAATCCGGTTACGACGGTTTTTCCGCCGTTGACTGGAAAGTGTTAATCGCGCCTGCCGGTACTCCCGAGGAAGTCGTTGTGCAGATCAACGACGTGGTGGAGAAAGTGTTGCGCCTTCCGTCGACGGCCGCCATGTTTACGGCCGAGGGCAGCACCGCGATGGGAGGTTCGGTGGAGCAGGCTCGCGAGTACATCGCCGCAGAGCAGCAGAAATGGGCGCGTCTTATTAAGGAGGCTGGCATCACGATTGAGAGTTAACGGTGCCTGAGTGTGCCGTCGAACGTGCGCCTGCGCCCTGTGAGCGCAGGCGGCCGGGTCGCACGGTACGCTGTCCCCCGCCGGCCACCAGACGTTCACGCCGCGGGAGCTAAATACCGCTCAAGCGTTTTTTTCCAGATAAACCGTCTGAGTCGGGAAAGCAAAGTCGGCCCCGTGTTTCTGCACGATATCGATGATCGACAAATAGATCTCCTGCTGAATCCCCAACCATTCCGCCCACTTGGTCGTCTTGGTGAAGCAGTAAACCATGAGGTTCAAGGACGAATCGGCGAACGCATTGAAGTACACCAGCGTCGTCTGTGTGTGATCGATATCCGGATGTTGCGCCAGCATCTGCCGGATATCGTCGACGATCCCTCTTATCTTGCCGGCGTCTTCATAGCGTAGCCCGATCTCTGTATTGATCCGGCGGTTCACCATGCGCCCGGGATTCTCGACGCTGATCGAGGAAAACAGCGAGTTCGGGACGTAGAGCGGCCGGTTGTCGAACGTCATGATCTTCGTCAGACGCCAGCCGATTTCGACCACGGTGCCCTCGATATTGCGGTCCGGCGAACGGATCCAGTCGCCGATACTGAATTGGCGGTCGAAGTACAGCATGGTGCCGGAGAACACATTGCTCAGGATGTCCTTGCTGGCCATACCGATCGCAATGCCGCCGATACCGCCAAACGCCAGCAGGCCGGACATGCTCAGGCCAAAATGCTCGCCAAAGAACAGCAGCATGACGATGAAGGCGATGAACTTCATCACCCGGGCGAGCATGCGCGTCGAAGTCGGGTTTCTGCCCTTGTTGATCTGTATCTTTTCCAGCCGATTGATCAGCATGGATAAAGAATGCAGGAATGTCCCTGCTGCGGCGGCGACTGCCGCCAGGTCAACCATGCGCGGGGTGATCCATTTCAGCCCGTAGTCGGAAATGGCCATCAGGCTGTACTGACGCATGACCGCGATGGCGCAAAAGAGCACGCCCAATTCGACCATGTGCACGATGATGCTGCGCGACCAGCCGCGTTTGCGGCGCTTCATCAGCATGAGGGCGGCTGCCGCTACGAAACAAGCCGCTAATGCTCCCGCGCCAATCAGGTATTTGACGAGTAACGCGTGATCTTCCAAAACTTTCCCCTTCCAGGTGCGAGCTCAGACCCGGTGTCCTGCGTGAATTACGTAGCGCGCATTATATGGGGGGTGAATTTCCCGTTCAGGCAGTCATTAGCTGAACCGCGCCTGAGCTCCGGACGCTGTTCGGTAGAAATCCGGGGGCCGACTTCAGTGAGTCGTTATCGGGTCGCCAATACCCTGGTCGACGCCGCGGTGGGGCGCCCATTCGCCGTGTACACCGTCGCCTGACCGCTGGCTGCGCGCAGGACAGCCATGGCCTCTTCGGTGCTTTTCCTCAAATGCTCGATCACGACGCCGTTAGAGGCATTGAGTTCGCGGGCGCGTTCGAAAGACGGTTTTAATTCGTTCCACACTGCGCCGATGTCGGGGTGCTTGGCCGCCAAGGTGTCCATGTCGGTCGCTGGATTCATGGTGTCCAGCAGCGCCTGGCGCTGTACGCACAGGGTATTGAGCGCATTGGCCCGGTACCATTTTGACTGCGTCACATCCGCCAGGGCCTGTGGATCGGCACCCGAGGTCAGTATCTGCGCTTCTTGCTCCAGGACGGCGACAAAGGCGTCGGTTTCTTCCTGCTCGCGCGACAGAAGCTGATGGAGTTGAGTCAAATGTTCGGTCATGGTGGTCAATTTCCGGCGTCGCGCGCGGTCGGATGACCTCGGGCAACAAGCGGATTACAAAAGATCTTTGGCGCTATTGATCAAGCCTTCGGCGATGCGTTCCGGGTTGATTTTGAGCGTACCGTCGGCAAGCGCCTGGCGGATGGCCTGGACGCGTTCCATGTTCACGTCGTTGTCGCCTTCGCTCAGGGCCTGCGAACCGGCGGAGAGGGCGACCTGCATACTCTTGGGCTGTGCGGGCACATTGTCGCCAGCGGTCTGGGCGACCGGCTTGACCACGCCAGCGGCGGTGGCGTAACCCAGAGCGGACAGTTGCTTCACATTCATGTTGGTCTCGAGGAGAGGTGTGTCGATACTTTTACGGCATGAAAGCCGGAAAATTTAGCCCAGACGCTCAGAAAGTGACAACCACGGTCCCGGCGTCGCTCACCACGCCCTGGATGAGCTTGCCATTGGGGATTTTGACCTCAATGGTGCCTCCGATATCCGCGGTGGTAAGGGCTTCGCCCTGGTTTGTAACATGAAGGCCGGGTCCGCGTACTTCGATTTTGACGGTCTCGCCGCGCCGGATTGCCTGTGCGCTACGCGTGGCGCTCATGCGTACGGGCTTTCCCACCTGAATCCGGTGCGTGGTGACGCGTCCGACCAGCTGATCGGGCGTGGTCAAGGCGTGATCGGGCATGCGCAGCAAATCGCCGGTCCGCGCATCCAGCATGTCCGCAGTGATGGCCTGATTGACGCCCAGTGTCTGGGCCGCGACGTAATACGTACCGTGGATCTCGACCTTGGCTCTGACATAGACAGGCGCGGCGTCGCTATGTTGGCAGCGCACCGCGACGGTGGTGTCAGACCGGATCTTGCGTCCCGGGGGCATATACACGTGATACGCATCGCACCCCGCTAAAGACTGAGGGGCAGCCGGCGGCGTGACGTGGATGATGGGTTCGCCCTCGTATTGCTGGGCGGCGGCTTCGAACAAATACTGTTCTACCTGATCGGCAATCGCCTGGCTCAGCGCATTGGCGCCGGACTGCGCCACGGCGGGTCTCGACGTGAAACCGAATACCAGCGCGGCAGCCACCAGCACGACGCGCGCGAAGTCATGCAGAAAATGGTTACGGGGTCGGGATGTCATGCGTGCAGTGTACGGCTGTGCCGAATCGGGCCAATGGCGGAAATAAGCGCGAATTCGCCGCTTGTTTGTGTCTTTGTTAAAGGGGGCGCGCTTCTATGATCCTCACCGTGCCAATGGTGTTTACGCAGAGCATTGGTGGCTGTTGTAAACCCGATCAGGCTTGGAGTGAACAGTGATAGACAAACTCGGTTCAGAGTTCAGCTTTCTACAGACGGCGGTGGCGCTGCGGCAACAGCGTATGGAGCTGTTGTCGACCAATATCGCCAACGCGGACACGCCCAACTATAAGGCCCGAGATTTGGATTTCAAGCAAGCGCTGGAAAAGGCGGTCGGAGCGAATGGTGCCTTGCCCAATACGCAGCTGACCTTGACCTCGGATCGTCATCTGCCGGGCATGGGCACCGGCCCGCTGCAGTTCGCGCCGCAGTATCGCGTGCCTTACCAGGTCAGCATGGACGGCAATACGGTCGAGATGGATGTGGAACGCATGGCCTTTGCCGATAACACCATGAAGCAGCAGGCCAGTCTGCAGTTTGTGACCGCGCGCATTCAAAGCTTGATGAGCGCGTTGAGCCCCACCACCTAAGGCGCCACTCATGACCTTGAGCATTTTTCAGATTGCGGGCTCCGCGCTGACGGCACAGTCGCAACGTATGAACGTGTCGGCCAGCAACCTTGCAAACGCAAATAGTGTGGCCGGTCCCGATGGCCAGCCTTATCGGGCCAAGCAGGTGGTCTTTCAGGTTGACCCGCTGGGCGATGCGATGCATCTGAACCCCATCGGCGGCGTCAAGGTCGCCGGGGTGGTAGATAGCCAGGCGCCTATGCGCCGCCAGTATGACCCCAAGAACCCTGCGGCGGATCAAGACGGCTACATCACCTTGCCGAACGTCGACGTCGTGGCCGAGACGGTCAATATGATCTCTGCCAGCCGCTCCTATCAAGCCAACGTCGAAATCGTTAATACCGCTAAAAGCTTGCTTCAGCGAACGCTGAGCATCGGCCAGTAAAAGGATACGCATGACCACTGCCATTACGAACCAGGGTAATTCCAGCTCCCTGTATGCCACGCAGACCGCAGCGGCGAAAAGCGCGAACGATACGAGTCAATTGCAGGATCAGTTCCTGACCTTGTTGGTCACGCAGCTGCAGAATCAGGATCCGCTGAATCCGATGGAGAACGCCGAGGTCACCTCGCAGATGGCGCAGTTGTCCACGGTCAGCGGCATTAACGAACTGAACGCCACACTGCAAGCCGTGGCCGGCCAGATCGATGTGTCGCAGTCGATGCAGACCGCCTCGTTGATCGGTAAAAGCGTGCTCGTACCTGGCGAAAAGGTCAAAGTGGGCGAGGGCGTGGCGACGCCTTTTGGCGTGGATTTGATGAGTCCTGCCGCCAAGGTGACGACGTCTATCCTCGATGCGAGTGGCAGGGTCGTGCGCGTGATCGAACACGGTCCGCAGCCGGTCGGCGTGATGTCGTTGGCGTGGGACGGCAAAGACGACATGGGCGTGGCGGTCCCCGATGGCGCCTACACCGTCCAGGTCGCGGCCAGCGATACCTCGGGCACCGCGGTAGCCGCCAGCGCCTTGACCTACGGTCAGGTCAACAGCATCGCCTTTACCGCGGATGGTCTGCGCATGGATCTGGGCTTGGCGGGCAATGTGCCCGTGAGCGATCTGCGCAAGGTCATGTAACTCACGCATCATTCAAATCTAGTACGAGAGAACAACATGGGTTTCGGACAAGGTCTGTCGGGTTTGAGCGCTGCGGCGCAGAATCTGGACGTCATCGGCAACAATATCGCCAACTCCGCCACGGTGGGTTTTAAATCGTCCTCGGCGTCGTTTGCCGACGTGTATGCCGCCAACTCGCGCGTGGGTCTGGGCGTACAGGTATCGGGCATCAATCAACGTTTCTCGGTCGGCAATGTGAAGGTGACCGGCGGGCAATTCGACATCGCGATCGATGGCGCCAAGGGCTTGTTCCGCTTGCAAGAGAAGGACGGCTCGTTGGTGTATTCACGCAATGGCGAGTTCTTTGCGGATAAAAACGGCTATATCGTCAACGCCCAGGGTCAACAATTGACCGGGTATGTGGGTGGCGCGGACAGCACCACGCTGGGCGCGCTGACCGTGCCCACGGGCAACATCGCCCCGCGGGCCACGAGCGAGGCAACGACGAAGGCCAACTTCGATGCCAATGCTCCCATTATTTCGGAAGTCGACATTCCCGAACAGCTGGGCGCTGTGATTCTCACGCCGGTGGACACGGGCGTGCCCGATGCGCCGGCTTATTATCGCGTGAGCAGCAGCGGCACCTTGTCGTGGTTCGATGCCGCTGGCAATGCGACAAGCTCGCCCGCGAACGGCAAATACACGAGCGGCAACGGCCTGCAGGTCGAGCTGACCGGCGGTCAAATCATCGCGGGCTCGTTTGATACGAACGCGCCCAACAATGCCTACGCCGCCGCGCAAACCGGCCGTCCGTTCTCGCCGACGGACCCTAAAAGCTATACCCACTCCTTGCCGATTCCCGTGTATGACTCGCTCGGCAATACGCACCAGTTGACGCAGTACTTCGTCAAACGCGACGGCGCCGCGGGCCTGCAAAGCCAATGGGATGTGCACTACACGCTCGACGGTTTGCCCGTGAATGAACCCGCTGGCGGCGGGCCGGTGCAAATGGTCTTCGATAGCGCGGGCCGCATGATTTCGGCCGCCGAAACGACGATCGTGATGAACGCACCCGGATTCGCCGGCGCCCCGGCCGAGCCCCTGGCGATTCGTTTGGATTACTCGGGTTCGACGCAATTTGGCGGCGGTTTCACGCCCAGCTTTACGCAGTCGGGCTACCCCACCGGTGAATACTCGGGGCTGTCGATCGCTGCCACGGGCGAAGTGATCGCTGCCTATACCAATGGCGAAACGCAGATCGTCGGTGTGGTCGCACTGGGCGACTTCCGCAATCTGCAGGGCCTTAAACCCGTGGGTGGCAACGCGTGGATTGAAACCTCGGAGTCCGGTCCGGTGCTGGTAGGCCGTCCGGGCGGCAACGGCCTGGCCGTGCTGAAGGGGCAGGCGCTCGAAGAATCCAACGTGGATATGAGCCAAGAGCTCGTGAATATGATTGTGGCGCAGCGCACCTACCAGGCCAACGCGCAGTCGATTAAGACCCACGATCAGGTTCTGCAGACTCTCATTACGATGCGCTGACGATGGATCGGCTTATCTACATTGCGGGCGGCGGTGCGGCCCGTACGCTCGAGCATCAGGCGGCGCTGTCGAACAACATGGCCAACGTCAGCACGCCGGGCTTTCGTGCCCAGCTGGCGGCGTACCGTGCCGTGCACATCACATTGCCTGGGCAAGACGCCTCGACGACCACGCGCGTGGCGTCGGTGGCCGCGACGGCCAACAGCAAATTCGAGCAAGGCGCGATCCAGACGACGGGTCGCAATCTGGATATTGCGATTCAGGGCGATGGATGGCTCGCGGTGCAGACGCCCGAGGGCGAGGCTTATACGCGTGCCGGCGCGCTACAGCGAAACGCCGACGGGCTGCTGGTCACCGCCACGGGTCGTCCGGTGCTGTCAGCGCAAGGCGCGCCGATCGATCTGGGCGATAGCGAACGCATCGCCTTTGATCGCAATGGCGGTATCAACGCACGTCCCGTGGGCGGGCGCCCGCGCGACGTGCAGCGCGTGGCGCAGATCAAGCTCGTCAATCCTGATCCGGCAACGCTGGTGCGGGGCGATGATGGCTTGTTCCGCTCGCTCGGCCCCAATGGTAAAGCTGCGCCTCTGCTCGCTGATCCGCAGGTACGGGTCATGGGTGGCGCGCTGGAAGGCAGCAACGTCAGCGCCGCCGAAAACATGGTCGGTCTCATCGAGAACGCGCGTCGATTCGAGATGCAGATGAAGATGATCGCCGACGCCAATCAAAACGAACAGAAAGCCAACTCGATCCTTTCACCGGGTGGCTGATCAAGTTAACAGGAGTACCCCACCATGCTGCGCGCCCTCGCCATTGCGAAAACGGGTCTGGAAGCCCAACAGACCAATATGGACGTGATTTCCAACAACCTGGCTAACGTGAACACGGATGGCTTTAAGCGCAATCGCGCCATGTTCGAGGATCTGATGTATCAGACCATGCGGCAGGCAGGATCCCAGGTGGGTGATGCCAACATGCTGCCCACGGGTCTGCAGTTGGGTACCGGCGTGCGCACGGTGGCGACCGAGCGCATTCATGCGCAAGGTGGCATGAAGAACACCGGGAACTCCCTGGACATCGCCATTCAGGGTCAAGGCTTTTTGCAGGTCGAGTTGCCTGACGGATCCTTTGCCTATACGCGCAATGGCTCTCTGCAGGTTGATGGCCAAACGGGACAGTTGGTGACGGCCGGGGGATATCCTATTCAGCCGCCCATCAACATTCCCGACAATGCGCTGTCCATCACGATTGCGCGTGACGGTCAGGTTTCGGTGACGCAGCCGGGCGCGCCTGGTATCAATGTGAACGTGGGCCAACTGCAGCTATCCACGTTCATGAATCCCGCAGGTCTGCAGAGTCTTGGCGAGAACCTGTATCTGGAAACGGATGCTTCGGGCGCTGAAAACGCGCTGCAACCGGGTATGGATGGCGCGGGTCTGATCATGCAGCAGTACACGGAAAGCTCGAACGTGAATGTGGCCGAAGAGCTGGTCAACATGATCACGACGCAGCGTGCGTACGAAATGAACAGCAAGGCGATCTCGACGTCGGATCAGATGTTGGCACGCTTGACGCAGCTGTAATCATGACTCGTGTGCGCGTGTCCTGGCACGCGCGGCGAGCGTCCCAGGACCGCGTCGTTCAAACGGGGCGTGTGCCCTGCAGCGTGATGCGATGCATTTCCCGCCGCTGTCCAGGATAGTCATTGATCGCATAATGCATCGTGCAGCGATTGTCCCAAAATGCGATAGAGCCCTTGCGCCAGCGGAACCGGCAAGTGTTTTCCGGTTTGGATGCGTGTGCATATAGATACTGCAACAGTGGCAGGCTTTCGGCGCGTGTCATGCCTTCGAAAGCATGGGTGAACGGCTGATTAACGAACAGGCATTTCCTGCCTGTCTCATCATGCGTGCGTACGACGGGATGTACCACATAGTTCACGCCGACGGTCTCAAGCAGTTTTGTCGAACGCGTCGCGTTGCGCGCGGCGGTATTGCCCGTCAAGAATTCGTTCGTATGCACGGCGCGCATTCCTTCCAGTTGCTGTTTCAGTCCATCAGACAGCGTCTCGTACGCGCGATACAGGTTGCACCATAAGGTGTCGCCACCGACTGCGGGCACCTCGCGTGCGTAGAGCACCGATCCCATGGGTGGCGTTTCCTGATAGGTTTCATCCGTATGCCACGTATCGCCGATGATGTCGCGGTCGGTGGGCTCTTTGATCACGGGCATGATCTCCGGATGGCTGTCGAGCGTCTTGTACACCGGGCTTTTGCTGATGGCGCCGAACTGGCGCACAAAGGCGATCTGCTGCTCCTTGGTGAGCGTCTGGTCCCGAAAAAAGATCACGCAATGATCGAGCAGGCACTGGCGAATCTGCGCCAGCATTTCAGGCGTCAGCGGTTTAGAGACGTCGACCCCGTGAATTTCAGCGCCTATGGTCCCAGTGAGTTTGATAATTTTCATGTCGACTCCACTCTTTCTTTTTGCCCAAAACGGGTGTGAGCGGCCAGTATAATTACCAAAAAATTGGCACGTCTAATACTGTTTTTCTGGTGAATTAATAGGTTTTCACGAACTATGATCGATGCGAGACGCTTGCGTTATTTCGTGGCGGTAGCAGAGGAACAGCACTTTAGCCGTGCGGCCGAACGCCTCGGTATCAGCCAGCCACCGCTGACCGAGCATGTGCGCGCGTTGGAACACGAGCTGGGCACGTCGCTGTTTCAACGCACCACGCGCAGCGTCACGCTGACCGAGGACGGACAAAACTTTCTGCCGCATGCGCGCCGTATCCTCGCCGATATCGACCGCTGCGCGGAAGTCATTCGCGACGCCCGTTGGAAAAAGATGCGTACGCTACGCGTGGGAATGCTGCACGCCTACGCCTATACGTTCCTGCCCAAACTCCTGTCGACTTGGGCGCGCACGGCGCCGGATATCCGCCTGAGTCTGCTCGAACATGCGACGCAGGATCAGACAGCAACGGTGCTGGCTGGCGAGGTCGATATCGCTTTCGTGCGCGAGCCTGTCCAGGATCCCATGCTCACAGTGCAGAGACTGTTCTCGGAACCCTATTGGATAGCGTTACCCGAACGCTGGGAGATCGCCGCGCAGCGCAAGATCTCGCTTGAACATTTGAACGGTCGCCGCATGATCGGTTTTCCCAGCCATCATGCCAGCGGCAGTACACGTGCACTGTTTCGCGATGTGTTTATCAAGCATAAGGTCAAGACAGCCGATTTTCTACAGGTCAAGACTATGCACGCCGCTCTGGCGTTGGTGGCGGCGGAGCAGGGGTTTTGTCCTGTGCCGCAGTCGCAGTGTGATCTGAAGCTCTACGGCGTCAAATATCGCCCGTTCGCCGAGGTCATCCCACAGCTCTCGGTGGGCATCGCATACCGCCACGCCATGCAAGATGATATCGCGCGTGGATTTATCGATTTCTGCATCGGTTATTTTCAGAATAAGTAACGGTTTTTCCTCTTGAGTTCGCGGATTTATAGGAAAACCAAAGAAATCACGGCCTGAAATTGTATTGGTCACTGCTGTTGGCCGATGCTAAATTTTTGTCTCCAAAACCACGCAGAATGGGCGCGCTGTGCTTCGGTATGAAGCGCGCGGCTATCACTACTAGAGTCGATATCCGGATGCTGCGGTCCGACGAACTCGGGAGACAGAGCGAGATGGAGATCAAGAGAGGTTATGCCTGGCCGCAACTGTGCATGGCGATCGGTGCGAGTGTCATTAGCCTGACCGCGAGCGCACAATCCCCGCAAGAATGGCCCAGTCACCCCATCACGTGGGTGGTGGGTTACGCGCCTGGAGGCTCCACCGATGTCGTGGCGCGCACCATAGCCAAGAAAGTCTCGGAGGACCTCGGTCAGCCCATCGTGGTACAAAACCGGCCGGGCGCCAATAGCAACATCGGTGCGGTGTCGGTGTTACGCGCTGGTTCCGACGGCTATACCTTTTACGTGGGCTCGGGTGCGAATGCGATCAACCGGACGCTGTACTCGAATCCGGGCTATGACATCGCAAAGGACTTTTCCGCCGTCGCGTTATTCGGGACGGTATCAAACCTTTTGGTAGTGAATCCCGATCTGCCGGTGCGCACGGTCGGCGAATACATCGAGTATGCGAAGAAAAATCCCGGCAAACTGACTTGTGGGTCGTCGGGCCCCGGCTCGAGCATCCACATGTCCTGCGAGCTGTTCAAGATCGAAACCGGAACGGACATCATGCATGTCCCGTTCAACGGCAGCGGACCCGCCATGACCGCGCTACTGGGTGGGCAGGTGGATTCCATTTTCGAGAATATGCCTACCGTGATGCCGAATGTGCAGGCCGGCAAGCTGCGTGCGCTGGGCGTGACGAGTCCGGATCGATGGCCCACGGCGCCCGATATCCCAACGTTGCGCGAGTCTGGGGTGCCAAATTTTTCAGTCGTCACCTGGTTCGGCCTGTTCGCTCCAGCCCAGACCAATAGTGACATCGTCACCAAGATGAACAAAGCCATTAACGTTGCATTGCAAGACGCATCGACTCGGGATGTGCTGACGCAGCGTGGCCTGCAGGTGCCACCCCAACCCAACCCGCCGGGCGAATTTGCGCAGCGGGTCAAAGCCGATGTCGAAAAATGGGCAACCGTCGTGCGTCAATCCGGCGCGAAGGCCGACTGACTACGATGAAGCAGACATCTCGCCGTATTACTCTGATCACCGGTGCAAGCCGCGGCATAGGGTTGTCTATCGCCACGCGTTTGGCCGCTGACGGTCATCATGTGATCGGTCTGGCGCGAACGGCGCCGGATCGCGCCTTTCCAGGAACATTTATATCCGTAGATCTCGCCGATGCCCAGGCGACAGATGCGGCTTTAAGTGAACTAGCTCGCGCGTACGAAATTGACAGCGTCGTCAATAACGCGGGACTGACGACTTCGAGCACGTTGGAGGAGACGTCGGTCGCGGAACTGGATCGTATCCTCGCCATCAATGTGCGCGCGCCCCTGCAATGCGTACAGGCGTGTCTGCCGTCCATGATTCGATCTGGCCAAGGTGCAATTGTCAACATCGCCAGCCGCGCGGCGCTTGGCATGCCGCGTCGCAGCGCCTATTCCGCTGCAAAGAGCGGCCTGATGGGTTTTACGCGGACATGGGCACTGGAACTCGGTAAGCATGGCATTACGGTGAACACCATCTCGCCCGGGCCCGTAGAGACCGAGCTGTATCGCAATAACAATCCGATGACCCCGGAACAGCGCGAACAGCTCGAAAGCCGTATTCCCTTGCGCCGGCTTGGGCAACCCGAAGATATCGCGGGTGCGATTGCCTTTTTTCTGTCCGCAGATTCGCGTTTTATCACCGGTCAGACGCTGTACGCTTGCGGTGGCCTTTCCATCGGAGCCGCGCCGCTATGAAGCCACATCTGAATGCAGCGGGACGCTCTTATGTCGCGCTCATAACTGGCGCCGCGGGCCAGATTGGCTACGCCATCGCAACGCGTCTCGCCGAGGACGGCTACCGCGTCGTGCTCGTGGATCGGGCCGACGCGGTTCACCGCTGTGCGACGCAGCTAAAGACCGCCGGCCATCAGGCGATGGGTGTGGAAATTGACATCGCAGACCCGCAAGCAGTCGCCGGCCTGCCCGTTCAACTGGGGCAGTGGTGGGACGATTTGGCGGTCCTCATCAACAATGCGGGAATCTCGCCGAAGACCCAGGGCGCCAAGCGTAAAGTGATCGACATGCCTTTGGACGAATGGCAACAAGTCCTCGCCGTCAATCTGACGGGCATGTTTCTCGTCACCCGAACGTGTTTACCCGCGATCCAGCGACAGGGCTGGGGGCGCATCGTCATGATTGCCAGCCAAGCCGCACGCACGCGCACGCATGTACCAGGCGCGCACTATCAAGCCACCAAGGCGGGGATGGTGGCTTTCGCGCGCGTGCTCGCGGCCGAGGTCGCGCCTTACGGCGTCACCGTGAATAGCGTGGCTCCCGGGCGGATTCGCACCGACATGACAGCGGCCGTCAGTGATACGGTCAATGGAGACCTCGCCAGCGCTACTCCCGCCGGTCGTATGGGCTTGCCGCGAGAGGTCGCGGCGGGTGTGGCGTATCTCGTGTCGCCCGATGCAGCCTATTCGACCGGTTCGATACTCGATATCAATGGCGGCAGCTTCATGCCGTAGCGGCAGGCGGGGAGGCAGGTGGCGTAGCACCTGCCTCCTGCATTATTTAAAAAAATGATGGTGGCCTCAAGCACATGTGATTGGACCCGTACCTCGAATTCATCTTCAATGATGATCCTCAACCGGAGGTACTTCAGTGAACAGCTCAGCACAATCCCAAGCGCTTCATGATCGGTCCATCGTTATTGACGGTCTGATTTATTTCAGTGATGGCGACGCCAGCGACCTGTTGGCGGGCGGCGTTACGGCGGCGAACGTCACCGTGTCGGATTACCGCGCCGACCCGCAACGCGCGTTCGACGAAGTCTGCGAATGGCGGGAGCGCCTGCGTCAGCCGGGCTGCCCGTGGAAACTGGTGCTTAACGCCGACGATATCGTGGCGGCGAAAGCGCAAGGGAAGGTGGGTCTGATCATGGGTTGGCAGAGCATGCGGCCCATTGAGGACCGGATTGAACGGATCGAGGCTTTTGCCGCGCTTGGCGTTCGCGTCATGCAGCTGACCTATAACGAGGCCAACTATATAGGCGACGCCTGTCTGGAGGCTCGCAACAGTGGCCTGACCAATTTCGGTATCGAAGCTATCGCGCGCATGAATGAAGTCGGCGTGGCCGTTGACCTGAGCCACTGTGGCGAGCAGACGACTTTGGACGCCGCCAAGTATTCCAAAAAGCCCGTGCTTTTAACTCACGCCAACGCCTCCGCGCTGCAACCGCGCAAGCGCAACAAGTCGGATGAAGCCATCAAGGCCGTGGCCAATTCTGGCGGCATGATCGGGATCAGCGTACACGGATTCCTGAATTGGGAAGGCGATCCGCAGCGTCCGCCGTCCATGGAAGGTTTCATCAGCAACGTTAAACACGTGGGCAAACTCGTGGGCTATGACCACGTCGGCATCGGCACGGACTATCCGAGCGTGCGCTCCTACGATGCCGTGCGTCACGTGATTGAAATGGGTGAGAAGTTCTACGCCAAGAGCGGCGGCGACTTCTCGCGCGCCTTCGGCCATTCCGTCAAGGCGCGATATCCCGAAGGCTTTGACTCAGCCCGCAAGATGAGCAACATCACTGCCGCGCTGCTCGATGCCGGCATCAACGAAAGCGACGTCGAGAAAATCATCGGCGGCAATTTCCTGCGGATTCTGGGCGAGATTTGGGGCGGCTAACGCGCTGGCCGAGGAAGCAATCATGAGTTTGATTACTAAGTATTTTCGGCGCGGTCTGGCAACGGTGTGCGGCGCCGTCATCGGCGCATCGCTTCTGGCGGTGTCGCCAGCGGTCGAAGCGTCTCCGGATTTTCCAGCTAAACCCATTCGGCTTATCGTCGCCTATCCGCCCGGGGGCAGCACGGATATTACCGCGCGGATTGTCGCTGAACGCATGGGAGCGCTGCTGGGTACCAGTGTGGTGGTCGAAAATCTGGGCGGCGCCAGCGGCACCATCGGTGCCGCCAAGGTCGCCCGTACGACGCCAGACGGCTACGAGCTTCTGTTTGGCTCTTCGCCCGAGTTGACCATCACGCGTTTCACGAACAAAGGTCTTCCCTACGATTCGCTCAAGGACTTCACTCCCTTGACGCTCATCGCGAAGGTCCCCTATGTTCTGACGGTCAGGGATTCGTTGCCCGCTAAAACGCTGTCTGAATTCATCGCGCTGGCAAAGGAGCAACAGGGAAAACTGACTTTTGCCTCTACCGGTGTAAACACCACCGCGCACTTGATCAGCGAAGTTTTAAAGCGCGACGCGGATATTGATTTCCTGCAGGTGCCCTACAAGGGCAGCGGTCCGGGAATGATGGACCTGCAAGCGGGGCACGTCGATTTCACGATCGATACGCTCACCGCTTCGATGGTCGCTGCACAATCGGGTCGCGTGCGTATCCTCGCGATTGCAACGCCGGAACGCTCCGAGATCGCTCCAGAGATCCCGACCTTCGACGAAAGCGGCATGCCAGACTTCGTGCGGGGAACCTGGTTCGGCATTCTGGCCCCGGCGGCCACGCCGGACGCGGTTAAGGAAAAAATCGCAAAGGCGGCTCGCGAGGTTATGGCATCGGAAGACGTGCGCGAAACGCTGCGCAAGCGCGGCGTCATGGCCGCCGGCGGACCACCGCAAGAGTTCGTGGATCTCATCAACTCGGAAATTGAGGGCTGGTCGTTTTTGGGTAAGCAGTAACGCAGCTGCGTCGCCATGGCCGAGCGCCACGGCGGCGCGCTGTATGGAGCCAATCACATCAACCCGGTCGGCTCGGTTTTCTCATGCGTGGTCCCGTTCTTCACGCACCGTACCAAGCTATGACGCAGCCAACGGTGTGGCGGGACATCATCGTTACGACGATGCCACACCAGCTTCACTTGATTGCCGGGGATCGGTACCGGCGTCTCGGTGACGTGGAGCCTGTCGGAGTAGCGGCTGTTCTCCACCAATTTGCGCGGCAACAGCGCCAGCAAATCGGTTTCCGAGACGATGCGAGGCGCGATGCTGATCTGATTCAAGGTCAATGCGATTTGCCTGCGTATGCCGTAGCCTTCCAGATGCCCTTCGATGGCGCTGGTGCCGCTAGCCGATACACTGATGCGCAGGTGCTTGGCTGTCGAAAATGCCTCCACGGTCATGGGCTTTTGCGCCAGCGGATGGTCTTTGCGCATCACGCATACATACGGGATGACTTCGATGACCATGTTGGGGAATTCTTCCGGGATATTGGGCAGTATTCCTGCGGCCACATCTATTTCGCCTTCACGTAGCATTTCCTCAAGGCGGTCCATCGCATAGGGACAGAGGCTAAGCGAGACGTGAGGGGCTTCGCGTAGAAGGTACTTGATAAACGGCGCCAGCAGAAAATGATGCGCGTAATCGGAAGCCGCGATCCGGAAGGTTGCCGAGGACAATCTGGGATCAAAATCGTTGTGCAAACGGATACGGTTGACTTCGCGTATCGCTGCCCGAAGATTCGGCCATATCAGTTCGGCACGCGCGGTGGGCGCGACACCGCCCAGGTGCCGTACGAAAAGTTCATCCTTGAACTCGGCGCGGAGTTTGGCCAAGGCGTTGCTCACGGCCGATTGTGAAATGCATAGGCGTTCGGCCGCGCGGGTGACGTTGCGCTCCTGCATCACGGCATCGAAAACCTTCAGTAAGTTCAGATTCATGACACATTGATTGAAAATCTACGTCCGCCCGCTACAACTTTGACCTGACGCCGCGCAACGCTAAAGCTAGACGCCAAACGACACCGCCATCAGGAGAATCGGGCAGGCGTGAATGGTCGCATCTCAACGGTATCCCGTCCCGCTACCACGCTTTCCGCGACCATGCGCCCCGTGACGGCGGCAAAGGTCAAACCCAGGTGACCATGCCCCAGCGCCAGTGTAACGGCGGGTTGGCCGGGCACGCGCCCCATGATGGGGAGCGAATCGGGCGTGGAGGGACGAGCGCCTATCCATTTGGACAAGACCTTCACGCGCTTGCCCAACATGGTGGCGACATCGTTTTCCAATAGCGTGTACAAATCCTCATTTGGAGGCTCATCGGGCGAGGCAAATTCCGCAATGCCGGCCGCGCGGATACCACCGCGCATGGGCGTGAGGTATACCGATTTCTCCAACCATGCTACCGGTCGGTTGAGCTGCACGGTGGCACCGTCGAGCATCAAGTGGTAGCCGCGTTCGCTAACGAGAGGTAGTCGACACCCCAAGCCGGCGGATAACCGCGCGCCCTCGACGCCGGCGCACACGATCACATGGTCAAATGCATGCGACCTTCCGTCGGCCATGAGCGAGCAGCTATCGCGAGACGCATTGATGGTATGGATTTGCGCTTGCAAAAATTGGCCGCCCTGGCTGACGAAGTGCTCGGCGTAATGGACACAAAGGGCATGCGGGTCTAGCGTAAAGCGAGCATCTGGGTAGTAGACGCCACCCGCATGAAAGGGGCCGATGCCCGGCTCCATGGCCGCTGCGTCCGCCGCATTCAAGCGCATGGCGTGCGCGCCCAGGCGCTCGCGCAGGCCTATATGGCCCGCGAGCGCTCGTTCGAGTCCTTCGGCGCTCGAACTGAGCGAGAGCACCCCATCGTCGCGCACGAGTGAAGTAGCCCCTGTCATCGTCACCAGCGTATAGGTGTCGTCCGATGCCGTCTGCTGCAGTTGAGTCAGCGCGACACAGCCCGCCTCGAACCGCGATGGTGTACAGGCCCTGGCAAACTCGGTGGCGTAGCGCCATAGGTTGGGCAAGTAGTTGCGCCGCACGGCGATGGGGCTTGTTTTGTCGCGCAATGCGAAGGGCAGTTGTTTGAGCTGCTTCCAGCTCGTGTACGGCACGCGCGAGAACTCCGCGAATACGCCGGCGTTGCCGAAAGACGTGCCACTGCCTGGG
Source organism: Bordetella sp. 02P26C-1 (assembly GCF_009763255.1). Classification (GTDB taxonomy): domain Bacteria; phylum Pseudomonadota; class Gammaproteobacteria; order Burkholderiales; family Burkholderiaceae_B; genus Bordetella_A. The sequence goes on along the minus strand of NZ_WSJB01000006.1, from coordinate 29,882 downwards.
GCCGCACGGTCGATCAGCGTGACTTGCCGAATGCCGGCACGCTGCAACCATAGCGCGGTCGAAAGCCCGACGATGCCCGCGCCAATCACTCCAACTCGTAAGGCTTCGCTCATACCCACATCGCGCGGTGTAAAAACTGAGTTATCGGGCAATCCCCGCAGACGCGCTGCGGTGATGTCCGCATCGGGGGAGAGAGTCCGGCGCCTGCGCAGCAGAGCAGAACTCTCCCTTAGCCCACGGGTTACTTCTTGTTTTCCGCCAAGCCTAGCTTCTTGACGATCTCGCCTTCCAGCGCAAACTGCTCGCCGGCGTACTTAGCGTAGTCCTCGGTGTTCATGTAGTTCTCTTGCATGCCGAACTGAAACAACGCGTCCTTGAACGCTTGGGTGTCAGCGACCTGCTTGAACACATCATGCAGTTTTTTGACGACCGCGGGGTCCATGCCCTTGGGGCCGATGATGCCCATGGGAGCAAAGATCGGCGGCGTACCGTCGACTTCTTCCAGCGTGGGTGTGTCGGGGAACTGCGGCGCACGCTTGGCGCCCCAGGTCACCAGCATGCGCATCTTGCCGGAGTTGACCATGGGCAATACCGTGGTCGAGCCCGCATACACGTCGAGGAAACCTCCCACGACCGCCGGGATCACTTCGGATTCGCCCTTGAAGGGGATGTGCCGCCATTTGATGCCGTGACGCGAGGCGGTTTCTTCCATCATCACGTTGGAGAAACTGCCCACGCTCGCGGTACCGTAGGTGATCTTTTCGGGATTGGCTTTGGCGTACTCCACCAGATCCGAGAAGGTCTTGAACGGCGAGTCCGCCAAGACGGCCGCACCCACGGTGTAGCCAGCCAGCGCCACGATGTAAGTGAAGTCCTTCAACGGGTCGTAGCCCACATCCGCGATGTGCGGCATGCGCAGCGTCGGGCTGAGGATCACGCCCAATGTATAGCCATCGGGCTTGGCGCCAACCATCGCCTTGGAGCTGAGCGTCGCGCCTGCGCCGCCACGGTTTTCCACGATGATGGTTTGGCCGAGGATGGGTTCCGAGAGCTCGGCCAGACGGCGTGCCACCATATCGGTGGAACCGCCGGCGTTATACGGCACGATCAATCGTATCGGGCGGTTCGGGTATTTGTCATCCGCAGCGGCAGGGGCCGCGGCAAACAAGGCCGAGACGGCGATCACACTAGCAAGGCACTTCGATAACAGCTTCATACATTCCTCTTGGGGTTGCTGTGCTGACTATTTCGCAACCGACCAGATGTCGTTGAATGCGCGCTGGAAGTTGCCTCCGAGCACGCCTTCGATCTGGCCAGCGGTCAAGCCGGCTTGTTCCAACGCTTCGGTAATGCGGGGGAACTGAGCGGGGGTGGGGATTTCTACGGGATAGCGCGCTTCCATCACATCGCCAAACGCGCTGGAGAAGTCGCCGCCCGAGGCAGCGTACTTGGTGCGCGACATGACCATGACGTGACGCACGGCTTCGTACGTTTCGACAGACGGATAATCGGTGCCGATGCCGACGTGCTCATAGCCGACCAGATTGCCGATGTGCTTGATGTTGGCGACGAAGTCTTCCATGGTCGGACGCTGACCGGCCTTGCCGCGCCAGAGCAGATAGGCGTGGATGCTGCAACCAATCACGCCGCCGGTATCGGCCACGGCGCGGATCACATCGTCGGATTTGTTGCGCGGGCGCACGATGATGGCGTTGGCGTTGGCATGCGTGAGCAACACGGGCTTGGTGCTATGTTGCGCGGCATCCAGGCAGGTTTGCGGTGCACAATGGCTCAGATCGATCGCGATACCGACGCGATTCATTTCTTTCACCATTTCGATGCCCAGCATGGACAGGCCCGCGTTGCGCTTTTCCAGGCAACCGTCGCCGATCAGGTTGGCCTCGTTGTAGGTCAGCTGAATGACGCGCAGACCCAGGGTATGGAATAGTTTGACGCGATCGATCTGGTCGCCCAGCGGCTTGGCGTTTTGCCAGCCCATGATGAGCCCCAGCTTGCCCTCTTGCTTGGCGCGTACGATGTCCTCGGTTTGTTCGACCAGCACCCAGGAGCTGGAAGGATCCAACGCGCGCTCGCGCCAGGTCACGGCATCGCGCAACGCCTCTTCAAAGCCGGCGCTCATTTCAGTCACGGTGAGGTTGATTGCGCTGACGCCACCGGCCAACATGTCGCGAGTGTCGCCATCGCTGAAGAAAACCAGGCCGTCGATGACAACGGAATTACGGTGCAAGGCTTCGGATGATGCGGTCATAAAAATACTCCTGCTATGCAGACGGGGGGATGGTCCCCGACAGTAGATTGATTAAAAGCGGCCCAGGCGGAATGCGCCCATATCGATGTCGGGCCGATTGCCCATGATCAGGTCTTTCATGACCTCCCCGACAGCCGGGCCAATGCCGAATCCGTGACCGGAAAAGCCCGAGGCGAGGTAGAAACCGGGTACGGTGTCCACGGCAGACATGACAGGCAATGCGTCCGGCGTGACATCCATATATCCCGCCCAGGATTGTGCGATCTGCGCTTGGCCTAGGATGGGAAACGCCTGTGTGGCATTGCGCCAAGCTTGCTTAAGCCCCAATTTCGAAGGCTTAGGGTCCAGAATTCGTGTTTTCTCGAAAGGGCTCACCTGGTCTAGCGCAAAGCGACGAGGGGTGGCGAGCTCTTCGAAGAACCGCTTGCCAATACGCAGCCGGACAAAATCGCGATTGCGCAGCCAGGTCTGCAGGAAATGCCCCATCAGACGGAAATTGTCCGGGACCAGATCCGCCATCGACGCCGCGAATTGGGAAATGGTGTAGCCCCCGTCGCTGCGCTTGCGGCAAGTGAAGTTCTTGCCGTTGATCGCGGCCGTGGGGCCCTCGGGCAGTGCGGTGGTGCGTAACACCGACCCGCGGACTTTGAGTTGTGGGAACTCGACGTCCATATTGCCGCAGAAGAGCCGTGACCAGGCTCCCCCTGCGAGCAAGGCGGACGGAGCCGCGACGACTCCGTGCTCGGTGACGATGGCGCTGAGTTTGCCGCCGCTTTGTTCGATCCCCCGCACGGCGCAGTTCTCGAAGATGAGGGCACCGGCGTCTTGAGCGAGTTCTGCGATGCGCTGCGCGGCCACAGTGGGCTCGGCCACGCCGTCAGACGCGCTGTACATCGCGCCAGACCAGCCGCGCGGCGAGGCGGGGATCAGCGAGAACAGCGCGGGAGCCTCGATCAGGCTAGCCTCCACTCCATATTGGCGCACACTCTGCAGCCAGCGATAGTGCTGCTGCATATCGGCGTCGGTCTCTTGCAGATACAACATCCCGGTTGTACGAAAGCCGACATCTTTCTGTGCCTGGATGTCTTGCCACAGTTGCTTGGCGCGCATGGCCAGCGGCACCTCGACCGGGTCACGGCCTAGTGTTCGCACCCAGCCCCAATTGCGCGATGACTGCTCGGCGCCTATGCGGCCCTTTTCGAACAGCGCTACCCGCAGACCTTCCTTGGCCAGTGCGTAGGCAGTGCACACGCCTATGATCCCGCCGCCGATAATGGCTACTTCGACCGAGGACGGAAGCTGTTCCGGTGCCCGAAAATTTGACATGAACTATCGCTCTTCGATAAATTAATTTGTTATTCGATATATTTATACCTGTATAGTGCTGCGTAGCGCAATTAGGAATTGACCCATGGCGAATCCAGCTCTGCTTATCCAGTCGTTAGAAAAAGGTTTGTCGGTACTAGAGTGCTTTCGCGATTACGAAACGCTAGGGTTGCAAGAAATCGCGAACGTCGCGGGCATCACGCTTGGCTCGGCACAGCGCGTTGCTTATACGCTCGAGCATGCGGGGTATCTGGCGAAGGATCCGCAGACCAAGCGATATCGTGTCAGCGTCAAGGCCGTGGGCTTGGGCTATAGCTATTTGCGATCCGGGGCCTTGCTGCAGCAAGCGCATTCCGTGATGCATCAGTTGAACCAGGCTTGCGGAGAGGTGGTGAACCTGTCGGTGCCTGACAACTGCAATCATATGGTGTTTGTTATGCGGGTCGCGCCCGCCAAAACCATTCCGCTGTATATGCCGGTGGGCACGCGGCTGCCGTGTCATGCCACCGCCTCGGGCCGCGCGATCTGGTCCGCCTTGTCTGGCGCGGTGCTCGAGGAAAAGCTGGCTGCGCTGGCGGCTACCCATACGGAAGTGCAGCCAGGCATGAGTGTTGATGATCTGCGCGGGCTGATTCAGCAAGCGCGAGCGGACCTTTACGCCTACGCCGACGAAGCCTTCTATGTGGGCGATATCAACGTCGCCGCCGCGATCAAGGGGCAGGACGGCGAACCCATCGCGTCGATCAATATTTCCGTACCCAAACTGCGTTGGACGCTCGAGCGCGCGCGGGCGGAATTGGGGCCCTTGGTGGTCGAGGCCGCACGCGCCATCAGCCGATAAGTCCACGCGCGGTCCGGCCACCTGCGAGGCCGCGCTTACCGGTTAGAACCGTAAACTACCGGCCTTTTGCGGCCTTGTTCATCGGATCACAGAGCGGGGGCGATTTCTACAATCGTTACCTCCCCAAGCTTTGTTCTCGATCTGGAATGAACCGTCTCGTCAGCTTTCTGGTCCTTGGCGCATGTCTTATCGTAAGCGGCTGCGCACTGGTGCCGCCAGAACCTGTCGTCACCGGGCCGTTGACGGCCGCGCCTCCGTCGCCGCAAGCGCTCGCGGCGCAAAGCGAGCCCAACGGTTCGATTTTTCAGCCCACGTCTTACGGTAATTTCCCCCTGTTCGAGGATCGTCGCCCGCGCAACGTCGGCGATGTGGTGACCGTGGTGATCCAGGAAAAAACCAATGCGGCCAAGAACGTCTCGACCTCGACCAATCGCGACGGCAGCGCATCGCTAGGCTTAGACGCCGTGCCGAAGTTCTTCCCGCCTGGCATGGGCCCGGATCAGTCCTTCGAGATGTCGGGCGATAACGACTACCAAGGCAAGGGATCGTCCAGCGCGGCGAATAACTTCAGCGGCACCATCACGACGACGGTGATCGCCGTATTGTCCAACGGCAATCTGCAGATTGCCGGCAATAAGGAAATGGCGATTAATCGCGGCAGCGAATATGTGCGTTTTTCGGGTGTGGTGGATCCGCGTTCGATTACCGGCTCGAATACGGTGCTGTCTACGCAGGTCGCCGATGCGCGGATCGAGTACCGCAGCAAAGGCACCATGGCCGAGGTCCAGGAAATGGGTTGGCTGCAGCGCTTTTTCCTGAATATTTCTCCGTTCTAAAGGCACAGGGCCATGATTGCATCGCAACCGAATCGAGTCATGCGGATCGCTGTCGCCTTGATCGCGGGGCTCGCGTTATTGGGCGCGCCCTCCGCCTATGCCGAACGGCTAAAGGACCTGGCCAGCATCCAGGGCGTGCGCGACAATCCGTTGGTCGGCTATGGCCTGGTGGTTGGCCTGGATGGCAGTGGCGATCAGGTGCGCCAGACGCCGTTTACCCAGCAGAGTCTGACCAATATGCTTTCGCAGCTGGGCGTGACGCTGCCACAGGGCACCAATATGCAGCTCAAGAACGTGGCTGCCGTGATGGTGACCGCCCAATTGCCGGCCTTCGCACAGCCCGGTCAAAATATCGACGTGGTGGTGTCCTCCATGGGCAACGCCAAGAGCCTGCGCGGCGGCACGCTGCTGATGACGCCTTTAAAGGGGGCCGACAATCAGGTGTATGCGCTCGCGCAAGGCAACATTCTGGTGGGTGGCGCCGGCGCGCAAGCCGGTGGCTCCAGCGTGCAGGTCAACCAGCTAAATGGGGGGATCATCTCCAATGGCGCGGTGGTCGAACGCACCGTTCCCACTCAGGTCAACCGGGACGGCATCATCCGCCTGGAGCTGAACGATACCGACTTCGGCACGCTGGAGAACGCCGTTCATGCCATCAATGTCGCGATGGGACCCAATACCGCCATGGCGGCCAATGGTCGCGTGATCGAGGTGCGGGCGCCGCGCGACGCGCAAAACCAAGGGGCATTCCTGGCCCGCTTGCAGAACATCGATGTCAAACGCGCGGCAGCACGCGCCAAGGTCATTATCAATGCGCGCACGGGTTCGGTGGTGATGAATCAGACCGTCACGCTGGATCAGGCGGCGGTCGCCTACGGCAGCCTGTCCGTGGTCATCGATCAGAGCGTGGCCGTATCTCAACCCGACACGCCCTTTGGCGGCGGCCAGACGGTGGTGGCGCCCACCACGCGTATCGGCATGGAATCGCAACCCGGCAAGCTCAAGGAAGTCAAAACCAGTGTCAAACTCACCGATGTGATCAAGGCGCTCAATTCGCTGGGGGCTTCTCCGCAGGAATTGCTCTCGATCCTGCAGTCGCTAAAGAGCGCCGGATCGCTGCGCGCTGATCTCGAAATTATCTAAGCGAGTTTTCGTCGTATGTCTTTCACGCCTTACACGCCACGCCCTGGCACTGCGGGCAGGGGCGCGTCCTTTGTCTTTGACACGAGCACGTTGGATAAGATCAAGAAAGGTCTGTCCGACGATCCCTCCGCCAACAGCAAAGAGAGCGAGCTGGCGGTCGCTCGGCAGTTCGAGGCGCTATTCATCCAACAGCTGCTAAAGCAAGCTAGGCAAAGTAGCCTAGATAGCGGCCTGTGGAATAGCGATCAGACCAAGATGATCCAGAGCATGGGCGACGAGCAAATGGCCCTGGAACTGGCGTCGGGCCAAGGCATGGGGTTATCCGCCGCGCTCGTCGAGCTGATGAACGTCAACAAGCCGCAGGCGTCAGGCGAATCCAAGCCCGTTGACCCCGTCGTAGGCAAATCGACTCGGTTGCCGCAGCATCGATCCAGTATGCCGCTGGATGGCCCCAATGTGGCGGGCTCGATTTCGGAGTTGCTCGATCTATTGGAAAACGGCGTACAAAAAACGGTCAGCACGGCCAAGCGCATCGTCTCTCGGATCGAACCGGTACAAGACGCGGCGGACAAGGTCTCGGCCTTTGTACGCAGAATGGGCGACGCCGCGGCCGCAGTGGCACAGAAAAGTGGTATTCACACCGAGTTGATTCTCAGTCAGGCGGCGCTGGAATCCGGCTGGGGCCAACGCGAGATACGCAGCGAAAACGGCCAACCTAGCCATAACCTCTTTGGCATCAAGGCCACCGGCAATTGGAATGGCAAGGTCGTGCATGTCACGACCACCGAGTTTGTCGATGGCGTACCGCGCAAAGTCGTGCAGCCTTTCCGGGCCTATGACTCGTATGAAGAGTCCTTGCACGACTACGCACGGCTGCTCACCGAAAACCCGCGCTACGAAGCCGTAAAACAAGCACCGAATGCGCAGCGTGCGGCCATCGAGGTGCAGAAAGCCGGTTACGCCACAGACCCCCAATATGCTGAAAAGCTCATCGGAATCATGGCGTATTTCAAGCCGACACAATAAACGCATGCGGTCTGGCTAAAGTTTTCCGGATCGGTGCCGATAAAGAGTAGTAGGTGTGTCGGCCGTCTCCTCAGCGGCTGGCATGCCCCCCAGACGTATAGAGAAAACCATGAACCTGTCCCAACTTGGCTTGTCCACCATGAACGCCGCGCGTGCTCGCCTGATCACGGCCGGGCATAACATCAACAACGCCAATACGCCGGGATATAGCCGCCAGTCGGTCATTGTCTCGACGGCGGGCGCGACGGCAACGGGCGGTGGCTTTCTCGGACGCGGCGTGCAGATCGATACGGTACGTCGGTCGTATGACACATTTTTGAGCAACCAGTTTGTCAGCGCGCAGAGCAAGGGCGCAATGCTGGCGGCTTATGGCAATCAAGTCGGTCAGATCAACAATCTGATCGCGGACAACACGGTTGGCATCTCGCCCGCCATGCAGAAGTTTTTCGACGGGATTCAGGCCGTGGCGAGCACGCCCGCCGATCCGGCGGCACGCCAAGAGTTATTGGGCCGCACGCAGAGCATGGTGGGTCAGTTCAATGAGATGAACACCTTTCTGAATAATCAGCGCAACGATGTGAATGGCCAGGTCCAGACCGTCGTGACGCAGATTAATTCGCATCTGCATCGCGTGGCCGAGCTGAACAAGCAGATCGAGATCGCGAAAGGTTCAACTGGCCAGGTGCCGAACGATTTGCTCGATCAGCGCGATCAAGAGGTCGCCGACCTGAATCTGTTGGCCAGGGTCAATGTGCTCGAGCACAACGGTCAATACACCCTGACCATCGGCAACGGCCAGCTGGTGGTGTCCGGTGCCGATGCCTATGGCTTGACCGCGAAGCCGTCGGACGCAGACCCGCGCAACATGTCGGTCTACGTCAGCGTGCCAGCAGGCAACGGCGAGGCGCTGATCGAGTTGGACGCAGGCTTGATCCAGGGCGGCTCGCTGGCGGGACTGCTGACCTATCGCGACGAGAATCTCGATGCTGTGCAACGCCAGCTGGGGCAGCTGGCAACGGGCCTTGCGCTTGCCATGAATGCCCAGCAGATTCAGGGTCTGGATTTAACGGGTAAGCCTGGGACGCCGATGTTTCTGTTCGGCCAGCCCGATCAGGTTGCCAATGCGCAAAACCGCGGTACTGGCCAACTGACCGCCTCCATTAATCCGGATGGCGCTGGCGATTTACGCGCTTCGGACTACGACATTAAATTCGATGGCGCCAATTTCCGCGTGACGCGTCAACCCGACGATGTGCAGGTACTTTTCGGCGCGTCGCTCGATAACGCGCAGATCGATGGCATGACGGTTTCAGTCGGTGGTGCCCCCTTGGCGGGCGACAGCTGGAAGCTTATGCCCACGCGTGACGCCGGGGGCAAGCTTCAAGTGGCCCTCGCCACTCCCGACCAGTTCGCGGCCGCCTCGCTCGAAGGCGGCTCGGCCAACGGCGACAACATGCTCGTTTTGGCAGCGTTACAGACCGCCAAAATCCTGGGCGGGGGCACGATGAACTTCAACGAGTCGTACTCGCAGATCGTCAACAAGGTCGCCGTTCATACGCAACAGAATAGCGCCGAAGCCAAGGCTCAGGCCGCCTTGATCGAGCAGTCTTACTCGGCGCAGCAAGCCGTGTCGGGCGTCAATCTCGATGAGGAATACGTGAACCTCGACCGGTTTCAAGAACAATATGTGGCCGCTTCCAAGCTGATCGAAATCAGCGCTTCGCTGTTTGACACGTTGATCGGCATCCGCGCTTAACGCGCTCCGGCCAAATCGATACAAGAGTAGGCATTCACCATGCGTATCAGCACCAATCAGTTTTATCAGTCCGGGATCAACGCCATTGGCAAACAGCAGACGCAGCTGTTGCAAGTCTATCAGCAAATCAGCTCCGGACGCCGCATGGTCACGCCGGCCGATGACCCGCTGGCAGCGGCACAGGCGATCAATGTTTCGCAATCCAAGTCGCTGAACGAGCGTCTGGCCGATAACCGCGTGGTGGCCAGCCAAAACCTGGCGCTGGAAGAAAACACCTTGAATGCCGTCACGGACCTGATGGTGGAAATCAAGACTCGGCTGACCGAGGCCGGTAACGGCACGATGTCCGACGCTGACCGCGAGACGCTCGCGTCCGTCTTCAGCAACCTCAAAGAGAATATGTTGGCATTGGCCAATGCCACCGATGGCAACGGGCAGTACCTGTTTTCGGGCTATCAAGGCACCCGCGTGCCTTTTAATGCCAGCAGCAGTGGCCAAGTGCAATGGCAAGGCGATCAGGGCAAACGTCTGGTTCAGATCGATCAGACCCGGCAGGTCAGTACGGCCGACGATGGCAAAACCCTCTTCATGACGGCTTCACCCGGCGATCGTACCTATATCACCTCGGCTGCCAGTGCGAATCGTGGGACCGCGCATATTGCCGACGCAGTAATCACCGATCCCAACGGGGCGAACGTGGGCATGGACTTTGTGATCGAGTTCGCCGGCGAACCCGCACAGCATACGATCACCGTATTCAATAAGGCGGGCGAGCTCGTCGATGGCCCCTTCGGGCCCACGGCGTACGACGCGGGTGCCACGCGACTCACCCTGCCGGGTGGCATGGAGGTGCAGTTGGCGGGTGATCCGGCCGATGGCGATCGCTTCGAGGTCCGGTCCGTTCAGGGCGAGGACGTAAACATCTTCGATACGCTGGACAAACTCGCCGCCGCGCTGGCCACGCCGACATCGGGAGATCCGGTGGCGGCAGCCAACCTGCGCAACGTCATGTCCGAGTCGTCAGCGCGCATCAACGCGAACTACAACGCCGTACTCACCGTCCGCTCGTCCCTGGGCGCCCGATTGAGCGAGATCGAGATGCTCGATGCCAGCGGCGAGCAACGCGGGCTGGGCTATGCCAGCGAGCTGTCACGCCTGCAGGATCTGGATCTGTACACCTCGACGATGAATCTGGAAATGCGTCGCTCCGGCCTGGAGGCCGCGTCGCTCGCATTCAAGAAGATTCAATCCCTCAGCATGTTCCTCATTAATCGCTAGTGGTTCCTATGTCAGTGCGTAAAAGTATTGCGGTCGTGGTGGCGGCCTTTCTTGCCAGTGGTTTCGTGCTGTTAGTGGCGTTCGCCGGTTTACTCGGGCAGGAAGGCGCAACGGTCGCCGACGCGGGAACAGCTGCTGCGGCTAACGACGCGCAGGCGCGCGCGGCATGGTATGTCGGCCTTTCCATTGCGTTCATCGTGCTGGCCTCGGCCGGCCTGGCCTGTTATCTCAGGCAGGCCTTTCTTGTTCCATTAAAGCGGCTGCATGCCGCGTTGCTCGAACCGCTGCAGGCAACCAGCAAGCATGGCGGACAAGAGCCCACGGCAAACTGGGTTAGCTTGCAGGAAAGCGTGAACGAACTGGCCCAAGCGCACACCCGTGCGCTCGAGCAATGGCGAGCCGCCTTGGGCGAGATTGCCACGCAGTCGGACAACATCGTTCAGCACACCATCGATCTGGGATCGCGTGCGCAAGATCAAGCCTCTGCTTTGCAACAGACCGCCGCCAGCATGCAGGAGCTATCCAGCACGGTGACGCAGACCGCCGACAACGCCCGCGAGGCCGATGTCCTGGCGCGTAGCGCGTCGGAAGTCGCGCAAAAGGGCGGCGAAGTCATGAAAGAGGTCGTTCAGACTATGGATGGCATCAGCACCCATTCGCGCAAGGTCTCGGAAATCGTGTCCGTCATCGATCGCATCGCGTTCCAGACCAACATCCTGGCCTTGAATGCCGCGGTAGAGGCAGCGCGTGCCGGCGAGCAGGGCAAGGGATTCTCGGTGGTCGCATCCGAAGTCAGAAACTTGGCCTCGCGCAGCGCGCAAGCCGCCAAGGAAGTCAAGACGCTGATCGATCAGGCCACTAACGAAGTGGAAAACGGCCATGCGCTTGTCGAACATGCAGGTCGAACCATGAGCGATATCGTGGATTCGATTGGCAAGGTCACCACCATCATGGGCGAGATCGCCTCGGCTTCGAACGAGCAAGCCAGCGGCATCGATCAAATCAATCAGGCTGTGTCGCAGATGGACGACGTGATGCAGCGCAACGCGGGTCTGGTGCAGCAGGCGGGCAACCAGGCGATCTTGTTGAAGGATAAAGCGTTGGGTTTGATCGGCGGCGGCAAAGGGGCGATGGCGTCCTCGCAAGCGACGTCGCGTTCCGAGAAAGACGAATCCGTGGCCAAGCCGAAAACCAAGGCCTCCAAGCGCAGCCCTCGTGAGGCGGCAGCATCTTCGGCGGCCCCCCGGAAAGAACAACGCACGCCAACCGCTACGGCAGCTACCAGCGCGCCCGATACATCAGCCACGGCACCGTCCAACGCAAAAATCATGAGCCCGGTGACTGGCAATCATGCGGCGATGGATGAGTGGGAGTCGTTTTGATCGGATAGAGGCGCACGATTCGTCGTCGATCGCCCGGGCAGCTCGTCAAAAGGGTAGTCGCGTTCAATCCCATCGGTCCAGACGATATTCCGTCGTCATTCCGTCCATAACGTCCGGATCTCCTCAAGTCGTGCGTAACGGCGTTTCAAAGATCGGGCGATGCCAAGCTTCTCCACCAGTTTTTCGGCCTGCGCGATATTTCCTTCTGTTGGCGCGCATTGTGGGCGTTGGTAGCGCAGCGGATGCATTCTTTGGGCGAAGCGCGAAGCCACCGCGTCCAAGGGTATGCCATGGGCGATGTCTTGGAGCAGTGTGCCGAGCATCGTGTTTCGCACGTGGCAAAAGCAGGCCGGTGCACTGGCCACCGCGCGCCACAATAAGTTGTCGCGGACTTTGCCGCGTTCGCCCCGTAGCGCGACGTGCAGATCGGCGAACCACTGCGCCATTTCCAGGATTCGCTGCGCCCGGTAGAGCGAATCCGTCTTTAACAGCGCCACGGCTTGTGTGGCGGCAGCCGAATCAAACATGCGCAGGGCATCGGCCAGGACGCGAAAGTCACGGCGCGCCGTCGCCATTCGTTGATTAGCGGTTTGTACGGTCGATTTGTGAATCAGCGCGTCCGGCCCGTTCAACGCGAAATGCTGCCAACCGCCGGCCAAGGGTACGCCCCACGATGTGTCGGTGTAGGAGAAGGGTCCGCGCACACCTGCCTCTTGAATAAGGCTTAACACCTGCTGCACCGACTCGCGATATTGGGCTGGCGCATCCGCGACGTTCCAGAGCGCTGAGCGGGTTTTACCCTGTTTGTCGATGGTGACAAGGCCGCCGTAGCGCTCGAAAAATCGCCGGCATAGGCTGCAGTCGTGATAGCGGCGATCCTCCGGTGGAAATCCCATGAGAAACGCGTCGTAAAGCCCTTCCGTATCAGCTTGGAAAAGGCCATTGTCGCCCACGCAAGTAAGCAGCCGAGCCTGCATCCTGGCGATATAGGCTTCGAATTCGTGGTCGTGCTCATTTACTGCGCTTCGGCTTGTGCCGGTGTGAAGCGTGCGCTGCTTATCGGGCATAGATGGCGTGGCGACGGGATGGTTGTTCGAACGTGTTGGTATGAAGTGAGTGCCCCGAAAAACCCATAGGTTCCCTGAACCCCTGTCTCCTTGCCACGCGAACCCGCAGGCGGGCTAGCACGCCTGAGATACCTGGACGTGCTGCGGGTTGACGCACATCTGTCCACCCCTCGCACGGGCGTAAAAAATCTCACTTCGACGAAAAGTCAATGAGGGCAAATGCCCCGCGCCCGCTCTCGCCAATTTATTGACAAAACGTATGCGTTTGAAGCTAAATATCGTCTAACGGAAGTTCATTATCGCTAGTCGATAGACTATAGCGATTTTTTTCTCAGCAGCTTTCAGGTCTGACGGCGTGGGATGTTTATGAATCGCCGCAGTGCAGATCACCGCAATAACGCAGTCCAAAGTTTCTCTGACGTAGTGGCCGTTATAGGTCGACGGGCCACGCCTTTAAGGAAAGTGGAGTATGAAAAAGTCGTTATTCATCCTTGGGATGTTGTGCGCAGCAGTCACCACCATCGGACTTCCCGCGAAGGCCGCGCAACCGGAACCGAAGTTTCCCGAAAAACCCGTCAAGCTCATCGTGCCCTTCGTCCCAGGCGGCTTTACAGATTCCATGGCGCGTCTGACCGCAGAGCAAATGAGCAGTGTGTTGGGGCAATCGGTCATCGTCGAGAACAAGCCCGGCGCGAACGGCATCATTGCCGCCGAATATGTCTCCCGAGCACCCGCTGACGGCTATACGCTGATGGTGGCTTCCGCCGAAACCCTGGCGATCAACCCGAACGTCTATAAAGATCTGCGCTACAAGGCCGACAAGGACTTTGCTCCGGTCGGCTCGATCGTGTCGGTCCCGCTCTTCGTCACCGTCAATAGCGAAACTGGCGCCCCTTCGCTCACGGAGTTCGTTGCCCGCGCGAAAAAGAATCCCAAGCAATTGTCCTATGCTTCGTGGGGTACAGGGAGTACTGGTCACTTCGCCGTCGAGTTATTCAATTCGAAAGCCGGCACGGAAATGACTCACATCCCTTACAAAGGGACGGGCCCCGGGCTGGTGGACGTGATGGGCGGCCGCGTCGATATGATCCTGACCACCTTGATGACCAGCGAGCAGTTCGCGCGCGATGGCAAGGTGCGGCTATTGGCGACCACGTCGCCGCAACGCTCGCCCAAGATGCCCGAGGTTCCCACCGCCTCGGAACTGGGTATTGAGAATTATGACGTCGCGCTTTGGTATGGCATCGTCGCGCCCGCGGGCACGCCCGAGCCGGTCATTGCACGCTTGAACGCCGCCCTTCGCGAAGGGACCGCGAACCCGAAGTTCAAAGCCAGCATGGATGCCTCCGATGCCGTGATCCTGGTACGTAGCCCCGCCGAGTTCGGTAGTTTCCTGGACGCTGAACGCCAGAAGTGGGGAACGGTCGCCAAAAGCTCCAACATCGTGCTGCAACAATAAATCAGCCGTCGTGAGCACGCCGAGCCGGTACATCGGCGTGTCGCCGGAAGTTCAAACAGTAGAGGTGTTTTGTGGAACGTAGTAATCAGCTCAGCAACGAGATCGTCGAAAAATATATCGTCCAAGAACGGCTTGTCGACTACTGGTGGTTGATCGACCAGACTGATGCCATGCAAGCGGCCGACTTCTATACCGAAGACTGTGTGTATCAAATGCTGAGTCATCGTTGGGAAGGCCATGAGCCGATCCTGGACTATTACAAATTCCGTAATGCCAGGGGCGCACGCCTGATCCGCCACCTGATGAGCAATGTGCGGGTGACGTTGCACGGCCCGGATGTGGCAACGGTGAAAGCGGCCTTGAGTGTTTACGCCGCCGATGGCGTGCCGGTGTTGCCAGCCGCCGCGCCCATCATGGTGGCGGATGAAGAGTGCGAATTCGTCAAATGCCAGGACGGCGTGTGGCGCATGCGCAAACACGTCATCACTGCGATGTTCAAGGGTGGCAGCAACGAACAATTGTTGGAGCCGCCCACCAAATAGCGGCCATGCTATAGCCGTGCATCGCCGGTGCTTATAAAAGATATCGTTCGCGATAAGCCACCGGCGACATGCCGCAGTATTTGACAAATATCTCGCGAAACGCCTTGCTGTCGTTATACCCGACCTCGTACATCACTTCGGCCACGGTTTTACGCGAATTTTCCAGATGCTTTTTTGCGGCCTCGATGCGGGTGCGCTGGAGATACTCCACGATGCTGGTGCCCGTGGCCTGACGAAAGCGTCGCTCCAGGGTACGACGGCCCATGGCGTGGCGTCTCGCCAATGCGTCGACAGTCAGCTTCTCGACATAACGCGATTCGATATGCTGTTGGACCGCCAGTACGGCCTCATCGTGATGGGCTTTGTGCCCCATGAAAACGGCAAACGGCAACTGGGTATGGCGGCTCCAATCCAGCTGGAAGAACTTCGCACACCAGATCGCGGTGTCGCGGTCCGAATATTTTTCGATCAGATGTAGAACCAAGTGCGCGGCGGAAAATGCCCCGCCGCTGGTGTACAGGCCGCGTTCCTCCTTGACGATGCGGTCACATATCCACTGCACCTTGGGAAACCACTGGGCATAGGCCGCCTGCGCCGCCCAGTGCACCACCGCCTGACGGCCATCCAGCAGGCCCGCGGCGGCGGGCAAGGCAGCGCCCAGGCACAGGCACGCTAATTCGCCGCCGTTTTTGTAGTGCCGCGCCAGCCACGCGATCATGGCTGCCTCTTGGGCGATCGCTTCCGGCCCGGGCGCGAGCAGTGGCGGAACGATACAAATATCCACCGGACCGGCATCCTCCAGCACGGCGTCGACCTGGATCTGTATACGCCCCTGGTCCAGCCGGACTTCGCGCGTAGACGCTAACAGTCGCACCGCGAACCGCGGATCGAGGCCCTGTGCTTGCCGAAACTGATTAGCGACCATAAAGCCCTGGCGCGCGTTCTCCAGCGCCGCGATGTTGGCCGCGCCAGGCAGTAGAAAGGCGACGTTTTTCATACACGCAGCATACTGCGGGCGACTGTCGCGATCCACCTGCAAAAATGTCGCAAATCCCCGTCGTCGGGGGGCGCGATTCCCACTACATTGGGTCCTTCGGCCTAGCGGTCACCTATCTGGGAAAGTGCCATGACTGAACAGTACGTAGACGGCTTCCTGCTTGCCATACCCTCAGCTAAATTGGATGCTTACCGGGCTATGGCCAGCCGCGCGGGGGATATCTGGAAGGAGTACGGCGCGCTGGATTATCGAGAGTGCGTGGCCGACGATTTGAACGCAGACCCGCAATTCGCTTCGTTTACTCAGGCGGCTAGGGCGGGGGAGAACGACGTCGTGATATTCGCCTGGATTGTGTATCCCTCAAAAGCTGAACGCGATCGCATCAATGCCGCCGTAATGGCCGACCCGCGTCTCAACCCGGAAGAGTGCAAGGATGTAGTGGATATGGCGCGCATGGCCTGGGGCGGATTTCGTACGCTCGTCCAGGCGTAAGTGCCCCTGCGGAGCTTGATATGACCAGCGTAAAACCCATACCCGAAGGAATGCATAGTCTGACGCCTCACCTGGTTTGCGAGGGTGCCGCCGAGGCGATCGCGTTTTATGTCCGTGCTTTTGATGCGGTGGAATTAGCGCGGCTGAAAGCCCCCGACGGCCGCATTGCGCATGCGTGCCTGCGCATCGGCGATTCCGCGCTGATGCTGGCCGACGCATTTCCCGAGTGTGGCGGCCTCGGCCCGGGCGCGTTAAAAGGATCGCCCGTGCTTTTGCACCTCTATGTCGAGGATGTCGATGCGGTGATGGCGCAAGCACAGGCCGCCGGAGCGACCATCACCATGCCGCCTGCCGATATGTTCTGGGGAGATCGTTACGGACAGCTGACGGATCCGTTGGGGCACAAGTGGTCAGTGGCCACCCATCGACAAGAGCTGACCCAGGCCCAGATCGAGGAGAACATGAAGGCTGCATTCGCGCAGTCGTCGTCTTTTGACGGTCCATAACGCATCTTACGCCGGGACCACTGAGCGGTCTCGGGCTATGTTGCGCGCGCCAATGGTCAATTTCAGCGTCCAAAGCCCCGGGCGACCTCGCTCATCGCGGTATAGCCATCGAGGAACAGGCGGTCCAGGAAATCATTGATCTGCGGCAGGAATACCGTCAGCAACAGCAGGCTGACCGTGAGCGTAATGGGAAAACCGACAGCGAACACGGATAGCTGCTGCGCGGTGCGGTTCAGTATCCCCATGGCCAGATTGATCGCCAACAGGGCGATCACCATGGGCAATGCCAACGCCACGCTCATCGTGAACAACGTCACGCTGAACTCCACCACCACACCGATGCCGTTTAAATCGAGGCGCGGCCCGGCGATTGGCAGCATCTCGAACGTGCGGCCCAGCCCAGAGAGCATGACCAGATGCCCGTTGACGGCGATGAACACCAGTATCGCCAACGCGTTGAGCAGGCGCGCCATCACGCTGGTATTGCCGCCGCTGGCCGGGTCGAAGAACGAGGCGAACGATAAGCCCATCTGCAGCCCGATCAGCTCGCCGGCCATGATGACCGCGCCGAAGACAAAGCGCAGCACGAGGCCCAGTGCCATGCCGATCAGAATCTGCTCCACCATCACGCCGATGGCGGCGAGAGAGCCCAGGGGAATAACAGGAATGTCGCCTGTCAGAGGGGCCAGGGCGAAACTGAGAATCGCGGCCAAGGCCACCTTGACATAGACGGGCACCGCCGAATCACCGACGACAGGTGCCGTTCCCACAAAGGCCGCGATCCGAAAAAACGGCCAGATAAATGCACCGATCCAGCCGTAGAGTTGATCCAGGTTGAATTCGATCATGGCCTGACGGTCAGGCGACCATCTTGGGGATGGAAATAAACAGCGCCTCGATATAGTCGACCATCAGGCCGATGAGCCAGGGTCCGGTCAACACCAGGACGATACCGACGGCCAGCAGTTTTGGAATGAACGACAGCGTCATCTCGTTGATCTGGGTCGCCGCCTGGAAAATACTGACGATCAAACCCACGGCCAGGGTGGTGAGCAACAGCGGCCCGGCCATCGAGAGGGCAAGCAGCATCGCCTCATACGTCATGCTCATGACGGTGGCGGAATTCATTTCAATCGTCCCTGTTTATTGATAGAAACTGCGTGCCAGTGAACCCAGCAACAGATGCCAGCCATCGGCCAGTACAAAAAGCATGAGCTTAAAGGGCAGCGAGATGGTCACCGGCGGCACCATCATCATGCCCAGGCCCATCAACACGCTGGCCACGGCCAGGTCGATGATGAGAAAGGGAATGAAGATCGAAAAGCCAATCTGGAACGCCGTCTTGAGCTCGCTCGTGACGAACGCCGGAATCAAGACGCGCATCGGGACGGCCTCGGGCTCGGATACCTCCGTGATCCCGGCCATATCGGCAAAGAGCAGCAGATCGGTCTCGCGGGTCTGTTCGATCATGAATTTATGCAGAGGCTTGCCGCCCGCTTCGATCGCTTGTTCGAACGTGATGGCGCCGTCGTTTAGTGGTTTATAGGCGTTTTCATAGATCTGATCCATCACCGGCGACATGACAAAGAACGTCAGAAAAAGCGATAGACCAATCAGGACGCTATTGGGCGGCGCGGTGGGCGTGCCGATCGCGTTACGCAACAGACCCAGCACGATCACGATCCGGGTAAAACCCGTCATCATCAGCAGCGCGGCCGGCAGGAAGGTGAGTGACGTCAACAGAATGAGCGTTTGCATGCTCAGACTGTAGGTTTCGCCGCCGTTGCCGTTGGGCGTCATGGTCAACGCGGGCACCGCTGCTTGGGCGATGGCGCTGGTGGGCAGCATCAGCATGCCGATCAACAGCAGGCTGGCGGCCAAGTGCTTTCCAGAGTTTGCGCAACTCATGCTTTTCGTCCGCAGATGTTGCGAAGTATGGATTGGAACGTCGCGGGGGCCGAGGTGGCCGGGACGGGTACCGCCTCGCCAGGCGCGCGTGGCGGCAAGGTGTGCAGCACATTGATCGAGCCCGGCGTGACGCCCAGCACGAGGCGCTGGTTTTCGACCTCCACCACCATTACCTGCATGCCGCGTGGACCCACCGATACCCGGTTCGTTACGGTCAGTGCGGTGTGCGGCGCTCCGGCGATGCGCACGCCGTTACGCCGGGCGAGCCAGGCGCAGGCGAGGATCAGCGCTACGACAAACAGCAGCGCTAGGAAAATGCGTGCTAGCGCGAGGGAGTCCATCGTCTTACCGTTTGGCGGCCAGACGGGACAGGCGTTCCGAAGGCGTCACGATATCGGTCAGGCGTACGCCGTAGTTATCGCCCACGACCACGACTTCGCCTTGCGCGACGAGGTAGCCATTGATATAGATATCCATTGGCTCGCCAGCGAGGTTTTGCAGTTCGACCACAGAGCCTTGATTCAGCTGCAGCAGCTCGCGAATCGTGACGCGGGTACGACCCAGCTCGACGCTGAGCTGCACCGGAATATCGCGAATCATATCGATGTCGAAGCCTTCGCCGAGCTTGGCTCCGGCCGCCGCGTCCAAGGGTTTGAAGACTTGGGCGGGCGGGACGGCCGTGGCTGCCGGCTCGGCGGCCGCCGGCAAGGTCGCTTGAGCTTGCTCGGCCAATGCCTGCTCCCATTCGCTCATCGCGTCCTGATTCGCCGTGGCGGCGGCACCATTGAACGCCTCGTCGACGTCGTCGGCGCTGATTTGCGTTTCGTTGAGATCAGACATCTTGGTTCTCGGACAGATAATCGAAAGAGGGGGCTTCCAGGTGCTCCTGCACCTCTAGCGCGTAGTGCTTGTTGGACGTGCCGTAGCCACATTTCAATGCGGGTACGCCGTTGACATAGGCGGTGATGGATTCACGCAGTTCAAACGGGATGACCGAGCCTTTTTCCAGACGCATCAGATCCCCCAGCGATAAGTTCAGCTCGGCGAATTGGGCCACCAGCTCCACCTGCGCTTGTCGAATCTGATTCGACATTTGTTTGGACCAGCGTGAGTCGGCAGAGCTTTCGCCGCTTTCCTGATAGGGATTGGTCAGCAGCCCGCGGATCGGCTCGATCATCGAGTAGGGCAGGCAGACGTTCAGCGATCCGCCCATGGAGCCGAATTCGATCCGTATCGGCGTGACCACGACCACCTCGTGCGCGCTGGTCACGCTAGCGAACTTGGTGTGCATTTCCGAGCGGACATAGGCGTATTCGAGCGGATAAATGCCTTCCCATGCCTGCGTGTAGCAGGCCAGCGTGTGATCGAGCAGGCGGCGGATGATGCGCTGCTCGGTCGCCGTGAAGTCCCGGCCCTCGACGCGGGTGTTGCTACGCGCCTGGCCACCGAACATGCTTTCGATGATAAGAAAGACCAGCATCGGATCGAAGGCAAAGAGCGCCACGCCCCGCAACGGATTGAGCTTGACCATGTTCAGGTTGCTCGGCACCGGCAGGTTGCGCTCGAACTCGGCGTATTTCAGAACCTGTATCTGGCCCACCGAGATATCGGCGTTGCGGCGCATGAAGTTCAGAAACACATGGCGCAGACGACGAGCGAATCGTTCGTTGATGAGTTCCAGCGTCTGCATGCGCCGGCGTACGACGCGGTCGGTCGAACTGAGGTCATAGGCGCGTACGCCGTCTAGCGACGGCGTCTGTGGCGTGTCCCCCGATTTAGGCTCATCGCCGGAGACGGTAGCCAGCAGCTCGTCGACTTCGGCCTGCGAAAGAAAACTCTCGTACGACATGGATTACTGCACCATGAACGACGTGAGCAGCACCTCGTCAACACGTTGCGGATTCGGTTCCGGCGAGATCGGCGCGGCCACGGTGACTTTGATGCGCTCGCGCAGCTTGTCCAGCTCGGCGCGGTCGCTCAACGCCGAGGGGTCCATGTTGTTCAGCTCGGTCAGAATGCGGCTACGCACCACGGGCAAATACTTCATCAGACGCGTTTTGCTGTTTTCGTCGGCGATACGCAGCGTCATGCTGGTATAGACCACGCGCGACTCCATGCTATTGCGTAGCGTCACGGTAAACGGATCGATGTCTAGAAAGATCGGCTCGTACTGCAGGGCAGGCGCGGCCTCTTCCACGGGTTTCGCGCTGGTTTCAAACAGCGCGGCGATCGGCTTGGCGTTGCTTTGCGTATAGAACCAGAAGCCACCAGCACCGACGCACAGGCCGACCAGTGCGACCATCAGTGTCTTGCCAAATCCTGCTGATTTCTTCTCTTTGTCCATACGGCTAACGTGGCGGAAAGGTGAATGGTTTCATTCGATGGTGTGCATTGTGAATGAAGCCAGGTATTTGTATGGACGGGAAAAACGCCGGAAAAACTCCCTTTCTTTGGCGTTTGCCTGGGCGGTCTAACGCGTTGCCAGCGCGGGCTTGGTCGTCGCTAGCCGTCCCTAGGCGTAGGCATTGATCAGCCCGAGGGCCTGGCGTTTGGCCGAGTGTGTTGGCGTCAGGTCGTCGACGGAGGCGTTTGCCACGCCATTGGGCCGCTTGTCCGTAGGCGCCCCGTTAGCCTCTCCGCCGGACGATCCCTGTGCATCCGCATATTCGCGAGACTCATGTTCGCCCACACTGGATTGGCCCAACGACAGGCCTGCGTCCTGTAACTGAGATGCGAGCTCGGGCAGCGCCTGCTCCACGGCCGAGCGCACGGCCGAGTTGGCGCAGACAAAGTTCGCCGTGGCGACACCGTCCTTAATCGCGATCGCGACTCGCAGCGGCCCAAGCTCGGGCGGATCCAGGCGCAGTTGGGCGATTTGGTTGCCCGATTCGTCCATTTTCAAGAAAGCGAGCACCTGCTGGCTCATGGCTTGCGCCCAGGCGGGATGGAGCACCGGGGTGTTCACGCCAAGATAGGCGACTTGAGAGGGCGTGCCGAAGACATTGCTCGTGGCCGGTTGGCTCGCCATGGCTGTCGCCGCGGAGGCCAGATCCGCGTTTGCCATGGACGCGGCCGCTGGCGCGACGGCGCTCTGCTCGGCGGCCGTGTTCCGCGCAAAATTCCGGTTCAACGCGACGGAAGCTTCCAGTGTGTTGACAAAGTTCTGCGTCCGGAGATCCAGTTTGGGCGTGTCGGGGTCTTGTCGGATTGCCCTGGCGGATATGCCGTCGGCGGGCAGTTGGCGCCCGAGCTGCTTGGCGGCTTTGACCGTACGCGCGAGGGTTTCATTAGGACGAAGCTCTCGCTGTGTCTGATGAAGGAATCCGGTCACAGCCGGACCCAGAGGCAACTCGGATGCGGCTGACATCGGGTCAGTCGCGAGCGCCTGGGTCTGAGGTGGGTGCGCGGAAGGTGATTGGCCAGCGTTTTGGAGAGCGCTCTCGGATAAGCCCGATGCCGTCGTCGTCAGGTTCCATTGAGCGTTGTCGATAGCCGGTTTATGCGGTGCGTCCGGTGACCAGCGGCCGTCGGCGTTCCTGCTTTGAGCCGTGTCCAACAGTGTCGTGGCAGGGGCGGGTAGCTCGCGTCCACCTGCTATTTGGGCCTCACCAGGCCCCATAACGGCAGTCAAGTTGACGGCCGCCGAGACATCGGCTTCATCCTGTTGCTCGGACGCGAATTCGGGTATGGCGTCGTCTGCCACTTCTACAAACTCCGCGCCGTCAGCGATTTCAGCGGCAGTCAAAGCGGGGTCCTCAGCGTTGTCCTCATTGCCGCGCTCGCTTTGCCGCGCGGCATTCGCATCGTCTTGTCGTACACGCAATTGGTCAAAGAGCTGAGTAAACCCATAGTGACTCGCATCTGCATGATTGCCCGTGTGCGAAGGCGACGCCGCAGGGGCGTTCGGGACAACCGCTAGGGGAGGAGAGACAGTGGTCATGGTTGCGTGGAGTTATGCGAGTTGTAGGCGACGATGCGAGCGGGCTGCATACTCGTCGTTGGCTTTTTGTTCGAGCTTGGCTTGCACCAGAATTTGACGTTTCGCGTCGCGCTCGATGAGCGCCTGCATCGACGCCACCTTGCGCCGCTCGGTCATCCAGCGCTCGCGCGCCTGCGCGACCT
Organism: Bordetella sp. 02P26C-1; assembly: GCF_009763255.1. Taxonomy (GTDB): domain Bacteria; phylum Pseudomonadota; class Gammaproteobacteria; order Burkholderiales; family Burkholderiaceae_B; genus Bordetella_A. Next base: position 6,932 of record NZ_WSJB01000006.1, on the reverse strand, counting down.
GCTTCTGGATCTGACCCAGCACGCCGGACTGTTTGGCGATTGCGTCGTCCAGCGTGGAGATAAAGCGCTGCGTGTTCTGGCACTGGGACGACGTGATGCCGTCATGCATGGCCTGCTGCAGGTTGCGCAAGTAATCGTGCCGGTATTCCTGCAGTTTGATCAGCTGTTCTTCAGCCGAGCGCTGGCGGGCCATCGCCTGGCCGATTGCCTTGAAGGCCTCATCCATGGCTTTCTGCGCCAGGTCATGCAAGATCTGAAAGGGTACCGCCTGACTCATCGTTGAACTCCCGCAAACAAGCTGGCCAGCTCACGCGCGGCTTGGTCGGCCGATACCCGCTCGTCGATGTCCTGACGCAGGTAGGCCTCCAGGAACGGATATTTCTCGATCGCCATGTCGATCTGCGCATCGCTGCCGGGCACGTAGGCACCCACGGCCACCAGATCGCGGTTGCGCTGATAGCTGGAAAACAGTTGCTTGAACCGGTGGACGTGTTTGAACTGTTCCTTCTGCACGATGGCGAACATCACGCGCGAGATCGATGCCTCGATGTCGATGGCGGGGTAATGGCCCGATTCCGCCAAACTGCGCGACAGCACGATATGACCATCCAGAATGGCGCGCGCGGAATCGGCGATCGGGTCCTGCTGGTCGTCGCCTTCGGTCAGGACGGTATAGAACGCGGTAATCGAACCCGCCGGGCGACCGTTGACGCTCGCACCCATCCCGGTGCGCTCTACCAGGGCGGGCAGCTTGGCGAATACCGATGGAGGATAGCCCTTGGTCGCGGGCGGCTCACCGATCGCCAGCGCGATCTCGCGCTGCGCCATCGCGTAGCGGGTAAGCGAATCCATGATGAGCAGAACATTTTTGCCTTCGTCACGGAAAAACTCCGCTAAGCGCGTGGCATACACCGCGCCTTGCAGGCGCAGCAGGGGCGACACGTCGGCGGGCGCGGCGACGACGACCGAGCGGGCCAACCCGTCTTTGCCCAGGTTTTGTTCGATGAACTCCTTGACCTCGCGGCCCCGTTCGCCGATCAGGCCGACCACCACCACATCGGCCTTCGTATACCGGGCCATCATGCCCAGCAACACCGATTTGCCCACGCCCGAGCCTGCAAACAGACCCATACGCTGGCCCAGACCAACCGTCAAAAGACCATTAATCGCCCGTACCCCGACGTCGAGCACGGAGGAGATCGGTGCCCGATCGAGCGGATTGATCGTCTCGGCGCTAAGCGAGGCCGCCTGCGCCTGATCGAAAAGGCCCAGACCATCCAGCGGCTTGCCATTGGCATCGACCACGCGGCCCAGCAGCGACCAGCCCACGGGCAGCGCCTGTCCACGGTCGGGCGCGGAGGCGGGCGCGGGCTGATCCGTGTCCGGCAAGGGCACGCGCGGCGACAGCGCGGAATCTGCCAGCATGACGCGGCTTTTCTTAGGCAAACCGGCGATATTGGCTTGCGGCATCAAGTACAGCGTCTCGTCGTGAAAACCCACTACCTCGGCCAGGATCCATTGATCCGGGCCCATCTCCACTTTACAGGTGGCGCCGACCGCCAGTTCGAGCCCCGTGGCTTCCAGTATCAGGCCGGTAGCCTTGGTGATGCGTCCGGTCGCCCGGGACAACGGCGTTTTCTCTACGCGATCGGCCGCCAGGCTCAGCTGCGCCTGCCAACGTGCCAGGGTGCTGACTGGCTGCCCGGTCATCATGCGGCGTCAATAGCAGGCGGGGGCGCTTGCAGCCCGATGGACGCCATGGCGGCATCCCAGCGGGTTTTCAGCGTGGCGTCGATATCGCCATAAGCAGTACGCGCCTTGATGTCGCCGCGACTCAAATCGGCGGCGGCAACCAGACGCACCTGCATCTCGCCTTGTTCGGATTGAACGAGCGGGCGCAGTAGCGCAAGGTCGGCTTCGTTCAGGTAAAAGGTGATGGTGCCGTTGCACCCTTCGTGCTGGGCCAGTATGTGACGCACGGCGGCCAGCAGACTGGGACCCGGATCAGCCAGCTGCACACCGACGATATGGCTTGCGATACGCACGCCCATTGCGATCAACGACTGGCCGATTTCCTCGCGCAGGTCTACGATTTCCTGCTGGGCTGCGTCCAACAGGGCCATCAGCTGTTGCGCGGTTTGCTGCTGAATATCGGTAGCGCTTGCCATGCCGGCGGCATAGCCTTCGGCGTGACCCTCGGCACGGCCTTGCTCGCGCCCCTCGGCTAGGCCTTGCTCCCGCCCGGCGGCGTAGCCTTCCTGGCGAGCTTGTTCGCGTAGCCGTGCCAGCTCATCCTCTTGCTCACGCTGACGGATCGCTTGCTGTTCAAGCTCGTGGTCACGGGCTTGCTCGGCGCGTTCGGCCTCTTCCTCGTGGCGCGCAATCGGCGCCATGGTCCAGCGCGACCAGTCGATCGACCGGTCAGACAACACGGTCGGCGGTGGCGTGACGGGTTTAAAAAGAGGCGTGGGACGCTTATACATACGAATCGTCTCCCGCGCTGTGCAGCAGGATCTTGCCCTCGTCGGCGAGGCGGCGCGCGACTTCCAGAACCTTCTTCTGCTCTGCCTCGACGATGGACAGGCGGATCGGCCCTTGTTCTGCCAGGTCTTCGCGAATCATTTGCGCCTGACGCAGGGACATATTGCCCAGGATGCGATTGACGACCTCTTCCTTGGCACCCTTGAGCGCGATGGGCCAGATGGAGCCATCCACGTCGCGCAGAATCATTTGGATCGCGGCGTCTTCCAGATCGGCGAGGTTGTCGAACACGAACATCTCGTCCTGGATGCGCTGCGCCAGCTCCGCATCGCGTTCGCGCAGTACGGCCAACACCTTGGCTTCCTCGGTGCCGTTCATGGCATTGAGGATCTCCGCTGCGGTGCGTACACCGCCCAGCTTGCTGCGCTTGGCGCTCTGGCCCGAGAGAACGCCGTTCAAGACGTCCGTCAGCTCATACAGGGCCGAAGGCTGCACGCCACCAAAGGTCGCGATCCGCAGGATCACGTCGTTGCGCAAACGCTCGGACAGCAAGGTCAGCACGCCCGAGGCGCGGTCCCGGTCCAGGTGCACGAGGATGGTGGCGATGATCTGCGGATGTTCCTCGCTGATCAGCTCCACGATCGCGGTTGGCTCCAGCGAATTGAGCGCGTCGATGCCGTTGACCGCATTGCCGCTTTCCAGAATGTCTTCCAGAATGCCGGCGGCGCGATCCGGCCCCATGGCGCGCGTCAGGATGTCGCGGATGTAGCTTGCCGATCCCAGGCTCACCGACAGGAACTGTTCCGCGTCGGTACGGAACTCTTCCATAACTTGATTGACTTCCGAGCGCGTGACTTGCTTCATGGTGGCCATGGCCGTGCCCAGGCGCTGCACCTCGTCGCTATTGAGATGTTTGACCACCTCGGCCGCGCATTCTTCTCCCAGCGCCACCATCAGAATGGCGGCTTTCCTTAGCGAGTCGGACTTACTCATCATTGTCATTGATCCAGTTGCGGATCACCATGCTGACCGCGCGGGGATCTTGCTTGGCGATTTCGCGGATAGCGTTCAGATTGTCCTCATACGAGTCGATCTGTTTTTGGGTCTCTGCGGGCGCGGGGGTGATCTCGACCGCGGGCAAGGGGGCGATTTCCTCGTCACGAGCGCGCATGAGCGGCTTGACGATCTTGAACCACAGGAACGCCAGCAACAGCGCCAGGGCCAGGTATTGCGCGGCGGTGCGAGCCAGATCCAGATAGAACGGGTCTTTCCAAACCGGCAGCGCGGGCTCTACGTTATTGAACGGAACATTCGCGACCTTCAGCGTGTCGCCGCGCGTCTCGGAATAACCGATAGCTTCTTTGACCAGATGCTGGATTTGCTCGATCTCGGTGGCGTCCAGCGGTTGCAGCTTGCCTTCTTCGTCGGTGCGATAGTTCACGACGACGGCTACCGACAGGCGTTTGATTTGACCGACGGATTCCTTGATGTGGCTGATGGTGCGGTCGACCTCGTAATTGACGGTCGAGCTCATATTGGTACTGCTAGGCCCACGCTCTTGCGTGTCCGCGTTTTGCTGATTCTGCGGCGCCACGACAGCGGCCGCGGGTGCGGGCGGCGGTTCATTGGCCAACGCGCCGGGCACGCCCATGGCGGGCAGCACGCCACGCTGTGCCGAATTGTTGGTCTGCTCGCTGCGAACGGCGGCGAGTTCAGGCTTTTGATTGGGGCGATAGGTTTCGGACGTCTGCTCGCGCACGCTGAAGTCCAACAATGCGCTGACCTCGGTGTGAACGTTGCCCGCGCCCACGATAGGCGTGAGGATCGACAGCACGCGCGACGCGGTGCGCTGTTCCAGTTCGCTGGTATAGCGCAGATGCGTCTCGTTGGCGCCCAAGCCTCCTAGTGATGCCTTGGACGACAGTAGGCGGCCGGTTTGATCGACGATCGAGACATTCTCTGGCGTCAGATCCGGCACGCTCGAGGCTACCAGCCAGGCGATGGCGGCAATTTGGCCATCGCCCAGCATACGGCCTGGAGACAGCGTGAGCAGTACCGACGCGGTCGGCTGCTTGCGTTCGCGAACAAAGAGCGTTTGCTTGGGGATCGCCAAATGCACGCGCGTCGTCTCAACCGAGGTCATGGCCTCGATTGAGCGGGCCAGTTCGCCTTCGATGGCGCGTTGATAAGTCACCTGCTCTGCGAACTGGCTGGCGCCGAACTTCGGGCTTTCCATGAGCTCGAAGCCGACATTGCCGCCCTGCGGCAGGCCTTGCTCGGCGAGCTTCATGCGCGCTTCATGCACTTTATCGGCCGGCACGAGTATGGCGCCACCGTTGTCCGAGAACCGATGCGGGACCTGCAGCTTGTCCAGGGCGGATACGATCGCGCCTCCGTCCTTATCGCCCAGGTTGGAGAACAGTACCTTATAGTCAGGCGAACTGAACGCGATCGCCGCGCCCACAACGAGGGCCACCAACGCCGACGCGCCGGCCAGCTGCACGGGCCGAGACAGATCCGCCACCCGCTTGAGGACGGGAAAACGTTCAGTCAGTTCCTGGAAACGACTCATCGTGCGCTCCCGCGGCCGGGGGCGCCAATGGCCGAGTTCAAATTCTGGGTGGGGTCAGACATACTGCACAGCGGTGGTCAGTGAGCGGGCATTATGCGGTGGCGGTCTGATTTCCCAAGGCCGGAGTAAAGCGGCTTTTTAGTGCCTTTTCATGCCTTTCTCTCGCCGTCGCCAAAATCGCCGCGGCGAGTGGATGAAACGGATAAAAGCTAGAAGAAGGCGCACTTTCCCGGGCTGTTGAACGCAATGGAAAACACGCACCGGTATTACAGTGCAGGCTGTCTCCGAACCGCTAAATTGGATATGTCTGCTCCGATCGCCTCAATCCAGTCTGTCCTTTCCCAGATGAATCAAGTGGCCTCCATGGCCGCGCCGCGCCCGCCATCCATGCAGCGCACTGACGATGTGACCGGCGCCGCGGCACCGGGCTTTGCGGCCGAATTCAAACTGGCTGTCGAACGCGTGTCCGCCGCGCAGAATCACGCCACGACGCAAGCGCGCCACTTCGAGCTGGGTACGCCCGGCGTGACCTTGAACGACGTGATGATCGATATGCAAAAGGCCAGTCTGGGCTTTCAATCGTTGGTTCAGGTCAGAAACAAGCTGGTGTCGGCGTATCAAACGATCGCCAGTATGCCGCTGTAAGGCATCGCGTCCAACGTTACGCCCATGGCTTCTGGCATGGCCCCGGTTGATCACGCCAGGACGGCTCTGGCGGACAGACCGGTTGTCTAATCCTCCTGCCGCTCTTGCTGGGCGTCGATGGCATAAACCCAGGCCAACAGCTCCGCGATGACGGCATAGAGAGATTCTGGTATTTGCTGGTCCAGATCCAGCTGCATCAGCAAGCTGACCAATTCCGGGGACTGATGCACGAACACGCCGTTATCGCGCGCAATGCGGATGATGCTTTCGGCCACGGCGCCATTGCCTTTGGCGATGGTCTTGGGCGCGGCTTGTCCCGCTTCATATTGCAGGGCGACTGCTTTTCGTCGGTCAGGCGTCGTCATGATCCACGCGTTTAAGAGTAATGTCGCCCGGCCGCATTCCGGCGGATTCCAGCGTTTCGCGCAGCGTGGAAAGACGCTCTGCGAGTATCGCGCCCTCGTCGGTCACATCCAGGTGAATATCGACGTGCGGGCCAGCGATTCGGATTCGGGCCGATACCGCGCCCAGCGTCGGCAATTCCAGGGCGATACGCGTGCTGCAAGCGCGATCTCCCGTGTCCGCTTCCGGCTGACTTTGAGCGTCGTTGTCGCGCTCGGGAGGCGGTACGAAAATTTCCCACCGCATGGTTGCGCCGGGCCACACCTGTCCTTGCCACTGAATAGGCTGGCCGGCGAGCAGGTCGAGCTGCTGGCGCACGAGCGGGCGCAACTCCTCACGTACCTCGAGGTCATCAGCTTTGGGTAAGGGGCGTTGCTGCTGGGGCTCATCCTCCAGGGGCGTCAGTTTGGCCGCGCCGGCTTGTAGCTGCTTTAACAGATGTGATTCATAGAACAAACCCGATTGAACGATTTGTCCCTTCAGTACGACCATCAAGGCCTGAGTCAGCGCGGACGAAAGCGGCTTGAGAAAGCTCGCTTCGGACGCATTGTCTATGGACGCCGGCGCATTGGGTGGGGCAGGGGCCGGGCTCGCGGCCGGCTTGCTCGCTTCTGCCCGCACCGCGGGCTCGACCACAGCGGCCGCGACCGCCTGCGCGCGCAAGGACAGCACGGCGGTGACGAACAAGGGTTGCGCCTGCGTCACCGGCCCCGCGCCCTGCGGAAACCCATCGATCAGCGGCAGCAGCGTGCGTCCCACGGGGCTCAAGTGCATCTTGGCCGAGGGCGTATCGGGCGCAGGCTGAGCCACATTGGCGGATGCGGCCGTCATG
>NZ_WSJB01000005.1 GCF_009763255.1 Bordetella sp. 02P26C-1 | reverse complement strand
AAGGGGGGAAGCGTGTCGCTGTCGCTCATTGCCGGCTCCTTGCTGGTTGCTTGGGGGCGCGATGCCTGGGAAGGGATCGCGCAGCAACTGGCGTGCCGGATGGAGCCGCAGTGAGTGGTGTGCTACGAAAAGGCGGGGAACGAGCCCCGCCTGAGGGATGGCGTTATCCCGGTGGCAATCGGGAAACCGGCGCGGTCAGCGCGGGCGATCGCCTTGGAGCGTGATGCGCTGCATGACCCGGCGGAAACCGTGATAGTCGTTGACGGGGTTGTGCATCACGCAGCGATTGTCCCAGAACGCGATCGCGTTGGGCGTCCAGGCAAAGCGACAGGTGAATTCCGGCTTGACCTGATGCTCGAAAAGGAAAGATAAAAGTCCCGCGCTTTCCTGATCCGTCATGCCCTTGATCCCCGCCGTGTGCGCGACATTCACATACAGTGCCTTGCGGCCGGTTTCGGGGTGCGTGCGTACGATGGGATGTTCGGCGATGTAGTTTTCGGGGGCGTTGTCTTTGCCGTCGGTTTTGATGCGGTCTTCGCGCGTGCGCGATACATCGGCCTTGGCCGAGGTGCTGATACCAACCAGGCCCTCCAGCAGACGCTTCATTGTGTCGGACAGGGCTTCGTACGCGAGGTACTGGTTCGCGAACATCGTGTCGCCGCCATAGGGCGGGATCTCGCGTGACAGCAGCATCGAACCCATGGGCGGTTCTTCGAGATATGTGGTGTCCGAATGCCAAATGCCACCGAAGTTGGAGCGCTCGTGCTCCAGCTTTTTGACCTCGATGATCTCGGGGAAACCGTCCAGGCCTTTAACGAAAGGGTATTCAATCGGAGTACCCATCGCCCGTGCAAAATCCAGGAATTGCTGGGGGGTCAAATCCTGGTCACGCAAAAAAATAACTTGATGATCGAGCAACGCCTGGCGCACGGCCGCCGTCTGCGAGGCGTCCATTTTGTGGCGCAAATCGATGCCGCTGATCTCCGCGCCCAGGGCGCCTGCGATTCTTCGAACTTCCATTGTGTCTCCGCGATATGAGCCCCGGCTAGAGTAGTCCGGGCGCCCTGTGTATCATTCGAAACCTACAACGATAATTCATACGGAGAAAAGATGCGACTTATCCACGCAATGGCGAGCACGATGATTGCGGCGGCCTGTGCCACCGGCCCAGCTTTGGCAGCCGAGGCCTTCCCGGAAAAGCCGGTTCGCCTGGTCGTGCCACAAGCGCCGGGAGGAGCGTCCGATACGTTGGCGCGCATTGTCGCGCAAGCGCTAGGGCAGAAATGGGGCCAGCCCGTCGTGGTCGAAAACCGCGCCGGCGCCGGCGGCAACATTGGCATGGAATATGTGGCCACGGGCGGCAATGATGGCCACACCTTGTTGATGAGCTACGAGGGGTCGCACGCGATCAATCCCGCACTGTATAAGAACTTGTCGTTCAATGTGCAGCGCGATTTCGCGCCGGTGGCGACGCTGGCTACCCTGCCGTTTGTGGCCGTGACGCGCGCATCGTCGGGTATCAAGGATCTGCCCGGCTTGGTCGAAGCCGCCAAATCGCGCCGCGTGACCTACGGCTCGGCCGGCAACGGCTCGGTGAATCACTTGCTGGGTGAAATGTTCAATTCGGCCGCCGATGTCAAGATGGTGCATGTGCCGTATCGCGGCGCGGCGCCGGCGATACAAGACCTGTTGGGCGGGCAGATCGATGTGGTCTTCACCAGTCTGCCGTCGGTGAAAGGCTATATCGACGCGGGCACGCTCGTGCCGTTGGCTGTCACCAGCGCAAAGCGTTCTCCTCATGCGCAGAACATTCCCACCATTGCCGAGCAAGGCTACCCCACGTTCGATGTGAATCCGTGGTTCGGTTTGTTTACCGCTAGCGGCGTCAGTCCGGAAAAGGTCGAGCGCATGAATGCGGATATTCGCGCGCTGTTGGAGACGCCGGAGATTCAACAGAAGTTCGCGGCGCAAGGCGCGGTGACTTACGCGACGACGCCCGAACAGTTCGGCAAGCAGGTCGATGCTGCGCTGGAACGTTGGGCCGAGGTGGTGAAGTCTTCCGGCGCGCAGGTCGAGTGACCTGCGCGGGCAGGGCGCGGCTAGTTGCGCAGAAAGTCCAGTAAGTCCTGGTTCAGGCGATCCTTGTGCGTGTCGGTCAGGCCGTGTGGCGCGCCTTGGTAGACGATTAGCTTCGCGCCCTTGATCTGGGCGGCCGAGGCGCGTCCCGCCGCGTCGATCGGTACGACCTGATCGTCATCGCCATGAATCACCAGCGTCGGGATATCAAACTTCTTAAGGTCCCCGCGAAAGTCGGTGGCCGAGAATGCCGCGATGGAGTCATAGGTGTTCTTATGGCCACCCTGCATGCCTTGCGCCCAGAAGGCCTGGATCAAGCCTTGATTGGGTGTCGCGCCGGGCCGGTTGAAGCCAAAGAACGGACCCGAAGCGATATCCAGATAAAGCTGTGAGCGGTTTTCCAGGGCCGCCTTGCGGATGCCGTCGAACACCTCGATGGGCAGACCGCCCGGGTTGTCCGCGGTCTTGAGCATCAGTGGCGGCACGGAGCTGACCAGCACGGCTTTCTTGACACGCGACGTGCCGTGGCGGCCGATGTAGCGAGCGACCTCGCCGCCGCCGGTGGAGAATCCGACCAGGGTCACATCCTTCAGATCCAGGGCGTTGATGACGGCCGCGAGATCGTCGGCATAATGATCCATGTCATTGCCCTCCCAGGGCTGGCTGGAGCGTCCATGACCACGCCGATCATGGGCGACCACGCGATAGCCCTGCGAAGCCAGGAAGATCATCTGCGATTCCCAGCTGTCCGAGCTCAATGGCCATCCATGGCTGAACGTCACTACCGGACCGTTCTTGGGGCCCCAATCCTTGTAGTAGATCTGTACGCCATCGGGCGTGGTGATCGTGTTGCCTTCAATGGTGATCGGAGTGACCGGCGCGAGAGGGGCGGTCGTCGCGGCCTGGGCAGCGGCGCCCGTCTGGATGGCGGCGGCGAGCAGGCCGGTCATGGCGGTCTTGGTAGCGGTATTCATGGTGATCCTCGTCTGAACAGTTGTGGGCCGATTTGGCTTAAACGTATTGTGCTGCCGCCAGATGAACCCTAGGTGATATAAAATCCATAAAAAATGATTAGGAGTACAAAATGGCGGATCGATTAGCGGAACTGCTGAGGCGCTTTGAGATCGAGGCACAGGTGTTTCATGCCGGGACGCTATGTGGGTTGAACACCTTGCCCGCTCAGGACGAGCTGGGGCAACTGCACTTGATACGCCGCGGTCCCGTCGAAGTGGTGCATGGCAACCAGTCGTTGAACGTGGACGTGCCGAGTGTGCTGCTGTATCCGCGCCCGATGGCGCATCGGTTCATCACGGATGCAGAAGCTGGCGCCGATATGGTGTGCGCCAACTTACGATTCGAAGGCGGGGCGCTCAATCCCATCAGTAGCGCGCTACCTCCGTTTCTGTGTCTGCCGCTGGCGTCCATTGAAGGCGCCACGCCGGTCTTGGAGGTGCTTTTTGACGAGGCGTTCGCAGGGCGCTGCGGCAGATTGGCGGTAATCAACCGTTTATTTGAAGTCGTGATTATTCAGATCCTGCGTCAGCTCATGGAAAGCCGGCTGGTGAAAGGCGGCATGCTGGCAGGCCTGTCACATGCACGTCTGCGCTCAGCCATCATCGCGATGCACGAGGCGCCCGAGCGCAATTGGGCATTAGAGGATTTAGCAGGTCTCGCAGGCATGTCGCGCAGCGGTTTCGCCACGACCTTCCGTGAGGTGGTGGGAATGACGCCGGGGCTGTATTTGCAGAGCTGGCGTATCGGGTTGGCGCAACGTGCGTTACGGATGGGCTACCCGTTAAAACGGATCGTCGCGGAGGTCGGATATGGCAGCGAGGCGGCACTGTCGCGCGCTTTCAAGGCCCAGACGGGCGTGTCGCCGGGGCAATGGCGCACATCGTATGCGGCGACGCAGCCCGCACAGCGCGATGGGGATAGCATCGCGCTAGACGCGGCTCCTTAAGCCTGGCAGTTGACGATCACGTTGCCAAAGGCGCCGTTTTCTACTGCTTGATGGGCCTGGACGATGTCGGCGAGCGCAAAGCTCGGGCCGATATGGTGTTGCAGCGTTCCCTGCTCGAGGAGGGTTTGCAGCCCTTGTATCGCGCGCTTGCGCTGCGCGGGCGTGAGGAGATACACCAGGAAGAAATGCAGAGACAATGAACGCGGCAACCAGGTCGCGTAGTTGATGGGGACGCTGCCGCGATTGTTCGATCCGAAGCAGACGAATTTGCCGTGTGATGCCAGCACGCCCTCATCGACCAGCGCTGCGCTGGTGGAGAAATCCATATCGATGATGGCGTTCACACCTTGCCCATCGGTCAGGGCCAGTACGCGTTCGGCGACTGGCTCTTTTTTATACAGCACCGTGTCGGTGAATCCCGCGGCATGCAGAAACGCGGCTTTTTCGTCAGAGCCCACCGTCGTGATGACGCGTGCGCCGCGTGCGCGCGCCATCTGCGCGGCATAGTAGCCCACGGCGGATGCGCCACCGATGACCAGAACGGTGCTGCCGGGTTCGAGGTCAGCGAGTTCGACGGCGCGATAGGCGGTGAGTGCGGGAATGCCGAGGCAGGCGCCCGCTTCGAACGATATGTTTTGGGGCAAGGACACCGCTTGCTCGGCCGGCAGCGTGATGAATTGCGCCGCTGTGCCGTGCGGGCGGTTGTACTGCGCGTTCCACACCCAGACGCGGTCGCCGACGCGATGCGTGTCCACCCCCGGGCCCACCTGGTCCACGATGCCCGAGCCATCGCTATGCGGAACGATGTAGGGGTCGCGCACCGGTCGGCTACCCGCGCGGGATTTCACATCCGACGGATTGACCCCCGAGTACACAACTCGAATTCTCACCTCTCCCGGGCCGGCATCTGGGGTCGGCTTTTCGCCGACTCGCAGGACATCCTGGGCGGCGCCATTGCTTTCGTACCAAGCTGCTTGCATTACGTAAGGCCCTCTTCGACAAAACGGTTGCTCAGCGTTCCCGGCTCGGGCGAGTCGCCGTCGATGCCCGTCCGGACGATGTCGCCCGGACAGACACTGAGCTAACGGCGTATGGCGCTGATGAATTCGTCACTGCCAAAGAGCATATATCAGACCAGCCCGTGATACGAGCCGCCATCGATCTGCAGGTTTTGCCCCGAGATAAACCCCGCCTGCGCGGAACACAGATATGCACAGGCGCTGGCGAACTCCTCCGGCGTGCCCATGCGCTTGGCCGCCAGGCTATCGACAATGCGGCGGCGCGCTTCGTCGTAGTCGATGTTCTCCAGACGCATGATGCGTTGCGTCATCGCCTGTTGGCGCGGTGTGTCGATGCGCTCGGGCAGCAGATTATTGATTGTCACGTTGTGCCGCGCGACTTCGGCGGACAGGCCTTTACAGAAAGCCGTGAGCGCCGTGCGAGCCGCGCTCGAGAGCGATTGATGCACGCGCGGCGATTTGACCATGGCGGAGGTGATGTTCACGATCCGTCCGAACTTGCGCTCGCACATGCCGCCCACATAATGGCGGATGAATAGCGCATGCGGGATCATGTTCTTTTCGAACGCACCGATCCAGGCATCATGCTCCCATTGATCGAGCGTGCCGGGCGTGGGGCCTTCGTTGTTCGTGACGAGGATATCGACCGCGGGCAAGGCGTTCAAGACGCATTCTCTACCCGATTCGGTGGTGATATCGGCCGCGATGGTGCTGACCTGAACGTCGCAGTCCTGACGGATGGATGCGGCGGCCGCTTCCAGACGATCCGTATTGCGCGCGTTGATCCATACGTTAACGCCTTCTTTGGCCAGTGCAGTGGCGCAAGCGAGGCCCAGACCGCTGGAGGAGGCCATGACGAAAGCGTTTTTTCCGCGTATTCCTAAATCCATGATGGCTCCTGTTCAGGCGGCAGGCTGTACGCCGGCCAACTCGCGCACTTTATCCAACGCCGGATAGCTGCGGCTGGGGCCGCACACCAGCAGGCGATAACCTTCGTTGTAGACGCGTTCGGCGTTCTCGGAAGTGACGTGCGGGTGGGCCACGGGGACGTTGTATTGCTTGCCGATGGCGCGGATTTCGGCCATCGCGCTCAGCAATTCCGGATGGTTGTACTGGCGGGGTACACCCAGTTCTTGTGACAGATCGCCTTCGCCGATCATGATGGCGCCGATGCCCGGGGTTTCTTTCAAGATGTCGCGCAGGTTGCTTACGCCTTCGAGGTCCTCGACCATGAGGATGGCGAGAATTTCGCCTTCCGGGTTGAGCGGCCACACGTCCGCCTTTTTATAGTATTCCTGCTGGGTCAGGCCCCAGTAGCGTGCCGCGTTCGTTGGCCCGTCGCCGCGTTGCCCGAAGGGATGATGCAGCGGATGCGACACTTTGGTGGGATAGCGGCAGGCGGCCACCGCCGACTGGGCCTGTTCGACCGTGCTGACATGCGGCCAGACAATGCCGTAGGCGCCCAGGTCGAGCGCCTGCTTGGCGAGCCACTGGCTCATCTCGCCACCATTGGCGGGGATGCGAACGATAGGGGTGACGGTGGGCGCAATCGAACCGCTCGCGGCGATGGCGCGGCGATTCAGCAGATACTGGAACGCATCGCGCAGGGTCAGCGGATCCCAGGGCTGATGTTCGCATTCGATCATGATGCCGTCGTACTGCGTGGTACTGAACGCGATGGCGGATTCGACCGTAGGCGGACAGAACGACAGCGTCGCGATGCCGCCCGATTCTAGTTTACGTATAAGACCATTAAGACGTTGCGTGGTCATGATGATTCCTCAAGCGACGGACCGGGCGCGTTGGTCGAGAATGTTGTTCAGGCGCGGGAACACCTTGCGGGCATTGCCCTCAAACAGCATGTGGCGGGCATTCTGGTCCAACGACTCGACCGCATCCAGATAGCGGCGCGTATCGTCGAAATGATGGCCCGTCAACGGATCAATGCCTTTGACCGCGCCCACCATTTCCGAGGCGAACAGCAGGTTTTCCAGTGGAATGACGTCGGTCAGCAGATCGATGCCGCGTTGGTCATACACGCAGGTGTCGAAGAACACGTTGTTAAACAGATGCTCTTCCAACGACGGCCGTTTCAGGTTCAAGGCCAGTCCGCGATAGCGGCCGAAGTGAAACGGCAGCGCCCCGCCGCCATGCGGAATGATCAGGCGCAGTGTCGGGAAATCCTTGAACAGGTCGCCTTGTATCAGTTGCATCACGGCCGTTGTGTCTGCGTTGATGTAATGCGCACCCGTGGCATGGAAACAGTCATTGCACGAGGACGACACATGGATCATCGCGGGGACATCCAGTTCGACGAGTTTCTCGTACAGGGGATACCAGTAGCGGTCCGTCAACGGAGGATCTTTCCACCAGCCTCCCGAGGGGTCCGGATTCAGGTTGCAGCCGACGAAGCCGAGTTCATTGACGCAGTATTCCAGCTCTTGAAGGCAGTTCTCTGGCGATACGCCCGGACGCTGCGGCAGCTGACAAGCGCCGGCGAAGTTTTCCGGATAGAGCTGCGTCAGGCGATAGATCAGCGTGTTGCAGACGCGCGCCCACTGACGCGCGACACGCTCATCGCCATATTGATGCGCCATGCCCGCAGCGCGGGGCGAGAAGATCGTCAGGTCCGTGCCGCGCTCGCGCTGGAATTTAAGCTGTGCGCCCTCGACGGAGGCTCGCAACATGTCGTCGGTGATGCCCAACGACTCGATGGACGGGGAGAGGCTCGGGTCTATCATGCCCGCCAGCTGCTTGGCGCGAAAGTCGCGCAGCTGTGTCGGGGCGGTGGTGTAGTGGCCGTGGCAATCGATGATCATAAGGGTTCCAACTCAAACTAAACGGGTTCAGTTGCCGATGACGGCAATCGCTTGCAGTTGCAGTAGCATGCCGCTGCGCAGGTCCTGGACACTGGTGTGTCGGGCCGGACGGTCCTCGGGGTCGGGGAAATATTCCAGCCAGACGGCATTAATGGCCTTGCGCACCGATTCGTCCGCGACCAGCACAGTCAAAAGCCCGACATCGGTCATCGACGCGCCGCCTTTTTCCAGTACGGTTTTCAGGTTTGAAAACGCGTGCCTGGCTTGGGCCTCGGCACCCTCAGCCAGTTTGTTGGTGGCGGGGTCCTTGCCGGCAATGCCGGAGGTGAAAATGGTGTTGCCGACTTTGGCACCCATTGGAATCGGCGTCGCGCCGTGATTCACGCCCTCGATTTCGATCGAGCGTCCGTTGCTTTTCATCGCGGTTCCTTTAGAAAAGTCAGGCTTGCGTGCCCGCGTCAGTTTTCCCAGATGCAGAATGCGGCGCCCACGCCGGTACCGGCCTCGGTGCGGTGTAGCGGGTAATACTCCATGTGACGCACGGGCATGAAGTCGACGACGCCGGCAGTCAGAATCCAGTTCAATGTTTCCGAGGTGCCCGAACGCAACGCGCTGGGCGCGATCGCGCGCAATGCGGCCTCGTCGCGGTTCTGGATGGCATTGATGATGTGCTGGTCGAAGTCTTCTTCCACGACGAAGTGCGACAGCCCACCCGATGCGACGACAGCGACTCTGAGATCGGCCGGGTACTCCTGGATGGCCTGGCGCAAACGACGCCCGATCTCGTAACAACGATTGGCGGTGGGTACGTTGGGCGGGAAATAAGTGTTCAACAGCACCGGCACGACCGGGATTTCCTGGCGGAACAGGCGCTTGATGATGAATCCATACGCATGACCGAAGCCGGCCTTGGTGGGATCCGTCACTGCAGATACCGCGGCGACGTCCACATCCTGCGTGATGAGGCTTTGAATCAGGCTGGTCGCGAACGCCTGCGAGGCGGGGGCGCGATAGATGTCTTCCATCATGTAGCCACGTCCGACCTGCAGCATCCAGTCGGGGGCGCCTTTACCGTACTTGCCCGTCGTGGTGGCGATCTCACTACCGTGAAAGATCGCAAAAGCGGGCTGGCTGTCGGCGGTAAAGAGCTCGGCCTGATCGTCGCCGACAATGACGACGACATCCGGCTGTGCGCGCTCCAGGGCATCGGCCAGGCGGTCCAGCGCGGCCTGGCAGGCGAGTTCCTTTGCCTTCATGACATCAGGTTCGATTTCCGCGCGATATTGGGGGCCGCGCAATGCCAGCAGTTCGGGATAGCTCATGCGCGTGCCATTGGATAGATGCAGCTTCTGGTTGGCGAAGTCGATCTCCGCGCGATGCTTCCACTGCTGCGCGGTCAAGTTCAGCATGGGGCTGTGCGTGGTGCCCAGCCCTAAAACAATATTTGCCATAGTGGTCGAACACCTTGTTGATGCCGTAACGGGCGGTTTGGCATGGGGAAAGGGATCAGAGGTCCAGCACCAGCCGAGAGCAGGCTGCGTGCGAGACGCAAGCTTGCATATAGCGGCGTTGCGTGCGGTCGGCGTCGGTCAGGCAGGTATCGTTGTGGTTCACCTCGCCTTCTAGCACCTTGACGCGGCATAGCCCGCAAAACCCGGCGCGGCAGTCATAGGGCAGATCGACGTCTTCATCGATCAGTACATCCAGAAGTGCCTGCCCTGGCCGTACAAACACGGACTTATCGCTGAACTGCAGCACAACCTCGTAGCCGGCCTGATTCTGATTGGCGATGTCCGCGCCAAACAGTTCGAACTTCACGCTGTCGGCGGGCCAGCCCAAGGTCGCCGCGTGCCTGACGGCGGCGTCGATCATCGGCTTGGGTCCACAGACGTACACCGGGCGCGCGGGCCCTGCGGGTAATACCGAGCCCAGGTCCAGATGTCGGCCGGCTTCCTCGTCAATGTGCAGGTTCAGTCGCTCGCCGCATAGCTGGCGCAGCTCTTCCAGAAACACGGCTTCGTCGCGAGAACGGGCCGCATAATGGAATGTGAAAGGCAAACCCTGTCGTTGCAGGGCCGCGGCCATGGTGAGGATGGGCGTGACGCCTATGCCGCCGGCCAACAGGATCACGCCTTCGGTTTCACCCAACGCGAAGGCGTTCTTTGGCGGCGAAATACGCAGCACATCACCCGGCCTGACCGATTCATGCAGATGCAGCGACCCTCCCGTACCCGCGTCATCGCGCCGCACCGCGATGCGGTAGCAACGTTGCGGCGTGGATGGGTCGTTGCCAGGATCGGTATTCACCAGCGAATAGGCGCGAACGCGATCTGGCTTGCCCGACACCGGCAGGTGCACGGACACGTGGGCGCCCGGCTGATAGCCCGGCAGTGCGTGGCCGTCTACGGCTGCCAGTGTGAATGCCAGCACGCCGGGGCTGCACCACGTCACCTGGGTCACGCGGACATCGAAGAGGTCTGTCTCGCCCATGATGCTCAGGCCCCAGTGGCCGCCCTGTTTTCATTGATCTGTGCGATCGCGCGTTCAAGCAACACGTGCCAGTCTTCGCTTTCGTTGATCACACCGCCCACCGAGTAAACCTCGGAATAATCCAACTTGTCGTCCTGAGCCACCCAGGGCTGTTCGCCGTTCTGATAATCCCGGATGGCCTTGAGCAACATCTGGCGCAGGCGGATCACTTCCGTGTCGGCCGAGCACAGCTGTTCTTGCGTGCGGTCCAGGATGGGGCCCTGGCTCATGAACATGGCGAAGTCTTCGGTCGCCACCCCGTCGGGAAAGCCCGTGAAATGCCCGCGCTTCATCAGGTCGCGATTCTGGCCCCAGTTGTCCTCGGCCGGCCCAGGCGGCAGGGGTGGCCAGTTGGTAATGTCGGGGCTGGCCGACAACGGCGTCATGCCCAGAGGGCGGTGCACATTGAAGTGCACGAACCAGGCGCGATAGTGCGTGTCGTCCACGGGCACCGACATGAACACAGTGGACGGGCCACCCGGGTCCGGCGCGCAAATCACGCCATACCAGGGGAACACGTAATGGTTCACGCGCGCATAGACCTTGCCTTCGCCTAGCTGACGCAACGCCACCGAACGAAAGCCGAAGTGCGTGCGCTCATATTCCAGGCGCGGATGTTTGTCCACCAGCATGTTTTGCTGCTCGCGTCGGCCGCGTACCTGAATCTGCGTCTGGTGCAGATGGCTCACGTGCGAAGAGTCCATCGTGGCCTCGACGCCTTGCAGCCAGTTCACGGGCACTTCCACCGACGTGACGGAACGTTGCTCGGCTGGCAGATCCGTGAACGGCAGGTTAGGAAATTTGGGGGCTTGGCCCTGACCAAGCCATACCCAGATGATGCCGCCGCGTTCGACCACTTGATAGCTGTTGAAGCGCACCGATTTGCAGAAGGACACCTGATCCCCGGTGATGTTCGGCGCTTCGACCATTTCCCCATCGACGCTGAAGCGCCAGCCATGGAACAGGCATTGCAGCGAGTCGTTTTCGTTGCGACCTAACGCCAAGGAAGCTTTGCGATGCGGGCACTGTTCGTCGAAACAGGCCACCTTGCCGCTGTCGCCGCGAAACAGCACATAGTTCTGTCCCAACAGGCGCAGGCGATAGGGCTTTCCGCCGGCTTGCAGCGCGGCCGATGGGTAGGCGGGCAGCCAGTAGAACTTTCTGAACAGCTCTCCCAGCGGCGCCCCATTTTCGACCCGGGTAATCAGATCGTTTTCTTCTTTCTTCATAGCCATGTGATGGACTCCTCAGTGTGCGTCTTGTCGCTGAACCCGAGCCTTATTTGGGCTCGACAGCGATGTTGGCCAGCTTGGCTTGTTCACGGTATTTGGGGATCTCCTGGTCGATCAGCGCGGCAAAACCTTCTGGCGTGTTCACCATCGGCTCGGACTGGATGGTTTCCAGGTAGGTGGCGAAATCGGGCGATTGCACGATCTCGGTCACGTCGGCGGCGATCTTCTGAATCACGGGCTCAGGCGTTCCCGCGGGCGCCAAGAGGCCATACCAACTTTGCGTATCGAAAGCGCCAAAACCGGCTTCTTTCAATGTGGGCACATCCGGCAGAGATGGCATGCGTGTATCGCCCGAGACGGCTAGGGCATGCAGCTTTCCAGACTTGATATGGGGCAGGTAAAAACCCGGAATTTCGAGGGCGAACTTCAGCTGGCCGCCCATCAGGTTGGTGGCGAGGTCGCTGGTGCCTTTGTACGGGATGTTCTGCAGCTTCACGCCCATCAATTGCGTCAGACTTTCCCCGGCCAGCCGTCCTACGCCGGTGGCGCCCACGGTCGGTAGGTTGTAGGTGTCAGGATCGGCTCGGACCCGTTGGACCAATTCCCTGATGTCCCGGGCAGGCATGCTGGGATGGGTCAACAACACAAAGCGGTTGACCAAGACCGTACAGACCGGTGCGAAGTCGCGCAGCGTGTCATAGGGCAAGCTCGGCATCACCGAGGGGTTGATCGTATGGCTGGTATTGGCGAACAGCAGGGTATAGCCATCGGCCTCGGACTTGGCCACCATACTTGAGCCGATTACCGTATTGCCGCCCGGGCGATTGTCGATGATGACGGGCTGCCCCCATTTTGCGGCGAGCTTGTCGGCCAGAAAGCGTGCGGCATTGCTGGTGCCTCCGCCTGAGGTAAAGGGCACCACGATACGCACCATCTTGTTGGGATAGCTGTCGGCATCCTGCGGTTGCCCCACGGCGGGCATGGACATCGCGCTTAAGGCGGCAAGGCCCGCCAGTAAGGCTCTGCGTGAGATCTTCATGATTGTCTCCGGATCACTCGTATGTCTGCAGTCCTGATGCGCCGTAAACCACAAACGTCCGGGCGGGATTGGCTGGGCCGGCCTCATGGCGGCGCCACGCTGTTCCTCTTGCACTCGAACCTTCCTGGTCTTTCGCGTCTTTTAGGGCTTCGGTCGGTCGCCTTGTACCAGGCCTACCGTCGAGAGCTTCCATTCTATGGATGCGTCATTCAATACAACAATCAATTTGTTTTTATCAATTATTATTGATTGGGTTATCAATCAAACGGAGGCGATCGGCGGTGCGCATTACCTTCAGACAATTGCGGGCCTTCGTGACGGCGGCGCAGCTCAGCAGTTTCGTCCACGCGGCGCGCGCGTTGCATGTCACGCAGGCCGCCTTGAGCAACTCGGTGCGGGAACTCGAGGAAACCGTGGGTTTTCGGTTGTTGGAGCGCACCACCCGGCGCGTGGCCTTGTCGCAAGAGGGCGAGCAGTTTCTACCGCATGCCATCGCAGCGTTGGATGCACTCGGCCAGTTCGAGCGATGTGCGGCCGATCTGCGCAGTCAACATCACGTGCTGCGCATCGCCACATCAAGGCTGGTGGGATGGTCATTGATGACCCGTATCTATCGGGATTTTCACCGCGCGCATCCCACCATACGGCTGACTCCGGTAGATGTGAAAATTGATGACGTGCGTGCATCGGTGGAGCAGGGACAGGTGGATCTCGCCATCTCTACGCATTCATCGGTCAGCGATCATGTGACCGTCATGCCGCTCTTTCACAGCCGCATCTGCGTGGTCTGTCCGAAGTCCCATCCCCTTGCCCGGCGGCGGCGTCTGAAGTGGGAAGAACTTATTGACGAACCCTTGATCTTCGTGGGCAATCTGCCCCGGCTGCATCTGGCCCGGCAGCTAGGCCCGGGTTTTCAGTTCAATCATGTGCGGCAGGTCGACGATACGACCGCAGCGCTCAGCCTGGTCGCGGCCGGTATGGGGCTGGCAGTCTGTCCAGGATTCGTCGAGCCGGCCACGCGTGTACATGAACTGAAAGTGCTGAGAGTAGAGTCCCCGGTTGTTTCTCGCCAGTATTCGCTCTTTGTGGATTCGCGCCGGTCCAACCGTATGGGGATCAAGCAGTTTACCGAGTTCGCACAGGACTACTTTGCCCGGGTGGGTGATCAGCCTGTGGAGGACGCACCGGACAAGGTGTTCTAACGCCCCGATCTTCGGTCTGCCGTGCTCATTTCAAGGGGGCACCACGCGCCAGCCAGCGCCCCAGGAACGGGCCGACCAGCACGACGGCAAATAGCCGCAGCGTCTGAAAAGCCACCACAAAGGGCATATCCGCGTTGGCTTCCAGCGCCAGCACCGCCACGGAATCCAGCCCTCCAGGGCTGGTGGCGAGGTAGGCCGTCAACATGCTGACAGGGGCCAATAGCGTCAGCAGCCAGGCCGCCAGCGTACATAGCAGCAGTAGCGCGACGATCCCCAGCAATATTGTGGGCAATGCGCGCAGCATGGGGGCGATGAGGTCGCGCTTGAAGCGCAAGCCAATCGACCATCCCAGGGTTGCCAGCGCCAGCACCACCACGCCATGCGGCATGGCCAGCGTCATCACGCCACTGATCTGCAGCGCGCCACCGACCACAATGGGTAGCAGCAGCGCTCCGGCCGGTACCCGGCTGGCCCAGCCCAGCCAGCTGGCGGCGACGGCGATCAGGATCGTGCAGATCTGCGTGCTGGCACTCACCGATGGCTGCGCCTTTGCGGCGGCCAGCATGGCGATCTGCCCGCCTGGCGCTCCCTCCGTGACGGCGTAGTGAGACACCGCCGTGGCCGCCAGGATCACGATCATCACGCGCAGATACTGCATCACCGCGACCATGCGCGGGTCGCCGCCGAATGCAGCCGACATGGTCACCATCGCCGCTGCCGCGCCCGGTAGCGATCCCCACGCGCCCGTACTGCCAGGCATGGTCCCGGTACGCGTCAGCACCCAGCCCGTGGCGGTCGCGCCTACCAGCGTTAGCACCACGGCCGCCGCCATCGCGCCGAAATGGGCGGCGACGCCATCCAGCACGCTCGCTTCGAGCATCGAGGCTATCATGCAGCCCAACACGCCCTGCGCGAGGACGAAGGCACGTCCAGATATCCCGATACGCGTGCCGCTCATGCCCATGGCGATGCCGGCCAGCATGGGGCCCACCAAGGCACCGGCGCCAATGCCGGCATGCACGATGGGCCACCCCACGGCGACCGACAGCACGAGCAACAAGCTCCAGTGGGTGAGATGACGGGCGCGATTTAGCATGGCGGCACTATATCTCGATCGTACCCAAGGTATTGTTCTCATGGATCGCTGGCGCGCAGGCATGGGCGATCTGCAATAGCTGCAGGTCGCTGAACCGCGGCCCGATGAGCTGCACGCCAAGCGGCAGATTCTTGGGGCTCTTGCCGACCGGAATTCCGACGCACGGCACATGCAGCAAGGTCCACATGGCGTTAAATACCGGGTTGCCTGAAGACGTATAGCCCTCAGGAGGCTCGCCCGTGCACGACGGCGTAAGCACGACGTCCAGATCCGCGCCAAACAGCCCGTCAAAGGCGCGCCGGCACTCGGCCGCCAGATCATAGGCGGCGACCAGCTTTTGCGGCGTGATCTCGCGCGCATTGTTCACGATGTCGAGAAAGTGCTTATGCAGCAGGCCGCGTTTCGGGCCCAGTAATTCGGGCAGGAAAGCCGCACGCCCCTCTCCGAACATCACCGAATGCTGGGCGTCGTCCAGGCCGTTGAAGGGCTCGGGCAAGACGAGCTCGGTCACGATGGCGCCCGCGGCTTCCAGCCGGCGAGCGGCGGTCATCAGCGCAGCGCGTGCGTAGCCATCGGCCTGATCCCAAGCCGGCGCGCGGCACAGGCCGACCTTCAGCCCTTTGAGCGCCACCGGTTGCGCCAGATCGCGGCCCAGCAACTGAAAGGCATCGGCCACCAACTGCAAGTCTTCCACGCAGCGGCCATACCAGCCAATGGTGTCCAACGTGGCGGAATAGAGTTTGGCGCCTTCGCGGCTCACGGCACCATGCGTTGGCTTGATGCCATAGATGCCGTTGTAGGCGGCCGGTCGGATATGCGAGCCGCCTGTCTGGGTGCCGAAGGCGAGTTGCACTTGCTTATCGCCCACAGCGGCGCCCGAGCCGGACGACGAGCCGCCGGGCGTATGGGCGAGGTTATGGGGATTGCGCGTGGCAGCCATGCGTCCACCTGAGGCGAACTCTACCGTGTCGGTCTTGCCCACCACCAGCGCGCCACTGTGTCGAACCACGGCGACGCAGGCGGCATCTTGGCCACTTTGATGCCCTTCGTATAAGGCTGAGTTCTGCTGTGTGGGCATGTCATAGGTTTCGATCACGTCCTTCACGCCGAACGTCAGCCCATGCAACGGACTGAGCGCGGGCGTCTTGTCGAGTTCCCGCGCACGCCGGATCACGAGGTCCTCATCAACATAGCTCCAGGCCTTCACGATGGGGTCGCGCTCGGCGATGCGGGCCAGGGTGGAACGCGCGAGCTCTTCGCAAGACAGTTCTTTAGCGGCAATCAGGGCGGAAGCTTCGGTGGCCGTCAGTTCGTAGGGTTGCATGCTGATTCCTTATCAGTCGGACAGGCGATGAGTGAAGGCGGTGCATCAAGAAAGCGTTATGGCGGCATTGCTGTCGAGCGCGGGCACACAGGCGCGGGCGATCTCCAACAGTCGGGCATCGCCGGTTCGCGGCCCGACGAGTTGCACGCCCAGAGGCAGGTTGCGCGGACTGCGGCCCACGGGCATGGCAACGCATGGTACATGCAATAGCGTCCACACGATATTGAAGGTGTAGTTGCCAGTAGAAGTAAACCCTTCCGGGGCTTCGCCGGGAGATGCTGGCGTCATCACCACATCGAGCTCGTCGTCGAACAAGGCGTCGAATTGCCGCCGGCACGCCGCCGCCAGATCGTAGGCGGCGGCAAGACCTTGGGGCGTGATGCCACGCGCGTTGGCCGCGATATCGCAAAAATGCCCGTGGAGCATGTGAGCTTTCGGACCCAGGGTTTCGGAAAAAAACGCGGCTCGGCCTTCCCCATACAACACGGTTTCGTGCGCGTTCGGCAGGTCGTTAAACGGCGCGGGCAAAGTCAGCTCCTTCACAATCGCGCCGGCCGACTCCAGCTGGAATGCGGTTTGCATCAGGGCAGCCTGCGCATACGGATCGGCGGCCGACCAGGAAGCGGTCATACATAGTCCGACACGCAATCCCTTTAGCGGGACCGGCATGCGTTGCGACATGCCCGGCAGCGCGAACGCCTCGGCCACCAACGCCAGATCATCGGCCGAGCGCCCATACCAGCCGATGGTGTCGAGCGAATGCGCGTATAGCTTGGCGCCCTCGCGGCTGACCACACCGTGCGTTGGCTTGATGCCATAGATACCGTTAAACGCCGCAGGGCGAATGTGAGACCCGGCCGTTTGTGTGCCGAACGCCAGCTGAACCTGATGGTCCGCCACGGCGGCGGCCGATCCGGACGAGGTTCCGCCTGGCGTGTGCGCCAGGTTGCTGGGATTGCGCGTGGCTGGCATGCGGCCACCGGCGGCGAACTCGACCGTTTCGGTCTTGCCCACCACCAGTGCACCGCTATGGCGTACGACCGCCACGCAGGCGGCGTCTTGCCCGCTTCGATGGTCGACATAAAGCGATGAGTTCTGCTGCGTGGGCATATCGGCCGTCTGAATCACGTCCTTGATGCCAAAGGTCAAGCCGTGCAGCGGGCTGACGGGCGCGGTCTTGTCGAGTTCTCGCGCGCGGCGCAGCACGCGGTCTTCGTCGATATAGGTCCAAGCTCGGACGATAGGGTCGCGTTCGGCGATGCGGGCCAGGGTGGAGCGCGCCAGTTCCTCGCATGACAGGTCGCGGCTGGCGATGAGCCGGGCGGCTTCGCTGGCGCTGAGCTCATAAGGTTCCATGGTGACGCCCCTTATTCTTTCGGCATAGCGAACGTCAACGCGGGCTCGTGATCCTTGCTCGGCATGCGGGGGATACCCATGCCAGTCGCGGAAACGGTCGTGGATAGCTCGTGCATGCGCAACAGCTGCGGTTCGGACAGCGTCAAGCCGAAACGTCGGCAATACGCCTTGACGTCATCGAGGGTCCATTGGGCTAAAGGTTCGGCATTCATGATGGTTGGATCTCAAGAAGTGCTGCGATAGGGGCGCGCGAGGGGCTTAAAGCGCGGGACGGCGGCTGCGCCAGTCGGTGGCGCGTTCGTACGCACGCGCCACCTTGTACACGGTGCTTTCATCAAAATAACGGCCGACGATCTGCGCATTCGTGGGCAGCCCTTGTTCATCAAAACCCGTGCAGACCGACATGCCAGGATGCCCTGACAAGTTAAACGGCGGCATCGCTGTATCAGAGGTGAACGCCTTGACTTTGTCGGGGTCGGCAAAAGGAGGGGCGACGTGAAAGGCGCCGGGCAACACCAGCGCGTCGACGCTATGGACGAGGGCATCCAGCGACTTTGTCAGTTCGCGGCGTCGCCGTTGCGCGGCAACGTAGTCGACCGCGCGCGTCATGAAGCCGGACATCATCTTTTCACGCAGCGCCTGGCCCATTTCGGCATTGCGCTGCATGAAGTCCTTTTCATGGATCGAAAGCGATTCGGTCCAGTTGATGACGGCCCCGGTCTGACGGTACTCGGCAATCGCCGAAGGCAGGGTGACTTCGACAATACGTGCGCCTTCGCGATGCAGGACCTCGATCATGGTTTCCATTGCCGAACGGTTGCTCGCATCGAGCAAGTTGTTGGCCTCGCCCAGATCGCGCACCACGCCGATCGTCATCCCGCGTATGCCCGCGTCTAGCCCCGCTACGAAGTCCGGCACCTCCGCGTGCGCGCTGCCCGGATCTTGGGGGTCATAGCCGGACATGGCGCGCAGCAGCAGAGCGCTATCTTCCACTGTCCAGGTCAGCGGCCCGGCGACGTCCAACGAATAGCAGTTTGGCAAAATGCCATGGCGGCTGACGCGGCCATAGGTGGGCTTCATGCCTTGCAATCCGCATGCGGCCGCGGGCAGGCGCACCGACCCGCCGGTGTCCGAACCCAGCGCCATCATCGCCGTACCCGCGGCAACCGAGGCGCCCGCACCGGTGGAAGAACCGCCGGTGAAGTGATCCACATTCCATGGGTTGCGTGCGGGCTCGAAGGGCAAGTCGAAGTACACGCCGCCATTGCCCGTCCCGTATTCCCAGGTATTGAGCTTGCCGAGCAGGATCGCGCCGGCCGCCTGCAGTTTGTCGATGGTGGTCGCGTTGTACTCGGGCACATGATCCATCAGCACGCGCGAGGCCCCGCACGTACGTACGCCCTGCGTGTAATAGTTGTCTTTCACCGCAAAAGGCAGCCCATGCAAGGGGCCTTTCCAACGGCCGGCCTGGATATCGGCCTCGGCCTGCCGGGCGGCCGCGCGCGCGGCGTCTGCCATCACCAGTAGATAACTATGGATTTTGTCGTCCACCGCCTCGATGCGTGCCAGATAGGCCTCGGTGAGTTCGACCGGAGACAGCTTGCGCGACTGAATGAGGCGGCTAGCTTCGCCCGCCGAGAGGAAGTACAGCTCGTTAGCAATCATGGAAAGGTAGCGCTCCGTAAAGTGAAACCTCGTCCGTGGGCGTCAGGCCGCGGGCGACAGGACCGACTCGGTGGCCACGCGGGTGGCGAGATCGGCGGGAAAAATGCAACGTGATTGATGGCCGGCATTGCCGAGCAGGGGAGGCACACCGATGTCGCACGCCGGGGTGTGCCGCGGGCATCGTGGCGCAAACGTGCAGCCGGGCGGCAACGCGGTCAGATCGGGCGGCGCACCGGGGATCGAGGCCAGGTCCTGATCGCGCAGGCTTTCCGAGACGGTCGAGTTCAACAGGCCTTGCGTATACGGATGGGCAGGGCGATCCATGATGTCCGTGATCGAGCCCGTTTCCACAAAGCGGCCCGCGTACATGACGGCCACCTGGTCCGCGACTTCGCACGCGACGCCCAGGTCATGCGTGACAAAGATAGTGGCCATGCCCAGTTCGCGCTGTAGTTCGCGCAACAACAGCAGCACCTGAATCTGCACGGTGGCATCCAGCGCGGTCGTCGGTTCGTCGGCAAGCAATAGTTTGGGCCGGCACGACAGCGCCAGCGCGATCATGGCGCGTTGACGCAAGCCACCCGACAATTCATGGGGATAGGCCGCCAGCCGACGCTTTGCCGAAGGCACCTGGACCAGCTCCAGCAGTTCCAACGCGCGGCGCATCGCATCGGCTTGGCTTATGCCCTCATGCTCGCGGACCGTCTCGCTGATCTGTTGCCCGATGGTGTAGACCGGATCCAGCGCGGTCAGCGGCTCTTGAAAGATCATCGAAATCAAGGGGCCGCGTATCCGACTGAGCTGATTGCGCGGCAGGTTGAGAACATCGATGCCGCCGACTTCGATCCTGCCGCCAAGTTGCGCGGTGGGGGGCAAGAGTCGCATCAGCGAGCGCATGGTGACGCTCTTGCCCGAACCCGATTCGCCTAACAGGCAAAGTACTTCGCCTTGTTGTAGCGAGAACGACACGCCATTGACCACGGGGACATTCATATCGCGCGAGATGAATCGCACGGACAGATCTTGGACCGTTGCCAAGGGAGCGGAAGTGTTTTGCGGGATTGAGGTCATTGCCGCGCTCCGCTAACAGGATGACTGGCCAGGCCAGGCTCATAGGTCAGGGGAAAGTGGCAGGCCGCGACATGGGACACATCGCTGGGTGCAGAGGCCAGCGCGGGCGCTTCTTGCGCGCACAGCGGTTGCGCCTGCGGGCAGCGCGTGCGAAAGCGGCAGCCGCTGGGGGGATTGATCGGGTTTGGCGGGTCTCCTGTCAATGGCGCAATCTCAATACGCTTACGCGGATCCATCGACGGACGCGAGGACAGCAGCGCGCGGGTGTAGGGATGTCGTGCCGCGGTATAGATCGCATCAACCGGTCCCGACTCCACGACCTGACCGAGATACATCACCAACACCCGATCGCTGATATAGCGCACCACATTGAGGTCGTGCGAGATAAAGATATAGGTCAACCCCAGTTCCCGCTTCAGTTTGCGCAATAGATTAAGCACCTGCGCTTCGACGGATTTATCCAGGGCCGATACGGATTCATCGAGGATCAGTACACGTGGCGCCATGGCCAAGGCACGGGCGATGTTTACGCGCTGGCGTTGCCCGCCGGATAGTTCATGAGGATATCGGTTCGCGAAGTTCGAGGGGTCCATGCCCACCATGTCTAGCAACGAGTCGCTGCGTGCACGCGCCTGCGCACGCGACAGTCCCGTTACGCGCGGACCATAGGCCACGCTTTCTCGGATGGTTAATCGCGGATTGAGCGATGCGTAGCTGTCTTGAAACACCATCTGCATATTGCGCCGCATGTCGCTCACGCTCATGCCGCGAATCGCGTTGACTTCTTCCCCATCAAAAATCAGCGATCCCGCATCCGGTTGAATCAAGTGCATCAAGAGCCGCGCGGTCGTTGACTTCCCACAGCCAGACTCGCCCACAATGCCTAGTGTTTCGCCTTTCGCCACGGTAAAGTCCACCCCGTCCACCGCGCGCACGACGGACCGCTCGCCGCCAAACGACTGGGCGCCGATATCGAAGTGTTTCTTCAGCCCCCGCACGATCAGCATGGGCTGAGCCGGACCGCCCCGATCGCGCGCTTCGCTATAGCCGCTATCCAACGGTTCGTCTTCGGTCTTGACCACAGATTGAGCCATGAACGCAGCGGGTCGCGTATAGATCATTGTTCTCTCCTTAAGCCTTGACGTCCATGGCGTTGCGCAAGCCGTCGCTCATCAAGCTAAAGCACATCGACGTGATGAAAATCATGATGCCGGGCAGAATGGCGGTGACAGGCGCCACATAAATGGCCTGGCGCAAGGTGTTGAGCATGAGCCCCCAATCCGCGTTCGGCGGAGTCACGCCCAATCCCAGAAAGCTCAACCCCGATGCGATCACGATGCTGACGCTGATAAGGCTCGAGGCATAGACCAGGATGGGCCCGAGCACGTTGGACAGCACATGGTTGAACAGGATGCTTAACGTCGATGCGCCGGTTGCGCGGGCGGCCTCGACATAGTCCTCGTTACGCACGCGTGTCGTGACGCTCTCGGCGATACGGGCCACGGCGGGGATAAAAACCAGCGTTAGCGACACAATGCTGTTGAGCTGTCCGGCGCCCAGTACTCCAGAGATCGCCACAGCCAGCAAAACGGACGGAAAGGCATAGAACACATCGATACATCGCATGATCACCATGTTCCATCGCCCGCCCAGAAAGCCCGCGATGATGCCCAGCGAACCGCCTATCAGCGTGGCCAGCACCACGGGCACGAAGCCCGTGAACAGCGACGAACGCCCACCATAGATGAGGCGCGACAACATATCCCGCCCGAGTTCGTCCGTGCCTAACAGATGCCCTTGAAAACCGAATGGCTTTAGCCGGCGCACCATGCTTTGCTTGAACGGATCGTCCAGCCCGAGCCAGGGGGCGAAGATCGCGGCCAGCACGATAATCAAGAGAATGCCGGCACAGGTGAGCGTGACGGGATCGCGCGTCAAGCGGCGTCCCACGGTTTGCCAGAATCCTTTACTGGGGCGGCGGAACCCCGAGGCCGGGATCATGCCCGCCGTAGCGACTGCTGTGCTCATGAGTCAGCTTCCTCAATGACGTTTTACGCGGGGATCAAACAGCATCTGCAAAATATCGACGAGCAGATTCATCATGACGAACAACATGGCGAGCACCAGAATCGTGCCCTGCAGAACGGGCAGGTCGCGCGAGAAGATCGCGGCATTCATCAAGAACCCGGTGCCCGGCCACGCGAACACGGTCTCGACGAGGATGGAGCCGCCCAACATCTGCGCGAACTGCAGGCCCATCACGGCCAGTACCGTCGGCGCTACGTTCTTGACCACGTGACGCAGCACCTTGGCGTCCGACAGACCCTTGGCGTACAAAGTCTGGATGAATTCCTGTTTGCGTATCTCGATCACCGAAGCCCGCACCGAGCGCGCAATAATCCCCATGGGAATCACCGCGAGCGCGGTGGCTGGCAAGATAATGTGCGACCAGTCCGGCGGGCCCATGCCAGAGGCTGGCAGCCAGTTCAAGCCGACCGAGAACACCACCACCAGCACCATCCCCAGCCAGTAATGCGGGATGGACACGCCCGCGATGGCTACGCTGGTGATCGCGCTGTCCACGGCCCGCGAACGTGCATACCCCGCGATCGCTCCCAGGCTGCTACCCACGATGAACGCCAGCGCGATCCCCGCCATTGCCAGAATCATCGAATTGACGAGGGCGGGGCCAAGCTCCTGTGTCACGGGTCGACCGGTCTTGATGGACTTGCCCAGATCGCCGACCATCACTCGGCCCAGCCATTTCAGATACTGCACGGGCAAGGGTTGATCCGCGCCGTAATCGGCCTTGATCTGGGCAATCGCCTCGGCCGACGCGCCCTCGGGAATGATCGAATCGATGGGGTCGCCCGGTGCGAGCTGCACCAGGGCGAAACACACGATAGACACGCCGAGCGCGATCGGCAGTGCATACAGCAGACGACGCAGGACATAGCGCAGCATGGCTTGGGCCCTCGATGATTACTCGACCGACACAGGCGTCAGGTCCTGGAACCAGCTTTGTGCTTGCACAAAGCCCTTTACCTTGGGACTCATGGCGCGTGGGTTGAGGTCATGCACGACCCATATCCACATGGCCTGGTCCACCATACGCTCATGCAGTTTGGCGAGGATCTGGTCCTGTTTGGCGGGATCGAACTCGTTGAACGCCGCCTCGACCAGCTTGTCGGCTTCAGGGTCCGAGAATCCGCCCCAGTTGTAGCCTTTGGGCGGGCGTTGCGTGGAGCCGGATGTCCCCATCAGCCCGATGAACGGATCCCAATATCCAAAGCTATTGTTGATCCCATGTATGCCTTTGTTCACCGGGTCATCGGAGCCCGCGCGTCGTTGCGAGCGCAGCGTTTCCCATTCGAGTACGACGAATTCCACGTCAAAGCCCACGGCCTTCAGGTTTTCCTGGATGAACTCGTTCATGGGTAGCGGCTGCATCTGGCCCGAGCCCGCGGTCGAGATCGCGAACTTGACTTTCAATGGGCGGTCGGGCCCATAGCCGGCCTCCTTCATCAACGCCAAGGCTTGCTCCGGGTCATACTTGATTTTGAAGTTGGGATTGCCGAACCAAGGATGATTGGGGTCGACCGCGCCTTGCGCGGGCATCGCCGTTCCTGCCAGGAATTCCACCAGCCCTTCACGGTCGATGGCGAGGTTGGCGGCCTTACGGATGCGCAAATCTCGGAAGGGTGAATCCGGCGAATAGCTCAGCTGATAGGGCCAAATATGCGGATAAATGTTGGTGACGATATTCATGCCCGCCGATTTCAGACGCGGAATGGTGTCCGGCGGCGGCGCTTCGATCCAATCTACTTGCCCGGATAACAAGGACGCCACTCGCGTGTTGGGATCGGGCATGGTGTAGACCACCAGGCGATCTGTCTTGGGAACGCGGGCGGGATCCCAGTAGTTCGGGTTACGCACCATCTCGATACGTTCGCGTGGCACCAGTTTGTCCATCATCCACGGGCCCGTGCCGGAAGGCTTGTTGGCAAATTTGGTCCAATCCTGCCCGACTTCCTTGAACCGCTCGGGGCTACTGATCATTACCCCGGCCATCATGTAGGGAAACACCGAATCCGCCTCTTTGGTGACGATCTCGACGGTCATCGGGTCCACCACGCGATAGGAGGCGACATTGAGCACATATTGGCTAGCCTGCGCGGCCTGGGCCTGATCGAATTGCACCGCGTCACGCTTGAGGACTTTGTCCAGGTTCCACACGACGGCTTGCGCATCGAAGGCTGAGCCATCATGGAACTTCACCCCAGGGCGTAGTTTGAACGTCCACACCTTATGTGTCTCGGGATCCGACTCCCAACTCAACGCGAGACCCGGCGCCAATTTGGCGGGCGCGTCGGCGCGTGACAGATCCCAGCGCACCAGCGGATCGTATAGCGTATAACCCACAAAGCGCTGGCCTTCGGCGCCCTGGCTCGGCTGCCCCGTGGTCAGCGGAACATCGGCGGTGGTCGATGCCACGCGCAACACTGACTCGGCATGCGAACCCGCCATCGGCAGGGCCATGACAAGCGCCGCGCATACGGAAAGGGTAAAGCGTTTGATCTTCAAGGTGGTTCTCCTGTGATCGGATCAGAAGGGCAATACTTTCCCGAGGCGCATGCGTGATGCGCCTGACTTGTAGCGAAGAAGGAATCAATACGTGGGTTTAAGCGGCTCGCGCCTGCTGTCGTGCTTGTTTGGCCTCGCGCGCCAACGCCTGCACATTCGGGCGCCGTTGTCGCCACGGCGTGGCCTTCTCGTACGCATCGCCGGCGCGCAGCACGGTGGCTTCGTCAAAGAGGCGGCCCACAATTTGCAGCGACAGCGGCATCCCGTCGCCATCAAATCCATTGCATACGGACAATGCCGGATTCCCGGACACGTTGAACGGCGCGGTATAGCTCAGCGATTCGAATAGCGACTCGGGGTTGCCTTCCTGCAGCAGGCCAGCGGGCTCATTGCAAGGCAACACCAACAGATCGACTTCGCGCAACACGTGTTGCGTGGCTGCCGTCAGGCGCGCTCGCATGCGCGTGGCCTGTACGTAGTCTTCCGCCCGCAGCAGCGCGCCGCCCATGATGCGATAGCGCAGGCTGCTGCCTAATAGATCCGGCCGCGAGCGTAACGTGGCTTGATGAATGGAGAACAGTTCCGTCATCGCGATGACGCGCTTGCTGTCGTTGAACTCGATGAGCGGCGGCAAGGTCACCGTACGCACGGTCGCGCCCAGGTCCTGCATCACGGCGAGTGCGTCTTGCAATGCCTGACGATTCGGCGTGCTGATCGGCGCTTCTTCATCGATCCATTGCCATGGTACGCCGACGACCAACCCGGCGAGGTCACCGCAAAGCGCGTCCCGATAGTCGGCGGGCACAGGCTCGCGTGCACTGCCGGGGTCCTGTGCGTCATAGCCCGAGATGAGGTTCATCAAAATCGCGAGATCTTCGCTGGTCCAGGCCAGTGGCCCGACGTGGTCGTGGCTAAAGCAGTTGGGCAGCACGCCGCGACGACTGACGCGACCATACGTGGGCTTGATGCCCGCGATACCGCAGGCGGCCGCGGGTTGACGTATCGAGCCGCCCGTATCCGAACCAATAGTGGCCAGACAAAGCCCTGCCGCCACCGCGGCGGCCGAACCCGATGAAGATCCGGCGGGATGACGGGAGGTATTCCAGGGGTTATGCGCGGGCGGACCGAGTACGTCCCACGACGGGCCGCCGTGGGCGAATTCCCACGTCGTGGTCTTGCCCAGCAGCACGCCGCCCGCCGCAGCCAGTGCGGTTTGCACCTGACAATCCGTGGCAGGCACATGATCGGCCAGCGAACGCGATTGCCCGGTCGTCCGGATGCCAGCCGTCTCGAAAATGTCCTTGAGCGTATAAGGAATCCCGTGCATCGCGCTACGCGGACCATCGCGCATGATCTGCGTTTCGGCCTCGCGCGCTTGTTGCAAGGCCAGATCCGGTGTGGGCGTGAGGAAACTGTGCAGTGCATCATCCACGGCGGCCTGGCGGTCCAGGCAAGCCTGCGTGAGCTCGACGGGGGAAAGCGCCTTGTTGGCGATCAGATCGCTGGCCTCGGCGATCGTGAGAAAAGTCAGGTCAGTGCTCATCGCGTTTCCCCCGATAGCTCGAAGGCGCGGGGATCAAACCGATGGGCGGGTTCTTCATCGTATCGGTAATCCCGATGAACCCTTGCGCTCATGCGTTTCACGAAGCGATATGCGTCGCGCAGTTCAGACAGGTACGGCTCGGTCAGCTCGAAATCCGCTTGCGCGAGCAAGACGGATAAACGATCCTGTCCAATCCGCTCTGTCTCGGAAGACGAGAGGAATTCAGACATGCTAGCCCCTTGTGCTGCCCGCGCGGCCGGTGGTCCGGCTCATCCATCGGGCAACTGTTGTGTGCACTGCCAAATTCAAACTGTTGTTTAATGCTATCCGCGTTTTGTGCGATGCACAAACTAGGGTTTGTACTGAAATTGTGAGAAGTTTGCGTAAAAACCGCGCTCGGCTGCGCTTTCGATCTCTGTTTATACTGATCGGATAAAACAACTGATTTAATCGTGGAGCGGCTCGTGACCACAGTTGCGGTAATGCATACCTCTCGGGAGGACCCCGCTGGCTTGCCGGCCGCCGAGCGTATCTTGCTGGCGGCCAAGGAACTCGTCGCGCGTAAAGGTCCGTTCGCCACCACCGTACGCGATATTTGCGAGGTGTCGAACGCCAATGTGGCGGCCGTGAACTATTACTTCGGTTCCAAGGACGCATTGGTGCGGCAGGTGCTGCTGGCAATCCTCGAGCCGGTCAACATCGAGCGCAGCAACCTGCTGCAGGCGGCGCGCGAACGGTATGACAAGTTGCCGATACCCGTGCCCGTCATTCTCGACGCGTTGTTGCGCCCGCTAGTGCAAGCAGAGCGATCCGCCGATGGCGGCCGACTGTTTCTCCGTATCGAGAACCATCTGCGTGCCATTCCCGACAGCGAATACACCTTGTTTGTCGGCGAGCAATTGAACCACTATGCACAGATCTTTCTAGATGCGATGGCCGAGGCGCTACCGCAATTCACGCGAGCGGAACTCATCTGGCGATACGAGTTCGTACGGGGCTCCGCCTTGCATCTGCTGTCGAACTGCGATCCGTTGTCGCAGAAGTTTCGCGTGCTCAAGCATGCGGGCGGCATGATCAATGTGCATAACGATGAGCTCGTGCTGCGCGAATTGATTCTGAGCGCGATGCTCGGTTTGAGCGCGCCGGCTGCGTGGACGGATCAGGATGTGAAATAGAACATGCGTCGTACGCACGGCGCATGTTCTGAATTGATAGTCAGGCGGCTGCGAGATCCTCGGCGGTCTGTGCATCGCGTTGTGATCCGCTATGCACCGGTCCCAACCCAAAGTGCGACCGCAGCGTATCGCCTTCATACTCGCTGCGAAAAACCCCTCGTTTGCGCAATAGCGGCACGACTTCCCACGTGAACAATTCAAATTGACTATGCAAGATCGGCGGCATCACGTTAAAGCCATCGGCTGCGCCCGTCTCGTACCAGTCGACAATAATGTCTGCGATCTCTTCCGGCGTCCCGGTAGCAGTAAAGTGGCCGCGCGCACCGGCCAGCCGTTTCAACAGTTGGCGCAGCGTCAGCCCTTCGCGCAACACCATATCCACGTAGCCCACCACACGGCTTTTGGATGCTTCCACTGCATTGGGGTCGGGGAAGTCCGTGCGAGTGAGCTTGCGATCTAGCGGGATGCCGGAGAAATCGTGTCCGCCAAAGCGATTCGACAAGCGTGTCAATCCCACCTCGGGGCTAGTGAGATCATTCAGCTCTTCCCACACCTGCTCAGCTTCATAACGTGTGGAACCGATAGCCGTGCTAATGCCGGGCAGGATGAGTATGTCTTCGGGTCTGCGCCCCAAAGCGGACGCCTGCGATTTGATGTCGCGATAGAAACCCTGTGCCGATTCCTTGTTCGTATGTGCGGTGAAAATCGCCTCGGCCCAGCGCGCGGCGAATGCGCGGCCGGTGTCGGATTGCCCTGCCTGGATATACACCGGCCGTCCCTGCGGGCTGCCCGCGATATTCAAGGGCCCACGCGTGCGTAGATACTCGCCTTCGAAATCGACGGGTTGAATCAACGACGCATCGTGGTAGACGCCCTTGGCGCGATCATCCAACACGGCGCGCGCAGGGTAGCTGTGCCACAGTCGGTCCACCGCTTGGAGAAACTCCTCGGCGATACGGTAGCGTTCCCCATGCTCGACATCCTGTGCCAATCCATAGTTTGCGCCAGCCTGTGGCGCCCAGGACGTCACGATATTCCACCCGGCGCGGCCTTTGGATATATGGTCCAGGGACGCGAACTGGCGCGCCAACGTGTAGGGATGACTATACGTCGTCGAAACGGTGCCGATCAGCCCTATGCGTTCGGTCAACGCGGCCAGCGCGGATAACAGCGTTAAAGGCTCCAGTCCATTTGACGGTGCGCTGCGCGCACCCGTCACGGCCACCAGCGAATCGGCGAGGAACACCGCATCGAACTTCGCTTCTTCGGCAATGCGCGCGGACTTGGCGTACAGCTGCAAATCCGTCAGCGCGAGCGCGGATGCGTCGGGGTGACGCCATGCGCTTTCGTGATGGCCGCGCGACATTAGAAAGAGGTTAAGGTGCAGTTGTCGTTTCTGACGAGTCATGGCGTACCTGTTAAATGACGGCGGTTTCGACACCCAGGCTGCGCAGCAGGGTCAGGCGCAAATGGGCGAAATCGGATTGGTGAGGCTGACGAGGATGCGACAGCGTGATTTGGTGGTCTTCTCGGATGCGTCCGTCCTTTAGCACCAGGATGCGGTCGGCCAGGAGCAGTGCCTCGTCCACATCGTGGGTGACCAGGATGACCGTGGGCCGGCGTTGTTCGACGAGTTCAAACAGCAGGGCCTGCATACGTAGTCGCGTCAAGGCATCCAGCGCGCCGAAGGGCTCGTCGGCCAGGAGCAACTCGGGTTCACGCAATAGCGATCGCGCCAACGCCGCCCGTTGCTTTTGCCCGCCCGACAGCGTGTTGGGCCATACGTCGGCCTTATCGCCCAGCCCCACGGCTTGCAGCATGCGTGGCACCGCCACAAGGCTATCGGTACGCCGCAATCCCAGGCTCAGGTTGTCGCCCACGCTCAGCCAAGGCAACAGGCGCGCGTCCTGAAAAAGTACGGATACGTTGTCCGGCGCGTTGATGGTTCCCGATCGCGTCGCATCCTGATCCAGGCCGGCGAGCGCGCGCAGCAAGGTCGTCTTACCCGAGCCCGACTCGCCCAACAGCGCCACAAACTGCCCCGGCTCGATGCGCAGTGAGACCCGATCGAGAATCGTGTTGCCATTGAATGCGCGCGACACATCGCGCAGCACGACCGGCGTGCGAGAAAGTTGTTGTGCGTTCACGATCCTAGGGTCTTCCGATAAGAGAGTACGCGGGACTCGATAAGCCGCATGACGGCATCCGAGGCCAGACCCAGAGAGGCATAGACAATGATGCCCACGACGATGATGTCGGTTTGTCCCCAATCGCGGGCGCGATTCATGAGATAGCCGATGCCGGTTTGAGTGTTGATCAGTTCCAGCACCACCAGCGCGGTCCAGCATAGGGCCACGGCCAAGCGCAGCGCGACAAAGAAGCCGGGCAGTGCCGCGGGCAGCGCGACCTTGCGGATGAACTCGCCACGCGTCAGGCCCAGCGTCATGGCGAGCTCTACATGTCCCATGTCGATGCCGCGCAATGCCGCATGCGTATTGATATAGATAGGCACCAGCACGGCGGTGAAAATCAGCGAGACCTTCATCGCTTCGCCAATGCCTAGCCAGATGATCGCCAGCGGAATCAGAGCCAGCGTCGGAATCGCGCGTTTAACCTGCACAATTCCGTCGATAAGGGCCTCGCCCGTACGCGTCAGGCCTGAAAGCAGCGCCAGCACGACGCCCACGATCACACCTAGTGCAAGGCCCGTATAAGCACGCGCGGCCGAAGCGAGAAAGTGCGCCGACAGTGTGCCATCGGCGAGCATTTCATACCCCGTGACCAGCGCGGTGGAAGGCGCAGTCAGGGTTTCCGGCGCCAATAGACCAAGACGCGAAGCGAGTTCCCACATGGCAAGCAACAGCAAGGGGCCGAGCAATCTCCAACCTGGCGGCAAACGTGCCGGCACCAGATTGGAGGGCCGAGGCGTTGGCTGGGCTTGTGCGCTACGCGGCGTGGAATGCGATGCATGGGGCAATTCACCGACGAGTGTCTGTGCCATGTTGGTTTCCTTCTAGCAATAGCTGCGGCTTTAACGCGAAGCCGTAATGATTTCGTCGTAGGTGTCCACAAACGATAGTCGCGCGTCGAAGCGCTCCTTGATGGCGCCGGCCTGATACAAAATATCGATGAGCTTCTGATGATGAGGAATGGCTTCCTCCGAGGTCTGTAGCACCAGCGGCGATTGGGACGCCAAAATGGTCTGCGTATCGTCAGGCGAGATGCGCTGGAACTTTATGTAGTAATGTTTGCCCCATTCCGCTTGATTCGCATTGCTCCAGGTGGCGGCGCGTGTGAACGCAGCAATGAACTCGCGTAAAGCCGCTGATTTTGCGGGGTCGGCCAGCACATCCGGGCGGGCGTAGAAATAGCTCGTCGAAGGCAAGATGTTGCGCTCTTGCGGATCACGCACAGGTGAGGCGCCGACCTGTTTCGCCAGGCGGGTCACATGCGGCTCTTGCAGCACCGCTACATCCACCGCGCCGGATCGGATCGCATCGGGCAGATCGGCGACGCGCAGATGAACCAGCTCGACGTCGGATAACCCCAGCCCCGCGCGATTAAGCGCCTCGATCAGATAGACCTGGCGGCCCGAGCCTTCGATATAGCTGAGCTTCTTGCCCTTTAAATCGGCGAGCTTGTCGATGGTCAGCCCTGGGCGCGTCGTGAGGATGTACTGTGCGCGATCGCGCGTGAAGCTGGCCACGATAGGCAGTAATGTCCCGGCGGCGCGTGCTTGTATCGGGGGTGTATCGCCCACATAGGCGGCATCGAGCGCGCCCGCGCGTATGGCTTCATAAATCGCCGGGCCGCCAGCGAAGTTCGGCAGCTCCAGATTTAATTTATCGCGCTCGCCACTGGCTTGAAGTAGATTGTGCACCAGTTCGCTTTGATCCGCGATGACAAGCTTGGTGCCGGCAGGTGTGTTCTTTGCCCGTGCGCTCGCCCACGGCAGCGCCGATCCGAGTCCGAGTAAAGACAAAGAAAGAAAGTTGCGTCGTTTCATTCGCTGCTGAATTCCATGTATCGCCCACGGGGGGCGGTGCAGTAGTGAATGAAATGATAGGAACGCGCGGCGCAAACAACAAAGTTCCATTCGCTATATGTATAAAGGAATATTGTTATGCGCATGGGCCGTCACTACGATGGCGGCTACAGGCTCGGATCGTTTAGTGAAACGAAACCGCGCCGGGCGACGCGGTTGGCGCGAATGCCGCTCTATTCGCGGCAGCTTGCCCGCCTCCCAGGAATATTATTATGGCGCCTTCGTTCTCGGCGGCATGTCGCGCGAGAGATTCGACAAACGCTTCCATACCGAACTGACACGGTCAAAGCAGTGCGTCGCCCACCGCGGTACCAAAATCAATACATGAAGTGAAGATGTCCATGCGATCCATGAGTGAACTGGCCAATACGCCGTTGTCCCCCGAGGCATTAAAAAGCTTCGCCACCGCAGTCTACGAACGGGCAGGCGTTCCTGCCAACGATGCCGATCTCGCGGCCGATGCCTTGGTACAAGCAGATTTATGGGGACATCAGTCGCATGGGCTGCTACGCCTGGGCTGGTATTACGCCAGGCTGAAATCCGGCGCCATGCGTGGAGTGACGCAACTGGACACGGTGACCGACGCGGCTGCGATGGCGGTCTTGGATGGCAATGATGGCGTCGGACCCGTAGTTGCCCAGCGCGCCACGGAAGAAGCAGTGCGCCGCGCCCGCGCGCATGGCGTGGGAGTGGTCTCCGTGCGCCATTCCAACCATTTCGGCACCTGCATGTATTTCACCCGCTGGGGTGCGCAACAGGGCTGTGCCATGCTGATGATGAGCAACGGCGGGCCGAACATGGCTCCTTGGGGCGGGCTGCAAAAGAAAATCGGTACGAATCCCTGGTCGCTCGCCGTGCCCGCCGGCCGCCATGCGCCCATGGTCATGGACATCGCCAACTCCGGCGTGGCGCGCGGCAAGATCTATCTCGCGAATAATCGCCAGGAACCCATCCCAGACCATTGGGCGGTGGATGCGCAAGGCAACCCCACCACAGATCCCAAGGAGGCGCTTAAAGGTTTCATCCTGCCCATGGCGGGTCATAAAGGCTATGCGATTGGCGTCATGGTGGATGTGATGTCCGGCGTCCTGTCCGGCAGCGGCTTTCAGGATCAAGTGCATGGCCCCTATGACCCCGTCAATCGCAGTATGGCCGGGCATTTCATCATGGCCATCGATATCGCACGCCTTCAACCCATGGCCGAGTTCAACGAGAGAATGGAGGCATACATCGCCTCGCTCAAAAGCGTGCCCGTGGCGCCGGGTCACGGAAAGTCTGCTACCCGGGCGAATTGGAGGCCGATGCCAACGAACGCAATCGGCGTGTCGGGCTGCTATTGCCCGCCGATACGCTTAGCGATCTGGCGCGTGTTGGGGCGGAAACTGGCGTGCCCTTTGAGGACTTCGTGAAAGCGATGTAGTGCTCAGGGGCTTGGGCAGTACGGCAGACGAGCGAGAGATCGCCTGCCTGCCGCTTGCGCAACAGCACCTTAAACGTGGCTGGCACGTCGTTCCCGGCGCTGCCCGATATCACGCAGATAGTCCAATACCTCCTCTACCGATACGACATCAGCAAACTGTCTATCCATGTCGAATAAGCTGATGGCGTGGGAGACAGGGATGCGGTCGAAGACCGCTTCCTGAGGCACAATGGTGCGGAAATTGTAGGAAGAGGCGTCGAACACCGTGGCGCGGATGCAGTTGCTGGTCGCGCCACCGACCACGATGACGGTGTCGATTTGACGGTCGACCAAGTAGCCCAGCAGCGGCGTACCGTGGAACCCGCTGGGTTTTTTCTTGACGAAGACGAGATCGCTTGCGCCGGGCGTGAGCTCTGGCGCCAATTGTGCCCCCGGCGTGTCGGCCAAACACCAGTGCGGGCTGTCGAGTAGGTCGCGTTTGCGACCATAGATACCAATATCTTTACCATTCGGGTCAAGCTGAAATAACGTAAAAAAGCAGGGAACGTTGTTCCCCTGTGCCGTTTCGACGACACGTTTAATCTGTTCTAAAGCAGTACGACCGACGGCCCCGCAGCTCGAGGGCCACTCTGAATCTTTACCTTCCTCCCCCACCATATAACGTTGTGCATCGATGACGATGATGGCGGGCCGCTCGCCATAACCCATGCGGCGGGCAAAGCGGCCACGTTCCAACACGGCCCTATCGGTTTCGCCTAAATACTGATCCCAGATCTTCATCGTCATCATCCAATAATCGTTAAACGCGGATCATGCCCGCGACATCTGATGTGCGAACGCCAATAGACGCGCCTCGCTGAGCGGGCGACCAATCACCTGCGCGCCTACTGGCATGCCATTGCGGTCTAAGCCGATAGGTATGCTGAGCACCG
The DNA here is from genome assembly GCF_009763255.1 of Bordetella sp. 02P26C-1. Taxonomy (GTDB): domain Bacteria; phylum Pseudomonadota; class Gammaproteobacteria; order Burkholderiales; family Burkholderiaceae_B; genus Bordetella_A. The sequence goes on along the minus strand of NZ_WSJB01000005.1, from coordinate 210,781 downwards.
GCACTCCCAAATAGCTGAACGGCCGGGTCAGGCGCGTGATCTGCGGTACGACGCCAAACACACTGCCTTTTTTCTCCATATCGGCCTCGCTGCGCAAGGGCACGGGGATCGGCACGCTCGGGCACAGCAGGATGTCGTGGTCCGCCATGGGTCCGGCGAGGAACTCTTCCAACACGCGTGCTCGCACCAATAACGATTCGAGGTAGCGAACGGCAGAAACATGCAGGCCAGGTTCTGTGCGCGAATACACGGCCTGCGAATAAGCATCCGGTGAGCTGCGCATCCATTGGCCGTGCAGTGTCGCCGCCTCGACCTTGGAAATGATGTCACCCATCGCATAGCATGCCGCCAGCTGCGGAAAACTGACCTCGCGTACCGATCCGAAACTTCGCTCGGCGCGTTGTACGAAGTCGGTAAACACGGCGGCGATCTCCGGATGGCAGGCGTCTGCCTCGGACAAACCTATGACCGCGATACGGCTTTTCTCCGCGGCGCTATCAAGCAATGCGGAATAGGCCGGTACCGGCGCAGGCAAGGTCGATGGATCCTTTGCATCCCAGCCAGCCACCGCCTCTAGCACGATGGCGCAGTCTTCTGCCGTACGCGCCAGCGGCCCCGGGCAATCCAGCGAGAAGGCGCGCGGAAAGCAACCAGCGCGAGAAATGCGGCCATAGGTGGGCTTTAAACCATACAAGCCATGTACCGAGGCCGGCAGACGAATCGATCCACCCGTGTCGCTGCCCAAGGACCCAAACACCGCGCCCGAGGCGACCGCGGCGCCAGAGCCGCTGGACGATCCGCCGGAAATGCGTGAGGGGTCCAGCGCATTGCAGCAGTCGCCAAACGCCGGATTCTGTCCCGTGGGACCTGCCACCATTTCGTTTAGATTGAGTACGCCTAGCGTAATCGCACCGGCCTGGTTCAAGCACTGTATTGCATGCGCGTCGGTTGTTGCGGGCACAGCGGGCCGTGCACGTGAACCGATCGTTGCCGCATGACCTTGGATCTCAAAACAATCCTTGTGCGCCAGAGGGATACCATGCAATGGACCGCGCAGCTCACCGCGTGCGCGCTCGGCATCGGCCGCGTGCGCCTGGGCCAGGGCTTTATCCGCCCAGATCTCGATAAACGCATTCAGCGTCGGTTGACATTCGGTCGCGCGCGCCAGGGCCTGTTCGGTCAATTGCACCGCGCTCAGTTCGCCGCTGGCCATTCGACGTGCAGCCTCGGCTAACGACATAGGCTCACCCGCCGGGACATGCGTACGCGTGGCGACCGCTACCGCCTCGTTCGACGTATCCTGTTGCTGCAACAACGATTGCAGAAAGTCCGCAGGCTGGGCATACGGGCTGATGCTGCCGGCGCTCGCACGTACAGCACTGTTCAGACGGTCCAACTCGGCCGCCAAATCCTCGGGCTCGGTGCGCGACCGGATACCATGCAGCTCTGTAGTCGCCGCCGCGACAAACTGCGCGGCGGTCTCCTTAAACGCGTTCTGCGGTTCGTCGTGCGCGCGCACGGCAGGGGTAGGGCTCATTGTTACTCCTACAAGGCCGAACCTCGCCGGCCCTTATCGTTATTCTTATTCGACGCGGATGCCCGCTGCCTTGGCGGTTTCCGTCCATTGATCTACATCCGAGACCAACAGCTTTTGCAGCTCCTCAGGTGTCGAGGTAGTCGGATTCGCGCCCATGGACTTCAGAAACTGTGCGAACTCCGGCGTTGATACCGCTTTCTTGATCTCTTCATTGAGCCGGTTACGCGCGGTCTGGTCTACGCCCTTGGGCCCGAATACACCCCACCAGACGTTTACGTCATAGTCCAGCCCCGTGGCTTCTTTGACGGTGGGTACGTTGGGGAAATCCGGATTGCGCTGCGCGCTGGTGAAAGCCAGTTTGGGGAGCTGATCGGTCGGCGTGCCGGCGATGGACGCCATAGTGGTGATGATCATGTCCAGGCGTCCCGCCACCAGATCCATTTGCGCGGGCGAAATGCCTTTGTAGCCCACGGTCTGCATTTTCACGCCGGCCTTGTTGGCGAGCAGTTCAGTGGCCATCTGCGAGCTATCGCCCAGCCCTGCGCTGCCGAAATTGATGGCGCCGGGATTGTCCTTCGCGTACTGCAGCAACTCCTGCATATTCTTGGCGGGAAAGTCCTTGCGGGTCAGCACCACAAACGGCGCGCTGGCCACCAGGGACACCGCATCGAAAGCGGTCTTGGCGTCATACGGCGTTTTCTGCACGGCGGCCGAGGTGGCCAGCGAGCCGGAAATAAACAAGAACGTGTAGCCATCTGGTGCTGCCGAGGCGACATAACCCGCGCCCACGACACCGCCTGCCCCCGCGCGATTCTCGATAATGAACGTCTGCCCAGTGCTCTTGCTGATGCTGTCGGCCAGCTTGCGGGCGATCACATCATTACTGCCGCCGGGCGCGAAAGGAACGACCAGTCGCACAGGGCGCTCCGGCCATTGAGCCGCGGCTGCTGGACTGATGGTGGCGAGGTTAAGTGCGGTGCCCATCGAACCCAACAGCGTCAGGCAGGAGAGGACTTTGAGTGCTGCGCGTCTATACATGGTCATGCCCCTTTTTAGTATGTACCTCTGAACGAGGTGAATAAGTGTCCTGTCCCCGGAGCAGGACACATGTCCGCTAAGCCAGCACCCCTTTGTCGGCGATGGCTTTCTCTATTTCGGCCTCGGTGTAGCCCAGCTCGCGCATCAACTCGCGACTGTGTTGACCCAAGCCCGGCGCGCTGCGCAGCTGGCGTCGCGCGCCGGCCTGACCAAACGAAATTGGGTTCGCGATGGTCTTGTATCGACCAAACGCCGGATGCTCGTGCTCGCCGACTAGCCCCTGTTCCTGGACCTGCGCGTCCTCGAAAACATCCTCGACCTTACGCACGACCGAGCAGGGGACCTGATCGCCGAACAAGGCTTCCCATTGCGCGGCGCTCTTCGCTTGCAGGGCCTCGCGCAGCATGGGCACCAGCTCATCGACATGCGCGGCACGCTTTTTCACTGTGTCATAGCGCTCGTTCTCGGCGAGCTCCGATAGCCCGATCAGTTGACAGAGCGCGCGCCAGAAGTGCGGCGTATTGGCGGAGATATACAGATGGCCTTCGCGTGTCGGGTGGATGCCCGTAATGCCGCCCGAGCGCATATCGCGGTTGATATCGCGTGGTTCGTTCTCTGCCACGACCAGGCGCGCCGCCTGCATCGCGAGCGCACTGCTTAGCAAGGATACGCAGACGTGTTGGCCCGCGCCGGTTCGTTCTCTTTGAAACAGCGCGGCGGTGACGCCATTAGCCAACATGGCCGCGCCGTAGTAGTCCACCACCGAGCCATAAACAATCTGTGGCTGCTCAGGTGTGCCTTGCGATGCGCAGATCCCCGTGCGAGCCTGCAGCACCTGGTCATAACCCGCACGGCTGGCTAACGGTCCGCTTTGACCATAGCCAGTGAGCGAGCAATAGACCAGCCGGGGATTCAGTTCGCGCAGCGTGTCATAGTCAATGCGTAAACGCGGCGGCACCGAGGGACGGAAATTGTGCACGATGACATCGGCCTCGCGCGCCAGGCGGATGAATACCTCATAGCCCTGCTCGCTTTTCAGATCCAGGCAGATGCCTTGCTTGCCCCGGTTCACGCCCAGAAACGCCCGGCTTTCGTCGGGCAGGGTAGAGGGGTACTTGCGCAAGTTATCGCCTTCGGGAGGCTCGACTTTGATGACCTCCGCGCCCATATCGGCCAGCAGATTGCAGCCGTAAGGGCCAGCGATATAGGCGCTCAGGTCCAGGACCTTGATGCCGGATAAAGGAAAGTCGCCGCTCATGATGTTCGCTTAACTCGCAAGAAGAATCGGAGGGTGTTGGACACCGGCGTGTGTGATGCTGGGGTTAGCTCAGGAAGACGTCTGCGCCAAAATGGCGCGCGCGCGGGCGATGAAGGGTCCATCGATCATCTTCCCATCCAGCATATAAGCGCCATTCACGTCGTTTTGCTCTGCCGATTCCACGACCTTGCGTGCCCAATTGACTTCATCTTCCGTGGGGCTGAATACTTCGTTGGCCAGCGCCACTTGGCTGGGATGGATGCAAGTCTTGCCCAGGAATCCGAGCTGCCGGGCGCGCCAGGCTTCTTGCCGATAGCCCTCCGCATTGGCGACGTCGGTATAAGCCGTGTCGAAAGCAATCTTGCCTGCCGAGCCCGCGGCGAGGCGCATCGCCATCATGACGGCATGCACGTTCTGCGCATCGTGGCGCGCAATGCCCAGCGGCTCAAAGAGATCGCCCAGGCCCAGCTGCAAGCCCCAGACCTTCTCATGGGCTTGCGCGATCGCGGCCGCGTTCAGCATCGCGCGAGCGGTCTCGATATTGGCCAATACGCGCAGCTCAACCTGGGCTTGAGGCGTGCTCGCCTGCGCTTCCCGACCCTGCAGCAGGCCGATGAACTGCAGCAAATCCTCGACGGTTTCGGTTTTCGGGATGTTGACAATGTCCACGCCTGGGGCGCAAGCGGCGACCAGATCATTCTCGGTATGGCCGGTATCCAGCGCGTTGACGCGAACCAGAATGCTCTTGCGGCCTTCCTCGCGCAGATTGCGGAATTCATCGGATGCAAAAAATTTCGCCAGCTCATCGCGCGCGTACTGTTTGCGCGACTCCAGCACGGCGTCTTCCAGATCGAAGCAAATTGCGTCGGCTTGGCTACGCAAGGCTTTGACAAATAACTCGGGACGGGAGGCCGGTACGAATAGTTTGCTACGCATGGGGATCTCGACTCTGAAAGTTGGACTCATAGTACCGACCTGCGGCATGGCATGATCTGCTTGCGTATATGATCAGACGATAGTTATCCTATCGTATGAACACGCGTTTACTCCATACGTTATTGGCGGTGCACCAGCATGGCTCCATGGCTGGTGCCGCGCGACGGCTGAATCTGACGCATGGCGCGGTCGCACAGCAGATCCGTGCGTTGGAAAACGAGCTGGGCGTGAGCCTCGTGCGCCGTGCGGGCAAGGTCGTGCACCTGACGCAGGCGGCGCATCGCATCCTCGACACGTCGCAGCGCATTCTGGACGACATCGACGCGTTGGCGGCGTTGGCCAACACCAATGAACTGCGCGGAGAATTGCGGTTGGGCTCAGGCAATACCGCGTTGGTTGGCAAGATCCCGAACATCCTGGAAGTCCTTGCGGCGCAATACCCCGAGATTCACGTCAGCGTGGTCTCTGGCCAGTCCTCGGACTTTCATACCCAGGTCGAGCGCGGGGCTCTGGATGCCGCGATTGCCATGCAGCCCATGTTCACGCCCTCCAAGGGCCTGGGCTGGCATTTGCTATGGGAAGAGCCCTTTGTGCTTATCGCCTCGCGTCAGCACGAGGGAGTGGACCCGCATTTGCTGCTGGAGCGTGTGCCCTTTATTCGATATCACCGCGATAGTTGGGCCGGTCAGCAGATCGACGCCTACCTGAGGCAGAACAATCTAAGGCCGCGCGAAAGGTTCGAGCTCGCTTCGACCGAAACGATTACGCGGCTGGTGCATAAAAATCTTGGCGTGGCGATCGTTCCGACCGCCTGGAATCAATGGCAAAGCGGCTCGATTATCAGCATGCCGCTGAAGACCCCTTGCAAGCCTCGTTGTTTTGGCCTGATATGGCTGCGGTCTTCGCCGAGGTTGCAGTTGATCGAGGCGTTTCTGAAAGCGGCGGTCATGGCCCATCGCGCCGAGGAAACCGCCAACGCGTAATCTCGTCACCGCGCCACGTCCGCGGCGTGGCGCGGACAATAGGCGGGAACCAATGACACGATAGAAATTCTATGGGTTCATGACTCCGATACCTAGGGGTTGGCCCTCCGCATCATGTAGACAGCATCGGCACCATAGCTCGCCAACTTTACTGCGGCCACATCCGAACACGGTTCAAAGCCGAATTTGCTCCAGAAAGGCGCCGTGCCGTAGACGGAAATCAAGCCCATGGTCGCAAATCGGTCGGCCAGCCGCAGCAGTGTCTCAATGCCTTCTACCGCATAGCCACGGCCACGCAGAGAGGATGAAACGACAAAATCATGCAGGTATAACTCGTCGGCGTCGGCCGGCACCTGCTCCGGCGCAGTATTTAGCGCCGGCGGCGCGGCGTGCCGGATCGGGTGCGCGAATGCATAGCCCTGAATGTCGGTATCGTTGGTCAGCACTAGGCACCCTTCGGGATAAAGCCGCAAACGCCTTTCCTGCGTCTCGCGGCTTTCAGGCAAAGTGGGATGCACCACTTCGGAGAGCGCCATCACCGCATCCAGATTGTTGCGCTGCATCGGGCGCCAGATAAACGAATCCATGTCTTCAAATCCCTGAACTTGGGGTCATTGTCAGCCTTGTTGTTTTCACGCTGCAAGGCGTTTTTTGTGGGGTCTTACTTGCTAGAATCGCGCCACATTTACGGCTTGTCCTTCTATATCGGCAGAAAGCAACTGGCGTTAAGCATCATTGCCTGGCGAGGCCGGAAAAGGACATTTCACCACCCTTAATACGTACGCGGTGCTCAGGGGGGGCGGGTGACTGATACGAAGTCAGTCAACGCGCACCTATGCAGGTCGGTTCTTGCCTTCGCGCGAGTATTGTCGTGCACGACATATAGAAGGATATCTGTGGCAGTTTTCGAAACAACTGGGTGGTATGTCGTAGAGTACGACTACTCCGCCGAGCGGTACTTTATCCGTAGTGAATTCCAAGTGGATTCCACTTCTGTCACGAATTACTCTGTGGACAACGTTTTCGACGTAAATCAGTCTGTCTACGTAGTGTCTTCGGCTTATCAGCAAAATGAAACGATCGTCGCATTTACCAGCGACGGCATTGTTACCCGCAACATTGAGGGTGACTACACCCTCGTAACGTCTAACGTGTCGTATCGCGAGAATCTCCCTTTCGATACTAACACCGCGCCGTTCACGCCGGTCTGCTTCGTTAAAGGCACACTGATCGCAACCGCTCAAGGCCCCGTCGCTATTGAGTCACTAGCAATCGGCGACAAGGTCATTGGCAGCACCGGGCCGCGCACGGTGAAATGGATCGGCTGGCGGAACTATCACGCCGTGGCGTTACGCACCCCCGAGCAACGCACCAACTGTACGCCCGTGCGCATTCGCGCCGGTGCGTTGGCCGATAACCTACCCAGTCAAGATCTGCGCGTCTCGCCGTGGCATCACATCTATATCGATGGTGTGCTGGTCCGTGCAAAGGACCTGATCAATGGCAAAACGGTGGTGCAGGAAACCCAGGCACAAGAGTTCACCTACTACCACATTGAGCTGGATCAGTTCGACGTCGTCCAAGCGCATGGCGTGTACTCGGAATCGTGGGCGGACGGCGGCAATCGCGACTTCTTCCAGAACGTGGATGTGACCGCGCTGCGCCCCGAGGACAAAATGCGGCGCACCGCGCATCGCCCTGGATTCAAAGCCTTGAGGAAACCGGCCGAGATCGCTGTCATTCATGAGCGGATCGCGGCGCGGGCGGATATGTTGTCCGCCGCGCTGGATACACTCGCGGCCTGATGGCTTAGTGTCGAGCGGGAGGGGTCAATCGCGCGCAGCCAGGGCATCCAGCTGCGCATCGCTCATCCCCAACGCCACATCCGCCAGCGCGCAGGTGACCGCCAGCGCCTGCCGCAGTTCGCCTTCGGCAATGATGGCCGGCAAGTCGCCTGCCGACAGAATGTTGTTCACCCGGGAATCCGGCTTGCCAAAGCCCGCGGTCAGTCGCAAGGCGGGAATCCCGTTGCGCGCGAAATTGGCATGGTCCGAGTTCGGCATCAGCGGCAGCCATGTACTGACCGGGATGCCCGCCAGCGCTGCCGCCTGATTCACGACCGGCTCCAGAGCCGGGAAATCGCTGATCATCGCCGTGAGCGACAGATCGCCGGCCACCGTGTCCAGGTTGATATCAAACTTGATGCGAGCGCGCTCGGCCGGGTCCATGTCGGCCAGATAGCGGGCGGATCCCGCTAGCGCCCATTCTTCGGCACAGAAGAAACAGATACGCAGACTAGGCGTATCCGGACCGACCTTGGCCGCCAACGCCCGAGCGGCTGCCAACGCCGTGGCCACGCCGGTGGCATTGTCCAACGCGCTGACACCCAGATCGTGTCCGTCCATATGGGCGCTGATCACGATGACGCTGTCACGGCCACCCGGAATTTCGGCAATACCGACGCTGGCTTGCGAATCCAACAGCTCTTCGCCCTGGATGACCAGGTTCACCCGCGCGGCGCCCTGGGCGGCAGCCGCGATCAGACGCTGGGCGCTTTCATAATCGGTATATGCCGCCGGAATACCCACGCCATCACGAGGCCGCCCGGACGAACCGGATAGCAAGCCCTGGCCCGGCACGTTGTTGGCAATCAGAAAGCCGACCGCGCCCGCTTGCAGCGCCATGTCGTACTTGCGGCGCCGATGCACATGGTCGCCGGTGAACGGAAACTCATGGCTGACGAGCACGATCTTGCCGCGAACTGCATCGCCCACGCGTTCGAAATCGTCTGGGCGACCACGGCCAAGATCGATGACCTCGGCCTCCAAGCCCGCCTCGGGCGTATTCTGCGACCGCAGTAACGCACGCACGGGGAGGGATTCTCCTTGGAGCGTCAGACTGGCCTGAAGGCAGCGCCAGCCGTCGTATGGCACCTGGAGATGTTGTACGACCGGCGCGTAGGGACGCAACTGCTCCAGCGCCCACGCCATCGCGGCATCGTCTTGCCCGCTGCCGGACATGCGTCCTCCAAAAGCGCAGATCGATTCAAAGTCATTCATCAGAGCCGCATCAGCGGCGGCGGCTTGCTGCCAAGGTGTCATGTCGTGATCTCTTCTGGATGTGAACGCGTGTTGGATTATTCGAACTTGATATTGGCGCGTTTGATCACATCGTCCCAGCGGGCGAAGTCTTCAGTCACCATGCCAGAGAGGGCTTTGGCGCTCGAGTCCGCGGGTGCGCTCACGCCCAGACTGACCAGCCGTTGCTGCACCGCTTCCGACTGCATGACCGTTTTCATCGCGGCTTCCAGACGAGCCAGCGCGTCGGCGGGCGTGCCAGCAGGTGCCATCAGGCCCCACCAGCTTTGCACCGTCATATTGGGCACGTTGAGCTCCGCAAAGGTTGGCACATCGGGGGTGTCCTTCATGCGCTCGGGTGAGGACACGGCAATCGGCTTGATCTTGCCAGCCTGATACAAGGCCGCAGCCGTCGGCATGGTGGTAAAGCTGGCCTGAATCTGGCCACCGGCCAAGTCGTTCGCCGATGCCGAGGCTCCCTTGTATGGGATGTGGACCAGTTCGGCGCCGGTGTTCTGCATGAAGAGTTCGGCCATCAAGTGCGTCAACGAGCCGTTGCCGCCCGAGCCAATCGAAACCTTGTTGGAGGAATCTTTGGTGGCCGCTACCAAGGCGGGCACGGTCTGCGCCTCGAAACCCGGATTCACGAACAAATACAGTGGCGATACGCCCAGCAATGCCACCGGCGTAAAGTCCTTGCGTGCGTCGTATTTGACACGATCCGCGTAGAGCGCCGGGACGATGGTGAACGGCACGTCGGCCAGCAGCAAGGTGTAGCCATCGGGGGCTTCGTTAGCGACGTAGGAGGTGCCAATCATCGAGCCCGCACCCGCGCGGTTTTCGACCACCACGGGCTGACCTAGTTCTTTGGCAAGCTGATCGCCAATGCCGCGCGCGAGCACATCCGAGCTGCCGCCGGCCGCGTACGGCACGATGATGCGCACGGGCTTTTCCGGGTAGGCGGCTTGAGCCGGCGTCGCGGCGGCGAGCATGAGGGGGAAGAAGGAGCAGAGCAGGGATTTGAGCTTATTCATCTGAATGACTCGTAATGCGTGACTAGGTGCAGGTATTCTGGCGAGGCGCTCTGATCTGGGCAAAGGATATATGGGCAAGCGCTATTCCAGTATGGAATACCTTGGGGGCGGCTTCGGTTGGGTTCTTTAGGCGCGGGAGCCGGGCAGAAAAGGGGCACCGGCCCTGTCGCAGCGGCTCGGCCCACGAGCAGGGGCCTCGGTCCCCTTCGGGGACTTCCCGCCGCTCAACGGGCCGGTGCCCCTTTTCTGCCCGGCTCCCGCTTGCGTTAGCGTTAAGAGGACGAATTCAAATCCAAATTCATGTTGCGGTGGATGGAAGTGAGGCATGTGCTTCAGTGCGTATGCGTAACGGCATGCTTGAAGCGCGGGGTCATACCTCAGTGTGAGTCCGGGGGCGGTGTGCGTGGGCGGTGCCGGCCCGTAGAGCGACGGGAAGTCCCCGAAGGGGACCGAGGCCCCTGCTCGTGGGCCGAGCCGTTGCGACAGGGCCGGCACCGCCCACGCACACCGCTCCCGGACGGCTAAAGAACCCCACCTCTGCAGAGCAGACAGAGATAAATCAGGAGACCAACTCGCGAATTTCCCGATTCATCTGCCCAGCACGTTGCGTCAGCCATTCACAAAAGGCATCCACATACGCCCCACCCACGTTCGGCCGCGGTCTCATCAGGTAATAGCCATAGCGACTTTCCACCACTTCCCCTAACGGCCGCACCAGCGTGCCAGCCCGTAATTGCTCGCGCACCAGCACCATTGGCACAATCGCCGCGCCCAGTCCGTGCATCACGGCAGGCAGCAGGACAGAAAACCCTTCGTATTCGGGCGCCTCGCCCGCGCTCGGGCCCGGCCAAAGTGGCGCGATTTCGGCACGCCATTCGTCCCAGCTATAGCCGCGCTGCGCTCGCCGCAGGAGTGGCACCTGATTTAAGTCTTCAATCATGCGTATCGGGCAACGCGCCAGCAACTGTGGGGCGGCAACGAGCGTCATTTCGTGTCCGCACAGATACTCCGCCGACATCCCCGCCACATGGCCGGTGTGCAACTGGATCTCGGCATCGAAGCGTTCGACTTGATCGCGGCCGTAGAGCAAGCGCGGACGGATATTGACGCGCACACCCGGATGCAGCGCGAAAAACTCGGACAGCGTAGGAATCAGGCACGAATGCGCGAATGACGGAGAAACGGCGATATTGAGCGCGACGCGTGACATTGGATGCGCAACCAACGCGTCCGCTTCATCCAGCAGCCTTAACGCCGCGCTGACGCGTTCGTGATAAATCGCGCCCGCATGCGTCAGGCGCAGGCCATTGGGCAGGCGTTTAAACAGTGCGACGCCTAGCCGCGATTCCAACGCACCGATATGCTTGCTGACCGCGCTTTGTGTAATGTTGAGCTTGTCCGCGCAGCGGCTGAAATTCAAGGTGCGCGCCGCCGCCAGGAAAATGCGCAGCGTGACTAGAGAATGGCGCGAGCCCTTCATGGTGTAACGAATCCCGGGAATGCATGAGTCTTAGACCCTGATAAGGAATTGTACGCGGCGGGCCGGCTGCGCCCGCGCTCAACCTCGGAGCAATGGACGCATGATCGCTTGGCCGGGCGCCGAGCAACCCTGGTCACAGCAGCGCCCCGGCTGTTTGTTGCGGGTGATCGCGCGCTGCGGATCATCCTGATTCAATACGCCGCGATCGAGCAGGCGTTCGACTAGTTCGACTTTGCTGCCTATCGGGTAATTGCGATAGATCTCCTGCTTCATGGCCGCGGGTGATCCGCCTCCGTGCAGACTAATGATCGAATACCAGCCCGCTTGATATGAAGCGGTCAGGTCTTCCATGAAGCGGGCGACCTGAATTCGTTTGTCATAGGGGACGGCGGGATTGGCCTGCAACATATCGCTCAGGCGCCCGGCAGTCTCGGGATTGTGGTCTTCGTCGGGTCCTGGCAGGGCCACGATCAAGCCACCGGACACCTCGTGGGCAAGGCGATGCATGTCGTAGATCTGGGTAGCCAGCATCAGCTTGCCCACGTTGGCAAAGACCGTCTCCGGCATGAACGACTGACTGTAGGCGTCCTGGGTCCCGTAGACGCTGGCGGCCACGCCACACGCATAGAACCCCTCGACAATCTTGATCAGCTCCACCATGGGTTCTTGCAGGCTGGCTTTTTTCTCCGGGTCTAGTCCGTTGGCCTCGCACATCAACGCGCCCGCGCCGATCAGCAAGTCGCCGAACCCGGCTCGCGCGGCGATACAGCTGTGGCGATGGTGATTCGCATACGCATAGGTCATGGCGCCCGAATGTTCCCACTCGTTGGCGTAGAACACGCGCTCCCAGGGCACGGTGACGCGATCGAAAATCACCACCCCAGTGGATTGTCCGTACTTTCGGGAAAATAGCGCGTCACCGTGTTCGTTTTTCTCGCCTGGCCGACCGGCAGGGCGCGCCACGATGGTGATACCTGGGGCGTCGATAGGCACCGCACAGCACACCGCGAAATCGGTATCCGCCTGCGTCATGTTGCGGCACGGCATGACGAGTAATTCGTGCATATATGCCGCGCCCGTGACGATGGCTTTCGTTCCAGAAATCACGATGCCTTTGGCATTGCGTTCGACAATATGAACGTAAGTGTCTGGATTGCTCTGCTGATGGGGCCGGCGCGAACGGTCGCCTTTCGCGTCCGTCATCGCAACGCCAATGGCCAGGTCGTTATCGTGCACGTGATCCAGATAACTCTGGAACCGCGCACGATGTTCGGTGCTCCCTCGTGCGTCGTCGATACGAGCCGATACCTGCGCGATCGCGTTGAGCGCATCGTGGGTCAGATAGCGTTGGGCGCAGCCGGTCTCCTGACATAGCAATCGAACCGCTTCGAGCTTATTCAGCAGATCGCCGGCGGACTCGTTGATATGCAGCATGCGTGGCACCGTGCTGTCACCCTGGCGGGCCAGCATGAGCGGGGCCACCGCCGGATCGTGGGCCATATCGTAGGTCACGGCCAGTGCATTGACCCCCGGCGCTAGCGAGGGTTCGTCGGCCACCGATTCCACACGACGTCCGTCCACGTAGACGACCGGCTTATAGCGACGGAGGGATTCGCGATATTGATCTCCGGTCATTAGGCCCGAGGTACCAAGCGACGCATGATGGGCTGAGTCTTGCATGAGGTTGTCTCCAGAGTGGCGCGTGGGTGGCTGCGCCGGCTACCGCATTCTTATAGGTAATCCGTCTCTATGGTGCTGAGAGTAACGGTACAACGGGATAAATGAACGGACAAGGTATTTCGGGCCTAAGCGCCGCAAGCGCAGTCATGGTTACACGTCGTCCCGTCTTCGCCGTCTATCACTGCATGCCAGTCAAACCCTATAAAACCTGGGGTTTACCACTAGCAAATCCGTTTTGGGATAAAGACTTCGAAGACCGAGGCTTAGGGGTTTTCTCTAGTCTGGAGAGTATGTTCGACTTATGTTGTTGCCGCAAAAAATCTTTGCTGATAGGCTGAATGTACGTACAACCTGTCTTGCGCTGTTTTTCCCTTTTGACTTCCCTCGAGGCGAACTTCATGGTTCAGGTGAACATTCCGACAACGTCGGAAGCAGCGGTTAAACAATGTATTGAGAACATCGAGAGATGGAATCCCCACATCAACGCGATTGTCACGCTCGATGCGGAGACGGCGCTGGAGGCAGCACGCCGTGCGGACGCACTGACGCAATCCGGTCGAGCGAGCGGTCTGCTGCATGGCGTACCGATTCTCGTCAAAGACAACATTGACACTGCAGGTCTGCGCACCACGTATGCGTCTGGCTTTTTTAAGGACCACGTGCCTGACCGGGACGCTACCGTTGTGCGACGCTTGCGCGAGGCGGGTGCCATCATCCTGGGCAAAGTAACCCTGCATGAATTCGCATTCGGCGTACGCTCGAACAACCCAGTCATCGGTCAATGCCGCAATCCTTGGAACCCGGCGCGCATACCGGGTGGCTCCAGCGGCGGATCGGGGGCGGCGATCGCCGCTGGCATGGCGCCATTGGCCTTGGGCACCGATACCGGCGGATCGGTGCGGGTGCCCGCTTCGCTGAATGGCGTATGTGGTTTGCGCCCCACCGTGGGGCGAGTGTCGAATCATGGTTGCATGCCTGTCAGCGCCACGCACGACACCATCGGTCCTTTGGCGCGTACGGTGCCGGAGCTGGCCCGCCTGTTCTCCGTGATGGCAGGCTTCGATCCGCATGACCATGTCAGCGAACGCCAAGAAGTGGGCAATCTGCTCGTCGATATGCACGCGGGCATCAAGGGCCTGCGGATTGGCATTCCCAGCAATCATTACTTCGACGGCGTGGACAGCGAGGTCGCGTATGCCGTCCAAGAAGCCATGCGCGTGCTGGAATCGTTGGGTGCCATCATGGTCCCCATCACCGTAGACGGCGCGCAGACCGCGCATGCCTACGCCACCACCATGATCTACTCCGATGCCTGCGCCGTGCACGAGGAACGGCTTGCACAGCCCGACGAGCGCTGGTTACCCGCCACGCTGGAGCGCATGCAGATGGGGCTGCAATACACCGGTCGTGACTACGCACGCGCCCTGCGGGCTCGCGAGGCTTGGTGTCGGTCCCTGGAGGATGTCTTCAGTTCGGTCGACGTCATCCTCAGTCCCACCTCGCCCACGGTCGCGCCACCCATTGAAGACGGCCGCAGCCTTTTCGAAGCCACGCGCGCCGTGACGCAGAACACCTATGCAGGCGCGTTCGGCAAGCTACCGGGGCTATCGGTGCCATGTGGTTTTTCTTCTGATGGTATGCCGATCGGCCTGATGCTCGAAGCCGCGCCTTGGCGCGAGGCGACGCTTTTCAGGGCCGGCGTCGCTTATCAAAACCAAACCGACTGGCATCTGCGTCAGCCCGCTCTTCCTGCTTAACCCCATCCACCCGCTTGCTATCCGCGCGTCGCGCGTGCGCGGGCGCTTGTAGCTTTTCTTCAGGAGTTACAGTATGGCATTCGCTTTCCCCGGTATCAGCAAGCTCGCCGTTGCGGTGAGCACCGCCTTGGCCTTGCTCGCGACCACCCCAGTGCAGGCAAAAGACCCGACTGTGAATATCAAGGTCGCGGGCATGTTCGGTTCTAACTTCAAGCCCATCGGTGCTCATGTCAACGACATGGTCGCCAACGTGCGCGCGGCCACGGATGACACGGTCAAGATGCGCTTTTTCGAGCCCGGTGCGCTGGTGCCGGTGATGGGCATCTTCGACGCGGTATCTTCGGGTTCTGTGGATGCCGGTTTTGTCGGTATCGGCCTCTATATCAACAAAGAGCCGGGTCTGGCGCTCTATAACGCGGCGCCGTTCACACCCGAGTTGTCCCAGTTCCTTGCCTGGATCTACTACGGCGGCGGTCAGCAGGTGCTGGACGAAGTGCTTGAAAAGCACAATATGAAGGCCGTGTTCTGCGGACTGCTCGCACCGGAAGCAGGAGGCTGGTTCAATAAAGAAGTCAATTCCCTCGATGACTTCAAGGGCCTGAAAATGCGTATTGGCGGTCTGGGCGCCAATGTGCTGGAGAAGATCGGCGTATCGACGCAAGCGCTTGGCGGCGGCGATGTGTTCCCCGCGCTGGAACGCGGTGTCATTGATGCGGCGGAGTTCTCCAACCCAGGCATGGACGAATCCATGGGCTTCGATCAGGCCGCGAAATATTACTATTTCCCCGGGTGGCAAAACCCGGTCAGTCCGGAATGGCTCATCATCAACAAAGCGGTCTACAACAAGCTGACCGATAAACAGAAGAAAGCCATCGATGTGGCCTGCGGCAACGCAGTGGCCCGCAGTATCGCCGAAGGCGAAGTGCTCAGCATGCAGGCGGTCGAACGCCTGCGCGCCAAGGGCGTCGATATCCGTCAGTGGAAGCCCGAGGTCGTTCAACAGTTGAAAGATCTATGGGTGGAGGAAGCCAACCGCTTGGCTTCCACCGATCCCAACTTCAAGAAAATCTGGGAGTCTCAACAGAACTTCCGCCAGCAGCACGACAAGCTCATGCAGCTACAGAAACTGCCGTAACGGCGTAAGCCACACGAGCGGGAGCCGCGCGGCTCCCGCACCAAAGGGTTCTGTCCAGAGTAGGTGGGTGCATGGATTCTCCGATTGCCGGGAAGATTGACCGCTGCGTGACCTTCATCGGGATGGCCGCCGCCTGGCTGTTGTTCGCGCTGACAGCGGTGGTGTGCTTCGATGTGATTACCCGAAAGTTTTTCGTCTTTCAGTCCACGTTCTTGCAGGAGCTGGAATGGCATCTGCACACGGTCATCTTCTTCCTGGCCATTCCCATGGCCTATCTGCGTGGCATCCATGTGCGCATCGACATTCTCAGGGACCGCATGAGCGATCGCGGCCGGGCCAAGCTGGAGCTGATTGGGCTCTTCCTGCTGGCGATCCCATTCACCCTGTTCCTGCTGAAATACGGCATCGACTTCGTCGCGCAGTCATACGCGCAGAACGAAGGCTCGACCTCGATGCAGGGTATCCATCATCGCTGGATCATAAAATCTATCATTCCTATTGCGATGCTGCTGACGCTCTTGTCGTTGATCGCGACGGTGATACGCGGCGTGTTGTTCCTGGCGGGTAAAGGCCCCGTCCCAGAGGCATTCGCGCGAAAAGAAATCGCTGCCGTGGCGGTGGAGGAAATTCGATGATGGATTTCCTCATGTCGCATATCTCCATCCTGATGTTCGTCGTGCTGGCGGCGTTGTTCTTTTCCGGATTTCCGGTCGGCTTTGTGCTGGGCGGCGTGACGATATGGTTTGGCATGCTGGGCTGGGCGTTGGATATGTTCTCGCCCACCGAGTTCTTCAACTTCATGTATCGGATTTGGGGTGGGGCAGCGGACAATATCGTGTTGATCGGCGCGCCGCTTTTTATCTTCATGGGCATCTTGCTGGAAAAGAGCCAGATCGCCGCTGACCTGCTGCGGTGCCTGCAGATTCTGCTGCGCCGTGTCCCGGGCGGGCTGGCGCTGGGTGTGGCCATCATGGGCACCATCATGGCAGCGACCACGGGGATTATCGGCGCATCCGTGGTCATGCTTTCCATGTTGGCATTGCCCGCCATGCTCAAGCAAAAATACGATACTGGTTTGGCGACCGGTATCGTCAGCGCATCTGGCACCCTGGGTATTCTGATACCGCCGAGCATCATGCTGGTGATCATGGGCGACATGATGCAGATCTCCACGGGAAAGCTATTTCTCGGTGCGGTACTGCCCGGACTGATGCTATCGGCGTTCTATGTGATCTACATCATCGCGCTGGCCTGGTTCAAGCCGCATCTGGCGCCGCCCTTGACCGACGATGAATGGGAATCCGAGGGCGAGTCCTTGACAAGTCTGGTGCTTCGCGCCTTTGTGCCGCCGACGGTGCTGATCGGGCTGGTACTCGGTTCGATCTTCATGGGCTGGGCAACGCCGACCGAGGCGGCAGGCGTGGGCGCGGCCGGGGCCATCGTGCTGACCATTTTCTCCGGCCGCTTCAGTGTTCCGCTGATGACCGACGCGGTGCGCACTTCAGCGCTCACGATCGGGATGGTGTTTCTTATCATCATCGCCGCGGCGTGTTTCTCCTACGTGTTCCGTTCGTTGGGCGGCGACGACGTCATCCACGAGATGCTGGATTCTGCCGGGCTGGGACCTTGGGGCGTGCTGGCGCTGCTGCTGGTTGGGGTATTCCTGCTGGGGTTCTTCTTCGATTGGCTGGAGATCATCCTGATTGTCGTGCCGATCTTTGCGCCCATCATCGCTGGTCTGGACTTCGGCGATCATTTGCCGGGCAAGGTCGAGGCCATCTACTGGTTCGCCATCCTGATTGCGATCAATCTGCAGACCTCTTTCCTCACGCCGCCGTTTGGCTTTGCCTTGTTCTTCGTGAAAGGCGCCGCGCCGCCCTCCGTGCGCATGGAGCAAATCTATAAAGGCATCATTCCGTTCGTGATGCTGCAGGTATTGGCTCTGATTATTGTGGTCACGTATCCCGACGTGGCTCTTTGGCTACCGAGAACATTACTGGGCAATTGATCAGGACACTAAGACTAGCCGTTTCGAACTCGACAACTGGGTGATGCCATGATGAAGAAAGCTTGGGAAGACTATCTGACAGAAGAGGATCGCGCCACTTTGGCGCGCGGTAAATGGGGCCAACAGATCAAGCCGGGCACCCGGCCCGCGATCGTGGCTATCGATGTCCAGAACTATATGGTGGGCCCCAAGGAGGGCGGCGACGAGGCCTATCCCTACAGCTGCGGTCAGATCGGATGGGACGCTGTTAAAGCGTCTGGCGAAATCATCGCTGCTGCCCGCCGCGCCGGCGCGCCGGTCATCTTTACACGTTTCGCGCTGGACCCCTCTGGTAACGACGGCGGCCTTTTCGCGCAAAAGGTCGGCAAAGGCGAGGGCGAATACGCCTTCGTCGAGGGTACCTTTGGTTCCGAGTTCGTCGCCGAAGTCGCACCGCAGCCCGGCGATATTGCGTTCACCAAAAAGAAGATGAGCGCTTTCTTCGGCACCCCGCTGCAGGCTTATTTAACCGATTTAGGCGTAGACACCATCATCGTCCTCGGCGGATCGACCAGCAACTGCGTGCGCGCCACCGTCGTCGATGCGGCACAGTCGAACTACAAGGTGCTGGTGCCCAGAGAGGCCGTGTTCGATCGTCTGCCGCTTTCGCATGCGGTGTCCTTGTTCGACATGGACCGCAGCTGCGCCAATGTGATGAGCAAAGATGCAGTGATCAGCTACCTGGGTCAGCTGCCTGAAGCCCGCGACCGATAACCAGCCCTGCGCGCAACCTGTCTCGAAAAGGAATCGTCGTGGATATCTACGCCAAACAAGGGATGGGCCAGCGCATGGGCTTTGGCCACCGCCCGGCGCTGTTGATTATCGATTTTCAAAACGCGTTTGCCGATGAGAATTTCTTTGGTGGCTACAACATCGGTGATGCCATGGCCAATACAGAGCGTTTGCTCCAAACCTGCCGGCAAACGCAGACGCCCGTGGCTCATGTTCGATTTGCTACCTCCAACGACGGTTCCGATATCGGGCCATTCGGAATGAAGGTGCCACGGCTAAAGGACTTGGTCGATGGCGACCCCGCGGCCGACATTGTGGCTGCACTGACCCCGCTAAAAAACGAGTTTGTCTCCACCAAGCGTCATGGCTCCGCGTTTTTCGGGACGAATTTGCACACCTGGCTGACCTCCAAAGGCGTCGACACGCTTTTGATCAGCGGTTGTGCGACCAGCGGCTGCGTGCGCGCCAGCACCGTCGACGCATCGGCCTATGGGTATCGCCCGATGGTCGTGGTTGACTGTGTTGGTGACCGCGCCCAAGCCCCGCACGAAAGTAACTTGTTCGATATGGGGCAGAAGTACGCGGATCTCGTGTCGTTGGAAGAGGTGCAAGCCTATCTGGCAGGCTAGGGCGGCCGTTTTACTCGTCGAGCTTGCTGTGTATGCGCGTTGTCTGGGTATAGCGTCCGCTCGGGTAGTAACCCAGTGCGATCTGGACTAGCTCACCGCGGCTGTCGTAATAGTGACGAATGATGGACAGCGCAGCCTGTCCAGGCGTGGCGTCCACGAGTTCGGCGATATCGTGATCCAGGCTGTCGGCCGTGAGTTCCTGGCGGACTTCGGCGATACGCACACCATATTCGCGCTCGAGCACCGCGTAGATGGGCTCACGCATATGTTTAAGCTTTTTTAGCTTAGGCGCGTACTTCGGTTGTACGTAGACCTTCAGAAAACTCAGAGGACGCGGTTGATCGGGTAAACAGCGCAGGATCTCCATATGCAGCCATTTCGCTCCCAGCTCACACTTTATCATCTTGACCAGATGACGGTCGGCCGTCACCGTGGACGTGCTAAGGATATGCATCTCGGTTTCGGTAGCGAACTCCAGCAGGTCCACCAGCGAGTTCAAACCGCTCATCATCCAGATCTTGCCGGGCTGAGTACGGACAATTGTTCCGATGCCCGCGCGCGCTTGTATCAGCCCTTGATCCTTCAGCTCGCGCAGCGCCTGACGAATGGTATGGCGGCTGACCTGAAAGCGGTCTACCAGCATTTCCTCGGTCGGCAGAACACTGCCTACCGTGTACTTTCCTTGCTCGATTTCTTTCTGCAAGGTGTGCGCCACCACGACATAAAGCGGCTGACGTAATGCGAGATCCTGCTCAGATTTGGGGCTTGAGATGCTTGACTGTGCAGATGTTTTTTTCATTGGTAGCCCTTCTGGGTTGCTTCCGTGTGCTTGTCCTGTCAATGCGACGGGTCATCTCGTACCGGATGAGTTCGGCACATAGCTAAATACTAGCGTGTTTGCGTTGACGAGGTTCGACAATCCCCCTATATTGTCCGTACAAATCTTAAATGTACGCACAAACGCCGAGGAGACACGATGGCAATTTTCAGGACGTTCTTGTTTGCTCCCGCCAACCATCCCAGACGGGTAGAAAAGGCCTTTCAGCTGGGCGCGGATGCGGTGATTCTGGATCTGGAAGACGCTTGCGCCATCAGCGAAAAGGTGGCTAGCCGTAGCAAGGTGGTCGAAGCCATGCAGCGTTCGCGCTCGTGCCTGGGTTATGTGCGTGTTAATCCCCTGAGCACCGAGTTCGCGTTTGGCGATATCTATGAAGTCGTGCAGCCCGGGCTGGATGGCATCGTTTTGCCCAAAACCGAGTCGTCGCACGATATCAAGACCGCCGAGTGGATGATCAGCTGCCTGGAGAAAGAGCGGGGGCTTCCCGTAGGTAGCATCGATTTGATGCCCTTGATCGAGACCGGTCGCGGCATGGCCAAGATTGGCGAGATTTTGTCGTGCGAATCTCGCGTGCGGCGCGTTGCCTTCGGCGCGGGCGACTTTTGTCTGGATATGAATCTGCAATGGTCGCGCGACGAAGAGGAGCTGCAGGCTTATCGGAGCCAGGTGGTCCTCATGTCTCGTCAGGCGGGAAAGGAACCGCCCATCGATACGGTGTGGATCAATATCCAAGATACCGAGGGCTTTGCGCAGTCCTCCAGGCGCGCGCTACGCATGGGATTCCAAGGGAAATTGTGCATCTACCCTGACCAGGTAGCCGTCGTCAACGACGTGTTCTCCCCCACCGAAGAGCAAGTCGCTCGTGCCCGCAAAGTCGTCGCGGCCTTCGAGCAAGCGGAGAAGGAGGGCAGTTCTTCATTCCAGCTGGACGGTCAATTCATCGACTATCCCATTCTCTATGCCGCTCAAAAACTACTCGCCGTACACGAAAAAGTCGTGAGCCAGCGCGCGAAGTGATCTGACACCTACGGAGGACAATGTGGTTGCTACTGCTATGAATATCCAGCCCCTTGATGGTTTAAAGATCATCGACGTTTCAAGCTTTCTAGCCGGCCCGTTCTGCTCGACTCAGCTCGCTGAGTTCGGCGCTGACGTGATCAAGATCGAAATGCCCAAGATCGGGGACGCATTGCGTCGTTTCGGCAGCATCACGCCCGAGGGCGATTCGCTGCCCTGGCTTTCTGAATGCCGCAATAAGAAATCGGTGACCTTGGATCTGCGTACGCCCGAAGGTGCCGAGTTGCTTAAAGAGCTCGTGCGCGGCGCGGATGTGCTGGTGGAGAACTTTCAACCCGGTACGCTGGAGAAGTGGGGCCTGGGCTGGGACGTCATGAAGGAAGTGAATCCAAAGCTCATCATGGTCCGCATTTCTGGCTATGGCCAGACCGGGCCCTACAGCCCACGGCCCGGTTTCGGTCGGATCGGCAATGCGTTCGGCGGCCTGTCATTTCTGGCGGGGTATCCCGATCGCCCGCCCGTGACGCCGGGCTCGGCCACCATTCCTGATTATCTGGCGGGCCTGTATGGCGCGGTGGGGGTGCTGCTTTCTCTGCAGGCGCTGCAGAAAACGGGCAAGGGCCAATATATCGACATCGGCCTGTACGAGCCGATTTTCCGTATCCTGGACGAGATCGCGCCGTCCTATCATATGAAAGGCTATGTGCGTCAGCGCATGGGCCCGGGCACCGTCAACGTCGTCCCGCACAGTCATTACCCCACCAAAGACGAGAAGTGGATCGCCATAGCCTGCACGAGCGACAAGATCTTCGAACGCCTGGCGACCGCGATGGGCGTTCCGGAATTCGGTGGAGAAGGGAAGTGGGGCACCATCAAGCAGCGGGATGCCGATCGCGAGAACGTGGACAACTACGTCACCGAATGGACATTGAAGTTCAACCGTGACGAAGTGATTTCGATTTGCGAGCAGTTTCAGGTGCCTTGCGGTCCGGTTTATTCGATCGACGAGATTTTCGAAGACCCTCAGTACAAGGCGCGCGAGAACATTGTCTATATCAAAGACGCCCATGGGCGCGAGCACGCGGTGCCTAACGTCGTGCCGCGCTTGAGTGAAACGCCCGGAGGTATCAAGTCGTTGGGCCCGACGTTGGGTCAGCACAATGATGAGGTATTTCGCGAACGTTTGGGCTTGAGCGAGGAGCGTATTGCTGAACTCAAAGAGAAAGGGGTGATTTGATCCGGCGGGCGGCAGGGTCCATCGCGTCGTATGCGTCGCCTCGTGCATCGGCGCGATAGGGAGGTAGTCCTATTCCTTGTAATATCGAACCTGTCCCATAATCGTGGCGGAGCCTGCTAGCTAGAATCAGCGTTCCTTTTCCAGCCAAAAGGCGCGCAGATGAGTCCGTCAGGCTCCTCCAATTGCTCTACATCCGATTGGGATACATCAAGCGGATCACAGCCGTTGCCCATGCAGTTCCACGGCAAGGCAGTCGGCTTTTTCCGCATCTGGCTGGTGAATCTGCTGCTCACTATTGTGACCTTGGGGATCTGGTCTGCCTGGGCCAAGGTGCGCACGAACCAATGGTTTCTGCGTCATACCGTGGTCAATGGTCACGCTTTCGATTATCACGCCACTGGCCTGCAGATCTTCAAAGGGCGGTTGATGGCTCTGATCGCCATTGCCGCCTATTCCGCGCTGGTTTGGCTGTGGCCCTCGCTCGAGTGGGCCGCCTTTATCGCTTTGATGTTGGCGTTGCCCTGGGCGATCAATGCGGGCCTGAGCTTTAATGCCGCCATGACCTCATGGAGCAACGTCCGCTTTGGCTTTCGCGGCCGATATGGCGGCGCGGCGCTCGTTTTCCTAATCATGCCGATCGTCGCGGTATTCTCATGCGGGCTATTGGCTCCATTGTGTTCGCGCATGTCCGCGCGCTATCTGGCTAGCGGCTACGGCTATGGCAACCTCGCCTTTGCGACCGAGCCACGGCTGAGCGCCCTCTATGCCGCCTTGGGGCGTAGCGTGTAGGTGTTCATCGCCACTGTCTTCATGGGCATAGGTGTGGCGTTTCTGACGGGCTTGTTTCCGCCGGGAGCGATGGCGCACATCCATAGTCATTTCGATCCCGTCAATCTCATTCTGAGTTTTTGGTGGGTGATTCTCAGCGGCTACATCGCCCTCTTTGTCGCGGGGCTTTATTACGGCGCTAGCGTGCATAACGAGATCCTTAACGGTACGACAATCACGGGTGGCCATCGCCTGGAAAGCCGCCTGTCGCCCTTGCGCTATGTCTGGATCATTGTGTCGGGCTTGCTCGTCGCCTCTGCCGCGCTGACGCTCGCCTATCCATGGGCGCGCGTGCGCCAGTACCGTTATCTGATGCAGAACATAACGCTACTGGCTGCGCCTGGACTCGACGAAGCGGTATCGAATCAGCAGAACGCGCCGGGCAGTTTCGGCGGGGAGTTCAGCGAGCTTGAAGGCTTCGCCAGTGCAGCGCTCTACTGAGCCCTGCACGTTGCGAGGCCGGCTTTTCCGGCCCAACGCGGCTTCCTATCGTGCTGCCTCGATCACGCTTCAGCCAGGCGGCTCGTTGCTACTGGACGACGGTGAGACAACGCGCGACCTGCCGCCAGGATCATTGCGGTGGTCCAGCCGCATGGGCGAGACCGCCCGACGCGCCACGCTCCCGGACGGCTTCGTATTCGAGACGGACGACAACGATCATGTTGACACGTTGGAGCGTACGTTCGGGCGGCGCAGCGTCGGCTTGTGGCATCGGTTGGAAAACCTCGGTGCACCGCTGCTCGCTCTGGCCGTCCTGGGCGTACTTGGTTTTTTTATCGGATTGCGTTGGACCGTGCCGTGGTTTGCTGACGCCGCCTCGCGATTGGTTCCCCAGGCCGTAGAGGCCCGGCTCGGCGGTGCCGCAATGGATACGTTGGATAGCGTGGCCTTGCACCCTAGCGAATTGCCAGCCAAAAAACAGCGCGCCATCCTCGCCGTGTTCGATGAGCTCTCCAGCCACGCGGATACAAAGTCTGGCACGCTGAAGCTCGCCTTCCGGCGCGGTGACAAGCTGGTCGGTGCCAACGCGATAGCGCTCCTCGGTGGCCAGATCATCGTCACCGATGAACTGGCGGACCTGGCACAAACGCCAGACGCCCTGGCAGGGGTGCTTGCTCACGAGATTGCCCACGTTGAACTCCGACACGGCATACGCCGCCTGGCGCGTGTCGCTGGCCTGTCGGCCGTCGTGATGTTGATGACGGGCGACCTGTCGAGCATGACGCACGACATGGGCGTGCTAGGGGCGGGCTTGTTCGACCTGGGGTATTCGCGTGGGTTCGAGCGCGACGCTGACGCGCGTGGCGCGGCTTTGATGCGGCAGGCGAATCGCGATCCTGAAACATTGGCGGTGTTGCTGGAAAAGCTGTCGGAACGCAGCGCCAGCGGAGGGCCGAGCTGGTTATCGAGTCACCCGCGTACGGAGGAGCGCGTGCAATGGATCCGAGAAGGGCGCTGAAACAGAAGCAGTCTTAAATCGGAACCGTTGCCCTTTTCCCCATACTACGATGGATTTCATCCACGCATTTGAAATGAGTGCTGACCTATTCCCAACGGCACAACCTAAACCGGCAGTCCCGCAGCGAGACGCCAATGTCGCACGCCGAGCGACAAAAACTCATTCACGTGTGAATACAACATTGTGACTCCCTGAGACTGCCAGTAGGCCATATCGTTTTCCTTGACCAGAAAGCCCGCCGTGCGACCGCGGGCGACGATCCTGGACACGACGTCCTGTAGCTTAGCCTGCACGGCAGGTTGCGAATAATCACCGTCATACCCCATGCTCTTGGCAAGATCTACCGCGCCCACAAAGAAGCAATCGACCTCTGAAAGGCTCAGAAAATCATCGAGTTCCTGCACCGCCGGGACGGTCTCGATTTGAACGATGATTACTTTGCGTGCGAAGGTAGAGGGGGACGCGTATCGGATATCCGCGATGGCACGCTGGGCCTGATCCGCTGTATCCAGCCTGGGGATGACGAGCCCATCCACGCCTCGCATGATTGTGCGTTCGATGATCCATGGCTCAGGCGACGGAATGCGGGCGATAGCGCCTACCCCATTGGACTGCGCGGCGCGGCCCATGTACTCAACGTCAGCGTAACTGAGGTTGCCTTGTTCACAGTCGAACATGAATGCGTCGATCCCCAGACGCGATACCACATCAACGACGCCAAGACTTGGATGGTTCACGTTGATTAACGACACGGTATCGCCGTTCCTGAGTTTGTCTTTGAATGTGCTCATTGTTCATCCGAGAGTGCTCTGGCCGCCTGATAAAGGTCGAATAGTTCCGTATCACTATGAGGCCCCATGCCCGATTGCGCTGCACGGGCTAACACCGCGCGCGCGGCCCGCGAAACCGGGACGCTCGCGCCGAGAGATTGAGCCGACGCTAGCGCAATGTCGAGGTCTTTCAAAAACGTGTCGATGCTGGCGTGCACTTCATGGTCGCCTTGGGTCATGCGCGAGGCGCGATTCAAGAACATCTGTGACGCTCCGGAGCTGCACCCGACGACCTCAATCAGCTTGTCCAGCGCCACACCTGTTCGCGCGCCCAAAGCTAGCGCTTCCGCCGTCAGGACGACGTGACTGGCGGCCAGCAGGTTGTTGATGATCTTGATGGTGGATGCCACACCCGTCTCGCCGACGTGGTGTATTTGAGCCGCACACGCGGACAGGTAGGGCATGGCGCCTTCGAGCGCCGCCTGACTGCCCCCCGCGATAACCGTCAGCGTGCCGGCTTGTGCCTTGCGACGTCCACCGCTGACCGGGCCGTCCAGAGGCGTTAGCCCGTATTCGGAAAGACGCCTTGCACATTCGCGCATCACGTCTGCCGGTATAGTGCTCGCGATCCACACGACGCCTGCGCGCGGCATTGTGTGGACAATGCCCTCCGGTCCAAACAGCACCGCTCGCACTTGCGTGGCGTTGCTCACCATGATGATGGCACATTGCGCCGAGGCCGCCGCTACCGCAGGCGATGCGCACATCTGCGCCCCACGCATTGCGAGGGCGTTCGCCGCTTGCGGGTTGGGGTCCACCCCGCGCACATCGAAGCCGGCCCCGATGAGCCGGCAGGCCATCGCCTGCCCCATAATGCCCAGTCCGATGCAGGCAACGGTTTGGGGGTCGGCAGGGCATCCGCTGTCTTCCCTCGAGCTCATCATTGCGCCTTAATCCACTTTGGCGCCAGCGAGGTCGACGATCTCCTTCCAGCGTGGAATCTCGGTCGCGAGATGCTTGCGCAAGTCGTCGGGCCCCTCTACTTGCGGGTCCGCCCCGATCGCGACCATCCTGTCGTGCACGTCTTTCTGAGAAACCACTTTTTTGAGCTCTTCATAGATGCGCTGTGTGATCGCTTTCGGCGTCTTGGCGGGCGCCATCAGTACAAACC
The DNA here is from genome assembly GCF_009763255.1 of Bordetella sp. 02P26C-1. Taxonomy (GTDB): domain Bacteria; phylum Pseudomonadota; class Gammaproteobacteria; order Burkholderiales; family Burkholderiaceae_B; genus Bordetella_A. The sequence goes on along the minus strand of NZ_WSJB01000005.1, from coordinate 184,138 downwards.
AGCCTCCGATCTGGTAGTCCTGCAACCCTTGCTCCTTCATTGTGGGCACGTCAGGCAGGATGGGGGATCGGGTCTCGCCCGTTGTCGCGATAGGCTTGACCATGCCAGCCTGAATTTGCCCCTGCATCGCGGTGATATTGTCGAACATCACCGCGACCCGCCCCGCCATGAGATCGTTCAAACCGGGGACGTTACTCTTGTAGGGGATGTGCGCGAGCGGAACGCCGGATTGCTTTACAAACAATGCGCCGGCCAGATGGCTGGTGGTGCCATTGCCGGAAGAAGCATAGGGATACTTTTCGGGATCGGCTTTGGTCAGCGTGATGAATTCCTGAAGGTTATTGGCCGGAAACTTTCCTGGCACTGCCATGACAAACTTGTTCGTGGCGATCAGCGCGATAGGCTCGAAATCGTTGATGGCGTCATAGGGGAGTTTCGAATACAGCACAGGGTTGATGCCATGTGTGGAACTGCTGCCCAGCAGGATGGTGTACCCGTCCGGGGTGGCCTTGGCCACATCTGCCGTGCCGACGCTGCCGCCCGCGCCGGGTTTGTTCTCGACGACGATCGGTTGGCCCAAACCCTCTGACATCTTCTGGGCCAGCATGCGTCCCAACACATCGGTGCCCCCGCCCGCGGCGAACGGAATCACCATCCGTATCGGACGTTCGGGCCATTTCTGTTCAGCCGATACGGCGGGCGCGGCGGAAAGGGCCCCCACCGTCATGGCGACCATCAGTGATGCTATGCGCAGATAATTTTGCATGTCTTCCTCCTGGCTATCATTGTGGTTGTGAGGTTGGGGAGCAGGCTGGCGTCTAAGCCGACTCCACGACCAAGGCATCGCTTTGTCCAAATCCTCCGCAGATCGCAGCGATGCCACGCTGCTTCTTGCCGGCCTTTTCAAAGCCCGACAGCAGTGTCATGACCAGGCGCGCACCGGACGCGCCCAGCGGATGGCCGATCGCCACGGCACCGCCCCACGGATTGGTCCGCGATCGGATCGTCGCCAGATCGGCCTGCGATCCCTGGCTGAGAACCTGCGTGCTGACCAATGCCGTAGCGGCATAAGCCTCGTTAATCTCTATCCGGTCGAAGTCCAGAATGTCGGCGCCTTCGATCGCCAACAGTCGTTCAATGGCCGTGGCGGGTAGCGATGTACCTGACGTGGGGCCGCCAGCGGCTTGCGCGTACGAGGTGATGTGGCCTAGTACAGGCCAGCCGCGTTGCGTGGCGAAGGCTCGGGTGCTCAGCACCAGGAACGCTGCGCCGTCGCTTAGGCCCGGGGCATTGCCGGCAGTGATCGTGGGGCTTCCATAGACGGTTTTTAACCGCGCGAGTTTGGATGGTGTCGTGTCGGGTCGCGGGCCTTCGTCGACCGTGACTCGTGTGAGTTCCGCGCCGTTAGCCACCTCGATGGGTACGATCTCGTTTGCAAAGGCGCCTTGCTCCAGTGCCTCGAAATAGCGTTGATGACTTTGGGCCGCCCAGGCGTCTTGTTGCGAACGATCAACGCCGAAGCGTTCGGCCTCTTCGCCGGAATACACGGCAATGGGCCGGTCCACTGCATCCCCCCCCAGAATCAATGGGTCTTTCAATTGGACAGAGCCGGGCCGGATGCTGCGTTGACGTGGCAGGTACATCGGCATGTTTGACAGGCTCTCCATGCCGCCGGCAATCGCCACGTCCTGTAGTCCCAGCATGATGTCTCGTGCGGCTTGCGCGATGGCGGTCATGCCCGAACAACACGCTCTGTCGATACCGACGGAAGGAAGCTCCTGAGCGAGCACGGATCGCAGCACGGTTTGGCGCGTGACCGTCAAGGCCGCTGCCCCAGCGAGCCCGATCCCGCAGTACGCAGCTCCGATATCCGCTGCCGGAATTCCGGATTTAGTTAATAGCGCATTGATGACTTGTGCTCCCAAGTCGGGCAGTGTCAGGGGGGACAACACGCCACCGAAACGCCCAAAAGGCGAACGCGCAAAGGCGCACACGACGACTTCGCGATCGGGACACCCTATACGAATTGCACCGCGGGTTTGTGTCATGCGACAGGCTCCTTGTTATCACCGGACTGCAAACTGTCGGCATAGTCGCGCTGCAGTCGTCGTTTATCGATTTTTCCGTTGTTGGTCTTAGGTAACTCAGCAACGAGCCGCCATGCACGCGGCGTTTTGATGCCTAGAATGGGCCGCATTGCGGCCGCCAGCGTATCGGCGGTCCATCGCTCGGGTTGATCCTGGACCACATAGGCCACTGCGATCTCACCCCACGATGCGTCAGGGTGCGCCACCACGGCAGCTTCGAGCACGCCGGGCAGGGCAGTCAGGTGCGATTCGACCTCGCTGGGATAGATGTTGAAGCCGCCGCAGATCAACATATCTTTGCGCCGGCCAACCAGCCGTATCAGACCGTCCTCGTCAGTGGTCGCCAGATCGCCCGTCCATAGCCATCCGTCTCGCACCGTCTCGGCGGTCAGGTCCGGCTGTTCCCAATAGCCTTGCATGACGTGTTCGCCGCGAATAGTCAGCTCGCCGATTTCTCCAGACGCCACCGGATCACCACGTTTGTCCCGTACGACCATCTCCACGAATGTGTAAGGTCGACCGATCGCGCCATGTCTGAACCTCAGCTCGCCGTCCGCATCGCGCAGGATATGGTCCTCGGGCGGCAGGTGCGCGCAGGTCATCATCGCTTCGGTCTGGCCGTAGTTCTGCCATAGGATGGGGCCAAAGACCTGCCATGCCCGTTCCAGCGTATTCGCGGGAATGGCTTCCGCTCCATAGCCGATAAAGCGCAAGCTTTTAAAGTCCCGGCTATCCAGGTCCGCCAGAGTCAAGAACCGGGTCAGGAAGGTGGGAACGCAGGTAAATGCCGTCACCCGCTCGCGTTCAATGGTATCGGCCAGATTCGCAGGCGTGGGCGGTGATACGATGATGTTGCGCGCGCCCCGCCAATACCATGGCGCCAGATAGGCGCCGCTGGAATGGGTCATCGGTCCGACATAGGCAACGACATCGTCGCGGGATAGCGGTCGGTCCACCAGCATATTGCGGTAGACCGCTGCCCAATTGCCGTGCGAGAGCATGACGCCTTTAGGATTGCCCGTCGTGCCCGAGGTGTAGTTGATGGTCGCAAGTGTATTCAGGCTCGCCCGATGGAGTTTGTCCGGGGCGATGCAATGGCTGATGAGTGACGCCCATTCGTCGGAGGTGATAGGTATGCGGTGCACGCTATCGTTGAGGCCGGCGGCGGCAACCGTCGCTGCGCATTCCGCGTCATGGACCAACGCCGCCGCATCACAATGTGCAGTCAATGTTGCTAGTTCGTGTGCGGTATAGCGGAAGTTGACCGGGACGCGAACCAGGCCCGCTCGTTCCAATGCGAACTGCAGCATCACGGCTTCCGCCCGGTTATGCATCATGACTGCCACACGTGAGCCCGGCTCGTACGCGTTGGCCAGCCCGCTGGCGAGGCGGTCGACCAAGGCCTCGAACTCCCGATATGTCCATTGCCGCGATCCGTCGATGATCGCGATGCGATCGCCGTGGCGGTGCGCGGCCTGAGACGTCCATAGCGAAAGATTCATAAAATGTGGTTCCTGCTTTGGATTTTCATTTCCGTGGACGAGGCTCGTATCTGTGTTTCATCGTCCCGCGCAACTCTTGCCGCCATCGACGGGCAGGCATACACCGGTGATGTATTTGGCCTCGTCCGACACCAGAAAGAGCGCGGCGTGTGCCACATCCCATGCATCGCCCATCCTTCCCATTGGCGAAGCCGAATTTCTTTTCTGCCGCATGGCTTCGATGCTGTTGAATTCGCCCGCGATCTGCCGGTAGATCATGGGGGTGTCCATGACGCCAGGCAAAACCGCATTGACCCGTATGCCTTGACTGGCATACTGCACCGCCATCGCGCGCGTCAGTTGATTCAATCCGGCCTTCGCGGCTGCGTACGACGGGTAAGGGTAGTGATTGACCTGAATGGAGGCGAGCGACGAGATGTTGACGATCGCGCCGCTATGCTGGGCTTGCATCACCGGCAAGACGTGTTTGCAAGTCAGGAACACCCCGGTTAGATTGGTGTCCAGGACGCTGCGCCAACTTTCCTCCGAGGCCTCCACGACGTCCCCCATCGCTGTGATGCCGACGTTGTTATGCAGAACGTCGATGCGGCCGTGATCGCGCAGCACGGTATCTACCACCGCCTTGATGTCACTGGACACGGTGATGTCAGCCCGCAGTGCGGCGCAGACGCCTCCCTCGTCAAGGATGATGTCGCGGGTGCGTTCGGCTGCCACGAGGTCCACATCGACGGCATAAACAAGCGCGCCCTCGCGGGCGTAGAGCGCGGCCGCCGCCTTGCCATTACTCCAGCCATCTTCGCGCGAGCCGGCGCCCATCACGATGGCTACTTTCGATGCCAGTCGTTGCATCATGAGGCTAGTCCAACGCGATGTTGCCGAACTCGGCGACTTTCTTCCACTTTGCCACGTCGTTGCGCACCATCTCGCCGAACTGCTCAGGTGTGTCAGCGATGACATAAGCGCCCAAGGCCTCGTAGCGGCGCTGTGTCTCGGGGTTCTTCAGCGCGCGCACGGCGGCGGCGTTCAATTTCTTCAGCACGTCATCGGGCAGTCCCGCAGGCGCCAGCAAGCCATTCCACATTTCCGCGTCGTAATTCGGCAAGCCGACTTCCGCTGCTGTCGGCACGTCCGGCAATTGCGCCAGCCGTGATTTGCCCGCCACCATGACTGGAATCAGATTGCCCGCCAGCATATGCGGCATGGAGGAAGCCGCCGTGTCCCAGATCATGTCGACCTGCCCGCCGATGACGTCATTCAATGCCGGCCCAGTGCCTCGATACGGCACGTGCGTGATATCGAGTCCTGTCAGGGATTTGTAGTATTCCATCGCCAGATGCGTGGCACCGCCGTTGCCCGATGAGGCATAGGTATGCTTCTTCGGTTCGGCCTTCAACGTCTCGACAAAAGATGGATAGTCCTTGCCCGCAAACTTCTTGTTCACCGCGATCACGCCCGGCACGCGGATGATCTGCGTGATGGGCGTAAAGTCTTTGTACGCGTCATACGGGAGATTGCGATAGACCGCCGAGTTCGTGCCGTTCGTGCTCGATGTGCCTAATAGCAGTGTGTATCCATCGGGCTTGGCGCTCGCTACAGCGCGCGCGCCGACCGTCCCACCCGCGCCCGCTTTGTTCTCTACCACGATGGTCTGGCCAAGCTCTTTCGACAGGGAGTCCGCCAATATGCGTCCCACCACATCGGACGTGCCGCCAGGCGGGAAGGGCACTATCAGGGTTAGTGGCTTATCCGGATAGCTGGTTTCGGCGGCCGTCGTGGTCAATGACGCGGTCATGGCGAGTACCGCGGACGTCATGGCAAACAGCGTTTTAGTTTTCATTGTCTATGTCTCCTTTGGGGCGGGTACTGCCGCTCGCCTGGGCGGCCAGCGGTGTTAAGCGTTATGCGATGCGGTCGCCGGGCTTGACCTTCGCTGCGCGGTTATCGACTCCGGGTAGCATCTTGGCCGGGTCCCGTGTGACGACGATATCGATCACGGTCGGGCGATCCGTGCATTGGGCGGCGGCATCCAGCGCGCTGCGCAGTTCTGCGGGATCTTCGACGCGGATACCCTGGCATCCCAGCGCGCTCGCCACGTTGGCGTAATTGGTGTCGTTCAGATCCGCTGATTGATAGGTATCGGCCCCGTACATCAGGTGTTGCAGCGCCTTGACGTAGCCAGACGCCGCGTTGTTGACGACGAGCAAGGTAAAAGGCAGCTTTAAACGCACCGCTGTTTCCAATTCACCGAGCGACATATTGCAGCCGCCATCGCCCGTCAGGCTGAGCACGGGCTTGCCGGGCGCGGCCAGGGCGGCACCAATCGCGCCCGGGATGCCGTACCCGATCGACGCGAAGCCGCGATCCGGCACGAAGTGTCGTCCCGGCTGCTTCGTGTCGAACAAGAGCCCGCCCCAGTGCGCGGCAAAGCCGCCGTCTGCAATCAGATACCCATCTGCGGGTAGCCAGGCATTAATCTCGTGCAGTAGCCGGGCCATGCCTACCGGCCGCTCATTGGACTCCAGTCTTTCTTTGACGGAGCTGCGCCATTCCACCATACGCTTGCGCGTCTCGATTGCCATATCGTCACGACGTTGGTCGTGACGCAAAGACAGCACCTGCGCTTGCAGCTCCGGCAGTGTCGCCTTGATATCGCCCCAGAGGCGTACTTGCGCCGGTGTCGTGCGTTCCAACTCTTCTGCCACGATGTCCAGATGAATCAGCGGCGTACCCGCCGGAATCAAATCAAATCGGCGTGTGGCGATTTCTCCCAGTTTGCAGCCGACGACAAACAGACAGTCCGCGGCGGCAATCAGGTCATTGGCAATCCGGCTATATCGGCCGAACAGGCCTGCATTCAAATCATGCGTGCATGCGATGGCGCCTTTGCCACTGAGCGTATGCGCGACAGGGACGTCCAAATTTTCCGCGAAGGCTTGCACGGTTTCGGCGGCACCGCTCAGGTGTACTCCGCCTCCACATAGCATCACCGGACGACGGGCGCGTGCCAGCAAGTTCGCAGCCTGCTGCAAAGTTTCCGCATCCGGCCGGATGCGTAGCGACGGCGTCTGATTGACGAAAGATCCTGCCGTAAATTCAGACATAGAAAACGTGTGCGTGGCATGCGCGATGTCCTCTGGCACATCCAGCACCACCGGCCCCGGACGGCCCTGTGTCGCCACCGCGAACGCGCGTCTCACCAGTTCGGGAATGCGTTCGATGCGTTCTACGCGGATCAGCTCCTTGCTGATGGGGCGTAATACCTCGATCTGACGCGTCTCCTGCGTCATGTTTTTCCAAGAGTGGGCGCGGTGCGAGTCGCCCACTTGCACGACGAGGGGTGTGCCGGCGTTCAGGGCTTCCACCAGCCCTGTTACCAGATTCGTAGCGCCAGGCCCCAGCGTTGCATCGCAGACGCCGACGCGGCCGGAGACCTTTGCATAGGCGTCCGCAGCAAAGATCCCACACCGTTCGTCGTTGATCAGATAGTGGGTCATGCCCAGCCGCCGCACGGCATCATAGAAGGGCAGCATCTGAAATCCACCCATCCCGAACATGGGGCCTACCCCGTGGGCGGCGTACATGCGTGCGATGGCTTCACCGCCGGTGATTTCAATGGTTTCGGACATTTTGGAATCTAGCTCCTGTGGGTGTGCCCGCCGAGTTGCAGCGATGCATAGAAAGACTTCAAAGAATCGCCAGGGCGCGCACCCAATTCACGGGCGGGCGCGTTGGCTCGCGAGATGATTCCCTCGTCGTAGCAGGATCGGGAATCGCCGATACGCGCACTGTCCGCGCTGACTGTCACGGCGGCGATGCCACGTGCTTCCAGGCGTGGCAAACGGCTGTATCCTGCGTCGTCCTTGCCTCCACCTGCGTCATGAAACGAGATCACCGGCACCTGCACACGCACGCTATCGGTGCCCGAACTGGCGAGCAGAGCGCCATGCGACGCTGTTACGACCAGTGCATTCGCATCGGCATCTTCCAGCAGCGAGACTGAATCGATACCGATGACTTTGCGGTGGCCTACGTTCGCCAGTTCATACCTGGCTTCTTCTGGCTTTACCGCATCCGCCACCGCAGCATGCGTTCCTTGCGCGAGCAGCGTAGCGGCATCCGTCACCGACATGCCTATCATGCAGCCACGCAGCCGGGCAGTCTCGTTGACGTGACTCAGTTTGCCGTGATCACGTGTATCCGCACCGTCCCCGATGCGTGCGGACCAGTGATCGACGGCGGCTGCGGGAATACCGCAGTGCTGCAGGTATTCCAGACCCGCAATCCCAGCAGCGTCCTTTCCCACGCCCGCGTTATTCAAAAAGATCGCGGTCACGCCGGCAGCGGCGGCGAGATACGCCGGGTAAACCCCGCCGTGCGAGGCCGCGATTACGACGTGGCCACGGTGATGCGCCGTCAGCTTGGTCGCACTATCCAGAACAGTTGTCTCAACCACATCAACTCCATTAGGTGGAGTACTCTTTATTGGAAAACTGCGGACTACTGGGATAGATTCTAGTAATCACCACCGGGTACGGCTATGCACAACTCCACCATATGGAAGTCACAAAGATGAAGAAAATGGGTGACCCAGTGTCGCCAAGGGGGCTGACAGGCGCGCAGAGCGTGTCCAGGGTCTTGCAACTGCTGAAGCAGGTGGCCGCCGCGCCGCCGCGCGGGGCGGGGCTGAGCGACCTGGCGACGGCCAGCGGATTGCCGCAGCCGACCGCGCACCGGATGCTGGCCGCATTGCAGGCCGAGGGATTCGTTTATCAGGATCCGGCGTTGCGAACCTATGGTTTGGGCAGAGAAGCGTACGTATTGGGCATCGCCGCCGCGCGTCGGCGTGGCATACGTGAATTCGCCGAGGCCGGACTGCAACGCATCGCGACCGAAACCGGCGACACCGCATATCTGTCCATGCGCTCTGGCGACGATGCAGTCTGCATTGATCGCAAGACCGGTGACTTCCCGATCAAGATCCTGACGCTAGAGCCAGGGCATCGCCGGCCGCTCGGGCTGGGCGCGGGCAGTCTCGCGCTGCTGGCGTTTCAGCCGGCAGAGGAGATCGACAGTATTCTCGGCAGAAATCATGCGGGCTTGCATCCAGCGTACCCCAGCCTGGATGTGCTGCGCGAGGACATCGCCACGACGCTGGAAAAAGGCTATGCGCTCAATCCTGGACGCATCATTCCCGAGATGGTGGGTGTAGCCGTACCGGTGTTGGATGCACAAGGTACAGTGATCGCTGCGTTAAGCGTGGCCGCAATACGATCCCGTCTGTCTGGCGCCAATCTGAAGCGCGTGATCGGCGTGCTGTCACGAGAAGCACGACAGCTTCGCGCGGATATGCAAGCGGGTGGGACGGTGTATTGACGATCGATGCCACCGTCACCCCCGGCTGACGTGGTGAGCCGGCTGAGCGCCGTCTTCAACAAGACCATGCGGACGCCCAAGCGCGGCCGCGTTGCGCGCTGTTCGACTACGTTCGCAGGCGCATCGCCTCGTATAATGCGTGCATGGCCCTCGATGACTCCCACCCCGATTTCGTTAGCGCCCTCGCACGCGGCATCAGTGTGCTTTTAGCGTTCACCAGCAACACCCCTGAAATGACGCTCAGCGAGGTGGCGGCCAAGACCGGGTTGACGGCGGCAACCGTGCGCAGGTCCCTTCTGACCTTGATGGCGCTGGGCTATGTTAAGCAAAACGGTCGCCGTTTTGTCTTGACGGCGCGGGTACTGCAACTGGGGGCCGCGTTTGTTGAATCCATGAACCTGAATCAGGTCGCGCAGATCTATCTGCAGGATATCGTGGACGTGTTTCACGACGCGTCGTCGCTGACCGTGTTGGATGGTAATGACGTCGTCTACGTCGTGCATATCCCTAGCAATCGGCCGGCGCGATTGCGCCAACATGTGGGCGCGCGTATGCCCGCGCATGGTGCCTCCACTGGCTACGTCCTGCTGGGTCACTTGCCCGACGAGGAGCTAGAGGCCTACCTGAGCGGAGCTCCGTTTCCTGCCTTTACCGATAAAACGCCCGTCACTCGTGACGAGGTACGCGCTCTGTGCATGGCGGCCCGCGAGAACGGCTATGCCATCGCCGAGGATGCCATAGGCCTGGGCACTATCGCGATTGCCGTGCCGATTCGGGATCAGCAGGGCCGCGTCGTTGCGGCCATCAACTGTTCCGCCGACTCGACCAAGGTCACGCGCGACAAACTCATCGAGACGCGGCTTGAACCATTACAGAGGGCGGCGCAGCACATCAGCGAACAACTGATCCGCTACCCCGCCCTGACGGTGTCCGTACTCGGTTAACACCGGCTCCCCGCATCGATACAGGCCTTCTGTACGATGCGGGTCAGCCTGTGGGCTTACTCGATCGAGATATCGGCCGACTGTGCGACCGCCTTCATGCGCTTGATCTCTTCCGTCATACGGGTCTCCATTTCCGCGGGCGTCATCTTCAGCGGAATCGTGCCCTGCGCGATCAGGCTTTTAGAGACTTCGGGGTTGTCCAGAATCTCGGCCAGCGCCGTGTTCAGCTTATCCACGATGGGCTTGGGCGTGCCGGCCGGCGCGAAGAAACCGTACCAGCTGCCAATGTTCAGGTCAGGGTAGCCGGCCTCCGTAAAGGTCGGCACGTCGGGCATCATCGACGAACGTTCTTCGCCGGAAATCGCCAGGACCTTGATCCGCTTGTCCTTCACGTGGCCCTGGATGGTGGCCAGCGCCGGGAACGTGAACAGAACCTGATTGCCCACCACGTCAACCACGGCGGGCGACGAACCCTTGTACGGCACGTGGGTCACGTCCGAGCCCGTGACGGTGTTGTAGATCTCGCCCATGAAGTGCGGGTGGCTGCCCACCCCGAAAGAACCATAGGCAAATTTCTTTGGATTGTTGTTGGTATAGGCCTGCAGTTCCTTCATGTTGTTGACCGGCGTATCGGCATTCACGGCCATACCCAGGTTCAAGTAGCACACCGTGCCGACCGGGGTCAGGTCTTCCAGCTTGTACGGCATGTTCTTGGCGACTGCAGGATTCAGCACGAATGTCGCATCGTTGGTAAACAACACCGTATAGCCATCCGGCGCGGAGCGCGCGACGGTGGCCGCGCCGATGCCGGTGTTGCCACCCGCGCGGTTCTCGACCACCACAGGCTGGCCGAGCTTTTCCGACAGGGCCTTGCCCACCAGACGCCCGATGATGTCAGTCGCGCCGCCCGGTGCGTACGGGACGATCATTTTGATGGGCTGCGATGGATAATTTTGCGCATACGCGCTGGGCGCGGCAAGCGCGAAAGTCGCCAATGCCAAACCGCTGAGTGCCTTATGCAGGGTGTGGATCTTGATCATGTCTTCCTCCGTGATGACTGTCGATGTATGAGGCAAAGGTGCGCGATTTACCGGACGGCATCACCGCGTCGTGTTGTATGTGGAACGATTTGAATCTTCGTTGCGCGTTTAAACAGCTGTGAATCTGCTTTAAGTTTGAACTTTTCTACCCGTTGCGTCGGTGTCTTGGGCAATGCCTCGACAAACGCCACATATCTCGGGATTTTGATGGGCGCGAGCTGCTGCGCGACCCATTGACCAATATCTTCTGCAGTGGGGTGCTTTTCCGGACGTGCAACCACCACAGCAAAGATGTCTTCCTCTCCCAACTCGGCGGGCACGCCGATGACAGCGGCTTCCAGAACATCGGGGTGGGCGCTGATGACGCGATCGAGTTCCGCGCCCGCGATGTTTTCTCCCCGGCAGCGGATCACATCGCGCTGGCGCGCGACAAACCAATAGAAGTCGTCCGCATCCCGCCACACCAGATCGCCCGTGATGAACCAGCCGTCATGGAAGGCGTCTGCCGTGCGTTCGGCATCGCGGTAATACCCCTGCATCACCGTAGGCGTACGAACCAGCAAAATGCCATGTTCGCCGATACCGACTTCTTCGAACCGCTCGTTCACCACTTTCAGTTGTGGCTGCGGATAGTCGGGCGACAGGTGCGGCGATATGCGTCCCATACTGCCCAGCTTGCGCGGGCCGGGGAACGGATTGGATATCGCGCCGGGAATTTCCGTCATGCCGTAGCATTCGATCAGATCACGCACGCCAAATTCATCGTTGAAAACCCGGACCAGGTTTTCATCCAACGGCGCGATGAACATCTTCGTCATGCAATGACCGGGCCGGAACTCGCTGCGATCACGCTTAATCAAAATCGATGCTGCAGCACCGATCAGATTGCACGTCGTGGCACGCGTTTCATGAACCACAGACCAAAATGTTGACGCCGAAAAACGGCTGCTCAACACCAACGTTGCCCCGGCGGCCAACGTCCCGCCAACCGAATAAAACAGCGCGTTGATATGAAACAGCGGCAGCACGCATAGCGCCCGCTCGTCCGGCTGCAGGTGCATCCGCACCACGAAGCCTTCGGCAGTCAGCACCACGCCCCGTTGCCCGTGCATCGCGGCCTTGGGCGAGCCCGTCGTCCCAGAGGTGTAGATGAACAAACAGGTCGCATCGCCGCTCGCCTCATCGGCGGGGATCGCGTCCGTCGGAGTAATCTCGTCGCCCATGGCAGGCACGCCGATAGCATTGTCCTCAGACTGATTCAGCACGATCCAAGGCTGCGGCGACATCTCGCGGCAAGCCTCCTGCGCACGCTGCCAGTTGCGGGGTGAACACACGATGCCCGAGACCTCGGCGTTCGACAGCGCATAGCGCGCTTCGGACACGCCAAAGTCCGGATTCAACGGCACCATGATGGCGCCGATCTTTGCCACCGCGAACAGCAGAATGACTGTCGTGGGGTGGTTTTGCGAAAATACCCCCAGTCTGTCGCCCGCTTTGAGGCCGCGCTTGCGCAACCAGGCCGCCGTCTGATCGACCGTCTGCCCGAATTCGGCATAGGTCCAGCGCTGATCCTCGTATTCCAGAAACGACTTGTCTGGTACGGCCGTGATACGGCTTTGCAGCAGCGACGATAAGGAATAATCGTGGGCAGGGTAGAGCGCCACGACCTCTTGCGGTGAAAGCTTATTCGCTGCCATGACTATTCCGCCGCCGTGTCGGTGTTTTCAGCCGGCTCGTAACGCACGCCGGCCTCGGCACGCGCAGCGAGCTTAAACCCCAAACGGGTCTCTTTTTCCTCATACAGATGTGCGATCAACGAGCCCGTGCGTGCCACCATCGGTATGCCTAGCAGCGCGTGCAGCGGAAAACCGGCATCCAGCAACACCGCAGGAATCGCAGCCGACACGTTCATCGGCAATGCACGCCCGTAAGCTGCCTCTAATGTTTCCTCCACCGCTAGCAAGGCATCCACATGTCGGCCTGCCGTGCCCAGTTCGCGCGCATACGCCAGCAAACGGGTCGAGCGCGGATCTTCTTCCCGATGAATGGGATGGCCGAAGCCAGGCACAGGCTGGCGCGCTGTTTTACGCTGGCGCAGCAGTGTCGCGGCGGCGTCTGTTAATGAGACGTTCTGCGAATCCGCATACGCCAGAATTTCCGCGAAGAACTCCCCCGCTTCCGATGATGCGCCCAGGATCACGGGGCCACACCCCAGCAGGCCCGCAGCCACGGCGCCTTGCATCGCGTTCGGAGCGGCGGCGTACGTCATCCGTGCCGCCTGGATAGACGGGACAAAGCCATGTTCCGCAATGGCGACCATAGTTGCGTCGGCCAACTTGACCAGTTCCGCCGAAGGCTCCTTGCCCGTCAAGAGGAAGAGGAAGTACGCCGTATAGGACATTTTGCCAATCAACTCACTGGCCAAGTCCTTGCCACGCACCGTGACGCGATCCGGTTCCACCTTTGAAATAGCGGTGACGCCTACCTCTTTATCCTGCCCAGCCATGCTGTCTCCTAGTGTTTTTCGGGATACGAAAAATAATTCGTATCCCGAAAATGAGTGTAGAGCAGTTGAGGCTTTTCGTAAATAGGGAGTAGGGTGCTCGAAAGCCCCGGCTAAGAACCGGGTGGTAGTCGCGGTGCCGGTCGCTCGTTAGCCCCCGGGCATATACAAGGCCCGCAGACGGGCCCGATCTGCCTCAAGCGTCAGAGCAGCCTCAGCCCGGTCACGCGCTTCGTGGGCCATTGCCAGCGCCGCAGCGCGGTAGGCGCTATCGCCCCAACGACTCAGCGCCAACAGCGATTTCTGTAAACGCAGCTGCACCTCGATGAGCCCGGCGCCATCCCGGCCCAACAACATGAAAGCATCTTCGAACAGGTCATCGGTGCGCAAAGCCGGTACATGCACGCGAGGATAGACAGGCTCGATATCCGCGGATTCGCAGGACGCCGCCCAGAGACTCATCAATCGAGTCATGCGACCAATGACATCGATAGCCGTGCCGGGGTCATTGGTGGCTGGCGACAAGGCCCGCGACCCGATTTCGCTCATCACCGACAGCGCGAAGCGGGGATCCTGGTCGAAGCTGCGCTCAGTGCCAATGGTGATCGCCTTGAGCAAACGTTCCTGTAATTCGGGGCTCTCTTCCTCAGTCGGTGCCTCGGCGAGCCACGCGACCGGCGTATCCGAATAGACAAACGTCCCGGGTAGAGCATCCACATAGATGTCCTGATCGATGTCTTCGGCAATGGTTTGCAGCGCGCCCACGTCGATGTGCTGTACGTACCCGATCACGGGAGCGGTAATCGGATATCCGTTTGCGGGTAGATCGACCATGCGCCGACCCCCGAGATAGGGAGCGCCGAGTCGATCGACGATGGACCGCTCGGCGGCCTGCTCGACGCGCGCCGTGGTTTCACCAACGCGTCCGAAGCGCGTCAGGTGATCGATCCAGCGCAGCAGCGACGCCACGATCAATACGATCACCCCCACGGTAATCACAAAAAGCACAAAGCGTCCGCGATCACCATAAGCACCCGTACTGAGCACCACGATGCCGACGATACCGAACAGAAATGCTCCGATGAATGTAGACAGCACCGTCTGCGTCAGCCGATCCTCTATCAGCAGGCGAGTGGCGCGCGGGGTGACGTTCGTGGTTGCCGCCCCGAAGGCCGCTGTCATCACGCTGAGAGAGAACGTGGTGACGGCTAGCATGCTTGAGGCGATGATATTAAGAATGGTGCCTACCGCATCGGCGCCGATATTCGTGGGCAGGTCCCAGGGGATATAGCGTTCAACCAGCGCGGCCATAATGGCGGCGGCAACACCCAGCAGCCCGATGAGAGTCGCACGTAGCCAAAGGCGTTTTCCGAGTCGATTCAAAATCCAGCGCCAGCGCGACATAGGGGCTCCTTCATTGGATAGTCTTGGGCGTAACAGGCATCGGCGATGCGGTTATGAGACTCTTCTCGCGACGAAGTCGTGCGGTTCACAGGGCGACCGAGGGTGATGCTAGCATCCTCCAAGGACGTAAAGAGGTGACTTGTGCTTATGCTTGCCCATGGAACTGTCGGATTTGGTAGCTTGTGCTGCGACCGCCAGCGTCGGTTTTTTGTAGAACACCTCGCTGTAGCAACTCTGTGATGTCACGTAAAGCAGTGTCTTGAGAGCATTTGGCTAGCGCTGCCCATTTACTAGTCGTCAGCTTGCCTTCAAATCCATCCAACAGACGATTCAGCACCTTGATCTGCCGCTCATTCATCGGAATGGTTGCCGCATGCTGCCAGAACTTTGCCTTGGCGAATACTTGATCGAGAACGCCATGGGCGTGTTCGATGGCTTTTAGCAGGGTGGACAGAAACCACGTTAGCCACCGCGTCACATCCATGTCGCCCTTTTGCGTGCGTTCTATGATGTCGTAATAGGCTTTGCGTTCCCGCTGGATCTGAGCAGATAAACTGTAAAAACGTTGGGGGCTGCCGTCGGCGCGGGTCAGCAGCAGGTCGCCAATGGCACGCGCAATACGGCCGTTGCCGTCATCGAAGGGGTGCAGGGTGACAAACCAGAGGTGGCCTAGGCCAGCGCGAACGAGAGCGGGTTCTTTCGGTGAGGCGTCATTCAACCAGTCTAGGAAACGTGCCATCTCCGCTGCTAGCCGGTTCGCGGGCGGAGCCTCGAAATGCACCTTTGCCCGACCGATGGAGCCTGAGACGACCTGCATGGGACCGTTACTGTCATCCCGCCAGTGGACTACCTTGATCGCACTGATGCCAGAATAGCCTGTGGGGACTAGTGCCGCGTGCCAGCCGAATAGGCGCGCGGCAGTAAGAGGCGCCATCGCTTTGCTGGTGGCGTCCAGGATCATGTCGACGATGCCGTCAACGTGACGGTCTGCGGGGGCCAATGCACCGATATCGACGCCTAAACGACGTGCGACAGAGGATCGGACCGAGGCGACACTGAGCGTTTCGCCTTCAATGGCGCTGGTCTGGACAACGTCTTCGGTCAGCGCCGCCAAGCTGGCTTCGGCGCGCAGGGCCATTCCCACGTCTGCCAGGCGGCCAAGCAAAAGACCTTGAGCACGACTGACGGCCGCCAAAGGCTCTGCCAGGGCGGCCAGGTCGTAGCACCAATCAGGCCAGTGCGGCGATTGCCAGATGTATTCACCGTATTTCATGCGGTGATCGTGGGGGCGTTTTAGGGGTTCGTCAAACCTGATACAACGTTGCGGGGTAACGCGCGGCTGGTTTGGCCACGCTCATTTAACGCACCAGCATGCCAGCGACGGCCTCGGATTCCGACAGATCACCCTTGTTACGCCAAGCCCTCGCCTCAGCGGTCCAGCCCGCCCATCAGCACGTACTTCACTTCGACGTATTCCTCGATGCCGTAGAAGCTGCCTTCGCGCCCATAGCCGGATTGCTTGACGCCACCGAACGGCACTGACGCCGTGCCGACCGACCCGGAGTTCAGGATCACCATGCCCGCCTGGATATCCCGGGACATGCGGAATGCCCGCCCGACGTCTCGCGTACAAGCATAGGCCACCAAGCCATCGACAAATACTAGGGATTTTTAAGTGGTGCCCGGGGCCGGAATCGAACCGGCACGCCTTGCGGCGGGGGATTTTGAGTTGGCTTGCGAAGGTGTTTGTCTAGGGAAATGGGACGAAGGTGAGTGTAAGTATAAACAGCTGAAATTATTTTAGAATCAGCAGGTTAGCGTATTTTAACTGAATTGATAAGAACTGATCACTGTACCTGAGCTGTACCGAAATTTCGGTACAGCGCTATAACCGTCGGCTTTTATACGAGGGCCGCTATTAACTTGTGGGCGATATATTGGCTGTCAGCACATTCAAATATGGACATTGGCCATGATTCAGTTATGCATCAATGGCGTCATAGCACGTATGAAAACTGAATTCTTGCTAGTCTAAATCTGTGTGTAAAGAGCGTACTTAGTGGTTACCCTCGAGAGCGGCTGAGAGCTCCTCATGGAAGGAGCGTAGTCGGGCGCGAAGTACCGGGTCTTGCTCGTTGAAGCATTGCTGTAAGGCCGCGAGATATGGAGGTTGCTCCTTGGTGCCATAGGGTTCAATAAGGTGCGTTCGCATCACTTGGCTTAGGGAGGCCAAATGCTCGTGTTGGTCAATGTTACGCAACGTTGTGAGTACCACGTAAAGCAAGGCTTGCTTGACTCGATGGCTTACACAAGACGACGTTATGATCGGATGGATGACACGGCCAATGGCTTCCGCAGCCTCGAAGGCAATGTATATATGATCTCCCTCTAGTTGATCAGGAGTCAGTCGATCACCAGATTTTGTTAGGGTTTCGGCGTCTATGATCCATACCGCAGTAGCGGAAACAACTTCGTACAACAAGTAGGCCAGTGGAGTGGGAAATTCATGGTTTTCATCGTCTGGCCGAACTTCGCGAGCACGGTCAACTAGACGGCTGGCAATATGTGGCATGTAGTGAAGCCACAAGTGATCGGATGCACGCTGATGTAGTCCTTCCAGCACCATAATTCTAAAGAACCAGATGCCCGCATATACAGGGTCGCGGTACTTCCCGACCTGTTGAAATGTCAACAGACGTCCATTTAGCTTCTTATGAAGAGTTTCGTCTGTGTCAATTCTCGCAAGAACAGCTTCGCCAACAGATTGGTAAACTCCCAGACGAGCGGCCACCCTGATATCGCAACAGTAAAACCGCAATAGGCGGTTTTCTTCAGGAAGCGCCAAGCGGTGTCCCCCCTTACCGAAGTTGTGACTGTTCTTGAGCTCGTGGTAGAGGATGCTGGACCCATTAGCTAATAATGCGTCAAAGAATTCGTGTTGAAAGCTCTCTTCCATGAGCGTTGCGCATTCCATTACTTTCATGCAGAAGTAGGGGCGTGCGATGGCAAGATGTGTAGTAAGTTCGCGTGACGAAAGCAGTCGCCTTAAAATAATCTTGGCGCGGTGCTGCGACCACAGAGACGGGCTAATTAGGTCTGCTGCCCATCTACGAAACTCCAACCATTTACACAGCACGCCGCTGCTGGGCTTATCTTCTATCCGAACAAAGGCCCCGTTTTGGTACGAAACTTGATAACGAGGAGACTGCGGACGAATACAATCTGCAAAACGACTGCGCACGCTGTTTGATGAGGCGATTTCTAGTGCGGAGTCGAGATGGCGATGTAATAACTCCGCAAGGTCCTCGAGTCTCCCTGCGTGCAATAGAGACGTGGTGAGATCATCGAATAGTTCGAGATTCCAGCGTTTGAGTTTAGTCCTGTTTGCTCGAAAATAAACATAGGCGGCGAGGGCGAGGAACAGTAGATACTGAGTAGCGCCTTTGTCGAAGCCCCACAGCCATGGCCCGAGGATAGGAAATCCTAGCGCTGTCAGCACGGGCTCGAAGAACAAGGCGTGGATGATGAGTAATGCGGACCAGATGACCAGCCAATCGAACCAATGCAAACTCAATCGAAAGCTGAGCCTCGCGGTGTTTGGCACGACCGCCCATACCGCAGCGATTAAGCCCAGCATGGTTAGCAGTGCGCTAGTGTCGATTCCGACGGGATTCATGGACCACAACTACTTAGAAATGGAGGACTGGAGAAGGTAGAAAGGTTAATCGGCTAGTATTGGTTGGACGCTAAGTAGTTCAGCTACGGCCTCAAGCTTTTTCTTAGAAAAATTCCAGGCGTAACTTCCTTCGCGAGTTTTAATCCACTTGCCACCTAGTTCTTTTAGCTCTTCTTTTAATAGCTTGGTATCGCCTCGGACTACGAATGACTTGTCCGTGTAATCTTCCAGTGAGGCAGTAGCGCCGCTGGCATTGCTCCGCTCTGTCTTTAGTGGAGAAGCGGCTGCCAGTTTCGTCGATTCTTTGGCTTCTCTAACCACTGAGGCAGTTACCACCGTTCCCACCGAAATTCCTCTGGTAACGATGGTGAGGTGACGTGAAAGCTTTGTTTTTAATTGCTCGATCGAAGAGTATTCTTCTTGTATGCCCTGATTACGAATGCTTTTCTTGAAATTCTCGAGCTTGTCGAGCTGGGTTTTATCTATCTTGCTCGGTTGAACTGGTGCATCTGAGTAGTAGAGCATTACAGGCTTTTTCTGCTTGAGAAACCATTTTATTTCCTCAACTGTTCCGCTGTCCTCGACTCCAGTAGGAGAGCCGAGACGAGTCCAAAATGCTCCGATAAGCATGTCGCATGACTTTACTACCTGTTCGTTAATTATTCCTTGTGGGCGATTTCCCATGCTCGGCGCGCTGTGAGATTCCCACATCACTGGCAGGAGTACTTTTCCCGTACTTTCAGAATGAAGCGCGTTCCACTCGTGCAAGCTTTCTGCTATAGCTTGACGCTCGTCAGGCACATCCGAAGGTGATGCGATTAGGATATTAAACACAGTTGCTGAATATGGCATGCTTCTTCCACCTATCTTTTCTTATCTGTAGTTATTGCTGCGTGAAGTTTCTAATCGAACGCTATATAAAAAACTTGTGCTACCGTTTGCTTGCCGACCTTTGAATATTCCCATCGATTATTACAATCTCCGACGGATTAAGGCCTGCTTTGATGGCGGTAGATCGAGCGTCGCTCAATCCTTTCATTTTTATGGGTGTAAGCCCCCCAATATCAATTACGACATAATGTGCTTGAATTGCGCCTTCGGCAGCTCGATAGGCGTTCACTTGTTTAGTGTATCCATCTACAAGCTTGGAGTTTGTAGAGCGCTTTAACTCTAGAAGTACTTTTGAGTTTGCACCATTGGATACTTTGAAATCAACCGGACCGGCACCGCCGTCAGACTCTGGCGAAATATCAAGGTCATTTGCGTCACAATAGGACAGTGCAACTGCGTACAAGAGGCGCTGCATAGCCTTTTCAAGGCGTGCATTCTTTTGCTTATCATCCCACAACTCTTTCCAGAGTCCACGGTCCTCTATCAGGTTCTTAAATTGTGCAATTATTGCTACGACGACTTCGTCTACCTCGGCAAGATCCAGTTTTCTACCTGAGTACTTGTGTAGATCAAGTGGTTGGATTCTAGATATGTTCCTGCGAATGTCTGCCGGGTATATTTCGCCACGATGATCGTTCGCTATGTCATAGGGCTCATCAGCAGCATATTGAATAAGCTCCAATAGAGTATCGAAAGATTTTTTACTTCGCAGGGCATTTCTTAGGACTTCTTCTTTATCGCGCCGGGTCTTTGCCTTCCATATTTCACCAATATGAGCGTTTACCCGTTCCCGTAAATCCTCGGTTTCTCGGGCTGCCGCGCTTACAGAGCTCCAATCAGATGCGATAGGCAGGTCTCTAACAATGTCAGCAGGAACTAGGAGAATTGGTTCCGTCGGTTTCAGTGGATTGGGTGGAAGATCATAGCTGTTACCCTTGATGTCAAAAGACTTCGTATCTATTTTGATGTGAGTGCATGTTGAGGTCGTAAATCGCGCAAGACATTCAATGATGATATTGGTAGTCATATCGCTAATTCGATCAGCACCAACGCTGTCCTCGAACAATGCAAGAGCAACGAAGAGATTCGGATTATTAACACCTAAGCTAACAACCTCCTTGGCAGTAGAGATTAAGCTCTCCGCCAGTTTGTCGCCGAATCCGGAACCGCTGGTGCCTGCTGAGTAGCCGAGGTGGGTGTAGCCGATTTCGTGGAACGAGATTCTTTTCTTTGCGGCGCGCCACGCCGCGTCATTGATCGCTGTTGAGGCTGTTAGAAGTTCGATCAGCTGATGAAATCGACTCTCATATGCCGCACTCGCGCATTCACGAAAATCTTTGTTTGTTGATTCGGCCAAAAGGAGTGGGTCGATGAATAGGTTCGTATCACAGTTGAGTGTGACGTCTATTGCACCGACTTTTTTGATGACGTCCTGATCAATGCCCCAGGCCATCGAGAGCGTAATTGGTTCATCCGTAGTCATGCAAATTGTCCCTGTGATCGGTGCAACAAAGAAAACAGCAACGGCCTCTCCTGTACTAGGACCAAGCACTTCAACTTCTTCGTATTGGCACGCCTTGAGCGCCTCGCAGCATCACATCGCGGTCGAAAAAGTCGTCTAAGCTTATCTCGCCATTGATGAAGCACCGGGATATGTGTCATCAACTGCGCTCAGTATCAGATAAAGTTTATGTAGTCTCAGTTCGTGCTCATCGTTGTCAGCCATGAGATCCTCTTCATTGAGAGTAACTTTATATTGCAATAAGTATAATTGTTTTTTAACTCTGGCCCTAGAGCAAGATGCAAAATAGTCCTACTCTCTCCGCAAATTATGCCGACTGATGGCTGCAGAAGAGTCATTTCGGTACTCCCTAAAGAGGCTGTGCTGATCTGAGTTCTTCAATCCGGCCGGAGGAAACTCGGGAGTAAGGCTACGGCCCCAAGAGTCCTGATCCTAAGCCGAGCTTGAGGCCAATGTATGGCGAGTCGTCAGCTCATCGGCGTTGGGCGGAAATACCCGCAGTCATACGTGTCATGGCCCCTCTGAACTGGAAACATCACACGTTATTATTGAAAGTATTTGGCCTTATAGAGTTGACGTATAGGATTAGAGATGAGTAATAACGTTTCCCAGACTGAGACAGATCAACTTATTGCGCTACGCAAAAGGATAGACCTGTTTTCAGAGGTTAGGAATTGGGGCAAATATCACACCCCCAAGAATCTGAGCATGGCCATGAGCGTGGAAGTCTCTGAGTTGATGGAGATTTTCCAATGGCAAGATGGCGCTGAAGGCTTTTCGGCGTTCTCGGACCAGAAGAAAGAGGCTGTCGCTCATGAAGTCGCCGACGTGTTCATCTACCTGATGCGCTTTTGTTCCGTCACGGGCATAGACCCACTGAAGGCAGCCGAGGAAAAGCTCAAGCTCAACGATCTGAAGTACCCGGCCGACGTGGTGAAAGGGCGCTCTGATAAGTATTCTGACTATTGAGCCATGCGTCAGATTTTCGTGTTTACGGCGGGAGATAAGAATGCTCGCGCCCACCTGAAAGACTCGATCCTCAATCCTGTGCCTTTCGACTGGATGAAAGAGGCGTTGGGGCAAGAGCAGACGGACTATTATCGGTCAATCCTGCCTGGCGAGGATGGCTTTTACGCCTGGGGAGCTGTACCAGGGCCAGTGAATCAGCGCACCTGGAAGTCTATGCAAGCTGGAGACCTGGTGCTGACGGTGTACGACAATCAGTACCAGTTTCTCTCTTCAGTGGTCGGCAAGTTTATCTCCCCAGAACTGGCAAGCCGAATCTGGCGGCATGACGATGAGGGTAATACTTGGGAGCAGATGTATCTGCTGAGCAAGCCTCACGCCATCGAGGCCGGTGTGATGAGTGAGCCCGTCGTTAACTATCTGAACAGAGGCTATCGAGGTTTCACCCGTATTTCGGACGATAAGGTCAAAGGAATTCTCGGCGCCTACGGAACCTTGGAGCAGTTCGTCCAGCAGGTCTTCCGTAGCCGCATTCCGAAATCGTATATTGAACTCGAGCTAGAGCAAGCCAAAGTTGAGGCTGACGCCGCTGTTGTCTTTGACCCAACGGACATGGCGGACGGTCGTAAGAAGATAATCCGGGAAGTCGTACGTCGCCAGGGGCAACCCAAGTTTCGTCAGGACTTGCTCATTGCCTATGCTGGCAAATGTGTAGTAACGGGTTGCGACGTGGCGGCTGTACTTGAGGCCGCTCATATTGCCCCCTATCTGGGCGCTGAATCCAACGCTGTGCAGAACGGACTGTTGTTGCGTGCGGACATTCACACGCTTTTCGACCTCGGTCAACTCAAGATTACGCCGGAAGGTAAGGTGCAGCTTCATGAGGGGCTCTTTGGTACCATCTACGAGCAGTACGAGGGAGTTAGCATCCGTCTACCAGTTGACCAGACCCAGTTCCCGAGTTTGAAAGCTCTGACACTGAAGTACAACGTAGTTCTTTAAGAAGCATGGCAGCTCTGGCAACCCTCACGATCAAAGATTTTTGCAAGCGAGCAACGAACCAGGATTTTGTTGATCTGTTAGTTCAGCGCTTTGGAGAGGTCTTCGACCAAGGTAGTGTCTCTCCTCAAGAGATGGCATCGTGGAAAAAGTCTCTCCCTGCCTTGGCTAGGTTATTGGAACCTCTGTCTATAGACGGCCATATTCTGATCGAATATCCCATGCCGTTGGGAACACGGAGGGCTGATTGTTTGCTGGTAGGAGACGATGCGGCGGGCCAGACGCATATCATCGTGATCGAGCTTAAACAATGGTCCCAAGGCAGCGTGACCCTCAACGAAACCTTTGACATGGGATGGTTAACTGTCGATGCGCACGAACCATATTGTGCTGACCACCCTTGTGAACAGGCTAATGTGTACAGCACGGCACTTGAGCAGTTGTTGGACTACGGCGACCTCGCTCCGAAGATACATGCCGTGGCATATCTGCACGAGTACCGGGAAATCGAGAACGACCTTCTTAGACGCCCTCAGTTTCAAGACCATCTACGTCACGCTCTCCTGGTAACCCGCGATATAGGTCGTGAGGAGGTTGTCCAACTATTAGCGAAGCTGCAGATGCCCAGTGAGAGATTGAATCGCCTTACGGCACCTAAATTGAGATATTCAAGCTCGTTCATTGCCAACTTTAGCGATAAGCTCAATTGCAGCGCTCTTTTCGATCCATCGCCAGAGCAGATCGAGATTTTCAAAGACATAGTCGAAACTTTGGATGCTGTTGAGGGGCCAACATGTGTCATCATCAATGGCATCGTAGGTACAGGGAAAACTGTGCTTGCAATGTTGTTGATCAGACACTTGATGGAGCGAGGAAAGAATCCCAGGTATCACGTCCGGTCAGCTGCAATCAAGGCTTGTGTCGAGCAATTAGATTTCTATTCTGACGGAACTGCAGAGACGGAGTATTTGGTAGTCGACGAAGCCCACCGTCTGGCCAAAGAGCGACTGAAACGACTCTTGCGGAACAAGCGGCTTGCGGTCTTTTTCATAGACGATAACCAGTGGCTGCATCCCGACGAGACATGCCGCAGCCATCACATCCAGGACGAGGCTGCCCGTGCCGGTATGCATATTCTCGAGCGAACTCTAGTGAAGCAGTTGCGTTGCGAGGATGCTGGTAAGTACCTACAGTGGGTGGATGGTTTTCTGAATCATGGTGAGCTTGAAACACTAGAGTCGAACGAGCGTTATGAGGTACTTCTGGCCGACTCACCAGAAGAGATGGTGCAGTTTCTGAAGAACCGGGCTCAAGGCAATACGACCTGTCGTGTGGTCGGCGGATACTGCTGGCCCTGGAATACCTTTCGCACGCCAGGTCGAGGCTACGATATCGAAATCGGCGATTGGAAAGCGCGTTGGAATGCCAATGGAGCCTATGCAGAATGGAACAGAGGCTTTGGTTTGATAGCAGAAGTGGGAGCCATCTATACGGTGCAAGGCTTTGAGTACGATTATGTGGGCGTGTTGATTGGAGAAGATCTCGCTTTTGTGGATGGAAAGGGCCTTCGCGTGCGGCCGGCGGCCCAGCAGTACAAGCAGCTCACGGAGACTTTGAACAGGCTCAACTTGCCAGAGGAGCAAAAGCGGCATGAATTCGCCCGTGCCGTTCGAAATATCTACTACGTTCTCATGACGCGTGCTAAGAAAGGTGTGGTTCTTTATGCAGCAGATTCAGGGTTGCGGAATGCCTTAAGAAGGTACATAAGAAGCGATCCCGCCCAAGGTTGTGCTCCCTTACTCTCGGAGAGTCGGCGCGGCATCATCTGAAAGTTTGATTGAGTATTGCTGCTGTTGTCCGTATTCACGGTGTCGTGACTATGGATAAAAATCGTGAAAACAATGAGGGCGCTTTTGGATTGTGCAATCCAAAAGCGCTTTGTATTTTGGCAGTGTCAGTAGCTGTAAAGAAAATATTTACAGCTATTGACAAGCAATTGATTTTAAAAGAAAAAATTGACTTTCCTTGTTTCTCTGTGGCATTGTAAAAGCTATCACAAAGCCATTAATTGGAGAGCACGATGAAAGGTCAATGGGTTATCGCGCGGATACAGCCAGAGGGTTTTATGCAAGCGCCATTCTTTATCGGGGAAGACGCTGGGAGTATGAATTGGGGAGGCCCTGAAGAAGCTTTTCGGTTTACAGATCTTCGGCACGCGCGTCGCCTTGCGAGACGAGATCCGGAGAACACAGTGATTTTTGAGATTCTGAAAGGGTGACCTCCCTAATGAAGAGATCACCCTTTCGTTCTGGCGTACCGACACGCCCTGGAAATAGGGGGATCTCGGTATACCTCCTAGTTGTCGTGCTTGTTGGGTGTGGCGAGGCAACAAACTCAGTCGAGCACTATGCCGAGCACAAAGATGAGCGAAGCGTGAAGCTTCAAGAGTGCCGCAGTAACCCAGGAGAGCTACGGCACACTCCAAATTGCGTCAACGCGATGCGTTCTGAGGCACAAGAGGACTTCAGTTCGACGAACAAAGGCATACCGAAAGGCTGGTAAAGATCAATGTCAGCGTTCAGGATTTTCGACAACTTCTTTGGCAAGTTCGACGCTGCCACGACAATGTTTGCGACAGATATATCCAGCAAGCTTATTGCAACCCTGACACCCGTAATTTCGGTTGGGTTGGCGCTGGGGTTTATCGTCTATGCGCTGGCAATCATTCGTGGGGTGGTTGATCATCCTATTCCCGATTTCCTTTGGCGTTGTTTTCGAATCGGCGTGATCGTTTCGATAGCTACTGCGGGTGGGTTGTATCAAACTCAAATAGCGGATGTCATTACATCTACTCCAGACGCGTTGGCGACTGCTCTCAGTGCCAATCCTGGTAATACGGACACCGCGGGAAATATGCTCGATAACGCTGCGGGAGCAGGTCTTGATGCCGCTTCAAAGGCATTTGAGAAACAAGGCTGGTTCAGTGCCGAGGGCTGGCTTTATGGCGCATTCGGTATTGTTATTAATCTCGCCACAGCGGTGCTTGTGGCAATCGGTGGTTCGTTCATCATTCTTGCAAAAGTGGCATTGGCCGTTTTGGCCGCATTAGGACCTTTCTTTATTCTTGCTTTGCTATGGCAGTCCACGGCTCGATTCTTTGAAATGTGGTGTGGGCAGGTTCTCAATTATGGTCTGCTTGTTGTACTGACCTCTATCGTGCTCATGCTCATTATGGGTATCTTTGGGGGCTATATGGTTAGCTTTGATCTTGATGGACACACAAACGCAGCATATGCGTTGGGTGGCACTGTCATTATTGCGACTGCATCTATAGTTTTGCTGCTGCAGCTTCCGTCGATTGCTGGCGGGTTGGCAGGAGGAGTCGGTCTTGGCTATATGTGGGAAATGCGCATGCTGCGGTCTGCGATGGGGAGCTTTGGCCGCAAAGATAAAGATGGCCAAATCTCTGGACGCTCAGGTATAGCGGGAGCATCACGCTTATTGAGTGGTGCGGGTGCTGCTGGTGCTAAGCGCGCCTGGGGTACAGGCAAGAAGATCGGTGGTTATGCGCGAGGGAAACTGGGCCGGTAAATGCACCATGATTGCATCATATCTGCACCATCCGCCGCAAAGCTGCATCATATTTGCACCATCCCTGCACCATATTTGCATCATCGTCATCGAGCGCTGCTCGATGGATAGGTTTTGACCTTCTGGATGGCCATTTTGGCCATCCAATAGCCTCCTTAATTTCCTTAACAAGGCTATACACAATACGCACCTTGCGGTGTGGATAACTGTTTGATTATTAATGGGGAAATCTAAGCTCCCCAAATTTCTTCGTAGTGCTTTGCATCTACAGAATTTTTCGGTGCCCCAGAGAAGTCGTGATGTTCTGCACTACCGCACACACTACAGGAGGCTGAATGGCCCTAGGAACACCTATTCATCTCAGATTGAGTCCAGCCAAGCAGCTTGCCTATGAAGAAGAGGCGGCTCGCGTGAACAAGCCGCTGGCTACCTATCTACGCGAACGATTAGAAACTGGCGATGCATTGATTGGAGAATTTACCGCGCTGCGTAGCGAAATCCGAGCAGGCCTTGTGTCTGGACAACATGCGAATGTCATGATTACTCGGCAAGTAAACGATGCGCTGCTGCTGGAAATGGTGTTGTTGCTGCGAGAGCTGGGGGGACCGGAGAGGATGAAGCGTACCCACGCGGAACTGAACCGTCAGGGTGTGAAAGCCTGGACACCGAGTTAAAGAGGGGAGGGATGGTTTGATTGAACAAACAGTGATTCGAACGGTGATTTCTGGAGAGTTGAAAGCAGAGTTTGTCGAGGCAGTTAGGGCAAATGATCGTATCGCCAGTCAAGTTTTGCGCGATCTTATCCGGGAATACATTTATCGCAATTCGAAAGGAATTTCTTGGGAGCCCGGGCGTGAGAAAAAGCGCCTGGATCAATCAAATTGACGGAGTGCAATATGGCCGAACGTAATTCGAAATCAATAGGTTTCACCGAGCGTCTTCGCTTGAACGCCGAACAAGGGTTCTCAGCCCTTTTCCTGGTAATGGGTGGCCTCTATATGGCAATACTATTGCTGCAAGCACGAGAGATTCTTGAGGGAATATTTTCCGGTGATATGGGGTCGGGAAAGCTGCTTTTGATGGGTATCGTCATCGGTGCACTTTCTTGGCTTCAGTGGCGATATCGTCATGTCGTCTATCCAATGCATCGAAAGTTGAAAGCAATTGATTGAGTATTGTCGTCATGCTCAGCCACAAGGTTCTAACGCGGCAGGACATCGGCCGCGCCGCCAGTTACTACGAGGATGGTGCGGACGACTATCACGCAAAAGATGGTGAGTCGTCTGAGTGGCAAGGAAAGGGGGCCGCCAAATTGGGTCTGCGCGGTGAGATCGATCGTACGCGATTTCGAGAGTTGTTGGCAGGGCAGATTGCACCAGACGTCCGCATTAGCCGTGCCGCTACGCGTCAGGACTCAAATATCCGGATAGGAATTGATCTGACCTTTTCCGCACCAAAAAGTGTTTCTCTGCAGGCGCTGGTGTCAGGCGACATTGAAATCGTTAAAGCTCATGACAGGGCCGTGGCCCGGACATTGGACGTGGCGGAAACACTTGCACAGGCACGGGAGAAGGTAAAAGGAAAATCACGAATCGAGACAACGGGGAATCTCGTCATCGCTAAATTCCGCCATGAGACGAGCCGTGAACGTGATCCGCAGCTTCATACCCATGCAGTCATTATGAACGTGACACGGCGAGCGGATGGACAGTGGCGGGCGCTCAAGAATGACCAGATTGTGAAATCGACACGCTATCTCGGCTCTGTTTATAACAATGAGTTGGCAGAAGCACTGCAGAAGCTCGGTTACCGCTTGCGCTTTGAACGAGGCGGCAATTTCGAACTGGCCCACATCGAACGGAGTCAAATTGAAGGCTTCAGCCAGCGTAGTGAACAAATCAAGGAAAGATTGGCGGCGAAGGGGTTAACTCGTGAGACGGCCAGTGCTATTGAGAAACA
This sequence comes from Bordetella sp. 02P26C-1, assembly GCF_009763255.1. Taxonomy (GTDB): domain Bacteria; phylum Pseudomonadota; class Gammaproteobacteria; order Burkholderiales; family Burkholderiaceae_B; genus Bordetella_A. Next base: position 155,681 of record NZ_WSJB01000005.1, on the reverse strand, counting down.
GCAGGCTGCCATGCAGACGCGGCCTAAAAAAATGATGGCAGAGCGCGAAGCGCTTCGTACCGAATGGAAGGAGAAAGCAAAGGATTTAGGAATCGATTTTCACCGCCGGGAGTGGTCAGGAGCAGGACCCGAACGTGGCCGCACCGAATTAGGGGCGGCTGATCGGCGAGCATTTGTTCCCGCTGATGAAGCTGCAAAACGGGCCGTGCGTTACGCCGTCAATCATTTGACCGAACGCCAGGCAGTCATGGGGAGCCGCGAACTAATAGATACGGCCATGAAGCACGCTATAGGCGGTGCTCAACTTGCGGACATCCAAAGGGAAATCGCGACGCAGACAGCATCCGGCTATCTTGTTCAGGAACAGCCCCTATACCGGCCCGCAGGACAGACTGGGCAGGGCGATGCACAAGGTCAGACGCGAGCAGAGTGGATTGCCCGGATTGAGGCCAAGGGAGTCCAGAGCATCGCTGCTCGTGACCGTGTCGATACGGCGATCTTGCATGGAGGCCTTGTCGCGAGCGAAGCTCGATACACGACGCAAACCGCACTAGAGCGAGAGAAGCACATCTTGCATATCGAGCGGGATGGGCGTGGGGCTGTCGCTGCCATCATGCCCTCCGAGATCGCCAGTGCACAACTGGCCAAAACCAACCTAAATACCGGGCAGCGCCAAGCCGCCGAACTGATGGTATCGAGCGACAATCGGGTTATCGGCGTACAGGGGTTTGCTGGCGTCGGCAAAAGCCACATGCTCGAGACGGCGAAAGGCATGATCGAAGGGCAAGGCTACGCCGTGCGCGCTTTGGCTCCCTACGGGAGTCAGGTCAAAGCCTTGCAAGAACTCGGTGTGCAGGCAAACACGCTCGCGTCGTTCCTACGGGCCAAGGATAAAGACATTGACGCAAAAACCGTACTGGTGATCGACGAGGCGGGTGTGGTCCCAACCCGCCAGATGGAGCAAGCCTTGAGGCTCGCCGAAAAGGCAGGTGCACGCGTGGTGCTCATGGGTGATACGGCACAGACGAAAGCGATTGAAGCCGGACGACCATTCGACCAGTTACAGGCGGCAGGAATGAAAACCGCCCATATGGACGAAATCCAGCGTCAAAGGGACCCCATGCTGAGAAAAGCCGTTGAACTGGCAGCCAAGGGCGATACGTCGAGCTCGCTCTCCCGAATCGCAGATATTATCGAGATCAAAGATCATTTCGAACGCCGTGCAGCCATCGCCTCTGCGTACACCGAACTCGAGCCGAAGGATCGTAATGAAACGATCATTGTTTCCGGTACTAATGAGGCTCGGCGCGAAATCAACAAGATTGTGCGCGAAAACATAGGTACGGCAGGCCGGGGTAAGGAAGTTGATACGCTCATTCGGCGCGACACTACTCAGGCCGAGCGCCGATTTTCCAAGAACTATCAGGTAGGGGATCTGATTCAACCTGAAAAGGATTACCAGAGGTCTGGGTTGCAACGTGGCGAGCTGTATCGGGTGGAGGACACGGGCCCGGGGAACCGCCTCACCGTTCGCTCAGAGCGGTCTCATGAGGTGATACGGTTCAACCCTCTGACACATAGCAAAATTTCAGTCTACGAATTGGATAGGACCGAGTTGTCGCGTGGTGATGTCGTGAGGATCACACGTAATGACGCCTCTTTAGACCTAGCCAATGGTGATCGTTTCAAGGTTGAAAACGTTAATGCGGGGACGGTGACACTGGTCAGCGATACGCGCCGTGTGGATCTGACTACGGATAGACCGCTGCACTTGTCTCACGCATATGCAACGACGGCTCATAGCAGCCAGGGTTTGACGGCTGATCGTGTTTTGATTGACCTTAATACCGAGAGTCGTACGACTGCCAAGGATGCCTACTATGTCGCTATCTCTCGTGCTCGATTTCAGAGCCGGATTTTCACGAATGACCGGGAGAACCTGCCGACAGCGATCATGCGTGCAAATGCGAAGTATGCAGCATTAGATCTCGTGCGTGGAAGTTCAGATTCGTTGTGGAGTCCTCGTGCACCTCAACAGGATAAGGAAAGCGCGAAAGCATCTATGGAGCGTTGAGCCCAATTCAATACCTATCTCGCTGCTTGTTTTTAAATCTGGCACGTGCCGCTATTTTTCGAGCAAGGGCTATATATTGAGTGTTGCCGGTTTCCGTAGCATCTGCGAGGAAAACCGCTATGTCCTCCTCTGTGGTCAATGAGTTGGCAGGGTCGTAAGGTGTGAAGCGTTCGGGGGATGTGGGTTGATCCTCGTATTCCGCTTCACTTGCCCAGCCAGCAGAAGCTGCCTGGTTCATTTCCTCAATGGTCGCGACTGTCGTTGTTTTTCCCTTGAGAATCCCCAAAAAACTATCGATGCTGCTGGTTCTTTTGGTCATAGCATTCCCCATGCACGAGTTTAGGGAGCTTGGAATGGGCGTCTGGTGTGGTCTATATGGAATTCTGACGACCGTCGATTTCGGCGCCGAAGCGCTCCACTGCCTCTTTCAGATGATCCAAGAAGGTTTGTGTCTTAGGGACTCCGACTTGGTCAACTGAATACTGTATCAAGAGTTCGCCCAGACCTGCCATTAGTATTTGAGCAGGTATGCCAGGATTTTTATTTGAGAATTGAATCAGATCCTCTATCAGGATGCCTCGTAGGTGTTGAACTTTTTCGCGGTAAGTTTTTTCGACGTTATCCATGCGTGTTTCCTTGCGATTGATTAGCAGTGAATTTTTAAGCGGTACGTGGGACGAAGCAGCCCATCCATCGAGCGTGGTCCAGGCTTGTCATCCCCTGAGTGCTTTAGGCTTGCTTTCGTGTCGGAGGTAATAGCATGAGCTTCAGTTCTTCCAGGCGCCTCCTTCCCTCTGCTTTACTGGTGGCTTGTGGTTGCACCTCATTCTGAGGCATAGCTTGCCTCGAACTATTCGCCGCGACGTTCTGGGCATACGTGGGATAAAAACTACCTGCACGGCTTTTCTTGAGGATCGCTCGAAACCACGATACGCGGGATGATCGAATGACACCAGCATTCATCGCCCCTTGAAGCTCATCGAGCAGCACTTGCGAGCTCGGGTGGCTAGGAATAACTTCCTTGATTGCTAGAACTTCGGCCTCGCTCAGACCACGAGGAAAACTCAACGCAAACGTCGGTTGTGGTGGTGATTTAAATGATGGGTTTACTGGTGGTTCAAGGTCTGACACTGCTGTGTCCAGCTCCCCTGGACATGACTTTGTCATAGCGGGGGTGACTTCTGTGGCAGAGGGGGGCTGACATGGCTCTGTCAGGGATGACAGATTGTCAGGGTACTTATCCACAGCCAATTGGTAGACATTGGAGGTCTGTCGTCCATTGGGATCGAATCGTTTTGTGACCTCGAGCAAATTGATCTGCACGAACTTGTTGATCCATCGTCGTATGGTACGTTCCGACAAGTTGCACTTGGCAGCGATTGTTTTGACTTTCAGCCAGCTCTGACCCTGATCATCGGCGGAATCCGCCAATGCGAGCAGGATGACTTTGGCCGTGGGCTCCAAGCTTAAAGTCCAGCCCCAATTCATCGCTTTGATACTCATTCTTCGCCGGTCCCCTGGTCAATGACGCGAGAAAGCTCAGTTATGCTGAATAGGATTCGACGTCCGATACGGCGACGAGCTGGGCGAAGCTGTGTAGCGACGGGGTTATCACCTGAGAGCGTAATTCGCAGGCCGTCAGGGCTTCTGTTCAAGAGATGGGCGACTTGTTGAAGCGTCAAGAGCGGAGTGCCAAACTGCTTCAGCAACAATTCCTCTGTAGTCATCGTGCAGTCCTCGTGTGTTGGAGTAACTGCAGACTAATTTGCTTGGTGCGTTGTGTAAATAAATCGACGGTGGTGCAAATGTGATGCAAAAAAGCGAAGAAAAAGGGTGGATGGTGCAGATTTGATGCAAATAATCGGTCGTTCAAAATCTGGGACAAGTTCAATGGTGCAATTGTGATGCAAGTATGGTGCGGTTATGGTGCAGCCCGACAGTTTGTTATTGTTTCTATTGATAAATTTCAGATACAGAAAAGAGAAGAATTCAGTACGTAGTGGGCTTCGTCTTTCGGTTTTTAGGCCACGGAAAGTTTTCGCCATACGGACTTTTTGATTGTGCGGTATTTCTTTTTGTTGAAGTTTTGGGTGCTTGCTATTTTTGTCGGGCGTTAGTCGATGTGTCGACGATTTAGGTATCTGTAAACCAAACCATACACCGCTAGATACGCCAGTGCTACTGCCGCCTTAACCCAATGATGTTGATCCCCTGTCCTCGTCGCTTTCCATAATTCCGAAAGCCCCACAACGAGGAAGAGCAGGATCACAAAAATGATAAAACTTCGAGATTCCGCTTCGAGTTTGCGGAGGATCACATAGATCAGTAAATAGGCCACCGGTAAAAGCAGGCCGAAGGCGAGGGCAGGGCCTATGTCGTCACCCAGCCATTTGAGCTTCTCCCCTAGATACCCCGCGCCGAACAAGGGGGCTATCAACAGGCACATAATCCAAAGTATGTAGAAGAAACCCGTCCTAGTCGGGTAAAGGGAATCAAAGTCGCTCTTCTTCTGCATGGCCTATGATGGCTTGGTTCGTGCAGTCGAGCAAGCTCGAACGGTGGTTCGGAGGCAAATGCCGTCATTTGCGAATGGCAGCTTTCGGTCAAGAGCAGCCGTTCGAGGTACGGATCTTCGGCAAGGTACCGCTTACGCCGAGACAGCGTGGAATTTGGAAGCCGCTTATCAACTTCTATAGAGATTCACTCTTATATCGTCGATAAAGAGGCGATCCTCACCCCATGATGAGATAATATTTCTTGATTCGAGCCATTTGACAAATTCCAGATTCTCGGGATTTTTCTTTAGCCTGGGAGTTTTGTACCCTGTTTTTATTTCGGAATATGGCTCCGGTAGGCTAGCTAAGACGTTACGCACGTCGTCATCACTCATAAGAGAGTGATATTTATTAAAGAGTGCAATTTGTATCGCTATAGGTTCGGAATATTTTATTAGGGCTTGGGCGCTATTCCCATCAAGTTTGGATATTATGGCGTCTGCGCTATTAATAATTGGGCCGATTAGTGCTGATCGCTCAGGAAGGTCCACGAGCGCCTCCAGGTCCATCAGGTCGACTATCTTGAGCTTGGCGACATTATCAATGTCAGATCGTAAAAGATCCTCTCGGAAGTCGTCGTCGAGTGCAAAGCCGTTGGGATTTGCCAGATATTCGTCGCTGTTGGCAGCGACGAATAGCACCTGCAAATCCTTACTGTCAGCGAGCGCATCGAAGCTTTCCTTAGTGAATGTGATTTTTCCTTCGGCTATCAGTATTCGACGCTTGCTTGGTTCCAGTCCTTCGGGCAGCTTTTTGAACGGCTTCGGCAGAGCGTGGGCATAATCTTTGTAGGCGGCATCAGACAGCGAACCCGCATTGATGAGGAACTGACGCAGCGTCAGTGAGTCCGGATTGCTTGGTATGGGATGTTGTAGGATAGCCGTACGGACAACATCTCGATCAAGATATCCAATCAGGCTATCTGCCTCAAACCCGTCAGATTCCATGAAGGCGAGACAATTCATCCAGGTTGCTTCAATCGCATTTAGCTGGAACAGTGTCGCGTGCAATTTCTCAGGCACACCCTCTAGAGTCGGTAGTCGGGTTGTCTGCCTTTCAAGAAACGTCCGAAGATCATCTTGATCAAGTGTATTCTGGCCAAGAATGGCTAGAATGGCGGGAACATCCTCCTCTGAGTTTCTTTGCAACTCTAAAAGAATATCGCGCAGGTAAAGATTGAAATCACGCTCCACTCTCTTCATCAAGGTTGCGTTATTCGTTGAACGGATGGCGGTGAAGTTTCTCTCGCGCATTGACTTGAGATCGTTCTGCCCCAAAATCTCTTGATAGACATATTCCAGGTTCGTTATCGTGAGCCCGTACAGCCCCTCCTGGAACATAAAGCGTACAATTTCAGAGTGTTCTTTGATCGCAGCTAGATCTTGGACCTCAAAGTCGAGGCATTCAAGGCGTTCCGGTGCTAGTTCAGGCAAGTGCACCAGAATTTCTGGAAGGTTCGCAGCAACAAATTCTGATAATTCATCAAAGTTCCTGGCGAGCGTTTTGAGCGAGCTTAACGGTAGATTCGCGATCAGTTGGGTAACGTGAGAGATATTGTTGGGGCTGGCAATGGCAGTTGGTACAAGCTTGTTCCAAGCATTGACTAATCCTTGAAGAAACCCTGAAACTTCGAGGCCGCCGGTGTAATACGCACTGAAAAAATCTTCGCAGCTCTCGAATTCAGAGGAGAGAAGCTCGAAAAGCTTCTGTGCTTGATCAAAGTAGAGACTCCGATCATTCAGAAGGTTATCAACGAGCTTAACGTTCAAGACATAGCTCTGCCGGAAGTCCTCATCTCGCATCGCAGCGATGACCTCTTTGGGATTGTCGAGCGGAAAATTCGGCTCAGGCGTGACAAATGCTCTTATTTGGATGAGAAACCTGTTGTCATTGGGCGACAAACGGCCTGAGTGAAAAAGTGACGTGTATTGGTAGTAGGTGTCGTCGAGATGGCCTTCTAAGATCAAAAAGCGGGCCAGTTCTCCATTCTCTTCGAAACCTTTGAAAAGCTCCTCTACGTGGTCGGCATTTAAACGCAACAGCTCATTGAGCTTAGCCATGCGAAGTGCTGGGATCTTCAATCTGAGATCATCTAGTCGGCCCAGCATCTTTTTCTTATTATCAGCCAACTTACTTTCGATCTCATCCCTGCGTTGCAGGTAGGATTTTAGAGGGGCCCTCTCAGTTTGCAATTTGGAAGAATCGACCACACTGGAGGTACCATTGGGATAGCGGCAAAATAGACGAGGCGTATCAATGAGCTGCTCGAACGCATCATGGCCAACTAGTTGAACAAGCGGAATCCATGTCTGCCGATCATGACTGACGCTAATAGCACTCTCTGGGAGTTTCTCAATCAGAGCCATAGCGTAGATTTGCCGCAACTCTCTCAGATCCAAAGGCGTCTGTTGCTCGGCGACTTCAATTCGCTTTTCTAATTCCGCGATCTCGGCCCGGCAGCCGGTTTCGCCTTGCCTAATGAGCTCATCTTGGCGATTCAATACTGCGGCGAAATTCCCGGCGCCGCGGTGCAATTGCTCAAAATCCCGTGGATAGACGTTTTTATAGATCAGAATCGCGAGAAGCTTGTTAGCGTCATGCAGATTCTCTCCATCAGTTTCCAAATTGGCCACATAAATGGCGTATTCATTAAAGATATTCTGAATCAACCTCAGGTCGTTCAGGTAACGTGAGACCTCTCTTAGAAACTGCCGATCGAGACGTTCATCGAGCGAAAGCCTCCTCCCTTGCTCCAATACCATATCGATCGAATTTGACGTATTGATGATCGGTATGACGGGAATAATAAATTCGAAAAACTTGGTTCGATCGGTGTTGACAAACATGTCGTCGCGCAACGCGTAGAGGAACCTGATAGTCCGTTTTACGCCCGCATTCTCGTTTACGAGGCTATTAATTTCGCGCAACGTGACGAAAATCTCGGTGTCGTTGAATCGATCTAGATCCTCGATGATTACAAGGTCGTAATTGGTTGATTGGAAGAAGTAGAGTATTTCGTCTAAATGACGATTCAGTATTGATGTCTGGTCGTCATGTGCTGGCCTTATCTCAACGTCCTTCAACGAGATGCTCTTGAGTGACAGGCCGAAGCTGGCAACGTAAAAGTGGTGCAGTGTCGCCCAAAGGAACGTTACTGCAAACGCGCAGATCCCCAGGTTGAATCCATTGCTGAGCGCGAGCGGAGTGAAAAAGGTGCCGCTCACGATATCTGCTCGCCGACTAAACACATACCAAAGCGCGAGAATTCCAAACGTTATATAAAAAGACTTAAATATCGACCAAACACCAGGCGACTGAATTCTCTTGAACCGTGACAGCGGGAGTTTGTTTGTGTCAGCACCATACAACATCTGCTGCAGAATACTTCTCTCAATTTCCTGACGGCTGACCTTCTTGCCTTCCGAATCAGCCTCGGGTACGAACGCGGCGAGAGAGATATGAAGCGCAGGTCGCCGATACTTCTTCAAGAAGGTTTGGATGATGCTGCTTTTTCCCGAACCATAGGGACCTGTTAGAGCAATATTGGCAACCTTCGTATTGTTCGTCGCAAACAGAATCGCTTCGGAATATACGCCGGCGTTGTCTGCCTTATCAGTTGGGGCGAGGTCCACAAACTTCGCTTGGATGTCAGCGGAGCGATCTTTGCTTTCCAGCCAAGACAAAATTCTATTGAGACTGTTGGCAAGTCCGTGCATTAGGGAGATGATGGTTTTTATCATACGATGCTGGACAAACTAACCTTTGAAAGTCGGGTTGCCTTCCTCCCCGAATATTTTGATGTCACCGAGGATAACTCGGTTCCTGTCATTGAGGCCTTTTTCGATGCGCTTGACCGGGGCCGGATATTATTTGTGCCCATTTTATGTAAGTTTTCTACTGCTAATGGATGTTCGAAGTTTGGACGATCGAAAGGCCGCTTTGAGTCGAGAGCGACCCTTCGCGAATGCCCGTTTTCGACCCATAGCTGCCGTTCGAGTTTCCATGGCTAATGTTCGCTTTGCGCAAGCGGTCATTTGATCGAAGCTGCGTCTAAAGATTTATGCAATCGACGCCAGAGCACGAAGATCGACCGTTAGCTCTGAGAAAGGGGCGCGTCGTACATCTTCTTCAACAACGGCTCCATCAACTTTTCCGTTTGCTCCCACTCAGCTTCGGTAAGCATGCTGTATCTCTCTGTCAGCGTCATCTCGTGGTCGAACTTGAGGTCGATAGGTGTTTCCAAGCCAACGATAAGTTGCATGCCGGCGGGCAAGTCCTTCGCGATGAAACTTAGGACGGCAGGAAGGTTAAAGTCGTCTTGCGCTTGCTGGTTTGGCGAATCGATGACTACCGGGACGTCGTACGTGCCTTCCTTGCTTTGCACGGTGCGCCAAATGGCGGCGTAGTAGGCGAGGATCGAGCGAGGTCCGCCACTGCCCGAAAGAGAGGGGCGGGACGCCAGTTGCATCGTTTTGGTCGTTACCGAGTGCAGTTGCAGAGCGATGCGGCCGGCCGCGTAATGTTCTCGGAACTCGGCCAAGATTTTCTTCGTGCGCTTGGGAGAACGCAGTTCCTTCATCCTTGTTTCAAGTGCGTCGACGTTAAGAACCACGGCGTCGATAGCCGCCTGAATCTGCTTGCGCTCGGCCTCGAACGTTGCGAATGCGGACTCAGCGCCGAGGCTTCCGACGACGTCCTTGAATTTCAGCTCGCCCTTGCGCGAGTCCAGCAAACGAGATATGCGCTGGTAGTTTTCGTTAAGTGAGCTTAGCTCGGTGAAGACCTTCTGAGTACGCTTTCGAACCTCTGCGGCATCTTCTCTCAGGCGTGCGGCGAGCTCGCGAAGGACGCGGGCATCCTCTGCGAACTCCAGCAAGTCGAGGAACGGTTTTTCGTGCTCCGCGTGACACGTCGGGCAGATGAGTGGCGCCGCGCCGTCCTTGAGCAGGTATTTGGCATCGCTGTCGTGTGCAGCGAGAGCGCTGTCCGCAAGATGGATTTGATGGTCCAAGCTGTTGAGAAGCTCTTGCTCGCGGACTGCACTACTACGTAGCACTTCTTGTCGAACGTTGAGCTCATTGACCTCTTTGGTCAGCAGTTCAATCTCGGCAGCAAAATTATCAGCGTCGACTTTCGGTCCAGACAGCGGGACAGATCTGCTGAAGCGATCTATCGCACGTTCGAGTAGTCGGTACTCTTGTCGGTGTTCGTCTAGAACCTTGGAATGTTGGGACTTTTCGGCACTTGCCGAGTAGTACTCCGGTGGGCATACGCCGGTGAAGTACTCAAGAATCGGCTTAAAAGGTGCGTTGAAGCGCTTCATGCCGCTGAACGTGTTCCATTCAGCCTGCCAGCTTCCGTCCTGGTTCACGTAGAAAGGTGCGAAGAAACACGCTGGATCTGCAGGGACCACTTCCGCCTGCTTCTTGTCAGAGAAAACTAAATTGAAGTCGGTTATCTCACAAAAGCGTCTGGACCAGTCGCCGAACTTGGATGTGGAGATGAGCAGATTGAACGTTGCATCAAAGAGCGCGCGCCGCCCATCCTGGTGGAGGGCGAAGTAGCTCCGGCCGTCTACTGAGAACTCGAGTAGCGACGCAGCGTTTTCGTCCCATTGTTCGAGCTTTCCCTGTGGCGTCGCGCCTAGCGTCTCAAACAAGCTGCGAATCAGCGTCGTCTTGCCCGTGTGGTTCCTCCCCACTAGCAGGTTCCTGCTCGGATGAAACTCCACGTGACGAGCCTTCTTCTCGCGATGAGAGAGAAGCCAAATGTTTTTGAATCGGAAGCGATGCATAGTCTTTTGTTCTCAGGCTTCGGACGAGGCGTCTTAGTTCTGGTCCACGCATTTCGTTATGGCTCTCATGACAAACCGGGCAACCAGGTCGTTATCGCGCTGTGCGCCGAATTGGGCCTTGAGCGCGGTTAGGGCGGCCTCAGTGTAGGGCCGAAGTTTGGATATAGGCGGATTTGACGCGAGCCATGCATCGCTGAATTGGTCGATTTCGCGGGATAGGTCAGTCCCCCCGCTGAGTCGATCTTGCTGGGCTCGCGTGGCTGCGACGCGGATCGACGAGATGGTCATGAAGTCCACGCCTTCAGCTTGAAGTTGGTTCAAAAAATCGTTAAGCAAGGCGCTGCGGTCGGGCACGGCCTCGAGGGCTGCTAGAGCACCCATGAATGCTCTTCGCGAAAAACCGCGTTCTTTGACAAGCTCGTCGAATGATTGGCAGCAGTCTGTTCCACGCGTCAGCGGCGAAATCTTCATCACCAAAGACTCTACGAAGGCCCTCGCCTGGCCGGCATGTGATGGGCTGCGCTCGATTAGCAATTCAAGCGCTGCGGCAATCGCCGGTGCATTCAGATTGTCGGGATGTATAGCGACCTTCTGCAGCTTCATCCGAGTCAAATCAGGTGGCGAACCGTCTGTCGACAACGAGGCGAAAGCGTCGGTCAGCAACTGAACATGGTCGGCAGCCAAGTCTGCGAGTGTGCAGGGCAAAGTAGTAGCTGCGGATCCGCCTCCTGCAAGTGGGAAGTCGCAGCCCGCGTTTGAAAGGAATACGCCTTCGACAGACAGCGCCGTGAATGCGTTCAGGCTGAGTTGTAGCTTGCCGAGTGCGGAGCCTTGGACCTTCTTGAAGTCCAGCGCCTTTCGAGTTGCGGCGGGGGCTTTGGTGGGCTTCTTTGGAGCGGTCGATGCGCCCTTGGGAGCGACCGTACCTGTGAGCACAGACCAGCTCCAAGTCCCGGCGTCCTTCTTCTTGACTTGGTAAACCCTAGCCCGTGTTGGCTCGGTCGCAGAATCTAGTTCTGCAACGTCCTGAACGGATTCAAAGAGGAGGAGGAAATCCGGCTCATTGGCCTTCTCCAACTCCACCATCCGGACGACAGCCCACCAGCGCGCAAAGTCTACGCCCTTGGCTCCGTGCCCACCACCGGTCTCTGAGTACTTCGGATTGTTTGCGACGGACAAAAGCTCCGTCGCACCTCTGATTCCGTTCAAGGCCCCCTCCTAAGTCGGCTTCGTTTACGTGCAGGAGTTCTTTGACGCGCTGCCTATCATCGTGGATCAATAGATTTATGTAAAGTCTTGCAACATCCTACCTCGTTATAAACCACGATGTTGGATCTCGAAATCTAGGAGGAAAGAGGCATGAAAGACGATTCAGATCCGTCGTACGCCAAAGAACTCGCCGAGATGGAAGCCTGGGACAGGATGCTCTGGCTTGCTCAGGCCTACTTGGAGGCAAGCGAGGCGTTGTGCCACGCGATGCTCGATGGAGGATTTTCATCTCAGTACTCGTCGAGCCGAGTCGTCCTTCATATAGCTCGCCAGGGTATTGAGCTCTTTCTCAAAGGAGCCATCGCCGCTCATGGCGGGGCGCCTGAACACCTTGGCCACAACCTCAATAAGCTGTACCGAGAATACCGGCGCTTTTACCCAGAGCTTCGGTACCATTTCGAGGTGCCGCGCCAGTTTTTGGTGTCCCTGAACGAGGAGCTGTTTCCTGAAGATACCGACGCATTCCATGGAGTATTGGACCAGCGCCATCGGTACGCGACAGATAGAAAGGGTGCTTCTTTCGCTATTCCGGAGACTTTCGACCCGGTGACAATGAAAGAAACGCTTAGCGAACTTCGCCGCGTATTCCAAGTTATCGAGTGGGTCGAGTTACGGCCTTATCTAAAGGCGGTGCACGGGAAGGGCGGGAGTTGACGCACGACTTCAGGTGTCTGTGCCCCAAGATATGGGTAGACAAATGCCCGGTTCTCGCCTGACGCGGTCGTTCGCGGGGATTAATTAAAAGGCTGCTTCTGGCCGAGACCGGCCATTTATGACCCAAGCTTATCCAGCTTTTCTACCAAATCCTCAGCCCGCAAATGCGTATACCGTTTCAGCATTTGCATAGACTTGTGCCCGCTGATTGCGGCCACTTCTTGATCTGATAGCCCTGCTTCCACTAATCGGCTAACAGCTTCGTGTCGCAGGTCATGGAATCGGAAATTCACCAAGCCAGCGGCTTTCTTTGCATCAGTCCACGCCTTGTCAAACAAATAAGGTCTTCGCAGACCGTCTCGCCCCGGCTCACCAAAGAATACTAGATCTGTCTCAGCTGGCCGAATTGGATTGTTGATGGCCGATTGAAAGGCGACTGTAGCTGCTCTTGTCAAAGGTACAGTTCGGGGGGATGAGTTTTTGGTGATGTCCAGCCTTACGATTCGCTTCTGCAAGTCAACCTGGCCAAGCCGCAACCCGCCGATCTCCGATAGCCGCATCCCCGTTTCCAAAGCAATACGAACGATCCAGCTAAACATCGGATTCGAGTACGCATCTACGGCCGCCAACAGACGGTTATTCTCTGCTGGTGTCAGCCGTCGATTTCGCCCCGCACCAGGAGACGGTCTGCGAATATTGGCTACAGGGTTGGAGGGGAGGCCTATACCCCATTCCTTGATTGCTACAGTGAACAGGTGGCTGAGGAGTGCTAGTTCCAGGCGTACTGTGTTGTTGCTGCGCGGAATGATCTTGCCGCTATCGTCAGCATCTCCCGCTAGCCGAGTGTCGCGGAACTGGGCAACGATTTCAGCGTTGAGGGCGGCCAGCGAGTATTTGCCAAGGTGCCTGATCAGAACTTGCGCTTTCTTGTGTTCTCCTGTCTGCGTTGAGGCGCGTTTGGTTGGCGTGACTTCTTTGAGGTAACGGGTCAGGGCTGCTTCTACAGTCATGCGTTCCGCCGGCGCGCGCTGGATATACACGCCGCGCACCATCTCGTCTTCCGTGCGGCGTGCCCAGTCCTCCGCGTCGCGCTTGGTGCGAAATGTTTTGGCCGTGGTTGGCCAGCCGGTCTTCCGAATGAGCGCTTTCCAAGTGCCCGAGGATGTCTTAACGATAGTAGCCATGTGTTTGAAAGCTCCGGAAAATGCACGCGGTGCTTCGCCACTGTACTGAAACTGTACCTGGCTCACAAACTTGGAAAATCCCCCAGAGACGGGGAGAGGCTTTGAATCCAGCTAAATGCCTGTAAATACGAGGAAATTTAGACTGGTGCCCGGGGCCGGAATCGAACCGGCACGCCTTGCGGCGGGGGATTTTGAGTCCCCTGCGTCTACCAATTTCACCACCCGGGCTAGGAGGTCGCGAGATAGTCTGATGACTAACTGCGGGAGATGCGAAGACAGCGATTATATGCTGCTTTTTCAAAAAAGTCAGATCCCTTTAATTTTTCGCCTGAAGACATCTAACGTTGCACCGGTCGCAGTAGAATCCTTTCGCTTCTGGCGGTGTGGTGCCCGCGACGTCTACCTGACGGTCCAGGGCTCGCGCACTGGATAAAGCCGGACATAGATCCCGGATATCCCGTCGTTTCTCCATCACCGCCGACCGCTCAACGCCACGCCGGTTCACCTACAACTTCAACGACTATGACGCGCAGCACATTGATGTCACCACGCCGCTTTGCTCTGGCCGGGTTGGCAACGCTGATGCTGGGCGCCTGCTCGACCTCACCCAAGGCCCCCGCTACAGCAGAGGCCACCGGCCCCGTCGCCTATCTGGCGCCCAAAACCAGCGGAAACACCCTACGTGGGCCGGGCAGCGGCCGAGCGGTGCTCGAGTTGCATGTGATCGAAGGCCGCGACCACGTTAAGCAGATCGCCCAGTGCGACCAGATTTACACGGGCGCGGCACTAGGCGGCGGCACTGCCCGCGAACTCCAGGTCGTCCTATGCGACGGCGATTTCAACAACGACGGGGAATATTCCCTGATCAGCGAACCGGGCGTGGTCATCGTGCGCCGCAAGCCCGATGGCGGTATCCCTTATACCGTCCTGGAATACCGCCTGCGCGACACACAAGCCCGGGCAATCGCAAAGAGATAGGCCGTTACGCCCGGCTCTTCTCCGGCAAGAACCAATTCATCACCAGCGCACAAATCCCGCCAGTCGCCACGCCCGACTCCAGCACGCTGCTCAACCCACGCGGCAGATGCGACAGAATCTCGGGCACCTGCGACACCCCCAGCCCCAAGGCCAGCGATACCGCGATCACCAGCAGCGCGCGCCGATCCAGCTGAATCCCGGCCAGGATATTGATCCCGGCCGCCGCGACAGCGCCAAACATTACCATCGCGGCACCACCCAGCACGGGCTCGGGCACCGCCTGCAGCGCGCCCGCCACGGCGGGGAACAGACCCAGCACCACCAGCATCCCGGCAATCCAGATGCCAACATGGCGGCTGGCGATCCCGGTCAGCTGAATGACACCATTGTTCTGCGCGAAAACCGAGCTGGGAAACGTATTAAAAATCCCCGCCAGCAACGAATTCACGCCGTTGACCAGCACGCCGCCCTTGATCCGCTGCATCCACACTGGCCCTTCGACCGGCTGCTTCGACACCTTGCTCGTCGCCGTCACATCGCCAATCGCTTCCAATGAAGTCACCAGATAGATGATCAACATCGGCACAAACAGCGACCAGGAAAAGCCCAGCCCGAAATGCAACGGCACCGGAATCTGAAACAGCGCCGCCTCGCGCGCACCGGTGAAATCCAGCCGTCCCATATACGCCGCCGCGATATACCCCACGATCAGCGCAATCACCAGCGCGGTGCTGCGTATCCACAGCACCGGCAGGCGGTTGAGCAAAATGATGGTGCCCAGCACCAGCCCGGACAGAATCAGGTTTTCCCCGCTGGCAAAGGTGCCATCGCCCATGGCCGAATAGCCGCCGCCCATGCTGATCAAACCCACTTTAATCAGCGTCAAACCGATCAGCAGCACCACGATGCCGGTCACCAACGGCGTGATCAGCCGCTTTACAAAGGGCAGGACCCGGCTGATGGCGATCTCGACAAAGGACCCGGCGATCACGACGCCGAACATGGTGGCCAGCACCGTTTCCACGGGGGTGCCCGTCTTGACCATCGCCGAGCCGCCCGCAATCAGCGGCACGACAAAATTAAAGCTTGTCCCCTGCACGATCAGCAGCCCCGCGCCCAGCGGGCCGAAACGGCGGCACTGCATATATGTGGCAATACCCGAGACCACCAGCGACATCGAGACGATCAAGGTGGTGTCGCGCGAACTGACGCCCAGCGCCTGGCAGATCAACAGACCCGGCGTGACGATCGGCACCAGGATCGCCAGCAGGTGCTGCAGCGCGGCGACAAAGGCAACCGGGGGCGATGGCCGATCATTCGGGCCATAAACGAGGTCGTGAGTAGGGGTGTCCGCGCCGGAGGCCGGACGAGCTGTAGCGGCTAAGTCAGGGGATTGCATGAAAGGAGTTGCCGCACAGGCGGCGAGAGAGGAATTTGCGGAATTTTAACGGCTCCCGCCGCAGCCCTCCCGCCAGGGTCTTGAAAACCCACCGGCGACCCCCATGTGAATGGGGTTTCTCGGATTCCGTCGCGGCTGAGCCCTCGAGGTAAGTCTTCGGGCCAGCCGCCGGAAACCGCCATTTTCACTCTTGTTTTTCTGACCGCTAAAACTATGAGCCAAACCGCCACGTCTTCCACGTCTGAAACCCTGGGATTCCAGGCCGAGGTGAAGCAGCTGCTGCACCTGATGATCCACTCGCTCTACAGTAACAAGGAAATTTTCCTGCGCGAGCTGGTCTCTAACGCGTCGGACGCTTGCGACAAGCTGCGTTTCGAGGCGATTGACCGCCCCGAGCTGATGGAGGGCGATAGCGAACTGGCGATCCGCGTGGACTTCGACAAGGCGGCGCGCACGATCACGATTTCGGATAACGGTATCGGTCTGTCGCGGGACGAGGCGATCGCCAACCTGGGTACGATCGCGCGTTCGGGCACGCGGGAGTTCTTCTCGCAGCTGACCGGCGACAAGCAGAAAGACGCACAGCTGATTGGTCAGTTCGGCGTGGGTTTTTACTCGTCGTTCATCGTTGCGGACAAGGTCACGGTCGTCAGCCGCCGCGCCGGCGCCGCAGAGAGCGAGGCGATCCGCTGGGAGTCGGACGGTCAAGGCGAGTTCAGCATTGCCTCGGCGGATAAGGCCACCCGTGGCACCGATGTCACGCTGCATCTGCGCGCCGATGAGGACGAGTTCCTGAACGGCTGGAAGCTGCGCGAGATCCTGCGTCGCTATTCCGATCACATCTCTTTGCCGATCCGCATGTTCAAGGAAGACTGGGATTCGGAAAAGAGCGAACAGGTCAAGACCGAAGAACTCGAAACCGTCAACCAAGCCAACGCCCTGTGGACGCGTAACAAGAGCGATGTGACCGAAGAGCAGTATCGCGAGTTCTATAAGACCGTCTCGCACGACTATGACGACCCGCTGGCCTGGACGCATAACCGCGTCGAAGGCCGCAGCGAATACACGCAACTGCTGTATATCCCGAAACACGCGCCCTTCGATCTGTGGGATCGCGATGCGCGCCGTGGGGTGAAGCTCTACGTCAAGCGTGTTTTCATCATGGATGACGCCGAGCAGCTGCTGCCGTCGTATCTGCGTTTTGTACGCGGGGTGATCGATTCGGCGGATCTGCCGCTGAACGTTTCGCGCGAGATCCTGCAAGAAAGCCGCGATGTGCGCGCGATCCGCGAGGGCTCGGCCAAGCGCATCTTGTCCTTGCTGGAAGACCTCGCCGAGAACAAGCCCGAGGATTACGCCACGTTCTGGACGGAATTCGGTCAGGTGCTGAAAGAGGGCACGGGCGAGGACCGCGCCAACCTGGAACGCATCGCCAAGCTGCTGCGCTTTGCGTCCACGCATACGGGCGAGGCCATTCAGAACGTGTCCTTTGCCGACTACGTGTCGCGCATGAAGGAAGGTCAGGACAAGATCTACTACGTCACGGCCGACACCTTCGCCGCCGCGAGCAACAGCCCGCACCTGGAGATCTTCCGCAAGAAGGGCATCGAGGTCCTGCTGCTCTCCGACCGCGTGGATGAATGGATGTTGTCGTACCTGCGCGAGTTCGATGGCAAGTCGCTGGTGTCCGTGGCCAAGGGTGGCCTGGATCTGGCCGAGCTGGCGGACGAGGAAGAAAAGAAACGCCAGGAGGAAGTCGAAGAAAGCTTCAAGCCGCTGGTCGAGCGCCTGAAGGAAACGCTGAAAGATCAGGTCAAGGACGTGCGTGTCACGCTGCGTCTGGTGGATTCGCCGGCTTGCGTGGTGGTGGGTCAGAATGAACTGAGCCCGCATCTGCTGCGTATGCTCAAGGCCGCCGGGCAGGAAGCGCCGGACGTCAAACCCGTGCTGGAAATCAACCCCGAGCACGCCTTGATCGCGCGTGTGCGTGATGCGAGTGATACCGACTTCGATCAGTGGGCGCGCTTGTTGCTCGATCAGGCCTTGCTGGCCGAGGGCGCGCAGATCGCGGATCCGGCGGCGTTTGTGAAGCGTTTGAATGCGTTGCTGCTGAAGTAAAGGATGCACGCTGCATTGCGCAGCGTGGATAACGAGACGCCCCGGTCGGCAAAGATCCGGGGCGTTTTTATTGGCTATCGGCCTAGTACAGTCACCGCACGTGGCGCACGATCCAGGCGTTTTGACCCGTGCATGGGGCTAGTTGGGGAATTCAGCCAGCCATGCCCCGAGCCAATGGCTAGTTCGCCTTGAAGCCCGTTGCCTTCACCACCTCGGACCAACGCTTCGCCTCGCTATCGAGCAGTTTCTTGAGATCCTCGCGGCTGGAGGCGACCACGATGAAACCCGCGTCCTTCAACGTCCGGGCGGCCTCTGGCGCTTGCAGCGCGGCGGCACTTTCTTTCTGCAGGCGATCAAGTACCGCGTCCGGCGTGCCTGCCGGTGCGAACAGTGCGAACCACGCGCCGAAATCCACCTTGTCGTGACCTTCCTGAGCAAAGGTCGGAACGCCGGGCAGGGCATCCGAGGGTTTGGCGCCCGTGATGGCGAGCGCGCGCATCTTGCCGCCTTGCACCTGGGGCGCCGCCAACGCGGTCGTGACAAACGCAGCTTGCACGTTGCCAGACACGAGTGCGGTGACGGCGTCGCCAGTGGAGCGGTAGTGCACAGGCTCGATCTTCATGCCTGTTTCGCGCGCGAACAGTTCTGCGCCAAAATGCCCCGGTGTTCCCGCGCCAAAGGTGCCAAAGTTGACGCGGTCTTTTGCGTCCTTGCCCGCTTTGACGAAATCAGCGAGTGTCTTGTAGGGCGAATCCGCCGGCACCACCAGTGCGAAATCCGCGCGCACGACTTCGGAAATCGGTGCGAAGTCTTTGGCCGGATCGTAGTTCAGGTTGTCGTACGTGGCCGGTGAGATGCTGATCGAACCCACTTCTCCCAACAACAGGGTTTGGCCATCCGCCGGGCTACGGGCCACGGCCTGCGCGGCGATCTGCCCGCCCGCGCCGGCGCGGTTTTCCACCACAACGCTTTGTTTTAGCCGCTCGCCCAGCTGTTGGGAAAGCGTGCGTGCCACGATGTCAGGGCCGGTTCCTGGCGGGAAACCGACGTTGAGACGTACCGGTCCATTCGGATAGTCGGCCAGCACGACGGTGGGCAAGCACAGCAAGGCCGTAACGAGCAGTCGGCGCAAAGGGGATCGCATGATGTGTCTCCGTAGCAAGTGAGATAGCCAGTACTTTGCTGGCTGCTATAGGTGTTGAGATGAAGAAGTGGCGTGGTGGTAGCAGTGATCGCGGTTTGGGGTATCAGCCCGGTTAACCCACTCGATAAAAATTCAGTTCTACATGATCTGGGTAGCGCGCGCCGGTGCCCACGAATAGTTGCTCTTGCAACCAAGCCAGCTCGGGCGCAGCGGTTTCAAATCGCGGGTAGGTACGAAAGTAAACGCGAGCGGGGTCCACGGCTTCGCCTTGCGCGAGCTTCGCGGTGTCTTCCGCGCTACATGTGCGGATGCCAGTGTTCTCGACATAGACGCGATGGCCCTCGGTCGTCTCGATCACATAGCGTGCCTGGATATCGGTGTAGGTCGCCGAACGTACCGATTGAAAATCCGCCCCGCCCGGTAAGATCGTGCCGTTGAGCAGCGGGCCGGAGACATTCCCGCCCAGGATGGGGATGATGCGGCGGCGGCCGCTAGGCGTCTCGCCCACTTCTTGTGGTGGACCCACATAGACGTGCAAGGTGGCGATGTGTTCCAGCAAGGGGGCGGTGGGCGTCGTCATCATGTTGCTCCGGTGGATCGGCGTAACGCGGCGGGGTCAAAGCCCGCCAGTTGTTTATATCGTAGCGAGATGGCTTGCAAGGTCTCTTGCGGAATGATGTCGTTGATGTGGGCAAAGCCGTCGGGGGCGCGGTCTTCGGCCATTTGCATGACCTGCTCGGGGCCGTTCAAGCGATTGCGCAGCACGATGCCCGCCGTACGCGGCAGACGTTCTGCCTCGTATTCCAGCAAGGCGGTCTCCAAACCGCGCAGCGCGCCTTGGCGCACTTGCGCCAGGCAATCGGCCAGGCAGCGCGCATCCAGTATGGCTTGTGCCGATCCGTTTGACCCGATGGGATACATCGGGTGCGCGGCATCGCCCAACAGGGTCATGCGCCCCTTGGTCCAACGTGGCAGCGGATCGCGGTCCACTAGCGGGAATTCGTAGATTGCCTGCGCGCCATCGATGATGGATGGAATGTCGATCCAGTCCCAACGCCAGTCCGCGAATTTATCGGCGAAGACAGATTTATCCACGCTGCGGTTCCAGTCCGTGGCGGGCAGCGTGGCATCCGGGATGGCGAGCTCGGCGATCCAATTAATCAGCGAGCGGCCCTGGCGATGCAAAGGAGCCGAAATGGGATAGCAAACGAATTTCTGGTCCTGGTGCCCCGCCATGAACATAGTGCGGCCGTCAAGATACGGATCGGCCTCGGTCACGGCACGCCATAGCATCCGGCCCGAGAAACGTGGCTCGTCGCCGGTGGGGTAGAACTGTTTACGCAGCGCGGAATGAATGCCATCGGCGCCGATCACCGCATCTCCCGTCACGGTATGCAGCTGGCCGTCATGGCGGCTGCGAAAATGCGCGCGCGCCGTGGCGCCGTCTTGCTCGGCGGACTCCAGCACCATGCCCGTGACGATCGCGTCTTCGCCCAGGCGCGCGCGTACTGTTTCTGCGAGCAGGATCTGCAGTTCGCCCCGGTGGATGGAAAATTGCGGCAGCGGATAACCCGCATTCAGACCGCGCGGCTCGCGCCAGATCGGTTGGCCAAGCTTGTTGTAGTAGTGCAGCTCGGATGTCTGGATTCCGCGCGCTGCCAGCGCGTCGAGCAATCCCAGGGGTTCGAGCTCATTGACGGCGTGTGGCAGCAAATTGATGCCCACGCCCAAGGGGCGCAGCGTCTGGGTGCTTTCATAGACGCGGCATGGAATGCCTCTTGCATGCAGCATCAAAGCGAGCGTCAGCCCTCCAATGCCGCCGCCGGCGATTACGATATTCATAGCCTCACTCCAGCATGCGGGTAGGGCATGCTTGTTTGAATCTTATATTGTTATGAACCATAACAAAATCGCGGGAATGAGCGGCACTGGGACTAACCCGCAAACCGCGATGGCGCACGCCGCGCGTCTGCGGTAGTGTGTAGGTCCTTTGTATTTTGCATGTAATTATGTCCAGCGCTTCAGCATCAAGACCACGGCGGCCGCAAGCCCGTGGCGAGGCTTTTGACCCTCATGTTCCCGGCGTGAATTACGGGGCACTGGACTCTCTTGTGGGTTATGCGATCCGGCGCGCGCAGATTTTGATTTACGAGGATTTTCTGGCGGCGCTGGAGCCTTGGGATATCACGCCGCAGCGGTTTTCGGCGCTCACCCTGGTGGCGAAGAATCCGGATCTGAAGTTGACGGATCTGGCGCGCATACTGGGCATCGCGCGGTCTGGCGCGGTGCAACTGGTGAATCAGCTGGAGGCAATGGGTTATGTCACGCGCAGCGAGGTCAAGGAGGACAAGCGCGCGTATGCGCTGACGATGACGGCTGCCGGGCGACGCGCGCACGCCAGCATTACGCAGGCAGTACGCGCGCACGATGATCGCATTAGCGCGAGCCTCAGCACAGCGGAGCGTGAGCAGCTCTTTGCGCTGCTCGCCCGGCTGGGCTGATGGGTCAACTGCGTTTGACTCAGGAGAGCGGCAGTACTAGCACGCCCTGGGTGGCGGGGCGCGTCATCAGCCGGCGATACCACGTGTTCATGGCGGGCGTTTTGGGGCGCTCGATCGGCAGCGAAAGCCAGCGGTGCGCCACGCAGCCCAGAACAATGTCAGCCATGGTCAGATGGCTGCCGACGATGTATTCCTTTTGCTGCAGGGCGTCTTCGAGGATTTGCCCCAGCTGATTGGCTTTTGCCGTCGATGCCTCGATCGCGGCCGTGTCGCGTTGATCTTCAGGAGTACGGATCAAGCCTAAAAAGGCGGGCACCATGGCCGGCTGCCATTCCGTGGCTGTCCAGTCCATCCAGCGATCGGCCTGCGCGCGTACGGCGACATCGGTGGGCCACAGGGCGCCTTCACTGTATCGCGCCGCCAGATAGCGCACGATCGCGTTGGACTCCCACAGGATCAGTCCGCCATCGTCGATGACCGGCACCTTGCGATTCGGGTTCATCGCGCCATATTCGGGCGTGTCCAAACCGCCGAATTTGCCGCCGACTTGTTCGGCCGTATGCGGCAGCGCCAACTCGCGCGCCGTCCACAAGACCTTTTGTACATTGACCGAACTTGAACGTCCCCAGATCTTTAGCATGTTGATTCCTTAATATTGGCCGGGCAGCTGCCGGCGCAGAAAGCCAGTCAAGCGCCCGAAACGGGTCCATTGAAAAGCGGGCCCCGGATCGGTCTTGCGGCCGGGGGCGATATGTTCGTGGCCACGCACCGCGCGCAGCGGGTAGCGCGCACGCAGCGTGCGCGTCAATTTGGCCAGGCTCGTGTATTGCGCGTCGGTATAGGGCAAGGTGTCCGTGCCCTCGAGTTCGATTCCTATGGAAAAGTCATTGCAGCGCTCGCGGCGTTCGAACCGCGATACGCCGGCATGCCAGGCGCGCTTGTCAGCGGCGACGAACTGCACGACTTCACCGTTGCGGCGGATGAAAAAATGCGCCGATACGCGCAGGCCTTTTAGTCGTGCGAACCAGGGATGCGCGTCGTAGTCCAGGCGGTTAAGGAACAGCCCCGCGACATGCGGGCCACCGAATTCATTGGGTGGCAGGCTGATGTTGTGTATGACCAGTAGAGAAACCGTCGTCCCGGCAGGGCGGGCGTCGCAGTTGGGCGAGGGCAGCAGGCGCACGTTCGTCGCGGGCCTGAGCCACCCGTGTCGATCTAAGCGAAAAGACATGGATGCGGCTCGTTATGGATACGTAAGCCTCATTATGCCTGCCTTGACTGCCGGTTCAAGGGGCCGCCAGGATGACTCGACTAGCGCTCGCCGAGTCGCGCGTGTTCCTGGCTGCACCAGGTCTTGCCATCAAGTAGCGTGGCTTCGGATCGGGGCAGGTGAATGCCGCAATGCGCGCAACGCACCATGGATTCGACCGGCCCCTGCCCAGGCTGGCGGGCGGGTGGCTTTGGGGGGGATTGGCGCGTCGTGTGCCGGGTGCTGTTGCGGGCAGCCACGATACGCATCACCATCATGACGGCCAGGATGACGATGACCCAGATTAGCAGCTTGCCCACTTCAGCTCCGTTGCAAAATGACTTCCAGCACGAAACGCGTACCGGTGTAGGCCAGAATTAAAAAGCCGAAACCGGTCAAAGTCCAGCGCAACGCGACGCGGCCACGCCAGCCGCGTATATGGCGTCCCAGCAGTAATACGCCAAAGGTCAGCCAAGACAGCAGGGTGAAAACTGTTTTGTGATCAAAGGGCAGGATCTTGCCAGTCAGCTCCATCGACGCGACCGAGCCGGTAACCACAGCCGCCGTCAGGACCAGAAAGCCGATCCAGATGACGCGAAACAGCAGGCGTTCCTGCACCAGGAGCGGCGCCTGGGCGTCCAGGACTCGCCCTAGCAGACTGCGGTTTGCGGGCGTCTCCAGCGGGCGATGCAGATGCCGGTCCAACAGCGCCATCAGCAGGGCATGCAGCGCGGCCACGGTAATGAGCGCATAGGCGGCCAAGGCGATCAGCAGGTGGACGCGTATCGAACCATCCTCGGCATGCGGCACGCGCACGCCGTCGGGAAAGATCGCTGCCAGCACACACACAATCGTGGCCGCGGGCAGCAGCAGCAACTGCAGGCCGTCGATTCGCACCACAAAGCTTTCCAGCCAGAACACCACCATGCCCAGCCACACCGTCGCCGACAGCGCCAGCGCCCAGCCTATGGTCAGATGCGAGCCGCCCAGCATGGATTGTTGCAGGGCCACGCCCTGCAGAACCAGTGCGCCTAGCAGGCCCAAGCGCGCTACCTTGCCGGTTTTCTCGACGCGGCCGGCTCCGCGCAGGCGCTGCCAGAGGGCTGTGCCGAGCACGGCATAGGCCAGGGCGGCGGCTGCGTGAAATACAATGCCTAATGACATAAAAACCGTTGTCTGGATGGGGCCTCTCCGGCGCCGTGCGCCACAGGGGCAAAAAGCCCGTCGTCGCGCCCGCGCCTGGCTGCCCTCTACGGGGATTGGTACCTCGGGGGGTGGCCCAGCGGGAGTAGCCCGCCCGGGTCACCGTTCAATCAACTAGTGTAAGCGGAAACGCCTCTCATGCTCGATAACCTGACACAACGTTTGTCGCGCGTCGTCAAGACGCTGCGCGGCGAAGCCCGCCTCACCGAAGCCAATACGCAGGAGATGCTGCGCGAAGTGCGCATGGCGCTCCTCGAGGCCGACGTGGCTCTGCCTGTCGTGCGCGATTTCATCGCGCGCGTGAAAGAGAAAGCCTTGGGCGAGGAGGTCGTGGGTAGTCTCAGTCCTGGCCAGGCGCTGGTGGGCGTGGTCAGCAAGGAGCTGACTTCGCTGATGGGCGGCGATCTGGGCACGGGCGCCGGCGAACTCTCGCTGGCCGTGCAGCCCCCCGCCATTATCTTGATGGCCGGTCTGCAAGGTGCCGGCAAAACCACCACGACTGGTAAGCTCGGCCGCTGGCTGGCCGAGGGCAACCATACCCAAAACGGCCGCAATAGCGGCAAGAAAAAGGTCCTGACGGTCAGCGCCGACGTGTATCGCCCGGCCGCTATCGATCAGTTGAAAGCCGTCGCCGCGCAGGCGGGCATCGACTTTTTCCCCTCCGATCCCAGCCAGAAACCAGAAGATATCGCGCGTAATGCCGTAGACCATGCCCGCCGTCATCACTATGACGTGCTGATCCTGGATACCGCGGGCCGCTTGGGCATCGACGAAGCGATGATGCGCGAGATCCGCGCGCTGTACGATCTGGTCAATCCGGTCGAGACGCTGTTTGTCGTGGACGCGATGCAGGGCCAGGATGCGGTCAATACCGCAAAGGCTTTCGCCGACGCGTTGCCGTTGACCGGTGTGGTGCTGACCAAGCTGGACGGCGATGCGCGCGGTGGCGCCGCGCTGTCGGTGCGCCATGTCACGGGCAAGCCGTTGAAGTTTGTCGGGGTGTCCGAAAAGCTCGACGGCCTGGAGCCATTCCATCCCGACCGGATGGCGCAGCGTGTGCTGGGCATGGGCGACATCGTGTCACTGGTCGAGCAGGCGCAGAAGAACATCGACATCGCCGAGGCGCAAAAGCTCGCGACCAAGCTCAAGTCGGGCAACAAATTCGACCTGAACGATTTCCGCGAACAGCTCGGCCAGGTGAAAAAGCTGGGCGATATGGGCTCGCTGCTAGAAAAGCTGCCCGCGCAATTCCAGCAGGCCGCCGGTCAGCTGCAAGGCGGGCAGGCTGAAAAGCAACTGCGTCGCACCGAAGGCATCCTGAATTCCATGACCCCGGCCGAACGCGCCAAGCCCGAGCTGATCAAGGCGTCGCGTAAACGCCGTATCGCAGCGGGCGCCGGCGTGCCGGTGCAGGAGGTCAATCGTCTGCTGTCCCAATTCGATCAGATGCAGGGCATGATGAAGCAGATGAAAAAGGGCGGCATGGCGAAAATGATGCGCGCCATGGGCGGCTTGAAGGGCCTGGGACGCTTTGGCGGCTTACGCTAACGCTGTCCGTGCGGTGGTGGGGCCTGTGCTGCAGCGAGGCAGCGCGGGTGCCGCTGTGGCAAATGCGGATGCAAAAAAAGACGGCCAGACCGGAGTCTGGCCGAATTGACCGGCGCGAGCGGGGATAGTCCGCACCGGTACAAACCGGCAGCGCTGCGGGGGCTGCCAGTTTGAACGGATTTGCTATCGCAAGGGTTTATTGCAGGGGCGGAATACGCAGCACCTGACCGGGATAAATCTTGTCGGGGTGCGTCAGCATGGGCTTGTTGGCCTCGAAGATGACCGTATGCTTGGCGCCTTGGCCCGCGCCATAGTGCGCCTCGGCGATTTTCCAGAGGTTGTCGCCTTTCTTCACGGTGTACATGGTGGCTTCTGGCGTCGCCTGCTTGGCGGTGAGCTGATTGTCGACTTGGGCCACGCCAACCGTGTTGCCCAGCGCCAAGGAGATCTTCTCGGCCTCTTCCGTCGAAGCCGCCTCGCCGGTCACGGTGACTTTGTCGCCTTCGACCTTGATGTCCAGACCATCGGCGTTCAGGCCGTGCTTGTCCAGCTCCTTTTTCAACTCATCTACCGATGCCGCTTGGGCCTCGTGCGCGCCGAAGAGTTTCTCACCAACGTCCTTGATAAAGCTCAGTAGACCCATTTCGTTCCTCGCCCATGTTTAGGCAATTTTAGTGCCAGATTCGCCGCAGATCGCGTGATATCGCACATCCGCATGCCATTGGAACCTTCATTATGGGCCGATTTGCATGCCTAGATGTGGCCGTTTGCCGTAATAGGGTAACAAATTGTATGACGTCGTCGAATCAGACGCCTGCCGCAGTCCGACGCGTCAGTTTCCACACATGAGCGGGCGGTACGTTCGCGATTACCGTTTCAACACGGCGTGCGCGCAAGTTCAGGCGGTCCAGCACCCGCAGCGGGACGGGGCAGCGCGGGCCGTAGGTGAACAATATCAGCGCGCCTGCTGGCCGCAGCTGCGCAAAGGTACCCCTCAGGATGCCGATCTGGGCTTTGAGCGGCATGTTGAGCAATGGCAAGCCGCAGATCGCGACCCCGGCCAAGCCATCGACAAATAGCGGGACATCGGCCAGGCGTGCAGCGTCGCCTTGGTAGACGTACGCCTCGGGAAACTCCTCGCGAAGTTGGCGTGCGAACTGCGGATCCATCTCGACCAGGGTGAGCTGGGCTTGAGTAAAGCCTTTTGCGATAAGGGCTCGGGTAAACGAACCGGTTCCCGCACCTAGCTCCAGACAAGGGCCGTCATTCGGTTGGAGGTCACGCGTCATGGCGGCGGCCAACCGCGCGCTGGAGGGCAGTATGGCGCCAATACTCTTGGGATTCGCACGCCAGGCTCGGACGAAGCGCACTCTTTCGGCAACCCAGGCGTGGCGATGCAGGCGCCGAACTACCTGGCCCGTCGCGCGCCGTCCGGCGCCGCCTGCCATGCGCAGCAGGCGAGCGCCCGCACCTTGAGCGGCCAAGGTATCTTCGGTAAATAGCTTGCGCAGCATATGGACTCCTCTGAAGGGAGCCGGCGCGTGGGAAACCGTCGGTGTTCCGGCGCCGGTGACAACCCAGGCGCCAGCGTACTCCTTAGAGGTTCTGGCGCAAGGGGGTCACCGGTGCCGGTAGCTCAGCGTTGAACATTTATGCACTCTGTAGCGTTGACGCCTAGTGCGGAAACGCTTGGTCACCAATGCGCGTCGCCGCTTGCCGCTTACGCTACAGGGAAGATCAACCCCCGCCCACGGCCACGACGATCTCGACCTGATCGCCATCTTGCAGCTTGGCAGCTGTATGTTGGCTCTTGGGTACGATCTCGCCATTGCGCTCGACCGCGACGCGCTTGCCGGCATAGCCGAGCGCTTCCAGCAATTGAATGACAGTGGTGTCGGCCGCGCACTCGCGTGCGGTGCCGTTTAGCATGATCTGCATCAGGGCTCCTTATCGGGTGGCGTAGGCATCGGTGGCGGCGATCAGGCGCGCGAGGATGCCAGGTTCATCGAAGGCATGGCCGGCGTCGGGCACGATATGGAATTCCGCCTCGGGCCAGGCGCGGTGCAGCTCCCACGCGGTGCGCGCCGGGGTGCAGATGTCATAGCGACCCTGCACGATGGTGCCCGGGATGTGGCGCAATTTATAGGCGTCGCGCAGCAGCTGGCCGTCTTCCATAAAACCGCCGTTCACGAAATAGTGGTTTTCGATCCGTGCGAAGGCCAACGCGGCGCGATCGGCCGCATGGCTTTGCTGATGCCGGGGGCTGGGCATGAGTGTGATGGTGCTGTCTTCCCAGCGGCTCCAGGCCTTGGCCGCGCGAAGTTGCTCGGCCGGATCATCGCCCGTCAGGCGCTTGTGATAGGCGGCAATCAGGTCGCCGCGTTCTTCGGGGGGAATGGGTTCGAGGTAGGCCTCCCAGTGATCGGGGAACAACCACGAGGCGCCTTCTTGATAGAACCACTGCAGCTCGGCGCGACGCACGCCAAAAATGCCGCGCACGACGAGTTCGCTGACGTGCTCGGGATGCTTCTGCGCATAGGCGAGCGCCAGAGTCGAGCCCCAGGAGCCTCCAAACACCAGCCAGCGGTCCGCGCCCATGACTTCGGTGCGCAGGCGCTCGATATCGGCGACCAGATGCCAGGTCGTGTTGTTTTCCAGACTGGCATGGGGCGTCGACCGGCCGCAGCCACGCTGGTCCAGCAACAGCACGTTATAGCGCTTGGGATCAAACAGTTGACGGTGCACGGGCGCGCAGCCGCTGCCCGGCCCGCCATGCAGAAATACCGCCGGCTTGCCCTGCGGGTTGCCACAGAGCTCCCAATACACCTGATGGCCGTCGCCGGTGTCCAGCATGCCCTGGCGATAGGGCTCAATGGCAGGATAGAGCATGGTTACTCGACTCGTTTAAAAATCAGATCCCACACGCCATGACCCAGCCGCAGCCCGCGTGTTTCGAATTTGGTTTGGGGGCGGTAGTCGGGACGCGGCGCGTAATCGGCGGCCGTGTTCTTCAGTAGCGGCTCGGCGCTCAAGACTTCCAGCATTTGCACGGCGTAGTCCTGCCAGTCCGTGGCGCAATGCAGATACCCGCCCGGCGCGATACGGCTGGCCAGCAGGGCGACGAAGGGCGGCTGTAGCAAGCGGCGCTTGTGATGGCGTTTCTTTGGCCACGGGTCGGGGAAATAGACATGCACGCCAGCCAGACTATTGGGCGGGATCATGTCGCGCACCACTTCGACCGCGTCGTGCTGGATGATGCGCACGTTCTTCAGGCCGGAATCTTCAATGCGACGCAGCATGGCGCCCACGCCGGCGTTGAAGACTTCAACGCCCAGGAAGTTGTCGTCGGGGCGGGCGAGCGCGATTTTCTCGGTGGTCTCGCCCATGCCGAAGCCGATCTCGAGCACGGTCGGCGCGCTGCGCTCAAAGGGCGCGGCCAGATCGATACGCTCGGGCGTGTAGCGCAGGGACCATTTGTCCAACAGTTGCTCCAGCGCTTCGCGCTGACCTTGTGTGATGTGGCCACGCCGATGGACGAAGCTGCGGATATGCGTGGCGCCGGGGCTGTTCGGTGCCTGGGTGGCCGGTTCCAGCGCGGCGCGGGTGGTGTCGGACAAAGGTGCCGTGTCCGGGGATTCGGGGGTGTTCGTATTCATGGGGTGGATTGTAGTAGGGCCGCAGACGAAATGTTGCGCGCCGGGCAGCGCCCGATGTGAGGTAGCATCTGCGGCATGAATGTCTCGCGTTTTGACCTCACGACTTTAGCCTTGTTTGCGGCCGTTGCCCGGGCGGGCAGTATTTCGGCTGGCGCGCGTCAGTCGCATCTGGCGGTGGGGGCGGCGAGCAAGCGGATTTCCGATCTGGAGGCCGCGTTGGGCACGCCGTTGCTGTACCGCAATCCCGCCGGCGTGGCCTTGACCGACGCGGGGCAGGCCTGTCTGGCGCATGTGCAACGGGTGCTGCACGAAGTCGAGCAGATGGCGGGCAGTTTGTCCGATTTCGCGCAAGGGGTACGCGGGCAGGTGCGGATCGCGGCGAATACCTCGTCATTGACGCAGTTCCTGCCCGAGGATCTGGCGGGCTTCATGGACGAACATCCCGCTGTGCGCATCGATCTGGAAGAGCAAAACAGCACGGATATCGTGACCGCTTTGCTGGAGAATCGCGCCGATATCGGTGTATTTGCCGACCGTACGCCAGCAGAAGGCTTAAAGACCGCGCGCTATCGGCCCGATGAGCTTGTCTTGATTGCACCGCCTAGACACCCCTTGGCAGGGCTGTCCCGGGTGGCTTTTGTCGATACGCTGGACTACGCCTATGTGACGCTGCCACCGACCACCTCGCTGGCGCTGCGCTTGCATGAGGAAAGCCGTCGGCTGGGCAAGGCGATGCGTCTACGGATCCAGGTGCGCAGCTTCGATGTGCTGTGCCGCATGGTGGTCGCCACGGGTGGTGTGGGCGTGCTGCCGCGTATCGCTGCGGAACCCCATGCGCGTTCCATGTCGATCCGTTTGATCCCGCTGACCGACGAATGGGCGCATCGTTGGCTCTTGATCGGCGCGCGCGATGTCGAGGCGCTGAACGTGGCGGCGAAATTGCTTTGGACGCACTTGCACCGTGAATCCGTGCAGTGAAGATCAGCACTGCGGGGGAAACGTCACGGTTTCCGTGCCTGCCTCCCAGGCTGCATATTTGTGCATGATGCGCTGAAATAGCACGGTAGACAGGAAAACCTTTAACCATCGCTGCAGCCCCGGCCATGGCTGTTGATCGAACCATTGCGGTTCTATCTGCGCAAACTGACGCACAAACGGGGCAATAGCCATGTCCGCCAGGCAGGGGTGTGGGCCGAAGAGGTAATCGGTGCGCCTGAGGCGTTCATCCCAAGCGCCCAAGATTTCCCCGGCCGCCGCGCGATGGGTGAGGGGGTCTACGTTGTCGTAGCGTACCGGATACTTGTAGCGGTCCAGATGGGTTTTAAACGGCCCATCGCATTGTTCGATCAGGGCATCGTATTGGGCAGCGGTATCAGGGTCGGCGGCCAGCCAATGCTGCGGGTCATGCCGGGTAAGCGCCCAGCGCATGATATCCAGGCTCTGATCGATGACCGCGCCGTCGGGCAGCACGAGTACGGGTACGGTGCCTTTGGGCGAGGCGGCCAACAATTGCGGCGGTTTGGCGCGCAACACGACCTCGCGCAGTTCGCAGGGTTGCTCGCTGACCGCCAGCGCCAGACGGGCGCGCATGGCGTAGGGGCAGCGGCGAAACGAATAGAAAACGGGCAGTTCGAGAGCGGTCATGCGAGGTCGCAGGCAAGGTGGTGCGTGACAGAGAAAAGTATCACGGCCGCGCTTTTCGCTCGTGCGCGGGCCATTGCGGGGAAAGGTGTGCGCAAGGTCGGGGCGGCGCTACCGGTGCAGCATGGCAGTGACGCGTGCGTGTCCCGCCAACCCAGGGGCTTTTCCATTTGCAGAAACCCGTTTCGCGTAACAATCATTCCCAGCCCACCCACTTTCGCGCACACTGCCGGCCTGGGAAAACCGCTTTCAAGGGAATGGCATGGCAGGACAGATTTTGGCCGGAATTCGCGTGTTGGAGCTGGGACAGCTGATCGCGGGTCCGTTCGCGGCGAAAACCTTGGCGGACTTTGGCGCGCAGGTCATCAAGATCGAGCCGCCCGGACAAGGGGATCCGCTGCGCAAATGGCGGCTGCTGCATGAGGGCACCTCTGTCTGGTGGGAAGCGCAATCGCGCAACAAGCAATCCGTCTGTGTAGACCTGCGCCAAAAAGAGGGCCAGGACATCGTGCGCATGCTGGCCGCGGAGGCGGATGTGCTGATCGAGAACTTCCGTCCCGGTACCATGGAAAAGTGGGGCATGTCATGGGACGAGCTGCACAAGCTCAACCCCCGCCTCATCATGCTGCGTGTGTCCGGCTACGGTCAAACCGGCCCCAAGGCGCGTGAACCTGGGTTCGCCGCGATCGGCGAGGCCATGGCGGGCCTGCGTTATCTGAACGGCGAGCCCGGCCGCGCGCCGGTGCGTGGCGGGTTGTCTCTGGGCGATACGATTGCCGGGCTGCATGGCGCGCTGGGGGTGATGCTGGCCCTGTATCAACGGGATGCCCGTGGCGGCGAAGGGCAGGTGATCGATGCCGCGCTTTATGAGAGCTTGTTCAATCTCACCGAGAGCCTTTTGCCGGAATACACGGTGTTCGGCACGGTCCGTCAGCCGTCGGGCGCTTCCTTGCCAGGCATCGCCCCATCGAACGCGTATCTATGCAAGGATGGCTACGTCTTGATCGCGGGCAACGGCGACGGCATCTATATGCGACTGATGTCACGCATCGGCCGCGACGATCTAGGTCAGGATCCGGCGCTCGCGCACAACGACGGTCGCGCCAAACGCGCGCAGGAGATCGATGACGCCATCAGCGCATGGACCATGCAGCGCGAGATCGACGAAGTGCTGGCGGCCATGCGTGAAGCCGATGTGCCCTGCGGCCGCATTTATAACGTGGCGGATATCGCGCGCGATCCGCATTACCGTGCCCGCAACGCGATCGCGCAGGTGCAGGCCGCCAGTGGCATACGAGTCGAAATGCCCGCGGTATTCCCGGTCCTGTCCGACAACCCCGGAGAGATTCATGATCGGGCCCCGACGCTCGGCGAGCACACCGACGCCGTGCTCGCGGAGGCAGGCCTGACCGAAGAACAACGCGCCATATTGCGCGCACGTGGAGTGATTGCATGAACACCGGTGCATCCCGTATCGAAATCAATGAGGTCGGTCCCCGCGATGGGCTGCAGATCGAAAAGGCCTTCGTCCCGACAGAGGAAAAGATAGCGCTGGTCGATGCGCTGTCCGATTGCGGTTTCGCTCGCATTGAAGTCACGAGCTTTACCTCGCCTCGCGCGATTCCGGCGCTAGCCGATGCGCAAGAGGTGATGCGCGGCATCCGTCGCCGTCCCGACGTCATCTACACCGCGCTCGTGCCCAACGTGCGCGGTCTGGAGCGCGCCGTCGAGGCCGGGACGCAGGAGATCAATCTCGTGATGTCCAGCAGCGAGACGCATAACCGCGCCAATCTGCGCATGACCCGCGCGCAGTCGTTGGAGGAGCTAACCAACATCCTGCGTGCAGCGCAGGGCACGTCCACGCCGTGCAATGTGTCGCTGTCAACGGCGTTCGGTTGCCCGTTTGATGGCGATGTGTCGGCCGAAGAGGTGCTGCGTCTGGCGCACGAGCTCGTGAACGCAGGCGCTGCCGGCATCACGTTGTGCGATACGACGGGCATGGCCTATCCCACGCAGGTGGCGGCGTTGTGCGAGAGAACACTGCGCGAATTTCCGGGGTTGCCTATCACGATCCATCTCCACAACACGCGCGGCATGGCATTGGCCAATGCGATCGCCGCGTGGCAGACAGGGGTGATTCGCTTCGATGCGGCAGTCGGTGGACTAGGAGGGTGTCCCTTCGCGCCGGGTGCGAGCGGCAACGTCAATACCGAAGAACTGGTGCATATGTTCGAGTGCATGGGCGTGACCACCGGCGTGACGCTGGACCCCTTAATGAATGTGGTGCGCGGATTGCCGCAGTTGGTGCAGCGGGAGTTCTCTACGCCGTTGCTGGCCGCCGGCCATCGCCTCGCCACGCATCAACCTCCGGCCTGGCTTGCGGAGAAATTCGGCGCATAACGAGCACGCCAATCAATTGTTGTACCGGGGGCGATCAAGCGTGTGTATCGCTTCCATTAACACCGCGACATAGACGCGGGCAGTATCCATAACACTTATCAGGAGACAACCATGACGGTGTCCTTTATCTTCAAACCGCTGCGCGCCGGCGTCGCCGCTGCGCTGACGGCCATCGCGTTCAGTCCCGCCGTGGCATCGGCGGACTATCCCGATCGTCCGATTACCCTGTTGGTGCCGGCCGCGCCCGGCGGCACCACCGATCTCGCCGCGCGTCTGATTGCTCAGCCTTTGGGCGAAGCGCTCAAGCAAAGCGTCGTGGTCGAGAACAAGCCCGGTGCTTCTGGCAGCATTGCATCGCAAGCCGTGGCCAAGGCCGCGTCTGACGGCTATACCTTGCTATTGCAATACTCCGGCTATAACGCGATTTCGCCGCACGTGCAGCCGACGGACTGGGACCCAATCAAGGATTTCGCGCCCATCGCGAATATTTTGTCGGCGCCGCAAGTCATCGTCGTGCGGCCGAGCCTGCCGGTGAATTCGCTCAAAGAGTTGATCGAATACGCGCGCGCCAATCCCGACAAGCTCAACTATGCGTCCTCTGGCAACGGCGCGCTGCAGCATGTGGCGACCGAGCTCTTGAAACAGATGGCAGACGTCAAGATTGAGCATATCCCCTATAAGGGGACCGGCCCGGCCTTGAACGATCTGCTCGGTGGCGCCGTGGATTTGACGATCACCACACCGCCACCCTTGCTCGGCCATATCGCGGCGGGCAAACTGCGCGCCCTCGCCGTGACAGGACCGAAGCGCTTGGCCTCCTTGCCCGACGTACCCACCGTGGCAGAAGCAGGCTACCCCGATCTGCTGGTTTCCTCATGGTTCGCGATGTACGCGCCGAAGGACACGCCAAAAGCCATCGTCGACAAACTGGCCGGCACCATCGAAGGCATCATGAAAACCGATGCGTTCCGCAAGAAAGCCGAAGAGCAGGGCGCGGAAGCCGACTTCATGGGCCCGGCCAAGCTGGCCGAGTACACCCAGGAGGAATACGACCGTTGGGGTAAGGTGGTGAAAGCGGCCGATATCAAGGCCAACTAAGCCGCCCGGCTTCGCGAGGGTTCAATCCCAAGCTATAATTCACACCCTCTGCCGCACCCACGGGTGCGGCACGACACCCGAGCGGGTGTAGTTCAATGGTAGAACGGCGGCTTCCCAAGCCTCAAGCGTGGGTTCGATTCCCATCACCCGCTCCAATCCCATTTTGTATTGCCATCGGCCCAGGCTTACGAGACATGCTCTGCGTAGCAATGGGCCGTCGGCGTTTGCGCGTGTTCTTATGCTACGGGGCTGCCCCAGAGCGTGACTGTCACCACCGCCGCTAGCAGCAGCCCACAGACCACCGGAATCAGCAGTGCTCGCGCGACTTCCAGCACGGGTACTCTCGCAAAGCCCGCCACCGCGATCAGCGACGACCATGCGATCAGCGTGCCGCCGCCCGTCCACACCGCGCCCATCTGCCCGAGCGCGGCCAGCGCCGCAGGGTCGATGCCCGCTGCCGGACCCAAAGCGCCGGCTACCGTGCCCGTCAATGGCAGACCCGAAAATCCCGATCCGTCGATGCCGGTGATCATGCCCATTAACAGTACGCCCAGCGCGACGAGCAGCTGGCTATCCGGTATCCATTGCTGGCCGGCCTGTACGAGCTCGAACAGCAGGTTCGGCACGGGTTCTCCCGGCGGGATGCCCAGGATACTGCCCGCCGTGCCATCGGATCCGATAAAGAAAAAACCCGCGATGGGCAATACCGATCCCATTGCCTTGAAGGCAAACACGAATCCATCGGTGAGATGGTCCGCCGCCAAGTCCAGCGTTTTGCGGAATCCTTCGGCCGCCATGGTGGCCCAGATCATGAGCAGGGCCGCAGCGCCGCCAATGAGCATCGCGGCTTCGCCACCTTTGAGTTCTGGTGCGCCGTCGATCAATTTAGGCGCGATCATCACCAGCACGATCAGCAGAAACGTCAGCGGCGTGACGATCGCGAACAGGCGTGATGCGCGCGTATGCGCGTCGCGTCGCAACTCGGCTTCAATCTCTTCATCGGTTGCGAGTTCATGTTCGTGTGCGGTACCGCGTGCGATTTCCGCTTTGTCGAATGGTCCGGCACCGGGCAGCGGCCCCTGGTTCAAGCCGTTGGGCGTGAGCTCCCAGCGTTCCAGCAGCGCGTCACTGCCAGGCTGGATAAAGCGACGGATCTTCCAATAAGACAGCGCGAGCGCGACGGCACCCACGACGAGAGATAGCACCAGGGCTCGGTCGCCTACCAGGGCGGCGCTCAGACCGCCGGCCGCCTTGGCGCTGATCCCCGGGGCAACACCGATCACATAGTCCGAAGACAGCGCCATGCCTTGGCCCGCGATGGCGATCGCCATGGCCCCGGCCAGGGGCGGCAGACCGGCGGCGATGGCTGCCGGCAGCAGTACGGCGGCCACCAGCGGGACGGCGGGCGTGGGCCAGAAGAACAAGGAGATCAAATAGGTGACCAAGGCCAGGATAAAGAACGAGATGTGCCCGTTGGTCATCACCGCCCGAAACGGCCGCACCATACGTACGTCCGAGCCGATGTGCTTGAGCGAATTCAATAGCGCGGTCATCAGCGCAATGATCAGAAAGATATTGAACAGCTCTCTGGCCGCCGTCATGCTGGCGCTGAAAATACTGCCGATGCCGGCAATCAAGCTGCCTGACCACGCGAACGCGACGACGGCAGTCGCGATGATCGAAGGGACCACCACGTTGGCTCGATAAATCATTGTGATGATGATCACCACCACGCCGGCCAAGTAGGCCCAATTCGCCGGTCCTATGGCGATCGTTGTATCCATGACAGCTGCTCCCCGGATGATAAGTAGACTATTTGTATACAATATACATTCTGGTAGGCAAAATCCCCTGGTATTTACCCGCAAAAGGCCGTCGGATCCCGAGATGGGGGAAGGGCGTGTGGCCGAAAAATTAACAATCGGTATACAAATTGGCGGATTCGGGTGCAGTGAAGTGCGATGACGGTGCAGATTTCCGTGCTTTTGCGGCGAAAATGCATCGTTTCGGGGCCGTATGTCCCAATGAAGGGATACGGTATCCGGATAAACCCTTATAATTAGGGTATTCCATGATTAGCCGCCTGACACGTGTCGGGCTGGCAATGACTCTACTTCCTGCTATGACCGATTCCGTATTTGAATTTATGAACCCGAACCGCGATCCCCGTCGGCTGACCGAGGGATGGAATACGCTGCGTCAGGCGCGCCGCCCCGGCCTGATTGCTCGACTCGAGCGCGCATTTGTTGGTTGGCAAGAAGCCCGTCTGCGCTCCCTGTCGCCAGAGCGCCTTTGGGCGCCCGCCATGCAAGATCTGCGTTCTTTCGCGGAGATCCGCCGCGAACGTAACGCCGCGACGCGCTAGATCACGCCGCCGTTGGGTCGTATCGGCTCGACACATGAATCCATATCCGTATACATTAGCCCATTGAGTAGTGCAGCCGGCGCGGATTCTTGGCTCCATGCGTCGGAAGCCAGAGCGGATTAAAAGATGGACACCATGCAAAGCACGACGCCTGTTGGCGGAGACAATCGAATTGGGCTGACTCATTCGCCGTTGACGCAATTGGTCGTGGACGCGCTACGAGAAAAGATTCTGAGCGGCGCGATCGCGCCCGGCGAACGTCTGGTCGAGGGCCGACTCTCGGAAGAGTTCTCGGTGTCGCGTATGCCGGTGCGAGAGGCGCTGCGTCAACTGGCGGCTTGCGGATTGGTCACCATCGAGCCGCGCCGTGGCGCCTCGGTGACGCAGTTCGAGCGCGGGCAACTGCGTGAGCTGGTCGAGGTGCGCGCAACGCTCGAGGCGCTGAATGCAAAGCTCGCCGCGCAGCGTCACGACCCTGCGCAGATCGCGGATCTGGAAAAGCTGCTTGCCGAGGGCACGCGCTTGGCCGCCCATGCCGATATCGAGACACTCTCGCAGCTGAACCGCCGCTTTCACGAAGGGCTAGGCCGCGTCGCCGCCAATTCCGTGCTGCAGGAAGTCATGCTGTCGCTACGCGACCGTACTGCCGTGCTGTTCGCACCGTTCAGTGCGGCGCGCGCGCAGCAGAACTGGGAAGAGCACGCCGCGATTCTGCGCGCGGTCATCAAGGGTGATGCGGAACTCGCGAGTTTGCTGGCCGCTCGTCACGTGTATAACGCCGCGCAGATGGAGCCTTGACGGCTCATAGCTGATAGTTCATACAGATGGAGCCTTGGAGGCTCCATCTCGATAACCGCTTGCAGTTTACGCATCGCAGCGATCCATGACGCCAGGAGCGGCGCGACACCGCCCGGCTCGCTAAATGCCCTTTGCGCCTTGCAACCGCTGATAGGCCAATCCTGCAAGCGCCACATCTTCGAGTCCGACTCCCACCGCTTTGTATAGCGTGATGTCGCTGGCGTCTTGCCGCCCCGGGTGTGCGCCAGTGATCAAGGCGCCGAGCTCCACTGTCCGACCATCGATGCCTAAAGTCGTATCGGCTAATACCAAGTCGCCCGCTTCACGAAAGCTTTGGGGCAGCCATTCGACCGCGATCAATGCCGCCCGTGCAAGCGCGGTGTCGTCGAGTTCGCGCGTGTCGGGCAGGCTGGATCCAATGGCGGCGACGAATGTTCCGGGTGCCAGACGCGACCCATCGAATAGCG
Source organism: Bordetella sp. 02P26C-1 (assembly GCF_009763255.1). Classification (GTDB taxonomy): domain Bacteria; phylum Pseudomonadota; class Gammaproteobacteria; order Burkholderiales; family Burkholderiaceae_B; genus Bordetella_A. Next base: position 117,586 of record NZ_WSJB01000005.1, on the reverse strand, counting down.
CCTCGCGTGAGCGCGTCGCGGTCACCACGATATCGCTGTGCTCGATGGGTGCCGGGTCAGCGCTGCGACGCACCTCGACGCCACAGTCGCGTTCCAGTTCTTGTAGCAGCGCATCGCTGGCCCAGGGATCCGACACCGTGATGCGCTCCAAGGAGTAGGCGCGCGCCAGCTGCCGTGCATGCGCTTGGCCTTGTACGCCGGCGCCATACAGCATCAGCCGCCGACTGTCCGGGCGTGCCAGGTACGAGGCCGCCACGACCGTGCTGGCGGCGGTGCGCAGGCGGGTAATGGCGTTGGCTTCCAGCGTGGCCAAGGGACGGCCGTCTTCGGTGGAGAACAGCAGAATGACGAAGTCGAACTTTCCCTTGATGGTGGTGTAGACCTTGGCACCCGCGACCCGCAGGCCGGGGATGACGGCGCCCATGGTCGACAGTTTTACGCCACCGGCCTCGGTGCGTTCGCGCGTCTGCATGGCGGCTTCGCCTTGTCCAAAGCAGGCGAAGGCTTCGCGCAAGACTTGCTGTGCGGCGGCAGCGTCGATGAGTTCATCGACCATCGCATCAGTGATATGTAGCATTGTTAGTTCCTTGTAGTCAGGTGCGGCTCAGTCGTTTAGCAGCACTTGAATCAGAACGCCGGCGGCACCGAGTGACGCGATGGCCAGCAAATATCGGCGTATTTTTTGTTGGGAAAAACGTTTGGCCATTGGCGTCGATAACCAGAAGCCGGCGCCCATCCAGGGCAATAACGCCAGACTGATCCACCATTGCGAGGACGACATGCGTCCCGCCCAGCTCAATGCACCCAGCGAGACAATGGTGCCGATGAAAAAAACGATGCCCAAGGTCGCGCGTATCGTGGCGGGACGCAGGCTTTGCATGGCAACCGCATAGGGCGGGCCGCCCGCGCTGGTGATGGTTCCCATCAAGCCCGATGCCACCCCCGCGACGGCGAGATTCGACATGCTGGGGCGAGCACGCCAGCCGATGAGACTCAACGCCACGCCAGTCAGGATCATGAGCGCGAACATAAGCGACATGGTGCGCGTACTGAAATAGGCCAGGCAACCCGCCGCGAGCACGGTGCCCGCGACGCGCCCGGCCAGCGTCGCGCCAGCTATGCGCCAGTCCATCGCAGGACGTTCGCGTAAATAGGCTAACAAGGCCAGTGGCGCGCCCACGGCCAGCAAGGGGCCGGGCACCAACTGCGGAAAAAGCAGCGCCGCGATGGGCGCGCAAAACATCGCGTAACCCAAGCCGCCGATGCCTTGCAGCCAGGCGCCGGCAGCCACCATGAACCCCATGCCCAGGTAGACGTTCCAACTGAGCTCGTGCGTCAGCTGCGACACGCTTTGCATGACAGCCACGTCGCGCGCTACCAGGAGACAGAGATATCGCCGTGAACAAAGGTCTGGCAGGCCAGGCGTCGACCCTGAGCCAGTTGTTCTTCGGTGAGATGCTTGCGTTCTTTGGGTTTAACGTCATCGACGTTTTCGCGGCCACTGTCGATGGTGCATTTGCAGGTACCGCACAGACCCCCGCCGCATTTGAAGGGGATGCCGCCCTGAGCGCGCAACGAAGCACGGAGCAGGTTGGTTTTTTCGGGGAACTCGGCGGTCTTGCCGTCGTTGGTGGCGAATGTGATGCGGATCATGAGTCAGGCCTGTTTAATGTGGCTGGTAGCGCTAGCGGGTTCAAGGCGTGCGTCGAGTCCGCCGTAAGAGCAGAGCTGATCCAGCTCGCGTCGCGCGGCCTCATAGCTGTCGAAGCGCTCGAGGAATTTCGAAGGCACGACGTTAATCACGCCGCTTTCGTCTTCCTCGATGACGCGTACGCGCGTCTCCTTATGCAGCTCGCCGATTTGGAAGCAGGCGCGCAAACGACCGCACAAGTAGTAGTTCCATGCTTCGAGTACGGTGATGTCGTTGCCGGCTTCGGTTCGATACTGTCCGGGCTTAGAAGTCAGAATGACGTACATGGGGAATGCTCCCGCCGTTGGTTCAGGCTGTCGGTTCTTGACGCAGCTCGATGTCATGCTCGAGCCACAGTTGGCAGGCCAGGCGATAGCCTTGCTCCAGGCGGTCGCCAAGCTGTTTCTTCTCTTTCCAGTTTGGCGGCGGCAAGTGTTCGGCGCCGGCAAGCACTTCGCATGCGCAACGGGCGCACTTGCCCATGCCGCATTCATAGCTCAGATGCGGGTAGGGGAATTGTTTGATTCCCGCCCGGACGACCAGGTTCGATCCCGTCTTGATTTCGTCTTCGAACGTCTGGCCGTTTTTGTGAAAGATGACTCGTGGCATGTGGTGACTCCCAGCCGATAAAGCGTGAACGTTTGGATACTGTATACTAAATCTAACGAGATCGCCAAGCGGTCCACGCGGCCCAGAATGTACAGGCCTGACGCCGCCTTGATTTATAGGGGATTTTGCTAGAAGTGGGGTTTTCCCCTAAACCCAAAGCGTTGACTGGCAGTCTATTTGGTATACAGTATTCACATCGTCGCATTCATCGGCATTCTGAACTTGCGGCGTCCTACCCACAACCGAGGTAATAGTCATGACTCAACTGTTGAACCGCGACGAATTCCGCACCGCTCTGGAAAACGCCATTACGGGCAAAAGCGCGAACAAGGCTCCCTTTAGCATCGCTTGGGCCGAAGGCAAGTTGACCCGTGCGCATCTGGCCCGCTGGGCAGAGAACCACTATCACTATGTCGGCCCCTTCGCCGACTATCTGGGCTACCTGTATGCACGTACGCCCGACCATATGACCGAGGCCAAGGACTTCCTGCTGGCCAATATGTATGAGGAAGAAATCGGCGGCGATCGCCATACCGATCTGCTGATCCGTTTCGCCGAGGCATGTGGCACGACGCGCGAGCGTGTGGTGAATCCGGACAATATGTCGCCGACCACGCGCGGTCTGCAAGCCTGGTGCTACACCGTTGCCATGCGCGAAGACCCGGTGGTAGCCGTCGCGGGTCTGGTGGTTGGCCTGGAATCGCAGGTGCCCGCCATCTATCGCAAGCAAACGCCCACGTTGCGCGAAAAGTACGGCTTTACCGACGAAGAAATCGAGTTCTTCGATCTGCACATCGTGTCCGACGAAATCCACGGTGAACGCGGCTACCAGATCGTACTGGAGCACGCCAACACACCGGAGCTGCAACAGAAATGTCTGCGCATCTGCGAGATCGGCGCGCAGATGCGTCTGCTCTATACGACGGCGCTGTACTACGACTACGTGGCCAACGACGTTTCGCGCGAAGAGCTCGCAGTGGCTTGAGCGATTGAGGCGCCAGCAGGCGCTTCGCTGAGAGCGTCCCGACGGTCATTTGCGCGGGACGCGACTCCCCATCCTTCTTTCTCCGAGCAGCGGCATGACTGATTCCATCAAGCATTACGACAACTACATTGACGGCCAGTGGCAGCCTTGCCAGTCCGGCCGGACGTTCGACAATATCAACCCCGCAGACACCGATATGGTGGTCGGGCGGTTTCAAGCGTCGGGCGCAGCAGATGCGGAACTCGCCGTATCCGCTGCGGCGCGGGCGTTTGCAAGCTGGCGCGCGACGCCGATTGGTAAGCGCGCGAAGATATTGAACGATGCCGCTGCGTACTTGGAAGCGCATGCCGCGCGCTTTGCGGAAGATCTGACCCTCGAAGAAGGCAAGGCGTTGAATCAAGCGCGCGATGAAGTGATGCGCAGCGCGCAAACGCTGCGGTTCTATGCGGTCGAGGGGCAGACGTTTGGCGGAGAAACGTATCCGCAAGATGACCCTTCGCAATATGTGTACAGCCATCGCGAGCCGCTGGGTGTTGTGACGGTCATATCCCCTTGGAACTTTCCGGCTTCCATTCCCGCGCGCAAGATCGCGCCGGCGTTGATCACGGGCAACACGGTGGTCTTCAAGCCTTCGTCGGATGCGCCGTTAAGCGGCCTGCACCTGGTCGAGGCGCTGGTGCATGCCGGCATTCCTGCGGGTGTCATCAATTGCGTGACGGGGCGGGCTGGCGATGTGGGGCCGGTCATCACCACGTCGGAAGCCGTGCGCGCGATTTCGTTTACCGGGTCGACCCAGGCTGGCGAACATATTCAGCGCAGCGTGCATCTGACGACGCGGCTGCAGATGGAATTGGGCGGCAAGAATCCGCTGATCGTGATGGAAGATGCGGACCTGGACGCCGCGGTCGATCTGGCGATCAAAGGGGGCTTCTCGCTGACCGGGCAAGCTTGCACGGGGACCAGCCGCATCATTGTGATCGCCGAGGTCAAGCAGGCTTTTACCGAGAAACTGCTCGAACGGGTCAAGACGCTGAAGATCGGGCCGGGGATGACCTCGGGCATGGACCTGGGGCCACTGGCCACGGCCAAACAACTCGATACGGTGCTGCGTTACATCGACATCGGGCGCGGTGAAGCCAAGCATTTATACGGCGGCGAACGGCTCAAGGGCGGTGATTATGACCGTGGCTATTATGTGTCGCCTGCTGTCTTTACCGATGTGACGCAGGATATGCGCATCGCGCGCGAAGAAATATTCGGCCCGGTGCTCGCCATTATCGAGGCACGCGATTTCACCGATGCCATGGCCAAGGCGAACGACACCGAGTATGGGCTGTCGGCCGCAATCGCGACGCAGAACCCGCGTTATATGCACCAGTTCGCTAATGACATCGAGGCGGGCACGGTGAAGATCAATCGCACGACGACAGGCAATCTTGTGAACGCGCCGTTCGGTGGTCTTAAACATTCCAGCACGTCGACCTTCCGGGAATCGGGACGTGCCGGCCTGGATTTCTTTACGCAGATCAAAACCATCTATCGCGGCATCTGAGCCGTCGGTCATCACTCTTATTCGAAACGGATCGATCCATGAAGAACGCATTGAAACTGGAACTGAGCGAGGCTCGCATCATGGCTGCCGCTGCGTTGAAAAAAGCGCAGGAGATCGGTGTGCCCGAAACCGTTTGCATTACCGACGAAGGTGGTTTTCCCCTCGTGATGGAGCGCATGGACGGCGCGCGCGTGACGGGGCCGCAAATCGCTTGGAACAAGGCATTCACCGCTGCGGGCCACAAGCGTTCGACGCACTTGTTCAATACGCCGCCTAACGGTCCGGCCTTGCCGGGCAACGAAGCCTTTGGCATTCAATGGAGTTTCGATGGCAAATTCGCGGTATTCGTGGGTGGTTATCCTATTGTGGTCAACGGTGAAGTGATTGGCGGCGTGGGTCTGTCGGGTGGCAACGGCGAACAGGACACGGCCTGCGGCGTGGCAGCGCTGGAGGCCCTGCGCGAGCATCTGCAAGGCACGGCCGAAGTCGTCGTGCAGGCGGACATCAAGAAGTAATCGCCGCAGGCAGACAGGAGAGCGCACATGGCACATCGCGTCTTGTGGCTGCAAAGCCAGCAGCAATTCGAGGTCGGCGACGGAGAGACGTTGTTGGAAGCAGCGAGCCGTCAGGGCGTGGAGTTGCCGCACGAGTGCACGTTTGGAGGTTGCGGTACCTGCCGCATTCAAGTCCTCGAAGGCAGGGTCGATTATGAAGAGCTGCCGCTGGCCTTGACGGAAGAGGAACACGCGCAGGGCGTGGGGCTGGCGTGCCAGGCCCGTGCGATGTCTGATCTCGTGATCAGCGTGGAGCGTTCGACTGGATGCTCCGACCCGACGCTGCTGGAAGCGGAAGTGGCCGATGTGCGACTGTTAAGCCATGATGTCTATCATCTGCAGCTGCGGTTGCCGGATGAGCACGGTATTGTTTACCGCCCCGGACAGTATCTCAATATTCATCTTGATGATGCGTCTCACCGTAGTTTTTCCATGGCGAATCCGCCCGATGCAGGACGAGTGGATTTGCAGATTCGGCGTATCGCGGGCGGCTACTTTACCGACAGGCTATTGAGCCAGATGCAGCCGGGGCATCGGCTCAGTGTGGAGATGCCGCATGGCGCGTTTTACTATCGGGCACAGGATTATCGGCCGATGGTGTTTGCCGCGACCGGCACGGGTATTGCACCCATCAAGGCGATTCTTGAATCGCTGCTCGACGACGATGATTGCCCGCCGGTGAGTTTGTATTGGGGCATGCGCAACGAGTTGGATCTTTATCTGGCAGAGCAAATCGAAAGCTGGCGAGATCGCCTCTATGAGTTCGAATTTGTTCCTGTGCTGTCGCGCCCGTCGGGGCAATGGCAAGGTCGCAAAGGCTATGTGCAGGACGCCGTGTTGCAAGACCTGCCTGACCTATCCGAGCATTCAATCTATCTTTGCGGATCGCCGCTTATGATTCAGGATGCGAAGACGCGGTTCGTGGGCGCGGGCGCCGAGGCAGCGCATTTGTACAGCGATAGCTTTATCTTTCAGTCGCGCTGAGGCGCGACGAACGGCACCGCCTAGGCAGATTTTTGTACAGGCCTATGCGGTGCAGTTCTAGGATCATTCTCGTTATCAGGCTGCGTAAAACATCCCGTTAGCCTTGATTGGCATCGAGTTTGTCCTGCGTCTTGGTGTCAAAATCGCTGGCGTCGTGGCGTTCGCGCAATTGCTCATGCGGCTCGCCGCTCAAGCGATTGACCATACGGCCACGCTTGACGGCGGGGCGGGCATAGATCTTCTCGGCCCAGCGTTGAACGTTCTTGTATTCGTGCACGCTCAGGAATTCCGCGGCACCATACTGCCATCCCATGACGAGCCCACCGTACCAGGGGAACACCGCGATGTCGGCAATGGTGTATTCGTCGCCGGCCAGATAAGGGGTTTCGCCTAGTCGGCGGTCGAGCACGTCGAGCTGGCGCTTGGCTTCCATGGCGAAGCGATCGATGGCGTATTCGATTTTCACCGGCGCGTAGGCGTAGAAATGGCCAAAGCCGCCGCCCAGATAGGGCGCGCTGCCCATTTGCCAGAAGAGCCAGTTCAGGGTTTCCGTCCGTTGCGCCAGATCCTTGGGCAGGAACGCGTCGAATTTCTCGGCCAGATACAGCAGGATCGAACCCGATTCGAACACGCGGATGGGCTTGTCGCCGCTGCGATCCATCAGAGCTGGGATCTTGGAGTTCGGGTTCACGTCGACAAAGCCGCTGCCGAACTGGTCGCCATCGCGAATGTTGATCAGCCAGGCGTCGTACTCGGCGCCCTTATGCCCTAATGCCAACAGCTCTTCGAGCATGATGGTGATCTTGATGCCATTAGGGGTGCCTAGTGAGTAGAGCTGCAGCGGGTGACGTCCGACCGGGAGTTCTTTTTCATGCGTGGGGCCCGCGATGGGGCGGTTGATGCTGGCGAAGTGTCCGCCGCTAGGCTGGGTCCAGGTCCATACTTTTGGGGGGGTATACTCGGGAGTATCTGCCATGCTGGTCTCCGTGTGGCCATAAGGTCGATCCGCGCACGCCGAAGCGTGCGCGCTTAGATGATCGATTCTAGTGGAATGTTCGCGGATGGCCGAGTGCGATGTGAGACCTGCTGCCGGTATAAAACCTCATTCACAAAGAGGTTACTTGAGACCAGGCAATGTCGGCGACGCGCGCAAATCGGTTGCCCATGTCCTCGGCATTCCCGTTGGCAGCCGTGCCTCGCAGCACGCGCCCTTTGATGCCATGCAAGATGGCCGCAAAGCGGAACATGTTGAAGACGATGTAGAAATCCAGGTTGGGGATTCTCGTGCGTTCTGTGCGCTCGCAGTAGGCCTGCACATACGCGCTCTCGTCGGGCAAGCCAGCCGCTTGCAGGTCCAGTCCGGCAATGCCACCCAGGATATCGGGTGGCATGCGAAACATCATTGCGTGGTAGGCGAAATCCGCCAACGGATCGCCTAGCGTGGACAGCTCCCAGTCCAGCACGGCTAATACACGCGGCTCCGTCGGATGAAAAATCATATTGTCCGCGCGAAAGTCGCCATGCGTGAGCGCGACGGATTCGGTATCGGGGAGATGGGCGGGTAACCACTCGATCAGCTTATCCATCGAGGGGTGACGTCCCGTCAACTCATCGTCGAGATATTGGCGGGTCCAGCGGTCGATCTGGCGCTTGATATAGCCGCCCGGACGTCCATAGTCGGACAGGCCGATGGCCTGGTAGTCCACGCGATGCAACGCGGCTAGCGTGGCGTTCATCGCATTCATGTATTGTGCGCGGTCCTCTCGCGGTACGTCGCAGAAGCTCGCGTCCCAGAATATCCGGCCCTCGACCATGTCCATGACGAAGAACCAGCTGCCAAGCACGCTCTCGTCGGTGCACAGGCCATGCACGCGTGGAACGGGATAGCCCACTTGGGCCAGTGCCTGCATCACGCGCGCCTCGCGTTCGATGGCGTGTGCGCCCTTGAGTAAAACGCCGGGAGGTTTGCGCCGCAGGACATAGTTGCGGCTTGGCGTGCGTAGGCGATAGGTGGGGTTGGATTGGCCGCCCTTGAATTGATCGATGCTTAGCGGGCCCTCGAAACCCGGGACATTGGCTTGCATCCAGGCGAGCAGGGCATGTGCATCGATGCGATGTTCGGCGCGCACCGGCATGGTGCCGGCATAGGTATTGGCGTCACCCATGCGTGGCTCCTTGCATTGCATCACGCTTGATTTTTTTGGCCAGGGACCATTTGTGTACTTCAGTGGGGCCGTCGTAGACGCGAAATGCCCGGACTTCGCGAAAGACTTGTTCCACGACCGTATCGCGCGACACGCCCGTGCCGCCCATGATCTGTACACACCGATCCGCGACGCGAAAGAGCGCGTCGGAGACAGCGACCTTGGCCATGGAGCTCTCTGTCGTGGCTTGCGACCCGGCATCCAACACATCGGCGCACCAATCGATCATGAGCGCCGCTTGCTGCAGATCGATCTGGTTATCCGCCAGCATGAAGCCCACGCCCTCGTGATCGATCAGCGCTTTGCCAAAGGCTTGTCGCTTGACGGCGTAAGCCGTGGCGATTTCGTTGGCGCGTACCGCGGCACCGAACCAGCGCATGCAATGCGATAGGCGCGCGGGCGCGAGGCGTACTTGCGCATAACGGAAGCCTTCGTGGGCTTGGCCCAAAACGTCTTCGTCCGGCACGATAAGATTGTCGATGGCGATCTGTGCGTGCCCGCCGGGCATTGAGCTATCGATGGTGTCGAGAACCCGCTCGATACGGATGGCGGGATGCGGTAGCGCGACGAGGAACATCGTGGCCTGAATCTTTTCGCCGGTGTTGCTGCGGGCCATCACGATGCCGACTTCCGCGCCGTCAGCTCCCGTGATGAACATCTTGCGCCCATTGACGACCCAATGCCCGTCTTGGCGGACAGCCGTGGTCTGCAGCATCGACGGATCGGATCCCGCGCCGCCTTCCGTAGCGGGCTCGGTCATGAAAAAGGCGGAGCGCGCGTGGCCGCTGACGAGTCGATTGAGATACTTCGCTTTCTGTTCGGGGGTGGCCACTTTGCCTAGCAGAAACATATTGCCCTCGTCGGGCGCCATGGTGTTGACGGCGATAGGGCCTAGCGGTGACAGCCCGGAGCGTTTGAGCACGGCGGCGGTTTCGCGCTGCGTCAGGTGAGTGCCATCGTCAAGAATATGCGGCGTCATGATGCCTGCCTCGCGCGCGCGCGACCGCAGTTCTTGCACCAGTGCCTGGGCGGGACCATGGCTGGTGCAGCGCGGGTCATTTTCGTAGGGCACGACCACGTTACGGACAAAAGCCTCGACGCGTTCTCCGATCTCGCGGCTGCGGTCGCTAGGGTAGGGCGTATACATGGCGATTCCCTTAAAGTGTATTGACCAGATGGCCACCATCGACTGCCAATACGGAGCCAGTCATATAACGCGACGCATCGCTGCACAGCAGGAGGATAGGCCCGTCGAGATCGGTGAGTTGTCCGAGCCGACGTTGCGGGATACGGTTAATGAGCGCCTGCCCGGCTTGCGTGGGCCAAAAATCCGCGTTGAATTCGGTTTCGATATACCCTGGCGCGAGGGTGTTGACCCGCACGCCATAGCGAGCCCATTCCAGGGCGAGTGTCTTGCTCAGCTGAATCACCCCGGCCTTGGAGACGGCGTACGAGACCACCCCGCCCGCTTGGCGCAGGCCCAGAATCGAGGCAATGTTGACGATGCTGCCGCTGCTTTGACGCAGTGCCGACAAGAGCGCCTGGGAGAGAAAGAATATGCCGTTCAGGTTGGTGTCCATCACGGCATTCCAGTCTTCGGCGCAGTGTTCGGCAGCTGGTCCCGGCCGCACAATCCCGGCGTTATTGATGAGTACGTCCAGACTATCGATACGGGCAGCGAGGTCCTGGCGGCTGGTCGCATCCGTGACATCGAATCGGATACAGACCGGCGCCACTTCGCCATCCAGCGTATCGGCAAAGGCTTGCAACCGGTCCAATCGGCGCGCCGCGAGGATGAGGTGAGCACCTTCGCCGGCGAGCAATCGCGCAAAATGCTGACCGAGTCCGCTGGAGGCCCCCGTGATGAGGATGCGCTTGCCTTTGACGGATAGATTTGACGCCATACCGCTAGTCTCCACTATTGATCACGGCGTCTGTAGTTAGCGGCCGTGGTTCGAATTTTTTTGGGGTAAGGCTGCGACTGCTTCATTGATTGTAGGATGCTTTGTCGGCACCCGCTTGCCCGCGCGCGCACGGCGATTTACGTGGCGGGCTCCTCCTCATCCTGACCTAGAAAGCCGCCACTCTGATGCTCCCACAGTCGCGCATACACGCCGTTTTTCTTCAACAGTTCGGCATGACTGCCCTCTTCGATGATGCGGCCCTGATCCAGCACGATCAATCTGTCCATCGCGGCGATGGTGGACAAGCGGTGGGCGATTGCGATGACGGTCTTGCCCTGCATCATTTCCGTCAGGCTTTCCTGGATAGCGGCTTCGACCTCGGAGTCAAGCGCGCTGGTGGCCTCATCCAACAGCAGGATGGGTGCGTTTTTCAGCATGACGCGAGCGATCGCGATGCGTTGACGCTGACCGCCCGAGAGCTTCGCGCCGCGCTCGCCCACCTGGGTGTCGTAGCCCGTGCGGCCTTGCAGATCGCTCAATCGCTGAATGAAATCATGGGCCTGCGCGTGCATGGCGGCGGCTTCGATATCCGCATCGGTCGCGTCGGGCAAGCCATAGGCGATGTTGTCGCGGATACTGCGATGTAGCAACGACGTGTCCTGGGTCACCATGCCGATGGCCTGACGCAGGCTGTCCTGGGTCACCTGCGCGATATTCTGCCCGTCGATACAAATGCGTCCGCCGTCCACGTCATAAAAGCGCAGCAGCAGGTTGACCAACGTGGATTTACCCGCGCCGGAACGCCCGACGAGGCCGATCTTTTCGCCCGGCTTGACGGTCAGGCTCAGGCCATCGAATACCTGACGCTTGCCGTTGTAGTTGAAGGTGATCTGGTCAAAGACGACTTCGCCCTTGGTGATCCGCAGCGGCACGGCGTCGGGGCGGTCCAGAACCTTGGCTTTGCGCGAGAACGTCGCGATACCATCGTGCACGGTGCCTATAGCCTCGAATAGCGAGGTCATCTGCCACATGATCCAGTGCGACATGCCGTTCACGCGCAAGGCCATCGCGGTGACGGCGGCCACGGCGCCGGGTCCCACCGCGCCGCCGTGCCACAGGTAAAGTGCATAGCCTCCGGCGGATAGGATCAGGCCCACCACGAGAATCTGGTTGACGACTTCGAACTGGCTGACCAGACGCATCTGGCGGTAGCCGGTGAGCTTGAAGTCTTCCATCGCGGCGCGAGCGAACTGGGCCTCGCGCTGCGTGTGCGAGAAGAGTTTGACCGTCATGATGTTGGCATAGGCGTCCGTGACGCGGCCGGTCATGGACGAACGCGCATGCGCCTGTTCCTGAGAGACTTTCGCCAGGCGTGGGATGAAATAGCGCATGGACAGACCGTAGAGAACGATCCATCCCAAGAATGGCAACATCAGCTTGGCATCGAAGCCGCCGGCCAGCGCGATGATCGTGACGAAGTAGATTCCGATGCCCAGCACGATCTCCGAGAAGGTGAACAACACTTCGCGCACGGCCAGCGCCGTCTGCATGACTTTGGTCGTCACGCGGCCGGCGAACTCGTCGGTGAAGAACGACAAGCTTTGCTGCAGCATCAGCCGGTGAAAATTCCATCTGAGACGCAGTGGCAGATTAATGGCCAGGATCTGATGCTGAATGATGGTGCGCGCGGCGACCAGGCCAATACTCGCCACCAGTACGATGCCGATGGTCCACAGCACGCGGCTTTCATCGGTCGTGATGGCGTCGCTCTGCCAATCGGACAGGAGATCGACGATCTGACCCAGGAAGGCGAATAACCATGCTTCGTAGATGGATACCGCCGCGCTAAAGAGCGCCAGTAGCGCTAAATAGCCCCTTGCGCCTTTTGAGCAGGCCCATAGAAAGCGCAACAGCCCCTTGGGCGCCGTGGCGGCAGAGGTGGCTGGGAAGGGATCAAGACGGTCTTCGATCATCGTGGGAGTTGCCGGTCGGCGGATCGGCATATGTGATTCAATTTTTATATCATTGCATACCTTCTTGGGATTGGACGCGCGGCGGCTGAACGTGTTCAATCTGACCGGAACCTGTCTGGCTGTCACAGACCGGTCGGCAACCTTAGTGAGAGAGACAATGAGTCAAGCCCCCACCGCGCTACGCAATGCGCTCAATGGAATTTCCGGTATTTTGGTCACCCCGTTCGATAACGAGGACAAGCTCGCGCCCGCAAGGCTCGCGCCTATCGTCGATCGCGCCGTCAATGCCGGCGTGCACGTGCTGGTGACCAATGGCAATACCAGCGAGTTTTATGGGCTGACCACGCAAGAGGCCGAACAGATGGTGCACGCCGCGGCTGAACAGGTCGGCGGACGGGTGCCGCTGGTGGCGGGCGTGGGACGCAGCTTGCATGACGCGCGCGCGCTGGCGCGGGCCTCGCGTGCGGCAGGTGCCAGCGCGCTGATGGTGCACCAGCCGCCAGATCCGTTTGTCGCTCCGCGCGGCGTGGTGGAATACGTCAAGCGCATCGCCGAAGCGGGCGACGGGCTGCCACTGGTGCTCTATCTGCGCGATGACGGTATTGGTTTCGATGCGATTGAGGCATTGTGCGCGATCCCGGGCGTGGTTGGGGTGAAGTGGGCCTCGCCCACGCCGCTACGCCTGGCCGAGATGATAGAGCGCACCCGCGAGCGCGATCTTGCATGGGTGGGGGGGCTGGCCGAACATTGGGCGCCGCCCTTCTATGCCGTGGGATCGCGCGGATTCACCTCGGGCTTGATCAATGTGCTGCCCGAACGTTCGGTGGCCATCCATGCCGCGCTGGAAGCGGGTGACTATCCCCAAGCCATGACGCTGATTCGCGGCATGGCGGAATTCGAGGCCCTGCGCGCGCTGGAGCGTAACGGTACGAACGTGACCGTGGTCAAACGCGCATTGCAGCTATTGGGCGATGACTGCGGCGCCGTGCGCGCGCCGGGCGCTTGGCCGCTGTCGTCCGAGGCCGACGAGACGCTGCGTCGACTGCTGAACCAATGGGGTCTGATCTGAGGGCGTCGCAAGGCGCTGATAGTTGCTATGCCCAAGTTGCCTGAGTCGTCGGTGTCCCGCTACGCGGGCGAGGTGGGGGACGGGAGTGAGCCTGTCTTAAGGCTGCGCGGGCTTGGCAGCGCGAGGCTCGCACCCGTGTCCTTGGAGATTGCCGCGGGCGAGTGTGTTGCGATCGTGGGGGCTTCCGGTTCCGGGAAGTCCCTGCTTTTGCGGCAGATCGCCGATCTGGATCCTGGCTCCGGGACGGCCGAGCTGAAAGGACGCGATCGCGCCGCGATGCGGGGATACGAATGGCGACGACACGTCGTGTACTGCCAGGCCGAGGCGGGCTGGTGGGACGAATCGGTGGCCGCCCATTTCGCGGACGTGCCGGCCGCGGGCATCATCGCTCAACGGCTGGATGTGTCCCCCGCGAAGTTGCAGGCTGCGGTGCGCGAACTATCCACGGGTGAGCGGCAACGTCTGGCGCTGGTACGCGCATTGACGCTCTCGCCCGCTATCCTCTTGCTGGACGAGCCCACGGCCGCGTTGGACGAGGCAGCCACACAACGGGTCGAACAGGAATTGCATCGGTTCCTCGAGCGAGGCGGTGCGATTGTGATGGTCACGCATAATCCGGCGCAGGCCGGGCGATTGGCGCAACGGATGTTCCGCATGCGCGCCGGTTCATTGGAGGTCGCATGAACGTGATCGCATTACATGCCTCGGACCTCGCGATTGCCTCTTGTCTGGTGCTGCTCTGCGCGGCAATTTCGTTGGTACTGCGTCTGAATCTTCAGAAACAGATCCTATGGTCGGCAACCCGCACGATTGTTCAGTTGTTGTTGGTCGGACAGTTGCTGCGGGTGGTGTTCACCCATGCCAGCGCGGGATTGACCTTGCTCATCATCACCGTGATGATGGCACTGGCCATCCGCGAGGTGGCAGTGCGTCCCAAAGCGCGTCTGCAGCGGCACGGCAATCTGGTGATCAGCGCGATGGCCGTTGCTTCGGCAACCTTGATCTGCGTATTCTTCATCACCAATACGGCAGTGGAGCCCACGCCTTGGTATGACCCGCGCTATGTGGTGGCACTGGTGGGCATTGTGTTGGGCAGCGCGTTAAACGCGGCGAGTCTGGCTTTAGATACCATGCTCACGGGCGCTACGCGCGAGCGTTTGGCGATCGAGGCGCGCATTTCGCTGGGCGCGCCGGCACGCCAGGCATTCGCGGGACTGCTGCGCGAGTCGGTGCGGCGCGGCATCGTGCCTAGCATTAATCAGATGGCCGCCGCGGGCATCATCACTTTGCCGGGCATTATGACGGGGCAAATCCTCGCGGGAATGGACCCGAGTGAGGCCGCGAAGTATCAGATCCTGTTGATGTTTTTATTGTGCGGCGCCAGTACCTTGGCTGCGATGGGGGCGGCTTTCGGGGCGATGCGTCATTTGAGCGATGAACGCGGCCGGCTGCGTTTGGATCGACTGCGAAACCCCTCTTGATCTCCGTTCTGACCAACGGCCTGTCGGGCACGCGTGGCCGCCGACGAACTTATCCTGCGATGTGTGGCAGGCATGGATTGTATACGGAGTTTCCCTAGTTAAGGCGTATAAAGCCACTTCTACCCCGTTATTTATGTATATAGTATACAAAACGGGAGGGAAGCAACGTGGCATTCGCAAGTCCGACGAGTGTGATCGAGGCGACAGCCGGGGTCGATGACGCCGAGTCGCTATGCTATTGGCCCCTATGGCGTTTAACGCAAGCGCTACAGACGCAAGCACTGTCGGCGCAGACGCTGTTGGATGCCTGCGAGGCCGCCTTCAAACGCGATCATGAGACCGTCCACGCGCTGGTGATACATGACCACGCCGCGGCGCGAGCCGAGGCTTGTCGCATCGACGCGGCGCGGCGCGCGGGCGAAGCGCTGGGCCCGCTGGCCGGGATTCCCTTTTCGATTAAAGAGTCATTCGATGTCGCGGGCTGGCCTACGACATGTGGCGATTCGGCGCATGCGCACAACATCGCTGATCAGGATGCAGCGGTCATCACGCGACTGCGTCGTGCGGGTGCGGTCTTGCTCGGCAAGAGCAATGTTCCGCTGCATTTGCGTGATTGGCAAAGCCATAACGCCGTGTATGGCACGACGCGCAATCCGCATGCTCCCACCCGCACCCCGGGGGGCTCGTCGGGCGGTAGCGCGGCAGCGGTCTGCGCGGGCATGAGCGTCTTCGATGTCGGTTCGGATATCGGTTCGTCGCTGCGCAATCCGGCGCACTACTGCGGCATTTTTTCGCATAAAAGCACGCATGGGCTGATCTCGCTGGCCGGTCATGGCATACGCAGTGATGATCCGACGCCCGATATCAATGTGGCCGGGCCGCTGGCGCGTTCCGCTAAAGACCTGGAAATCTTGCTGCGTGTGTTGGCGCAAGACGGCCGTGAGCTGCGCGCGCCGCGTCCGGTGCAATTGGATCACTGTCGTATTGGCGTGCTGTCCAGTCATCCGTTCGCGCCGGTCGATAGCGAAGTGTCCACGGTGATCGAATCATTGGCGCGCAGGCTGGAGCAAAGCGGCGCGAAAGTCACGATGCAGTCGATGCCGTCGATTGAGGCCGAGGAGCTGTGGCGCACGTATGTGCTCATGCTGCGTGCGGCGACCTCAATGTACATGAACGACAGCGCCTATGCGCAAGCGCAAGAGCGCGCGCGCGAATGCGATCCGCATGACTTGAGCTATGCGACCCTGCAGCATGTCGGGACGGTGTTGGATCATCGGGCCTGGCTGCAGCTGGCCCAAGCCCGTCGGCGTTTCGCGCGGGCTTGGGATGACTATTTTCAGTGGTACGACGTGCTGTTATGCCCGGCGGCGGCCACGCCTGCGTTCGAACTGAACCAGGCTGGCGAGCCTTGGCAGCGCATGTTGTCGGTCAATGGGCGGCCCCAGCCCATGACCACGCAGTTGTTTTGGGCTGGGTTCTCGGGTCTGTGCGGCTTGCCATCGACGGTGGCGCCAGCGGGGCTCAGCACAGAAGGGCTGCCGGTTGGCGTGCAGATTATCGCGGGGCATGGTGAAGATTTGACTTCCTTGCGCGTGGCGCAGTGGCTCGAGGACCTGGGCTATTGCTATCGACCGCCGCGTATGCGCAGGCAGTAGTAATGACACAGGGGCAGTGTCTCTTGACGCCCCGCCGATTTCCATAACGCAGCACAACTGAGGGGAAAACCGATGTTCAGTTGGTTTAAAGAGTTGACGAAGATGGAGCGCAAGGGGTTCTATGGCGCGTTCCTGGGACATGCTGTCGATGTATTCGACTTCATGATTTATTCGTTCCTGATTTCGACGCTGCTCACGCAGTGGAATATGAGCAAGTCGGAAGCCGGTGCGATTGTGACGTATACGTTGGTGTCGTCGCTGGTGGGCGCGATTGTGGCGGGTATGCTCGCCGACCGTTATGGTCGTGTGCGTGTATTGCGCTGGACGATTGTGGTCTTTGCCGGCGCTTGCTTTCTTTGCGGGCTGGCGACCTCACCCGAACAGTTGATGCTGTTTCGCATCATTCAGGGTCTGGGCTTTGGAGGCGAATCGTCGCTGTGTATGGTGCTGGTGACGGAGATGATCCGCAATCCCGCGCACCGTGGCAAATATTCAGGTTTTACCGCCAGCAGCTATTCGTTTGGCTGGGCGGCCGCGGCGCTGGCGTATGCGCTGATGTTCAGCATCTTGCCGCCGGAGCAGGCATGGCGCGCGTGTTTCTTCCTGGGCGTATTGCCGGCCTTTGTGGTGGTGTATCTGCGCCGCAATCTGGTTGAACCCGAGGTCTATCTGAAATCGCGCGATAAAGCACAGGCCGTGCCTCTGACCCAGAACCTGTCTCGCGTATTCAAGACGCCCTTGCTGGGCAAGACCATCCTGTGTAGTTTGCTGTCCGGCGGCATGTTGGGTGGCTATTACGCGATTGCCACTTGGTTGCCGACCTATCTGAAAACGGTGCGTGGTCTGTCGGTGTTTGGCACCAGCTCGTATCTGGTGGTGCTGATCCTAGGTTCGTTCCTGGGTTATGTCGCCGGCGCCTATGCCACTGACCGTCTGGGCCGTCGTGCAACGTATGCGGTGTTTGCGATCGGTGCGTTGACCATGGCGCTGTGCTACATGATGATCCCCATTTCCAACACCGCCATGCTGTTCCTGGGCTTGCCGTTGGGCATCCTGATGCAAGGCATGTTCTCCGGAATTGGCGCGACGATTTCCGAGTCGTATCCTAGCAGCGTGCGCGCGACAGGCTATGGCGTGTCGTATAACGTAGGCCGCGTGATTGGCTCGTTTTTCCCGCTGGCTGTGGGGGCTCTGAGCTCGGGCTCGTTGGGGCTGGGCATGTCCATCGCGGTCGTCGCCGGGGTGGGCTACGGCATGGTGATTATCGCCGCGATCTTGCTGCCCGAGACCAAGGGGCTGGATCTGAATCAGATCGAGGATACTGCGCCGGCTCCCGCCGCGTCGGGGGGGACGGCCTCCGTGGCGCCTGCCAATCCGGTGGCTGGGCAGTAAAACAAACGTCGCGGGTTCGAGAGGACGCGCGACGAGTTCTTTATTCAAAATTGCCGGTCCCTGAATCCAGGGGGCCGGCAAGTGTTTTATTGCTGCAGTACTTAATTGACGTTTATCCCTTCGGCTTTCAACACCGGGGTCCACTTATTGATTTCGGACTGGACCCAGTTCTGCAGGGATTCGGGTGTCTGCCTTTCTTCGGAAACGATTTCCGCACCGAGGTCAGCCATCTTCTGCTTGAACGCCGGCGAGTTCAATGCGGTCTTTAACGCGTTGTTGAATACCGCGACATCCTGAGCGGGAGTGCCCTTGGGCGCGTAAATCCCGTGCCAGACTTTGACGTCGAAATCCTTGAGCCCTTGCTCGTTAAGCGTAGGTGCATCGGGCAGTTTCGAGATGCGATCCTTCGTCGTCACGCCATAGAACTTCACGTTACCGGCCTGGATATGCGGAATGGTCTGCGTGGTCTGGTCGCACAAGACATCTACCTGGCTGCCCAGCAACGCTGTCATGGCCGGACCCGTGCCTTGGTAGGGAATAGTGGTGAACTTCAGACCGAGGGCCTGTTGCAGCAGGGATCCGCAAAGTTGTGACACGGCGCCGGGACCCGCGTTCGCGAGATTGATCTTATCGGCGTTCGCCTTCGCATACTCGATGAATTCCGCCATATTGTTGGGGGGGAAGTCTTTACGAGCCAACAGCGTCATGGGGACATCGACGACTTCGCCGACATACTCAAAGCTTTTCAGCGGATCGTATTTCAGCGAAGAATATAAGGCCGGGGCGGTCGCCATGCCGTTGTGGTGAATCAAATACGTGTATCCGTCCGGCTGCGCATTCGCGACATGAGCAGCGGCGACCGTGCCGCCAGCACCCGTGCGATTTTCCACGACGATAGGTTGTTTGAGTTCTTTGCCCAACTCTGCGCCTAATGAACGCGCCACGACATCGGTAGGTCCGCCCGCAGCGAAGGGCACAACAAGCGTGATGGGCCTTGAAGGATAGTCTGCTGCCATGGCGGCAGAGGCCATCGTCAGAGTCATGGTTGCGATAGCAACATATAGTGGGCGATGAGTAGCCATATTGTCTCCTGTTAGCACACGATATGGTTTCGCATTTGCCGGCAGAGAACAATTCGGCTTTGTGAAAGCGACGCTTCAAGCAATAGAAAGCAGGGGAAACCCTAGGGTTTGAGCTTCAAGCATT
The DNA here is from genome assembly GCF_009763255.1 of Bordetella sp. 02P26C-1. GTDB lineage: Bacteria > Pseudomonadota > Gammaproteobacteria > Burkholderiales > Burkholderiaceae_B > Bordetella_A. The sequence continues at coordinate 98,328 of NZ_WSJB01000005.1, read as the reverse complement.
CGTCGTGGGTTTTTCCGAGGCTAGGCAGTATCTATGTTTCAAGTATTGTCGGCCACTAGGGAAAAGAATGTTGGTAAACATGAACGCATGTTAATCAACCGTAAAAAGAGACAGAGGCTGTTAGCGGTGATCGGATGCGCGCGTGGTATGCCTAGAATTCCGATTTCGATGGGTCTTGCTCGACGTTAGCCTGAATTGGCCATGGGTAAACCCGGCTATGACCGTAAAACATGGAATTTGCCGACATCCTGACCGCGCTCGATCCGCAGTTGCCTTGTGGCGAGGATCTCGAATACGACCTTGAGTTTCTGCAGTTGCAGCAAGCCGCGGTGGAGCGCAGCGAGCAGCAGTTCGGCTCGACGATCATTCCCGCGCAGCCTCCTGATTGGCGTGAAGTCGAGCGCCTGGCGCGCGGATTGTTAGAGCGCACGCGCGATATCCGCGTCATGGCGTACCTCACGCAGGCCTGGACCGAAGTGCGAGGGCTGCAGGGCTATGCGCAAGGCGTGACGCTGGTGGCCGATACGCTGGAGCGCTATTGGGAAGCGGTCCATCCGCGGCTCGACAGCGACGGCGATTACGACCCCATGCCGAGGATGAACGCATTGTCGTCATTGGGCGCACATGCGGGCTGCGCGCCTAGCGTCCGTTCGAGCCGACTTGTCAATGGCGTACATGGGCAGCTGACTTTACGCGATGCCGAATCCCTCTTGGATGGCAGTCGTGCCGACCCCGAGTTTTACCCGGGTGGCCGCGCGCGGTTGGTTGAGCATCTGCGTCAGGCATGGATGCAGCAAGACAGTGCGTTGGTGGCGATCGCCACAGCGGATGAGGGCTTGCGCCGTATTCAGCGCTTGGTGGCGGACAAGCTGGGGCGTGATTGGGTGCCCGACTATACGGCTATGTATCGCACGTTGAACGTGGTCTTGCAGGCACTGGGAGACAGCGTAGCCCAGCCGGCGCCGGTCGCACCCGGTACGGAAACGATACCGTCCGCGTCCGAGGTGAACGTTATGGATTCCCAGCATTCGCACACGGGGAACGTCGCTGCCCAGCCTGTCATGCGCTGGCAGGACGCGCAGATTCAATCGCGCGAGGAGGCATCGGCCATGTTGGCCAAAGTCTGCGCCTATTTCGAGGTGCATGAGCCTAGTCATCCCGCGCCGTATCTGATTCGTCGTGCTCAGCAACTGATTTCGATGAGCTTTCACGACATCATCAAGAACCTGGCGCCGCAAGGCCTGGAGCAATTCGAGACCTGGCTGCCCAAAGACGCCGATGGCGGCTCTGGCAACTGAGGTGACGACATGCTTGGCATAAATCGCAGCATAGGAGCGTAAACATGGCAACGACACTGAAGGGCAGCGGGCAGAAGTTCATCGCGCGCAATCGCGCCCCGCGCGTGCAGATCGAATACGACGTGGAAATCTATGGCGCTGAGCGCAAGATTCAGCTGCCCTTCGTCATGGGCGTGCTGGCGGATCTGGCGGGCCAATCGACGCAGGCCCAGCCGGATGTGGCCGAGCGCAAATTTCTGGATATCGACATCGATAATTTTGATGAACGCATGAAGTCGATCCAGCCGCGCGCGGCGTTTCACGTGCCCAATACGCTGACAGGCGAGGGCGAGCTCAACGTGGACATTACCTTCGAGAGCATCGATGACTTTTCGCCCGCTACCGTGGCGCGCAAGGTGGACGCCCTGAATCAACTGCTGCAGGCGCGCACACAGCTGGCGAATCTATTGACCTATATGGATGGCAAATCGGGTGCCGAAGAGCTGATCGGGAAAGTGCTCAACAACCCCGCGCTCATGAACGCATTGGCTGCAGCCCCCAATCCCGATGCATCCGCCGATGCACCCAATACGCCCGACTCGGATCCGGCCGCTAAATAACCGAACACGGAGGTCGCGATGACTGCAGTAGCCAAACACGAAGACGCGCAGAGTCCGCAAACGCTCGAAGCCGACGGCCTGTCGGCACTACTGAAAAAAGAGTTCAAGCCCAAGACTGAGCAGGCGCGCGAAGCGGTCGAGCATGCGGTGCGCACGTTGGCGCATCAAGCTCTGCAAAATAGTGGCGTGGCGGTGTCGACCGATGCCTATCGCACCATTCAAGCCATCATTGCAGAGATCGATCAAAAGCTATCGGATCAAATCAACCTGATTCTGCACCATTCCGCTTTCCAGCAGCTGGAAGGCGCGTGGCGCGGACTGCACTACCTCGTCACCAATACGGAAACAGACGAGCAGCTAAAGATCCGCGTGATGTGCATGTCGAAAAAGGAATTGGGCCGCACGCTCAAACGCCATAAGGGCGTGGGTTGGGATCAGAGCCCGATTTTCAAGCGCGTGTACGAAGAGGAATATGGTCAGTTCGGCGGTGAGCCGATAGGTTGTCTGGTGGGTGACTATCACTTCGATCACAGTCCACCGGATGTGGAGTTGCTGACCGAGATGGCGCGCATCGCGGCGGCCGCGCATTGCCCTTTTATCGCGGGTGCCTCGCCCAATGTCATGCAGATGGATTCATGGCAAGAGCTGGCCAATCCGCGCGACCTGACCAAGATCTTCACGAACACCGAGTATGCCGCCTGGCGCAGCCTGCGTGAGTCGGAGGATTCACGATATATCGGTCTGGCAATGCCGCGATTCCTCGGCCGGCTACCCTATGGCGCGCGCACGAGCCCCGTCGATGAATTCGATTTCGAGGAAGACACCGACGGTGCGAATCACGATCGCTACACCTGGGTCAATTCCGCGTATGCGATGGCGGCCAATATCAATCGCTCTTTCAAGCTCTATGGCTGGTGCACGTCGATACGTGGGGTGGAATCGGGCGGTGCGGTAGAGAATCTACCTTGTCACACGTTCCCGACCGACGATGGTGGTGTAGACATGAAGTGTCCCACCGAGATTGCCATCAGCGATCGCCGGGAGGCGGAGCTTGCCAAGAACGGCTTTATGCCGCTGGTGCATCGCAAGAACTCCGACTTCGCTGCGTTTATTGGCGCGCAGTCGCTGCAGAAACCGCATGAATACTACGACGCCGATGCGTCGGCCAACGCCAAGCTGTCGGCGCGCCTGCCCTATCTGTTCGCTTGCTGCCGCTTCGCGCATTACCTGAAGTGCATCGTCCGAGACAAGATCGGCTCGTTTCGCGAACGCGACGATATGGAGCGTTGGTTGAACGACTGGATCATGAATTACGTTGACGGGGATCCCGCCAACTCGTCCCAGGAGACCAAAGCGCGCAAGCCCCTGGCGGCCGCCGAGGTCCAAGTGCAGGAAATCGAGGACAACCCAGGGTACTACTCTGCGAAGTTTTTCCTGCGGCCGCATTATCAGCTCGAAGGGCTGACTGTGTCGCTGCGTCTGGTGTCCAAGCTGCCGTCGCTGAAAAAGAACGATGGTTGATGGACGTGTTGCCACCCGGCCGCAGTCAGGCAAGGAGGCATGGATCGCGGCACAGAGTGCCGTGACTGCAACTTAGGGAGAGCAAAGTGTCTGTAGACATGTTCATGAAAATCGATGGCGCCAATGGTGAGTCCAGGGATGCTAATCACAAGAACTGGACCGATATCATTTCGTTCTCGTGGGGCGCGACCCAGCCGGGCAATATGTCCAGCGGCGGCGGTCTGGGTGCCGGCAAGGCCAGTTTTAATGACCTGCATGTCGTGGCGCGCATCGACAAGGCCGCGCCCGCAGTGATGAAGCACTGCGCGAGCGGCAAGCACTTGAGCCGGATCGAACTGTCGGTGTGCAAGGCGGGTGGCCAACAAGTGGAATACACCAAGATCACGCTCGAGGATGTACTGGTTTCGTCTGTGCAGTTGTCTGGCGAAATGAATTCCGAGGCGGTGACCGTGAACTATGCGTTCCAGGCGGCCAAGGTCAAACAGCAATACTGGGAGCAAACCGAGCAAGGCGGCAAGGGTGCCGAAAGCCTGGTGGCCTGGGATATCAAACAGAACAAAGAGGTGGGCTGAGCCTGCTCTTGGCGGCGCGCGTCGATGGCGGCATCCTGGCCCGTTTTGCCGGGGCAGAGATGCTCAGGCGAGCCCGCCCGTCGTGACGCGAACCTCACCTCATGACGATGGGCGATGTGCGGGTCGGCCATCTGCTTTCGATTTACTCCGCGGGAATCGTTCATGAGCAAATCAGCTATCGCCTTGCGCGAAAGCAGCCTGGCCGAGCATTTGGAGGCTGTCCAGACCGAGATTCGCCGTCATCCCGCCGATGCGGATCTGCGCGCACAGCTGTTTCAACTGATGGCGGTGCAAGGCGATTGGGCACGCGCACTCGAGCAGATAAAGCTCGCCGCGCAGTTGAACCCGCAGGCGCAGCCGTCGGCCATTTTGTATGAACAGGTCATCGCCGGCGAAGCCCAGCGCGAACGCGTGTGGGCCGGGCTTGAGCCGCCCGCCGGCTTTGGCCATGCACCTGGCTGGTTCGAGGATCTGACGCTGGCCTTGCAGCGCGATGCCGATGCGCCTGAACAGGCGGCGGCATTGCGTGCGCAGGCCTATGAGGCGGCTCCGGCGACCGCTGGCGAGATCGGGGTGGCAGTCGAGGGCGTGGCCACTACGTTTGCCTGGATCAGTGATGGCGACAGCCGGCTGGGCCCCGTAATGGAGTTCATGATGGGTTCGCGCTATGGCTGGCTGCCCTTCGCGGCGTTGCGCAATGTGCGCATCCTGGCGCCGGAGGGTTTGGCAGATCTGGTGTGGGCGCAGGCCGAGATCACGACCACGGACGGACGCACGCACTACGGGGCGATTCCGGCGCGCTATCCGGCCTTGCCAGGGCAACAGTTCAGCGAATTGCCCGATGGCGTAAAGCTCGGCCGCATGACGGATTGGCACTGCTTGCATGAGGATATGTATGCGGGCATCGGCCAGAAGATGTGGATGACGGATCAAGGCGAATACGCCTTGCTGGATATCCGGACGGTGGAGATGGCTTGATGGCGGTTTACGAGTCGATGCGTCAGTCGCGGCAGGGGGATCCGCTGCCACGCAACGAACGCGTGGCGAAGGACCGCTTGCAGCCGTCGTTACTCGATCGTCTGATCGACCATGAACCCGCGAAAGGCGTTGAGCCGCGCGAAGCCTCGATGCTCACGCAGGCCGAGTTGCGCAACGCCGTGCTGCGCGACCTGCGCTGGTTGCTCAATACGGTGAACCTGCAGACCACGCACGATCTGTCGGCCTATCCACGCGTCATCGATTCCAGCTTGAATTTCGGACTGCATGCGATGGCCGGCAAACGCATGTCCGAGATCGATTGGATTGACGTGGAAGAGTCGATCCGCAATGCGATTGCCGCGTTCGAACCGCGCATCCTCGATTCCTCGGTGGAGGTCCGCTGTGTGACTGACACCGGCACGCTCGAGCACCACAACATCCTGAGTCTGGAAATCAAGGGCATGCTGTGGTGCGTGCCGCATCCGATGGAGTTCCTTTTTCGCACCGATATCGATCTGGAAAGCGGGCACATGGACCTGCGCGATCTGGGGGGCGGCTAATGGACGCGCGATTGCTGGACTACTACAACCGCGAGCTGGTGTATCTGCGTGAGCTGGGCGCCGAGTTTGCGCAGCAGTATCCCAAAGTCGCGGGCCGGCTGGGGATGAACAGTACCGAGGTCGCGGACCCGTATGTGGAACGGCTGCTAGAAGGCTTTAGCTTTTTGACGGCGCGCATTCACCTCAAGATGGATGCGGAGTTCCCGAGGTTTTCGCAGCGGCTGCTGGAAGTGGTGTACCCGAATTATCTGGCTCCCACGCCTGCCATGGCGGTGGTGCAGTTTGCACCCAGCATGAACGAGGGGACGTTAGCTCGCGGCTTCGATCTGCCGCGCGGCACCTTGCTGCGAGGTCGCATTCCGCGCGGCGAACAGACGGCTTGCGAGTTCATGACTGGACATGCCGTGCGATTGTGGCCGTTGCGGGTCACCGAGGCAGCCTTTACCGGCCCGCCACCCGACCTGCCTTTGACGCGATTGGGCTTGGGTGGGCGTAATGGCCGGGTGCTCAGTGCGTTGCGCGTGCGCATCGAGATCGGTGGCGGCGTGCGGCTCGAGGATATGGATCTGGACCAGTTGATGTTTCACCTGGCCGGTCCCGATCTGCAGATGCAGCGGCTGCTGGAAATTTTGATGGGCCATACGGTGGCGGTCCTAGGGCACGATACCGCGCGCCCGTTAAGCTGGATCAACAAGCTGCCGCCTTCAGCGGTGCGTCACGAAGGCTTTGACGACGACCAAGCTTTGTTGCCCGCCGATTCGCGTGTGTTTCAAGGGTATCGGCTACTGCAGGAGTATTTTGCGTTTCCTCGTCGCTTTCTTTTCTTCAGCGTGAATGATTTAAAGCGCGGGCTACGGTCGACGGTGCGCGCGGCCGATGCGCGACCCGATACACGCAGTTTTGAACTCACGTTCCTGTTTTCCGTGGCGGCGCCGGAACTCGAGGGCGCGGTTGCTGCCGAGCATCTGGCCTTGCATTGCGCGCCGGTCATCAACTTGTTTCCCAAGCGCGCCGACCGCATCGCGGTGACGCCTCGCACGAGCGAATACCACTTGGTCGTCGACCGGACCCGGCCCTTGGACTACGAGGTCTTCAGCGCGACGCAAGTCGTGGGGCATGCCTCGGCCGAGCGGCCTGAACAGGAGTTCCGACCTTTTTACGGCACACTGGGCAGCGACCCGGACGATTATGGGGCGTACTACTCCCTGCGCCGCGAGCCTCGCATGTTGTCGGAGCAAGCCAGACGTAACGGGACACGCACGGGCTATATCGGCAGCGAGGTGTTTATTTCCTTAGTGGATCGCAACGAGGCGCCGTTCTCGGGGCAACTGAGGCATCTGACGCTGCAGACCTTGTGTACGAACCGCGATCTGGCCATGTTGTTGCCATTGGGCACCGACACGGACTTTACGCTGCGGGTATCGGCGCCGGTGGGTGCGATCAAGGTATTGCATGGGCCGACGCGGCCGCATGCGGCCTTGGCCGAGAACGCGGCGACGTGGCATCTCATCAGTCATTTGGGCTTGAATTATTTAAGCCTCGTCGACCTGAACGCAGAGCAGGGCGCCCAGACGCTGCGCGAGATGTTGAATGTTTACGCCAAACTGGCCGACCCGGTGGTGCGTAAACATATCGCCGGTGTGCGGCATGTCAGCGCGGAACCCATGCATCATCGATTGCCCGTGCCAGGTCCCATCGTCTATGGCCGTGGTGTGCGTATCGGTCTACAAGTCGATGAGGCGGCGTTCTCGGGCATCAGTCCTTACCTGTTCGGCGCGGTGTTAGAGCAGTTTTTCGCGCGTCACGTCTCGATCAACATGATGTCCGAGCTGGTGTTGTCTACCCTGCAGCGTGGCGAAATTGCACGCTGGACGCCTCGCATGGGCGCGCGGCCCGCGGTGTAGGGCGATGAATTACGGAAAGAGGAATCTGTCATGAAACACGCGGCGAAACGTCAGTATCCTGCTTACGACCCGGTGCATCTGATCGGCACGGTGACGCAACGCGGCGAGGCGGGCGCGTACGTGGTCGAATGCGACGGCCGCCCGTGGACGGCGAGGCGGGCGGCAAGCTGCCTGCTGACGCCGCAGCTGGGCGACCAGGTGATGATCAGCGGCCCTGATGCGTCGCGCGTCTATCTCATCGCCGTCGTCGAACAAGCCGAGCCAGCCCATAGCGCGCTGGAAACCGCCGGGGATATGGTGCTGCGCGCCGGATCCGGCAATCTGACGCTGGAGGCGCCGCAAGCATTGCGGTTAAACGGCAAGGAGGAGGTAACGGTAGAGACCCCCAGCCTGCGACTGCAGGCGCAGGCTGCCGATTTCACGGCAAACACCTTGACCTACATTGGCAACGAGGTGGCCGCCACGGTGGGCTCGACGAGGCTGGTGGGCAAGGTCTACGAAGCCGTCATGGATCGCTTGTCGCTCTTGTCGCGCATCACTTTTCGCGTGGCCGAAGAGGTCGAGCATGTGCGCACGGGCTCGCTGGATTATCGCGCCGATAAAAGTGCGCGTGTGCACGGCGCCTATACGATGATCACGGCGGATAAGCTCGTCAAGGTAGACGGCAAGCAGATTCACATGGGATGAGCATGGCCGACACTGTGACGCATGACGGGGAACATGCCGCGCCATCGACCGCATCCACGGCGAAGGATGTGGGCGGGGCCCAAAATCAGTCCAAGGAAGGAGTTGCCATATCGGCGCGGCCGGCCATGCCAGCAGAGTTCTGGCATGCGCTCGCACAGAATCCCTATGCGCACGATCTGTTTCATACGCTGCGCTGGATCGATGCGCGTGCCCCGGGCCGTGTGCCGCTGGGCCGCGAATCCGTGCCACGCAACGAGCCAGTCCGGCTGCGGCAAGAACCCTCCATGGCGTTCGCGCCATCGACGCTGGCCTCCGTGGACGCCGGGCGCGACGGCCGTCCGCCCGAGATATCGATCTACAGCTTTGGGTTGTTTGGGCCTAATGGCCCGCTGCCGCTGCATTTGACGGAGTTCGTGCGCGAACGTATCCATCATTATGGGGATCGCACATTGGCCGGATTCGCCGATGTGTTCCATCACAGGTTGATACTGCTGTTCTACCGCGCTTGGGCCGACGCACAAAGCACGGCCAGTCTCGACCGCAAGGAGGCCAGCTTTACGCGGTATATCGCAAGCCTGCTCCATATGGGCATGCCGTCGCTCGCTCGACGCGACACGGTGATGGATCATGCGAAGTTCTTCATGGCCGGGCATCTGCTGCGTCAGACGCGCAATCCGGAAGGACTCAGGCACATTTTGCAGACGTTTTTCGCCGTTCGGGTGCGCATTGAGGAATACGTACCGCAATGGATACGGCTGGAGCCTGCGCAACGTTTAGGCTTATCCGGATCGATGGGGCTAGGTCGCGACACGATCCTGGGGCTTGCCGTGCGCGATGCGCAGCACAAGTTTCGCATTGAACTCGGGCCGCTCTCGCATGACCAATACACCAGTTTTCTGCCCGGGGGCCATCGTGCGCGGCAGCTGTTGCACTGGGTGCGAGATTACATCGGCGTGGAGTTTGCCTGGGACGTACGGCCGGTGCTCAAACACGATCAAGTGCAAGGCATCAGACTTGGCGCCGCGCAGCCGCTGGGATTGTCGTCCTGGGTGGGAAAACGGCGCGCGCGGCAGGGCGATGCGCGCGACTTGTTGCTCGATTATGAAAGCCGCGAGCGCCGCGCGCGCGCAAGCGCCTCACACTGAACCGTAGAACACAACATGTCCGACATCGGCCGCATCGATCTTTTTGGCAAACTCGATCCTCTGCTGTATCAGTCGCTCGAGGGGGCGACGGCGTTTTGTAAATTGCGCGGAAATCCCTATGTCGAGCTGGTGCATTGGATCCATCAGATCGTGCACATGCAGGACAGTGACCTGCACCGTATCGCGCAGAGATTCGATCTGGACATGGGCCGTCTGCAGGCCGACCTTACCGCCGCGCTGGATCAATTGCCGCGCGGGGCCAGCTCGGTATCGGACCTGTCGGAACATATCGATTCCGCGGTAGAACGAGCGTGGGTGTTGGGTTCCTTGCGCTATGGGGCCCAGCGCATCCGCGGCGGGCATTTGCTGGCAGGGCTGGTAAAGACCTATGCATTACGCAATGTGCTGGTGGGGATGTCGGATCAGTTCACCCGTATCGTGCCGGATCTGTTGCTAGAGCAACTGATGCAGATTGTGCAAGGCTCGCCTGAGGATGCTGATGCAACCGCTGTGGCGTCTGCTGCCGGGCAGGACCAGGCGGTGCCCGGTGGGCGTTCAGCACTGGCGCAGTATGCGGTCGATCTGACGGCGCGTGCGCGGGCGGGAGAGATCGATCCGGTTTCGGGCCGGGATGAGGAGATCCGCCAGATCGTCGATATCCTGATGCGGCGCCGGCAGAATAACCCTCTGCTCGCGGGCGAGGCGGGTGTCGGCAAGACGGCGGTCGTGGAAGGACTGGCATTGCGGCTGGCCTCGGGCGATGTGCCGCCGCCGCTACGAGAGGTGGCGCTATGGCTGCTGGATATCGGCCTGCTGCAGGCCGGTGCCGGGGTCAAGGGAGAATTCGAACAGCGGCTGCGCGCCGTGATCGACGAAGTGCAGTGCAGCCCGCGTCCTGTTGTATTGTTCATCGACGAGATTCATACCCTGATCGGCGCGGGCGGTGCGGCGGGTACGGGTGACGCCGCGAATTTGCTCAAGCCTGCATTGGCGCGCGGCCAGCTGCGCACGATCGGCGCGACAACTTGGTCCGAGTACAAAAAGTATATTGAGAAAGACCCCGCGTTGACGCGGCGGTTTCAGGTGGTGCAGATTCACGAACCGTCCGAGCCGCGCGCCGTCGGGATGCTGCGCGGTTTGGCCGCCACGCTGGAGACGCACCATCAAGTGTTGCTGCTGGACGAGGCGATCGAGGCGGCGGTGTCGCTATCGCACAGGTATATCCCGGCGCGTCAACTGCCGGACAAGGCCGTCGCCTTGCTGGACACGGCGTGCGCGCGCGTGGCCATCAGTCAGCATGCGGTGCCTGCGGAGCTGGAAGCGGTGCGCAAGCGTATCGAGGCCTTGGAGATCGAGCTGCGTATTGCGAAGCGCGAAGCACATATTGGCGTCGGAGAAAGCCTGCGTGTGGATCAGGTGATGGCCGATCTCGCACAGGCGCGCGATGCGCAAAGCCATCTCACGCAACGCTGGGAAAGCGAACGTGACCTGGTCGAGCGGGTGTATACGTTGCGTCGCGAGCTGGAGGACATCGCGGCCTCGTCTACGGCAGAGTCCTCCGACACGAGTGAGCAAGATGTCCAGCGCCTGCGCGGCGAACTTAAGCAGGCACAAGCCGAACTCTCGGAAAGGCAGGGCGAGCAGGCGTTGATCTATCCCGCTGTCGATGCGGCCGCCGTGGCGGCGGTCGTGGCCGATTGGACGGGTATCCCCGTGGGCCGCATGGTGCGCGACGAAGCTCAGTCGGTATTGCGATTGGCCGATACGCTGGAACAGCGGGTGATCGGTCAGCGCTATGCCCTGGAGACGATCGCGCGCCGTATTCAGACTTCGCGCGCCAAACTCACCGACCCGAATAAACCCGTAGGCGTGTTTTTGCTGTGTGGCCCGAGCGGCGTGGGGAAAACGGAAACGGCACTCAGCCTGGCTCAGGCACTGTTCGGCGGTGAACAGAATCTCATCTCCATCAATATGAGCGAGTTTCAGGAATCGCACACGGTGTCCACCCTGAAAGGGGCGCCTCCTGGATATGTTGGCTATGGCGAAGGCGGCGTATTGACCGAAGCGGTGCGCCGCCGCCCCTATAGCGTGGTGTTGCTCGACGAAGTCGAGAAAGCGCATCCCGATGTGCACGAGATATTTTTCCAGGTGTTCGACAAGGGTTGGATGGAGGATGGCGAGGGTCGCTACATTGATTTCCGCAACACGGTCATCATCCTGACTTCCAATGTCGGGACGGATCTGATCACTGCATTGTGCAAGGATCCCGCTTTGATGCCCGAGCCCGAGGCGTTGGCTACCGCACTGCGCGAGCCTTTGTTTAAGGTCTTTCCCCCGGCGCTGTTAGGACGGTTAGTTGCCGTGCCGTATATGCCGCTATCGGATGCGATGCTCGCGCGCATCGTTGAGCTGCAGTTCGACCGGATCGGTCAGCGTCTGCAGGACCAACATGGCATCGCATTCGAGGTCAGCCCCGAAGCGAACGCATTGGTGGTGGCGCGCTGCACAGAGGTGGAATCTGGTGGTCGCATGATTGACGCTATTTTGACCAACACCGTATTGCCTGAAATTAGCCGCGAGCTGTTGATGGCGGCGATGGACGGGCGGCGCATGCAGTCTGTGCGCGTGGGAGCCAACGGCGTGGAGTTTGATTATCACTACGACTACAGTGGTTGACGCTACGGCACGATTATTTGGTCCTGCCGGAGGGGGGGCGAGCCGGCGGTTGCTCGTGCTTGGCTTCCCGCGCGTGTTCGGGCGTTGCAGACTTGACGCGGCTGGGGCGCAGAAAGCCGCCGGTTTCACGGGTGTGATCGCGTGCGGTCCACTGGTCGTGCGCGGGCTCTTGTTTCGGATCGAACGTGTCACGCAACGGGTCCATGCGATGTGGCGCGAGCGGATCGTGCGCGGGCAAGGTCGAAGGGGTGGGGTCGGAAAATACATGCTCGACATCGGGCTCCTCGTGCGGGTCAAGCAGGTCCAGCGGATCGCGCGCGGGGCCGCTCACGTTCGCGTCGCCGCGGGGCAATTGTCGCAATGGGTCTTCGGGGTTACGTTCTCCGGCAGATTCCATGTCGAACGGATGCGTGCTCACATCTGGCACGCTGCCTACGGGCAGGGTACCGGGGCCGAACAGACCGCTGAAGACGTCGTCACTCTGCGCTGGTGTCTCGGTGTCGGATGCTTGAGACGATTCGGCTTGCGGCGCATAAGCCTCGACGCCTGCTCCGGCATTTTCGGCGAGCTCGATGTTCGGTATCTCGGCGACACGGTCTTGGGACAGCGTGTCGCTTTGTGCAGCGCGGTCGGTCACAGGTTCCGCGATCGCTTCGGGCACCTCTTCGGGCTGTGCGGTATCAGGCATTGCCGAGGCATGCTCGAACTCCGACCCCGGCGTTGCGGTGTCGAGCAAGGGGCTTTCCAGCAAAGGATCCGGCTCGGGCTGCAGCAACGGCGTAGTCGCGGCGGCGCTGACCGCCACGCCCGCCATCGCTTCAATGTCCGGGTCTTGCGCCAGTATGGTGTAGGGGCCGATTTGCAATTGATCCCCCGAGGTGAACGGCAGCTCTTGATCGCGCTCGATCTGACGTCCATTCAGTCGAACTTCGCTCATGCTGCTGAGGTTCACCAGATAGCACGCATCGTCGGTGATACGCACGGCCGCTTGCACTCTGCAGATACCGCGTTTCGGATCGGGCAGACGCAAAGCGTTATCAGGCGAGCGGCCGATAGTGCCACCCGGCGCGTGAAAGACGGTGGACCAGGGTGCGATCAAACCCGACTCATCCGGTCGTTGCTGCACGGTAAGTTTCATGCCGGCGCCTCCTATGCGAGATTCGATGATAACGACTGCGGGAGGTCGATACGATGACGGCTAGTTATGAAGTTTTATCTACGCGCCGGTTTTTCTCCGCACGGCGTAACAGTGGTAACTCTTTCTTTTTTCGCACGACAAGATTTTTGTTTTCCCTTGTCATAAGCGGTTTGTTACCCGCTAGAGGAGGTGCTGCGTAAATGGGGACTTTCCGTCATACCTTTATCGCGGTTGGCAAAGGCTTATGCCTCGGATGGTTGGCTCTGCTGATGCTCGTGATCGCAGGATGTTCCTCTACTGCACGCCGCGTCCCCGTGCCCTATGCGATCGAATTGGCTGCGGATAAGCAGGTGAATCCCGATGCGAACGGACGCCCCTCGCCCGTGCAAGTCACGATCTACGAGTTAAGTTCGTCGACGGCTTTTGGCTCGCGAGATTTCTTCGCCCTGCAATCCGATCCGCAGGCAGCGCTAGGGAAGGAATTGCTGAACACGGATCAGGTGGTGTTGCGTCCTGGTGAGACAAAGACGCTGCAATACCCTGGCAGCAGCGAAGCGCGCATGGTCGGCATCGTCGCCGCCTATCGCGATCTGGAGCACAGCCAGTGGCGGCTGGTAGTCGAACTGCCCGAAGCGCAGAACACCAATATCTTCAAGATATGGCAGTTCTCGCCGAACGAGGAAACCATCAAGGTCGCCGTCAAGAATCACGAGGTCATCGTGACTGATCGAGACCGATCATGGTGGCCATTTTGATAGCAACCTCCTCGCTGCCTCGGGACGACGCATCGAATCCTACACTCAAGCATAGCTATGGCAGAGAAGAATAAAGTCATCTGGTCGGAGGGGATGTTCCTGCGACCCCAGCATTTCCAGCAGTTCGAGCGCTATATCGAGAACACGCTGGCGCAGCGCACGGCCGCACTGCATGGGTTTTACTGGGGGTTTAGACATCTCGCTTTCGATCGTGAAGCGCTGGCTATCGGCAAACTCGTCGTGACCGAGGCACAAGGGGTACTGCCTGATGGGACCACGTTCGGCTTTGCCAACCCTGACGATGCGCCCGGCGCGCTGGAGGTGCCCGCGGCCGCGCAGGATGTGCGCGTGATGCTCGCGCTGCCTCGCGTGCGGCCCGGTGCGACGGAGGTGCAATACGAGGACGAGCCCGATTCCTTGGCGCGATATCTGGTGCGGGAGACCGAGGTCGAAGATTCGGGTGCGATTGGCATGGAGCCTGCGTTGTTGCAGGTAGGACGTTTGCGACTGCGTATGATGCTCGAAACCGATATGGGCGATGAGTGGGTCGGCATCGGCGTGGCGCGCGTGATCGAACGTCGTGCCGACAATCGCGTGGTGCTGGATGAACGCTATATCCCTCCTTCGCTATCGTTTGGCGAACAGCCTCTTTTGCTGGGCTTTGCGCAAGAGCTGTATGGCTTGCTGCAAGCCCGCAGCGAGGTGCTGGCCGCGCGATTGTCACAACCGGGGCGAGGCGGTGTGTCGGAGGTCGCTGACTTCATGCTGCTAGAGACTGTCAATCGCTACATCGGCGCGTTATGGCATATGCGTCAGGCTGGCTGGTTGCACCCGGAACGGCTCTTTCATGACTGGTTGATGCTGGCTTGCGATCTCGCCACCTATACATCGGCGAGCAGGCGCCCCGAAGTGTTGCCGGTATATGAGCATGATGATTTGCAGGCCACTTTTGGCGCTTTGATGGATGAGTTGCGCCGATCCCTTTCGGCTGTGCTGGAGCAGCACGCCTTGCAGATCCCGCTGCAGGATCGTGGCCAGGGCGTGCGGGTGGCGCAGATCCCGGATCTGGATCTCCTGCGTACAGCGGGTTTCGTGCTGGCCGTGCATGCGGATATGCCTTCGGACACGGTGCGCGCGCGCTTTCCCGCGCAGGTCAAGATTGGGCCGGTCGAGCGGATACGCGATCTGGTGCATCTGCAGCTGCCGGGGGTGAGGGTGCGCGCCTTGCCCGTGGCCCCCAGGCAGATCCCGTATAGCGCCGGGCATATATATTTCGAGCTGGATAAAGGTGGCGATTTCTGGAAGCAGCTGGAGCGTACCGGCGCGCTCGCGCTGCATCTGGCCGGTGAGTTCCCCGGCCTGACCATGGAGTTCTGGGCAATACGCGATTAACGGTGGCCCGCCAATCACGACATGCACGCATCTGACACCGCATTTCCCGGGCCCATGGGCACCGGTTTTCCAGAGGGAGGCGCGACGGCGTCGGACCGTTTGCGGCCGCACGAGTATGTGATCAGCGGCTCGAATCCCTTGGTGGCTGCAGCGAACCCTTTGTTGGATTTGATCCCGCAGATTCGTGCCACCACCTCGCATCCATCGCCGGCCATGTTGCGCGAGCATTTGCTCGACGAGATTCGTCAGTTCGAATTGCGCGCGCAGCAGGCCGGCATCCCGAACGAAACCATTTTGGGTGCCCGTTATTGCCTGTGCACGGCGCTGGACGAGGCCGCGGCGTTGACGCCATGGGGCGGCAATGGCGTATGGTCGGCGCATAGTCTGCTGGTGACGTTTCACAATGAGACCTGGGGCGGGGAGAAATTTTTCCAACTGTTGGCCAAGCTGTCGCAGAACCCGAGTCAGCATTTAGACCTGCTGGAACTGCTGTACTACTGTCTGGTCCTCGGATTCGAGGGGCGCTATCGCGTTCTGGACAATGGTCGCTCGCAACTGGAAACGCTGCGTCAGCGCTTGCTGCGTATTCTGCGCAGTGCGCGGGGCGAGTATCCGCGCGCATTGTCGCCGCATTGGCAGGATGTGCCCGCCCAAACACAGCTGCGGCGCTTGCCCGTGCCGTTATGGGTATTCGGTGCGCTGGCCGCGGTGCTGGCGCTGGCGATCTACTGGGCCTTGGCATGGCATCTGAGCCGTCAGTCTGACGCGGTGTTCGCAGCCATCAGCAATGTGAGTCCGCCCAAGGTGCAGATCGCGCCAACGCGCCAACCTGCCGCAGCCCCGCGTCTGGCGGTGTTCTTGTCGCCCGAAATCCGTGATGAATTGGTCTCCGTGCGCGATGAGGTCGACCGCAGCGTAATCGTGCTACGGGGCGACGGGCTGTTCGAGTCGGGCTCTGCCTCGGTGCGAGATCAGTACCTGCCTGTGTTGTCGCGCGTGGCCGACGCCCTGCGGCAAACGCAAGGCGAAATCCTCGTGCGTGGCTATTCCGACAATATCCCGATTCGTAGCGCTCGCTATCCGTCGAACTGGCATCTGTCGCAGGCACGGGCCGATGCGGTCAAAACACTGTTGGAGCAGCGACTCGATCAGCCGCAACGCGTGCGGGCAGAAGGACGGGGCGACGCCGATCCGGTGGCGCCCAATGATACGGCGGCTGGCCGCGCGCGCAATCGCCGTGTTGAGATCACATTAATGGTGCCGCCCGTCCCGAGAGGCGCAACCGTCGAGGGTGCGCAACAATGATTCATCGCCTGTTCAGTTTCATCTTTAGCCGCGGGTTGTGGAATTTCCTGGGCCTGGTGGCGATCGCCCTGCTGATCTGGATTGGCGGGCCCTTGCTCGCCATCGGCAACACACGTCCGTTGGAAAGCGAGACGACCCGCATCGTAGTCATCGCGGTGCTGTTCGCGTTATGGCTGTTACGCATCCTGTGGCGTAAATGGCGTGAGGGACGTCTCAATGCGCAACTGCTGGGGCAATTGCGCAAGCCCTCAACCAAGAAAAAGGTCGAGCCAGAGCCGCAAAATGGCGAAATACGCCAGCTGGAAGAGCGCTTTAACGAAGCCGTTGAACTGCTGCGAAAAACGCGTTTCGAGGGGGATAAACGCCGGCTGTCGCTATCGCGGTTTTCCAAGCAGCATCTCTATCAATTGCCGTGGTACGTCATCATCGGCGCTCCCGGCGCGGGCAAGACAACGGCCCTGGTGAATTCGGGGCTGAACTTTCCGCTGGCCGATCGTTTCGGCAAGGTGGCGCTGCGTGGGGTAGGGGGCACTCGCAACTGCGATTGGTGGTTCACCGACGATGCCGTGTTGTTAGATACGGCCGGACGTTACACCACGCATGAGAGCGACGCGATCGGTGACGAGCAGGAATGGAAAGGCTTTCTCGGTCTGCTCTCAAAATTCCGAGGCCGGCAACCCATTAACGGCGCGATGCTCACCATTAGCGTGGAGGACTTGCTCGCCGCCTCGGACGCCGAGCGCGCGCAGCACGCGGCCGTGTTGCGCCGGCGCCTGCAAGAGTTGCGCGAGCAGTTGGGCATCCAGTTCCCGGTCTATGTGCTGGTGACCAAGACCGACTTGTTATCGGGCTTTGAAGAATACTTTGCCTCTTTCAGCCGCGAAGATCTCTCGCAGGTCTGGGGCTTCACGCTGCCTTATACGCGCACGCAGGAAGCGGACTTCGACCTATACGAGGCGTTCCACGCGGAATACCGCCTGCTGCAGCGGCGTCTGGACGATGCGCTACCCGAAGTCATGGCGGCGGAGCCAGATGCCGCGCGTCGCGCGCGCGCCTATATGCTGCCGCAGCAGTTCGCCGGGCTGCAATCGTTGCTCGGTAACTTCCTGAGCGATGTGTTTGCCACCTCGAAGTTCGAAGCGCGGCTGGTGCCGCGCGGTGTGTACTTCACCAGCGGCACGCAAGGCGGCGAAACCTTCGATCAGGTCACAGGTCATCTGAAGCGTTATCTGCGCATCGACGGCGGCGCCTCGCAGGCCATCGCCGCTCGGGAAGAGGGCGGACGCAGTTACTTCCTCAAGGGCGTGCTGCAGGATGTGATCTTTCGCGAGGCGGGGCTTGCCGGACGCAATCTGCGTTGGGAGCGGCGCTACCGCCGTCTGCATTGGGCGGGTTATGGTTTGATTCTGGCGATCCTGACCGCGCTGCTGGTCGGCTGGTTCGTCAGCTATCGGAATAACGCCAACTATGTGGCAGACGTCGAGGGCCGTGTGCCCACGGTCGAAAAGCTGGCGCGAGATATCAAGATCACGCGAGCCGGGGATGTGCTGGGCCTGATGCCGTTCCTCGATAGCCTGTGGTATCTGCCACGCCATGCGGATTTCGAGCTCGATGCGCCGCCGCTGACCTATCAGTTCGGTCTGTATCAGGGGCAGAAGCTCAACGCCGCCGCACAGGGCGTCTATCGCGATACGCTCGAGCAAGTCTTGTTGCCTCAGGTCGCGCGCCGCGTAGAGAGCGCCCTGCGTACCGCTTCCCCGGATGATCTGGAATATTCCTATGAGGCGCTGCGGGCTTATCTGATGCTATACGAGGCCGATCATTACGACACGGAATTCATGCATGCGTGGCTGCTGTCCGATATGCAGAACACCTTGCCCGAGGGCTATACGCGCCGCCAATATGACCTGATGTCTCTGCATCTGCGCAACCTCGTGCAGGGGCGTGTGTTGTCCTCGCCATTTCCACGCGATGAGGAACTGGTGACGCAGATGCGCGAACGGCTCGCGCACTATACGCTGGCCCAGCGCGCGTACAGCCGCCTGCGCAGACTCTTATCCAATACTGATCAAGGGCCTGAGCAGACCGCCATCACGCTGGGCGGGCCGCAAGCCAGCTCGGTGTTCGTGCGCAAAAGTGGCAAGCCTCTCACGCAAGGCATCCCGGCGCTGTATAGCTACGACGGTTACTGGAAGGTCTTTAACCAGCGAGTGAATCGTGTCGCCGAGCTGCTGCGTCAGGACGATGCATGGGTGCTGGACATCGCGCCTCCCGGCGCGCTGGATCAGCCCGCGCAGCAGCAGTTGATCGTGGATATCAAGCGGCTGTACATGAACGACTATGTGCAGCAATGGGACGCGTATTTGAATGATCTCAAGCTCGCCCCCGCGACATCGCTTTTGGAAAACATTCAAATCGCACGCACTTTGTCCGCGCCGGATTCTCCCCTGGTCAAGCTCGTACAGGGGGTGGCGCGAGAGACCAATTTGTTGCGCGACACGAACGACGGGCGGTCCCTCATGGATCAGGCTCGCGAGCGCGTCAGTAGCACACGCGATGCGCTGGAGCAGATGTTCGGGCCGACGGGCCCCAACTCCGCAACGCGTGCCGATGCCAGTACCGAGAAACTCGAACGCATTGTGGATCAGCACTTCGAGCCCTATCGTCGGCTCGCGCAGAGCGAAGCGCAAGGCGGACAGCCCGTGATCGCGGCTACCACGGGGCTGATCAACGAGCTCTATACGTATCTGACCGCTGCCGACGCCGCACTGCGTAGTGCCAGCCCCGCGCCGAATTCCGAAGTCGTGACCAAGCTGCGCGCCGAGGCCGGGCGTTTGCCAGAGCCGTTGCGCGATGTGCTCAATACGATGTCGGTCAACGCCTCGGACGAGATCTCCGGCGCGGCGCGTCAGCGTATGGGCGAGACGATGACGGCTACCGTAGGGCTGTTTTGTCGTCAGTCCATCGCCGGCCGCTATCCCTTTGCGCGCAGTTCGCCGCGCGATGTGGCGCCCAACGACATGGCGCGCTTGTTCGGCCCCAACGGCATGATGGACGAGTTCTTTCAGAAGGAGTTGGCTCCGCATATTGACGTCTCGGGATCGCGTTGGCGGTTCAAGCCCGGCATTGACGGTGGCCGGGGCGACAGCGCGGCGTATCTGGATTCCTTTCAACGGGCCGGCGTGATTCGCGATGTGTATTTCATGGCGGGAAATCCTTTGCCCTCCTATCGGGTCGCGATCCGGCCGATAGAGATGGATGCACAAATCACGCAGTTCGTCCTCGACGTCGACGGCCAGGCGGTACGCTATGCACACGGACCACAAGTGGCGACCAATGTGCAATGGCCGGGGCCACGCGGATCCAATCAAGTGCGCATCGAACTCGAACCGCAAGCCGGCGGGGCAGGGTTGTCCGCATCGGGGCCTTGGGCGCTGAATCGCCTGCTGGACAAGGCTCAGCTGCGGCGCGGCGCATCGCCTGAGATCACCATCGCGACCTTTGATATCAACGGCAGGAAAGTCGTGTTGGAGATCACAGCCAGCAGCGTCAAGAGTCCTTTTCATCTTCCCGAAATGCAGGGCTTTTCCTGCCCCGGCCGTTAGGTGAGACTGGCGATGAATGACGTCACGGCGCAGCTCGGTTGGTACGGCAAGATCCCGGCATCGGGCGACTTCGTGCACCGTCGGTTGCCCCGTGAGCTGATCGCCTGGTGGGATCGCTGGCTGCAATTCGGTCTGGCCGCCGTCAAGCAAGCGCCGAATGACAGCGCAAGCCGCAGTTTTGCCACGGCGCCAATCTGGAATTTTGCTATTCCGTCCGGGCCTAGTGGCGGGGCTGTGCAGTTGGGCTGCCTCGCGCCAAGCCGCGATCGTGTGGGGCGCGCGTATCCGCTATGCGTGACATGGACGGTCGCCGCGGCGCACTACGATGCAGGGATGTTGGACGGGGCGACCGAGTTCTACCGCAAGATCGGCGCGGGCATTCTCTCGGCCGTGCGGCATGGCTGTGCGACCGAACAATTCGATCGTGAACTGCTGGCGGTGCCTTTACCGTGCGCGGCGCGGCCATCCGTGGCCTCCAGCAGCGGTAGTGACATTATGGATATTCTGAATGCTGGCCGCGACGCCGTGGCGGCACCGCTGTCATCGCGCGAGTTGGCAGCCTGGCCGGAGCTCTCGCTGTGCTTTAACCCCAGTTCGCATACAAGCTATTGGTGGACGAACCAGGCTGATGGCGCGTCGCATCAGACTTATATCCATGGCGGGGCGTTGAACGCCGCGCTGTTCACACGACTGTTCGCGTCGCTGCCCGCGTGGCGCTAGCGATGCCACCGGTGCACGGAGTCCCTGCATGAGTACGACATCCTTCACGCTACATCCTGACGCATCGACCTTGCGGCCGCTGAATTTGATCGCCGCCGTGGCCAGAGGCGGCGTGCCGCAAAAGCGTATCCAGCGCGTGCTTGCCGAATTGATCGAAGCGTTAGCACCCTTGCACGCAGAGGGTCGCGTGCATGGCGGCATCGCCACGAGTACGGTGGGGTTGGACGCATCGGGTCACGCGCATCTGATGCATGCGCCGTTGTCTCCTGCCCCGGACGCCGAGGAGGCAACGCGAATCGAAGGGTATGCCGCCTTCGAGCAGTACACCGATGACCCGGATTGGCAGTGTGGTCCATGGACCGATGTCTACGGGCTTAGCGCATTAGCCCATGCAATGGTGATGGGTGCCGCGCCGCCCGGCGCGCTGGCGCGTCGTGTCAAGGATCTCGCCACGCCGTTGGTGGAGATAAGCCCCGCCGGTTACGACCGCGAATTCCTGCAAACCATCGATAGCGGTTTGTCGTTAGCACCGGCGGGGCGACCCGCAACGCTACAGGCGTTCTGTGCGGCCGTCGGACTGGCGTGGCCGGGGCAGCTTGCGACAGAGACCGATCAAACGTCGTCTGTCGTCGACCGCGACGCTGCTACAGTGGCCGTAGCGCCGCAGACTGAGCATGCGGTGCAGGCGCAGGTCGCCCGTGAGGAGGCGGCCGCTGCGTTGCCCCCGGTGGCTGCCGCACCGGTGCGCCCGCGAGGCACGCGCGTGCCTTTGCTGTTGCTCCTCGGTGTGCTGGGCGCGATCGCGTTGGGCGTTTATATCTGGCTGCAGTCCGTGGCGCCGCCGCGCTCGGCCAATTACGCAGGCGCGACTCCCGAACACGAGGAAGCCGCGTCGATGCCGCCGAGCGTTCCCGAGCCGCCCGCGTTATCTCAACTTGAGCAGCGTGATGGCGAAGCAAACCGCGCGCAAACCGGAGCCGTATCGTCCGCTACATCCAGCCCAGAACAGTCAGAACCAGCCCCAGTCTCTGACTCTGCCTCACAACCGCCAACAAGGTCTGACGCTGCAGCGCCTCTGGCGGACACAGCTTCCGATGCGGCTTCTGACGAGGGCGATGCGACCCTGCATAGCACCCCTGACGCTCCCGCGTCGACTGCAGCGGTTGCTTCGTCCACCGCCGAGACCACCGCGAATCCAGACGTCGGGGCGTCGTCAGACTCTGTTGCTACGGCAACGACTGGGGTCCACCAACGTCCAGCGCCCGTCGGCGCCGATACTGATTCCGCAGGCAGCGCTGCGACAGCGCCACAGCCGCAGCCTTCCGCGTCCGAGACGTCGAACGAGCCAGAACCTACTGCTGCAGCTAACGACACCGTCGTTGGAACCCCGCCCGAGCCGTCTCCCTCCACGGAGAAGCCCCCCACCGCGACCCCTGTCGCCGTGCCGGTCCGGGTGCGCCCGTGGGGCGAAGTCCTGATCAACGGCCGCTCGCGTGGCGTCAGCCCTCCCTTAGGGCGGATCATGCTCACGCCGGGCAGCTATAACGTCACGATCCGCAATCCCGCCGCGGGAGAATATCGCGGCAGAATCACCGTGGCTCCCGGCGGGGGCGCTGCGATTTCTCACACTTTCGAGTAATGCGTTTCCACGCAAATGCCCCCGGTTACGCGCGCAGCGGGGGCATTCGGCGGGTAAAGGCCTATCAGCGGCTAGCGGTCACATCTTCCAAATCCGGGATGTCGGCATCCACCAAAAGGTCGCTGGTGAACATATAGCCCCAGCCATGTACCGCTTTAATGGGGAGGCGTACGCGTTGTGCCGCGGCTTTGCGGCGCATGCGACTGATCATGACGTCGATAAAACGGCCGCGCCGCTCGCTCTCGGGACCTTCGCCAGACGCCAGGTCGGCGCTGAGCGCATCGCGGCTGATGCGCTTATCGGGCTCGTGTGCGAATCGCAGCAGCAGGCTGCGCTCGGCGGTGGTCAAGGACAGCATTTGCCCCGTGGGGGCCATCAGCGCCCATCCTTTGCTGGTCAGGCGCCATTTCCCCGTGGAGGAAGCGGTCTCGAGCGGAACCGAGTAGCTGTGCGCAGCGTGCGTGGGCGTGGGTGTGGGGACATAGGTCTGCGGCGCGGGCTCCACCGCCGCAGCGTGTTGTGCCGCTTCAGCGATACGGCGCATCAACGATTGTAGAACCGCCGCCAGCTCCAGCCCCGAGGTGGTCGCGTCCAGGCAGGCGTCGGCGCCGCTCAACAGGGTTCTTACCCGCGAATCGCTATCCGGAAAATCCGCGATCGCCACAATGCCGACGGCAGGCAGCATGACGCGCAATTGCGCCGCGGCGATGTCGATCAGTGATAAACCGCCGGTTAGCACCACCAGAGGCACGGCATGCTGAGACAGATGCTCGTACAGTTGTGCCAGCTCGCCATAGTGGTGAACCTTGAACCCCAGGTGGGTAAGCTCGGTGATTTGAGAAACGGCGGGGTCGTCGCCAGTGAGGAAAAGAACGTCCGGCGATGTATTCATGGTTTTATTCCGAATAAGGCATCGAGACCATTGCATGGTCCGCGCCTAGTCTAACTCGGCCAGAGCCTGGAGTTTGTAAGGACTTACAAAGAGTCCGGCAAGGTTTGCGTAAGATGTTGGCCCTGGTTCTATCTGCGCGCGTCGAGGATAATCGACAGGGCGCGGCAAGTGAGCGGAAAGACGCATCTTGTGTGACGCAGTGTTTCATTCAGTGCGGTGGCGGAGAGTGTCCGCGCTACAGTCAGTCAGTGTACAAACATCTGGAGGTGAAGATGTTCAGGAAGTTGCGGGTAAGCCAATTCGTGTTAGCGGGCCTGGTACTAGGCGCGGCAGGATGTGCGGAAACCACCGTGCACACCCAGGCTCATGCCGAGGGCGCGGCCGCGACCCATGCCGCCACCAGCGCCGATTCGTTTGCGCAAACTGCATGGCAGCTGACCCGTTGGGTTGAAAAAGGTGGGGCGAGTCGGCCCATCGCCCTGGGACAGAACGCCCAGCCGGTTGAGCTGGTGTTCCTGGCTCAAGGCAAGGAATATCGGGTCAACGGCTACTCCGGGTGCAACCGCTATTTCGGTAATTATCGCTTGCAAGATGGGAAGCTGTCGATTTCTGTCCGGGGCAATACGCGAATGGCCTGCCCGGATCCTGCTCGAGCCGCGCTCGAAAACGCATATCTGAAGGCCTTGGGCGAGGTCTCGTCGTTTACGTTGGATAGCGGCAGCGCTCCGCGCCATCTGACCTTTAATCTGCGCGACGGCGACGTGCTGGAGTTCACGCGCACGCAGGATCCTCCGACGCCGCAGTAGGCACCACAGCCGGGCGATCGGCCCGGCTCGTTTACTATTACGCCGCTACATTCAACGCGGTACCGCTAGTCATGTCCAATGTCGTAAACATCGCTGCTTACAAATTCGTTCCCCTGGACGAGCTCCCCGTCTTGCGCGCCGAGATGCTCGCGCGCGCTCAGGCAGCCGAGCTAAAGGGAACGATCCTGCTTGCCGAAGAAGGCATCAATCTCTTTTTGGCAGGCTCGGCCACGGGAATCGAGTCCTGGCTGCAATGGTTGCAGTCCGACCCGCGCTTTGCCGAGCTGGAAGTCAAATACAGCTATTCGGATCATGTGCCGTTTCGCAAGATGCTGGTCAAGATCAAGCGCGAAATTATCCGTATGAATCACCCGGCGATTCAGCCGCGCGCCGGCCGTGCCCCTGCCGTGGCGCCGACCACGCTGGCGCGCTGGCTCGAGCAAGGCCAGGACGACGAAGGGCGGCCTATCGTCATGCTGGACACGCGCAACGCGTTCGAGGTGGATGAGGGCACGTTCGAAGGCGCGATAGATTGGCGCATCGACCGCTTCACCCAATTCCCCGAGGCGGTGCTGGCCAATCGGGACAGTCTGGAAGGCAAGACGGTGGTGAGCTTCTGTACGGGCGGAATACGCTGCGAGAAGGCAGCTATCTTCATGGCCGAAGCGGGTATCGATCACGTCTACCAGCTCGATGGCGGGATCCTCAAATACTTCGAGGAAACCGGCGGCCGCGGCTTTAAGGGCAACTGTTTTGTGTTTGACGAGCGCGTAGCGCTCGATCCGAGTCTGGCGCCCACGGCGGAACCGGGCGAGGCCAGTCAGTAACGACCCAGGGGCGCTGCGATATCGGCGTTCACGCGGCGCCTTGCCCGCCATGAACGCCGACTAGCATCGAGCGTTAGCGCACGCGCATACCCGGTTGCGCGCCAGGCCAGGGCTCCAGCACGTAGATGCCGGCGTCCACCTTGTCATCCGCGTGGCTGCCCGCCAGCACCATCCCTTCGGACACCCCGAACTTCATCTTGCGCGGCGCGAGGTTGGCCACCATGACGGTCAGCTTGCCGATCAGATCCTCGGGCTTATAGGCCGACTTGATGCCCGAGAACACATTGCGGTGACGGCCTTCGCCCACGTCCAGGGTCAGTTGCAGCAGCTTGGTCGAACCCTCGACATGCTGGCAGTCGACGATCTTGGCAATACGCAGGTCGATCTTGGCGAAATCGTCGATCGTGATCGTGTCGGCGATGGCTTCGCCACCGGGCGTCGGCGCGGCCGGTTCGGGCGCGGCCGGCGGCTCGAACAGCTGGTCCAGCATGGTCGGGTCCACGCGTTGCATCAGATGCTTGAAGGGCGCCACACGCTCGGGCAGTACGGCGGCATCGGCCCAGGTGTACGGTTGAGCGGCCCCAAACAGCTCGCACGCCACGCGCTCGGTCAGCGCCGGCAACACCGGCG
The DNA here is from genome assembly GCF_009763255.1 of Bordetella sp. 02P26C-1. GTDB lineage: Bacteria > Pseudomonadota > Gammaproteobacteria > Burkholderiales > Burkholderiaceae_B > Bordetella_A. The sequence goes on along the minus strand of NZ_WSJB01000005.1, from coordinate 72,679 downwards.
TCAACATCACGGACAACGCCTTGAAACCCGCCAGCGTGCGCGAGCAGATGTCTTGCAGCGCGGCCTTTTGTGCGTCGTCCGCCGTGCTGATGCCTTTGGCCAGCACCCACGGCTGCGCGCTATCGAACGCCTGATTGATGCCGTCCGCATACGCCATGATCTCGCGGATCGCGCGGTTATATTCGCGCGCCTCGAAGGCGGCGCGGATCGACTCGGCCTGCGCGGCAAAGCTTGCCGACAAGGCTTCGGTGTCGCCCGTATAAGCCAGCGCCCCGTCAAAATGCTTGGTGATAAAGGTCGCCGCGCGGCTGGCGATATTGACGTACTTGCCGACCAGATCGCTATTGACGCGGGCGACAAAGTCTTCCGGGTTGAAATCGATATCCTCGACACGGGCGTTCAGTTTGGCGGCGATGTAATAGCGCAGCCATTCCGCGTTCATGCCGATGTCCAGATAGCGCAGCGGCGAAATCCCCGTGCCGCGGCTCTTGGACATTTTCTCGCCGCTGACAGTGATGAAGCCATGCACATTCAGCGCATCCGGCGTCTTGCGACCGGCGAATTTCAGCATGGCCGGCCAGAACAGCGCGTGGAAATAAATGATGTCCTTGCCGATAAAGTGCACCTGCTCGGTGTCGCTTTCCGGGTCGAGCAGCGCGTCGAAATCCAGGCCTTCCTTCTGGCAATAGGCCTTCAACGACGCCAGATACCCCACCGGTGCATCCAGCCACACGTAAAAATACTTGCCCGGCGCATCCGGAATCTCGATGCCGAAGTACGGCGCATCGCGCGAGATATCCCAGTCGCCGAGCTTGGCCTCGCCGTCATCGCCGCCCAGCCATTCGCGCGTCTTGGCCTGCACCTCGGCCTGCAAATGCTTGATCCCGCGCGCGTTGGCGCCGGTCGTCCATTGCTGCAGGAATTCCACGCAGCGCGGATCCGACAGCTTGAAGAAAAAGTGATCCGACGACTTCAGCACGGGCGTGGCGCCCGTCAGGGCCGAGTACGGGCTGATCAGCTCGGTCGGGGCGTAGACCGCGCCGCAGACCTCGCACGAATCGCCGTATTGATCCTTGGCATGGCATTTCGGGCATTCGCCCTTGATGTAACGGTCGGCCAGGAACATGCCCTTGACCGGATCGTAGAACTGTTCGATTGAACGCGTTTCGATCAGCCCCTGGGCCTTGAGCGCACGATAGATGTCTTGCGACAGGGCGACGTTTTCGTCGGAATCGGTCGAGTGCCAGTGATCGAAACGGATATGAAAGCCGTTCAGATAGCGCGGACGTTCGGCCGCATAGCGCGCCACCAGGTCACGCGGCGTGATGCCTTCTTTCTCGGCCTTGAGCATGATGGGCGCGCCGTGCGCGTCATCGGCCCCCACGAAGTGCACGGTATGGCCCGCCATGCGCATGGCGCGCACCCAGATATCGGCCTGAATGTATTCCATGATGTGACCGATATGGAAAGATCCGTTGGCGTAGGGCAGCGCGGTCGTGACGAACAGGGTGCGAGACATATCGTGGGATGAATGAGAGGAAAAAGTAACGTGTATTTTACCGGCCCGCGAAAGTCCCTTGCGGGGGCTTTAAGCCCGCCCCAAAAACAACACCCCCGCGCCGGGCAGGGCCGGAGCAGGGGATGGCGGCTAGGATGCTACGCGATCAGGCCGCCGGGGCCGGAACGGTCGGGCCCGTCTGATTAACGGATTTCGCGCGCTTCGACGTCGATCACGTCCTGACGCGGGGGCGTAAAGCCGCCGCCCGAGGCGGTCGCGCCCGCCGGCCGGAACGGATTCGGGCGCGCGGTCTGGCGCTGGCTCCAGTAGGCGCGCACGCCGAACGGCTTGCCTCGCACCTTGGCGACCAGGTACAGAATACCGACCGCGATAGCAGTGGAAATCATGAAGGCCAGGGCCATCGCCATGCCGAAAAGGGCCAGCACGGCGAATGCCACAGCTCGGAGAATTCGGGAAATTGTGTCGATCATGAGTGTCGGATGCAAAACAGGAGAAAAGGTTCCCGTGTATCCGCTATCCTTCGGGTAGCGGCAGGTGTAAGTCTCCTGCCTTTGGAATAAGAGTAATGAGTATAACGATAGCGCAAGTACGCAGCGCATTACGCACGGTAACAGATTCGCCGCAGGCTGGCGACGCCGGGGGCGGGCAGGCGCTGGATCGACTCGTGAAGGACGCCGATATCGTCATCGATGGCGAGGCGGTGTCCGTGTCCGTGGCGCTGGGGTATCCCGCCGGCTGGGCGGCGCCTTGCGTGGAGAAAGCGGCGCGAGACGCCCTGCACGCCGCCGGTATTGCGCGCGCCGAGGTCACAATCAGCTGGGCCGTGAAACCGCACGCCGTTCAGCGCGCACTTCGGCCCTTGTCCAATGTGCGCAATATCATCGCCGTCGCGTCCGGCAAGGGCGGCGTAGGCAAGAGCACGACGGCCGCCAACCTGGCGCTTGCCCTATCGGCCGATGGCGCCAAGGTCGGTCTGCTTGACGCAGACATTTACGGTCCGAGCGTGCCCGCCATGCTGGGCATCACCGGTCGCCCCGTCAGCCATGACAATAAAACCATGGAGCCCTTGCAAGGCCATGGCCTGCAGGCGAATTCGATCGGCTTTCTGATTGACGCCGATGCGCCGGCCATCTGGCGCGGCGCCATGGTCACACGGGCGTTCGAGCAGATGCTGCGCCAGACAAACTGGGGCGATCTGGATTATCTGATCGTCGATATGCCGCCCGGCACGGGCGACCTGGCGCTGACGCTGGCGCAGAAAGTGCCCGTCGTGGGCGCTGTGATCGTGACAACTCCCCAGGACCTGGCGCTCTTGGATGCGCGTAAGGGATTACGCATGTTTCAAAAGGTCGACGTCCCGGTGCTGGGGGTCATCGAAAATATGGCCGTCCATCTTTGCAGCCATTGCGGCCACGCGGAACACATCTTTGGCGAGGGAGGCGGTCAGCGCATGGCACAAGAGGTCAACGTGCCCTGGCTGGGCAGCCTGCCACTGGCAAAGACAATACGCGAGCAGGCCGATGCGGGTCGTCCCACGGTTATTGCGGACCCGGACAGCGAGGCCGCGCATCATTATCGCGACATTGCGCGCAGACTCGCCCGCGCCGTGGCCGCGTTGCCCCCGGATAGGGCCGGCAAGCTGCCGCCCGTCGTCGTTCAGGCGGCGGGGTGATACATGCGAGCAGTCATCGGTTTTGTTTTGTTGATGGCAGTGGGTCTGGGATGGATGGGAGCCGCGCGGGCCGAGGAGCCCGAGGTGATTATCGATCCCGGTGGCGTGCCGCCCGCGGCGCTGAGCTCCATTACCGAAGCGGTCGCCGCGATCACGCGGCTGGCCGAGGATCAGGATGGCGGCGAAATCGACCGGCTGCGCCGTCGCGCCCGCGACGCGGTGCTGGCCGCATTGGCCACGCAAGGCTATTTCACGCCCAAGGTCACCTTGCAGGCAGGCGAGGCGCTAGGCCGAGAGACCTGGGATATCTCGATCGAGCCTGGCAAACGCGCCACCGTGAGCGCGGTCGATCTGAAATTCACCGGTCGAGTGACTCGTCCTGAGTACGCCGAGCGTGTCGCGGAACTGCGTGAGTCCTGGTCCTTAAAAGTCGGGCAACCCTTTATCAACAGCGATTGGAACAAAGCCAAATCCACGCTGCTGGACGATTTGTCCTCGCGGGATTTCATGCTCGCTTATCTGGCCGAGTCCGACGCCGCCGTGTATGCCGAGACGGCCGAGGTGCGACTGTCCGTCACCTTCGATAGTGGCCCGCTGGTGCGCATGGGGCCCATGCATACGCAGGGGTTCAAGCGAGTGCCAGAGTCCTTAGCCAAGCGCTATGTCCGCTACGATGTTGACGAGCCCTATGATCAGAACAAGCTCAATGAATGGCAGCAGATGCTGCAGTCGACCTCGTTCTTTCGCGGCGCATTCGTCACGCTAGGTTCCCAGGAGCAGGACGAAAAGACCGACGCCGAGGAGGCGCCGATTTCTGAAACTGGCAAACTGCCCGCCGTGACGCCCGCTGGCGACCCGGAGGTCGCCAGCGCCGACGCGTCCAGCGCGGCGGACGGGCGCAATTCGGATGGCGTGATCACGCTGCCCGTCGATGTCCGCGTGGTCGAAGGCCCGGCGCGCCGGGTCAGTGCGTCCATCGGTCTGGACGACGAAGTCGGTGCACGGGCTCAGGCGGTGTACCAACAGAATGTGGTGTTCGACTGGCCGGTGATTTTTGAGAGTGGCATCAGCCTGGATCGCAAGGAGCAACGCGCCTACGCGGACTTCCATCTGCCGCCAGATGAAAAGGGGCAAAAGGATTCGTTCGGTTTTCTGGCCCGGCATAAATATATTCAGGGCCAGGATGAGCGCCGCGTGGCGGTCGGTGCCACCCGCGTACGCGAGCGCAAGGGCGCGGGCGACAGTCGCGTTGACTACGAGAACCGTTGGGGCGCGTTGCTGGCGTACGATCAGGTCAAACTTGATGGCGGTGACGCGTTCGACCTGCCCACGGCCACGCTGACGTCGGAATTCTTGCGCCGCGACGTCAACGACAAATACGATCCGCGTGAAGGCAATCTGATTTCGCTCGGGGGCGGTGTCGGGATGGTGCTTAACACCGGCAAACCCTTTTTCCGCACGCGCATACGCGCCCAGCAGTGGTGGCCCGTCGGCGAACGCGATGTGCTGACGGTGCGTGGCGAAGTCGGGCGTATCTGGTCCGATAAGAACACCCGCGTACCGGACGACTTCGGTTTTCGGACAGGCGGGGCGCGCTCGATCCGCGGCTATCGTTATCTGAGTATCGGCGAGCACCGCGATGACGCCGTGGTCGGGGCCGCGACGCTGGCCGTGGCCAGCATTGAATACGACCACTATTTCGATGAGCGCTGGGGGATGGGTGTCTTTGTCGACGCGGGCGATGCGGCGGAGTCATTCGGTGAGATGAAGCTTCACTTGGGTTACGGCGCGGGCTTGCGGGTGCGTACCCCCGCCGGGCCGATATTTCTGGACGTGGCTTACGGTCAGGAACGGCACGATCTGCGGCTGCATTTTTCGTTGGGGATCGCGTTTTGAAGTGGCTGCGAGGGTTATTACGTCTCCTGTTTGTCTGGGGATTCCCGCTATTACTCACGCTGTTCATTGCGTTGTGCGGCTTGGCGTTGTGGCTGACCGGGACGCAAACCGGCACCCGAACCTTGCTCAAGGTCGTGGCGCAGCAGTTCGACGGCGTCGTGGAAGACGTCAACGGCTCGATACTCGGCGGCCTAGAGGTGGGGCGCTTGCAAATCGTCCCACCCGGCGCGGCGGTGGACCTGACGGACTTGCGTTTGCGCGTGCGTTGGCGGGCGCTGCAGGATTATCAGCTGCATGTCGAGGAACTGTCGGCGGCCACGCTGCGCGTCGATGTCGTCACGAGTGACGATGACGCTGAGCAGGACGCCAACGAGCCGGTCGTCGTGCCCGAATTGCCGCTGACTGTCGCCGTGGACCGTTTTGCCGTCGGCGATCTGGCCGTGACGCTCAATGGCGAACCCTTGCCCGTCGCTGTCAGTGATCTGGCGGCCCAGCTCAGTACGCAGAAAGACGGTGCCCAGCTGGTCGTCAATAGCCTGCGTGTCGCACACGAGCAGATCCAGGCGAACCTGGACGGTCGTGTCGATTTGCGCCAGCTCAGCGAGCCGTGGCCGTTGCAAGCCAGCCTCAACATTGCCGCGCAGAGCACAGGCGTGGACTCGCCACTCTGCGCCACGCGAGCGTTGCATCTGCCGCCGGCTGACGCGCTCGCAAAAGGGAAAACCAGTCAGGCAGGCCGCGCGAAAAACGACGGCAAGGCGGGCAAGCCTGCGGCTGCAGCGAAAAAGGCCGGGAAACAAACCAAGGACGCTAAAGAATCGCACACGGCCGCCGAGGCTGCCAAGCCGCCTTCGCAACCGACCGCCGCCTCCGCTGTTGTCTGCGCGGCGACCGCACGTATCCAGGCCGAGGGCTCATTATCCGAAATGACCGTGCGGCTTGATGGCGCGACGGCGGATGGCGCGCTCAAGCTGGCCGCCCAGGCTGGGCTGGCGCTGGAGCAGGCCTTTCCGCTGCGTACCGCCAATCTGGACCTGCGCCTGGCCGATGATTCGGGAGCCACTATCACCCTGGATCGCCAGCCGCTGCCCGATAGCGTTGGGGTCGATCGCCTGGTTGCCACCCTTGACGCCCGGCGCCTCAATCTCGGGGCGCTCGCGGGCGATGCGTTGCCGCCTGGGCTGCTAAGCGCGCGCATGGCGCTCGAGGCGCAACTGGTCGATGTGTTCACGCTGCGTCAAGCGGACGTGCAACTGCAAATCGATAAAGATAGCCGCTGGAACCGCCAACCGCTGTTTGGAACCCTGAAAGGGCGCGTTGACGTGCCCGCGACCGGCGCGCAAGCCGCAGCGTCTGCCACTTCGCCGTCCATCACCCCGGGCTCGACACCTGCCGTAAAAGCGCCCACGCCGTCCGATGACCCGTTGGCGGGCTTTAAGCTGCACGATTTGGTGCTGGATCTCACCTTGGGTCCCAATCGAGTCAAAGCGCAAGGCGAACTGATCGAAGGGGCGGGTGCGCTGACGCTGGACGCCCAGGCGCCGAGGCTGGACGCTTTCTGGCCGGATCTGCCGGGTGGCGCCACCCTCAAAGGCAAATTGGCTGGCCGACTCGATCAGCACAAGGGTGAACTGTCGGCGCGCTATACCCCCGCTGACTCGCGGGCCGACACGCTGGGCCGTGCGCCCATGCAGGCCGACGTCGCTTTTACCGGCGGCTGGGGCGCCCCGGTCGTGCGCGCCCGTCAGGACGAGGCTGTGTCCGCCGCACCTGACGCCACGCAGCGACCCGATGACGCGAAAGCAGCGGCCGGCGCGACCACGTCAGCCGATTTGCGGGCGGCACTCACCGGATGGCGCGGCAAAATCGATCGCTTGACCGCGAGTTCGATGAATTTCAGCGCCAGTTTGCAACCCGTCACGCTCGCTTTTCTCCCGGATGCGCAGACTCCTCAATGGCAATGGGAGGTGGCCGCGACCCAGCTGACGTTGACACTACCGAACAAGCAACGCGCCGTGATTGCTCACCAGGGCTCGCGCGGTGGCCAGGGGCGCTGGCAGACGGCCGGCCGCGCCGATAACCTCGAAATCAACAGCGCGATGCTGCGCGAGATCATGCGCGCCCTGGACCCGGCTGCGGCCGAGGCGCAGCGCCAAAATCGCGTCAACGCGCGAGGCTCGCAGGCGTCGCGCCGCATTGCGCTGGATGCCGCCTGGGACCTGCAATTCGCCGGCGCATTGTCCGGCACAGCGCGAATCGCCCGTCGCGACGGCGATCTGCGTATCCCGGGCGATCCGCCTATCCCGCTTGGTCTGACGCGCCTGGTGGTGGATGTCAAAGCCACGCCGACCGGAGGGGGCGCGAGCCGCCTGGATGCTTCTTTAGACGTGCGCACCCAGAAAATGGGCGTGATGTCCGGGACGGCGACCGCCGTGCTGCTGGCTGACGCCCATGGCGGCTTTAGCCTGGATGAAAAGCGCCCGATACGCGCCGATCTCAACGCGAACATCGATGATCTGACCTGGGTCGATCTGTTCGTTGGCGATACGATGGAGATACGCGGCAAGCTTCAGGCCAATGTCAGCGCGCAAGGCACGCTCAACGGCAAATGGGCCACGAGCGGCACCGTGCGCGGTCGTGACCTGCGCGTGGTGCGCATCGATGACGGCGTGCGCTTGATCGATGGCACACTCGACGCACATTTGGACGGCACGCGGGTTGTGTTGGACTCGCTACGGTTCCCCGCATCGCTGCGCGTGATGCCCGACGAGTGGCGCACGCGCGAATGGATCACCCAGAATCCCGACGCCAAGGGCGGCTACGCCGAGGCGACCGGATGGTGGGATATCGAGACTTCGCAGGGCGCGATTCGCCTGAAGCTGTATCGATTCCCGGCGCTGCAACGCTCCGATCGTTACGCCATGGTGTCGGGTACGATCAATCTCGATGCCCAACTGCCGCGCTTATCGATTACCGGCGATCTGACGGCCGACGCCGGCTGGTTCAGCCTTGAAATTCTGCAGGGCGTGCCGACGCTGGATGACGATGTGCACGTGATCCGTCCGGGAGACAGCCAGACCACGCGCAGCTCGCCCCTGCAGATCACCATGGACCTGAAGTTCGATATGGGTCCGAGGTTCTACATCACGGGCATGGGTCTGGACGCCGGGCTGGTGGGATCACTGCAAATTCATATGGCCGATGGCCGATTGACGGGCATAGGCGCCTTGCGCACTCGCGCGGGCGGCATCGAAGCCTATGGACAGAAATTGCGGCTGCGCCGAGGCACCCTGACGTTCCAAGGCAGGCTGGACAACCCGATCCTGGATATCGAGGCCCTCCGTACCGGAGAGCAAGTCGAAGCCGGTGTCAGAGTCACGGGTACCGCCCAACGTCCGCGCATCGATCTGGTGTCTTACCCCGATGTCAGCGACGTAGAGAAACTATCGTGGCTGATCCTCGGGCGTGGCCCGGACGAAAATGGCAACGACGCGGCGCTGCTGTTGTCGGTGGGCACCGCGCTGCTGGGTGGGGGGCAGCCGTTCTATAAACAGTTCGGGCTGGATGACGTCAGTATCCGTTCGGGCAACATCGGCAGCTCTGGCAGTCTCCTGCCCGACCGGACGGTGGCCAGCCAGGTCAACTCGGGCAGCGACAGCGATCTCGCCACGCAGTTCCTGGTTGCGAGTAAGCGTTTCGCCAACGGCATCACGCTCAGCCTCGAACAGGCCATGGCGGGTTCGGAAACCGTGGGACGGGCCAGTTATCAACTGTCTCGACACTGGTCGGTGGATCTCAAGGGCGGCGCCGTTAATGGCATCGCATTGGTATACAAAACGTTCTTCGCCGATTAAGCGGTGCGCGCCTCAGAGCCTGCATTCCGGCTCTGAGGCGGCAGAGGCTAAAATACCTGTCAGTCAACCCGAACAAGCACTCATCATGAGCATTAAAAGCGACCGCTGGATCCGACGCGCGGCCGAGGCCGGCATGATCGAACCTTTCGAGCCGGGCCAGGTCCGCACGGCCAACGGCGGCCGTATCGTCAGCTATGGCACCAGCAGCTATGGTTACGATGTCCGTTGCGCCAACGAGTTCAAGATCTTCACGAACATCAACTCCACCATCGTCGACCCCAAGCAGTTCGACGAGAAGTCGTTCGTGGATTTCAAGGGCGATGTTTGCATCATTCCGCCGAACTCCTTCGCGCTGGCGCGCACGGTCGAATACTTCCGTATTCCGCGCAGCGTGCTGACGATTTGCCTGGGCAAGAGCACCTATGCGCGCTGCGGCATCATCGTCAACGTGACCCCGCTCGAACCCGAATGGGAAGGCCACGTGACCCTGGAATTCTCCAACACCACGCCTCTGCCGGCCAAGATCTACGCCGGCGAAGGCTGCGCGCAAATGCTGTTCTTGGAAAGCGACGAGGTCTGCGAGACCTCGTATCGTGATCGCGGCGGCAAATACCAGGGTCAGCGCGGCGTCACCTTGCCGCGTACCTGATTGGGGCACGCCGTCGGGGGCGCAATGACCTGCCCGGGTACGCATTTTGCCAACCCTCATTCGCATACGGTTGTAACCGTCCGCCGCAGGGCGCGCTTATGCGCCCCTGCACCGTCTTTATCGCAGTACACTCGCGTCCGTCTCGGCCTTGCCTCAGGAGCGCCCGCATGAAATTTCGCTTCCCCATTTTTATCATCGACGAAGACTACCGGTCCGAGAACGCCTCGGGTTTGGGGATTCGCGCCCTGGCAACGGCTATCGAAGCCGAGGGTGTGGAAGTCATTGGCGTGACGAGCTACGGCGATTTGAGCTCGTTTGCGCAACAGCAAAGCCGCGCCAGCTGCTTTATCTTGTCGATCGATGATGAGGAATTCGACGACTCGTCTCCCGAAGATGTGGCCAGCGCGATCAAGAATCTGCGCAGCTTCATCGGCGAACTGCGGTTTCGCAATGCCGATATCCCGATCTATCTGTATGGCGAGACCCGGACGTCCGAGCACATCCCGAACGATATCCTGCGCGAGCTGCACGGCTTTATTCATATGTTCGAGGACACGCCCGAGTTCGTGGCGCGTCACATCATCCGCGAAGCGCGCAGCTATGTGGATAGCCTGCCGCCGCCGTTCTTCCGCGAGCTGGTGAAGTACGCGCAAGACGGTTCGTACTCGTGGCATTGCCCGGGTCACTCCGGCGGTGTGGCGTTCCTGAAGAGCCCGGTGGGCCAGATGTTCCACCAGTTCTTCGGCGAGAACATGTTGCGCGCCGACGTGTGTAACGCCGTCGACGAGCTGGGTCAGTTGCTCGATCACACGGGTCCCGTTGCCGAGTCCGAACTCAATGCCGCGCGCATTTTCCACGCGGATCATTGCTTTTTCGTGACCAACGGTACGTCCACCTCCAACAAGGTCGTCTGGCACGCCAACGTGGCCGCCGACGATGTGGTGGTCGTGGATCGTAACTGCCACAAGTCGATCCTGCACGCGATCACCATGACGGGGGCGATCCCCGTGTTCCTGCGTCCGACGCGCAACCATCTGGGCATCATCGGGCCGATCCCGCTGGAGGAATTCGATCCCGAGAACATCCGGAAAAAGATCGAGGCCAACCCGTTTGCCCGCCAGGCGCGCAACAAAAAGCCGCGCATCCTGACGCTCACCCAGAGCACCTACGACGGCGTGATCTACAACGTCGAGATGATCAAGGAAAAGCTGGGCGACTACGTCGATACGCTGCACTTTGACGAAGCGTGGCTGCCGCATGCCTCGTTTCACAGCTACTACAAGGACATGCACGCCATTGGCCAGGGCCGCCCGCGCCCGGAAGGTCCGATGGTGTTCGCCACCCACTCGACGCACAAGCTGCTGGCTGGCATCTCGCAGGCCTCGCAAATCATTGTGCAGGAATCCGAGTCGCGCAAACTGGATCGCAACGTCTTTAACGAAGCGTACCTGATGCACACCTCGACCTCGCCGCAGTACGCGATCATCGCGTCCTGCGACGTGGCCGCTGCGATGATGGAGCCGCCGGGCGGCACCGCGCTGGTCGAGGAAAGCATCCGCGAGGCGATGGATTTCCGTCGCGCCATGCGCAAGGTGGAATCCGAGTTCGGCAAGAACGACTGGTGGTTCAAGGTCTGGGGCCCGAACCGTCTGGTCTCCGAGGGCATCGGCAATCGCGACGAATGGGTGCTGGAGGCCAACGATCACTGGCACGGCTTTGGCGAGCTGGCCGACGGCTTCAACATGCTCGACCCGATCAAGGCAACAGTGGTTACCCCGGGCCTGGATATGTCGGGCAGCTTTGGCGAAACCGGTATTCCCGCCGCGCTCGTCTCCAAGTATCTGGCTGAACATGGCGTCGTGATCGAAAAGACGGGCCTCTACTCGTTCTTCATCCTGTTTACGATTGGCATCACCAAGGGCCGTTGGAACACGCTGCTGACCGCGTTGCAGCAGTTCAAGGATGACTACGACCGCAATCAGCCCTTGTGGCGCATCCTGCCCGAGTTCAGCCGCGCGCATCGTCGTTACGAGCGCATGGGGTTGCGAGATCTGTGTCAGCAGATTCACGAAGCCTACCGCGAAAACGATGTCGCGCGACTGACGACCGAGATGTACCTCAGCGATATGGTTCCGGCGCTCAAGCCCTCGGACGCGTTTGCCCGCATGGCGCATCGCGAAGTCGAGCGCGTCGAGATCTCGCAACTCGAAGGCCGCGTCACCGGTGTGCTGCTCACGCCCTATCCGCCGGGCATTCCGCTGCTGATCCCGGGCGAGCGCTTCAACAAGACCATCGTGCAGTACCTGAAATTCGCGCGCGATTTCAACGCCCGGTTCCCCGGTTTCGAGACTTATATCCACGGCCTGGCCGAGGATCTCGGTCCGGACGGCACCAAGCGTTACTACGTGGACTGCCTGATCGAGTGAGCGCGGTTCATCCCCACCGCCGCGCGGTCGCGCGGCGTGTCAGCACGAGCAGGGCGGGCGGCGCGCTACGGCGCGCGCTCGTTTGTCCCCATGTTTGATGTCGCAATCATAGGTGCTGGCGCTGCCGGCATGATGTGTGCCGCCGTAGCCGGCCAGCGCGGCCTGCGCGTCGTGTTGATCGATCATGCCAAGCGGCTGGCTGAAAAAATCCGCATCTCTGGCGGCGGCCGCTGCAATTTCACCAATGTGGGTACGGGGCCGGGCAATTTCCTGTCTGAGAACCCGCATTTCTGCCGCTCGGCCCTGGCGGGCTATACGCCCAAAGACTTCCTCGGGCTGTTGCGCGAACACCGCGTGTCCTGGCACGAGAAGCACCGTGGACAGCTGTTTTGCGACGACAGCAGTGAGTCCATTATCCAGATGCTGCGCGCGGAATGCGAAACCGCCCGGGTGCAGTGGCGCATGCCTTGTCAGGTCCAAGAAATCAGTCGGTCGGATACCGGCTATCGACTCGGTACGAATCAGGGCGAAATTCACGCCGCCAAACTGGTCATCGCCACTGGCGGCATGGCAATTCCCCAGTTGGGCGCCACCGATTATGGGCTGAAGGTCGCCCGACAATTCGGTTTGAAAGTCGTTGAGCCACGGCCCGCGCTGGTGCCGCTGACCTTTGATCCGGCAGAGTGGAAACCCTTTGCAGAGCTCTCGGGCGTGGCCTTGGAGGTATCGCTGGCCACGGGCTCCGGCCGCGCGCGGGGCGAGTTCCTCGAGGACTTGCTGTTTACGCATCGGGGGCTTTCGGGACCGGCGATTCTGCAGATCTCTAGCTATTGGCGCCCGGGTGAACCCATCGTCATCGATCTGGCCGCCGGCCGCGATCTTGCCCATGAGCTCATTGAAGCAAAACCCGGCAACCGGCAGCAGCTGCAAACGGTGCTGGCCGGGCTGTGGCCGCGCCGTCTCGCCGATCAGTGGCTACAGGCAGCGGGCCAGAGGGCCGGCGCTGATTTGGCGACGATGCGTCTGGCCGACACGCCCGATAAAACGCTGCGCGCGTTGGCCGGCGGCATTCATGAATGGCGTCTCGTTCCCAGCGGCACCGCGGGATATAAGAAGGCCGAGGTCATGCGGGGCGGGGTCGATACACGCGCGCTGGATCAGAAATCGATGCAGGCGCGCGAGGTGCCTGGCCTCTACTTCATCGGCGAAACCGTCGATGTGACCGGCTGGCTGGGCGGCTACAACTTCCAGTGGGCCTGGGCCTCGGGCGTCGCTTGCGGCAGGGCGCTGTAGTCACGGCGGGGGAACTCGCGAGTCCCTGCTTCCGGGCACCTTGAAGATCCGGGCGCGCTGGGTCCAGAGCATGAAATCATGCGCAGTTGTGTGTATAAATAAAAATGAATATCATTTACGTGTAAGTGTGTCCGTGGGCGGCATCCGGTTGTCCCACTGCCATCCTCGACGCGCCCATCGCAGCAGCCACCCGACCCACTATGAGGCCAGGAGGGTAATCCCCTCAGTCCAGTGAACCTCCCCTTGGGCATACGAATTGCTGTATGAGCCCGCGTCGTTTGATTTGCTCCCCTCCTGGGAGCATGCAACCGAGGAGATCTGTCATGGCTTATACCCTCCCCAAGCTTCCCTATGCCTATGATGCTTTGGAGCCGCACATCGACGCGCAGACGATGGAGATTCACTACACCAAGCATCACCAGACCTATATCAACAACCTGAACGCCGCGCTGGAAGGGGCGGGTTTAGGCACCGATGAACCCGTGGAAACGCTGGTCGGCCGCATCGACGCGCTACCCGAGGCCGTGCGCGGCCCCGTGCGCAATAACGGTGGCGGGCATGCCAATCACAGCTTGTTCTGGACCGTCATGTCGCCAGAAGGCGGCGGCCAGCCTCAGGGCAGCGTGGCTGCTGCCATCGACAGCGATTTGAGCGGTTTTGACGCGTTCAAGGATGCCTTTACCAAGGCGGCGCTGACGCGTTTTGGCAGCGGCTGGGCGTGGCTCAGCGTCACGCCCGAGGGCAAGCTGGTGGTGGAAAGCACGGCCAATCAGGACAGTCCGCTTATGCACGGGAATACCCCAGTCCTGGGGCTGGATGTGTGGGAACACGCGTATTATTTGAAATATCAAAATCGCCGTCCCGAGTACATAGGCGCTTTCTTCAACGTGATTGATTGGGCCGAAGTGGCGCGTCGTTACGAAGCCGCCGTCGGTTGAGTCCAACAAGGTCTTGCCACCACTTCTTAGGTCGTTGATGAATACTTTTAGCCGCCATCGCGTTCGTCCACCGCTGACCAGCATCAGCATTTGGACTTTGGCCATTCTGGTGGCTTGTCTGGGCGCGCATGCGTTGTGGGACTATCTCGTTCCACGCGCCCCGCATGTGGCCGATGCGCTGGCGGGCGGGCTGCTGGCGGCCGCAGCGACTGCGCTGGGCACCTTGCCCGTGGTGTTTTCCCAGACCCTCTCGGAAAAAGTGCAGGACACGATGTTCGGGTTTGGCGCCGGCGTGATGTTGGCGGCTTGTGCCTTTTCGCTCGTGGTGCCCGGTTTAGCGGCGGCTGGCGAACTCGGGCATGGGCCGTGGGCGCGCGGCTTGATCGTGGGCGGTGCGTTGCTCGTCGGAGCCGCGGCGCTGCTCATTATGGACCGCACGTTGCCGCACGAGCATTTCATCAAAGGGCGCGAAGGCATCTCCATGCAGCGCGTGCGCCGAGCCTGGCTGTTTGTCATCGCGATCGCTCTACATAACGTCCCCGAAGGCCTCGCCATCGGGGTCAGTTATGTAGGCAACGACGCACTGCGCGGCAGCGCCTTGGCCACGGGGATCGCAATCCAGGACGTGCCGGAAGGGCTGGTGGTGGCCCTGGCGTTGCTGTCGGTGGGATATAGCCGCACATTCGCTGTCGCGTTAGGCATGCTATCCGGGCTGGTCGAGCCCGTAGGCGCGATTATCGGCGCGCTGGTAGTGGGCTGGTCGGCGGAGTTGCTGCCCTGGGGGCTGGGATTCGCCGCCGGCGCGATGCTCTTTGTCATCAGTCACGAGATCATCCCCGAGTCGCATCGCAAGGGCCACGAGGTCTGGGCGACTGGCGGCTTGATGATTGGTTTCGTCCTCATGATGCTGCTCGACACCGCGCTGGCATAACCCGGCCGCTGGCGTTTGCCGGCGCGGGCCGCGCGTATTACCTGTCGATCCAACACGCTGGCGCGCGTTGTCGCTAGGCGATGGTATGAATTTCGATGTATGCTTCACTCCGCTGTCATGTTAGTCGCGGGAGAGAGCGGTCCACCATCTTGGGGCAGGGCCGTCGCCGAAGGCGCAATTCGCCCGGAATCGCTCAGGTAACCCATACCGCGACGCACCAGTGTCCTGGCGCAGATCATGCGCCACACACTGAAACAGCACTCTGGAGAGACCTGGCACCGCGTTGACGCGAGCAGCTCAGGCGCCGAAGGTGCAAACCCGCCGCATGCGGGGCAACTCTCAGGCAAAAGGACAGAGGGGCGGAAAATCCAGCTGGCTCTGGCGCTTTCCGCATCCAGGCCGGCATTCCGTAACCCTAGGCGATGCCGCCGTACTGGAGCCTGTTCATGTCTGCTGTTCTAAAACGTACCCCCCTGGCTGAAACTCACGTCGCCGCTGGTGCGCGCATGGTCGATTTCGGCGGCTGGGATATGCCGCTGGCATACGGGTCGCAGCTGGAAGAACACCATGCCGTGCGCCGCGATGCCGGTATGTTCGACGTCTCGCACATGCTGAATGTGGACGTGGCCGGCGAGCAAGCGGCGGCTTTTTTGCAACGTCTTGTCGCCAACGATGTGGCCAAGCTGACCGTGCCCGGCAAGGCGTTGTATTCCTGCATGCTCAATCCCCAGGGCGGGATTATCGATGACCTGATTATCTATTTCTTTGCCGCCGACGCATGGCGCGTGGTCGTGAACGCCGGCACGGCCGACAAGGATGTCGCGTGGATGCGCCGCGTCGCCGCCGCGGGCCAGTTCGAGGTCACCATCACGCCGCGTCGCGATCTGGCGATGGTCGCCGTGCAAGGCCCGAACGCCCGCGCCAAAGTCTGGGCGGCTCGCCCGGCATGGCAGGCTGCGACCGAATCCCTGACCCCGTTTGTCGGCGCGCAAGTCGCCGACGACACCCTGGTTGCGCGTACCGGCTACACCGGCGAAGACGGCTTTGAAATCGTCCTGCCCGCCGACGATGTGGTTGCGCTGTGGAATGATTTGGCCGCCCAGGGCGTGCGCCCCTGCGGTCTGGGCGCGCGCGACACGCTGCGCCTGGAAGCCGGCATGAATCTGTACGGCCAGGACATGGACGAACTCACCCAGCCGGATCAGGCCGGCTTGGCCTGGACCGTGTCGCTCAAGGATCCCGCGCGCCGTTTCATCGGCCGTGATGCGCTGGAGCAAACCGCCACGCCGTGTGCTTTCCTCGGCTTGAAGCTGCAGGAACGCGGCGTGATGCGCGCCCATATGGCCGTGCGTACGCCCCAAAGCATGGGCGAAACCACCAGCGGCACCATGTCGCCCACGCTGGGCGTGTCGATTGCTTTTGCCCGCCTGCCGCTAGGCGTGACACCCGGCCAAACGGTCGAGGTAGACATTCGCGGTAAATGGGTGCCGGCTTTGGTAACCAAATTGCCCTTTGTCCGCCACGGCAAACCCGTCGAACACTCGTAAACTGCCGCCATGCGCCGGCAGGGGTGTCGGCGCAGGCGCGTCCAAACTACTAGGAGCTTTTCATGAGCCTGCCCACCGATCGTAAATACACCGAGTCCCATGAATGGGTGCTCGCCGATGGCGATGTCTACGCCGTTGGCATTACCGATACCGCCCAGGAACAGCTGGGCGATCTGGTCTTTGTCGGCGACGTGGTCGTCGGCGCCAAGCTCAAGGCCGGCGACACCGCTGGCGTGGTCGAATCGGTCAAGGCCGCTTCCGACATCTACGCCCCGGTCTCGGGCGAAATTGTCGCGTTCAACGAAGAGCTCGAAGGCACGCCCAACCTGATCAACGAAGCGGCATTCAACACCTGGATCTACAAGATCAAGCCGGACAACGCGGCTGATGTCGACCAGTTGCTCGACGCCGCCGGCTACGAAGCCGTCGCCAACAGCTGACCCGCTGACGTCATGCGGGCGATCGGCCCGCATGACGCTTTCTCCGTACCGAGATTCCTCATGTCGCGCGCTTTAGATACCCATTCCGATTTCGTTCCCCGCCATATTGGTCCGTCGACCGACGATCAGGCCAAGATGCTCGCCGCCGTGGGCTGCGATAGCCTGGACACCTTGCTTGCCGAAGTCGTGCCTCCCGCGATTCGCAGCAAAGGGCCGCTCAATCTGCCGGATTCGCTGAGCGAACCGGCCATGCTGGCCGAATTGAAGGCCATCGCCAGCCGCAACCAAGTTTTCCGCAACTATATCGGCCAGGGGTACTACGGCACGCAAACGCCCAACGTGGTGCTGCGCAATGTGCTGGAAAATCCGGCCTGGTATACCGCCTATACGCCGTATCAGCCCGAGATTTCCCAGGGCCGCCTGGAGGCCTTGCTGAACTACCAGACCATGGTGGCGGACCTGACCGGGCTGGATATCTCCAACGCCTCGTTGCTCGACGAAGGCACCGCCGCCGCTGAAGCCATGACTCTGGCTCGCCGCGGTTCCAAGTCGAAAAGCCCGGTGTTTTTCGTCTCGGTGCATTGCCATCCGCAAACCATCGAAGTCGTGCGTACGCGCGCCGAGGGCCTTGGTATCGAGATCACGGTGGCCGACGAAGCGCAAGGCTTGCCCGAATGCTTTGGCGTGTTGCTGCAATATCCCCACAGCTTGGGTTCGGTCGCCGACTATCGCGCGCTGGCTGAACAGGCGCACGCACAAGGCGCGGTCGTGGCCTGCGCCACCGACCTGCTGGCGCTCGCGCTGCTGACGTCGCCGGGAGAGTGGGGCGCCGACATCGCCATCGGTTCTTCGCAACGCTTTGGCGTGCCGTTCGGTTTTGGTGGCCCGCATGCCGGCTTCATGGCGTGCAAGGACGCGTACAAGCGTAATATGCCCGGCCGCCTGGTGGGCGTGTCGAAAGACGCCCAGGGCAACCCGGCGCTGCGGTTGGCCCTGCAAACGCGCGAACAACATATCCGTCGCGAGAAGGCGACCTCGAATATTTGTACCGCCCAGGTATTGCTGGCGGTCATGGCAGGCCTTTATGCGGTCTGGCACGGCCCCGAAGGCATTCGCCGCATCGCCAACCGTGTGCAGCGTTACACCGCCATCCTGCGCCACAGCCTGACGCAGATGGGTATCAAGGTCGTCAACGACACTTTCTTCGATACGTTGTTGCTTGAAACCGGCCCCGCGACGCCGGCGCTGGTGACGGCAGCCGAGTGCGCGCATATCAACCTGCGCCGTGTCGATGGCGCGCGTCTGGCCATCTCGTTGGACGAGACCGTCACCGCCGCCGATCTGCAGGCCCTCGTTAATGTGTTCGCCGCGGGCCTGGAAACCGACGAGGTCGCGTTGGACATCGCGGCGCTGGACGCCGTGGCGGCAGGCGGTATCCCGGCGTCTGTGCAACGCGAGAGCGCGATCCTGACGCACCCCGTGTTCTCGAGCGTGAAGTCGGAAACCGACATGCTGCGCTATCTGCGCAAGCTGGCCGACAAGGACCTGGCGCTGGATCGCACCATGATCCCGCTGGGCTCCTGCACGATGAAGCTCAACGCCACGGCCGAGATGATCCCCATCACGTGGCCCGAATTCGCGCAGATCCACCCATTTGCGCCGCAGAACCAGACCGAGGGCTATCGCGAACTGGTGCAGCGCTTGTCCGCGGCGCTGTGCGAAATCACCGGTTATGACGACATCAGCCTGCAGCCGAACTCCGGCGCCCAAGGCGAATATGCCGGCTTGCTGGCCATTCGCGGCTATCACCGCGCGCGTGGCCAGTCGCAACGCGACGTGTGCCTGATTCCGGCCTCCGCGCACGGCACCAACCCGGCCTCGGCGCAACTGGCGGGCATGAGCGTTGTCGTCGTGGCTTCGGACGATAACGGCAACGTCGATATCGCCGATCTGCGCGCCAAGCTCGAGCAGGTGGGTGATCGCCTCGCGGCGCTGATGATCACGTATCCTTCCACGCACGGCGTGTTCGAAGAAACGATCACCGAGATCTGCGACCTCGTGCATCAGGCAGGCGGCCAGGTGTATCTCGATGGCGCTAACATGAACGCGATGGTGGGCGTGGCGCAGCCGGGCAAGTTCGGCTCGGATGTGTCGCACCTGAACCTGCACAAGACCTTCTGCATTCCTCACGGCGGTGGTGGCCCGGGCGTGGGTCCCGTGGCGGTGCGCGAGCATCTGGCGCCCTATCTGCCGGGCGTGGTGAACGCACAGGGCAAGCTTGGCGCCGATGCGAATGTCGGTCCGGTGTCGGCCGCGCCCTATGGCTCGGCCAGCATTCTGCCTATCTCGTTTGCCTACATCGCCTTGATGGGCGCCGAGGGTTTGCGTCGCGCGACCGAAGTAGCGATCTTGAACGCGAACTATGTGGCATCGCGCCTGAGCGCGCATTATCCCGTGCTCTACTCCGGCCGTAACGGCCGCGTGGCGCACGAGTGCATCCTGGACGTGCGTCCGCTGAAAGAAACCAGCGGCGTGAGCGCCGAGGATATCGCCAAGCGTCTGATGGACTATGGCTTTCATGCGCCCACGATGAGCTTCCCGGTCGCTGGCACGTTGATGGTCGAGCCCACCGAATCGGAGGGCCTGGACGAGCTGGATCGCTTTGTCGATGCGATGATCGCCATCCGTGAAGAGATCGCGCAGATCGAACGCGGCGAACGCGACCGCGACGATAACGTGCTGAAGAACGCGCCGCACACGGCGCAGATGTTGCTCGCGGAAGAATGGCATCACGACTATCCGCGTCAGCAGGCCGCATATCCGGTCGCCTCGTTGCGCCAGACCAAGTACTGGCCGCCCGTCGCGCGCGTGGATAACGCGTATGGCGATCGCAATCTGGTTTGCGCGTGCCTGCCGATCGAGGCTTACCTATGATCTGATCGCACGCTGACGCAGCGATAGAAGGCTCGCTTTGTCACGCGGCCGCTTTCATCGCTGTGATCGTCGCTAAATAAAACGCCCGTCGAAATCGCTTTCGACGGGCGTTTTGCTAGGTCAGCCGGAAGGCTGGCGCCAGGTTACGACTTCTTGTCTGCCGCGGCGTTCATCGTGTCGGCGAAATCCGTCACGCTGGCCAAAAAGACGGCTAGCGAATACTGCACATTACTCGCACCGATACCGCCATAGGCGTTCACATCCATTTCCAGGACGGCGACTTTTTTGTCGGCATCCCAATAGGCGCGCGCCATGCGATTTTCCTGATTCCAATCATTCAGCGCACGCATCGACACTGCATGCGGCGTCTTGATCGTCGCGCGCAAGGACATGTCGCTGCACGCCGAGGAGGTTTCGCAGTCATTGAACGCGATCGTGATGCTCTCGGCGCCTTCGTCACTGCCATCGACCTTCACCACGGGCGCGCCGTCGTCGGTGGCGCCCAACTGGTAGTCGTAACCCATGCTCTCGATGATCTCGCCGATGACCGTGGGATCCAGCGTCTCGAGCATTGCGTTATCGTCGCCAACCATTTCCTCATCGTTGCTGCCCAGGCCCCCTAATAGATTTTCGAACAAATCTTCGACGGGGAATTCCTCGCCATTGAGGTCAGCCTTGCCTTCAGCGTAGCGGAACGTGCCCACCAGGTCTTCGCCTTGCACCTTGGCGATGCCGAACATCTCGGCCAGGCCGCCCAGCGAGTCGATCTGTCCGGCGGCTTCGTCCGCAGCGACCGCGGCGTCTTCGCCCTCGTTTTGCAGATACTGCGCCAGCACATCCTGCATCATGGGTTTAGACAGCTTGATCTTCAGATCGATGAGTGCAATGGCCTGTTGAACCAATTGACGATAATCGGACGGCAGCGCCTGGCCGGGGTTCAACCCTTCCGGCTTGGTCAGGTCCACGGCCAGGTCCAGGCGGCTTTGCCCCTTGGCAGTTTCCCAGATCACCGGCTCGATGCGCAGCGTAGGCTTGGCCGCCAACAGCTTGATGAGTTGATTGGTCGCCTCGGTGACTCGGGCCTCGTTGGGCGAGCTGGCAACAGTGTCATCCGAGGATTCGCTGAGCAGTTCGTTATAAAAATCGGTCAGGGCCTTGGAGGCCGGACCATCGACGCGATCTACTTTGATGCTGACAGACCCGTGGCCAAAATCGTTGCCATTGACCAAAACCTGGCCGATCTTGTAGTCGGCGGCGCCATGGAGCATATCGCCGGTCTCGCCTAACGAGCCTGTATAGCTCAGTTCCTTGATCACGACATTCGAGCCATGCTCCTCGGGGCCTTGCCCGGGCGTGGCAGCGTCCAGCGCGCGCGGCTTCGCGTCGAACGCCATGCGGTCGATCTTCATGCCGGAGGTGCCGACGCCCAGACCCCACTTACCCGCGCGGGTATCGATCTCCATGCTCAGGCCATCGATGTCGATCTGTACGGTCTCGTCTTCATCATTGATGTGCAAAAACAGCTTACCCATCGTCGAGGACCCGACGATATGCTGCGTGGCGCGGGTGTAAGTACCCTGCATTTGCGCGCCGCTGAACTTGATGCTTTGCTCGTCTTTCGCGAATTCGATGGGGACGATGGAGGAGGTGATTTCCGCATCGCCGTTGTACGCAAAGATCGTATCGCTAGTCACGGGCGAGGCACCCTGGGTCAACTCGAGCACGGGCTTGATGAACTCGTTTTCCGCCAGTTCGGTGTGCACAAAGGCGAGCTTGGGTAGCCAATGGCCACGTGCCAGCGAGCCCTTGGCGAATGGCCCGTGTTCGATTTTTCCCGCGATTTCCAGCAGGTTTTCAGGCAGCGTGTCGTCGTCGGCGGGTTCGCTCAGTTTGACCACATACCGAACATCGGTGGTAAAGAAATGGCGGTCGTAGGAGATCTGTTCGAACGACAGGCCGTGCCCCGTGCCGGCAAGCGCCTGAGCCAGCTCCTTATTGAGCCGCGTCACTTGCGCCGGTGCTTCGGCCTCGATGCGTTTGCCGGTGTACCAGGTCGCGCCGAGCCAACCAGCGACGGCGACAACGACCACTCCGGTGGTGATCCCTACTGCCTTTTTCATTTCGTTTTCCGTTATACGTTGCTTACCGCTGGATCGGCGCAAGCCAGCTATCCAGTCGAGGGCATCGTCAGCCCCGCGGGGAGTATAACGAGATGTGGGGAGCCGGTGTTTTCGCGGGAGTTACTGGCTGTATACGCGCACGTTGCATGCGGCTATAAGCACCGCGACCAGACTCGCGGTGAGGCGCGCAGCGGCATCGCTAGCGATGCCGCTGCGCCACTTCCTTTTATGCCACGCTGTGCAGCACGTCGTTGAGCTTGCTAAAGAGCTCCGTGATCTGCGTTTCGTCAATGATGAGCGGAGGCGACACGGCGATGATGTCACCGGTAAAGCGGACCATCAGACCATTATCAAAGCACTTCTGGAACACCTCGGTCGCGCGCGCGCCGGGGGCGCCCTCGCGCGGGGCGAGCTCAATGCCAGCCACCAGGCCGAGGTTGCGGATGTCGATGACATTGGGCGCCGAACGCAGGCCGTGCGCGGCCACTTCGAACGCCGCCGACATTTCGCGCGCGCGGGCAAACAGGCTTTCGCGCTTGTACAAGTCCAGCGTGGCGATAATCGCGGCCGCGGCCAGGGGGTGAGCCGAATACGTGTAGCCGTGGAAGAACTCGATTCCGCCCGCCACGCCATTGACGATCGCGTCATGGACCTCGCGCTTGACCGCCACCGCGCCCGCTGGGACTGCGGCGTTGCTCACGCCCTTGGCCATGCAGATCAGATCCGGCGTGATGCCGAAGAATTCGCTCGCGGTCGCGGCACCAAGGCGGCCGTAGCCCGTGATGACTTCGTCGAAAATCAGCAGAATCCCGTATTTCGCCGTGATCGCGCGCAGGCGTTCAAGGTAGCCCTTGGGCGGAATGAGCACGCCGGTGGAACCCGCCATGGGTTCGACGATGACCGCGGCAATCGTGGACGGATCGTGCAGGGCGACGAGTCGCTCGAGCTCATCGGCCAGATGCTCGCCCCAGGCCGGCTGACCCTTGGAGAAGGCGTTCTTCTCCAGGTTATGGGTGTGCGGCAGATGGTCCACCGCCGGCAGCAATGCGCCGGAGAACGTCTTGCGGTTGGGCGAGATCCCGCCCACCGAAATGCCGCCGAATCCCACGCCGTGATAGCCACGCTCGCGACCGATCAAGCGAGTACGTTGGCCCTCGCCGCGCGCGCGGTGGTAGGCCAGGGCGATCTTGAGCGCGGTATCGACCGATTCCGAACCGGAGTTCGTGAAAAATACGCGGTCCAGGCCTTCGGGCATGATCTCGGCCACGGCGGTCGCGGCTTGGAATGCCAGAGGGTGACCCAGCTGGAAGCCGGGTGCATAGTCCATCTCGCCTGCCTGCTGTGCAATGGCCTGGACGATTTCTTCGCGGCAATGCCCCGCGTTCACGCACCATAGCCCGGCCGTGCCGTCCATCACCTGGCGGCCATCGACCGAGGTGTAGTACATCCCTTTGGCGCCGGCCAGCATGCGCGGCTGGCTTTTGAATTGGCGGTTGGCGGTGAAGGGCATCCAAAGATGCGACAGATCGGGCAGCTCGGCGGGGGCGTTCATGGTCTTGCTCCAGGTTGATCAATGTGCCGCCACGCAATCGTCTGACGTGCGTGGTACAACGGCTTCCATTCTGGCCGGGCAACGGCAGGATGAAAATATACAGTCAACGTAATTCTTCCTAACTGTATTGGAAGATTAGCTAATACTGTACAGATACTGTCGCCGCTTTCACCGTCGAAATCAAGAGCCGACCATGGCGATCAGGCGCGAGGCGCCTACGACCACGGTATGTTCGGCTATCCGACGCGCCTCGGTCGCATCGTGGTTCTCCAGCGCCTGGAATAATTTCGAATAGCTTTGCTCGAGCTCTTCGTCGCGTGTGCGGAACCCATACATCAGGCGGAAAGAGGGCGCGGTGCGCAACCACAGGTCTTCGATCACGCGCACTAGCGCCGGCATCTTCGATGCCTCGTAGATCAAAAAGCGAAAGTCGCGGCTGGCCAAAAGCATTTTCTCGACTTCGTCGCTTTGCGAGGCTGCGAGAAAACCGTTCAGGGCGCGCTTGATCTGCGTTAACTCGCGCTTCGTGACGCGCAGGGCGGCGCGTTCGACGGCCAGACATTCGACGGCCAGACGGATGTCGCGCAGCTCTTCGTAGTGATGCGCGTCGAAGGCAGGCACCCGCGCGATCGCGCCGGGCACGAGTTCCAGCGCCTGCGCGGCGGCCAGGCGCGAGATCGCCTCGCGCACCGGCGTGACGCTGGTTCCGAGCGTCTCTGCGATCGAGATTAGCGAAATCCGGTCACCCGGCGCGAAATGACCCGCCAGCAGTGCTTGGCGGATATGACGCTCCACGTGTGTCGATAAGTTCTCGCGCAGGACTGTGTCGAGCTTTGCAACAGGGAACGTTCGCAATGAGCCACGGTTTTGCGTCGACGACCTTCGGGTCCTCGTCCCTGACTGCGCAGTTTTCACTTTATTTCCTCAATCGCGAGAGATCACACTAGAGATTCGGCTTTTAGCGATATCCGTTGAACATCGAAAGCCATCGATGTCGGTGGACGCCAAAGCGCCAGGCGGGTCCCACTACACCAAGAGGTCTTCACAAATCGTGCAGAGCTCTACAGCATTTCGAAAAACGCCTGAATCTTATCAGGATCATTGGTTTTGGTGAGCGCCAGCGCGAGCAGAATCCGGGCCTTTTGCGGGTTGAGATTGTCCGAACCCAACATGCCCTGATCACACAGATACTGACGGCGCGCGACACGGCCGCTGCCGGCGCGGCTGCATTGCACTACCAGCACGCCGGAGGCAGCCGCGCGTTCGAGTGCCTTGCGCTCCAGCGGGGCAGGTATCCCCGGGGCCAGACCGGCGGAGACAATGCCTTTTGCGCCGGCGGCGACAAAGGCGTCCACGGCCGTTGCGTCCGCGCCGGCGTACGAGTAAACGATGTCAACGCGCGGCAACACGGAGATCTCGCTGATGTCGAACGGGCTCTCCAAGGTGTGCTTGCGCACCGGCGAGCGATAGAACTCGATGCGGTCGCCATCCACATGACCCAGCAAGCCGAAATCATGGCTGCGGAACGTCTGAAGCCGGTAGGTCGAGGTCTTGGTCGCGTCACGGGCCGAATGAATTTCGTCATTCAACACGATCAATACGCCTTTCCCAATGGCTTGCTCGTCGATCGCCGTGCGCACGGCGGCCAGCACGTTCATATTGACGTCGCTGCTGACCGCGCTGGCCGGCCGTTGTGCGCCTACCAGCACGACGGGCTTGTCGGTCTTCAATACCAGGTTCAGGAAATACCCGGTCTCTTCGATCGTCGCTGTGCCGTGCAAAATGACAAAGCCGCGAATCTCGGGGCGCTCTTGCGCCGTACGCATGATCAACTGCGCGAGTTCGATCCAATCCGACGGCAAAATCGCCGAGCTGCCGACAGCGCGAAACGGCAGGGTCACATATTGGGCAAACCGCTCGGTTTCTTGAATACGCGCGATGGCCTCGGCCGAGTCCATCTTGCGGCTGATGTCCGGGTAGTTCAGCACATCCAGCGAATCATCCACCACCGAGGAAATTGTGCCACCCGTGCCGATTACGGCGACTAAAGGTTTATTCATCGTAGAACCATCCTGTTTTATATCGCTTGCTGAGTTGGATTGAGCCGCTCTTGGGTGACAACTTGCACCTCGGCTTCGAGCGCCTCTAGCAATAGTTCGGGCCAATCGGTCGGGAGATCGTGGCCGATGAGTACGATGCGCGTGCGTTGATCGTCGCTGGGCCATTGAGGCAGCCATTGCGGGCTGAACACCATATGCTGGACCGCATGCACGACCATCGGTTTATCGGGACATTCCGCCAGCGCGATAAAACCCTTCAGACGCAGCAGCTTGTCGCCTAAATGCGTGGCCAGTCCTTCCAGGAACAGCGGCACGACGGCGGCGCTCAAGGGCTTTTCGCGCACGAGGCTGATCGAGCGATAGCCATGCGTGTGCAGCGCTGGCGCGGCAGCGGGCCTGGCTCGTGGTTCGACGCGCTCAGGCGTTTGTCCCGACCAGCTCCGAGCATCCATCACGAGGGCGGTCGGATTCAGCGCCGACACCAGGGCGCGCACGCTCGTGGTGTCGTCCGCCAGATCGGTTTTGGACACGAGCACGATGTCGGCCATGCCGACCTGGCGTCGCGCTTCTTCGTATCCTTCCAACGTAGACAGTCCGGCCACGCCATCGATAACCGTCACCACGCGCGACAACACGAAGTTCATGGCCGAGACCAGATCGCTGCTTAATGCATGCAGCAAGGGCACCGGGTCGGCCAGACCCGAGGTCTCGATGATCACGCGTTGAAATGCGACCTCGCCCGCCTCGCGGCGGCGACGCAAATCGTCCAGGGCACGCGCCACATCCGACGACGAACGACAGCAGAGGCAGCCATTACCCAGGGTAATGACCGTCTCGTCGGCGCTACGGATCATCTCGTGGTCCAGGCTTACCTCGCCAAACTCGTTGACGATGACGGCCGTATCGCGAAAATCATCGCTGGACAACAGGCGCGACAACAACGTGGTTTTGCCACTGCCCAGGAATCCCGTTAAGAGCGTGACCGGCGTCATGCTGCGACTCCCATGACGCCCACGCGTAGCGGCACCCGTTGGCTTTGTGTGACGCCAAGCATCTCGCTCACCACGCTAACCACACCCAGCACCGAACTGCAAAGACGCGATGTGCCCAGCGAGCTTTTGACCGACCAGCGTGCGATGTCGCGCATGGCCGGCGGTGTCTGCGTGACACTCACCGTGAAGCCATCCGCGCGTCTGATCTCGATCGTGCCTTCGCCCGAGTCGGAGAGTTCGACATCGTCCAGATTCCACAACGCGACGCTGCCTGCCAGCAAGGCATGCAATCGACGCAAAAGCTCGCTTTCGTGCATCGCGCGCTCTACAGCTTCGTGCCGCCGTTGAGGATCGACGGATCGATCTTGCGGGGCAGATATTGACCGCTGGGGCGTGCATGGAACGCACCGTCTTCAACCGCGATTTGACCGCGCAACACGGTTAGCGAGGGCCATACCGCGACTTCACGGCCTTCCCACGGGGAATAGTCGGTTTCGTGCAGTTCCTTGGCATCGAGCTTGCGGCGCAGACCGGGGTCGAGCACCACGATGTCGGCATCACTGCCCGCGGCGATGGCGCCCTTGCGGGGATACAAGCCCAACACCTTGGCCGCGTTGGTGGACACCAGATCCACGAATTTCTCCAGACGATAGCCGCGCTTTTCGACCATCTCGGTGTACATCAGTGACACGCGCGGTTCGACCGCGGCATTACCGCCAGTCGTATCATCGATACGCACGCCCTGGGTCTTGGTGGCCAACGAGCAGCAGATCTCGTCGGTGGCGATGGCGTGGATCGTGTCATCCAACGTGCCTGCCCACAGTGCATCCTGATCCTGTTGCGACTTCAGTGACGGATAAGTGTGATACATCTGACCGTTCGGACGCTTGTAGTCTTCGCTGGTGTAGAGCATGTACTGATGCAGCGATTCGCCATAGATCGGCAGGCCCTTGGC
This sequence comes from Bordetella sp. 02P26C-1, assembly GCF_009763255.1. Classification (GTDB taxonomy): domain Bacteria; phylum Pseudomonadota; class Gammaproteobacteria; order Burkholderiales; family Burkholderiaceae_B; genus Bordetella_A. Next base: position 44,901 of record NZ_WSJB01000005.1, on the reverse strand, counting down.
GCGCGCTTCACGTATGGCGGCGGTGCCCGTGGCGGCACTGACGTGCATCATGTAGAGCGCCGTGCCGGGCACCTGCTCGGCCAAGCGGATGATCCGGCGAAACGACAGATCTTCAGACAACGTGTTGTGCACTTCGGCCATGTTCTCGAAGGCGACCCGCCCTTCGCGAATCAGCTTGTCGTACATGTGCATGACGATGTCGTTGTCTTCGGCGTGAATCACACCCATGCCGCCTTCGGCTGCAAGGACTTTGAAGACTTCCCAGATATCGCCGAAGTCCACCATCCGGCCACGCGTCGACGGGCGAATATCGGTGGTGAAGATCTTGATCGTCGGATAGCCCGCCTGAATGGTTTCGGCGATCTGCCCGAAGATATCCGGCGGCAATGCGCCTTCAACCATCACGTGGTAGGCGTAATCGCAGTATGTTTGGCCGATCCAATCCCGGTCGCGCTTTTCGATCGTGCCCTGGATGGTGTTGCCATGTGTCCAACGGGCAAAATCGATAATCGTGGTCGTGCCGCCATGCAGTGCCGCGCGACTCACCACGTCTGGGGGATCAGACAAACCGGCCGTGCCGTCGACATTGGGGACGTGCCATTTGCAATGCACGTGCGGGTCGATGCCGCCCGGAATCACAATCTTGCCCGATGCATCGATGAGCCGGCCGCCTTCTTTCGGAGACAAGCTGCCATACGCACCGACAGCGGCAATTTTCTCGCCTTGGATGGCGATGTCGTGTGCGCCAACGCCATGCGGCGTCACTACGCGATCTGAACGAATGATGAGATCAAACATTGATCAATTCTCAAAAAATACAACAGCCAGTCGCGGCCGGATCGTCGTCCGGCGCGACAGCGGGCTCGCAGGCTAAATGCCCACGTCAGTATTGGTCGCCGGGCACCGTGCCGGGGGGCAAGCTGGCCACATGGCGGTAGATATCGCCCGGGCGGGTCAGCCAGATCTGGTCGCGGTGCTTTTGAATGTGTTCGAACACACGGCGCAACTGCGGCAGGCGGTAGGGGCGGCCCACCACGAACGGATGCAGCGCAATCGGACACACCAAGGGCTGACGCTTGGACTGCTCCAACATCTCGTCGAACGCGTCGATGAGCATGTCCGCGTATTCTTTGGAGCTATAACGGAACCACACCAAGGCGCGGTTATCGTTGGACTCGATGGGGTAGGGCATCAAGAGGATCTTGCCATTCCGGGTCTTGGCCCAGATTGGCTGGTCGTCGGACGTCCAGTCCATCACGTATTTATAGCCAGCCTCTTGCAGCAGGTCGAGCGTCTGGTCGGAGTTGGAGAACCAGGGGCTCATCCAGCCCGTGGGAGCATGGCCTTCCTCTTTGGTGATGCGGGCCGTGCATTGTTCGATCAGCGCGCGCTCTTCCTCCACGGATACCGCGGCTTGCTCGTCCGAGTTGGTATGGCCGTGCCCCAGAATCTCGTCACCATGTGCGCGGATACGCTCGACGATGTCCGGATGCAGGTCGTACGCGGCGGTATTGAGCTGATGTTCGAGCGGGATATTCATCTCGCGGAACATATCCATCAGTCGCCAGAAGCCCACGCGGTTGCCATAATCGCGGTACGAGTAAATGCTGGGGCTTTGCGCCTGGTCGGGCGGAGCGATTGCTGCGCCCTTGCCCTTGCCAAATCGAAACACTTCAACGTTCATCGCCACGAAAACGGCCAGACGTGTGCCGTTCGGCCACTCGTAAGTCGGGCGCTGGTCGATGTTTCGATATTCATACCTTCCGTGATGTTCGAGCGTCATGTGTTTGCTTCTCCACGAATAAATTCAAACAATGCGCGCGCTTTCGTGGCGCTGCGCTGCCAGTCGTCTGCGTAATGTCGCTGCGGTCACCCCGGCGCCGTTGGGCGCAAATGGGCGTATCCACCGACTTGTAATGCATTGTCGGTCTCGATGTGTGAGCATCGAGACCGACGGGTTATCGCCTCGGCTTTAGAAGCGTCCGGATTCGGGCCTTCATATGCCTTTGGAACCTCGTTACGACATCATGTTGGGCAAGAACGTCACGATTTCCGGGAAAGCCACCAGCAATGCCAGCACCAGGAAATCCATCACCACGAACGGCGTGACCCCCGCGAACACGTTCTCCAGGCTCAGCGGCACCGGCGAGGCGCTGCGCACCACGTACACGTTCAAGCCCACGGGCGGCGTGCACAGCGAGATTTCCGCCAGCTTCACCGAGATAATGCCTAGCCAGATCGGGTCATAGCCCACGCCGATCAAGACCGGATACATCACCGGCATGGTCATCACCATGATCGCGATGGCTTCGATGAACATTCCCAGAATCAGGAAGACCACGATGAAGCAAAGCAGATAGGTGATCGGCGCGAGTTCCAGCGAGATCAAATAGTTCGTGACGTCGTTGACAATACCGGTGTAGGTCAGGAAACGCGCGAACAGCATGCCGCCGATAATGATGATGAAGATCGTCGTGCTGTTGATGCCTGCGTCTTTGACGATTTCAACTGCTGCCTGCTTGGTCAAGCGGCGCTTGCATACGACAATCACCAGTGCGCCAAACGCGCCTACCGCACCCGCGAAGGTCGGCGTAAACAAGCCTGCGTAAATGCCGCCGATCACCAGCGCGAACAGAACACAAATGCCCCACACACCGGACAGCGACTTGAAACGGTCACCCCAGGTGAAGGTTTCCTTCGGCATGGGCGCAAGCGAAGGCTTGAGCTTCACACGCACATAGATGCCGCCCATGAACACGAGCGCGGTCAGCAGTCCGGGGACCAGGCCGGCCAGCATGATCTTGCCGATCGATTGCTCCGTGATAATGGCGTAGACCACCATCAAGATACTCGGAGGAATCAGCGCGGCCAATGTGCCCGAGGCGGCGATACAGCCCGAGCTCAGCAGCTTGTCATAGCCCAGGCGGGTCATTTCCGGCAGCGCCATGCGCGTGAACACGGCTGCGTTCACTATGGTCGAGCCCGATGCCGCACCGAAGGCCGCCGAGGCCAAGGTCGTCGCGATCGCCATGCCACCGGGCAAGCGGCCCAGCCAGGTATAAGCGGCACGATAAAGGTCCGTCGTCAGGTTCGCCTGTGTCGCGAACGAGCCCATCAGGATGAATAGCGGAATCGTGGCCAACATAAAGGAGTTGGTCGTGGCGAACGGCACCATGGCCAGCTGCGCCCACGCAGCGTCCGGACCGATCGTCAGGTACATGCCCAGCACGCCGGCAATACCCAATGCCACGCCGATGTGCGCGCCGATCACCAGTAGGAGAAACAACAGTCCTACGCAAATCAAGCTAGTGGTTGCGGGATCAAGCACGGCGTTGTTCTCCTTCTTCCATGAGCGCCTTGATTTCGTCTGTGATGAGATCCTCTTTGCGACCGCCGACGCCGGTCAGCAATCGACCGATGTCTTCGAGCAAATCAAGAAACATCTGAATCAGGAAAAGCACCGAGCCGAACACCAGGACGAATCGGGCCGGGTATAACGGAAAACGAACCAGACCATTCGTCGCCTCATCGATCTCCCAGCTATAGAGCGCTTCATTCCAGCCTTGCCAGGCCAAGAGGGCAAAGAACACCAGCGCAGCCAGGTCAGCGACGATATCCATCGTCGACTGCACGCGGGGCGACATATGTTGGTAGAGCAATTCGACGCGGATGTGCTTGCGCTTGATCTGCGCGTACGCCAACCCACCAAAGACGACGAGCACCATCGTGCTCTCAGTAAGTTCATATGCGCCGGGCACGGGGTGTCCGACATAGGTGCCGACGACGTCGGCGACACCCAGGCACATGGACATCATCAGCCCCAGGCCGCCAACTACGACAGTGGCCCAAGCCAGTTTTTCTAATAACCGAGACAATGAGGACATGGGGTTCGCTTCAGGTTTGAAGTCGGCGTGGCCCGGCCGGGCCACGCCATCTAGGCCGCGACGGGCTTATTGGGCGAGCAGTTCGCGCCAACGAGCAGCGATCTTCGCGGCTTCGTCGCCTTGGCCACGCTTGGCCGACTCACGTACCCAACCCTCGATGAGGTCAGGCGCGGCGGCTTTCCACTTGGCCATGTCATCGGGGTTGAAGGGCACGATCTCGATACCCGCTTCATTGATCACGCCGATAGCCTTCTGGTTGTTGGCGTCAACCCACTCCAGATAACGCTGTTGAGCAGCGGCTGCTTCCTCGGCGATGATGTCCTGGTATTCCTTGGGCAGGCGCGTCCAGGTACGATCGCTGACGGCCATCATGTGGCCCGTGAACGTCATGATGGGGCCACAGATCTTGTTGCCCACTTCATACAGCTTCAACGAGGCCAGGTTGCCCACGTCGGCGTTGGCATAGTCCACCACGCCGCGTTGCAGGCCTTCGTACATTTCGGTCGTCGACAGGGTCACCGGCACGCCGCCGGCCGCGGAGACGATCTTGGGAATGTCTGCGCCGAACGCACGCACTTTCTTGCCGTTGATGCCAGCCAGCGTATCGCAGCCTGCCTGGTTGCCCAGGAAGTAGTACGAACCCAGCGGTTGCTGGAACAAGAAGCGGATACCCATCTTCTTCATTTCGGCGTCAAAGCTGGGGAACTCTTTGCGCAGCGTTTGCAGCGTTTCGATGGCCTGTTTGGGGCTCTCGAAGACGAAGGGCAATTGCGACGCCTTCCACAGCGGCAGGCGGTCCGGATAGTAGCCAGCGGGCGCCGTTGCGAAGTCCACCGCGCCACGGCCAGCCAGAGCCAAGATTTCGCTCACGTTGCCCAAGCCGCCAGCGTAGGTCGCGTTGATCTTGACCTTGCCGTTGGTGCGTTGTTCGACGTTCTTGGCGAACTGGTTTTCGACCTCGAGGAACGGGCCGTCAGGCAGATAGTGCGCCCAGCGCAGGTTGTACTCCGCCTGTGCCATGGACAAAGCGGGAAGCAGCGCGAACGCGGTCGCGGCCAAAAAGCGCTTCATGGAAACTCCTTTAGTGCTTGAGGGAAAAAAGGTTGTGGGTAAACAGAGTGTCGTTCGGGCCAGCCGGTCGCGCATTCATCTGCCTTAACCCTGGTTCACTGACCACCAGTCTGACGTGTGACCATCCTGACATTTTGGTCTCGGTCGTGCCAGGATTAAAAAGAGAATACGCATATATCGTATACGATAAAAAGCCTGTCGTCGCTGGGCGTAGTTGCTTCTAAAGCTGCAAAGTAGCGCCAAATATCCCCTTATTTCATGCCTTTATTGAAATTCAGGGGGGAATAGCCTCGTGTTGCTTTGCTTTTTTGGCGCGCGAATTATCGCCGATAATCCTATACGAAAACAAACTTTTTTACATTGGAACGGTAGGGCGGCCCCGCCGCACAAGCCTGGTGCAGATCGCACTTTGTCGGCGTGCGGTTTTGGCTCAACTTGGGGCGGAGATGCCTTATTGTGGTGCGCGAGAGCGCGCCATCACCCATTTGCTCAGCTAGCTACTTTTCACCCGATGGCGCCGCCCGACATATAAAATCAGCGCGAACGTTCATCGGTCTGCGCTCATCCTTCGTCGGCCGGACGCACCCTTGGGACTCGCAGTTGCCATGTTTGATTTTCAGCCGGTTCGCGCGCGCAATCAGGGATCTACGCTGGTCGATCAGGTGGTGGACGTGTATGCCGCCGCGATCCAGAACCGCCAGTTGCGCCCCGGCATGGCAGTGCCTTCGGTACGTGAGTTCGCGCGCAAGTACGGCGTCAGCACATTTACCGTCGCCAGCGCCTATGGTCGCCTGGTCAATCAGGGCTGGTTAACGGCGCGACCCGGCGCCGGATACCGCGTCGCGCCACAGGGGGATGCGCATGCGCCGAGCGAGCCTGCTTCCTGGGTGCCGCCGCGGTTGAATGCGAGCTGGCTGTTATCGGACATCTTTGCCGATCACTCCATCGCCATCAAGTCGGGCGGCGGCTGGTTGCCGGGTGAATGGTTAAACGAGGAAGGCCTGCATCAGGCGCTACGGCACTTGGGGCGCGTGCCCGCGTTGCGCATCGCGGGTTACGGGCATCCCTATGGTTATGCCCCCTTGCGCGACACCGTCGCGTCCGGGCTCGGCGCGCATGGCCTGGATGTAACGCTCGACCAGGTGGTGTTGACGCAAGGGGTGACCCATGGTTTGGACTTGGTCATACGTACTTTGCTGCGGCCGGGCGATACCGTGCTGGTCGAACATCCTTGTTATGCCAACCTGCTGCCCATGTTGCGGCTAGCTGGGGTTCGGATGGTCAGCGTACCTCGCACGGCAGACGGTCTGGATTGTGAGGCGCTGGCCCAAGCCGCGCAGACTCATCGTCCGCGCGCGTTATTCGTCAACACCGTGCTGCAAAATCCCTCTGGCGCCGTTATGAGCATGTCGAATGCCTTTCGCGTGCTTCAGCTCGCCGAGCAACAAGAGTTCTGGGTGATCGAGGACGATATATCACGTGAACTCGTGACCACCTCCGCGCCGATGCTCGCCGCGCTCGATGGAGCACGGCGTGTAGTGTATCTGGGCGGGTTCTCGAAAGTGATCAGCCCTTCGGTGCGCGTGGGTTATATCGCCGCGCATCGCGATCTGGTGCGCGACATCGCTCGCACCAAAATGGCGGTCGGCTTGACCTCGCCCGAAATCATGGAGCGTGTGGTGCATCAGGTCATCCGCGAGGGACGCTATCGCGCGCATATCGCGCGCACACGCGAGCGGCTGGCGCAGGCACACGCAGTGGTGGCGCAGCACATGGATGCACTGGGATTGACACTGTGGGCGCGCCCGCATGCGGGCTTATTTTTGTGGGCGCGGCTGCCGGACTCATGGGCGTGCAGCGCCAATACGTTGGCAGAGGCCGCGCTCAAAGATGGAATCTGGCTCGCCCCGGGATCGTATTTCGATCCCGACGAGGCCGACATTCCGTGGATGCGGTTCAACGTCGCCTATTCACAAGCGCCCCAACTGTGGCGCTTTCTTGAGCAGGTGCGGCAAAAGAAATCAGCCTAGCGTGCCGCCTGATCGCCTCAGTCGCGCCGCTCGTACACCACGAATTCGTAGTGGTAGCCGTTCTCTTCCGGCTGTGGCTCGCGCGAGGTTTCACGCCAATGCGCGGCGGCCAGTCCCGGGAAAAAGGCATCGCCTTCCACATGCGCACGCACTTCGGTGGCGATGACGCGTTGCGCGAGCGGGATGGCTTGCTCATAGATCTGCGCGCCGCCGATCACATACGCATGCGGCACGTTCCCACAGGCATCGATTGCCGCCTGCAAGGTCGTGGCCACCACGGCGCCCGGCGCCTCGTAATCCGCATTGCGAGTCACCACCACATTCGTGCGGCCCGGCAGCGGGCGTCCGAGCGATTCCCAGGTCTTGCGTCCCATGATGATGGGGCTGCCCAGCGTGGTGCGCTTGAAATGCGCGAGGTCGCCCGGCAGCTTCCAGGGCAACGCATTGTCGCGTCCAATGACGCGATTATCCGAATACGCGACAACAAGGGTCAGGGTAGGCGGCATAGGTTCGGCCTCGATGAAGTCAGCGTCGCAGTCGTTATACGGCCATGGGCGCGGTCAATGGCGGGTGATGCCTGTAGCCTTCCAACGCAAAATCACCCGGCTCCACGCACTCGAGCCAATCGGGTTCGTACTGACCCGTGACGGCATAGTCCGGGATGCGGTCCGACAGCACCAGGCGCGGCGATTCATACGGCTCGCGCTTGAGCTGTTCGCGCAGCATGGGCATATGATTCTCGTAAATATGCGCGTCGCCAATGAAATACGAGAACCAGCGCGGGCGATACCCCGTCAACCGGCCCACCAGATGCAGCAGCGCCGCGCCCTCGGTCAAATTGAACGGCGTGCCCAGCCCGACATCGTTGGACCGTATATATAGACACAGCGATATCTCGCGCGTGCTGGCGTTAGGCAGGAACTGATAGAGCAGGTGGCAAGGCGGCAGCGCCATTTCCTCGATCTGTGCCCAGTTCCAGCCATGAAAGAGAATGCGTCGGTCCTGCGGGTTGGTATGTATCGTGTCCAGGCACTGACGCAGTTGGTCCACCGCTTTGTACAGCAACACATGCGGCACGCCGGCTTCGTCTACCTCGGATACTTGGCGGTAGCCCCGACCCAACGCATCTTCGATCTGCGTGCTCTGCGTCCGAGGCAGCAGCTTGTACGCCGGCCAGCGTCGCCATTGAACGCCATAGACCGGCCCCAGATCGTCCGGGCCCTCGCGGTACGGGTTGGCGAGCCAGTTTGCGTTCTCGTTCGCATTCTGGTCCCAAACCTTGCAACCCAGCGCGCGAAACTCCGCCGCGCTGCGCGCCCCGCGTAGGAAACCGACCAGCTCGCCAATTGCCGATTTAAAAGCCAGCTTCTTGGTGGTGACCGCAGGGAAACCCTGTTGCAGGTCGAACCGCAACGCCGCGCCGGGCAGGGACAAGGTCCGGATGCCCGTGCGGTTTTCCTGCCACGCACCGTGATCCAGGATGGATTGAATTAGCGAAAGGTACTGTTTCATAGCAAAGCCAGGCGCCCACGAAGCAAGCGTGGTCCCGCAGCCGTCAGGCCGCGGGCGTTTCGTCGGTATCGACCACTTCTACCGAGAACGTGAGTTCAGCGGTTTTTTCCAGGATGGCCGACGCGGAGCAGTACTTCTCATGGGACAGTTGTACCGCGCGTTCCACGGCAGCGCGGGGCAATTTCTTACCAGTCACCGTGAACGCAAAATGAATGCGGGTAAACACTTTAGGGTCCGTTTCCGCGCGCTCGGCGGCCAGTTTGACCGAGCAGCCCGTCACGGCGTGACGTCCGCGCTTCAAGATCAGGACCACATCATAGGCCGTGCAGCCGCCGGTGCCGGCCAGCAGCATTTCCATGGGGCGCGGGGCCAGATTATGACCGCCACCTTCAACCGCGCCGTCCATGGCGGCGATATGGCCGCTGCCGGTCTGCGCGACGAACAGCATGCCGTCCGGGCCACCCCAGTTGATGGTGCATTCCATGAAAAATCCCTCGTTCGTAAGTCGCGAAGAAAACCTCCATGATAACCCGGGGTCAACTGTCCAAGACGCAGGGGCGGGAGCGGTTCATGCTAAAGCAGCGTTATAGAACGAGGAAGGCCGGCACTAGCCAATTTCCCTACAATTAGGGGGAACCCTAAATCACAGATGCAGATGCTCAGGAGTCCCAATATGCCCGATGCCACCATGAGTTCCGTTGCTGTCCCGTTTGCACGCCGGCGCGGTCCACTCGACGGTTTGATTGGTGAAGTCGACCGTGCTCTGCGCGTGCTCGCGGGTGCCGCGACAGCCTCGCGCGCGTATCCGGCACAAGCGGCAGAGCCGCAACCGCCCTTGACCGAGCAGGAAAAGCGGCATGCCGCCGGGCTGATGCGGGTGAATCACGTGGGTGAAGTCTGCGCACAGGCGCTGTACCGTGGTCAGGCCACCGCTTGCCGCGATGCGTCGGCGCGCCGTTTGCTGGAACAGGCCGCGGCCGAAGAGGTGGATCATTTGGTGTGGTGCGCCCAGCGCCTAGAAGAGCTCGGTAGCCGACCGAGTCTGTTGAACCCGCTTTGGTATGCCGGTTCATTTACGTTGGGGGCTTTGGCCAGCGTGGCCGGCGTGCCGCGCAATCTGGGCTTTATGGCCGAGACGGAGCGTCAGGTCGAGGAACATTTGGACGGTCACCTGCGCACCTTGCCGCCCACCGATCTTCGTTCCCGGGAGATCGTCGACAAGATGAAAGAAGACGAGGCTCAGCACCGGCATAACGCCGAAGAGGCGGGCGGCGTGCCACTGCCAGCACCCGTGCGCGGTTTGATGCGGCTGATGTCGCGCGTGATGACGACGACCGCCTACCGGATTTAAGTTGGACGCTCCGCTGGCGGGCAGTTGTGCAACGCACAATTACCGGGGTGGGCAGTAGTCATAGAGAGTCTCCGATCCGGTCTAAGCGCTTGAAAACTTTAGGGTAAGCCCGCAAGGGTTTACCCTTTCCGGAAACGCCCTGATGCACGTAGATGCTTGTTGTCAGCGCAGTCACGAGCCTCATTGCTGCGTAATCACAACAAAAATCACGGCCCTAAAAAATTTCCAAAAAACATCTTGCGTCGCACAAAACGATCGGCTAATATTCGTACATGGATGTTGAAAACGCAGCGGCGCGGTGAAAACCCCGAAGCGTAGCGGCAAGACCCTCAGGGTTGCCACAACATGCCACGGTTGTCTCCTCCACCCTCCTCCTTTGGTGGATTTAGCCCGAGATCTTGCGATCTCGGGCTTTTTTTTCGTTATGCGCTCGCTCGCCTGGTATTGTGAGCGCTGCCACCCATCACTGCCGTTCTCTGCATTCCCCGAAATCGCCGACCTCATCGCCCACTCCTGAGTGCCCAGGATTAAGACGATTGTGGCCGCAAAGCCACGCCCGGGTAAAAAGGCCCTCGCCCTGGGGGCGACACAGGGGCTGGGCGTATCGGAGCGGGGCAATAGGATTACAATTCCCTCACGCTGCGGGTGTTCTGCAGAGTACGCTTCAATTGTTACATCCTGAGGGGACACCTTTCACTTGTTCATGCCCCTCATATACGGGTGTTACACGCGGTGTCGATAATGTCGTGCTCCTTACCTCCACCTGCTAAGGTATTGTTGTGACTTGGTTATATATCTGTGTGGTGGCGTTCATGGTCGGGGGCCTAATCGTCGCCTCCGAGCGCTGGCATGGCGCGTTTACCGGTGACAGCGACCTAAATAAGCCTCAGGCGTCGCACTCGCGCGCCACGCCTCGCGTGGGCGGTCTTGCGGTGCTGGCTGGTTCCTTGGCGGGTTTGCTTGTACTCGGGCCCAGCAACATGACGCTGACGTGGCTATGGCCCGCGCTGTTTGTCGCGGCCTTGCCCGTGTTCGTCGCGGGGCTGCTCGAAGACATTACCAAGGACATTGGCGCCAGCAAGCGCCTGCTTGCCGCATTCTTATCAGCCGCGATTGCATGGTGGTTGCTGGGTGGCGTCAGCCGTGTCGGCATGGCTCCCGTGGATTGGGTGCTGTCTTTCTGGCCGGTATCTCTGCTTTTCACCATGTTTGCGGTGGGGGGGTGTACGCACGCACTCAACATCGTTGACGGGATGAACGGCTTAGCCGGGATGGTCGCCACGTTGATGTCGGTCTCGATTGCCCTGGTGGCCTTGCAAGTGGGCGATATGCCGATCTTTATGATCGCCGCGGCCCTGGCCTCTGCGACGCTCGGCTTTCTGGTGTGGAATTTTCCGTTCGGCCGCGTGTTCCTGGGCGACGGCGGCGCGTATTTTCTGGGTTTCATGCTCGCGGAACTGGCTGTCCTGCTAGTGGTGCGTAATCCTTCCGTATCGCCGTTCTATGCGCTGGCGGTACTGTTTTATCCGGTTTTTGAAACGGGGTTTTCAATCTGGCGCAGGCGCTTCAAACGCGGAGTGCCGGTGGATCAGCCGGATGCGTTGCACTTGCATCAGCTGGTCTTTCGCCGTCTGGTGCGTGTGACGTTCAGTCGTGATCGTCGCCATGCCGTGCCGGCCCTGTGCAACGCCCTAGCGTCCCCCTATATGTGGGTGCTGGCCCTGATCGGGCTGGTGCCGGCCACGATATGGTGGGATAACGCCTGGATACTCTGCCTGAGCCTGGTGGTGTTCGCAGCGGTTTATATCTGGCTGTACGTCCGGCTCGTGTCGTGGCGTCGCCCGTCCTGGCTATTGCTGCCACGGGCGCACTGAGCAGGCCGCTGCCTCGCCGTTGTTACAATTCCCGTTCCTATTTGCAATGCCGCGATCGTAAAGCGGCAAAGGGAGAGCGATCTTGCGTATCGATGAAGTGAAACTTGCCGTGGTGGGCCTTGGTTATGTCGGGCTGCCCCTGGCCGTGGAGTTCGGCAAAAAGCGTCCGGTGATCGGGTTCGACATCAATGTCAAACGCATCCAGGCGCTGCAGGCCGGCCATGATCACACGCTGGAGGTCGAAGACGACGAGCTCGCGCAAGCCAAGAATCTGACCTACACGTCCGATCGTGCCGAATTGGGCAAAGCCAACGTGTTCATCGTGACGGTGCCCACGCCGATCGACCAATATAAGAATCCGGATCTGACGCCGCTCATCAAGGCGAGCGAGACCATCGGTTCCGTGCTCAAGCGCGGCGATATCGTCATCTATGAATCGACCGTGTATCCCGGCGCGACCGAAGAAGACTGCGTGCCCGTACTCGAACGCGTGTCGGGTCTGAAGTTCAACGAAGATTTCTACGCCGGCTATAGCCCCGAGCGCATCAACCCGGGCGACAAGGCACACCGCGTGAACACGATCAAGAAAGTGACCTCCGGCTCGACGCCGGAAGTCGCCGATCTGGTCGATGCGCTCTACAACGAGATCATCACCGCCGGTACGCATAAAGCGTCCAGCATCCGCGTGGCCGAGGCCGCCAAGGTCATCGAAAACACCCAGCGCGACGTCAACATCGCGCTGATCAACGAGCTGGCGCTGATCTTTAACAAGATGGGCATCGACACCGAGGCGGTGTTGGAAGCGGCCGGCACGAAGTGGAACTTCCTTCCGTTCCGCCCCGGTCTGGTGGGCGGCCATTGCATTGGCGTGGACCCGTACTATCTGACGCATAAAGCGCAGTCGATCGGCTATCACCCCGAAATCATCCTGGCGGGTCGTCGCCTGAATGACTCCATGGGCGGCTATGTGGTGTCGCAGCTGGTCAAGTGCATGACCAAGCAACGCATCCATGTGCAGGGCGCGCGCGTGCTGGTGATGGGCCTGACGTTCAAGGAAAACTGCCCCGATCTGCGCAATACGCGCGTGGTGGACATCGTGCACGAGCTGGGCGAATACAACGTCGATGTGGACGTGTATGACCCGTGGGTCGATCCGCAAGAAGCCGTGCACGAGTACGGAATCGAGCCCATCGCCAAGCCCGAAGCTGGCAAGTACGACGCCATCATCCTGGCCGTCTCGCATGAGCAGTTCGTGAAAATGGGCGCCGCCGCGATTCGCGCGTTCGGCAAGCCGAAGCATGTCTTGTATGACCTGAAGTACGTGCTCAAGCCCAGCGAATCCGACCTGCGTCTGTAATGGAGGTATGAATGACTAATCGCTACGAGAGCATCCAGCGAGAACTGCAAGCGTCGCCGGTCAAATGGCTGGTGACCGGCTGCGCCGGATTCATCGGTTCTAACCTGCTGGAGACGCTGCTCAAGCTAAATCAGACCGTGGTCGGCCTGGATAATTTCGCGACGGGTTATCAGCGCAACCTGGATGAGGTACGCGATTCCGTCAGCGCCGAACAATGGGCGCGCTTTACGTTTATCGAAGGCGATATTCGCGAATTGGCGGATTGCCAGCGCGCCGTCGAAGGCGTCGATTATGTGTTGCATCAGGCAGCGCTAGGTTCTGTGCCGCGCTCGCTGGTCGATCCGATCACGACGAATGCGGTGAACATCAGCGGTTTTCTGAACATGCTGGTCGCCGCGCGCGATGCCAAGGTCAAGAACTTTGTGTACGCCGCATCGAGCTCAACCTATGGCGATCACCCGGCGCTGCCCAAGCTGGAAGAAAACATCGGCAATCCCTTGTCTCCCTACGCGGTGACCAAGTACGTCAACGAGCTGTACGCCAATGTGTTCGCGCGTTCGTATGGGTTCCGCAGCGTGGGTCTGCGTTATTTCAACGTGTTCGGCAAGCGACAGGATCCGGATGGCGCTTACGCCGCCGTGATTCCGAAATGGACGGCGGCGATGATCCTCAACGAGGACGTCAAGGTCAACGGCGATGGCGAGACGAGCCGTGATTTCTGCTTTGTCGATAACGCCGTGCAAGCCAATCTGTTGGCGGCGGTAGCCAGCGACGAGGCGCGCGATCAGGTCTATAACGTCGCCTTTGGCGGGCGTACCACGCTGAATCAGCTGTTCGACTATCTGGCGAAGACCTTGGGCCAGCAGGGCGTGCGGTATGAAAAGAAACCCGTGTACGGGGATTTCCGTCCCGGCGATGTGCGGCATTCGCAAGCCAATATTGGCAAGGCGGAAAAGCTGTTGGGTTACTCCCCAGCCTACGACATCCTGCGTGGGCTGGAGGTCGCCATGCCCTGGTATGTCAAATTCCTGCGCTGATCGTTCTTTATCTTGAAAGCGCTCATTCGCAGAGTCAATGCGATCCATCCTGATCACCAGCGCATTTTCAAGGCGGCGTTTCGGGTAGCGATCTTCTTGATCCTGGGTAAGGCCGCCGGCGCGGTCAAGGAAATGGCCGTCGCCTACCGCTACGGCGTGAGCGACGCCGTGGATGCCTACCAGTTCACGATGACGCTGGCGAGCTGGTTGCCATCGACCATCGTGGGCGTGTTGGGCGTGGTGCTGATCCCGGTCCTGGTGCGCCTAAAGCGCACTGGGGGCGCTGAACGCAATCAGTTCGTGCGCGAATTGCAGGGTTGGGTGCTGTTGGTCGGCGTTGTGCTAGCCGGGCTGACGGTCGCGGCCTGGCCGTGGGTGTTGCGCTGGGGCGGCAGCGGGTTGTCGGCCCAGGTGTCGAGCATGAGCACGGAGCTGCTGCTGGCATTCGCGCCCGTTGCGGCACTGCTCTTGATCGCCGGTATCAGTGGGGCCCGTCTGCGCTCGCACGAACGTCACGTCAATACACTGCTCGATAGTTTGCCCGCCATTGCTACGCTGGCTTGGGTAATGCTTGCCGCGCAGTCCGTTAATGACGTCGGCCCGCTGCTGTGGGGCACCTTGGTCGGCTATGCGATTCAGACCGCGTGGCTGGCGTGGCTGGCCGCGCGTGCGGATGGTGGATTCTGGGGCTCGCCTCGGTTGAGTCTGCAATCGCCGCATTGGCCCGAACTCGTTAGCGCCGCAGGCATCATGCTGGTGGGGCAGGTGGCGATGAGCTTCGTCGGGCCCTTGGATCAATATACCGCGGCGCAGTTAGGCGATAACGCCAACGCGACGCTGGGGTATGCAGCCCGGCTGCTGTCGCTGTTGATCGGCATTGGCGCGGTGTCGGTGGGCCGTGCCGCGTTACCCGTGCTGGCCGATGTGCAGGCCCGTGGCGACGCCGCGCGCGCGCGGACAATGGCGTTGAAGTGGTCGGCCCTGATGCTGGGCGCGGGGGCCGTCGCGGTGGCGATAGCCTGGGCATTGGCGCCGTGGGGCGTTGCGGTGTTGTTCCAGCGTGGTGAGTTCACCGCTCAAGATACGCAGATGGTGGCCGAGGTGTTCCGCTGGGGCCTGCTGCAATTGCCGTTTTATTTCGGTGTCCTGATCCTGGTGCAGCTGTTGGCGAGTCAAAATCGCTACCGTGTCATGGCTTTTATCGCCGTGGCGAACTTTCTGCTCAAGGCGGCGCTGAATGGTGTGCTGGCCGACCATATGGGGACGTCGGGCATCATGCTGGCCACGGCATTGATGTATGCCCTGTCGTTTGCCTGCTATCTCGTGGTGGCGCTAAAACGACCCGATCCGCCCGTGGCCAAGGAGGCGGTATGAACGATACGACGATGCCTGTGCCGCGTGTCCTGATCTTTATTCACTCGCTGCATGGCGGCGGCGCTGAGCGCGTGGCCGCGGATTTGAGCGCGCACTGGGCCGAGTCGGGCTGGCCGGTGATGGTGGTCACGCAGGCCGATGATCGCGATGATGCCTATACGCTGCACCCGAACGTGCAGCGGCGGATTCTTTACACCGCCGGCGAGGGCGGGGGACTGCGCGGCATCGTCGCGAATGTGCGCCGCGTGCGCGCGTTGCGCAAGGTGTTGCGCGAGTTTCAGCCCGACATCGTGTTGGGCATGATGACCACGGCCTCGGTGCTGGCGGTGTTGGCCGCGCGGGGTCTGCCCTGCCAGGTGATTGCGACCGAACATACCCATCCGCCGTCGCAGATGCTGTCTGGATTGTGGCAGCGTTTGCGCCGTCTGACGTATCCGCGCGCCGCGCGCGTGGTAGCGTTGACGCGCGGTACGGCGGATTGGCTGGATCAGCACGTGCCAGGCTCGCGGCTCGCGGTGATTCCGAACCCTGTGCATTGGCCTTTGACGCGAGGCGAGCCGGTGGTGATGCCGCCTGCCGCGAACGGGCGTCGCCGGCTGCTGGCGGTCGGGCGACTGCATACCGATAAAGGGTTCGATCTGCTATTGCAGGCTTTTGCGCGTGTCGCATCGGCGCATCCCGATTGGGATTTGATCATCCTTGGCGAGGGCAGTGAGCGGCAGTCCTTGCAAGCGCAGATCGACGAGATGGCCTTGCAGGCGCGGGTATCGATGCCCGGTCGGGTCGGCAATGTCGGAGACTGGTACGCGCAATCCGATCTTTATGTGCTGAGCTCCCGATTCGAGGGCTTGTCCAATACGCTGCTGGAATCGCTGGCCAGCGGTTTGACCGCGGTATGCTTTGACTGCGACACGGGACCGCGAGAGGTCGTGCGCGATGGCATAGACGGGGTGCTGGTACGACCCAACGGCGATGTGGCCGCGATGGCGGCGGCGCTATCGACGTTGATGCGTGACAGCGCGGCCCGCGAGGCCATGGCGGCGCGCGCCATCGAGGCACGCGAACGATTTTCCGCCCAGCGGGTGCTGGGTATGTGGCAACAACTTTTTGACGATGTGCGGCGCGCGGGCTAACTAGTTTGGCGCGGCCTCGTCCGGATGCACGCAAAAGAGACCATCATGTGTGGAATAGTCGGAATCTGGGGAGCCTTACCCGATAAGGCGCAGGTGCTGGCCGACAGCTGCCGGCGCATACAGCATCGCGGCCCGGATAGTCATGGTCTCTGGGAGGACCTGAACGCCGGCATCACGCTGGCGCATGTCCGACTGGCGATTCTGGATCTGTCTGAAGCGGGTCATCAGCCGATGGTGTCGGCGTGTGGCCGGTACGTGCTGGTGCTCAATGGCGAGGTGTACAACCATCTCGAACTGCGCGCGCAGTTGGAACAGGCCGGACAGGCGCCGCAGTGGCGCGGGCATTCCGACACCGAAACCGTGTTGGCGGGGTTCAGCGCCTGGGGCGTTGAGAAAACCCTGCAAGCGTCCGTGGGCATGTTCGCGATCGCGCTGTGGGATCGTGAACGGCGTAGCCTGACGCTGGCGCGAGACCGCATGGGCGAGAAGCCGCTCTACTACGGCTATACCGGGGGCAATCTCGTCTTTGCCTCGGAGCTGAAGGCGTTGATGCCCATCCCGGGTTTCGGTCGCGAACTGAACCGCTCAGCGATTGCGTCGCTGATGCGTCACAACTATATTCCGGCGCCGCAGTCCATCTACGAAGGCATTTACAAGCTGCCTCCCGGCACCTGGCTGGAAGTCAGCGAAGCCGATATGCAGGGAACTCGTGTTCCGCAGCATGTGGCCTACTGGTCCGCGATGCAGATGGCCGATGTCGGTTTGCAGACTCGCAGCAGCTTTGCGTCCGACGCGCACGCCACGGATGAACTGGAGGCCGTGCTGTCCAAAGCGGTGGGTGGGCAGATGCTGTCGGACGTCAGCCTGGGCGCGTTTCTTTCCGGTGGGATCGATTCGTCCACCATCGTGGCGCTGATGCAGGCGCAAAGCTCGCAACCGGTGCGCACCTTTGCCATTGGCTTTCACGAGAAGAAATACAACGAGGCCGAGCACGCCAAAGCGGTCGCCAAGCATTTGGGCACGGATCATACCGAGCTGTATGTGACGGCGGACGATGCGCTGGCCGTGGTGCCCACGCTGGCCGATATGTATGACGAGCCGTTCGCGGATTCATCGCAAATCCCCACGTCGCTAGTGACGCGCATGGCGCGCCAGCATGTGACGGTGGCATTGTCCGGCGATGGTGGCGACGAACTGTTTGGCGGCTACTCGCGGTATTTCCGGGTGCGTGACTGGTGGGCGAAATGCGAGCGATATCCGCGCCCATTGCGTCACATGATGGGTACGATGCTCAGTGCCTCGGCGTCTCTGCCTGGGCGTGGTGCGTGGCGCGGCAAGGTCGGCAAACTGGGTGAATTGCTGCGTACGGACCGTCACGGCGATTTCTATCGTCAGTTCGTGTCTTACTGGGCCGATCCCGCCCGTGTCGTCAAAGGCGGCGTCGAGCCGCCCTCGTTGTTCGAGCAACAATTGGAAGGATCGGTTTTCGACGCCATGATGAAGCTCGATACGGTGACTTATCTGCCCGACGACATCCTGGTGAAAGTCGATCGCGCCGCCATGGCGGTGAGTCTGGAGACGCGTGTGCCCATATTGGATCACCGTGTCTATGAGTTCGCCTGGCGCTTGCCTTTCGAGTACAAGGTCCGGGGCAACACTGGCAAATGGCTGCTGCGTCAGGTGCTTTACCGCCATGTGCCTCAAGCTCTGGTAGATCGTCCCAAGCGCGGGTTCGCGGTGCCCTTGGCCGCGTGGCTGCGCGGCCCGTTGCGCGACTGGGCAGAGTCCTTGCTACAGCCAGAGCGGCTGCGTCAGGAGGGCTGGTTCGAGCCGGAGCCGATTTTGCAGAAGTGGCGTGAGCACGTTTCCGGGCATCGCGACTGGAGCAGCCGTCTGTGGGGCGTGCTGATGATGCAGGCCTGGTTGGATCGCTATCACGCCGGTATGGTTGGACAAAAGGATACACGACGATGAAGATATTGCTGCTGGTCAGTTCCATGCACGCGGGCGGCGCCGAACGGGTGGCCGCCACATTGGTGAACGCCTGGACTGAGCGCGGCGATACCGTGACATTGGTGCCCACGTATTCTTCCAAGGGCACGTGTTTTTATCCCGTTTCGGATGCGGTGAACCTGATTTGGCTGGCCGATCGCGCGGGTACCCGCCAGGGCGGGCCGCTGGCGGCGTGGACGCGACTGCGGGCGCTGCGCCAACTCATCATCGAGCAAAAACCCGATGTGGTGGTGTCGTTTCTGACCAATGTCAACGTTGCGGCGATTCTCGCCACCAAGGTCCTCGGCAAGCTGGACGTGCCGTTGATTGTCTGCGAGCGCACGAATCCGGTCGCGGAGACGACGACGGGCCGTGTCTGGTCTCAGGCGCGGCGCTTTTTGTATCCGAAGGCCGACATGGTCACGGTGCAGGCCGACGACACCGTGGGGCCATTCTCCCGGCAGGTGCCCGGCATGCGCCGCCTGGAAGTGATTCCCAATCCCTTGCCACCCGCATTATTGGATGCCCCGCTAGTCGATGCGCAGGCAGAGACGCCGCGCAAGCGGCTCTTGGCGATGGGACGGCTCGTGCCCGCTAAACAGTTTGATCTGTTGATCGATGTCTTCGCTCAGTTGGCGACCGCATATCCGGATTGGGACTTGTGGATCTGGGGCGAGGGGCCCGATCGGGACAGCCTGCGGGCGCGCGTCGAGTCCGCGGGTTTGGTGGATCGTATTCAGCTGCCCGGACGCACCGATGCGCCTTGGGAAGCGTTATCCGGAGGTCATGCCTTTGTGTTGAGCTCCGCGGTTGAGGGGTTTCCTAACGTGTTGTTGGAGTCGATGGCGCTGGGTCTGCCTTGCGTCGCATTCGACTGCCCTAGCGGCCCGCGTGAGATGACCCGTGATGGTCAGGACGCGATCCTGGTGCCCGCGGGCGATCGGGACAAACTGCGCGATGGCATGCGCCGCGTGATGGCGGACGCGACGCTGCGTCATAGTCTGGGCCTGCGCGCCGCGCAATCCGTGCGCGATCGTTATGCGCTGCCTGCGGTGCTGGCGCAATGGGATCGTTTGTTCGAGACGGTGCGAGGCAAGGCATGACCACGGGCGAGCCGTTGCGCGTTACCCATGTGATCACCGGCCTGGGGCAGGGCGGCGCAGAGGCCGTGTTGTTCCGGCTGGCCACTTTTGCCGGGCAGCCCGTTGAGCACACCGTCATTTCGCTGACCGATGACGGTGTGTACGGTGAACGTTTGCGGGCTGCCGGCGTCACCGTTCACACCCTGGGCATGGCGCGGGGGCGCGTTAGTCTGAGTGGGTTCGCCAGATTGCGTCGCATGCTGATCGAGCAACGGCCGGATGCAGTGCAAACCTGGATGTACCACGCCGACCTGATCGGCGGCATCGCGGCGCGATTGGCGGGTGTGCGTGCCATCGCCTGGGGCATACGCAATTCGGGCGCGCACTTGCAGCGCAGCAGCCGTTCCGCACGACTGGTCTTGAAGCTATGCGCGATGCTCTCTGGTCAAATTCCCGCAGCGATCGTATGCGCAGCGCGCGATTCGGCGGTGCGTCACGAGCAATACGGCTATCGCGCGGATCGTATGACCGTGATCGCCAATGGCTACGATCTGTCGCGTTATCAGCCCGATGCGCAAGCCCGTCAACGTATGCGATTACGGTGGCAGGTGTCGGACACGACCCCGGTAATCGGATGTGTGGCGCGCTGGGATCCACTGAAGGACCATGGCAACCTGCTCGGTGCAATGGCGTTGTTGGTGCAGCGATATCAGCCCCGCGCGGATGACGGCGTGGGCGGGTCTATCACGACTCCCCATGCCGAAGCCCCTGGACACCTGTCTGCCGACATACACTGCGCGTTAATCGGACGGGGTATGACCCCCGACAATGCCGGGCTGCGTGCGATGATCGAACGCCTGGGATTGGGTGATCGGGTGCTATTGCTCGGCCCCAGTGATGATGTGCCGGCCGTCATGAATGCATTGGACATTCACGTCCTGTCGAGTTGCGCGGAAGGTTTTCCTAATGTGGTCGCGGAGGCCATGGCTTGTGGTACTCCTTGCGTCGTCACCGACGTGGGCGACGCCGCGCATATCGTGGGGCAGACTGCCCCGGTCGTTCCGCCGGAGAACGCGCAAGCCTTGGCTGACGGTATCGCCCGGGCGCTGGAGGACATCACGGTGCGCGGCCGCGATGCCGTGGGCGGCCCCGGACGCGCACGCGTGCTCGCCGAATTCGATCTGGCCCATATGGTCGCTCAGTACGAGTCAGTCTGGCGTCGCATCTCGCGCCGTGGTGCGAAGGAGTCATCATGAACTGTCCGCGTTTGCTGTTTGTGGTCAACAATCCGGCGTTCTTTTTATCGCACCGGCTGCCGCTGGCCCTGGCCGCCCAGCGCGAGGGCTATGAGGTGCATGTCGCGACCATGGACGGCGACAGCGTGGCGCGTATTCAGTCGTATGGTATGACGCACCACGTCATCCCCATGACGCGTAGCGGCAAGAATCCGCTTAGCGAACTGAAGACGATGCTTGCGTTGTATCGCCTGTTCAGGCGGGTCCGGCCCGACATCGTGCACCTGGTGACCATTAAACCGGTACTTTATGGTGGCGTTGCGGCAAGACTGGCCCGCGTACCGAGCATGGTCTCCGCGATATCGGGCTTAGGTTTCGTCTTCGTCTCGCGTGGGGCCAAGGCCGAACTCGTGCGCCGGGTGGTAACCGTGTTGTATCGCATCGCGCTTGGTCATCCGAATAGCCGCATCGTGTTTCAGAACGCCAGCGACCGTGATGTGCTGAGCAAGCTGGGGGCAGTGCGCGACGAGCAGGTGGTGATGATTCGAGGTTCCGGCGTGAACCTGTCGGAGTACGCCGCGGTTGCCGAGCCGCCCACGCCGGTCGTGGCCTTGATGGTCGCGCGTTTGCTGCGCGACAAGGGCGTGTTGGAGTTTGTCGAAGCGGCTCGCATTCTGCGCCGGCAGAATGTGCATGTTCGGATGTTGTTAGCCGGGGGCATTGATCCGGGCAATCCGGCCTCGGTAACTGCGGAGGATGTGCGGGCGTGGCAGGACGAGGGCATCATCGAGCCCTTGGGTGAGCGCAGCGATATCGCTCAGCTGTATGCGGCGTCCCATATCGCCGTGCTACCGTCCTATCGCGAGGGGCTTCCCCGCTCGCTGATCGAAGCGGCGGCCTGCGGCCGCGCCGTCGTCACCACCGATGTGCCGGGATGTCGTGACGCTATTGAGCCTGATGTGACGGGGTTGCTGGTGCCCTCGCACGATGCCGAGGCCCTGGCAGCCGCAATAGCGCGGCTGGCTCAGGACACGTTGCTACGGCAACGGATGGGTGCGGCGGGGCGTGCACTGGCCGAGCGCGAGTTCGCTATCGAGGACGTGTGCGCCAAGCACCTGGAGCTGTATCAAACGTTGCGGCAAGCGCGCTAAGAGCATTGCCGCGCCGTCAAGCTCTCTGTGATGCGTACACACACACGGCTTTGACAGCCCCGTCCTAAGCCCGCCGGGCGTAGCCAGCGAGCTTAGATCAGCCTCATATCAGAACGGCAGTTTGGCTTCGGGTGCCAGACGCAGCAGTTGTTGACGGAAATCTTCCTTGATGCGCGTCAAGGCTTCTTGCGTATCGGCTTCGAATCGCAAGACAACAACCGGCGTCGTATTTGACGGACGGGCCAGACCGAATCCATCGGGATACTCGGCGCGTACGCCGTCGATAGTCACCACGCGCAAGGCACCGTCGAACTTGCCTTCGGCTTGCAGGGCTTGGATCAATGCGAACGGTTGGCCTTCCTCCATCTCGATCTTGAGCTCGGGCGTGGATTCCGCCTGCGGCAGGCTTTCAAGGGGCTCGGAAGGATTGGCGTGGCGGGATATGATTTCCAGCAGGCGCGCACCGGTATAGAGGCCATCGTCAAAGCCATACCAACGCTCTTTGAAGAAGATATGGCCGCTCATCTCGCCCGCCAACGGCGCACCGGTTTCGGCGAGCTTGGCTTTGACCAGCGAATGGCCGGTCTGCCACATCAGCGGATTTCCGCCAGCGGCCTCGACGGCCAGACCCACATGGCGGCTGCACTTGACGTCATAGATGATGGTCTCGCCGGGGCAGCGTTCCAGCACGTCGCGCGCGAACAAGATCAGCTGACGATCGGGCCAGATGATCTGGCCGGACTTGGTCACCACACCGAGGCGGTCGCCGTCGCCGTCGAAGGCCAGGCCGATTTCACAATCGGTGGTGGCGAGGCAGTGAATCAGGTCTTCGAGGTTGTGGGGGTCCGCGGGATCGGGGTGGTGGTTGGGGAAGCGGCCGTCGACTTCGCAGAACAGCTCGGTAACCTCGCAGCCCATCGCGCGGAACAAACGGGGCGCCACGGCACCGGCCACGCCGTTGCCGCAATCGATAGCGATCTTCATGGGGCGCGCGAGTTTGACGTCGCCGATGATGCGCTGGATGTATTCCTCGATCAGGTCCAGCTCGCGACGCGTGCCCGGTTGCTCGGCCGCTGCGGGCGGGGTGACACGCGCGGCGTTCATCGCGTCGCGCAGGGCCAGGACATCGGGGCCATACAGGGCGCGCCCGCCCATCATCATCTTGAAACCGTTGTATTGCGGGGGGTTATGGCTGCCGGTGATAGCGATGCCAGAACCCGTTTTTTGCGTGTAGGCCGCGTAGTACACCAGGGGCGTGGGCACTTGGCCGATGTCCAGGGTGTCGATGCCGCCTTCCAGAATGCCGGCTTGCAGTGCCTCGGATAGCTCGGCGCTGCTCAGCCGTCCGTCCCGGCCCACGACCAGCGTGGAGACATTCTGGGCGCGCGCTTGCGCCGCGAGAGCGCGCCCGAGCGCGCGGGCAAAGTCCGGGTTCAGGGCGTCCGGTACGATGCCTCGAATGTCATAGGCCTTGAATACCGAATCGGGATAGCGTGCGACGTCGTTCAATTTGGCTCCTGGAGGTAGATAGCGAAAGCAGTACGCCTACCGTGACGGAACTGCTCGCACGGCGCGTGAATGGAGTGATTATCGTTGATTCCCGCCGCCTGCGGCGAGCCATGTGTGACGGGCAGCATCCGAGGTTACGGCGTCCTACAATAGCGGTTATCTTCCATGTCGCTGGGCGAGTGGCGCCGAGCGCTTTGACTGCGGTAATGTCTATGAGCTTATTGAACGCACTGGAATCGTTGCTGGGCCCGGAACATGTGCTGACCGGTGACGATGCCGAACCTTATCTGCACGACTGGCGCCGTCGTTATCGTGGTGCCGCGCTGGCGGTCATCCGGCCGGCTAGCGCCGAGCAGGTCGCGCAGGCCGTGCGGCTCTGCGCCGAGCACGGCGCGCCCGTGGTGCCTCAAGGCGGCAATACCGGTTTGTGCGGCGGGGCGACGCCGGATCAAAGCGGTCAGGCAGTACTGCTGTCCACGGCCCGATTGAATAAGATTCGTGCGATCGATACCGATAACGATACGATTACCGTCGAGGCGGGTTGCATTCTGCAAACGGTCCAGCAGGCCGCGGCCGATGCGGGCCGCCTGTTCCCCTTGAGCCTGGCGGCTGAGGGCAGCTGCACCATCGGCGGCAATCTGGCGACCAATGCAGGCGGCACCCAGGTGCTGCGTTATGGCAACGCCCGTGAGTTGGCGCTGGGGCTCGAAGTCGTGACCCCGCAGGGCGAGCTCTGGAACGGTCTGCGCGGTCTGCGCAAGGACAATACCGGCTACGATCTGCGCGACCTGTACATCGGTAGCGAAGGCACCCTGGGCATCATCACCGCGGCAACGCTCAAGCTCTATCCCAAGCCCGTGGCCTCGTGCACGGCGCTCTTGGCGTTGGATACGATCGATGCGGCCGTAGAACTGCTGTCACGTGCGCGCGCTGGGTTTGGCGCTTCGCTCACAGGCTTCGAGCTGATGGCGGGCGACTGTTTGCAAACCGTCGTGCAGCTCTTTCCACAACAGCGCTTGCCGTTCGAAGGCGATTCCGCGGCGTCGCCGTGGTTCGCGTTGCTGGAGCTTTCCGATAGCGAAAGCGAGGCGCATGCGCGCGAACGTTTCGAGAGTGTGCTGGGCGAGGCGATCGAGGCAGGCATCGTCACCGATGCCGCCATCGCGGCCAATGTCGCGCAAAGCCGCGCCCTGTGGCATTTGCGTGAAAGCATTCCGCTGGCCGAGGCCGAGCAAGGCAAGGGCGTCAAACACGACGTATCCATTCCGATCTCGCGCATCGCGCATTTCGTGCGCACGACCAATGCGCTGCTGCAAGCGCGGTTCCCCAATGTGCGCAATGTTGTGTTCGGCCATCTGGGCGATGGGAATCTGCACTATAACGTGGCGCGCGCGCCCGGACAGACCGAAGCCGACTTGCTTGCGCTGCAGCAGGACATCTATGACATCGTCCATCGTAGCGTGATGGAGCACGATGGCTCGATCAGCGCCGAGCATGGTGTCGGTCAGCTCAAGCGCGACGAACTCCCGCACTACAAGAGTGCACTGGAGCTGGAGTTGATGAAACGCATCAAGCGCGCGCTCGACCCGGTCGGGTTGATGAACCCGGGCAAGGTCCTGCAGGCTTGATGGCGATAGGCCGGCGGCAGAAGCCGCCGGCCCGAAGGCCCCGCAGCGCTGCGGGGCCGGAAGCGCAACGGCGAATTAACGGGCGGGCAGCACCGTGCCGGACGACTCGCCGAAAGCGATGCGGGGATAGCCCGGCTTGTGGCATTGCGCGCGGATGATGATTTGATCGCCATCCTGCAAGAACGTGCGCTGTTCGCCCCATGGCAGGGTGATCGGCGATTTGCCGCCCTGGGTCAGTTCGAGTAGCGAGCCTAACTCGCCCGGATTCGCGCCCGACAGCGTGCCCGTACCGATCAAGTCCCCTGGCTGCAGATTGCAGCCATTGACCGTGTGATGCGCGATCAACTGCGCCACATTCCAGTACGCGTCGCGGAAATTGCTGGTCGATAAATGCGCGGGCGCTTGCTGTGCGGCGCGCGAGGCTTCGGTGGTGATCAGCACTTCCATCTGTACGTCGTACGCGCCTTGGGCGCGATTGGTTTCGGACGACAGATAGGGCAACGGTTGAGGCTCTCCTTCGCCACGGATAAAGGGAATGCGGAACGGTTCCAGGGCCTCGAACGTCACCACCCAAGGCGAGATCGTCGAGGCGAAATTCTTGGCGAGGAAGGGGCCCAGCGGCTGATACTCCCACGCCTGAATGTCGCGCGCGGACCAGTCATTCAGAATGCACATGCCAAACACATGTTCATCGGCCTGATCCAAGGTTACGCGGTCGCCTTGCGCGTTACCCGTTCCCACAAAGATGCCTAGCTCCAGCTCATAATCCAGACGCTGGCACGGACCGAATTGCGGCACGCCGCCTTCGGCTGCCGGGCGCGTCTGGCCGAGCGGACGCGGGAACGCTTGATTGACGCCCACGCTGGAGGCGCGCCCGTGATAACCAATCGGCACCCATTTGTAATTCGGCAGAAGGGGATTGTCTGGGCGGAACTGTTTACCCACATTGGTTGCGTGATGCACCGAGATATAGAAATCGGTGTAGTCGCCGATGCGCGCCGGCGTGGTGAATTCGGCCTCGGCCTGCGCCACCAGCAGCGGCTCGATGGTCGCTTGCAGCGCCGAGCCGGTGCGTAATGCCCGTGACAGCGCCAATCGCAGCGCGCTCCAATGCGAACGACCCAGCGCCATCAAGGCATTGAGGCTATCGCCCTGGCAGGCTGCGAGCGCTTGGGCGGCCTGTCCTTCGAACACGCCGGCTTTTGCCAACGCTGCCAGATCCACGATGCGGTCGCCGATCGCCACACCTGGACGAAAGGCCTCTTGCGAGCCGCGCCGGCGGAACACGGCATACGGCAGATTCTGCACCGGGAATCCCGTGGCGTCATTGTTGGCACCGGCGACCCAGCTGGTCAGGGTGGCGTCGTGAGTTTCGTTCAGAGTCGTCATGGTTCGCGGTTCAGTTGGGCTTGGCCGGGTTGAAATGCTTTTGCAGGCCTTGCCAGCATTGGTAGTAGTCTTTCTGCAGTTGCTCGCTCGCCAGCGCTTGCGCGGTGGGACGGATCACGCGGCGTGTCTCGAACATGAACGCCATCGTATCCCGGATGTAGTGCGCTTGCGAGGTGTCTGCGGCGCTTGCCTTGGCGAACGTATCGGCGTCTGGGCCATGGCCGCTCATGCTGTTATGCAAGCTCGCGCCGCCAGGGGCAAAGCCCTCTGCCTTGGCGTCATACACGCCGTGAATCAGACCCATGAACTCGCTGGCCACATTACGGTGATACCAGGGAGGACGGAAAGTGTGTTCCATCGCCAGGATACGTGGCGGGAATATCGCGAAGTCCATATTGGCCGTGCCCGGGGTGTCGGAGGGCGCGGTCAACACCGTGAAAATCGACGGGTCGGGATGGTCGAAGCTGATGGAACCGATCGTGTTGAAGCGGCGCAGGTCGTACTTATAAGGCGCATGCGTGCCATGCCAGGCGACGACGTCCAACGGCGAGTGGTCGATCGACGCACGCCAGAAGCCACCGGTGAATTTCGCGATCAGTTCGAAGTCGCCCTCGACGTCCTCGTACCACGCTACAGGTGTTTGGAAATCCCGTGCATTGGCCAGACAGTTCGAGCCAATCGGTCCGAGCTCCGGCAGCCGTAGCGCGGCGCCGAAGTTTTCCAGCATATAGCCGCGCGCTTGCCCATCGGGCAGTTCGACGCGGAATCGCACGCCGCGCGGGATGACGGTAATTTCCTGCGGTTCGATTTCGATGATGCCGAGTTCGGTCGCCAGGCGCAGGCGCCCTTGCTGCGGCACGATCAACATTTCGCCATCGGCGTTATAGAAAAAACGGCCTTGCATGCTGCGGTTGGCCACATAGAGATGGATGCCGACACCGCTATGCTCGTCCGGTGCGCCGTTGCCGCCCCAGGTTTGCATCCCTTCGATGAAATCGGTGGGTGCTTCGGGAATGGGCAATGGGCTCCAGCGCAGCTGATTCGGGGTGACGGGGCCAGCGCCAAAATGACTGAGCCAACGCGCCGCGCCCTCGAACGGTTCGAACGGCAAGTGCTGCACGCCAGGACGGATGCGATAGAGCCATGAACGACGGTTCTCGGCCCGCGGCGCGGTGAAAGCCGTGCCCGACAATTGCTCCGCGTAAAGACCATAGGCGCAACGTTGCGGGGAATTCTGTCCGACGGGTAACGCGCCGGGCAGCGCCTCGCTGGCCCAGTCGTTGCCAAAGCCGGTTTGATATTGCAAAGACATAAGCTCGTCTCCTGTCGCGCCGAGAGTAGGCCGACGGCCCGTGCGCGCTGTACAGCAGCCATTTTCGACAAAAATCCACCCCTCGGCTATAGGAATAGGAAAATATCGACTATAAGTTTGGTGAATACCCGAACCGGATACAGGCCGACGCGTTATGGCGGAATTACGCAATATTGATTTGAATCTGCTTGTGGTCTTTCAGCATTTGCTGCAAGAGCGCAATATCTCTGCCGTGGCCAGGCGCCTGGACCTGTCGCAGCCCGCGGTGAGCAATGCGCTGCGGCGCTTACGCAGCGCGCTGGGCGATGAACTCTTCGTGCGTACGGCGCAAGGCATGCAACCCACGCCGCATGCGGAACGTCTGGGTGGCCCCGTGGGCGAGGCCTTGGCGCTGTTGTCCCATACCCTGGATGCCACGCATGACTTTCGGCCAGAGGAGAGCCGCCGGCGATTTCGGATCGCTATGACTGACGTAGGGGAAATTCATTTCATGCCACGTCTGGTCAAGGCTTGCAGCCGGCAGGCGCCCGGGGTGCGCATTGATTCACTGCGGCTCGCAGGCACCGATTTGCGGCGGGAGATGGACGCCGGGCACGTGGATCTGGCGATCGGCGCGTTCGACGACTTGGGCAGCGGGTTTATGCAACGCATGTTGTTTCGCCAGGGCTATGCCACGCTCTTTCGTCGCGGTCATCCGACGGCCCACGAGGGGATGAACGTCAAAGCCTTTCGCGCCGAGCGGCATCTCGTGGTGTCGCGCGCCGCGCCTCATGGGCAGGTGAATCAATCCCTGGAACGCGCAGGCGTGAAACTGGACGAGCATTTCAGCGTGCCGCATTTCTCGGCAGTGCCTTATATCGTCAGTACCACGGATCTGTTGGCGACGGTGCCGCGCAAATTGGCGGACACGGTGGCCGCGCAATTCCATTTAGGTCTGTTCGCGCCACCGATACGGATACCGGCCCTGCAGACGAATCTTTACTGGCATCGACGCTTCCATCGCGATAGCGGTAATCAGTGGCTGCGCGCGCTCATGGTCGATACGTTTGTCGAGGAGAACTGAAGCGGAATTTGTTTATCAGCTCTTCGGTTATTTCTACGGCAGGATCGCGCGCCTTGCGCGCGCTAGCGCGTCGTGAATGATCTCCATGTCACCAATGTGATTCGCTAGTAGCAACACCAGCGCGGCATTCATCTCGGCGCTTTGTTCATCACTGAGGCCCTGATGCGTTTCGATCAGCGTCTGATAGAACGCATCCGGCGATGCAAGATTCGGCTCTATGTTCAATGGCATAGCGGTCCTCTTTAGGCTTGGCCGAGTGCGCGTCGCAGCGCGCGGACGATGCGCTGCGAATCCGGTTCGCGTCCACGCGCGGCGATATGCTGATCGGGGCGTATCAGATACCAGGTGCCGGGGTGCGCGTCGTAGCGTTGCGCGAGACAGCCTTCATGGTCATGCACCGAGGTAAAGTCTGTCGCCGAGGAAGCGGCGACCGTTGCCGTGGCAACGAGTACTAGTTGAAGCGGCATGGGACTGTTTTGCGCGATCTCCCGCAACGCGTCGAGTGTGGACACGGGTAGAGCCTCGTCATGAAACAGCGCCAGCACGAAGCGCCCATCCAGCATCGATAACCACCAGGCGTCGTGATGCCGCGCGTCACGCACCGGCGCATCCGACGCTGGCGCTCCCGGCACCATGCGTCCGGCATATGATTCGTGTTCGCTATCCGGCGTATTCAGTGGCGAATCCGCATACACGCTTGGCAGGGATAAGCGCCCGCTATTGACCAGGCCGCGCGCAAAGGGGTGCTCTCGCGCCAGGCGCAGCGTGGCATTACGAAAATGCCGGCTCACCGCGCATTTAGGCGTAATAAAGTCGGTCGACCGCGTGGAGTTCAGCAGGTTTTCGTCGGCGGCGGCTTCGCGTTCCGAGGCATAGGTGTCCATGAGCGTATCGGGCGCAATGCCCTCGAGCACGGCGGCCAGCTTCCACGCCAGATTATCGGCATCTTGCACGCCGCTATTGGCGCCCCGCGCGCCGAACGGCGATACGCGATGCGCGGCATCCCCCGCGAACACCACGCGCTGATGCCGGAACGTGTCCATGCGTTCGCAGGCAAAGGTATAGACGCTTGCCCATTGCAACTCGAACGGGGTGTCCGCGCCTAGCAGTGCGCGAATACGCGGCAACACATTGGCGGGCTTTACCGCCTCGGCGGGATCCGCATTCCATCCCAGCTGAAAATCGATACGCCAAACGTTATCCGGCTGTCGGTGCAACAACACCGATTGATTCGGATGAAACGGCGGATCAAACCAAAACCAGCGTTCAGATGGAAAGCTTGCCGTCATCTTGACGTCGGCAATCAGGAACCGGTCTTTGAACACCCGGCCATGGGCTTCCTGGCCTAGCATCTTGCGGATGGGCGAGCGCGCCCCGTCGCAGGCGATCAGCCATTGTGCGCGCAGGCTATAGGTGCCATCCGGCGTGTCCACCCGTAGCGTCGCGCCATCTGGCTGCGGGCTGACATCAATGACCTTATTTTTCCAGCGCAGATCGATCAGCGGGTGTTGCGCTGCGGCTTCATACAGAAAACCTTCGGCGTAGTACTGCTGCAGATTCACAAAGGCTGGTCGGCGATGGCCGGGCTCGGGCAATAGATCGAATCGCCACACTTCCTCATCGCGGAAAAAGATTTTGCCGACGTTCCACGATACCCCCTTGCTGGTCATGCGTTCGCCCAGGCCCAGGCGGTCCCAAATTTCCAGCGTGCGCTTGGCGAAACAGATCGCTCGCGACCCCGTGGATAGCTTGTGATCGTCGTCGAGCAACACGACGCGCACGCCTCGCTGCGCCAGATCCAGTGCGGCGGTCAGGCCGACGGGGCCCGCGCCAACGACAACGACAGGATGGGTCGCGGGCGTGGCGCATTGTTGGTCCGCATGCGGACGATAGGCGAATTCCAGCGCCTGATAGT
Source organism: Bordetella sp. 02P26C-1 (assembly GCF_009763255.1). Lineage (GTDB taxonomy): Bacteria > Pseudomonadota > Gammaproteobacteria > Burkholderiales > Burkholderiaceae_B > Bordetella_A. The sequence goes on along the minus strand of NZ_WSJB01000005.1, from coordinate 14,002 downwards.
CGGTCTCGGTCACGCTAGTCTCCTGTGACGAGCGCCATGCTCGCCACAGGCCGTCGCCGGTCTCTCTGACGGAAACCGTACGCGGCCTTTAACGGGTCGAATTCAGAGTCGGGGCAGGGCGCTCAGCCCTCGAGCTGTTTCCACATCTCGATGTCACGTTTGTCGGTCCAGATTCGCGGGTCATCGTAGCCTGTCGCCTCATCATAGGCGCGCGACACGTCGAACGGCATGCAATGATCGAAAATCACCCAGTCGCTATAACGCGGCTGCATGAAGTCATAGACCTCCCGGTAAATCGTCTTCAGGTCCTTGCCCTCGGCGACACCGCGATTGACGGCGCCATAGAGGTCCGTCAAAAACGCCCGGGTGCCCGCCAGGCCTTGCCTGACTTCGGTGGCGCTCTTTAGCGCCGGGCCACGGCCGGGCACCATTTTCTCTGCTTCGAAGCGCGCCAACGCGTCCAAGGTCGTGGGCCAGTCGCGGAAATAGGCGTCGCCGCAATAGGGTGTGGATTGATATTCCACCAGGTCGCCCGCGAATAGGATTTTTTGCTCGGGCAGCCACGCAATGGTATCGCCCTTGGTATGGCCGCGACCGACTTGCAGCAGGTGCACCTCCAGGTTGCCGAGGTTCACCGTCATGGCGCCCTGGAACGTCATGGTTGGCCATACCAGCCCGGGCGGGATGGATTCGACATTGCGGAACAGGCGCGGGAAACGTCCGATTTCGCTGGCCTTGTCCTGCTCGCCGCGCTCGGCGATCAGATCATAGGTATCGCGGCTGGCGAGGATTTCTTGCGCGTTGTAGGCCGAGGCGCCAAATACCCGTACGGCATGGTAATGGGACAGCAAAATATATTTGATCGGCTTGTCGGTGACTTCGCGGATGCGGCGGATGACATCTTGCGCCATTACCGGAGTCGCCTGTGTGTCGATCACCATGACGGCGTCGTCGCCGATGATCACGCCGGTATTGGGATCGCCCTCGGCCGTATAGGCATAAGCGTTATCCGACAGCTTTTCAAAGGACACGACCTTGTCGCTCAGGTCGCCTTGCGAGGCGAATTGCTTGCTCATTTTGTCTCCGGACTTGTATTGGACGTCGGGCGTTCGCCCTGAAGCCCCCAATATAGACTCTGATTTGTTTTTGTGCAATACGTTCGTTATTAACGAATACCAGATGCACGCTGAGCGCGGGTAGGGCGTCCACTTCCTGGTGCGAGCGGCGATGATCCAGCGTTAATGAAGAGAGCGGTTATCGCACAGGCGCTCTGCAGTGCAGCCAGCGAACTATTGATCGGATATCAACGACGCTGGCAGCGCGGGCAGTAATACGTCGCGCGTTGGCCTTGCACCAGGCGCTTGATCGGCGTGCCGCAAACCCGGCAAGGTTGACCATGCCGTTCATACACCTTCGCGTGAATCTCGAAATAGCTGCCGGGCTGCCCGGTCGCGCCCACATAGTCGCGCAGCGTACTGCCACCCGAAGCCAAGGCGTCCGCCAAGGTGGCACGAATACTGTCGGCCAGCCGAGTGCAGCGCGCAAGCGAAACCCTCCCCGCAGGCGTGCGCGGGTCAATGCCCGCGCGAAACAAGCTTTCCGAAGCGTAAATATTGCCCACGCCGACCACGGCGTCACCCGCCAGCAACGCCTGCTTGACCGCGACGTTGCGGCCTCGAAATTGCTGATGCAGCCAGTGACCATCGAACCGGGGATCGAATGGCTCTATGCCCAGCTTGGCCAACAGAGGATGCGCGATGATGGGACCATCGCTGGCCGGATGCCATAGCACGGCGCCGAACCGGCGCGGGTCATGCAGCCTCAGGGCGGCGTGCTCGAACACCCAATCGACATGGTCATGCTTGCGAGGCGCCTCGTCCACAGGCACACTGCGCAGCGAGCCTGACATACCAAGATGCACAATCTGCGTGCCATGCTCGAAGCGCAACAGCAGGTATTTACCGCGGCGCGCGCATTCCAGCACGGTGCGGTTAGTGAGCAGCTCAGGCAGTTCGGCCGGAATGGGCCAGCGCATGCGGGACTCGCGCACCACCAGATGGCGCAGGGTCCTGCCAGTGATCACGGTATCGATACCGCGACGTGTAGTTTCAACTTCAGGGAGTTCCGGCATTAGCCAGTGTAAGATGGGCAAACGTGTACAGATGATTGTGCCATTAACCGGGCGGGTCGTGTGAAGTCGTCATTGAAATCAGTTTCTTTTCTCACTGCGGTGCTCGCGTTGACAGTCGTGGGGATGCAGCCGTTGGCGCTATCTGCGGCGGAAGTCGTTCCCGGCGACGCGACCGGACCGCGCATCGTCAAACAGCCGCGCGCACCCGAGACGCAGGTGATACGGCTGCGTGCCGGGCAACTGCCCTATGTGACCCTGACGGGCGATATTTTCTTTCGGCTGATGGCCTCCGAGATTGCCGCCCAGCGCGGGATGTACGACACGGCGGCCTCCACTTTGTTGAGCTTGTCCCAGGAAACCGGCGACCCCCGGCTAGCGCGCCGCGCGCTGGAATTCCAGCTGGCCGGCGGCGACTTGCGCGGAGCGCTGGAGGCTGCCCGCATGTGGTCGCGTCAGTCGCCTAGCGATGTCGAAGCCAGTTCCACCGAGCTGGCTCTGGCCGCCGCCAATGGTGAAACCGCCGGTTTGTCCGCTGCCCTGCGCAGCAGGATAGAGGCGGCCCCCAACAAGCCCGCTGCGATTGCCCAAGCCATGGGCGTGCTTAGCCGTCTGAACGATCGTCGCCTGGCGTTGCGGATTCTCGAAGAGTCCTTCAGCCCTGCCGTGCGCAAGCTGCCGGAAGCCCATATGGCGCTCGCCGATGTGGCGGCAGCCGCGGGCGACGACGCGCGTGCCGTCGCCGAAGCACGCCTGGCCTTGCGTGCCGATCCGAAGTCCGAGGCGGCCGCGCAGCGCGTGTTGGAATACGGCGCTCGCGTCGATGCGGATCGCGCTCAGAAAGACGCGCGGGCTTATCTGGCGAAGTATCCCGATGCCCGCAAACTCCAGCTGGCGTTAGCCGGCATGCTTGCGGACAAGGGCGACTACGATGGCGCGTTAAAAGAACTGCGGGCGATGTCGCGACGCGCGCCCGAGGATTTCGATCTGCTGTTCTTGCAGGCTCAGCTCGCCTACAAGGCCGATCGCAAGGACGAATCGCGCCGTCTGCTGCAGGAATATCTGGACGTCCAGAACCAGCGGCAGGAGTCTATCGCCGCGGGCGCCAGCGATGCGGGCGCGGCCGAGGCGGATGCCCGCATTCTGCTCGCGCGCATTGCCGAGGATGAAGGGCAACTCGACGAGGCCATCTCTCAACTCGCGCAGATCGACGATGCGTCGCTGCGTTATTCCTCGCAGATGCGCCAGGCCGTGCTGCGCGCAAAGCAAGGCCGTTTGCAGGAAGCGCTAGCGATGGTCGATAGCGCACAGCCCAATGACGAGGACGACCAGATTCAAGGCGTGCTCACCAAGGCGCAACTCTTGCGCGATGCGGATCGCCTGGACGAAGCGGTCAAGCTGCTCGAAGCGGCCAATCAAGCGCAGCCCGACACCGTCGAGATCAAGTACGAGCTTGCCATGCTGTACGAGCGGCAAGACCGCTATAAAGAACTGGAAAAGCTGCTGCGCGAGGTCATCGCGTTGGATCCCGATCATGCGCATGCCTTGAATGCACTGGGCTACACCATGGCGGACCGGAATGATCGTCTGCCAGAAGCGCTCGATCTGATCACTCAGGCGATGGAACTGCTGCCGAACAATCCGTTCATTCTGGATAGCATAGGCTGGGCGAAGTACCGCATGGGCGATATCCCGGCGGCCGCCGACTACCTGGGTCGCGCGTATGCGCTTTTGCCCGAACCCGATATCGCCGCGCATCTGGCCGAAGTGTTGTGGAAACAAGGACAACGCGAGCGCGCACGCGAACTGCTGCAGACGGGCTTTAAGAAAGACCCCAAGAATCGCACCTTGCTCGATACCGCTAAGCGTTTAGGCATCGCGCTGGGAGGCGATAAATGAGGGCAGTGTCCAAACTGTGGCGCGTGTGGCTGGCCACCGGCGTATGCGCGTTGACGGCGGCTTGCTCGAGCGTGCCTAAAGCGCCCGGGATGGCTGGCGATCAGACCTTTACGCGGCATGGCCGTTTTGCCATTACCGTCAACGAGACGACCGGCGAACAGCAGGCCGTGCAAGGCGGCTTCGATTGGCAAGACGATGGGCAACGGTATCGGCTGGATCTGATCAGCCCGTTGGGTTCCATTCAAGGGCGCGTCGAGGGCAGTCCTGGCATGGCGACCTTGACCAAGGCCGATGGTTCCGTGCTACAGGCCGATGGCCCGGACGCGCTGGCCGAAGAAGCCTTGGGTGGACCGGTGCCCGTGTCGTATCTGCGTGACTGGATGCGTGGACGCGTGTCCAATACGGCCACGCAGATCACGCGTGACGAAGCGGGGCGTCCCGCTTCGTTCGAACAAGACGATTGGCAGGCGCGGTTGTCGCGTTATGACGCGCAAGGGCCTGGGTTATTGGTATTGCAACGAGCGGAGCCGGGGCGCCGAATCACGGTGCGTTTAGCGGTCGATCAGTGATGATGTTGTATGACGTGCCGGCGCCGGCCAAGCTGAATCTTTTTCTGCATGTGGTCGGACGCCGTGAAGATGGATATCACCTGCTGCAGACGGCATTTCGCTTTATCGACCTCTGCGATACGCTGCATTTTGAATTGCGCCATGACGGACGCATCGAGCGCCTGACCGATTTGCCCGGCGTACCCGCCGAGCAAGACTTGGTGGTGCGTGCCGCGCGATCCTTGCAGCGCGCCACGGGCACCTCGTTGGGCGCCAATATCTCGCTGGAAAAACGCATTCCGCAGGGCGGAGGGCTGGGCGGCGGATCGAGCGATGCGGCTTCGACGTTGATCGCCTTGAATCGTCTGTGGAACACCGGCCTGTCGCGTCAGGATCTGATGGCCCTGGCATTGCCCTTGGGCGCGGATGTGCCCGTGTTCGTGTTTGGTCAGTCCGCCTTCGCCGAAGGTGTGGGCGAAAAATTGACCGCGCTGGGCTTGCCTGCGGCCAGCTATCTGGTGGCGCAACCGGACAGCAGTGTGCCCACCGCAAATATTTTCTCGGATCCTGACTTGACAAGGGATTCTTCTTTAGTCACAATAGCGGACTTTCTTGCTTCACAAAGTTTTGGTGCCGGTTACACCGAGCAGTCAGCACCAAGGTTTTTTGGCAGAAACGACTTGGAGCCGGTAGTTTATCGGCGCTACCCAGAGGTTTCTCAGGCGGCGCAGTGGCTAACGGCACGTGGTTGCCACGTGCGTATGTCCGGGTCTGGTGCGTGTCTTTTCGCCCAGTTCGCGACAACAGAACAAGCCGTTTTGAAAGAGCAAGAAATTCACGCTACAATGCGCGTCGCTAGTGAATTTGCTAGCGAAACGCAGAAAGGGTTTCGGTTGATTAGGGTATGTCCCGGATTAGTTGAACACCCGTTGCGGAACTGGATTGCAAGATAGTTGGGGAGTCGCCAAGCTGGTTAAGGCACCGGATTTTGATTCCGGCATGCGAAGGTTCGAATCCTTCCTCCCCAGCCAAAAATTCATAAAAAAGCTGTTGAACGCGCCTGTCAGACACTGGCCTCGGTTCAGCAGCTTTTTTTTATTTGCCGCATTTTTCGGCACGTCTGTACGCAAAGTAGTACACGTTTTCGCGTCCTAACCGACCATCGCAGCAGCTTCCATCATGGCAAACGACAGCTTCATGATCTTCACCGGCACGGCCAACACCCGTCTGGCCGTTGACGTAGTAAACCATCTTGATATGTCTCTCGGCAAAATGACCGTAGGCCGATTCTCCGATGGCGAGGTGATGGTCGAAATCAACGAGAACGTGCGCGGCAAGGATGTGTTCGTGCTGCAGCCGACCTGTGCACCGACCAACGACAACCTGATGGAAATCATGGTGATGGTCGATGCGTTGCGCCGTGCGTCGGCCGGCCGTATCACCGCCGCCATCCCGTATTTCGGTTACGCCCGCCAGGACCGCCGTCCGCGTTCGGCGCGCGTGGCGATCTCGGCCAAGGTGGTGGCCAATATGCTGCAGGTCGCAGGCGTCGATCGCGTTCTGACGATGGACCTGCACGCTGACCAGATCCAAGGTTTCTTCGATATTCCGGTCGATAACATCTACGCCGGTCCGATTTTGCTGGGCGATATCTGGCGCCGCAATTTCTCGAACCTGGTCGTGGTGTCTCCGGACATCGGCGGCGTGGTGCGTGCCCGTGCGCTGGCCAAACAGCTCGAAGCCGACCTGGCGATCATCGACAAGCGTCGTCCGCGCGCCAACGTCTCTGAAGTGATGAACATCATCGGTGAAGTCGACGGCCGTACCTGCATCATCATGGACGACATGGTCGACACCGCCGGCACGCTGTGCAAGGCCGCCCAGGCGCTGAAGGACCGTGGCGCCGGTGCGGTGTACGCCTATTGCACGCACCCCGTGTTGTCCGGCGGCGCCATCGATCGCATCGAGGCGTCCGAGCTGGACGAGCTGGTGGTGACCGACACCATTCCGCTGTCCGAACAGGGCCAAGCCAGCAAGAAGATCCGCCAGTTGTCCTGCGCGGCCTTGCTGGGCGAGACGATCCTGCGGATTTCCAACGCGGAATCGGTCAGCTCGCTGTTTACTGACTGATTTCTCAGTCCGAATCTGAATCCCCCCGTCTGCTGGTCGCGGCAGGCGGGCGATAACACGGTACGCATGTCGCGCACCGTGTAATTAACCGGTAGTTTCACGACTGCCTGATTGTCTGGAGTTATCCATGAAATTCAATGCCACTGCGCGTAGCGTCCAGGGTTCGAGTGCGAGCCGCCGCCTGCGCCGCGCGGGCCGCGTTCCCGCCATTGTTTATGGTGGTACGGCTGCCCCGCTGAACATCGAACTCGATCACAACGAAATCTTCCACGCCCTGCGCAAGGAAGAATTCCACGCTTCGATTCTGCAAATGGAATTGAACGGCAAGCAAGAACCCGTTCTGCTGCGTTCGGTTCAATGGCACGCCTACAAGCCGCAAGTCCTGCACGTTGACTTCCAGCGCGTGGACGCCAGCCAAGCGCTGACGACCAAGGTGCCCCTGCACTTCATCAACGGTGAGCAATCGCCCGCCGTGAAGCTGAGCGGTGCCATCATCAGCCAGATTCAAACCGAGCTGGAAATCACCTGCTTGCCGTCCGCTCTGCCGCAATTCATCGAAGTCGACCTGAGCAACCTGATCGGCGGTGCTTCGATTCACCTGGCCGACATCAAGCTGCCCAAGGGTGTGACCTACGTTGCACACGGTGGCGAGGCCAACCCCTTGCTGGCTACGGCCGTGACCAAGGGTGGCGCTGCTGACGCCGCTGAAGGCGACGCTGCAGCCGAAGCCTAAATTCGCGCCTCCGACGACAGTCGGATCGTGTCTAAACCCTGCGTGTGCGCGAGCATTCGCGGGGTTTTGTTTTTTGCGAGCGGCGGTGACGGCCCCGTTCCCCTATAGAATCCCACCATGTCTAACGCCATCCGTCTCATCGTGGGGCTCGGTAATCCGGGTCCCGACTACGAAAACACGCGCCACAATGCCGGCTTCTGGCTGGCTGACCATCTGGCCGATGATCTGCGCGCCAATTTCAATCTGGAAAAAAGCTTCTTTGGCTTTGTGGCCAAGGCGCGGCACAGCGGCGAGAACGTGCTGCTGGTCAAGCCGATTACCTATATGAACCGCTCGGGGCAGTCGGTGGGTGCGTTGGCGCGGTTCTACAAGTTGCTGCCTGAAGAGGTGCTCGTGTTGCACGACGAGCTCGACCTCTTGCCTGGTCAAGTTAAGTTGAAGCAGGGTGGCGGGCATGCGGGCCATAACGGTTTAAAAGATATTCAGGCGGCTCTGGGTAGCCCGAATTTCTGGCGGCTGCGCATGGGCATCGGGCATCCGCGCACATTGGGGCTGGCGCAACAGGTTGCGGATTTTGTGCTGCATCCGCCGCGCCGTGAGGAACAGACGCAGATCGATGAGGTCATCCGGCGTTGCCGCGTCGTGGTGCCTTTTATGCTGGACGGCGATTTCGAGCGCGCGACACGCGAGCTGCATAGCGGCAATATGGCCTGAGTACGATGCAGTCCTCTACCAGCAAGCCGACGTTTAAGCAGGAGTTCGCGGATTTCTGGCGCTTCATCAAGCGCCCCGATCTGCGACGCCTGCCGGGCCGACGCGCGGCCAGTGGGCTGGGCAGCGATTGGTGGCCTGGCGTGCCGCTGCGTCGTGTGCTGGCTTGGGCGGCGGTTCTGTGGCTGCTCAACTTTGTTTTGCTCGGCCCGTTGGCGGTGTTGGCTGCCACCTCGGGTGGCGCTTCGCATCGGATGGACCCCGCGATGTTGCCGTGGTTTACCGCGGTAGTGTGGGCGCCGTTTGTCGAGGAAATGCTGTTTCGCTATGGGCTGCGGCGACCGCGTCAGGCCTTGTGGCTGTGCCCGGCAATGCTGCCACCCTTGTTATGGGGCGCGCAGGGGTGGACTTTTGCCTGGTTGGCGGTGGTGCTGGCCTTGGCGTGTCTGCCATTGCGCGCGGGGCGTCTGAAACGCTCCGGCTGGCGCATGGACTGGCGGCGCTATTATCACTGGAAATTCCCGCTGGTATTTCATCTGTCGGCGATCACGTTTGCCGCTGTCCACTTACATAACTTCCGCCTCGCCGACACCGCGTATTGGATGCTGCCCCTGCTAGTGCTGCCGCAGTGGTCCGCGGGATTGGTGGTCGGCTGGATGCGCGTACGCCGTGGCATAGGCGCCGCGATTCTGCTGCACGGGTTTTTCAACGCCGGGCCCTTGCTAATCATCTCGCTGGTCTTAAGTCAGAACGCATAACTGCGGTGCGCATGGGAGAGCACCCAAACGCTCCCGGATCTGTCGCTATAATCGGTAGTAACAATCAATATCATTTATGTTTGAGTGGCGGTCCCTCGCCGTTTTTCCTCTGCACAAGGAGTACTACCGCTGTGAAATCCTGGATTCTGCTGGCCGGCTCGATCATGGCCTCGTTCTCGTCGCATGCCTTTGAATTGCGCCATGGGGAAGGAGCCTTGACGGATCCTGCCACGCCACGACTGGAGCTGCCTGCCACGCCGAAGAAGATAGTGACCTTCGATCTCGGCGTGCTCGACACCTTGCACACGCTGGCTATTCCCGTGATCGGTGTACCGAAATCCGCGTATGAAGGCGATCTGGCCGATTTCAACAAGACGACTGTCGTCGGCACCTTGTTCGAGCCGGATTATGACGTGCTCAAACAATTGCAGCCTGAGTTGATCTTCGCTGGCGGCCGCAGCGCCAAAGCCATCCCCGAGCTGGAAAAGATCGCACCGACTGTCAGCTACACGGCCGATCCGCGCGCTTTTCTAGATTCCGTTCGCGCGAGCGCTAAGGCGATCGGTACGGCGTTTGGCAAAGAGGCGCAAGCGCAGGCCGCGCTGGCCAAGCTCGATGGCACGGTGGAAAAACTGCACGCCGCCAACAAAGGCAAGAGTGGCTTGTTCCTGTTTACGATCAACGGCAACGTGATGACGCATGCACCCGGCGATCGTTTTGGCTATGCCTATGAATTGTCCGGTTTGAATTCGGTGCTGCCGCCGTCCGATCCGAATGCGCCGGCTCAGCCGCGTCCGGAACCGGGCTCGGAAGCCGCCAAGGCCGCTGCTGCCAAGCGTGCCGAAACGCTGGCCACTGCGTTAAAGGCTGATCCGGACTGGCTGATTGTGCTGGATCGCGGCGCCATTAACGGGGGCAAGAAGACCGCCGCCGAGACGCTGGCCAAGCATCCCGAGATCAGCCAAAGCCGTGCCTTCAAGGAAGGCCGTGTGTATTATGCCGATCCGAACGGCTGGTATGTGGTGACGACCGGGTTGGCGAATCTGCAAACCATCACGGACGATATGCTCAAGGCCATGAAGTAAGCGCATCTCGCGCGTGTGTCGGTGCCCCGGCATGAAAGGGCACCTAAAAAAACAGCGGACCGAGTGTCCGCTGTTTTTATTTAGAACGTGTAGACCAGCCCCAGGCTGATCACCGGGTACCAGCGTGCCTCGTTTGCCTTGTCACGAACCGCGCGTTCGTGATCGTCGATTTGTTCTTGGACTTTTGGAAAACGGGTAACGTCGATGGCGGTCCGTGGTTCCGCGCTGACCCGGGCGCTTCCTTGATACAGGACACCGAGGTCGGCGGCAAAACTAAAACCTTTCTCTGTCACCTTGTGGTATCCGATCCCGAGATAAGGGGCGAAGGGTGCGTATTTCACTCGCGTATTGAGATCCACATACGTCTCACCGTGAACGCGCCTCCCATGGTTGACCTTGGTCGAATATGTAATATCCATGGGACCGGCCGAGCGTATCTGATTGTCATTCCGATACAGACCGGCCGTGATATGAAAGCCGTTGTTCATCGGGTAGTAATCAAACAGAAGGCCGAGGGACCGCAGCTTGACATCGGCATCGTATTTCACTTTGTCGATGGTAAACGATGTATTGAAGCTAAATTGATTCCACGCGCCCCGCACGCTGAAATCATGGTCGCTGCGATAGCCTAGCTGACCGCTTAAACCCAATGTACTGACTTGGGGGGATACGAACCATGTCGACGCAGAGGTCGACAACGGAGACAGCGCGAGCGCCGTCAACGTTGCACAGCACCAACGCACACCACTCCTTGCGGTTTTCATCTGGACTATCCACAATTAGGTTAGAGCCAGTTAAGTGAAATTACTCGCCGGTAAGTTCCACAAAATTTCTCATTTTGTGAAATATATTTCTAGGTCAGGTGCTGGCGTCTACTGAGCCAGTCGACGCCAGCGCGATGCGCATGTGTTCTTGAAATCCGTGTCTCGGGTCGAAAAACTCTGCGCCCCTTCTCGCCATTTGCTCCTATGACCCGGCTACAGACGAACCCAGTCGAACTTGTCTCTCCGACTACCCTGGCCCCGGATGCGGCAAATCCCTGTCTGAGCTGCGGGGCCTGCTGCGCACATTTCCGCGTGTCTTTTTACTGTGGCGAAGTCGCCGGTGAAAATGGAGGAATCGTCCCATTCGAGCTGGTGCGGCCTATCAGTCCACTACGCGTCTGCATGGCTGGCACCGAAACGGGCGGCGGGCGATGCGTCGCGCTGCGCGGCGAATTGGGTCGTCCCGGCATTCACTGCGATATCTATAGCGTCAGGCCCACGCCTTGTCGGGAATTCGAAGTGTGGCAGCCAGACGGATCCGTCAACCCCGATTGCCAGCGCCTGCGCGCCAATATCGGCTTGCCACCTATTGCTCCGCGTCCCGACGCTGAAAATGACCCGAATGGGCCCGCCACGCCTGTGCAGCCTGCCGCGGCATAGAACTTGCCACTTACGCTCGACCCTGTTGTTGTCGCTATGGCGCCGTCGCGGGTAAAGTCGAAGCCTCCCCCATAATGGAATGGTTGGATGACTCCGGCGCCCGTGGCCGGGTGACGCATCGGCCCAGGCGGGTCCAGGCAAAGGAAGAGTGGTCATGACGCGTACAAAGAAGCTACTAATCGGTCTGGGCGCTGCAATCGTTGTGCTTGTGGCTGCGGTGGTCATTGCCGTTGCACTGTTCGATTGGAACTCCCTCAAGCCGACTATCAATGAAAAGGTGTCCAAGGCAATTGGCCGGCCCTTCGCCATCAATGGCGATCTGACTGTACAGTGGCGTCGCCCCGCCGATACGCCAGGGTGGCGCGGTTGGGTGCCATGGCCTTACGTCACAGCCAATGATGTCACGGTGGCCAATACCGACTGGGGCCAGCCGCCGCGGATGGCATCGTTAAAGCGCGCGGAATTCACGCTTTCTCCGCTGGCGCTCTTGAAGCGTTATGTCGTTATCCGACAAATCCAGCTCACGGGGGCGGATGTGCACCTGGAGCGGCTCAAGGACGGTCGCACGAACTGGGAATTCGCCTTTGATGAGGGCGACGGCGAGCCCTCGCCATGGCTGGTCGATATAGATCAAATCGGTTTCGATCAGGGGAACGTGTCCTATCGCGACGAGATTCTATCCGCAGATCTGCGCGTACAGATCGATCCTTTGGGCAAACCGATACCCTATGCAGCGATCGCGGGCGACCAACGCGCCGAAGGCAAAGGTGCGGCATCCGTCGCGAATGACGGCGCGCAGGTGCAAGAAGACTATGCCTTTGGGCTGAAAGTTGAGGGCAGCTATAAAAAACAAGCTGTAAAAGGCGAAGGGAAAATTGGCGGCGTGCTGGCGCTGCGCGACGCCACGCGCCCTTTCCCGGTGCAGGCCGATGTGTCCATTGGTCCGACGCGTATTGCTGGCACCGGCACATTGACCGACCCCGCCAGTTTGGGCGCCCTGGACCTGCGCCTGGAGCTATCGGGCAAGAGCATGTCGGACCTGTATCCGCTGATCGGCGTGACCTTGCCGGATACGCCTGCCTATGCGACCGATGGCCACTTGGTGGCGCTCTTGCAAGAGCCCGACGGCGCGGTGTATCACTATCGAGGGTTCAACGGCCGCGTGGGCCGCAGTGACCTGCATGGCGACTTGACCTATCGCGATAGCGAACCCCGGCCCAAACTCAGCGGCGAATTGACGTCGCGTCAGCTGCGCATGGTTGATCTCGGACCGCTGATCGGTGTCGACACTGACGATAAAAAGAATGCCGGAAAAAAGGACGAAGGCAAGAAAGGCCGGCAAGACAAAGTCCTGCCGACGCACGAATTCCGCACCAATCGCTGGCGCGATATGGACGCCAATGTCGCGCTGAAAGCCGAGCGCATTATCTACGACGAGAAATTGCCTATCACCAAAATGAATGTGCATTTCGTGCTCGAAAATGGCCATCTGACACTGGACCCATTGCGCTTCGGTTTCGCCGGCGGCACGATCGACGCCAACATCAAGCTCAATGGGGCGAAGACTCCGATGGACGGCCAGGCGAAAGTCGCCATACGGGGCTTGCGCCTGAAGCAACTGTTTCCCGATGTCGAAGCCATGCAACGCGCCTTGGGGCAGCTAAACGGCGATATCGCCTTGACTGGCACGGGCAACTCAGTCGCGGCCTTGCTGGGTACGGGTAATGGCGACACGCGATTGATCGTCAATGATGGCGTGATCAGTCGCGGCTTGATGGAAATTGCCGGCCTGAATGTGGGTAGCTACGTCGTCACTAAGCTGTTTGGCGACGAAGAGGTCAAAATCAATTGCGCGGCCGCCGATCTGCAAATGAAGCAGGGCGTCATGACGCCCCGGGTGTTTATCTTCGACACCGAGAATGCGATCGTGCAGGTACACGGCGACGTGAACTTCAAGAACGAAACGCTGGATCTGGATATCGATCCGGAGAGCAAAGGCATCCGGATCTTTTCGCTGCGTTCGCCGTTGTACGTCAAGGGCACGTTCGCGGACCCGGATGCAGGGGTGCAAGTGCTGCCACTGGCCGCACGTGGCGCGGGAGCCGTCGCGCTTGGTGTCCTGCTCACCCCAGTAGCCAGCCTGTTGGCGCTCGTCGCCCCTAGCTCAGGCGAAGACGACGCCAAGTGTGGCACTTTGATGAAACAGATGCGTGAGCCCGAAAAGAAACCGTCTGGAAAAGGGGAGCCTGCCAGGAAATAGGGGGCCGGCGACTGCGATTTGTGCAAATTTTCAGAACCTCGTATAATTCTTCCTCTCGATTGCTGGCGAGTATTTAAGCGCCTGGCGATACGGGCTGTTAGCTCAGTTGGTAGAGCAGCGGACTCTTAATCCGTAGGTCGAGTGTTCGAGCCACTCACAGCCCACCAGAATATCGAAAAAACACCGCGATTCGTCGCGGTGTTTTTTTTGCGCCGGCCTTTGGTTCTAGGCTCTACCCCATAAACGGGGGATGACCGTTCATCAGACCCGGTTAATCACACCGTTCCAACCGCACTGAGCCAAGACTCTCATGCGGTAATTCTCAA
>NZ_WSJB01000042.1 GCF_009763255.1 Bordetella sp. 02P26C-1 | reverse complement strand
CTACCGCCCCCTGCCCCCGCGCCACCCAATTTGATGGTGGGCGCAAGCGTGGCCCCCAAGCTGGACGCCTGCGTTCTCGCGCTGCCAAAGCCGGCGTTGCCACCGCCACCGCCTATCGATTGAACGGTCAGGCCGTTGGCGTAGTCACCGTAAGTGCTGATGATGCTCACGGGCGAGCCGACTGGGTCCGGCGTGACTCTGACGTCGGTGCCCGCCACGTGGATCAGCCCTCCAATTGCCGCCCCGACCGGCCCGCCGCGACCGCCGGCGTCGCCCGAGGCACCCAATGTGAACCGCGGTTCAAGCGTCCAGGCGGTCTCCGCGCTGGATGGTCCCGCAGTCGCTGCCATGGACGAAGAGTCCCCGGCCGAGCCGCCGCCTGCGCCTATGCTCTGTACGAGCAGCGCGTGCGAGCCTTGACCGGCAGTAGCGATCTGGCCACCCTGGTTGATGGCGAAGGTGACGTAATGACCATCACCGGACACACCACTAGCGGCGCCTAACGCTACGTGGGTGGCAAGCGTAGCCTGGCCTCTATCAGAAAAATGGGAATCGGCGGCGAGAGCGTCCGCGCTGACATTACCCGCCAAGCCTCCGCCACCGCCACCGCCAATACTTTGCAGCACGACTCCGAAGGCATCTATCGGGAGCTCACCGGCTGTAGGACAAAGTGCAGCGCCGCAGTCTCCGAAGATCTCGGTGGCATATCCCGAAATGAGGCTGCCCGCAACCATCTCAGAACTCACCTGGCCACCGTTGCCGCCAAGGCCCCCGCTGGCACCCAGTACGACGCTGCCGTGGAGTATCGCACCACCATTA
>NZ_WSJB01000041.1 GCF_009763255.1 Bordetella sp. 02P26C-1 | reverse complement strand
CGGAAGACACAGGCTTATCTCGATGTCGCCGTTACGTGTCTTGGATGCGTAGCGGCTCTTGTCTTGCAAGCTCTCTATCCGCAAGTCGCCGCCGATGTTGGCTACGATCCGTTCGGAATGACCGGTAGCTCCTCGCAGGGTGGTATCGCCACCGGACTGCAGGCGTAGGGTCTCGCCTGCTGTGACGTGGCTATGGGTCCAGGACTCTTCCTTACCATGCTCGGTGCCGCGCGCTATCGAGGCACCCAACTCGAGGGTAAGGCCGGTGGTCTGGCCTGTGGAGTAACCGATACCAACACTGCCGCCGCTGTCCTTGCTACTCGACTGAAACTCAGCGGCGTTGCGGGCCGCTTGTAGCAATAGATCGCCTTCGGCCATCAGCGATACGTTACGCCCCGCCGATAACGTGGAACCAATGATGCTGATGTCGGAGCGTGGGCCGGCGCCTTTGGCCATGAGATTGACATCTCGACCGGCTGCCATGGCCGAACCCACTGCGGAGGTCGCCGCGCTGTCGTACCGACTGCTGCTTTTGTCAGAGCGGGCGCTGAACTTGATGTTAACTAATCAACTTTACCGCTACGGGGAATTTACGCTGGCATCGACATCACATGCCCCAAAACCAGCTAAGGTTCCGAGTTCATAACTGGCCCCATGTTCCGCGGGGCGATCTCGGCGCGACGGCATTGTCCGGGTCATTCTCAAAAAATTGCCCCTTATTGAAATCCAAGTCGTAAGGCCCCACCACGGCTACAGCCGGTGGCTTTATAGGTGACGAAACGACTTAAGGTCGGTAGCCTTCATATTCCCATAAAAATACGCTTGAGAGCTGCATCGCAATTTCGTGCCAACTTTCACCCTCGCATGCATCCACATAATTCTGGATTAAATTGCGAATGACACCAAAGTCGTACTTCCGGATAATTAACAGCCCTTTTCCCCACTGAGGTTCCCATAACGATTCGTCGAGCCACTTCGGAGTGCAGATAGAGAGATCGAAGTTGTCTGCCCCTATGGAGCATTCGGGACCAATTCGGATACGAAAACTTAAACAGAAATTCTCAATGTCTTCCGGCAAATACGTATTCAGCTCGTAGAGATCGTGTGATAAGCCTTTTATAACAGGTCGCATATGGGTCCTAATCGGCTATATTCAGGTGGCCATCGCTCACTTTTATGCGTCGCCCCGTCACTGGATTAATCTGATAGGTTTCGTAATTGGCCTGGACTCCCGTCGTCGCAAAAGGGGAAGCTTTCCGTGTTGGTGGCCGATACCCTCGCGTTCCGTCCGCGCTTATCAAGCCAAGTCCGTCACTTGTGGGCTTAGCACCGTCCCCGACCCAAATTTTACCTAAGTGCTCCGCTTCAGCATATGTCCCTTGGCCAATCGAAAAGTTGGGATTTTTAGTCCCACTACCCTTTATTGCAGCAGCCAAACGAAAATCCTGCGCCGCAATATTGCGGAGATTCTGTTCGGCCAACTGTACCTTTAACTTGGGAACTAATGCGGCATTCTCGGCACCGGTGCTAACCGAGAGGCCTTTTGCAGGTAGGTACGCATCCGTAGCTAATGGCTTCAAGACGCCGCGGACCGCAGACGCTATCCCACTAAACGCCCCACCCCCGACATCCAACGCCAACCCTTCCGCAACGCTCGCTGCAATTCCGTAGTGGAATGTGCCGTCTCTCAGATTGGGCGTCGCCTGAATCATGGGCGAATCAGCTGGCACCACCACGGGGGATCCGTATCCATCAAAGAACACAACATTGCCGCTCGTTGTGGCGAGCTTGATCGCCGCACGGCATATCTGGGAATCTCCGTCGGCACACGCCCGCGCAAGCCCCTGATTGCGTTGTTCGGACAGGCCGCCTAGCTCACGCGCCCGCGCGCAAGCCTCTGGATTACCCGGACCGCATGCGGCAATGGCGTCATCGAATTGCTTTTGTTCGGCCGCTCTAAAATCCGGCGACTTTTGCCCGAGATAGTTCGCTTGCGTCTCGAGTTGCGCCGCTAATGTGGCTACCGCGGCGTCGCCTCCCAGCGCCGTGGATAGACCCGCAACGAGGCTCTTTACCAGATTGACATGTGCATCCTGTGCTTCGGCGTTCAGTTGATCTGCGGTCCGCCCAGTTACGCCCTCCATGAGGTTGTTAACCACGACGCTGGCTGCCGCGCCCATCGCTGCGGCGCTGCAGTCTTGTCCCGCGCCAGCCGCGCCCGCGCAACCAATCAGGCCCTGTAACGCGACACGAGCAGTTTCGCTATGCAGGGCGTCTGCTACAGACTTGACTTCGCGGGCTCCCAGCGCCTGCAGATAGCTCGCCGCCGCAGACTGCACATATTGCGCCACGCTGCCTGCAACGTTCGCGCTCGCCGCGCCCGTCAGCACCGTCATGGCCAGGCGATATTCACCGTCGGGGCTCCACTTCGCCGCTTCGTCATACTGAGCCTTTAGCAGTGCCTTGAGGGCTGGATCTTGCTCAGCGTCCACGGACCGTTTCAGGGTATCGGCCTCCTTGGCCCGATTCTCCAAAAACTGCCCCACCTGCCGGCTCGCCTCTTGCGCGATCTCGAACCCGGCTTCGATCTTGTCCTTGTCGAAGATAGGCCTGAGCGTATTCAACGTATCGGACGTATCCCGCTTGAGCGACGCGATGGTCTCCGTCGCGGTCATGCCGGTCAGGTCCTGCTGCGCGGCTTCATCGCGGATAAAGAGGTCGCCTGCGCTGATAGCGCTATAGGTGATGGAGCTGCTGCTCCCGCGGGCGGCAGCGACCATGGGCATACCCATGCCGAGGCCGCCGGCACCGGTGGAGGCGGACGTACCTGATTCCTTGGTCGCACCGCCAGCGACTTGGCCGTCTTTCGTGGTGCCCAGGCCAGAATCCTTGGACTTTTCGCCACCAAACCCCACGCCACCACTGACCGACACCTGATGTGCGCTGTAGTGCGCGGTGTTCTTGATATCTTCGGTGACTAGCGTACCGGTGCCGAGTTTGTTTAACCTATCCGCGATTGCCGCGTCGCTGCTGGCGATCACGCCGCCGATAAGACGCGTGTTGTTCTGGACGTCGATCTGAAAGCCACCATCGCCCGCCCACAGGCCACTTTGCTCTGTGACGGATTCGAAATTGCTCTTCATCCGGCCCACGCCGAACCCGCCCGCGATGCTGTTGCCGACGCAGGATGGCGGAAGACACAGGCTTATCTCGATGTCGCCGTTACGTGTCTTGGA
>NZ_WSJB01000040.1 GCF_009763255.1 Bordetella sp. 02P26C-1 | reverse complement strand
GAGATCGAGGTTACTGCTGTGATTCCGGCGGCTTGATCTTTTGCTTGATTTCTCGGCCGCTTGGTTTGGGGCGGTTGGAGTCTTTAAAACGTCGGCGCGGGGAGGCAGCCCTCGCGCGGCTTCGCGAGGTCGGCCGGGCGCCTGCGCGCCCGGCACCGCTTCGTCAACCTCGTCGCTGCGCTCCTTCGGTTTCCTTCGCTCGACCTCGAGGCGCCGCGCGAGGGCTGCCTCCCCGCGCCGACTCGCGATAACGGCTGGCGGGGGGCGCTTTCATCGTTAGGGCGCGGGGCTGGGTTCGGACACGCGCTTGCTGAGGTCTCGGCGGTGCACCGCACCGCGGGCGGTTGATGCCGACTTATTGTTGAAGTGTCTTGAACACGGC
>NZ_WSJB01000004.1 GCF_009763255.1 Bordetella sp. 02P26C-1 | reverse complement strand
AAGCCGGTCCGGCGCCCGGGCGCCGGACACCGCGTCGCTCGTCTCGTCCGCGCCTTCGCGCTCCCTTCGACTTCCGCTCGCTCGGCTTTGAGGCGCCCTCGCAGCCCAATAGCCTCGCCTCGACTGGCAGGGGTGCGGGATTGCGCCGTCGGCGGGGCGGGTGTTTTGCTTGGCCTTTTTGCTGGCGTAGTTTTTAGTTTGGAAGGTCTTGCAGGGCTGCGAATTGCGGGCGCCCTGCGCGCCCGT
The DNA here is from genome assembly GCF_009763255.1 of Bordetella sp. 02P26C-1. Classification (GTDB taxonomy): domain Bacteria; phylum Pseudomonadota; class Gammaproteobacteria; order Burkholderiales; family Burkholderiaceae_B; genus Bordetella_A. Next base: position 205,755 of record NZ_WSJB01000004.1, on the reverse strand, counting down.
AATTCGCGTCGGGGTGTCTTTGTGGCATGCGCTGTGGTTGCTTGGGTTGATGGCCTTACACCTTTGAATGGGTCTTCTTCGCCGCTAAGTACACGGTCTTTGGCATCTACCAAGCAAACAGCCGTTGCCCTCTAATAAATGTTCTTGGCCGCCAAGTAGACCGTCTTCGCCCTCAAGTCGACGCTCTCGCGCCTTTGGGTAGAGGACTCTCGCACTACGCTAACGAACGCTCAGAGCAGGCGCACCCGTAGGCGCCTGCTCTGAGCAGCCCCGCAAAATCTTCCTCCCCACCATCCCAGTCGCCTACGAAGCCTAAGCACACCCCTCGTCCCAGCGCCCGTTCAATCAAGCACAACGCGAGTCGAAGTGGGGCTGTGGGGGTGTGGGGGCGCCTCGGCGTCGAGCGAGCGGAAGTCGAAGGGAGCGCGAAGGCGCGGACGAGACGAGCGAAGCGGTGTCGGACGCGCAGGCGTCCGACCGACGCCGTGAAGCCCCCATACCCCCACAGCCCCACTTCGACGCCTTAAGCAAGATCCCGACCCGCACGCCCACAAACCAGCAGCCCAAAAAACAGCAAGGGCGTCTCCGGCAAAACCAGAGACGCCCTTAATAGCCTCAACGCTCGAGATCAAACCCCCCGAGCGTAAAGAGGAAACCTTTTTACTTACCTTGAGCAGCCAACGAAAGCGCAGCCGCATTGACCACCGCAGCGATCCGACCCGCATCGCGCAATTGCTCGACAGTAAAGCCATCCTTCTTCAGGTTTTCATAGTGCGATTGCACGCAGAAATGGCACTTGCCCACGATCGAGGCCGTCAGCGCGAACAATTCAAAGCGCTTCTTATCCACGCCACCATGCGTCGCATAAGCGTTCATACGCAGCTGAGCAGGCAAGCTCTTCAGTTGGCTGTCGCCGGTCATTTCAACATACGGGTACCACATGTTGTTCATGCCCATCAACGCCGAAGCCGTCAATGCGGCATTCGCGTCGGTTTCGGACAGGCCACTCTTGAATGCTTCGATCAACACCGGGCTACGTGCGGCAAAGGCAGCCGACAGGGCAGCGCCAACGGCATCCTCGGGAGCCAGCGTCGAACGCGAGATCACCGCGTCCAGATTCAGGCGTATATCTTTGGCCCAGTCTGGCAGTTGTTCTTTGATTGCTGAGAGGAATTCCATAGTTTTTACCTATAATCTGAATCTGGAAAAGCCCGGCAGGGCCGGGCTGGAAATATTACAGCGTTGCGCCGCCAACGTTACGGTTGCACGGGCAGAGCTCGTCGGTTTGCAGACCGTCGAGCAAACGCAGAACTTCCTCGGGGCTACGACCCACGTTCAGGTTGTTCACCGAAACGTGTTGGATCGTGTTGTCGGGGTCAACGATGAAGGTAGCGCGCAGAGCAACGCCAGCTTCCTTCTCACGCACGCCCAGTTGGTCGATCAACGAACCGGTCGTGTCGCCGAATTGGTAGTGACCCAGCTTGTTCAGGTCCGGATGCTCACGGCGCCATGCCAGCTTCACGAATTCGTTGTCCGTCGAACCGCCCAGCAGAACGGCGTCGCGGTCTTCGAAATCCTTAGCCAGCTTGTTGAAGCCGACGATTTCGGTCGGGCACACGAAGGTGAAGTCCTTCGGGTAGAAGTAGATCACTTTCCACTTGCCGGGGAACGAGCTTTCGGTGATTTCTTCGAAGGCCGAGACACCGTTTTCTTCGTGATGATTGAAGCCGGGCTTAACGCCGGTGACCTTGAAAGGCTCGAGCTTGTCGCCAACAGTTTTCATGAGTACTCCCGTTAGTTGTTGGGTGAATTAAGGCACGCAATAATTGGTGCGCTAAAACCACATTTTACGCTATTGGTTATCGCTGTCTAATTGATAATTCCTAAATTTGGCTTTAGGAATCTCTATACGCGCCCTCAAGCCGCCGCCCGGGCGCTCCAGCATTCTGAGCGATCCGCCCACGTGCTTGAGCAAGCGCTCGACGATCGCTAAACCGAGACCCGCGCCGCTCACCCCGGTGCGCGCCACCTCGCCACGCGAAAACGGCCGCAGGAGACGATCCACATCCTCGGGGGCGATCCCGGGGCCACGATCAGAGACCTCGATGACCAACGTATTGCCCTCGGCGCGCAGGCTCATCTCGAGATGAGGTTGGCCGTCCGCTGATTTGCCATACCGGCGGGCGTTTTCGATGAGGTTGCTGACCACGCGTTTTAAATCCAGCGCGGTCACCCGTGCATACAGCCCCGGCGCGATCTTCGCGTCCAGCGTTCCCCCTAGCGAGATGGTGTGACTGCGTTCCCGCTCGTAAAGTTCCGTGAGGACGGCCGAGATATCCGTCGCCATCTGAGGCAGTGTGCCAGCAGGGCGAGCGTATTCCATCAGTTGACCGATACTGTGGTCGATTTGCGCGAGGTCATCGTCGATCGCCTGGCGCGCGTCTTCGGAGATGCCGCTCATTTCGATTTCGAGCCGCATGCGTGCCAGCGGGGTTCGCAGATCGTGCGAGATGCCCGCGAGCATGAGTTCGCGGTCGGCTTCCGCTTGCCGCAAGTCTTTTGCCATGCGGTTGAACGAGGCGTTGAGATCGCGGATCTCTAATGGACCATTTTCGGGCAAGGGGGCGGGGGTTTCTCCGCGCGAGAGCACCTGGGCGGCACGCGCCAGGCGCGATAGCGGGCGGTTGACAAAGCCCACGCTCACCGCGGCGCCGATCAGGGAGAGCAGTAGCGCCGTGGCGCCCCAGCCCAGCCATTCGATCCCGCCAGTCAGGCCAATTTGCTCGCGCTCGAAGACCAACCAGTACAGATCCTGGTTGATATGGAAGCTGACCCAGAAACCGGGCACTTGGTTAACCGCCCAGACAATCTGGGTCTCGGGACCAAAACGCGCTCGGATGTGGTCGGCCACCCGTTGCCAGTATTCGTCGTCCGGCAGCGGCTGCGTGAAATCGGTGACTTCACGCGGATAGACCTGGATACCTTCATTGGTGGCCAAGTCCAGCAATAGCTTGCTGCGCTCGGCGTCGTCGGAGTAGATCAGGGCCGTACGCGTGATATTGACAGCAGTGATCACGCGTTGCGCCATTTGATTGGCGCGGGGCCCGAGCTCCATGCTGAAAAACACTTGCAGCCACGCCCCCAGGCTCACGAGCATGAGGGCGGCCAGCAACAGGAACGTACGGCCGAACAGCCCCAGCCTGAGACGAGAAGTCAGGCTTCGCGAAAGCTTGCGCACTCCGGACGACACTACAAGTTGTGCTGATTAAAAGCCGAGGGACAGATCAACTACCGCCGTCCGGCACAAAGACGTAGCCCAGGCCCCAAACCGTTTGAATGAATACCGGCTTGGAGGGATTGGGTTCGATCAGTTTGCGCAGACGCGAAATTTGCACGTCCAGGCTGCGGTCGAAAGCCTCGTATTCGCGACCACGCGCCAGTTCCATCAGCTTGTCGCGCGATAGCGGGATCTTCGGGTGACGAGCAAAGACCTTCAGTACAGAGAATTCACCCGTGGTGATCGGCACTTGTTCGTTATTACGGGTGAGGGTGCGCGTGGACAAGTTGAGCACGTACGGCCCGAAAACGATCGACTCGTTTTCCTGGCTGGGCGCGCCCGGATGTTCCTCGGTGCCACGGCGGCGCAGAATCGCGTTGATGCGCGCCAGCAGCTCTCGTGGGTTAAAGGGCTTGGACAGATAATCATCCGCACCCATTTCCAGGCCAACGATACGGTCGATCTCTTCGGCCTTGGCGGTCAGCATGATGATGGGCGTATTGTCGTGACCGCCGCGCAGTCGACGGCAGATGGACAGACCATCTTCGCCGGGCAACATCAAATCCAGAACGAGCAGATCAAAATGCTCGCGCTGCCAGAGCTTGCCCATTTCTTTTGCGTCTTCGGCGACGAAGACGTTGAATCCCTGTTCGGACAGATACCGGCGCAGCAGGTCGCGCAGCCGAGGATCGTCGTCAACGACCAGGATTTTTCGGACGGGATTTGCGTTTTGCGTGTTCATGGCCGGAAATGTAACAGTGACAAGAATCGTCGGCTAGTGGGTATTCACAAGATATTACACATTGCGCATTACGGTTGAAATCCCTATTTGTCGAAGGGGACGAGCCGGGATTCCGTACAATCCAAATCTATGAATTTAAACCTCTTAGCCCTCGAAACGTCGTCCTCGCGCTGCGGGGTCGCATTGCTGCGCGAAACCGCGGCGGGATCTGTGGTCACCGTGCTGGAACACGAGGGCACTCAGGAGCATGCGGAACGCCTCTTGCCGATGGCGGATGAGCTGCTCAAGGCGGCGGGGCTGACGCCCGCCGATTTGCACGCCGTCGCGTTCGGGCAAGGGCCGGGTGGGTTCACGGGCTTGCGCGTGGCGTGTGGCGTGGCGCAGGGCATGGGATTGGCATTGAATATTCCCGTGGTGCCGGTCGTGTCTCACCTGGCCGTGGCCGAGGCGGCCGGGGCGCAGGCCGGCGACATCGTGCTGGTGGCGCTGGACGCTCGCATGAACGAGGTCTATCTGGCCGCCTATCTGCGTAGCGCGGATCCCGAGCACGCCTGGATTACCTTGCAGTCGCCGATGCTGATTGCGGCCGAGGAAATCGTGCCGTGGTCTTTGCATTATTTGTCGGTTTGGTCTGAGCAGAGCCAAGAAGAGGGGCTGGCGCACGACTTGACCTATGGTCTGGTGGATGGCCTGACGGGCGGGCTGGTGGGGGGCTGCGCGAGCCCCTCGAGTGCACCGACGCTGCACGCGGCGGGCGATGCGTGGCAGGTTTACTCAGACCGGATGGCTCTGCCGTCAGATTGGCGTCTTAGCGATGCCGCAAGGCCGCAAGCCACTTCGGTCGCGCAGCTGGCGCGCGAGGCGTGGTTGCGGGGCGAGGCCCAGCCGCCGGAACTGGCCGCACCGCTATATGTACGGGATAAAGTCGCCTTTACCACCGCCGAGCGCGAGCGCGGGCTGGGTGGCAACCCCAAGGCGGCGCCGGCATTGTCCGCGCCGGTGCTTGAACCCATGACAGAGGCCGATGTCGATGCTGTCGCTGACATCGAGGCGAATTTGCAGGCTTTTCCGTGGACGCGCGGCAATTTTGCCGATGCGTTGGCGTCAGGCTACGAGGCCTGTGTATTGCGGCAGGGCGGCAAGGTCGTGGGCTTTTGCCTCGTGATGTTGGCACCGGATGTAGCGCATCTGCTGGTCATCGGCGTGGCGCGTACCCAGCATCGGCAGGGGTATGGCAGTCTGCTTATGCGGTGGTGCGAAGGCATCGCGCGCGAACAGGGGCTGCCCGCCGTGATGCTGGAAGTGCGGCCGTCTAATGTGCCGGCATTGGCGTTTTACGAAAAAATCGGCTTTCAGCGCATCGGCGTGCGGCGGGGTTATTACCCCAATGGGCAAGGCGCGCGCGAGGATGCGTGGGTGATGCAGAAAGCGCTGGACGGGGCCGGAGCGCCGCTATGACTTCGGAAATAGCCGGGGATGCCGGGGTGGCGACGGCGACCGAAGCGGATCAGGCCATGGAAAACGGCCCAGTCGCGTCCGTCGGCGCCCTGGGCGCCCCGCGTATCAATGCGCTGCAGAAGCTGTGGTTGCGGGAAATCGGGATCGAAAAGACCTGGCTGCCGATGGCCGAGGCGCGAGCGACCGAGTCCGAGTCGGATGCCGGGTCGCGGTTGATGACCGCAGGTCGGCCGGCGTCGTCAGGCTCTCCGCGTTCGTTCCCTACTGGTGCGCCAGCTGCGCGCTCTTTATCTGGCCCGGCTCCGGATGCCACGGCGTCGACGGCGTTGCCTTCGTCGGCTTCGACTGGAACCCCTCCCGCCGCTGCGCTTGGAACACGTTCCGCCGGCGCGCCTGGAACCCCTGCCGCGGCTGCGCCTGGAACACATTCCACCGCTGCGCCATCGGCGCGTCCGGAGACGGTACCGCCTTCGCGTCCTGTCCCGTCGCCGCCCATTGCCGTGGCAAGCGCGGAATTGCTTGCCGGCGCTTCCGTCTCGACCGTCGAAATCGCCGCTGCTGCCCCCGATCTGGACGGGTTACGCGCACAGGTCGAGGTTTGCACGGCATGCCAGCTCTGCCAGGGGCGCCGTCACGCGGTTTTCGGCATGGGCGCGCGGCCAGCGCGCTGGATGGTCATTGGCGAGGCGCCGGGCGAGCAAGAAGATCGTCGGGGGCTTCCGTTTGTCGGCCGCTCTGGTCAGCTGCTGGACGCGATGCTGCGCTCGGTCGGCATGAGCCGCGACGAGAACGTTTTTATCGCGAACGTCATCAAGTGCCGGCCCCCCGGGAATCGCAACCCGAAGCCCGAGGAAATCGCGGCCTGTAGTCCGTACCTCAAGCGCCAAATCGAAATGATTCAGCCCGAACGCATCCTGGTGGTGGGCAGATTCGCCGCGCAGACCTTGCTGGGCACGGATGCCACGATCGGCAATTTGCGCGGACGCCAACATGTGTGGACCACAGAAGCCGGGGTGCGCATCCCCGTGATCGTGAGCTATCACCCGGCTTATCTGCTGCGCAGCCCGCTGGAAAAGGCGCGGGCGTGGCAGGACCTGCAATTGGCTGTGGTATCGACCGTTTAGCGCGCAACCGGGGAGCCTGCTTCCGACGGGGCGCGCGCGAGGTGATTTTGTGCCCTATGCGGACGTCCCCATTGCGAGTTCAGCTTCCAACGACCTAGCCGCTCAATGCTGATTCAGCGCCTTTCCATGGCCTTCTTGTCCGATCTGATCGCGCAGGGACGGATTAGCCGACAGATTGCGGCGGCTCCAGCGCATGAAGATCAGCATCAGGATGGCGACTAACAGGCCAAACAGCACGATGACGGTATTGATGGGCATCTCGAGCCACAACATCAGCGTGTAGACGGCGACCATCAGCAGGATATTGAGCTGTTCGTTGAAGTTCTGCACGGCGATCGAGTGGCCGGCCGACAGCAGCACATGGCCGCGATGCTGTAGCAGCGCATTCATCGGCACGACGAAAAAGCCCGCCAAGCCGCCCGTCAGAAGCAATATCGAATAGACCGACCAGGTGCTATGAACGACGGGCATGAAGAGCACCACGACGCCCATGAGCGCGCCGATCGGCAGTACCGTCAATGCCTTGCGCAGCGGAATGCGCCCCGCGAGGATCGATCCCACCACGGTGCCGACTGCCGCGACGCCCATCAGCATGGATGCCTCGTCCAGACGATAGCCCAGATGCTGCTTGCCCCATTCGATCACGATGAGCTGCAGCACCGCGCCGGCGCCCCAGAACAGGGTGGTTACCGCCAGCGAAATCTGACCGAGTTTGTCCTGCCACAGCACGCGCACGTAGCTGGCGAAGGTCTTGGTGAGCTTGATGACGTTTTTCTGCTGAGGTGGGTAGTGCACGTGCGTGTTCGGAATCAGCAGATTGCAAGCCGCGGCAATGAGATAAACACACGCGATCACCAGAATCGCGGCCTCGGCCGGGGTATGGACCCAGCCGCCGATGACGTGATGCTCCAGGAAAAAGCTTGAGGCGGCCGGCGAAATGAGCACGCCACCCAGCACGGTGCCGAGGATGATGGAAAACACCGTCAGGCCTTCGATCCAGCTATTGCCCTTGACGAGCAACTCTGGCGGCAGCATTTCTGTCACGATGCCGTACTTGGCCGGCGAATAGGCCGCGGCGCCCACGCCGACCAGTCCATAGGCGATGCAGACCAGGTAGGTCTGGTATTCGCCAGGAACGCCCACGCTCGCGTACAAAAACATCAGCAGGCAGCCCGTGACCTTGAGCGCGTTGGTCGCGAACATGACCCGGCCCTTGGGGAACGAATCCGCCACGGCGCCCACGAACGCCGCCAACACCACGTACGCCAGCGCGAACGACCATTTCATGATGGGAGCCATCCAGTCCGGACCGTTCAGTTCCAGAATCAGGGCGATCGCGGCGATAAACAGCGCATTGTCCGCCAAGGACGAAAAGGCCTGAGCCGCCATGACCAGATAAAACCCACGTTTCAAAGGACAATCCTCAGTGGCCGTCGCCGCGAGGGCGACAGGTTAAAAAATGGTGTAGGAGGAAAAAAAGTGTGAGCGAGTATAGCGTCTGCGATTCAGACGGTGGTGCCTCGCCCGGGTTCATCCGGGGGACGCTCGACTGGCTGGGGTATCATACGATCCACTCAAGATTCGCCTTGTTTGGCCCGGGGGCCATTACCCGGCTGGGTTCGCCATGCCGGGGTTGCTATCTGTAGGGCAGGTCTGTTTAACGCTTTTCGTTTAACCCCACCCGTCCCGATTATCGTACTGTGCGCCTGACTCAATTAAAACTTGCCGGATTTAAGTCGTTCGTCGATCCGACCGTCATCCCCGTTCCCAGTCAGCTGGTCGGGGTAGTCGGGCCGAACGGCTGCGGTAAATCTAACATCATCGACGCGGTCAGGTGGGTGTTGGGTGAGGCCAAAGCGTCCGAATTGCGTGGTGAATCCATGCAAGACGTGATTTTTAACGGCTCCGGCCACCGCAAGCCCGCCGCGCGCGCCTCTGTCGAGATGGTATTCGATAATAGCGAGGGCCGTGCCGCGGGCCAGTGGAGCGCCTATTCCGAGATCGCCGTGCGCCGGGTGCTCACTCGCGACGGCACCAGCAGCTATTACGTGAATAACCAGCAGGTACGCCGTCGGGATATTCACGATATCTTCCTGGGCACCGGCTTGGGCGCGCGCGGATATGCCATCATCGGGCAGGGGATGATCAACCGCCTGATCGAGGCACGCCCTGAGGAACTGCGGGTATTTCTCGAGGAAGCGGCGGGCGTCTCCCGCTATAAAGAGCGGCGGCGCGAGACCGAAAACCGGTTGTCCGACACCCGCGAGAACCTGACCCGGGTCGAAGACATCCTGCGCGAGTTGGGTTCGCAGCTGGAAAAACTCGAGGCCCAGGCCGAAGTAGCGCGCCAGTACCGGGAACTGCAAGCCGACGGCGAGAAAAAACAATTCGCGCTGTGGCTGCTCAAGGAAACCGGTGCGCGCGATGAACGTCAGCGCAAGAGCCAGGAAATGGCGCAGGCCCAGACCAATCTGGAAGCCGCCATCGCCAACCTGCGCTCGGGCGAGCTTGAGTTGGAGTCGCGACGCCAGGCGCATTACGCCGCCAGCGACGCGGTGCACGCGGCACAAGGCGCGCTCTACGAGGCAAATTCCCAGGTCAGCCGACTCGAGGCGGAGATCCGCCACGTGGTGGATTCCCGCAATCGACTGCACGCCCGGCGCGAACAGCTGCAGCAGCAGATCGCGGAATGGGAGTCGCAGCAGGAACATTGCGTCGAGCAGATCGCTCAGGCAGAGGAAGACCTCGCCGCCGCGGTCGCCCGCAGCGAGGAAGCGCGCGCGCGAGCCGAGGACGCTCAGGCGGGTCTGCCCTCGACGGAAGCGCGCGTGCGGGAGGCCGCTGCGTCGCGCGACGAAATGCGTGCGGCGCTGGCGCGCGTCGAGCAAAATCTGGCCTTGGCCGCGCAAACCCAGCGTGACGCCGATCGTCAGCTGCAAAACCTGGAGCAGCGCCGTGAACGGCTGCAGCAGGAATTGCGCGAGCTGCATAGTCCCGACCCGGCCGAGTTGGAGCAGCTGGCAGGCGATCGCGCCGTGGCCGAAGATCAGCTGCAAGAGTCTCAGGAAGAACTCGCCACCCTCGAAGCAAAGATTCCGCAAGCCGATGCCGAGCGCAGCCGCGCGCAGTCGGCGGCTCAGCAAGACGCCCAGAATCTGGCGCGGCTCGAAGCCCGGCTGGCGGCCCTGGTCAAGCTACAAGAAGACGTGCAGAAGCAGGGCGCGCTGGAACCGTGGCTCGCCAAGCATGAACTGACTGGCCTGGCGCGGTTGTGGCAGAAGCTGCATATCGAACCCGGCTGGGAGAACGCCCTCGAATCGGTCCTGCGCGAACGCATGGCGGCCATGGAAGTGCGCAATCTGGACTGGTCGCGTGCCTTCGCCGAAGATGCGCCGCCCGCGCGTCTGGCTTTCTATCAAGTTCCCGCGGCCGCGCCCGCGCCGGCCAGCGAGCCAGGCCTGACGCCGTTGTCGAGCCTGTTGCGGGTAACCGATCCGGACCTGCGCACCTTGCTCAACGATTGGCTGCGCAATGTCTACACGGCCACCGATATGGGTGAGGCGTTGGCCGCGCGCGCGAGCCTGCCGCCGGGCGCGTCCCTCGTCGTGCGCGCCGGCCATCTGGTCGATGCGCATAGCGTGCGCTTTTACGCACCGGACTCCGAGCAGGCCGGGATGTTGGCCCGTCAGCAGGAAATCGAGAATCTGCAGCGCGAGATCAAGGCGCATCAGCTGATCGCCGACCAGGCCCGTGCAGCGGTCGCCCGTGCCGAAAGTGCCTGGCAGCAAGTGTCGCAGGCCATCGTGCCTGCGCGTCAGCGGGTCGTGGAACTGACGCGCCGCTTGCACGACATTCAGCTCGAACACGCGCGCTTGCAGCAGCAGGCCGCGCAGTCCGGCGAACGCGCCGCGCGCCTGCGTCAGGACCTGGAAGAAATCGCCGCGCACGAAGAAGACCTGCGTGCCACGCGCGAAGAGGCCGAAGCCCGTTTCGAGACCTTGGACGAAGAGCTGGCCGAGCATCAATCGCGTTTTGCCGATGCGGAGATGGCCGGCGAAGACCTCGCCGCCGAGGCCGAAGCCGCCCGCAACCGGCTGCGTGAGCTGGAACGCGCGGCGCAGGAATCCGAGTTCGCTGAACGGGCGATCCAAAGCCGCATCGCGGATCTGCAGCGCAACCGCCAGTTGGCCATAGACCAGAGCCAACGCGGCGCGCAGGAACTGGAACAATTGCAAGCCGAGCTCGCCGAGTTCGATGAGTCGGCTTCCAAGGCGGGTCTGCAGGAAGCGCTGGAACTTCGGGCCGAACGAGAGGAGGCGCTGACGCGCGCCCGTCAAGAGCTGGACAATCTGGCGGCCTTGCTGCGTGGCGCCGACGAGGACCGCATGCAGCAGGAGCGCGCCCTGGAACCGCTGCGCGCGCGCATCACCGAGCTGCAGCTGCAAGAACAAGCTGCGCGACTGGCCGAAGAGCAATTTACCGAACAACTCAATGCCCGCGAAGTCAATCGCGAGGAGCTCGCCCAATCGCTGGCCGAGATGCCGGACGAATGGCGCCGCGCAAGTTGGCTGCAATCGGAAGTCGGGCGCATCTCGCGCCAGATCGATGCGCTGGGTTCGGTCAACCTTGCTGCACTCGATGAACTCAACGCCGCGCGGGAACGGAAAGAATTTTTGGACTCGCAGCAGCAGGATTTGCTGACCGCGATTTCCACACTGGAAGACGCCATTCGCAAGATCGATCGCGAAACCCGCGATCTCTTGCAGGCCACGTTCAATACGGTCAACGGTCATTTCGGCGAGCTTTTCCCCAAGCTGTTTGGTGGGGGAGAAGCCAAGCTCATCATGACTGGGGACGAGATCCTGGATGCGGGCGTGCAGGTGATGGCACAACCGCCCGGCAAGCGCAACAGTACGATTCACTTGTTATCCGGAGGTGAAAAAGCCTTGACCGCGACGGCACTGGTGTTCGCGTTGTTCAAACTCAATCCCGCGCCCTTCTGTCTGTTGGACGAAGTGGACGCGCCTTTGGACGACGCCAACACCGAACGCTACGCCAATTTGGTGAGCAGCATGAGCGAGCAAACGCAGTTCTTGTTCATATCCCATAACAAAATCGCAATGCAGATGGCCAAGCAACTGGTCGGCGTAACCATGCAAGAGCAAGGGGTTTCGCGTATCGTTGCTGTAGATATTGATTCGGCCGTGCAAATGGCCTCCGAAGCCGCATAACCACTACAAACGAAAGGGCGCTGTCATCACAGCGCAGGATTGACACATGAGCGACTTGCAGATTGGGCTAATCGCCCTGGGTGTACTGCTGATACTGCTGGTACTGGGTTTCAATTGGTGGCAGGACCGCCGCGCGCGTCAGCGCATGCAGGCTCGATTTCCGGCCACTGAACAGGATCCGCTGTTTGGCGCCGAGGCAGCCGCGCGTGTCGGCTCGCCCGAGCACCAGCGTCGCGAACCCGGTATAGGGGTGCCCGGTTCGGCTGCGGCGTCAGAGCCGCCTAACAACACCGCCGATGACGCCGAGGAACCCGATGCGGCGTGTGAGGTTGTCGTCGAGATTCATTTTGCCGAGCCGGTGTCGGGTACCGATCTGCTGGGCGCGGTGCGCGACCTGACCCATGTGGGTCGCAAGCCGGTGCGTGTGTTCGCCTCCACCGACCGCGGTCGCCATCGTGCGCGGCTGCATCCAGAAGAATCCTATGCCGGGCTGCAGCTGGCCGTCCTGCTGGCCAATCGCAGCGGCCCGTTGTCGGCCATCGAATGGTCTCAGCTCTGGGCGCGGGCGCAAAGTCTGGCGGATCGTTTCGAGGCCACGATCGAAGGTCCCGATCAACAAGTGGTTGTTGAGCGTGCGACCAAACTCGATGAATTCTGCGCGTCGCTGGATGCGCAAGTCGGCCTGACGCTTACCTTGCAAGCGCCCCGCGCCACCGCCGAGGTCATGGGCGTGGCGCGCGAATTGGGCTTTGCCGTCGATGGCGGCCATCTGTCGTGGTTGGCCGATACGGGCGCGACGCGTTTCACGCTGTCGCGCGCTGATGGCGGTGGCTTTGATAACGGCATGGCACCGGTCGATCGCCTGGTGTTGCTGTTGGATGTGCCGCGCAGCCCCGAGGACGAACGTGCGTTCGGTCGCATGGTGGACGTGGGCCGCGATCTGGCCGCGCGTTTGCAGGCCGAGCTGGTGGATGACCACGGCAAGCCCGTCGTCGATGGCATGGAAACCAGTATCGATCAGCAATTGCTGACGCTGTTCCGTAAGCTCGATCAAGCTGGACTGCCCGCGGGTGGCGAGCGTGCACTGAGGGTGTTTGGCTGATGGCTGAGTCTGCCCGTGCCGATCAGGCCGCGCAGCGCGCGGCCGAACTGCGTCACGAGATCGAGCAGCACAATGTGCGCTACTACGTTCAAGACGCACCCACCATATCGGATGCCGACTATGACGCGCTGATGCGCGAGCTGGTGCAGCTGGAATCCGAACATCCCGAGCTCGTCACACCGGAGTCGCCTACCCAGCGTGTGGGCGCGGCGCCATTAGCCGCGTTCGGTAGTGTCCAGCACGCCGTGCCCATGCTCTCGTTGGGCAATGCGTTTGACGAAGAGGAAGTGCGCGCATTTGATCGCCGTGTTTCCGACACGTTGCGCGGCGCCGGCCTGTTGGGCCCCGCGGATTCGCCGGAGTATTTCTGCGAACTCAAGCTCGATGGTCTGGCGATGAGCCTGCGTTACGAGGACGGCGTGCTCGTTCAGGCCGCCACGCGCGGCGATGGTCAGGTGGGCGAAGACGTCACGGGCAACGTGCGTACGATTCGCGCGATACCGTTGCGCCTGAAGGGTGACTATCCCCGCGTGCTGGAAGTCCGTGGCGAGGTACTGATGAACCGGGCCGACTTCGAGCGCTTGAATCGCACACAGGCCAGCCGGGGCGACAAGGTTTTCGTCAATCCGCGTAATGCCGCGGCCGGCAGCCTGCGTCAGCTCGATCCCCGCATCACCGCCAAGCGACCGCTGCGCTTTTTCGCGTATGGCTGGGGCGAAGTGCAGGGACTGGCGAAATCGCAGCCGGAGCGCTTCGAAGAGCCCACCGGCAACGCGCGCGCCGACTCGAGCCTGCCGCAAACCACGCATGGCGCCATGCTCGATTGGTTGGATGAGCTGGGCTTGCCCGTCAACAAATCGCATAACCATCGGGCCAAGGGCGCCGACGGCCTGCTGGCGTTTTACGCGCGCGTGGGCAAACAGCGCCCGGATCTGCCTTATGACATCGACGGCGTGGTGTACAAGGTCGATTCGCTAAGCGCGCAAAAGGTGTTGGGCTTTGTCGCCCGCGCACCGCGTTTTGCCGTGGCGCACAAGTTCCCGGCCGAGGAAGTCACGACGCGGCTGCTCGACATCGAGGTGCAAGTGGGCCGTACCGGGGCGATCACGCCCGTGGCGCGCTTGCAGCCGGTGTTTGTCGGCGGCGTGACGGTGACCAATGCGACCCTGCACAACGAGGACGAAATCCGCCGCAAGGACGTGCGTATCGGCGACACGGTCATCGTGCGGCGCGCGGGCGATGTGATCCCCGAGGTCGTGGGCCCGGTGTTGAATCTGCGGCCCGAGGATGTGCGCGAATTCGTCATGCCGACGCAATGTCCTGTCTGTGGTTCGGCCATCGAACGGCCCGAAGACGAGGCCATCGCACGGTGTACGGGCGGGCTTTTCTGTGCCGCGCAGCGCAAGCAAACGCTCTGGCATGCGGCCGGTCGCAAGGCGCTGGATATCGACGGCCTGGGCGAAAAGCTCGTGGAGCAGCTGGTCGACAATGGTCAGGTCAAGTCATTGGCGGATCTATTCGGTTTAACCGCCTTTGAACTGGCGGCGCTGGAACGCATGGGCAAGAAATCCGCCGACAACCTGGTGGCGGCGATCGACAAGGCGCGCACGCCCACTTTGGGCAGACTGCTCTTTGCATTGGGTATTCGCCACGTGGGCGAAAAAACGGCCCGCGATCTGGCCCGCCATTTCGGCAGTATCGAACGCATCATGGATGCGGACGAGGAAGCGCTGGCGGCCGCGCCCGATGTGGGGCCGGTGGTAGCCGGTTCGATTCGACGTTTCTTTGCCGAACCGCATAACCGCGACATCATCGAACAGCTCAAGCAGCGCGGCGTGCATGCGGTCGAGGAGCAGGGGCCCGATGACAACACGCTGGCGGGCAAGACGTTTGTCTTGACCGGCACGATGCCAAACTGGACGCGCGACGAGGCCACTCGTTATATTCTTGCCGCCGGCGGCAAGGTCAGTGGCTCGGTGTCTCGCAAGACCTCGTACGTGGTCGCCGGCGAAGAAGCCGGCAGCAAGCTGACCAAGGCGCGCGAGCTGGGCGTGGCGATCTTGGATGAAGACGGGTTGAAGGCGCTGCTGGGCGTATAAGGGATAAGGCAAACTTGTGGAGCGTCTCGCGTTCCTCGGGGGTATCCCCGCGCCATCACCCTCGGCATTCGACGTGGGCGGATATCCGCCCACGGTCAGCGTAATGCGACCCTTGCCAAAAGCATAAATGCCCGGCGTTTGAGCGGCATCGCAAGCGGGGAGTTAATCCAACGCTTTGGATGCCGGCTCGCCTGTCCGGGCATTTGGCCGACGCTACCGCGGGGTGCTGCCGCGTCGGTTGCTAAAGAACGCGTGACCGGGACGCAGCCCCGGTCAGCCTGTTCTCCGACTTACTTGATGACCGCTTTCTCGCGCAGTTCTTTCTGGAACTTGCCCAGCTCTTGCTGGCGCAGCATTTCCTCGATTTGCGGGCGGACTTGGGCCAGCGGCGGGAACTCAACCGGGCGGGTGTCTTCGACCTCGATGATGTGCCAGCCGAATTGGGTTTGCACCGGCTTGTCGGCCAGTTGGCCTTTCTTCAGGCTGCTGACCGTCTCGGCGAACGGCTGCACGTAGTTGGCAGGCGAGGCCCAGCCGAGTTCGCCGCCATTGGCGCCGCTACCCGGATCCTTGGAGTTTTTCTTGGCCAGCTCGGCGAATTTCTTCTTGTCTTTCTTGATCTGAGCGAGCAGATCGTTGGCGGTCTTCTCATCCTCGACCAGGATGTGACGGACCTTGTACTCTTGCTGGTCGCCTTGTTGGGTCTTGAGCTTGTTGTACTCGGCCTCGATCTGCTTGTCGGTGATCGGGTGCTTTTTCAGGTAGTCGGCCATCAAGGAGCGAACCAGGATGCCTTCGCGCGCCAGGGCGATTTCGGTCTGGACGGCGGGTTGTTTGGCGATGCCGTCTTTCTCTGCCGCTTGGACAAAGATCTGACGATTGATCATCTCTTGCTTGACCTGCTCGCGCAATTGCGGCGAGTCAGTGGCGCCTTGGCTCACCAGCAGCTTGACGAATTGATCCAGGCTCTGCTGAGTGATCGGCTGGCCGTTAACCGTTGCAACGTTCTGCGCAAAAGCGGGGAGCGCGACCGCGCAAGCAGCGGCGAGCATCACATAGCGTTTCATGGTTTTCCTTTAATTATTGGATTGAGGTGCTTGGGCATCGAGCGCAAGCGCATGAATGGGATGAGGGATCAGATCTCGCAAAAGATCATACACCAGGCGATGTCGTGCCACGGGCGACAAACCGGCAAAGCGCGAGGCCACAATTCGCACGTGGTAATGACCGGCGCCACCTTGGGCTCCGGCATGACCGGCGTGCAAATGCGAGTCGTCCCGGATGTCCAGTGTCGTGGGTTCCAAGGGCGCCAAGCGGCTGCGTATCAAGTCAATTCGATCGGTCGTGTCGGACATCTCAACAAAGCAAGCAACAACGTTAAAACAAGAAAATCAATCTTTATCAAGCCGGCGTGGATCTCGTTCGCCGGCGCCGGACTGTTCGACATGCTGCATGTGCTTGCCCAGCCATAACGACTGTGCAATGACAAACACCAGCAGCAAACCCATCAGGCCAAAGACTTTGAAGTTGACCCATTGCGATTCGGTGAAATGGCCGGAAAACGCCACATACAGATTGACGGCGCCTGCAGCCACGAAGAACAAGGACCAGCTCAAGTTGAGTTTGTCCCATAAGGGGGCGGAAAGTTCCAACTGTCCCCCTAGTAATTTGCGCATGAGGTTGCGCCCGAACACATAGCGCGCGCCCAGCAGGGCACCGCCAAAGAGCCAGTAGAGGACCGTGGGCTTCCATTTGATGAAGACATCGCTGTGCAGCCACAGCGTCGCGCCACCGAAGATCACGATCACGGACAGATTGATCCAGTGCGTCATCTCGATGCGTTTGCCGGTGGCGCGCAGCCAGATGAATTGGCCGACCGATGCTGCGATGGCTACCGCGGTCGCCGTATAGATATCCGCATAGCGGTACGCAATGAAGAAAAGAATCAGCGGGAACAGGTCAAACAGGAATTTCTTCATTCGTCTTCGAGCGGTTCGAATTTCAGCGACAGCGAGTTAATGCAGTAGCGCAGACCCGTGGGCTCCGGGCCGTCGGGGAAGACGTGGCCGAGGTGCGCGTCGCAAATATTGCAAAGCACCTCGGTGCGGATCATGCCATGGGAGGTGTCGCGTTCTTCGCGCACGCGTTCGGGATCGATGGGTTCGAAATAGCTGGGCCAGCCGCAACCCGCGTCGAATTTGGTGTCCGAGGCGAACAAGGGCGTGCCGCAGCCGACGCATCGGTAAATGCCGGTCGCGGTGGTATTCCAATAGCGGCCCGTAAAGGCGCGTTCGGTGCCTTTCTGGCGGGCGACCACGTATTCCTCGGGGGACAGCTGCGCGCGCCATTCCTCGTCAGTTTTGCGAACTTTTTCCATATCCGGTCGTGAGCCTAAATCGGTGAAAGAGGTCTGCCCGTGCATCGGGCATAATTTCGTCCCATGTTAATCGACTTTGAACGCGTCGTTGTCGCCACGCCGCACGCCCAGGCCCTGCGAGGCGTGAGCGCCAGCTTGGGCGAGCATCGTATCGGCATTGTCGGCCCCAACGGTGCCGGCAAGAGCACGATGGCCAAACTGCTGAATGGGCTGGTGCTGCCGACCGAGGGGCGGGTGCGCCTGGACGGCCTGGATACGCGCCAGGATCTGAAGGCGATCCGCCGGCAGGTGGGATTCGTTTTTCAGAATCCTGAAAATCAGATCGTATTCCCTATCGTGCGGGAGGACATGGCGTTCGGGCTGAAGCCGCAACGCCTGCCGGCCGATGAATCCGCGCGACGCATTCAAGCGTGCCTGGACGCGATGGGGGTAGGGCATCTCGCGGACCGCGCCAGTCACTCCTTGTCCGGGGGCGAATGTCAGCTGGTGGCCATGGCCTCTGTCCTGGTGATGCAACCGTCCTTGGTGGTGTTTGACGAGCCCACCACTCAGCTGGATCTGCGCAATCGCAACCGCGTCGCGCGCGCGATTGAGGGGCTGGCGCAGCAGGCGGTGGTGGTGACGCACGATCTGGACCTGTTGCGCGATTTTGACCGGGTGCTGGTGGTCGTGGACGGCCAGGTGGCGGCCGACGATACGCCGGGTCCGGCTTTGCGTTGGTATTGCGAGCACTGCGCATGATGCTCGATCCGCTCTATATACAAGGAGACCGCTGGCTGCACCGGATGCCGGCGGGAGCAAAACTCGCGGCGCTGGTGGCGGCGGGGATCGCGCTCTTCTTTGTACAAAATCTTTGGATTCTGGCAGGAGCGATGGCGTTCGCGGCGGCGCTGGTGGTGTTGACTGGCGTGAGCGCCGCGTCATGGTGGCGGCAGGTGCGCGGGCTGGTGTGGGTACTGGCGGCTATCGGTTTTTTTTCGGCGGTATTTCAGGGGTGGATGCACGCTGCCGTGGTGTTATTGCGCATCGGGGTGCTGGTGGCACTGGCGATGGCGGTGACGCTTTCCACGCGCAGTGCGGATCTGGTCGCGGCCTGCGAACGCGCGCTGACGCCTCTGGAGCGGCTAGGCTGGGTCAATGCCGGTAAAGTGGCACTCGCGCTCGCGTTGACCTTGCGCTTTGTGCCCGAGATTTGGCGGCAGTATCAGGAAATTCGTGAAGCGCAGGCGGCGCGGGGGCTGGCCAAGCATCCGTTGGCCTTATTGGTGCCGCTGGTTGTCAGAACGCTAAAGCGCGCCGAGCAAGTCGCCCAGGCCATTGACGCGCGCGGCGGACAGTAATGGGAGAAAAGTTTCGCGTGGCTCAGCTCAATATGGCGCTTCCAAGAGCAGGGCTTACGGCACATGGTGGCTGTATCGCGATTTCCGCTCCTTTAGAAGCAAGCGCCGAAATATCCCTACGACGATAGTTTAGGAACCCAATATGAAAACTAAAGACACTGTATTGATTGCCCTTTTTGCCGCGTTGATCGTGGTGTTGAGTCTGGCCCCGCCGATTCCATTGCCGGCGATTCCGGTCCCTGTTACGTTGCAGAGCCTGGGCGTCATGCTGACTGGCGCCATGCTCGGTCCGGTCAGAGGCGGCCTGGCATGCCTGCTTTATCTCGCGCTTGCCGCTATTGGCCTGCCCGTGCTGCCCGGCGGCCGGGGCGGGTTGGGAGTGTTTTTCGGCCCCACGGGCGGTTTCCTGATCGGAATGGCGTTGGGCGCCTTCGTGACCGGCTGGATGGCGCGGACCTTGGTGCGTTTTCCGATGCAAGGCGCGCGGCCCTTGGCCGGATATGCCGTCGCCTGCGTGGCGGGCGGCATAGGCATGGTGTACCTGATCGGGGTGCCGTGGCTCGCGGCTGTCACGCAAATGCCTATTGCGAAAGCGGCGATGGCGATGCTGGTCTTTATTCCGGGCGATCTGGTCAAAGTGGCAGTCGCGAGCTGGGCGGCGTGGCGGGTCGAGCGCGTGTGGCCGGTTCTGCGGGAATCCCCTTAATGACGGGTCTCCGCACGCGGTGAAAAATTCGTTATTGTTGAATGCGTTTGATTTTACCGCTCCGGATTGCGCAATCCGGGTATTGTTTGGCGGTGAAGTCGATTAGGGAAGTCACGGGGGGTGGATAGTACCGGCATTTGATACATTTCAAGGCCAGGTATCGTTTTTTTTGTATAACTTTAATTGAGCTCGCGTCCGTCAGGGTCCAACAACAAAGAGCTCACAGGAGACAACAATATGAGTCGCAAAAATTTCGGCTTGTCCGCGTTGGCTGGCGCGCTTGCGCTGAGCCTGCCCTTGATGGCGAGCGCGCAGGTCAAGGTGGGTGTCACGGTGGCGAGCACCGGGCCGGCCGCGTCCTTGGGTATCCCCGAGCGCAACACCGTCGCCTTGTTGCCGACTGAGGTGGCCGGTCAAAAAATCGAATGGATCGTGCTGGACGATGCCACCGACACCACTCAGGCCGTGAAGAACTCGCGCAAGCTGGTGTCTGACGACAAGGTCGATGTGCTGGTGGGCACTTCCATCACCCCGGGTTCGCTGGCCATGGTCGATGTGGCGAGCGAGGCCAAGGTGCCGATGATCAGTGTGGCCGCCAGTTCCAAGATTGTCGAACCGGTGGACGACAAGCGCCGCTGGGTCTTCAAGACTCCGCAAAACGATGCCTTGATGGCGAGCGCGCTGGCCGACGCCATGGCCAAGGCTGGCGTCAAGAAACTGGGCTTTATCGGCTTTGCCGACGCGTACGGCGATGGCTGGCTGGCCGTGATGCAAGATGCGGTCAAGAGCAAGGGCATCGAGATCAGCGCGATCGAGAAATACGGCCGCACGGACACCAGCGTCACCGGTCAGGTCCTCAAGTTGGTTGGCGCCAAACCGGATGCCATCCTGATCGCGGGCGCCGGCACGCCTTCGGCGCTGCCGCAAAAAGAACTGCGCGCGCGCAACTATAAGGGCACGATCTATCAGACCCATGGCGCGGCCAATAATGATGTGCTGCGTGTTTGCGGCGCCGATTGCAACGGCATGCTGTTGCCAGCCGGACCGCTGCTGGTAGCGGCTCAGCTGCCCGATAGCAACCCGGTCAAGAAATCCGCGTTGGCCTATACCCAAGCCTATGAGGGTAAGTACGGCGCGGGCACCACCAATACGTTTGGCGGGCACATGTGGGATGCCGGTCAACTGATCGTGGCCGCCGTGCCCGAAGCGCTCAAGAGCGGCGCCAAGCCCGGCACGCCGGAATTCCGCGCCGCGCTGCGCGATGCGTTGGAGAACATCAAGAACCTGCCGGCATCGCAGGGCGTATTCAATATGAGCCCGACGGATCATGCCGGTTTTGATGATCGTTCCCGCGTGATGGTAAAGGTCGATAATGGCAAGTGGGTGTACCAGCCGGACCTTTAATGGATCGATCGCCGATACGGGGGCAAGCGTATCGGCGATTTCTTTCGCACCGGCCTTTTGGCCGGTGTGTCTTATCCGCGATAATTCCGCGCGGGCCGATAACGTTACAACGCTGCCGCCCGCGAATGGAATTTCCGCTTCAGGCAGGCATAGGATCCGCATTGGGCGGCTTGGGTCATGTCAATCTGGGGCGCTCGTTAGCAACTCTTAAGGCGGTTTCATGGATTTTTCTATTGCCCTCATCCTGCTGCAGGATGGCATCGTCAACGGCGCCATCTATGCACTGTTGGGAATGGCGCTGGTGCTGGTGTTCACCGTCACCCGGGTCATTTTCATTCCTCAGGGCGAGTTCGTCGCATTTGGGGCGTTGACATTGGCGATGCTTGTCAACGGGCGCGTGCCGGGAACCGCTTATCTGCTGCCCCTGATGGGCGCGGTGGTGTTGGTAATGGAGATCGTGCGGGCGCTGCGCACTGGCAGCTGGTCAGCCATGCCCAAGGTGCTGCTCACCTGCGTCGCGGTGCCGCTCGCGCTGCTGTGGCTGGCTACCGCCTATGCCGCGCCGGATACCTCGCTCTGGCTGAACATGCTGCTGACTTTGGTGCTCATTATCCCGATGGGGCCGATGGTCTATCGCATTGTTTATCAACCGCTGGCCGAGGCCACGGTATTGGTATTGCTCATCGTCTCGGTGGCGTTGCATTTTGCGTTGCTGGGACTGGCGCTGGTGTTTTTTGGCGCGGAAGGCTGGCGCACGCCGGCGTTCGTGAGCGGTCAGTTTGATCTTGGCCCGGCGACGTGGTCGGCGCAAAGCCTGTTCGTGGTGGGCACATGTGCACTGCTAATCGTGGCGCTGTGGGTGTTTTTCGGCAAGACGCTGTATGGCCGTGCCCT
Source organism: Bordetella sp. 02P26C-1 (assembly GCF_009763255.1). GTDB lineage: Bacteria > Pseudomonadota > Gammaproteobacteria > Burkholderiales > Burkholderiaceae_B > Bordetella_A. The sequence goes on along the minus strand of NZ_WSJB01000004.1, from coordinate 184,001 downwards.
GCGCGCAACGGCGGTGAATCGCCGCGGCGCAAGGCTGGTGGGCATCAGCACCACGATGTCGGGGAGCCTGACGTTCACATTGGCGGTGGCCATTGGCGCCATGTCCGGCATGCTTATCGCGCCGATTACGACGGTGTATTACGACACGGGCTTCTTGATTGGCCTGAAAGGCTTTGTCGGCGCGATCATCGGCGGGCTGGCGAGTTATCCGGTGGCCGCGGCCGGCGCGATACTGGTGGGCGTGCTGGAGGCCTTTGCCTCGTTCTGGGCGAGCGCCTATAAGGAAGTCATAGTGTTCACGTTGATCATTCCGGTGCTCGTGTGGCGGTCGTTCGGCAGCCACGCTTCGGATGACGAGGAGTAAGCGTCATGAGCAACCGTATTCCTTTGTTTGTTTTTATCGTCGTGCTGGCCGTGTTGCCGGCGCTGCCGTCCACGCCTGAATTCTGGATCACCCAACTGAACTACATCGGCCTGGCCGCGATGGTGGCGTTGGGGCTGGTCTTGCTGACCGGGGTAGGTGGCCTGACCTCGTTCGGCCAGGCGGCATTCGTGGGCCTGGGTGCTTACACGACGGCGGTGTTGACGAGTCACTATGATGCGTCGCCTTGGCTGGCATTGATCGCGGGGTTGTTGTTGACCGCGGGCGTGGCGTATTTACTGGGGCTGATCACCCTAAGGCTGTCGGGCCATTATCTGCCGCTGGGCACGATCGCATGGGGCCTGTCGCTGTTTTATCTGTTCGGCAATCTGGACTGGCTCGGCAAGCATGATGGCATCGCGGGGCTGCAGCCGATCAATGTGTTCGGCTTTTCGCTTGCGAGCGGACGGCATATCTACTACCTGATCTGGGTGCTGCTGTTGTTGTCCTTGTGGGCGACCAGCAATTTGTTGAGCTCGCGTCCGGGCCGGGCGATCCGCGCATTGAAGAGCGGCGCGGGCATGGCCGAGTCGATGGGCGTGGATACCGCTTCGTACAAGATCGTGATCTTTGTATGGGCGGCGCTATTGGCCTGCTTGTCGGGATGGATTTACGCGCATATGCAGCGCGCTGTCAGCCCCAGTCCGTTTGGGTTGAACTACGGTATTGAGTATTTGTTCATGGCCGTGGTGGGCGGTGCTGGGCATGTGTGGGGTGCGGTAGTTGGATCAGCGGTGATTCTGGGATTGAAGGATCAGCTGCAGAATCTGTTGCCGAAATTGTTGGACACCAATGCGAACTTCGAGCTTATCGTTTTCGGTGTCTTGATGATTGTCATGTTGCAATATGCCGGGCATGGGCTATGGCCGATTCTGGCGTCGGCTTGGGCGCGTGTGACGGGTGGCGCGGGTCAGCGCCGTCAGCTCGCTCCTCCGCCTGCGGCGCAGCCATTGCCGCAGCGCGAACGGCCGAGGCGGGGTGATCTCGTGCTCGAGGTCCAGGAGATCCGCAAAGAGTTCGGCGGGCTGGTGGCGGTCAACGATATTTCTTTCGATGTGCGTGCCGGCGAGATTGTTGGCTTGATCGGCCCCAATGGCGCGGGTAAGAGCACCACCTTTAACCTGATCAGTGGCGTGTTGCCACTGACGCGCGGGCGCGTGTGTTTCTTCGGTGAAAACATCTCCGGGCGCAGCGCGCGTGAAATTGCCCGCCTGGGTGTAGGTCGTACGTTCCAGCACGTGCAACTGCTGCCCGGTATGTCCGTGCTGGAAAACGTTGCGCTCGGTGCGCATATGCGTGCCCATGTTGGTGTGGTGTCGGGCGCCTTGCATAGCGACCGTGCTCAAGAGGCCAGACTGCTGCACGAGGCCGCCACGCAACTGCAGCGGGTGGGCTTGGGTGATTACCTCTACGAGCAAGCGGGCAATCTGGCGCTTGGCCAGCAGCGTATTCTGGAAATCGCCCGCGCGTTGGCCAGTGATCCGACCTTGCTGTTGCTGGACGAGCCGGCGGCTGGCTTGCGCTACAAAGAAAAGCAGGAACTGGCTCAGGTGCTCGAGCAGCTGCGTGAGGAAGGCATGAGCATTTTGTTGGTAGAGCACGATATGGACTTCGTCATGCGGTTAACCAATCATCTGGTGGTCATGGACTTTGGCACGAAGCTGGCCGAAGGCGTGCCGGCCGATGTGCAGAAGAATCCTGCGGTGTTGGAGGCTTACTTGGGGGGTATCGACGATGACCTGCCCGAGCCTGAGCGCGCCGAAGCGACTACCGGGAGCGCAGCATGACGCAAGCACAAGCACCGAACCAGAAGGTCGTGCTCGACGTACGTGGGCTGACCGCACGATATGGCAAAGTGAACGCGTTGAATAACGCGAGTCTGACCGTGGCGCCGGGCAGCATTGTCACGGTTATTGGCGCGAATGGCGCGGGTAAATCGACGCTGCTCAACGCCATGATGGGAGCGTTACCGACCACCGGCCATGCAGCGGGTGCGGTGCACTACGCGGGACAGGATGTATCGAATTGGCTGGTTGAGCGACGCGTGGCGGCGGGGATGTCGTTGGTCCCGGAGCGCCGTGAGCTGTTTGGCAGCATGTCCGTGGAAGACAACCTGTTGTTAGGCGGATTCCGTCGTTATCGGGCGCGTGAGAGCGGATGGCGCGATACGTTGGACGAGGTGTTTACCTTGTTTCCGCGTTTGCGGGAGCGGCGGCGGCAGGAGGCTGGCACTTTGTCGGGGGGCGAGCGCCAGATGCTGGCCGTGGGGCGTGCCTTGATGGCAAAGCCTCGAGTGTTGATGCTGGATGAGCCTAGTCTGGGCCTGGCGCCGCGTATCGTGCGCGAAATTTTCCACATCATTTCTCGGTTGCGGGAGACGGGTGTGGCGATACTGCTGGTAGAGCAGAACGCGCGGGCGGCGCTGCAGGTGGCGGATTATGGGTATGTGCTGGAGACGGGCGAGGTGGTGCTGCATGGGCCAGCGCGGGAGCTGGCGGGGAATCCCCGGGTGATCGAGAGCTATCTGGGGTTTGGGAAGGGGGCTGCGGGGTGATGGGCTTTCGATGTGCGTGGGTTTGTCGTTTAGGTTTGGCTTTTGGGTAGGTGGTGGGCTGTTGCTGGGGGTGTGCGTTTAGAGCTTCTTGCTGGCTTAGGGTTGGGTTCTTTTGGCGTCCGGGGGCGGTGTGCGTGGGCGATGCCGGCCCTGTCGCAACGGCTCGGCCCATGATCAGGGGCCTCGGTCTCCTTCGGGGACTTCCCGTCGCTCTACGGGCCGGCATCGCCCACGGACTCACGCTGAGGCCAGGCCACGGTTAGCGCGCTGCGCGCATGCGCACGCTACGCACTTCAGAACGTACATGTCATTCCCGGAGAAACGCAGGCGATCACGGCGTTTGGACTCGTCCTCTTGACGCTAACGCAAGCGGGAGCCGGGCAGAAAAGGGGCACCGGCCCGTTGAGCGGCGGGAAGTCCCCGAAGGGGACCGAGGCCCCTGATCATGGGCCGAGCCGCTGCGACAGGGCCGGTGCCCCTTTTCTGCCCGGCTCCCGCGCCTAAAGAACCCAATCTACGCCCGAATCGAGAACGCCCGAACCACCGGAGCCGAAGCCAGCGCTATGCACTCAATACCGCACCAATCAACGTCAGCGCAAGTACACAACGCCTACGCCCGCTCATAGCCTAGTTGCCGCGCCGAGCGAACTCCATATACAACCGGTGCGCCCGCCGAGCAAACGGCCCATACTCCAGCGCACGATCCTCCACGCGATTCACATGGACAACCTTGCCATAATTGCCAGTAGAGAAGACTTCATCCGCCTGCTCCACATCCGCGCGAGTGATGGTGCGTTCTTCAACTTGTACGCCATCTGCACGCAGTAAAGCGAGAACGCGCTGACGGGTAATGCCGTTCAAGAACGTGCCGTTATCGACTGGCGTTGCTACGATGCCATCTTTAGCGATCCAGAGATTCGATGTGGCGAATTCAGCGATGTTGCCATCGCCGTCGAACATGATCGCGTTGTCGAATCCCTTTTCCACCGCCTCGCGAATAGCGCGTTGCCCATTGGGATAGAGGCACGACGCCTTGGCATCCGTCGGCGCCATGTTCGACCATGCTCGGGCGAAACTGGAAAAGCAGGCTGAGAACCCTTGCTCGCCGGGCATGGGCACCTTGAACACATGCAGAACGAATTGTGTCTTGTCCGCGTCCGGCAACAAGAACCCATCCGCACAGAAGAACATCGGTTTGATATAAAGTGCCTCGCCCGCTGGAAACTTCGCCACGGCCTCCAAGCTCAAGTCGCGGATAGCTTCCCAGCTGAGTTGCGGCTTCATCAACATCTTCTGCGCCGAGCGCACTACCCGTTGGCAGTGCAGATCCAGATCGGGCGTCAATCCGTCAAACGCGCGCGCACCGTCAAATACCATGCTCGCCATCCAGAATGCGTGATCGGCCGGGCCCAGCAGTTTGGGATTCTCGGTCATCCATTGGCCATCGTGCCAGTAGATCGCGTCCATGTCGTACTTCCTTTATTGAAAATCAGGTCACGCGTCAAAGTTTAGCTTGCACGCGTGTGGCGACATCTTCGGGCACCCACTTTTTCCAGACTTCCGGATACTTGCGCAGGAAATACAAGGCGGCTTCTTCAGGCTCTGCCTGCTCGGTCTCCAGCCAGCCCAGCGTGTCGTCGATGACAGGGCCAGGCACGGTGAGCTTGGTGAAAAATTCGGTGAGTTGGGGAGCTGCGCGCGCGAAATCGGTGTTCATGCCCGTGACGGCACGGTTCGATTTGAACTCGGTCGCTACCGGGTCGGCACAGTTCGGATCCGTCAAGCAGGTATAGGCCGCGGCATCAAAGGGCGGTAATTCCAGCTTGACCAGATCCAACGAGCCTACGAGCGCGGTCGGCGTCCAGTAATAGAAAACAATGTCGCGCTTGCGCTTATACGCCGATACGATAGCTGCCTTTTGCGCCGCGCCCGAACCGGGAGCGAACATGGTGTACTTTTCTTCGAGCTTTAACGCTTTGAACAGATTGGTATTGAGGATGTCGCATGACCAACCGGCCGGACAGCCGTAGATGCGTCCTTTGGACGGTTCTTCCGGGTCGGTAAACAGCTCGGAGAACCTGGCCAAGTCAGCGGCGCTTTTTAATTCCGGATGACGCTCTTGCGTATAGCGTGGGATATACCATCCTTCGCCCGCATCAAAGACGTGGCCAACGCCCTGGACTCTGCCGCTCTTGATCGCCTTATCCCAGGCGACTTCGATCTGTCCAGGCCAGACCTCCGGCGTGATGTCCACATCGCCACGTTGCAGCGCGGCCAGCATGGCCAGCGTTTCGCCTATCTCTACCGCGGTTTTGCAGCCATAGCCGTGCTCGACGATGAATCGCTCGATGCCGGCCAGGACGAGATTTGATTCCCAATTGAGTCCACTAAAGCGCACCGGCCGATCGACCTCGCACGATGGCGCGGCGGATGCGGCGGTGCTAAATAGCAGGGCAGTGGCTGCGCCAACAGCGGCGATGAAGGATAGAACCGGGGAGGCCGGACGCATGGGAAGCTCCTCTACGGATAGATGGGCATTCCATTTTACGTAGCTCGCCGGCGCTGTCTTATACAGCTTGTAAGCGTCATGATGCTTTGGCGCGGCGGCGGCTCATCAATGCTTGAATCTCGCCGACGATGCCACGCCGGAATGCCAACACGCAGAGGATGAAGATCAAGCCGATTACGATGGTGACGGATTCGCCCAACCGCAGGAACCAATCGTTATCCGTGACGCGCGCCATGAACCTGCCGAAGTCACCGACCTTGTTTTCAAGCAGCACCACGATAAAGGCGCCGATAATCGGTCCAGTCAATGTCCCCAGGCCGCCGATCAATGTCATCAAGATAACCAGACCGGACATCTGCCACGTAGCATCCGACAGCGTCGCCGATACGAAGACCAGCATTTTCGTCGCACCGGCCAGCCCCGCGATCGCGGCCGACAGCACGAACGCCAGCAGCTTGAATCGATCTACGTCATACCCTAACGATAAGGCACGCGGTTCGTTCTCACGTAACGCTTGCAGCACCTGACCGAACGGCGAATGCACGGTGCGCCAGATCACGAAGTAACCCAACGCGAAAATGCCCATCACCAGATAGTAGAGATTCAGATCGTCGCGCAGATCGATAATGCCGAACAAGGTGCCGCGCGGCACGCGCTGCAGTCCATCCTCTCCGCCTGTGAAGGGCGCCTGCAGAAAATAGAAGAACACCATCTGCGCGAGCGCCAGCGTGATCATCGCAAAGTAAATGCCACTGCGACGTATAGCCAGCAATCCCATGACCAGCCCCAGCATCGCGGCGACCGCAGTGCCATAGATCAAACCGAGCTCGGTGGGGAACCCCCATACCTTGATCGCGTGCCCAGCCGCATAGGCAGCGCCGCCGAGGAATGCCGCATGCCCGAACGACAACAACCCCGTGTACCCCAACAGCAGATTGAAGGCGCACGCGAACAACGCATAGCACATCACCTTCATCGCAAAGATGGGATAGACGCCCATATAGGGTAAGAGCGCCACGACGATGGCTGCCGCCAGATAACCGATGAGTTGGCGATTCATTTCTCTTTCCCAAAGAGTCCGGCAGGCCGCAGCAACAGCACGATGGCCATGATGATGAAGACGACCGTGCTCGAAGCCTCGGGCCAGAACACCTTGGTCAGACCTTCGATGACACCCAGGCCCAGGCCCGTGACGATCGCGCCCAGAATAGACCCCATACCGCCAATCACGACCACGGCAAACACCACGATGATGAGGTTCGAGCCCATCAAGGGCGAGATCTGCAAGACGGGTGCAGCTAGCACGCCGGCAAAGCCCGCCAACGCCACGCCAAAGCCATACGTCAGCGTCACCATGCGCGGCACGTTCACGCCAAACGCCTCGACGAGTTTGGGATTCTCGGTGCCTGCGCGCAAAAGCGCACCCAGACGCGTGCGTTCGATGACGAACCAAGTCACAAGACAGACCGTGATGGACGCCACGACGACCCAGGCTCGATAGTTTGGCAGAATCATGAACCCCAGATTCGTTGCCCCGCGCAACGCCTCCGGCGTCGGATAAGGTTGTCCCGACACGCCATAAAAGCTGCGAAACAAACCCTCCAGCAGCAACGTCAATCCAAAGGTCAGCAGCAATCCATAAAGGTGATCAAGCTTATAAAGATGCTTGAGCAACAGCTTTTCGATCACGATGCCAAACAGGCCGACCACAATGGGTGCGAGGACAAGCATGACCCAGTAGTTCAAGCCTAAATAGCTCAAGCCCATCCACGCCAAAAACGCCCCCAACATATACAGCGAGCCGTGGGCAAAATTGATGACATTGAGCAGGCCGAAAATGACGGCCAGCCCTAATGACAGAATCGCGTAGAACGAGCCATTGACCAGGCCCAAGAGTAACTGCCCCAATAGTGCGGGCAGTGGTATGCCGAATAGTTCAGTCATGTAGCGTGAACCCTGCGCGTTCGATAGGATGCGTGCAAGACCTCGGCGTCCCGGCCAGCAGGCGGGGACGCCGAGCTCAGCGGATTACTTCTGGCTGATGAGCTTGCAGGTCGATTCGGAGGGTTTGGTGTACACGTCGTCACCCGGCAACGTAGCGACGATTTTGTAATAGTCCCACGGTCCCTTGGACTCTTGCGGCGTCTTGACCTGCACGAGATACATGTCGTGCACCATGCGGCCATCTTCGCGTACGTATCCACCGGTGGTGTAGAAGTCGTTGATCTTGTTCGACTTCATCCATTTCATTAACGTGTCGGGGTCGTCCGTGCCGCTTTCTTTGACGCCTTTCAGATAAAACGCGGTAGCGGAGTAGTCAGCTGCCTGGATACTGGATGGCTTGGTCTTGCGTTTCTCTTCGAACTTCTTGGACCAGTCGCGCGCGGCATCCGATTGATCCCAGTACCAGCTGTCGGTCAGGTACATGTTCTTGGTCGCATCCAAACCTAGCGAATGAATGTCTGTGATGAAAATCAGCAGTCCCGCCATTTTCATGGTCTGCGTCACGCCGAACTCATTAGCGGCCTTGATCGAATTGATGGTGTCGCCGCCCGCATTGGCCAGGCCCAGGATTTGTGCGCCCGATGCTTGTGCCTGGAGTAGGAAGGAAGAGAAATCCGAAGTCGATAGCGGTGCGCGCACGACGCCTTTGACTTCGCCACCATTGGCCTTGACCACGGCCGCTGTATCGCGTTCGAGCGCATGGCCAAATGCATAATCCGCGGTTAAAAAGAACCAGCTCTTACCGCCGTCTTTCACCACGGCCGAGCCCGTGCCGCGCGCGAGCGCGACCGTATCGTAGGCATAGTGCACGGTGTAAGGCGAGCACTGCGAATTCGTCAAATCCGAGGCGCCCGCGCCGATCGAAATGAAGGGGCGCTTCTTCTCCGCGGCAACGGCAGCCATGGCGAGGTTGGTGGCCGAGTTGGTGCCGCCCAACAGCATATCGACGCCTTCTTGATCGAACCATTCGCGTGCACGCGCCGAGGCAATATCGGCCTTGTTCTGATGGTCTGCCGTCAACAGCTCGATTTTTTTCCCGTTGATTTCGCCGCCTGCGTCCGCAATCGCCATGCGCACGGCTTCGACGCCGCCCGGACCGTCAATATCGGAATAGACGCCGGACATGTCAGTGATGATACCGATGCGGATAACATCGCCGGAGAATCCTTCAGCCTGGGCGGGTAGCCCGCTGAATCCCAAGCCCGCGAGGGCCAGCATAGCAGTGATGTGATGCAGCTTCATGGGACGACTCCTTCACTTCTCTTTTATGGTGCCGCGGTGGCGGCGGATGAGAGGGGTGCTTATACGCCCAACAGTTCGTTTAACGTATCTTGTTTTTCCTGCAGTTGGTTAGCTTCAAAATGTTCGACGATCTGACCGTGTTCCATCACGTAGAAACGGTCAGCCAGCGGCGCGGCGAAACGGAAATTCTGCTCGACCATCACGATGGTGTAGCCGCGTTGCTTCAATGCGCGGATCATGCGTGCCAGCGATTGCACGATCACCGGTGCCAGGCCCTCGGAGATTTCATCCAATAGCAACAGATTGGCGCCCGTGCGCAGGATGCGCGCCACCGCCAGCATCTGTTGTTCGCCTCCGGATAGACGCGTGCCCGGTGAATGCCGCCGTTCATGCAAATTGGGGAACATGTCGTAGATTTCGGTCAACGACATGCCGCCACCCAACGCGCCGACCGGCGGTGGCAATAACAAGTTTTCCTCGCACGACAGGCTGGCAAAGATGCCGCGTTCTTCTGGACAATAACCAATGCCCAGATGCGCGACTTTATAAGTCGGCAGATGAATCGCTTCGGTGCCATGGATGCGCACCGAACCTTGTCGCGAGCCTGTCAGTCCGAGAATCGCACGCAACGTGGTCGTGCGGCCGGCGCCATTGCGCCCCAGCAGCGTCACCACTTCGCCCTGCGTCACCTGCATGTTCACGCCGTGCAGAATATGCGATTCCCCGTACCAGGCTTGCAGATCGTGGATCTCCAGCGCGGGGTGATTCATGCGTGCGCTCCTTCTAGTTCGCCTTCGGTGGTGCCCATATAGGCTTGCATCACCGCCGGGTGACGCGAAACTTCGGCATAGGACCCTTCGGCCAACACCGCGCCCCGGGCGAGCACGGTGATCGTATCGGCGATGGACGACACCACGTTCATGTTGTGCTCGACCATTAAGATGGTGCGGCCGGCGCTGACGCGTTTGATGAGCTGTGTCACGCGCTCGACGTCTTCATGGCCCATGCCTTGGGTCGGTTCATCGAGCAACATCAGCTCTGGCTCCATGGCCAGCGTGGTGGCAATCTCTAGTGCGCGCTTGCGCCCATAGGGCAGGTTGACCGTGGTTTCATCGGCGAAGGCGGCCAGGTCCACTTGATCCAGCAACGCGATGGCGCTGTCGTTTAACGCGTTCAGGCGTTTGTCGCTGCGCCAGAAATGGTAGGAAAGCCCGGTCTTGCGCTGCAGGCCGATGCGCACGTTCTCGAGCACCGTGAGATGCGGAAAAACGGCGGAAATCTGAAAGGATCGAATAATGCCGCGCCGCGCGACCTGCGCCGGACGATCGGCCGTGATATCGATGCCGTTGAAAATGATCTGGCCCTTGGTGGGCGGCAGGAACTTGGTGAGGAGATTAAAGCAAGTCGTCTTGCCCGCGCCATTGGGCCCGATGAGCGCATGAATCTGCCCACGCTTGACGCGTAGGTTTACCCCGTTGACGGCAACGAAGCCGAGAAACTCCCTCGTGAGGCCTTTTGTCTCCAGGATTATGTCATCCATGTCTCCGCCCCAGGTTTTCTTTTTTAAGGCTTGCGTCGAGTATGCGCTACCTGGGGTTCAAAAGGCCATGAGGGTTTTTCATAGGTTATTGAGCCGGTGTCTTAGCCTTGTATTCGCACAAATCGGAGATGCCGCACTGCGGGCATTTCGGCTTGCGCGCCACGCAGATATAACGGCCCAGCAAGATCAGCCAATGATGTGCGTCCTTCATGTATTCGGCGGGCACGAACTTCACCAGCTTGTTTTCCACCTCGAGCACGTTCTTGCCGGGAGCGATGCCGGTGCGGTTAGAGACGCGAAAAATATGCGTGTCGACCGCCATGGTCAGCTGGCCAAAAGCGGTGTTGAGCACCACGTTCGCCGTCTTGCGGCCCACGCCCGGTAGCGCTTCCAAGGCTTCGCGCGTCTGCGGTACCTGGCCGCCGTGGCGCTCCAGCAGCAGCTTGCACGTCGCAATCGCGTTCTTGGCCTTGGTGCGATAGAGGCCAATGGTTTTGATGTATTCGGCCAGACCCTCTTCGCCCAATGCGAGCAGCTTTTCGGGTGTGCCGTATTGCGGGAAAAACTTGCGCGTGGCGATATTGACCGACTTGTCGGTCGCCTGCGCCGACAACAACACGGCGATCAAAAGCTGGAACGGTGTGTCGTATTCGAGTTCGGTCGTGGGGGCTGGGTTAGCGGCTTTCAGGCGTTCGAAAATGGCCCGGCGTTTGGCGGCATTCATGAGGTCTTTACAGCAGTGCGGCGTGCGCGGGCGCGCGCCAGAGCAGATTCGATAGCAGAGCGTTTACGCGCCTCATCGTCGGCAGCGGCGATGGCGGGCGCGGGAGCAGGCACGACCGTTTCTTCGTCGGGATCGGCTTCCATCAGGCGGGCATTCTGGGCACGCTCGCGGGCGATACGGGCCTGATGGGCGCGATGGCGTTCGCGGCTGGCATGCGCATCGGCGTCGGTCCATTCGCGCTGCGCCGGGACCATCTCGATACAGTCCACGGGGCAGGGCGCCACGCACAGATCGCATCCCGTACACCAATCGGTCAGCACGGTATGCATGCGCTTGTTGGCGCCCACGATGGCGTCCACCGGACAGGCGCGGATACACAGCGTACAGCCGATGCAATGTGCTTCGTCGATACGCGCGACCGTCAGCGGCCCCGGCTCGCCTCGGGTGCGATCCAGCGGCAGTGGCGTGGTGCCAAGCAGGCTTGCCAAGGTCGCCACGCCTTCTTCTCCGCCCGGTGGGCAGCGATTGATGGGCGCTGCGCCTTCGGCGATGGCTCGGGCGTATGGCATACAGCCGTCATAGCCGCATTTGGTGCATTGCGTCTGAGGCAGCACGGCGTCAATGCGGTCGGCTAAAGTAAGACAGGACATGGCGAGAAAAACGAGTCAATCCGTGCCGGGTGTGAGCCGACACGGGCAAGCATACGGGGTGCGGGCGAATGCGCCGGCGCCAGCGAAACGATCGCGCGGGCTAGGGCAGCCGGTCAGGCTTGCCGGATGAAAGCCGCAATTTTAGGACAGATCGTCTCGCGCCAGCGGCGGCCCGCGAAAATGCCATAGTGGCCACAGCCAGTTGCCGTGTAGTGCTGCTTGCGTTTGGCAGGGATGCTACGGCACAGATTCTGCGCGGCACGTGTCTGCCCCTGGCCCGAAATATCATCCAGCTCGCCTTCGATGGTGAGCAGTGCGGGCCCGCGTATGGCGGCTGGATTCACAAGCTCGCCATCGATATTCCACGTTCCCTTGGGTAATTGGAACTCCTGAAACACAACGCGTATCGTGTCCAGGTAAAACTCCGCCGGCATATCCAGCACCGCGTTGTATTCGTCGTAAAAACGGCGATGCGCTTGCGCGTCGTCATCGTCGCCGCGCAGCAAGTCCAGGTAAAAATCGTAGTGCGATTTCAGATGGCGGTCCGGATTCATCGCCATGAAGCCAGCATGCTGCAAAAAGCCCGGATAAACCCGGCGCCCCGCGCCCGGATAACGCACCGGCACCCGGTCGATCAACTGGCTCTCGAACCACGAATAGGGCTTGGTTGTGGCCAGACGGTTGACCTGCGTGGGCGACTCGCGAGGATCGATGGGCCCGCCCATCATCACCATGCTGCGCGGCTGATTCGGCTCATTCGCGCTCGCCATGAGGGAAATCGCGGCCAAGACCGGCACGGTGGGCTGACAGACCGAAATCACATGCAGATCCGGGCCCAGATGGCGGATGAAATCGCGCACATAGTGCACGTAATCGTTAAGATGAAACGCCCCAGCTGACAGCGGCACCATGCGTGCATCGACCCAGTCGGTCACATAGACATCGTGATTCGGCAGCAATGCGCGCACGGTATCGCGCAGCAGCGTCGCATGATGGCCCGACAGCGGCGCCACCACGAGCACGCGCGGATCGTCACGGCGCGCGTCGCGTTCAAAATGCAGCAAGCGACAAAACGGTTTATTCAGCGCCACCGACTCCGCCACTTTCACGGGCTGACCGTCGATCACGGTAGAGGTCAGATTCCAGGCGGGCTTTTGGTATTCCTTGCCCAGTCGGTGGATCAGTTCGCAGCTGGCGGCCAGTTGCCGCGACAGCGGCGTATACGCCAAGGGACTATAGGGGCTGGAAAACCATTGCGCGCCGGCTTCGGTAAAGGCGGCCAGCGGCGTCAGGAACGCTCGCTGCATTTCATGAAATTGGTACAGCATCTGGCGAGTGTCCTTCTGCTCAATAAAGAGTGGGGGGAGGTCGTGAGTCCACGGCCTGACGGCCTCAATCGCGGCTGCGGTTATATCGATTTCGCGTAAGGATATAGCGAATCTGTCTGGCCTGTTGTCCGGAGCCGTCCGATATCTGTACCTGATTTACAACATCCGACGGTCGGGCGCCGTGCTACCAATAATTTTCGACGGCCAGATTACCGGGAATGCCGCGCCGGCCCGGGGCAAAACCACGTTCGCCCAGCAGCTTGCGCGCTTCACTGAGCATTTCGGGGTTGCCGCAGAGCATGATCTTGGATTGCTCGGGATCGAGCTTCATACCTGCCAGCTGCTCGAGCTCGCCGTTTTGAATCAGCGTGGTCAAGCGCGCCTGCGGCATGCCAGGAATGGCCTCGCGCGTGGCGATGGGCAGGTAAATCAGTTTGCGCGGATCGGCCTGGAAATGCTCGGCGAAATCCGGATGCGCGCGCCAGGATTCGATCTCGTCGCGGTAGGCCAATTCGCTGACCGAGCGCACGCCATGCACCAGCACGATGCGCCGGAAAGCCCGCCAGGTGCCCGGGTCGCGCAGGATCGACAGGTAGGCTGAAAGCCCCGTGCCAGTCGCCAGCAACCACAAGTCGCCGCCCTGCGGAAACCGTTCAATGGTGAGAAATCCGAACGCCGTTTTGTCGACGTAGATCGCATCGCCCGGCTGCAGACGCGCCAGACGGGGGCTGAACTGACCCTCGGGCACCACGATGGAATAGAACTCCAGACGATCTTCGTCCGGGGCGGAAACCATTGAATAGGCGCGCCACACGGTGGGCTCGGCAGCCGGATCATCGCCCTCGGGCAAGCCCACGCGCGCGAATTGCCCCGCCTGAAATTTAAAGGCCGGGTCACGCGTGGTGTGGATGGAAAACAGCTTATCCGGAACCCATGTGTGTACGTGGGTGACGGTCTGGCGTGTGTACTTGAGTTCGGTCATCTAGAGGGTGACAGCGGCCGGGGCCGAGAGGGCGCCAGGCCTTATTTTTCCAGGAGCTCGAGCTTGTTTGGCTTGCCGTTCCAATCGTCGGCGTCCGGCAGCGGTTTCTTGGCCCGGCTGATCGGCGCGAATTCCGGCGACAACTCCGCGTTAAGCGCGATAAATTGGACCTGATCCTGAGGCACGTCTTCCTCCGCATAGATGGCGTTGGCGGGGCACTCCGGAATACAGACGGCGCAATCGATGCACTCGTCGGGGTCAATCACGAGAAAATTCGGGCCTTCACGAAAACAGTCTACCGGGCACACGTCGACGCAGTCGGTGTACTTGCATTTGATACAGTTTTCGGTGACGACGTGGGTCATTCGGGGACTCCGCAGACAGGCAACAGCTGTGATGAATTCCCTTGATTTTACCCTCTTGCCCCGATCGGGGTGGCGATAACCCTGGGTGCGGTAGTGCCGCACAGCGGCCAGCCCGGGGGATCCTGGCGGCAGCTATGCTATGGTGTGGAAAAAAATATCAGGTAAATAAAACATCTCGCGCCGAGTCCGCGCCATCATGATCATTACTTCCTTGCTTGACACCGATCTGTACAAGTTCAGCATGATGCAGGTGGTTTTGCATCAGTTTCCCGCTGCGCAGGTCGAATATCGCTATAAATGCCGCACGCCGAATGTGAATCTGCGGCCGTATATGGACGAGATCCGCGACGAGATTCACGCGCTGTGCCAGCTGCGGTTTACCGAGGAGGAGCTGGATTACCTGCGGGGCTTGCGCTTTATCAAGAGCGATTTTGTTGACTTTCTGGGGCTGTTTCACCTGCCCGAGCGCTGTATTGCCATTACCGAGGGCGAGGGTCCGGGTGAAATCTCCATCACGGTGAAAGGCCCTTGGCTGCACACGATTCTGTTCGAGATCCCGGTGCTGGCGATCGTCAACGAGGTGTACTTCCGTAATACGCGCCGCAATCCGGACTGGGAAGAGGGCCGCAAACGCCTGCAGTCCAAGATGCAATTGGTGCTGGATGACCCGGCGCTGGCCGATTTCCGCGTGGCTGAATATGGCACGCGCCGACGTTTCTCCAAGTTGTGGCACGAGGAAGTCGTGACCACGATGAAAGCGCAGATGGGCAAGCACTTCGCGGGCACGAGCAATGTGCTGCTGGCGATGAAGCATGATGTGCTGCCGCTGGGCACGATGGGGCATGAGTATCTGCAGGCATGCCAGGCCCTGGGGCCTCGGCTGCGCGATTCGCAGGTGTTCGCGTTGGAGGTCTGGGCCAAGGAATATCGCGGCGATCTGGGGATTGCGCTATCGGATGTCTACGGTCTGGATGCGTTCCTGCGCGATTTCGATATGTATTTCTGCAAGCTCTTTGACGGCGCGCGCCATGATTCGGGCGATCCGTTTGAATGGGGCGAGCGTATGCTCGAGCACTATCGCAAAAATCGCACGGATCCGCGGGCCAAAACTTTGGTGTTTTCGGATTCGCTGACGTTTCCTAAGGCGATCGAGCTGGCGCGGCAATTTGCCGGGCGTTGCAAGGTGTCGTTTGGCATTGGCACGAACTTGACGAACGACCTCGGGCACGAGCCGCTGCAGATTGTGATGAAGATGGTTCGCTGTAATGGCCAACCGGTGGCTAAGGTTTCTGACGCGCCGGAAAAAACCATGTGCGATGATCCGGCTTATTTGGCGTATCTGCGCCAGGTGTTTCAGTTGCCGCCGGCTTGATGGGCCGGGGGTGGTTATTTTCTCTTGATATTTTTGGGGATTTTTGATGAGCAGCATTAAGCGCGTCAATGTGGAAAAGCGTCTGTCGGATATGGCGGTGTATAACGGTGTGGCCTATCTGGCGGGTCAGGTGCCGGATGATGCTTCGCTGGATATGGAAGGGCAGACGGCTCAGGTTCTGGCTACGATCGATCGTCTGCTGGCCGAGGCTGGCACGGATAAGAGCAAGATCCTGATGGCGCAGATTTTTGTGGCGAACATGAAGGAATTCGATGCGATGAACCGTGCGTGGGACGCATGGGTGGCTGACGGCAATGCGCCGCCTCGGGCTACGATCGAAGCGCGTTTGGCTAATCCTGACTACAAGGTTGAGATTGTCGTGACGGCGGCGGTGGCCTAAGGCTGCGTCGGGTTGAAAGCTGTCCGGAGTCGGTTGCGATTCTGGACGGTGGCAGGGAGCTCCGCGTATGAGTCATGCGCGGGGCTCTTTTTGTTTGGGGGCGTGTGTGTGGCAGTTCGGTCGGGGCCGGGGTTCTTTAGGCGCCGGCTTGCCGGGGCGAGGGCTATCGGGGCTTCACGGATCCGGCCGGGCGCCTGCGCGCCCGGCACCACTTCGTCAACCTCGTCGCTGCGCTCCTTCGGTTTCCCTCGTTCGGATCCGAGGCGCCCCGATAGCCCTCGCCCCGACAAGCCGGCTCGCGGTGGAGGACGGGCGAGGCTCTGTGAATGTGGCTTTTGGCCGCTTGGCGTCTGGGGGCGTGATGCGATTCACCGCTTCGTCGGTGCTTGCTTGGCGGGGGCTATGTCTCGCTCGTCAATAACGTCGCGGCAAGCAGGCCGCCGAGTTCCTCGCAGCGTGCCAGGGCCTGCGGGGGAACGGTTTTTGGCGCGAGGATGGCGTCGGGGGTTTGGGCGCCGTTGCGTTCGATCAAGGGGGCCGCGACAGCGCGCAGGCGCCAGCCGGTGGCGATGCGGGTGAGTTGGCGCGCCGCGCCTTCACCATCCGTGCCGGCACTAATGGCGGCGGCGTAGGGGCGGCCGGCGATTTGGTCCAGGACAGGGTAGTAGCAGCGGTCCAGGCAGGCTTTCATCTCGCCGGTCAGGCTGGCGAGGTTTTCAGGGGCGCAGAATAGGTAGCCGTCTGCGGCCAGTATGTCGGCGGGATCGGTGTCGGGCGCGGCTTGCAGGCGCACGCGCAACTTCGCTTGTAGTTCGAGTTCATGTGCCACCTGGTCGGCACCGCGCGCCAATGCCTGCGCCATCTGTCTCGCATAGCCGGTGCGGGAGTGCCAGATGATAAGCAGCGTTTTCATGGAGTGGCTGCGTCCAGGTGGCTGCTGGGGTAGGTTCGGTTTAACGGGTCTTGGCGGTAATACACACGCAGTAGCTGGTACCAATCGGGCAGGGCATGGGCGAGCGGCTCGGGATCGACAAAGAAGTGTTCCGAGCTGACGGCGAAGAACTCCGCCTCGTCGGTGGCCGCATAGGGGTCCAGAGGCAACTGGTCGTACCAGGGCGCGGCTTCGTCGCTCTCCGGGTCCACGTCGGCCGGTATGGCGGCTTCCACGGCCTCCAAGGCCTCGGTGAATTGATCCAGGCTGTCAGAAAGCGTGCGGCGCCATGTGCGTGGTGACAGATCGGCGTGCGCGCTCAAGTCCGGCATGCCGTCGGCGTAGCCGGAGGAGAGGTCTAGTTTGTGCGCGAATTCATGAATGATCACGTTGAAAGCGCCGTGCTGGGGCAGCATATCGTCCCACGACAAAATGACCGGGCCGCCATCCCAGGCCTCGCCGGCAGCATCCTCGTCGTATTCATGAACCACGCCGGCCTCGTCCTGCTGCACGCGCGGAATGCGAAATCCTTCGGGATAGATAATGATTTCTTCCCAGCCTTCGTAGAGCCTGGGCGACAGGTGCAAAATCGGCAGTGCGGCCTGCGCCGCGATGGACAGGCGCATAAAGTCGGTCAGCGTCAGACCCCGCGCGCCGTTCATGGTCTTGCTGGCCAGCAGCCACGCTGCGCGGTCCAGCAGCGCGTCACGCTCGGCGGTTTCCAATGCCCATAGAAAAGGGTAAGTCTGCAGAACTTCGTACCACAACCCGGGCGCGATGCGGGCTCGCATCTGTGCGACCGCGGACGTGGCGGCACCCCGGCCCTTGAGCCATCGCAACATGATTCGCAAATCCTTAATGATTGCGTGCGTACACCTCGACACGCTTGCCGCTTAGTGTAGAGTGTAGGAAAAATTTTGGGCACGTTGCGCCCATCTCAATTGCGATATCCGTGATGCCTGATACGAATGCGTTCTCGCCGTTTGACGACGCATGGCAGCAGCTAGCCGCTGCCGGTCTTGATCCTGCTGATGCTGCCCGCATCTCGGATGCGGTCGCCTGGGCGTTACCGCAATATGGCGATCAGCTCGCGGTGTCGGGTGAGCCCTTGGCTAATCATGCGGCTGGCGTAGTGCGGATACTGGCCGGGCTTCAGTCCGACGCGGCTACCCGGATCGCCGCACTGCTGGTGACCCTGCCGGCGGACTTGTCGGCGCCGGCGCCGCCCTTGCGTAATGATCCCCTGGCTGCCGAGTTCGGCGCGGAGATCGCGCGCTTGGTGCAAGGCGCGCGCGCTCTGTTGCGGTTGGGGCTGATGGCGCGTCACGCCAGCGACAGCGAGGCGGGCTCGGGCGATCAGAAAGAGATGCAGCGCAAGATGCTGCTGGCGATGGCGGCGGATCTGCGCATTGTGCTGATGCGCCTGGCGTCGCGACTGCAGACGCTGCGCTGGCATGCGGCGTCCAAGGTGCCATGCTCGCCGGCATTCGCGCGCGAGACCATGGATCTGTACGCCCCGCTGGCAAACCGGCTGGGCATCTGGCAGGTCAAGTGGGAAATGGAGGATCTGTCGTTTCGCTTTCTGGACCCGGATCGCTATAAGCAGATCGCCAAGCTGCTCGAGGAAAAGCGGGTCGAGCGCGAAGCCTTTATCGCGCATGCCGTCGAACGGTTGCAAACGACCTTGGCGCAGGCGGGCATTCCCGCCGAGGTCAGCGGCCGGCCCAAACATATCTACAGCATCTGGAACAAGATGCGCATCAAGAACCTGGAATTCTCGCAGTTGTACGACCTGCGTGCACTGCGCGTGATCGTCGACGATGTCCGGGCCTGCTATACCGTGCTGGGTATGGTGCACGATATGTGGACGCCTTACTCGGAAGAGTTCGACGACTATATCTCGCGGCCCAAACCCAACGGCTATCGTTCGCTGCATACCGTCGTGACCGACGAGGACGGGCGCCAGTTCGAGATTCAAATCCGTACGCGGGAAATGCACCAGTTCGCCGAATACGGGATGGCGGCCCACTGGCGTTATAAAGAGGCGGGCGCCAAGGGCGGCCAGGTAGAGGCCTCCAGCGACTACGATCGGCAGTTGTCCTGGATGCGTCAGTTGCTGGCTTGGAATTCGGAGATCGAGGCTGGCGATGCCCCCACAGGCACCGGCAACGCCGCGGAGGGACAAGGCGACGAGTCCGGCGGTAACGCGACGACGGGCAGTGCAGGCGCGAGCGAGGGTGGCTCGCCAAACGCGCCAGCCACGCGCGGTCGCCGTCGCACGGCACAACCGATAGCGCAGTCCAGCAACCGGATTTATGTGTTGACCCCCCAGGCCCGGGTCATCGAGCTGCCCGAGGGCGCAACGCCGGTCGATTTTGCCTATCACCTGCACACCGATCTGGGGCATCGCTGCCGCGGCGCGCGCGTGGATGGGCAGATGGTGCCCTTGCAGACCAAGCTTTCGACGGGGCAGACCGTCGAAATCATCGCCGCCAAGGCGGGCAGCCCCTCGCGCGACTGGTTAAACCCGCAACTGGGCTTTCTCGCCAGCCCTCGCGCACGCGCCAAGGTGCGTATGTGGTTCAACGCCATCGAACTGCAGCAGCGCATCAACACCGGCCAGTCCATGGTCGAAAAAGAACTGCAGCGTTTGGGCAAAACGGCGGTCAACCTCGAACAGCTGGCGCAGTCGCTGGGCTTTGCGCGCGCCGATGACTTGTACGTGGCGGTGGCCAAGGATGAATTCAGCCTGCGGCAGATCGATGCTGTTTTTCAGCAGCCCGTGCCGGAGCCCGAGCCCGAAGCCGCCGACTTGGCTAACGCGCACAGCGCCGAGAGCGCGGCACGCAGTGGCAAGAGCGGCGTGCTGGTCGTGGGCGTGGGGTCGCTGTTGACGCAACTCGCGCGCTGCTGCCGTCCCGCGCCGCCGGATGAGATTGCCGGCTTTGTCACGCGTGGGCGCGGGGTCTCGATACACCGCACGAACTGCCATAGTTACAAGGCGCTGGCGGCGCGCGAGCCCGAACGGATCATCGACGTGGCCTGGGGGGATACCTCCGACACGTTCTATCCCGTGGACATCAGCGTACATGCGCAGGATCGCTCCGGCCTGCTGCGCGATTTGTCCGAAGTCTTCGCGCGTCAACGGCTTAATGTGGTGGGGGTGAATACGCAGAGCCGCCAGTCGCTGGCCCATATGATCTTCACGGTCGAGGTGCGCGGTGGCGATTCGCTGACCAAGGCGCTGTCGGCGCTGGCCGAAGTGCCCGGCGTGACCTCTGCTGTGCGGGGATGATGACGGCTGCCTCTATTGGCCACCTGGATACTCCCCATTCGGTGAGCCGCGAATCTCGCCTAAACTCATGTTTTATATGTAGAGGACCATCGCATGGACACGCGCACTTGGCTTGAAACCTTGGTGGGGTTTGACACGACCAGCCGGAATTCGAATCTCGGTTTGATCGAAACCGTCAGGGATCACCTCAAATCGCAAGGGATACAAGCCTGGCTGGCCCATAACGATGATGGCAGCAAGGCCAATCTTTTTGCGACTCTGCCGGCCAGCGATGGTGGCGAGCAAGGTGGCATCGTGCTATCCGGGCATACCGATGTGGTGCCTGTGGATGGGCAGAAATGGTCTACCGATCCGTTCGTGCTGACGGAATCCGACGGGCGTCTGTATGGCCGTGGCACCTGCGACATGAAAGGCTTTATTGCCGCCTCGCTTGCGCTCGTGCCCGAGTTTCTGGCCATGCCACGCAAAAAGCCCATTCATCTGGCGTTTTCCTATGATGAGGAAGTCGGCTGCGTCGGCGCGCCCGTCATGCTGGCCGAGCTGCGCGATCGCGGCATCCGCCCCGATGGCTGCGTGGTGGGCGAACCCACGGGCATGCAGGTCGTGGTGGCGCACAAAGGCATTAACCTCTATCGCTGCTGCGTGCAGGGCAAAGCCTCGCATTCTTCGCTGACTCCGCGGGGCTGCAACGCAATCGAATACGCCGCGCGCCTGATTTGCCGCATCCGGGATGTAGCCGATGCCTTCAAGGCGAATGGCCCTTACGACGAGTTCTACGACGTTCCCTATTCGACCCTGACGACGAACCTGATCCAGGGCGGTATCGCGGTCAATACCATTCCGGATCGCTGCGAGTTCTCGTATGAGTTCCGCAATCTGCCGGGCACGCCCGCCGATGCGATCCAGGCCGAGATCGAAAACTATATTCAGGGAACGCTGCTGCCCGCCATGCGCGCGGAGTACGAAGACGCTCAAATCGACATTCGAGTGGGCGCGCAGGCTCCTGGCCTGGATGCGTCCGAAGCGGCGGCGATTACCCAATTGGTGCGCGCGCTTACCGAGGACCGCACCACCCGCAAGGTGGCGTATGGCACCGAAGCCGGCCTGTTCCAGGCGCTCGGCGTCCCCACCGTGGTCTGCGGGCCGGGCCACATCGATAATGCGCATCGGCCGGACGAGTTCGTGGCCCTGGATCAGTTGGCATCCTGCGAGCGCTTTTTGCGCCGCTTGGGTCAATCCCTGGCCTGATTGGTCGTCGCGGGCAACCCAAAGGGCCGTGCAGGGCGCCTCAACCCCGCGTTCGACGACGCGGGTTTTGGGCGGCGAGATATGGCGCGGCATGTCCGTCGCCTGTTAAAACCCCAGGTTTGCCGGCCGGATCCCGCCCTCGGGTAAAATGATCGGTTGCGAAGCGGGTACACGGGCGAATGTGTCGTCTGTCTACCGCCCAGGAGATACCAGGTGAATTTTTACGACCTTCCGGATGCCAAGGGCCATTTTGGTCCCTACGGTGGCGTGTTCGTCGCGGAAACGCTGATCCATGCCTTGGATGAGCTGCGCGCGGCCTATGAGCAATGCCGCGTGGATCCCGCGTTCATCGAGAAGTTCAACTACGAGCTGCGGCACTTCGTTGGCCGTCCCAGCCCTGTCTATCATGCCGAGCGCTGGTCGCGCGAGCTGGGTGGCGCGCAGATCTGGTTCAAGCGCGAGGACCTCAATCACACGGGCGCGCACAAGGTCAATAACTGTATTGGTCAGGCCTTGCTCGCCCGTCACATGGGCAAGCCGCGCGTGATCGCCGAGACGGGCGCCGGCCAGCACGGCGTGGCCACGGCGACCGTGGCAGCGCGCTATGGCATGGAATGCGTGGTCTACATGGGCAGTGAAGATGTCCGCCGTCAGGCCTCCAATGTCTATCGCATGAAACTGCTGGGCGCGACCGTGGTGCCTGTCGAGTCGGGTTCGCGCACATTGAAAGACGCGCTGAACGAAGCGATGCGTGACTGGGTCACCAACATCGAGAACACCTTCTACATCATCGGCACGGTGGCGGGTCCCGATCCCTATCCCCGCATGGTGCGCGACTTCCAGACCGTCATTGGTAACGAGTGCATTGAACAGATGCCGCGCGATGCCGGCCGTCAGCCCGATTACGTGGTGGCGGCGGTGGGCGGAGGTTCGAACGCAATGGGTATTTTCCATCCCTACATACCCTACGAAGACGTCAAGCTGATCGGTGTCGAGGCGGCGGGCGAGGGAATGGAAACCGGCCGTCATGCCGCGTCTTTGGCGGCAGGTCAGGTCGGCGTGCTGCATGGCAATCGTACCTACATCATCCAGAACGCTGACGGCCAGGTGATGGATACCCATTCGGTTTCCGCAGGCCTGGATTATCCCGGCGTCGGTCCCGAGCACGCCTGGCTGAAAGACAGCGGCCGCGCCGAATACGTGGGCATCAGCGACGACGAGGCCCTGGCGGCCTTTCACGATTGCTGCCGCATCGAGGGCATCATGCCTGCGCTGGAGTCCTCGCACGCCATCGCCCAAGCCGTCAAAATGGCGCCCACGCTGCCCAAGGACAAAATCATTCTGGTCAACTTGTCGGGCCGTGGCGACAAAGACATGCACACCGTCGCCGAGCGCGCGGGCATTCAACTGTGACACCATGACTACCCGAATCGACCGTATCGCAGCCGCGTTCTCCCGAGTCGCCGAATCCGGCCGGTCGGCAGCGCTGATTCCCTACATCGCCGCCGGTGATCCGTCGCCCGCGGCTACCGTGCCGCTCATGCACGCGCTGACGCAAGCCGGCGCCGACATCATCGAGCTGGGCGTGCCGTTTTCCGATCCCATGGCGGATGGCCCGGTGATTCAGCGCGCCGCCGAGCGTGCAATCGCCCAGGGCGTGGGCCTGCCCCGCGTGCTCGAACTCGTCGCGGAATTTCGCAAAACCGACACGGATACGCCTGTGGTGCTCATGGGCTATGCGAACCCGATCGAACGCATGGGACAACAGGCCTTTGCCAGCGCCGCACAAGCGGCCGGGGTGGACGGTGTGCTCGTGGTCGACTATCCGCCCGAGGAAGTCGATACCTTCGCGGGTCAATTGGAAGCCTGCGGGATTGCGCCCATCTTCCTCTTGGCGCCTACCTCTACCGAGGACCGTATACAGGCCGTCTCGCGTGTTGCGCGCGGCTATGTTTACTATGTGTCGCTCAAGGGTGTGACCGGTGCTGGCAGTTTGAACACCGACGATGTGGCTCAGCGCGTGGCCTTGATTAAACGCCACGTCAGCGTGCCCGTGGGCGTGGGCTTTGGCATTCGCGATGCCAAGAGCGCTCAGCGTATCGCGGGTTGCGCCGATGCGGTCGTGATCGGCACCAAACTCATCGAAACCCTGGAGCTGGCGGCCGCGACCGCGCCTGCCGGCCAACAGTCCGAGACCGCCATCGCCGCGGCTGGCCAATGGCTGGCCGGCATCCGTCAGGCACTCGATCAAGTCAAACGAAACCCCGTCACGGCCTGAGGCCTGAGCGCGGTTTCTTCATGGAAAAAGACAATGAGCTGGATTGATAAACTCCTGCCGCCACGCATCAACAAGTCCAACGAGAACAACGCCCGCCGCGTGCCCGAGGGCTTGTGGGTGAAATGCCCGTCGTGCGAATCGGTGCTGTATAGCGAGGACCTCGCCGCGAACCTGCATGTGTGTCCCAAATGCGACCATCACATGCGTATCGGTTCGCGCGCGCGCCTGGACTCGCTGCTCGATGTCGAAGGACGCGTCGAGATCGGCCAGAACACCCGTTCAGTCGATTCGCTGAAGTTCAAGGACACGCGCAAATATCCGGAGCGTGTCGCCGAGGCGATCAAGCACACCGGCGAAACCGATGCGCTGGTGGTCATGAGCGGCAGCATCCGTGGCGTCCCGGCCGTGGTTGCATGCTTCGAATTCGAATTCATGGGCGGTTCGATGGGTTCGGTCGTGGGCGAGCGATTCGCCCGTGGCGCGCAAGCGGCTCTGGATAACAAGACACCGTTTGTCTGCGTGGCCGCCTCGGGTGGCGCACGTATGCAGGAAAGCTTGCTGTCGCTGATGCAGATGGCCAAGACCAACGCCATGCTCACGCGTCTGTCGGCGGCTGGCTTGCCGTTCATCAGCGTTCTGACGGACCCCACCATGGGGGGTGTATCGGCCAGCTTCGCCTTCATGGGCGATGTGGTGATCGCGGAACCGAAGGCCTTGATCGGCTTTGCCGGTCCGCGCGTGATCGAACAGACCGTGCGAGAAAAACTCCCCGAGGGCTTCCAGCGCGCGGAGTTCCTGTTGCAGAAGGGCGCCATCGATATGGTGGTCGACCGTCGCCAGTTGCGCGAGGAAATCGCGCGTCTGCTCGCCCTGTTGACCGACCAGCCGGCGGATGTGGTGGCTGCGGCCTGAGGTGTTTGCCTATTGGGACAAGTGCTGAATTTTACGTAAGTGTTGTCCCGCCCACACAAGCTGCGGGCGGAGCTTCGAATTTCTGATAAGTTACTCCAAGCACCCAATTAGGAGTCTTCATGCTGAACTTCAAGAACAATAACTTCCGCACGGCCGTGGCCGCTGTATCGTTGGCTGGTCTGGCATTCTCCGCACAGGCACATGAACCGCAGGGCGGCATTGGCTTGCACTATGGCGTGGGCGATCATTATTCGCGCACGGAGCTGGTGTATGAGACGCCGTCCATCGAGCTATACCGATTCGACAGCAATTGGGGTCACATTGATCTGAACGGCGAATTCGGTGCGGCCTATTGGAAGGCGAACGGCTCGCGCAGCCCCAGCAACGTCTGGCAATTCAACGCCATCCCGATGTTCCGCTGGTGGATGGGCGAGCGCTTCTATGTGGAAGCCGGTATTGGTGCGACGGCATTTACTCGCACGCGATTCGCCGACGAGAATATCAGCACGGCTTTCCAGTTTGGCGATCACATCGGCCTGGGCTTTCTTGCCACGCCGAACAATCGCTTCGGGCTGCGTTATTCGCATTATTCGAATGCCGGCATCAAACGCCCCAATCCTGGCTTGGACGTTGTTCAGCTGACCTATACCTATCAGTTTTAAGCACCGGTGCGTGGGCGGTAAGGCCTACGCAACGACGCGACGCAACACCGCCTGTGAATCAACCCGGCTTCGTGCCGGGTTTTTTGTATTCGGATGGCTAGGTGATCGAAATTGCAGCCGTAACCTTTCGTAAGCAGTTATGATGCATTGAGAAAGGAGCGATTCCTCGCAGGATGTCTTGCGTGAGGCAAAAACCGGAGTCGCCTGCTTATTTACCGAAGGGCCGAGGTGCGTCTCATGGCGAGGCGCCTGGCGTCCGTTAATCAACCGCATTAACCTTCACCAGAACCTGCTATGACTGAACGCGACCTGAGCGGTATCCGCTCCTACCACATGCCCGCTGGCGGTTGGGGAGCCTTGAAGGCGACGGCCGTCGCCATCGCTGAACAAATGAGTGCCGGCAAGGCGCCCAAGCTGCTGTTGCAGACCAACCAGCCCGAGGGCTTCGATTGCCCCGGCTGTGCGTGGCCGGACAAGCATAGCCAGTCCACATTCCAGTTCTGTGAGAACGGCGCCAAGGCTGTGACCTGGGAAGCGACCAAGCGCCGTGTCGGCCCTGAGTTCTTTGCGCAGCATACGGTCACCGAGCTGCTGACCTGGAGCGATCACGATCTGGAAAACGCCGGGCGTCTGACGCATCCGATGCGCTACGATGCCGCCACGGATAAATACGTGCCGGTGTCCTGGAACGAGGCATTCGCAAGGATCGGCCACGTCTTACAGGCTCAGACCGATAAATCGGGGGTCGAACTCTACACCTCTGGCCGCGCGTCGAATGAGGCGTCGTTTCTGTTCAGTATCTTCGGACGCGAGTACGGCAGCAACAACTTCGCCGACTGCTCCAATATGTGCCATGAGCCGACCAGCGTCGGCCTGCCGAAAGTCATCGGCCAGGGCAAGGGCAGTGTCTCGCTGGACGATTTCGATCAATGCGATCTAATCATCAGTGTGGGTCATAACCCCGGCACCAATCACCCCCGCATGATGGGTCCGCTGCATGACTGTGCGCGTCGCGGTGTGCCGATTGTGGTGCTCAATCCGCTGCGCGAGCGGTCGCTGGAGCGTTTTGCCGATCCGCAAGACCCCATCGAAATGGGTAGTCTCAGCTCGACGCGTATCGCCTCGAACTACTATCAGGTGAAAGTCGGCGGCGATGCCGCGGCGTTCAAAGGCATCATGAAGGCGCTGGTCGAACGCGATGCCGCGCAGCCGGGTATCTTGGACCACGAATTCATCGCCCAGCATACGCATGGCTTTGACGCGTTCCGCGCGGATCTGGAAGCCACCTCCTGGGAAGAGATCGAACGTCATAGCGGTTTGACCCGCGATCAGCTTCAGGAAATCGCCGGCATTTACGCCCAGGCGAATCGCGTGATCCTGACCTATGGAATGGGCCTGACGCAGCACAGCACCGGTGCGCACAACGTTCAGCAGGCGACCGCGCTCTTGTTGATGCGAGGCAATATCGGCAAGCCGGGCGCGGGCATTTGCCCCTTGCGCGGCCACTCGAACGTGCAAGGTAACCGTACCGTCGGCATTACCGAATTGATTGATCCGGTCATGTTCGACCGCATCGAGCAGACGTTTGGGTTCCGTCCGCCCGCCAAGCCCGGCCACAATGCCGTCAATACGCTACGCGCCATGAGCAGCGGCGAGAGCAAGGTGCTGATCTGTCTGGGGGGCAATTTCGCCATCGCCATGCCCGATCCGGAACGCGCCGGGCAGGCCATGCGCGGGCTGGAGCTGACCGTACACCTGAACACCAAACTCAATCGTTCGCATCTGCTGGTTGGCAAAGAGGTGTATATCCTGCCGGTACTGGGCCGCACCGAACTCGACATTCAGGGCGGCGTCGCGCAAGCCGTGACGGTCGAGGATTCGATGTCCATGGTGCACGCTTCGCGCGGCAAACTCACGCCCGCCTCCGAATGGCTGCGTTCCGAACCCGCCATCATCGCCGGGATTGCGCAAGCTGCGCTGCCCAATAGCCGCGTGCCATGGGCGCATCTCGTCGAGGATTACGACCGCATCCGCGATTTGATCGAGAAAATCTACCCTGATTTCCACGACTACAACGCTCGCATCCGTAAACCGGGTGGCTTCCGGCTGTCTCTGCCCGCGACCGAACGCGTGTGGAAGACGCCATCGGGCAAGGCGGAATTCCTGATATTCCAAGGCTTGGATGAAGATCCCGTCTACCCCGATGCGCTCAAGCTCACCACCTTGCGTAGTCATGATCAGTACAACACCACCATCTACGGCATGGACGATCGGTACCGTGGGGTGTTCGGACGGCGCGATGTGCTCTTTATGAATGCGCAGGACATGCAACGCCTGGGCATCGAACATGGCCAACGTGTCCAGATCAACACGGCGCTCAATGGTGAAACGCATCGTTGCCTGTCGCTGACGGCGATCGCCCATGACATTGCCGCCGGCTCGGTGGGGGCGTATTTCCCTGAGGCCAACAATTTGTGCCCGTTGGATTACCAGGATCCGATCAGTGGCATCCCCTGCTATAAGTCGATTCCGGTGCAGATCCGGAAAGTGTCAGCCGAAGCTTGATGCAGTCTCACTAGTGACCCCCCCAATGACAAACGCCGGCAATTGCCGGCGTTTGTCATGGTGCTTACGCTGCGTTTATTGGCGCTGCGTTTCTACCTGTACCAACGTGACGTTCGCCACGGGAGCCACGGGCTTGCGTTCGCGACCCAGGCGTACCGGAGTCGACGCGGCGGCGATGCGCTGCTGCGTTTGCGCCAGACGCTCGGGGTCCGTTTCCACCCACTTCAGGCCGGCGGATTGCACGACGGCGTGCAGGTCCTGCTTGGTAGCAGTGCCGGGCAAGATGATGTCCTGCGAGGCCCCTGGCGTCACGACTGCGGGCGCGGCGGCTTTATCGGCCGATGCCTCGGTCGTTGCAGGGACCGGGGTCGCGGCAGGAGACGCTACCTCAGCACCTTGCTCCGTAGCGGCGCTGTCGGTGGCAGGGAAGGCCTTGACCGGCTCGGACACCGGGAAGGTGTTCGAGGTGTCAGCTTGCTGCGCCGGTGTGATGACCGTAGCCGAGAGAGGCTCATTTGAACCCTGCGCCGGCTGGGTCGCTTCCTGTGCAGGAGAGGTCTCCGTTACATCGGAACCCGCTTGCACGTTCGCCGGTTGCTCCGTTTCGGGCGTCGCTGCGTCGGTGGTGGCCGTCTGGACACGTTCTTCGGTCGCGACAGGCGCCTTGTCGCCAGTTTCCACTGACACGGCGGGCGCAGTCGTAGCCTCAGGTGCAACGGCAGTTGCGGCCGAGATGTCGGCTTCGCTGGCAGCGGCCGGAGTCGAGGCGGCGGCGTGAGTGCTATCCGCACGGGCCGCGGCGGCTGTTTCAACGGCGGTCGGGGTGGCCGGTGCGTCGGTTGCAGGCGTCGACGCCGGTGCAGCGGGTGCTGCTGACGCCACCGCAGGGGCGGTTGTAGCGGTCTGAGAAGACGATTCCGAGGCTGCGGGCACGGCCGCTGGGGCAGCGTCACCTTGAGCCGGCGCAGCCACAGGCGCTTGGCCTTCAGCCGAGACGACGGCTTGGACCGGCGAAGCGTCCACCGTCAATTCCTCACCCGTTTGATCGTCGCTACCTTGTGCCACTTGGTCTTCCTGACCACGGCGGCCACGACGGCTGCGACGACGACGGCGCTTGCGCTCCGGATCGCCGGTGCCTTCAGCACCCTGGTTTTCCGTCGATTGATCGTCGGCATCGATGCTGTCGACGGCTTGCGTCGTGTCTTCGGCATCGGCCGAAGCGGAACGGGCAACGTCAGCGGCGGCGCGCGACGGCTCGACCGAAGCCACCGTTTCGACGGACTGCGGCGTGGCGGCGCCTACCGGGGCTGCCACGCCGGCAGCGGCCACTACAGTCGCGTCCTGCTCGTTCAGCTCCAGATCCTGTTGTTGAGCGTCCTCGCGGCGGTTACGGCCACGACCGCGACGGCTGCGCGGACCGCGGTTCGATTCCTCAACGGACGCGTCCGTCGCCGGAGCGCGGTCATTGCGCTGGTTATCGCGTTCGTTGCGCGCTGCGGCGTCGTTCTCCACACGGTTGCTGTCGCGCTCGGCGCGGGCAGGGCGCTCAGAACGCTCATCTTGACGGCGGTTGCCGCGCTGCTGTTGGCGGCTCTGGCCTTCGGTTGCCTCGGTGGTTTCCGTGGTTTGGCGTGCCTCGCCGTTGCGGCGCTGGCGGTTGCGGTCCGAACCTTGACGATCGCCACGGCGGTCCTGTCCGTCGGAGCGTCGGTTGCCCCGGGCGGAGCCGTTGCGCTTGGTTTCTTCCTTGACCGGTGCGGGGGCGGTGGCCGGAGTGCCGCTGATCCAGCTGATAAAGCGCTTGATCAGACCGCCCAGGCTGAATCCTGCTTCGGCCGGCTGCGCGACGGGGGTGGGGGGCGACACGGGAGCAGGTTGCGAGGGCGTGATGCCCTTGACCAATGCTTCCGGACGCGCTTTGACTTCTTGGTCGCGGGGCGCCCAGGTCAATTCCTCGGCGGGCGCGTCGGCCAGCTCGAAACTGGTTTTGACTTCTTCCAGACGCGGATCGTCGTGACGCAGACGTTCCAGGTGGTGATGCGGCGTTTCCAGGTGCTTGTTGGGGATCAGCACCAGATTGACCTTCAGGCGGGCTTCCATCTTGGTGATGTCGGACCGCTTTTCGTTCAGCAGATAGGTCGCCACGTCCACCGGCACCTGTGCGTGCACGGCGGCGGTGTTTTCCTTCATGGCTTCTTCCTGCAGCAGGCGCAGGACGTGCAGGGCGCTCGATTCGGCGTCGCGGATCACGCCGGTGCCGTTACAACGCGGGCAGGTGATGTGCGAGCCTTCGTTCAAGGCCGGGCGCAGACGCTGACGCGACAGCTCCATCAGGCCGAAACGGGAAATCTTGCCCATCTGGACACGCGCGCGATCGAAATGCAGGGCATCACGCAGGCGCTGTTCGACGGCGCGCTGGTTCTTGCTGTCCTCCATATCGATAAAGTCGATAACGATCAGACCGCCCAAGTCGCGCAGGCGCAGCTGGCGGGCGACTTCGTCGGCGGCCTCCAGGTTGGTGCGCAGGGCCGTTTCCTCGATGTCGGCGCCACGGGTCGAGCGCGCCGAGTTCACGTCCACGGCGACCAGCGCCTCGGTGTGGTCGATCACCACGGCGCCGCCCGAGGGCAGCTGTACCGTACGGGAATAAGCGGTTTCGATCTGGTGCTCGATCTGGAAACGCGAGAACAGCGGGATATCGTCGCGATAGCGTTTGACGCGCTGGACATTGTCCGGCATCACCACGCTCATAAAAGCGGTGGCTTGATCGGCGATCTCGTCGGTATCAATCAGGATCTCGCCGATTTCTGGCGAGAAATAGTCGCGAATGGCGCGGATAACCAGGCTGGATTCGAGGTAGATCAGGATCGGCGCGGCATTGTCGCGCGCGGCCGAATCGATCGCCGTCCACAACTGCATCAGGTAGGATAAGTCCCACTGCAGCTCTTCGACGCTGCGGCCGATGCCGGCGGTGCGGGCGATGATGCTCATGCCTTGCGGCACTTGCAGCTGCTCCATCGTGTCACGCAGCTCTTGGCGGTCTTCGCCTTCCACGCGGCGCGAAACGCCACCGCCACGCGGGTTGTTGGGCATCAAGACCAGGTAACGGCCAGCCAGCGAGATAAACGTGGTCAGCGCCGCGCCCTTGTTGCCGCGCTCTTCTTTTTCGACCTGAACAATCAGTTCCTGGCCTTCGCGCAGGGCATCCTGGATGCGGGCGCTGCGGACATCGACGCCTTCTTTAAAGTAACTGCGGGCGACTTCTTTGAAGGGGAGAAAACCGTGACGATCTTCGCCGTAGTTGACAAAGCAGGCCTCGAGGCCGGGTTCGATGCGGGTGATGACGCCTTTGTAAATGTTGCCTTTGCGCTGTTCGCGGCCGGCGGTTTCGATGTCGAGATCGATGAGCTTTTGCCCATCGACAATTGCAACGCGCAGTTCTTCCTGGTGCGTTGCATTGAACAGCATGCGCTTCATGAGTGGTGTTCTCCGTTGTCATGACGCGCCGATATCGGCGCGTGACCCCGGGTCACTCGAGCTGCGGCCTGAAGCTGGCAAGAAATTCAAACGTTAAACGGCCGCCGGGCAGAGCCCAGGCTGCGCCGCCGCCGGTCAGGCGGGCACAGCGTGCCTACGGGCACGAGGTTCTGTCAGCAGGAGAGTCAGTTTCACGAAGAGGTTGACGGAAAGGATTGCTGTGAACGACAGATGCGGCGAACGATCAGCCTGCGCGCACCTGGTGCTTTTTAATACGCGAAAATTCTTACAGTTCTTCAGAGCCGCTTGCGGCAGGCAACGACTGAGCCTGAACAGCGGGCAAAAAGTGCCACGCCACTGTCCGGCAAAGCGCGGTTGCGCCGGCGACCGAGAGACCCCGGAGCTGAATTAGCAGGCGACGGTACAATGACGGCGCGCGTGCTCGACGGAGACGCGTTGTTGCATCTCTACGCCGGGCGGCGTGTTCCCCGTTGTTCAGCCCCCGATGTTCAGCCCCTCAAGGCTGTCCCGATTATATGTCGCTTTCCGTAATGCGCAAAGAAACCCCTGCCTCCACTGCAAGTCCCGCCGTGCGCCTCGTCGAGGTCGGCCCCGAACACGAGGGTCAGCGCATTGATAATTTTCTGTTACGCCTGTGCAAAGGCGTGCCCAAGACGCATATCTATAAAGCCATCCGGGGCGGCGAAGTTCGGGTGAATAAAGGGCGTATCCAAGCGGATTACCGGGTGGCCGTGGGCGATGTGGTGCGCGTGCCGCCCTTTCGCATGCCCGCGCCGGATCAGCCGCGGCCAGTGCCGGCCGCGGAGTTCCCCGTGGTGTTCGAAGATGACGCCATGCTGGTCATCGACAAACCCGCCGGTGTCGCCGTGCATGGCGGCAGTGGCGTGTCGTTCGGCGTGATCGAACAGTTGCGCGCGGCGCGCCCCGGGGCAAAATTCCTTGAGCTCGTTCACCGGCTGGATCGCGAAACGTCGGGGCTATTGATGGTCGCGAAAAAGCGCAGCGCCTTGCTGGCCCTGCACGCCATGCTGCGCGAAGGCAAGGGCGGCAAACACTATCTCGCCCTGGTCGAAGGCGACTGGGTCAACGAACGCCAGCACATCCGCATGGCGCTGACCAAATGGACGACGCAATCCGGCGAGCGCCGCGTGCGTCCCGACCCCGATGGTCAGCCCGCCCACACGATCGTGACGCTGCAGCAGCGTTTTGGCGGCTACAGTTTGCTCGACGCCGAACTGCGTAGCGGTCGCACGCACCAGATCCGCGTGCATCTGGCCGCCAGTGGCTATCCCATTGTCGGGGACGACAAGTATGGAAGGGACGAAACGCGCGCTCAGTTCGCCCGTCAGGGTTTTACCCGTATGTTTTTGCACGCGCACCAATTAACCTTGCCGCATCCCTTGACCGGGGAAACGCTCACATTGACGGCGCCCCTGCCGGCAGCATGCCGCAAGCTCTTGCAGCAGTTGGAGAATAAATAATTATGTCGTCGTACTCGCTGGTGGTGTTCGATTGGGACGGAACGCTGATGGATTCCACCCACGGCATCGTCTCGGCCATTCAAGGCGCCTGTCGCGATCTGGAATTGCCCGTGCCTTCCGCCTCCGAGGCCAGCTGGGTCATCGGTTTGTCGCTGGAAAGCGCTTTGCGCCGCGCCGTGCCCCAGCTCACCCAGGCCATGCTGCCACGTTTTCTCGAGCGTTATCGGACGCATTATTTGCTGCGTGACCCTGATTTGCAGCTTTTTGACGGCATCCAGCCGCTGTTGGGCGAATTGGCAGCCAAGAACGTGCGGCTGGCGGTCGCGACAGGCAAGAGCCGGGTAGGGCTGAATCGTGTCCTGGCCGCCACCGGTCTGCGCAATGTGTTCGACGCGACACGAACCGCCGACGAAACATTTTCTAAACCTCATCCCGCCATGTTGCAAGAACTCATGGCCGAATTAGATGTCGAACCCGAGCACGTGATCATGGTGGGCGACACCTCGCACGACTTGAATATGGCGACCAATGCCGGTGTGCACGGCCTGGGCGTCACCTATGGCGCTCACAGTCCCAAGGAACTGCTGGAGTGCGTGCCACAGGCCGTCGTGGACGATGTGCCGGCTCTGCGGGAGTGGTTGTTGCCTCGCGTGGGCGGCTGAACTCCCGATTTCCTGGCCCGCCCGGCCGCGATCACTGGCAGTTGTTTATCCATAACAGGCAGCGCTTGGGCGCGCCTCAGGAGAGCAGGTCATGTTGATACGCAAACCGGGTCACGACCCTTTGTCGTCCGAAATCACGCCGGAAGCCGTCTGGCAGTCGCGTCGGGAATGGATGGCGCGCGCCGCCACGATCGCCGCGGCGGCCGGCCTGTCATCCTGGGCGAATCGCCAGGCGTTCGCGCAAGCCCCCGATGCCTTACCCGCCAAGCCAAATGGGGCGTATTCGGTCATGGACAAGCCGACCGAATTGAAGGACATCACCTCCTATAACAACTACTACGAGTTCGGGGTCGACAAAGATCAGCCCGCTCGTTACGCCGAAAAATTGCAGACTCGCCCGTGGACCGTGTCGGTCGAAGGCGAAGTCGTGCAGCCCAAGACATTCGACATCGATACGCTGCTCAAGCTCGCTCCGCTAGAAGAGCGCGTCTATCGCCTGCGCTGTGTCGAGGGATGGTCGATGGTGATTCCGTGGGTCGGCTATTCACTGGCGAACCTGCTCAAACAGGTCGAGCCCACGGGCAACGCGAAATATGTGGAATTCACCACCGTGGTGCAAAAGGACAATATGCCGCGCCTGCGTTATCCGGTGCTAGATTGGCCTTACGTCGAAGCGCTACGTCTGGACGAGGCCATGCACCCATTGACCATGCTGGTGTTCGGCTTATATGGGAAAGTCTTGCCCAATCAGAATGGCGCGCCGCTGCGTCTGGCCGTGCCTTGGAAGTATGGCTTCAAATCCGCCAAGTCCTTGGTGCGCATCCGTCTGGTCGAGCAGCAGCCCACCAGCTCCTGGATGCAGGCCGCGCCCAGTGAATACGGGTTTTACGCCAACGTGAACCCCGATGTTCCCCATCCTCGTTGGAGTCAGGCGACCGAGCGACGCATCGGGGAGGGCGGTTTTTTCACGCCCAAGCGCAAGACACTGTTATTCAATGGCTACGGCGATCAGGTGGCATCCCTCTATCAGGGGATGGACTTGCGTGCCAATTATTGAGGCAGGCACGCCCATGAAGCAATGGTCAGCGCAGACGGTCGCGCGCTATAAGCCCGTCTTGTTCGCAGCCGGGCTGTTTCCGCTGGCGCGATGGATTTGGCTGGGCTGGCATGACGCCCTGACGGCGAATCCGATTGAGTTCCTGACCCGATCTTCGGGCACCTGGGCGCTAGTCTGCCTGTTGGTCACCCTGGCCATTACGCCGCTGCGCCGGATCCTGCACCAGCCCGCGTTGGTGCGGCTGCGGCGCGCATGTGGGTTATTTGCGTTCTTTTACGCGCTTTTGCACGTGATTGCGTGGGTCTGGTGGGATAGGGGGTTGGATATTTCGGCCATGATCCAGGATGTGTGGGAAAGACCGTTCATCACGGCCGGCTTCGTGGCGTTTATCTGCATGACGGCGCTGGCGCTTACCTCGACGCAAGGGGCCATGCGCCGGCTGGGCAAGCGCTGGCAGACCCTGCACCGGCTGATCTATCTGTTAGGCGTACTGGCGATCGTGCATCTGTGGTGGCACAAGGCGGGCAAGAACGACTTTGAGCAGCCGCTCATTTACGGTGCCGTGCTTGCCCTGTTGCTTGGCTGGCGCTTAGTTGCGCGGTTCAAGTAGCGCCATCATGATCGCGGCGGTTTCCGCGTCGGGCTTGCCTTGGTAGTCGTGGGGGCGGTAGTGCATCTGGAATGCCGCCAGCACGTTTTTGGTTTCGCGGTCCAGCTTTCCGGTCTGCGGGCAGGCATAGCCCAGCAGCTCCAGCTGCCGCTGGAACCAGGCGATGTCCGGCACGCCTTGCTGTTGCAGACTGACCCAGTACGTCGCCGCCCGCGCCTCGTCATACCAGCGGCCGATCCCTGCCTGCGCGAGTCGTTTCCAGGGAAATAACGGTCCCGGATCCGTCTTGCGTTGGGGCGCAATATCACTATGGCCGACGATATTTTCCGGCTTTACGCCATGGCGGGCGATCAGATCCTTGAGCAGCAAGATCAACGCTTGAATCTGATTTTCGCTGTAAGGCTCCCACGTGGCTTGGCCCTGCGGCAGATCGGTGCGGCCCTGGTTGACCAGCTCGATGCCGATCGAGACCGGATTCACCGACACCTGCTTGAACCAGCGGCTCTCTCCCGCATGCCACGCCGTGCGCGATTCATCCACCAATCGATACACCTGAGGACGCGGCGTATCGGTGATCAGGTAGTGCGAACTGACGTTGCCCTGAGACAGCAGCCTGAGCGATACCTCGTTGTTGGCCGAGGTGTAATGCAGCACGATGTAGCGCACCCGACTGTCCTGGCTGACGGCGCGGATCGAGTCATCGATTCGCAGCGAGGTCGGCGCGCGCGGCGCGGCGCAGCCGGCCAGAGCGAGCGTCAGTGACGCGCACAGCAGGGCGGGCCACCTTAATAAGGTTTGAGTCATATTGCCGTCACGCGCGCTGGGCGAGATAAAGAAATAGTGTCGGCTGCTTGTCCAGATCCGGCGCGGGCTGCTTTTTCCATTCCGCGATGCTGTACGTGCGTACCCATTCCTCGTCCGTGGTCAGGGAACGGGCAACGCACAGCCGCGTGTCGGGCCGCAGGCTCGACAACAGTGTGGCGAACATCGCCGCATTGCGATAAGGCGTTTCGATCAGCAGCTGCGTCTGATGATGGCGCGCGGAATGCTGCTCCCACGCGCGCAGCTGCTTGGCCCGCTCGGCCGGGTCCACCGGGGCGTAGCCATGAAAGGCAAAGCGCTGGCCATCCAGGCCGCTGGCCATCAATCCCAGTAGAATCGACGATGGCCCGACCCACGGGCGCACGATAATGCCCATCCGGTGAGCGGCGGCCACCACCGTGGCGCCAGGGTCCGCGACGGCCGGGCAACCGGCCTCGGAAACCAACCCAATTTCCTTGCCGTCTCGCACCGGCGCCAGCCACTGCTGAATCTCGCCTGCGTTGGTTTTGGGCGTCAGGGTATGGATGGTGATTTCCTGCAGGGGGCGGACTGTGCCGATCTGCTTCAAAAAAGCGCGGGCCGTCTTGGCGTTCTCGGCAATATACGTGTCCAGGCCGCCCGCCAGCGCGCGCGCATCCGAGGGCAGCCAGCGCTCGGGCGAGGCGGTGCCCAGGCCTACCGGGATAAGGTGTAGCACGCCGCTCATGCCGCGTTTTCCAACGGCGAAGCATGAGTCAAAGGATCCAGTCCAAAGGTGGCCAGCATGCCGGTCAACGCGATCAATGGCAGGCCGATAATGGCGGTCGGATCGTCGCTACGGATGGACTCCATCAACGCGATACCCAGGCTCTCCGCCTTGGCGCTGCCGGCCGTGTCAAACGGCGCCTCGGCGCGCAGATAAGCGTCTATGGCGGCGTCCGACAGCGGGCGGAAACGGCACAGCGTCACTACGTCCGTTTTCTCGACGCGTTGTCCATCGGTCACGGCGAGTGCGCTGTGGAATTCCACGGTTTGCCCCGCCAGCATGCGCAGCTGCGCCTGGGCGCGGGCAAAATCGCCGGGTTTGCCAATCGGTTGGCCATCGATGGTAGCCACCTGATCGGAGCCGATCACGACGCAGCCGGGGTGTTTCGTCGCGATTGCCATGGCTTTGGCGACCGACAGTCGCAGCGCCAGCGCGGCCGGGGTTTCGCCATCCTGTGGTGTTTCGTCCACATCCGGCGAAATGGCCTCAAAGGGCAGGCGCAGGCGCGCCAGCAATTCGCGACGGTAGGGAGAGCTCGAAGCCAGGATCAGGCGGGGTGGTAAATTAGGCATGCGTTGTTTGACGGTTAGGCGTAAGTCACGGTATTATCTAACGTTTTGCGGGATTTTTGCACGGCGCCCGAGGATTTTGGTGTCACGCAGGATGGTCGCGCAGCGGCTATGATGCCGGGTGCGACCGGGTGTCGTGCCGGTAAATGCTAAACCCGCTGATTTTCTGTCTACGAGTCGTATCGCCGAAAAGTTTGGCAGATCCTCGACGGAAAGGTCGGCGGTTCGGGACTAACAAAGTTTACGGAGTTCGCATGAGTGACAATCAACGGGCAGGCGCGGCAAAGCCGCACGGGTCCGTGTCGGCGGCTACCGTAGTCGATGCATTCGCGCTGGCCAGACAGGGTGGTTCTCTGCAGGGCGAGGTGCCGCTGTCGCGCATGACGCGCGCTATCGAGGGTTTGCCCGAGCAGCCCCAGGGCGATGCGGGCCTGGTGCGATGGTCCGTGCGTGGCGAGATGGGCAAGGGCGTGGTCGGGTCGAGCATTGCTGCCGATCAGCCGCTGTTGCATCTGCACGTCGAGGCGCATCCGGTCCTAATTTGCCAGCGTTGCAACGATCCCTTTGTATTCGACGTAGATTCTTCGACAGTATTGCAGTTGGTCAAGTCCGAGGATGAGCTCGACGACGATCTGTCTATGGATACGCAAGATCCGGATGTTGTGGATTCGCTACCTGAAAAGGTCGTGGGTTCGCATCGATTTGACCTGTTGGCCCAGGTTGAAGATGAGCTCATTTTGAGCATTCCATTCGTGCCCAAGCATCTCGTATGCCCGGGCGCGCAGGCCGAAGACGGCGACGCGCAGCAAGCGTCTGCCACCCAGCGTCCGTCGCCGTTCGCGGTGCTCGAACAACTAAAGCGTAAAGATTAGATCAACATCGGGCGCGCATCGCGTACAATGCGCCCCGTTTCTAGGAGTCATCATGGCTGTTCAACAAAACAAAAAATCCCCGTCCAAGCGTGGCATGCACCGCTCGCACGATTTTCTGGTCAACCCGCCGACCGCGATCGAACCCACCACGGGCGAAACGCATCTGCGTCACCACATCAGCCCCAACGGCTTCTACCGTGGCCGCAAGGTCCTGAAGACCAAAGCTGACGAATAAGCTGCTGCAAAGCGCTTTTTCTCACGGCAGCAGCTGATCTGCAACTGTGATACGCATCGCTATTGACTGCATGGGCGGCGACTTCGGTCTGCCCGTCACGATACCGGCTGCGATCGAATTCGCCCGGCAGTTTCCCGATACCCACTTGTTGCTGGTCGGGCTGCCTGACGCTATCGAAACGGCTCTGAAAGAACATCAGTCCGTTCCGCGCGATCGCCTGGAAATCGTCCCTGCCTCCGAGGTCGTCACCATGGACGACCCGGTCGAGGTGGCTTTGCGTCGTAAAAAAGATTCGTCCATGCGCCTGGCGGCTCAAGCCGTCAAGGATGGGCGGGCCGACGCCTGCGTGTCCGCTGGCAATACCGGCGCGTGGATGGCGATTTCGCGTTACGTGCTCAAGACGCTGGATGGCATCGATCGTCCGGCCATTGCCACGTCGATTCCCAATCAGACCGGGCGGGCCACCACCGTGCTGGATTTGGGGGCGAACGTCGATTGCACGGCAGAACACCTCTTGCAGTTCGCCATCATGGGCGCCGCGCTGACGCAGGCGGTGGACCATCGCGACAACCCCTCAGTGGGCTTGTTGAATATTGGCGAAGAGGTGATCAAAGGCAACGAGGTCGTCAAAGAGGCGGCCGAGCTGCTGCGCCGCAGTCCGCTGAATTTTTACGGCAACGTCGAGGGCAACGACATCTTCAAGGGTACCGTCGATGTCGTGGTGTGTGACGGCTTTGTCGGCAATGTCGTGCTCAAATCCGTGGAAGGCCTGGCGAAAATGCTCTCGAGCATGATTCGCGAGGAATTCAAACGCAACATCATCACGCTCCTGGCGGGCGCTATCGCCAAGCCGGTGCTGAACCGTTTGCGCGGCCGCGTCGATAACCGCCGGTATAACGGTGCCGCGTTGCTCGGTTTGCGCGGTGTGGTGATCAAAAGCCATGGCTCGGCCGATGCGTATGCGTATGGCTTTGCCCTGCAACGCGCGCGCGAAGCCGTCGTGAGTAAACTGC
Organism: Bordetella sp. 02P26C-1; assembly: GCF_009763255.1. GTDB lineage: Bacteria > Pseudomonadota > Gammaproteobacteria > Burkholderiales > Burkholderiaceae_B > Bordetella_A. The sequence goes on along the minus strand of NZ_WSJB01000004.1, from coordinate 144,455 downwards.
TGGAACGCACTGCCCAGACCGTGGTGCTGATCACTCAGCGCTCACAACTGGGCGATGCCGCAGCCGGTGAGACTGCCGCGGCTGGAAATACCGTTTGATGGATAAGGTAATGACATACGCCAAGATCGCTGGCTCCGGTAGTTTCTTGCCTGAGCGGGTCGTCTCCAACGACGAATTGGCCGCCGAACTGGCGACGCGCGATATCGCGACGTCCGACGAATGGATCGTCGAGCGCACGGGGATACGCCAACGTCATCTGGCTGAACGTGGCGTGACCACCAGCCAGTTGGCGACCGAAGCCGCGCGTCGGGCCTTGGCCGACGCGGGCGTGGACGCCTCCGAAGTTGACTTGATTATCGTTGCGACTTCCACGCCTGATTTTGTGTTTCCCAGCACGGCTTGCCTGGTGCAAGCCAATCTGGGTGCCAAGGGTGGCGCGGCGTTCGATGTGCAGGCGGTTTGCAGCGGCTTTGTCTATGCCCTGAGCACCGCGGACGCATTCGTGCGTGCTGGCCGGGCGCGTTGCGCGCTGGTGATCGGCGCCGAAGTCTTCTCCAGCATCCTCGACTGGAACGATCGCAGCACCTGCGTATTGTTTGGCGACGGTGCGGGTGCTGTTGTGCTCAAGGCTTCCGACGAGCCGGGCATCATGGCCGCGCACCTGCACGCCGACGGTTCGCAGACCAAGATTCTCTGCGCGGCTGGCAATGTGGCGTACGGCGCAGTGGTGGGCGATCCGTTCCTGCGCATGGACGGCCAGGCCGTCTTCAAGCAAGCCGTCACCGTGCTGGACCGTTCGGCGCGCGATGTCTGCGCCGAGGCCGGCGTCGAAGTCTCTGACGTGGACTGGCTCATTCCACATCAGGCGAATGTCCGGATTTTGAATTTCCTGGCGCGCAAGCTGCACGTGCCGACCGAAAAGGTCGTGATCACTGTGGATTCGCACGCCAACACGTCTGCCGCAAGCGTTCCGCTCGCGCTGGACGCCGCGCGCCGCGACGGGCGCGTACAGCCGGGCCAGCTCGTCCTGATGCAGGGCGTGGGCGGCGGCTTTACTTGGGGTTCGGTGTTGGCACGTATGTGACCGTCGCGCGGGCCCGCTGGCTCGCGCCGGTGACGGGCCTCCACACGATCTCGGGTATTCTCCCAATCTGAAATCAGTTGATGCTTCTATCATGAAAATCGCGTTTGTCTTTCCCGGCCAGGGATCTCAGTCGGTCGGCATGCTCGATGTCTGGGCCGGCAATGCCGCCGTGGCCGATGTGGTCGCGCGCGCGGGTGAAGCGTTGGGGCAGGATTTGGGCGCTCTGATCGCCCAGGGCCCCGCGGATCAGCTCAACCTCACCACCAATACTCAGCCCGCCATGCTGACGGCCGGCGTTGCGGTGTTCGCCGCCTGGCGTGCCGCAGGCGGCCCGATGCCCGCCTTGGTAGCCGGTCACAGCCTCGGCGAGTATTCCGCCCTGACGGCTGCCGGTAGTCTGGCACTCGAAGACGCCGTGCGCCTGGTGCGCGTGCGCGCCGATGCCATGCAGGCCGCGGTGCCTGTGGGTACGGGTGGCATGGCGGCGATCTTGGGTCTGAGCGACGATGCGGTACGCGCTGCGTGCGCCGAGGCGGCGCAAGGCGAGGTCGTCGAAGCCGTGAACTTCAACGCGCCCGCGCAAGTCGTGATCGCCGGCCACAAAGCCGCTGTCGAGCGCGCCTGTGAGGCCGCCAAGGCAGCCGGCGCCAAGCGCGCGCTGCCGTTGCCGGTGTCCGCGCCGTTCCATTCCAGCCTGCTGCGCCCGGCCGCCGATGTGCTGGCCGATGCGCTCGCCAAGATCTCCCTCGCGGCTCCGCAAGTGCCCGTGATCAATAACGTTGACGTGGCCACGCCCGCCGATCCCGAAGCCATCCGCGACGCCTTGGTGCGCCAGGCATGGCATCCGGTTCGTTGGGTCGAAACCCTGCAGGCCATGAAAGCCCAAGGCGTTACCCACGTGGTCGAATGCGGGCCGGGCAAAGTCCTCGCCGGATTGACCAAGCGTATCGACAGCGAACTCGTTGGTCTGTCGATTACCGATCCGGCCTCTCTCGAAGCCGCGCTGGCGACGCTGTCGTAACGCCGGGGCACGCCTCGGCATTGCACGCACATCGCCACATACACGGAAACTGACATGGACAAACAATTGGCAGAACTGCAAGGTAAAGTGGCCCTCGTCACTGGCGCCACGCGCGGGATCGGCAAGGCTATCGCCTTGGAACTCGCGCAACGCGGTGCTATCGTCGTGGGTACGGCGACCAGCGAGTCGGGCGCGCAAGCCATCAGCGAAGCGCTCGCGCCGTTCGGTGGCCGCGGCGTGGTCCTTGATGTGACGGACGCCCAAGCCAGCGAAGCGTTGATCGAGACGCTCAGCAAGGCCCCGGAAGGCGGTCCTCACATTTTGGTCAATAATGCCGGCATCACGCGCGATAACCTCGCCATGCGGATGAAAGACGACGACTGGAGCGCGGTGATCGACACCAACCTCGCGGCCGTATTCCGCTTGTCACGCGCCGTCATGCGCGGCATGATGAAGGCTCGTTGGGGTCGTATCATCAACGTGACCTCGGTGGTGGGCGCCAGCGGCAACGCAGGCCAGGCCAATTACGCTGCCGCCAAGGCAGGCGTGGCCGGTATGTCGCGCGCGCTGGCTCGTGAATTGGGCAGCCGTAATATCACGGTCAACTGCGTCGCCCCGGGTTTCATCGACACGGACATGACCCGTGCGTTGGGCGAGGCTCAGACCTCGGCGCTGATGCAGCAAATTCCGTTGGGGCGTTTGGGCGCGGCCGAAGATATCGCGCACGCGGTGGCCTTTTTAGCGAGCCCGCAAGCGGGTTACATTACCGGGACCACGCTGCACGTCAACGGCGGAATGTATATGCAATAAATCGGTCTTTCAGGGCCGGTTTTAGGGTACGCCCACGGGCGTAAAGTTACTTTTCTCACGGCTAGGCGTTTGCATTCCTCTGCGCTTAGCTATAATTCGCGGGATTTTTCCCAATTGGAGATCTGCATGGAAAGCATCGAACAGCGCGTCAAGAAGATCGTCGCTGAACAACTTGGCGTGAACGAAGCCGAGATCAAGAACGAATCCTCCTTCCTTGACGACCTCGGTGCCGATTCGCTCGACATGGTGGAACTGGTCATGGCGCTCGAAGACGAGTTTGAGACCGAGATCCCCGACGAAGAGGCCGAGAAGATCACGACCGTGCAGCAAGCGATTGATTACATCAATTCGCACGGTAAGCAGTAAGCGCAGCCTGTAAATTTTCCCGCCGTCATGCCGTTTTCGGCTGGCGATCGGGATCGGGGCGGTTTCAGGGGTGTCGTGCGGTTCGCTGGCAGGGTATTGTTAAGATACGTCTGCTGGTGTGCCGTTCGCATGGCGCATCCGAGAACCGCCTTTCTTTTGTCTGTTTTAGGAGTCCTCCGTGAAGCGACGAGTCGTCATTACTGGCCTGGGTATCGTATCGCCCGTGGGCAACGATATCTCCACAGCCTGGGACAATATCGTCAACGGACGTTCCGGCATTAGCCGCATCACCCGTTTCGATCCTTCAGCCATCACCACGCACATCGCCGGTGAGGTCAAAGACTTCGACGTCACGCAGTACATGCCCGCCAAAGAAGCCCGCCAGATGGATACTTTTATCCATTACGGCATGGCCGCGGGCATCCAGGCTTGGCAAGATAGCGGTCTGACCGTGACCGAGGAAAACGCGGAGCGTATCGGCGTCATCGTAGGCTCCGGCATTGGCGGCCTGCCGCGCATCGAGGAAACGCAGACCGAGTTCCTGGCCAAGGGACCGCGTCGTATCTCGCCGTTTTTCGTGCCGGCCTCGTTGATCAACCTGATTTCCGGTCAATTGTCGATTCGCTTTGGCATGAAAGGCCCGAGCTATGCCGTGGTCTCGGCATGCACGACGGGCTTGCATTGCATTGGTGATGCCGCGCGTCTGATCGAATACGGCGACGCCGACGTCATGGTCGCCGGCGGTGCGGAATCCACGGTTTCGCCCTTGGGTATCGGTGGCTTTGCCGCGATGCGCGCCTTGTCCACGCGTAACGATGATCCGACCACCGCTTCGCGACCCTGGGATCGTGATCGCGATGGCTTCGTGCTCGGCGAAGGCGCGGGTGTCCTGGTGCTCGAAGAATACGAGCATGCCAAAAAGCGTGGCGCTCGCATCTATGGCGAGTTCGCGGGCTACGGCATGAGCTCCGACGCGCATCACATCACTGCACCGGACAAAGATGGTCCGCGTCGTGGCGTGATCAACGCGCTGCGCAATGGCGGCATCAACCTCGACGAGGTGAACTACGTCAATGCGCACGGTACCTCTACCCCGCTGGGTGACAAGAACGAAACCGACGCACTGAAGCTCGCCTTTGGTGATCACGCCAAGAAACTGGTGGTCAATTCGACGAAGTCGATGACGGGTCACTTGTTGGGCGCGGCCGGCGGTATCGAAGCTGTGTTCACGACGCTGGCGGTGTACAACCAGAAGTCGCCCCCGACGATCAACATCTTTAACCAGGATCCCGAGTGTGATCTGGACTACTGCGCCAACGAGGCGCGGGACCTGAAGATCGATGTCGCAATTTCCAATTCCTTTGGTTTTGGCGGCACCAACGGCTCCATGGCCGTTCGCCGGATCTAATTTGGGCGTCCTTCGGGAGTCCAGTTCCTGGACGCAGTGCGTGCCACTGCGTCCGATCCGGCGGGCCCGGCCAGCGTCCGAGCCGGCTTTGGCTCAGACGCATGGGCGCCGCCCTGTCCGCGCCCGCGCACTGCGTGCGGTGGCGGGCAGCAGAACCTGGCAAATTCGCCTGGGCCGCAGCTGGTTTCCCGCCGTGCTGCGCGACAGCCGGCGCGGGCCGTTCTGGCTTTATTTGCAATTGCAGACCGGGTCCGCGGGGCAGGGCGCACACTGCCTGCATCTTTCTATCTGGCAGCCTTTAGTGCCCGCCCGAGCATGGCGCCGTCTATGCATACTGGTCAGTGCGGCCCGGCGCCTGCGGTCTCACGACTCTAGGAACGCTTCATGAGCGAGCGCGACGTAGACGCCGAATTGGTCGCCCGCGTCCAGCGCGGGGATAAAAAAGCTTTCGATCTGCTGGTGCTCAAGTACCAGCGCAAGATCCTGCGGCTGCTTGGGCGCATGATCCGCGATCCCTCGGAAATCGAGGACGTGGCCCAGGAAGCCTTCATCAAAGCGTATCGCGCACTGCCTCAATTCCGGGGCGAAAGCGCCTTTTACACCTGGCTTTACCGCATTGCCGTCAACACCGCGCGCAACTGGCTGGCCTCGGCCGGCCGTCGTCCCAGTGCGCCAAATGCAATAGAAAGCGAAGACGGTGAAACTTTTAACGAAACAGACAACCTAACAGACATCAGCACGCCGGAATCCATGGTCGCAAGCCGGGAAATCGCCGAGACGGTCAATGCCGTTATCGATGGTTTGCCCGAAGAGTTGCGCACGGCTATCGTGCTGCGTGAGATCGAAGGTATGAGTTACGAAGACATCGCCCAGAGCATGGACTGTCCAATTGGAACGGTACGCTCGCGCATTTTCCGTGCGCGCGAAGCCATTGCCGCCCAATTGCGTCCGTTGCTGGATACCGATGCCGAGCGTCGTTGGTAAGGAGCGGCAGTCATGCAGTCAACAGCAAAATCCGCGGTCGAGACCGAATTATCCCTAGAGGAATCGTTGTCCGCGTGGATGGACGGAGAGCCGTCCGACATTAATTTTTCCGAATTGGCCAGCGAGCAGGGCCGCCGTACCTGGGACACTTATCACCTGATTGGCGATGCCCTGCGTAACTCGGATCTGGCCGTGCGTCCCAGCGCGGACTTTCAGGCGCGGTTGTCGCGCGCACTCGATGCCGAGCTGCCTATCGTCGCACCGCAGCGACGTCGTTCTCCCATCCGGATGGGCTTGTCTGGCCTGGCCGTGGCCGCCGCCGTGGCGACCGTGGCCTGGGTGGCGCAGCCGTACGTGATGGGCGGCGCTACCAGCCCCGGCGAAATTCGTACGGTGGCGGATGCCTCCCTCAACGAAACCCCTGTATTGCGTGATTACCTGGAAGCGCATCGCCAGATGGCGGGCCCCAGCGCCGTGCGTCAGGTGTCTTTCGATGGCGGAGTAGGACGTTGATCGCGCAGCTGCAACAGTTCTGTCGTCCCGTGTTCAATCGCGCCCGGTCGATGCGCCGGCCCGTCGATGGCGCCGCGTGGGCCTTCGCGGCTTTGATGCTTGTTGGGCTCGCGGCGAGTCAGAATAGCGCCCAGGCGCAAAGCGCTGCCCCCGATGCGGCCGTGCAGTTGCTCTATGACATCCAGCAGGCGGCGCGCAAGCAAGACTACTCGGGCGTCTTCATGTACCAGCAAGGCGAGGCTATACAGTCGTCGCGTCTGGTGCATCTGGTCGATGGCACGGGCGAACGCGAACGATTGGAAATCCTCGATGGTCAGCCGCGAGAATATCTGCGGCACAACGATGAGATTCAGTGCCTCATCCCCGAGCGTAAAACCGTCTTGATGGAGCCGCGCCGGGGCGACCGCTTTCCGGGTTTGCTGCTCGGTAACCCGAAAGAATTGGCGCAGTACTACGACATCCGTTTGCAAGACGGCATGCATCGCGTCGCGGACCGCCAATGCCGGCTGATCACGATTCAGCCGCGCGACGGACAGCGTTATGGTTATCGCCTCTGCGCGGATGCAAAGACCAACTTACTGCTGCGCGCCCAAACGGTCGATCATGACCAGCGCGTCATCGAACAGGTGTCGTTTTCGTCGATACGCGTGGGTGATGGGGTAGATCCAAAAGAATTGCAATCTCCGTGGAACATTCGTGACTGGAAGGTTGTCCAACCCCCCGTTGAGCCCGTAGACCTAGCTGCGCAAGGCTGGCGTATTCCTGCCCCAGGCGGTTTTGTAGCGGTTATGCAAGTCGCGCGCTCAATGGGACGCAACAAAGTCAATCAACTGGTGTTGTCGGATGGCCTCGCGGCGATTTCGGTGTTCATTGAGCCCTACGATAAGCAGCATGAACAACCGATGGCCGAGGGTGCTGTGCGGCGCGGTGCGATCAATATTTACAGCACGCGCATCGCGGATTTCTGGTTGACCGCGTTGGGTGAAGTCCCGGCTGCGACATTGGAACAGCTGGCGACCTCGACTGAATACGTCCCGGTTTCGAAGTCACAATAACGAGCCTGTAAAAGGTCTGGGGAGTTTTCGGAGTTCTCTCTCATGGAATCACATTCAGTGTCGACCCCTTTTTTGCGGCGCTTTGCCCCCACCGTTCTCTCGGCCGTTCTGCTGGCCGGCGCTTTCGGACCGACGGCGCCAGCTCTAGCTCAAACGCCTCCGGCGGCGGCTGGCCCCGCGGTGGCGCTGCCTGATTTCAGTGCGATCATCGCCAAGGCGGACCCCGCGGTCGTCAACATTCGCACGACGGCTACCGTCCCCGTGCGCGCGCCCGGCGCCACCAACGATCCTTATGAATTGTTCCGTTGGTTCTTCGGCCCCGATTTCCAGGGTCCCGGCGTGCCACAACCTCAGCCAGCCCCGCGCCAGGCGCCTGAAGAGCGCAAGGTGCCGCGTGGCGTGGGCTCGGGTTTCTTTATCTCGGCCGACGGCTACATCCTGACCAATAACCACGTGGTCAGCGACGCAGCGGACATTTATGTCACCTTGACCGACGGCCGCGAATTCAAGGCCAAGGTCATTGGCACCGACGAGCGCACGGACGTGGCGCTCATCAAGATCGACGCCAAGGACATGACGCCGCTGAAGATCGGTGATCCCAAGCGCTTGCAGAAAGGCCAATGGGTCCTGGCTATCGGTTCGCCCTTCGGTTTGGATTCCACGGCAACGGCAGGCATTGTCAGCGCCATCAGCCGTGATACCGGCGAGTATCTGCCTTTCATCCAGACCGACGTGGCGGTCAACCCCGGTAACTCGGGCGGACCGCTCATCAACCTGAATGGCGAAGTGGTCGGGATCAACTCGCAGATCGTGTCGCGAAGCGGCGGGTTCATGGGTATCTCGCTGGCTATTCCTATCGACGAGGCCATGCGCGTAGCCGACCAGCTGCGCGAGAACGGCAAGGTGACGCGTGGCCGTATCGGCGTGCAAATCGGCGAAGTCGGTAAAGACGTGGCCGAAGCCATCGGTTTGCCCAAGGCCGAGGGCGCATTGGTGAGCAACGTCGAGGCCGAAGGCCCGGCAGGCGACGCCGGTGTACGCGCTGGCGACGTGATTGTGTCCTTTAACGGCGAAGCCGTGAAGCGCTGGTCCGATTTGCCGCGTATCGTCGGCCAGACCAAGCCCGGTACACGCGCCGATATGGAAGTCTGGCGTCGCGGCAAGATGGTCACGCTGTCGGTCAAGGTTGGCGAGTTGCAGGCGAAGTCCGCCGAGGCCGCCAGCAAGGCCAAGCCCGAGGCGGAAACCAGCACCAACGCCCTGGGACTGATCGTGGCGGACGTACCCGAAGAACTGCAGCGCAAGCTGGGCATCAAGGGTGGCGCGCTGGTCCGTGCTGCCTCCGGGCCGGCCGGTGCGGTGGGCCTGCAATCGGGCGATATTGTGCTGGCACTGAACCAGACCGATATTACCGATGCGGCGCAGTTCAACAGCCTGGTTGGCAAGCTCCCCAAGGGCAAGGCGGCCGGTTTGTTGGTCCGTCGTGGCGAGCAGGCGCAGTGGGTTGCGATCGAGCCGTCCAAATAAGCAGCAAGACCGGCTAAAATAGCTGGTTGCCACAAGAAAGGGGGCGCAATGCGCCCCCTCGTTTTTGCGAGTCCCTGGGCTAATACGCGGTCGGGCGGCTAGGCACGGCAGCCCGTTTTCGGTGGCTGCTTGAATTGACTTCCACGCCGTGCGCCTGGTGCGCGCGTTTTGTCCCTTATAAATCCACTCTATGCAGCATATTCGCAACTTTTCCATCATTGCCCACATCGATCATGGCAAATCGACCTTGGCCGATCGGCTGATCCAGCGTTGTGGCGGGCTGGAGGCGCGTGAAATGTCCGCGCAGGTGCTGGATTCCATGGATATCGAGCGCGAGCGTGGCATCACTATCAAGGCCCAGACGGCGGCGCTGGAATATCGCGCCAAAGATGGCAAGGTCTATAACCTGAACCTGATCGACACCCCGGGACACGTGGACTTCTCGTACGAAGTCAGCCGGTCGCTCTCGGCGTGCGAAGGCGCGCTGCTGGTGGTCGATGCCTCGCAAGGCGTCGAAGCGCAGACGGTGGCGAACTGCTACACCGCGATTGAGTTGGGCGTGGAAGTCTTGCCTGTGCTCAACAAAATGGACTTGCCCCAGGCCGATCCCGATTCGGCTCGCCAGGAAGTCGAAGACGTCATCGGCATCGACGCCAGCGAAGCCGTGCTTGCCAGCGCCAAGACTGGTATGGGCATCGACGAGATCCTCGAAACCGTGGTCGCCCGCGTGCCGCCGCCGGTGGGCGATCCGGATGCGCCCTTGCAGGCCCTCATCATCGACTCGTGGTTCGATAACTACGTGGGCGTCGTGATGCTGGTGCGTATTGTCAACGGCGTGCTGCATCCGAAGGACAAAATTCATTTGATGGCCTCGGGCTCGACGCATTTGTGCGAACAGCTCGGTGTCTTCACGCCCAAGTCTCAGCCGCGCACGAAGCTCTCGGCCGGTGAGGTGGGCTTTATCATCGCTGGCATCAAGGAACTGGCCGCAGCCAAGGTGGGCGACACCATTACGCTGGCCGGCAAGCCCGCGCCGGCACCGCTGCCGGGCTTCAAAGAGGTCAAGCCGCAGGTGTTCGCCGGTCTCTATCCGGTGGAAAGCTCGGAATACGACCAGCTGCGTGATTCCTTGGAAAAGCTCAAGCTCAATGATGCCGCGCTGATGTTCGAGCCCGAGGTCTCCCAGGCGCTGGGCTTCGGTTTCCGTTGCGGCTTTTTGGGTCTGCTGCACATGGAAATCGTGCAGGAGCGCCTGGAGCGCGAATTCGACATGGACATCATCACCACCGCGCCGTCGGTGGTGTACGAGGTCGTGCAGCGCGACGGCACGATGGCCGTGATCGACAGCCCGGCGCGTATGCCCGAGGTGGGTCATATCACCGATATCCGCGAGCCCATCGTCAAAGTGACGCTGTTCATGCCGCAGGAATATGTGGGCCCGGTCATGACGCTGTGCAACCAAAAGCGCGGTATTCAGATCAACATGAGCTACCACGGCCGCCAGGTGCATCTGACCTACGAAATTCCGCTGGCGGAAATCGTGCTCGACTTCTTCGATAAGCTCAAATCCGTCTCGCGTGGCTATGCGTCGATGGACTACGAGTTCCTCGAATATCGCTCCGCCGACGTGGTGAAGGTCGACCTGCTGATCAACGGCGACCGCGTCGATGCGCTCGCCATGATCGTGCACCGCGCCAACGCACGCTATCGCGCGCGCGACGTGGTCACGCGCATGCGTGGCCTGATCCCGCGCCAGATGTTCGATGTGGCGATCCAGGCGGCCATCGGCGCCGAGGTGATTGCCCGCGAAAACGTCAAGGCGCTGCGCAAGAACGTGCTGGCCAAGTGCTATGGCGGCGACATCACCCGCAAGAAGAAGCTCCTGGAAAAGCAGAAGGCGGGTAAAAAGCGCATGAAGCAAGTCGGTAGCGTGGAAATCCCGCAAGAGGCCTTCCTGGCTATCCTGCAAGTCGAAGACAAGTAGTCAATAAAGAAGGCGGCCCTCTATGAGTTGGAATTTCGCGCTGATCCTGTTCGTGCTGTTGGTGGTGACCGGCGTAATTTGGGCGTTGGACATCACGGTGCTACGCCGGCGGCGCGCAGCGCGCGGGCGCGAGGCCGCCGCGGCGGTTGACACGGGCTACGTGACCGATCCGCAGGAGGCCACGCGCATGCGTCAGGCCGCCCAGGAATCGGCTGCGCGCGCGCCCTGGTGGGTGGAATATGCGGTCAGCTTTTTCCCGGTCATCTTGTTTGTGTTCGTGCTGCGATCTTTTGTGGTCGAGCCCTTTCGCATTCCGTCGGGTTCCATGCTGCCGACCTTGCAGTCGGGCGATCTGATCCTGGTCAACAAGTACGACTATGGCGTGCGTCTGCCTGTCATCGACAAGAAAATCATCGACGTGGGCTCGCCCCAGCGCGGCGATGTGGTGGTGTTTCGCTATCCCGTCGATACCAGCGTCGATTACATCAAGCGCGTCGTGGGTCTGCCGGGCGACGAGGTCGCCTACGTGGATAAAAAGCTCTACATCAACGGCGAGCTTGTGCCGCACGTCAAGGACGGGGAATATTTCGAGCCAGACCGCGTCTCGTACATCGCGCAATACAAGGAAAAGCTGGGCGAAGTAGACCACCAGATCTTGCTGGACGAGAATAAACCCCAGGTATACGGCCCGATCTGGCAGTTTCCTTACATCCAGAACTGCCAGTACGCCCGCAATGGAGTACGCTGTAAAGTACCTGAAGGCAATTATTTCGTCATGGGCGACAATCGGGACAACAGTGCCGATAGCCGTTATTGGGGTTTTGTCCCGGACGAAAACATCGTCGGGAAAGCCTTCTTTATTTGGATGAACTTCAGCGACCTCGGCCGCATTGGCAGCTTTAACTAACATGTCACTAGCCACGCTGGAAACCCGCCTGGACTATCGCTTTCGCGATGTGGGCCTGCTCGAGCAGGCCCTGACGCATCGCAGCCATGGTGCCCGGCACAACGAGCGCCTGGAATTTCTGGGCGATTCCGTACTCAATTTCGTTGTGGCGGCCCTGCTGTTCGATCGCTATCCCAAACTGGACGAAGGCGATTTGTCCCGGGTGCGCGCCAATTTGGTCAAACAAGCGTCGCTGGCGGACATCGCCCAGCGCCTGGAGCTCTCGCAGTATCTGCACCTGGGCGAGGGCGAACTCAAAAGCGGTGGATTCCGCCGCCCGTCTATTTTGGCTGATGCGGTCGAGGCGATTTTTGGCGCGGCGTTCCTGGATGGCGGGTTCGAGGTGGCGCGCAGAGTCATATCGCATCAATACGAACCCGTGCTGGCCAGCGTTGACCCGGCCACGCTCGGCAAGGACGCCAAAACCTTGTTGCAAGAGTTCCTGCAGGGCCGAAAGATGGCTCTGCCGCAATATACCGTCGTGGCGACGCACGGCGCTGCGCACAATCAGCAGTTCGAGGTGGAGTGTTCGATCCCAGCCTTGGACATCAAAATCGTTGCCCCGGGCGCGAGCCGTCGCGCCGCCGAACAAGGTGCCGCCAAGATGGCGCTAGAGGCGGCGTTGGCCGCCAGTCCTACCGGGCGTCCCGCCCGCAAATCGGGCAAAGCCCGTAAAACCGCGCAGCTGTCACTCCCGGTGGCCGTTGCTCAAGAGATCAAATGAGCGATATTCCCTTCCGTACTGGTTTCGTGGCCGTGGTGGGCCGTCCCAATGTGGGCAAGTCCACCCTGACCAACGCTTTGATCGGTACGAAAATTTCCATCGTGTCGCGCAAGGCGCAAACCACGCGCCACCGTATTCATGGCGTGCTCACCCGCGAGCACGAGCAGTTTATTTTCGTGGACACCCCGGGCTTTCAGACGCGTCATGGCGGCGCGATGAACCGCATGATGAACCGGGTGGTGACGCAGACCCTGGCCGATGTCGATGTGGTTGTGCATGTGGTCGAAGCCGGCAAATGGTCCGAAGGCGACGCCAAGCTGCTGCCGCTGCTGCCCGATCCCAAGCGCACGATTCTGGTGGTGAACAAGATCGACGCGCTCAAACGGCGCGATGAGTTGTTTGCATTTGTCTCTAAGCTCGTGGCGCTGCACCCGTATGACGCCGTGGTGCCCGTCAGCGCGCTAAAGTCGCAACAATTGGATCAGCTGCTGCAGGAAATCTCCGCGCGGCTGCCCGAGGGGGAGCCCCTATTCGAAGAGGACACGCTCACTGACCGGCCGATGCGCTTTATCGCGGCCGAGTTGCTGCGCGAGAAAATCTTCCGCCTGGTTGGCGACGAATTGCCTTATGGTTCGACCGTGGTCATCGAGCAGTGGGAAGAAAACGAGGCCGGTGTGCGCGTCGCGGCCTGCGTGGTGGTCGAACGTGAAAGTCATCGTCCTATCCTGCTTGGCTCGGGCGGCGCCCACATGAAGCGTATCGCCACCGAGGCGCGTCAGGACATCGCCAAACTGGTGGATAAGCCTGTCCATCTTGAGGTCTACATCAAGGTGCGCAAGGGCTGGTCCGATCGCGAAAGCGCCTTGCGCGACCTGGGCTATGAGTAGAAGGGCGCATCGCGTCCAGGATTGCCCGGCATTTATGCTCCACGCCACGCCGTGGCGCGAAACCTCCCTGATTGTTCAAAGTTTTTCCCGCGACCATGGCTGTGTGGCCCTGGTCGCCAAGGGCGCCAAGCGCCCGTATTCTGTCCTGCGACCGGTCTTGTCGGCCTTTCAGCCGCTGCTGCTGTCGTGGAGCGGCTCGGGCGAAGTCAAAACCCTGACCCGCGCCGAGGTCGCAGGCATTCGCCCGCTGAAAGGCACCGCGCTCATGTCCGCCTGGTACATGAACGAGCTGCTGCTACGCATCTTGCCGCGCGATGACGCGCATCCCGCACTGTTCGACGCGTATGACTTTGCCTTGCAGCAACTCGCCGAAGGCGGGCGCGCGGCCGGCGCCTTGCGTCGCTTCGAATGGACGTTGCTGGCCGAGACGGGCTACGGCATCGAAGGCGCCTTGCCCGACTTTGACGACCCGACTATCGAGGCCGGTTTGAGGCAAGACCTGCGCGAGCGTTTGGCTGCCAATCTGGTCGGGCGGCCTTTGTCCACGCGACGTGTGCTGCTCGATCTGCAGCGCCTGTAAATCCACAGCACCCGCAAACAATAAAGGCTACGCATTGCGTAGCCTTTATTGCGTCTGCCGATGCCTCACGGCATCGTAGAAGCTTAGTCCCGATTGCCGCCGAAGATGCCCAGCAGCATCAGCAGGTTCGAGAAGACGTTGTAGACGTCCAGGTAGATCGCCAGCGTGGCAGACACGTAGTTGGTCTCGCCGCCATTTACGACGCGTTGCAGGTCCACCAGCATGAAAGCCGAGAAGATCACAATCGCAAGCACCGAAATGGTCAGCATCAGCGCGGGCAACTGCAGGAAGATGTTGGCCAACGCTGCGACCAGAATCACCACCGCGCCGGTAAACAGCCATTTCTGCATGCCAGACAGGTCACGCTTGAGCGTCGTGGCCAGCGTGGCCATCGTGCCAAACACCACGGCGGTGCCGCCGAACGCTGTCATGACCAACTGTGCGCCATTGCCCATGCCCAGCACGAAGCCCAGCAAGCGCGAGAGCATCACGCCCATAAAGAAGGTAAAGGCCAGCAGCAGGACCACGCCGAGCGAACTGTTCTTGTTCTTCTCGATGGCGAACATCAGGCCAAAGGCGCCAATCAGGAAGATGCCCGCCGACAAGCCGGGGCTGGCCATCATGACCTGGTTGATGCCCGTGTACAGACCCACCGCCGCACCCAGCACGGTCGGGATCAATGACAGCGCCAACAGCCAGTAGGTGTTGCGCAGGACTTGATTGCGGACGACTTCGCCCGGGGCGCCGGCCAGGGTGCCGGAGCGGTTAAACGGTGAAGGACGGTACTGATTCATGATGGACGGCTCCTGTGTACGGCAAACGCAAGGGTTGCCCCAAGTACTTAGAGGGATAGGATACCTTACAGTTCCCTGAAAAATCTACTTATCTGGGAAATTCGGGGCTAATCAGTCGAGTCTGACCCTATATGAGGGCATCCATCCCTTAGACAAGGCATGCCGATGCAAGTTTTGCGACTTCTCGGGGCAGCACGCATCTTACAGGCGTAGCGCCGCGGCAAGTCCGCTCTCAGGGAAAGTCTGGATACGTTGACGGCCTACGGCCCGCGTTCTGATCAGCCCGGCCGCACCTGGCGTACCGCGCGGTCAATAAGGGCGGGCAGCTCCGCCTCCAGCCGGCTGCGCAGGTCGGCGGCTGCGTCCTCTACCGCCTGATTCAGCGCCTGCTCCAGTTCCGCTTGCAGCGCGGCTCTGAGGACGGTCAGCGTTGGATCAGCGCTGCCCGTCGACGCGGGTACTGCGTGCCGCAGGCCGGCGGCATCTCCGATGCTCGGCTCGGCCGGCATGTCGGGATGGGCGGCTACGTCCGTCAGGACAGGAAAGTCGTCATCCGAGGGGCCCACCGGCGCTTCGTACGCCGTTCCCAGAGACGGTTCGGCGCGTTGCGTGAGGGTAGGAATCCCGGGATCCGTGTACTGCGGCATAGAGTGCTCCTGCTTGGCTTAAGCCAGACGTCCGGCCAGATCGTGGGCATGCAACGTATGTCCGGCGGCCTGGTAGGCACGCCAGCGTTGACGCGCGTTCTGGACATCCGAAGGTTCGGTGGTCACGATCTCGAGTAAGCGGGGAAACGCCTCGTAGCCCGGCGGGCACTCGTCGTCGAGGTTCATGAGCCAACGCGCGTCGGCGGCATCCGCTGCGTCCGCCACGGGCGTTGCTGCGGTCAGCACAATGGGCGTGACCGCCGCGAGCGGGTCCGTGGCCAGCACATGAGGCACGAACGCGACGTCGTCAAAAGCCCAGAGCAATCGGTCGAACGCCGTGAGGCGGGCGCCTTCACTGCAATATACCACCAGCCGCTGGCCTGCCTGATAACGCTTGCGCGCCACCTGGCAGGCCGCGCGCAGCCGGTCGTTGGCCCCAAAGGCGAAATCAATTCGCGTCATGGGCCCACACGCGCGGGCAAATGCCGGTCAGGGCATTGCAACTCCGACATGATCAGGCCTGATCCAGCAGGAATTGCATCAGCAGCGGCACCGGACGGCCGGTCGCGCCCTTGTCCTTGCCACCGCGCCACGCCGTGCCGGCGATGTCCAGGTGCGCCCAACGATAGGCTTTGGTGAAGCGCGACAGGAAGCAAGCCGCCGTCACCGATCCGGCCGGGGGGCCACCGATGTTGGCGATGTCGGCGAAATTCGACTTCAGCTGTTCCTGGTAGGCATCGTCCATGGGCATGCGCCAGGCGGTGTCGAGCGACTGTTTGCCAGCGGCCAGCAACGCGTCGGCCAGGCTGTCATCGGTCGAGAAGAGGCCCGTGTTCACGTGGCCCAGCGCCACTACGCACGCGCCCGTGAGCGTGGCGATGTCGATGACGGCCGAGGGCTTGAAGCGCTCGGCGTAGGTCAGCGCGTCGCACAGGACCAGGCGGCCCTCGGCGTCGGTGTTCAGAATCTCGATGGTCTGCCCGGACATGCTGGTCACGACGTCGCCGGGTTTGTTGGCCTTGCCGCTGGGCAAGTTCTCGCAAGCCGGGATGAGACCCACGACCTCCACGGGCAGCTCCAATTCCGCCAGCGCGCGGAACGTGCCAAGTACGCTGGCCGCGCCGCACATGTCGTACTTCATCTCGTCCATGGTCGCCGCCGGCTTGAGCGAAATGCCGCCCGCATCGAATGTGATGCCTTTGCCGACCAGCACAACCGGACCGGTCTTGGCCTTTTTGGCAGCCTTGATCTGATGGCGCAGCACGATAAAGCGCAGTGGTTCCTCGGACCCACGGGCCACGGACAGGAACGAACCCATGCCCAACGCCTCGACTTGCTTACGGTCGAGCACTTCGGCCTTCAGCGAGGGGAACTCGCGGGCCAGTTTCTTGGCCGTATCGCCGAGATAGGTGGGGGTGCAGACATTGCCGGGTAAGTTGCCCAGCGTGCGAGTCAGGTCCATGCCGCGAGCGATAGCGGCGCCTTCGCGCAGGCCTTGCTGCGCGGCCGCGACATCGGCGCGCTCGACGACGTGTACGATCTTCTTGAGTTTCGGACGATCGTCGCGGTCGGGCGAGCCGAATGTGGCGTCATAGTGGTAGGTCGCAGCGCCGGCGGCAATGGCAGCGGCGCGAGCGCGTGCGCGTAGATCGACGCCTTCGATCGCAATCGCGGCCAGCGTCGACACGCCTTCGGTGATCCGAGCGCTGACGCAGACGGAGGCGAAGGCCTGTTCGGCCTTGGCATGCGCGCGCGCGTTGTATTCGTTTTGCTTGCCCAGGCCGACCAACACGACACGTTGCGCGGTCACGCCGGGCAGGGCGCGCAGCACCAGCGTGTTGCCGGGCAGGCCACGAAACTCGGTTTTGACGATATTGCGCAAGGCCTGGTTGCTGGCGCGATCGATGACATCTGCGGCGGGGCTGAGTTCGCCATCGGCAAAGACGCCAACCGCCAATGCGGCCGTCTTGATTTGGTGCGGGGAAGCGGTGGTCTGTGTGCTAAATTCCATGAAGGATTCCCGTGTGCGTGGTGCAGTGCGGTTGATTATCCCGCATATTCTCACATGTCTTTATTTAAACGGTCTGTCGTCACTGAAATCACCAGCCACGCTGGGGTCGTGTTTTCCACCTTGATTGTCGTCTGGCTGAGCGTGCTGCTGGTCCGGCTTTTGGGTGAGGCCGCCGGTGGCTCTATTGGCGCGGACGTCGTATTCGGACTTGCTGCTTTCTCTACCATTACCGCGCTGCCGACGGTATTGGCGGTGTCGCTGTTCATCGCCGTATTGACGACTGTCACGCGCAATTATCGCGAGTCTGAAATGGTGGTGTGGTTTGCCAGCGGACTGTCGTTGGCGGACTGGTTGCGTCCTGTGCTGCGGGTCGCGGTGCCGGTGGCAATTGTGGTGGCGTTTCTGACCTTGGGTGCATCGCCTTGGGCATATCGCCAGATCGCGGAATATCGCGAACGGTTCGAACAACGCTCGGACCTGTCAAAAGTCGCCGCCGGTCAATTTGCCGAGTCCAACGATGGCCAGCGCGTGTTTTTTGCGGAGGCGCCGACCTCCAAGGATCACGAGTTGGGCAATGTATTTGCCCGCGAAACGGGTCCAGAGTGGCATAGCGTCATGACTGCTGACAACGCTCGCATCCAGACCGAACCCAATGGTGACCGGTTCCTGGTGCTCGGCAGCGGACATCGCTACGACTTAAAACCTGGCACCCCCGAAATTCGGTTGGTCGATTTCGATCAGTATGGGGTGCGCTTGGAGAGCAAATCGGGCGACCCGATGGCCGAGGCTCGCGCAGCGGCAGAGCGATCCAGCAAGGCGCGGCCGACATTGCAGCTGGTGGCTGACGATACGGACAGCGCCTGGGCACAGATCATGTGGCGAATTTCCCTGCCGATCGCGGCGTTGAATCTGGCTTTGTTGGCCGTGCCATTAGGGGCCGTCAATCCGCGTCTCGGGCGCTCGGGCGATTTGTTGATCGCCGGGCTGGTGGGCCTGCTTTATATGAATCTGATGAATCTCTCCAGAGCCTGGATCAGTAGCGGCAAGCTGCCGTTCAGCGTGGGGGTGTGGGCGATTCATGCCGTGGTGTTCGCGTTTGCCATGTATTTGTTATGGCGGCGTTTGCGGGTAAAGGCACCCAAAGACGCGTAATTCCCAGGGTTGCCGGATGAAGATCGCCCCTCTACACTAGGTCGTCGGACCGACGGTGCATAGGGTCCACGACGATCATAATAATCACCGGAGACAACCATCATGACACGCTACGCTCGCGGCTTGGCCGCTGGTTGGTGTTTGGGCGCGATTTTTTGCGGTTCAGCTTGGGCGGCCGATAAGCCGCCGGTCAAGATCGGGGTGCTGACGGATATGTCAGGCACGTACGCCGCGATGGGCGGACCAGGGTCTGTCGCCGCTGCCCAGATGGCGATTGACGATTGTCTGGCCGCCGAATGCAAAGGCATGAAAATCGAGCTTGTCTCGGCCGACAATCAGAATAAAGCGGATGTGGGCGCGGCTCGCGCGCGCGAATGGTTCGATCGGGACGGTGTCACGGCGATTGCCGACCTGACGAACTCGGCCGTGGCGCTGGCGGTGCAGGGCATCGCGCGCGAAAAAGACAAAGTCGTGATGTTCTCGGGTCCGGCAACCACGGCGCTGACCAATAAAGAATGCTCGCCGGTCGGTTTTCATTGGATGTTCGACACCTATTCCCAATCCGCCGGCGGCGCCAAAGCGACGGTACGCGCGGGCGGCAAGTCCTGGTATTTCATCACCGTAGACTATGCGTTTGGCCATTCACTGGAGGCCGATACGGCCAAAGCCGTTAAAGCGCTGGGTGGAACCGTCGCGGGCTCGGTGCGCCATCCCTTGAATGCGCCGGATTTTGCCTCCTACCTGCTGCAAGCGCAAAGCTCCAAGGCCCAGGTAGTGGCCTTGGCCAACGGCGGACAAGACACGGTCAATGCGGTCAAACAGGCGCGCGAATTCGGCATCGTCGAAGGCGGCCAGCGTTTGGTGTCGCTGCTGATTTTCCTCTCGGATCTGCGTGCGTTGGGGCTGGACAATGCGCAGGGGCTTTCGTACGTCGATGGTTTCTATTGGGACTATGACGACGCCACGCGCGACTGGTCGGCGCGGTTTGAAAAAGCCTTTCGCGGCTTGAAGCCAACCATGACGCAGGCGGGCGTGTATTCCAGCGTGCTGCACTATCTGCGCGCCGTTGCCGCCACGGGTAGCACGCAGGGCAAAGTCGTCGCCGACAAGATGCGCGAGTTGCCGATCCAGGACCCGATTATGCGCAACGCCAGCATTCGTCCCGACGGGCGTGTGATCCACGACATGTACTTGTACGAGGTGAAGAAACCCGACGAGTCCAAAGGCGGGTGGGACTATTCGAAGCTCATCGCCACCATTCCAGCGGCCGAGGCATTCCAGCCGCTGTCGGAATCGACTTGTCCATTACTCAAGCAGTAAATCGCTGTTGATACGGCGGCGCGATCGCCAGCCCATGCGCGTGACGAGCGCAGTCGCCGTAGACCGGTATCACTGACCGGCATCCCGCCGGCATGGTGTTTCCTTCTCCCATAAGGAGCCAGTATGAGTGAAGTCCCCCGCGTACCGCTATTGATCGATGGCCAACTCGTGCAGTCGCAGACCAGCGAATGGCGCGATGTCATCAATCCCGCGACCCAAGAAGTCGTAGCGCGTGTGCCATTCGCCACGCGTGAAGAGCTGGACCGGGCCGTAGCCAGTGCCAAAGCGGCATTTCAGACCTGGCGCAACAGCGGGCAAGGTACCCGCATGCGCGTCATGCTGAAGCTGCAAGAACTGCTGCGAGCGAACACGACCAAGTTAGCGGAAATGATTACCCGCGAGCATGGCAAAACCTTGCCCGATGCGGAAGGCGAAGTCGGGCGCGGCCTGGAAGTGGTCGAACATGCCTGCTCGATCGCCTCGTTGCAGCTGGGCGAATACGCCGAGAATGCCGCGGGCGGCATCGATGTGTATACGCTGATCCAGCCGCTGGGGGTATGCGCGGGTATTACCGCGTTTAACTTCCCGGTGATGTTGCCTTGCTTCATGTTCCCGATCGCCGTGGCCTGCGGAAACACGTTCGTGCTCAAGCCGTCCGAGCAAGATCCCACCTCGTCGCTGTTTCTCGCGCAACTCGCGCTGGAAGCCGGATTGCCGCCGGGTGTGTTGAACGTCGTGCATGGCGGCCCCGACATCGCTAACGCGATTTGCGATCATACCGATATCAAGGCGATTTCATTCATCGGGTCCACGCGCGTAGGCACCGAGATCTATCGGCGCGCTTCGGATGCGGGCAAGCGTTGTCAGGCCATGATGGGCGCGAAAAACCACTGCGTGATCTTGCCGGATGCGGATCCGGAGGTCGCGTTGAACCAACTTCTGGGCGCGGCGTTCGGCGCGGCCGGGCAGCGCTGCATGGCCGCCTCGGTCGCCGTGCTGGTGGGCGAGGCGCGCAACTGGCTGCCTGATTTTGTCGAGCGCGCGAAGAAGCTGAAAGTCAATGCCGGCACGGACCGCGAGGCCGATCTGGGGCCACTGGTATCGCCACAAGCCAGAAAGCGTGTAGAAAGCCTGATTCAGCAAGGCATAGAGGAGGGGGCGAAACTGCTGCTCGATGGCCGCAATCCAAGCATCGCGGGATACGAACAAGGCAATTTCGTCGGGCCGACAGTCTTCGACGGGGTGACGGAAAATATGGCCGTCTATAAAGAGGAAATCTTTGGCCCCGTTCTGTGCGTGGTCGGAGTCGATACATTGGAAGAGGCGGTGGCGTTTATCAACCGCAATCCGAACGGAAACGGCGTGGCGCTGTTTACTCAGGATGGCGGCGCGGCGCGTTATTTCCAGAACAATATCGATGTCGGGCAGGTGGGCATCAATATCCCCATTCCGGTGCCGGTCGCTTGGTTCAGCTTCACGGGTTCGCGAGGATCCAAACTGGGTGACCTGGGGCCCAATGGCAAACAGGCCGTGCAGTTCTGGACGCAAACCAAGACGGTTACGGCGCGCTGGTCCGCGCATGGCCGGACGGTGAATACGACCATTTCTATGCGTTGAACGAGGAGGGTGTCCGCGCAGCGCAGGCCGCAAGAAGCCATGCGCTTGCCTGCGCGGGCGCGTGGCGTCTACCCCATGCGGCAGGGCGCGCTTGCTCTAAATTTACAAATTCCAATAAGTAATATAGATCGCCTTCTATATTACCTATAATGGTTCCGACATATACGGGGCCATCATGAATCTTCAGCAGTTTCGCTTTGTGCGAGAAACGATACGCCGCGACTTCAACCTGACGGAAGCCGCGCGTATGTTGTACACCTCCCAGCCGGGGGTGTCTAAAGCGATCATTGAGTTTGAGGACGAGCTCGGTATCAAGATCTTCGAGCGTCATGGCAAGCGCATCAAGGGCCTGACCAAGCCCGGTTTAGCCGTGTCGCAGGTGATCGACCGCATCATGCGCGAAGTCGATAACCTGAAAAAAGTCAGCGACGAATTCGCGCGCCGGGATGAGGGCGGACTGGTGATTGCCTGCACCCACACCCAGGCCCGGTATCTATTGCCGCGTGTCATCCCCGCGTTTCGACAGCAGTTTCCGAAAGTCCACCTGTCTTTGGCCGAGGGCAGCCCCGCGCAATTGGCCGAAATGGTGCTGCATGAACAGGCGGATCTGGCCTTGGCGACCGAGTCGCTCGCGCTCACGCCTGGGCTGGCTACCTTGCCGGTCTACACCTGGGAGCATACGGTGGTGGTGCGGCCGGACCATCCCTTGGCGGATCTGACCTCCAGCGAGGCGCGTAATATCACGCTGACGCAACTGGCCGAATATCCCATCGTCACGTACGACCGCGCATTTACCGGCCGTAGCACGATCGACGAGGTTTTTGCGAGCCAGAGCGTACATCCCGATATCGTGCTGGAAGCCATCGACGCCGACGTGATCAAAACTTATGTGGATGTGGGCTTGGGCATCGGCATTATCGCGGGCGTAGCCTATGATCCGCGCCGCGATGGCAACCTGATTGGGCTGCCGGTGGGGCACCTCTTCGGCACGCATACCACCCGCGTGGGCGTGAAGGCGGGGGTTTTTCTGCGCGATTATGTCTATACGTTCCTGGAAATGATGGCTCCGGCGTTGACGCGCGAGGTGGTGACGGAGGCCGTGCAGAGTCGACGCCCTTAGTGCAGGCGTGGCAGATAGCGAATGACGATTTCTTGACCCGGCGCAAAGCCGGGTTTTTTCATGTCCTTCAATATACGGCAGACGGCATGGTGTGGGCTTCGGCCGGCAAGTCGGTCCGGAACTCCCGCATGCCGCTATCCCAATAGCAGACCTGATTAAATAATTAAATAAGAACCGATCTCATTTAAGTTGCCCAAAAGAATGGGAATAATTATCATTAACACCAATCGTTTAAACCTCTGGAGTGATGATCATGACAGCAGCGCTAAGTGCGGTGGTGGTAGGCGCGGACCGGCTGGGAAATATTCCGGATCTGCTCAAAGGCCACAATATTTCAATCACGCATCACATCAGTGGGCGCGACCCGTCGCATCAGAAGAAAACCTTGCAATTACCCTCGGGGACGCAACTGGTTATTTTGCTGACGGATTTTCTGGGCCATAACGTCATGAAGACGTTTCGTAATGCGGCGCAGCGCGGAGGAATCCGGGTCGTGGCGTGCCGGCGCTCGGTATGTAGCATGCAACAGGCGCTGCAGCAGTGCGGCCTTTGCGGCAGGCACTGCGGGTCCGCGGGTTAACGGGACCGCAGGTTAACGTCTGGCGGAACCGGCCGCAGCGACGTAGTTGCCGTCCAAGCGGCGCGCGCCGTTATAGCGTTTGGACCAATAGGCCATGGTCATGCTTTCAATACGCACCGCGCCGCCGGCGCTGGGCGAATGCACGAAACGGTTTTCGCCTAGATAGATGCCGACGTGGGAATAGCGGCGGCCCAGCGTGTTGAAAAACACCAGATCCCCAGGCTGCAGCTGCTTTTGGTCGACGTTCGCGCCAATCGAGGCAATGGCCGCCGCGTTACGCGGTAATTTCAAGCCGAGCGCGCGCTGGGCGGTGTAGGCCACGAAGCCACTGCAGTCAAACCCCGTCTCGGGCGATGAGCCGCCATATCGATAGCGAATGCCGATGAGCTCCAGCGCCTCGTCGATCAGTGCGTTGCTTGCCCCTGCCATTGCTACTGGCTGACGCGAGATACCGTGCTTGCCAGCGCTCTTGGTCAGTGCGCCTATTGGATCGTTTGATAACGAGGCGAGCGCGATATCTTGGTCATCGATGATGAACACATCAGCGCTCTGGCGCGGCGCCGCGCAACCTGCTAACACCAGGCAGCAAGCGGCAATCATCAGACCCGGGATACGGAAACTAAAGACTTCGCTAGGCGTGGGGTTCGCGCGCGTCATAGATACGTTATGAGCTGGAAGACCGCCGGTTGGCGATAGAGGGTTGGCATTGAAGTGCAGCGATTCTATCAAACACTCACACCTCGTCATCCCTGTTACAGCGGCTTAGGGCCGCATTTCAGACGGATTCGCAGGCCAAATTGGTTGGAGAGGCCCGGTATTGCTGGCTTTGCGGGAAATTCATCTTTTTTCTAGGGGATTTCCCGAGGGGGCCGCGAAAGACTGATGCAAGCTTCGCTCGCGACAATAAGATCTGGAAAAAATAAGTCGCATCGTCGCTGACGACCGCACATACCGGAGACAAACCATGCAAAAGACCCGCGAGTTTCACCGCCGCTCGATCACGGACCGCGATGCCTTCTGGCGTGAGCAAGCCGAGCGTGTACTTTGGGACACGCCATTTGCCGAGGTGCTGGATTTTTCTCGGCCGCCTTTCGCTCGCTGGTTTGTCGGGGGGCAGACGAATCTGTGTTTCAACGCGGTCGACCGGTGGGTCGAGTCGCAAGGCGAGCAGCCCGCGCTGATCTGGGTGTCCACCGAGGTCGATCAGGAAATCACCTACACGCGCCGACAACTGTTCGACGAGGTCAACGCGGTGGCCGCGATGCTGCGCGAGCAGGGCGTGGGCCGGGGCGATCGTGTGCTGCTTTATATGCCGATGGTGCCGCAGGCGGTGTTCACGATGTTGGCGTGCGCGCGTTTGGGCGCGGTGCATTCCGTGGTGTTCGGCGGGTTTGCGTCGGTGAATCTGGCGCAGCGCATCGATGACGCCACACCCAAGGTGATTGTGTCGGCCGACGCGGGCTCGCGCGCCGGCAAGGTGGTGCCGTATAAGCCACTGCTCGACAAGGCCTTGAGCCTGTGCGCCCATCCTCCCAAATCGGTGATCGTATTGAACCGGGGCCTCGCGCCTTGCGGTCTGGAGCCGCGGCGTGATCTCGATTACCAGGCGCTGCGCGAACGTCACGAAGGCGCACGGGTGCCGGTGCAATGGCTGGAGTCGTCGGAGCCCAGCTACATTCTTTATACCTCGGGCACCACGGGCAAGCCCAAAGGCGTGCAACGCGATGTTGGCGGCTACGCCGTGGCGCTGGCCGCGTCGATGGAGTATTTGTTCGACGGCAAGCCGGGCGATACCTTCTTCTGCACCAGCGATATTGGCTGGGTCGTGGGGCACTCCTATATCGTGTACGGGCCCTTGATCGGCGGGCAGGCGACGATTTTGTACGAGGGCACGCCGGTGCGGCCCGATGGCGCGATCCTGTGGAAATTGGTCGAGCAGCATCGCGTCAACACCTTGTTTTCGGCGCCGACGGCGGTCCGCGTGCTCAAGCGGCAAGCGCCGGAATTGCTTTCCCGACATGATCTTTCCACGCTGCGCGCCGTCTATCTGGCGGGGGAACCGCTGGACGAGCCTACCGCGCAATGGATTTCGGAAGGGCTGGGCAAGCCCATCATCGACAACTACTGGCAGACAGAATCAGGCTGGCCGATTCTGTCCGCGCAGCCAGGGGTCGAACGCGTAGCGACACGATTCGGCAGCCCGTCGTTTCCCGTCTATGGCTTCGATGCGCGCATTGTCAGCGAGCAGACGGGCGAGGACCTGCCCGCCGGCGAGAAAGGCGTGGTGGCCATCGTGCCGCCACTGCCGCCGGGCGCCATGTCGACGATCTGGGGCGATGACGATCGTTTTGTGCAGACCTACTTTACGTCGATTCCTGGGCGGCAGCTGTATTCGACCTTCGATTGGGGGCGCGTGGACGAAGACGGCTATTGGTTCATCCTCGGGCGGACCGATGATGTGATCAACGTGGCTGGCCACCGACTGGGCACGCGCGAGATCGAGGAGTCCATCAACAGTCATAGTGGCATCGCGGAATGTGCGGTGGTGGGGGTGGCCGACAGCTTGAAGGGACAGGTCGCCATGGCGTTTGCTGTGTTGAAAAATCCCGCGCTCGCCGAGCGTCCCGAGGACGCGCGCGCGGTGGAAGGCGATATCATGCGCGTAGTCGAGGATCAGCTGGGCGCGGTAGCGCGCCCAGCTCGTATCCGGTTCGTGGCGGCTCTGCCCAAGACGCGTTCGGGCAAGGTGCTGCGGCGTGCGATTGTCGCGATCTGCGAAGGTCGCGACCCCGGTGATCTCACCACCATCGAAGACCCTTCGTCCCTTGAACAAATAAAGGATGCATTGCAATGAAAAGCAAACCCGTGTTGACCGCCGAAGACGTGAAGAAAATCCTGGCTGCCGCTGAAGCGCATGCGGTAAAGAACAGCTGGGCAGTGACCATCGCGGTGGTCGACGATGGGGGGCATGCATTAGGCATGTTGCGCCTGGATGGCGCGCCGCCGGTGTCCAGCCATATCGCACCCGCCAAGGCCAAGACAGCAGCGTTGGGCCGTCGCGAGTCGAGCACGTACGAGGACCTCATCAATAAGGGGCGCGTGGCATTTCTGTCGGCGCCCTTGCTTGAAGGCATGCTCGAAGGCGGTGTGCCCGTGGTGGCCGAAGGCGAGGTGGTCGGCGCGGTGGGCGTCTCGGGCGTGAAGTCGAACGAGGATGTGGAAATCGCCCGCGCCGGGATCGCGGCCCTGGGTCTGTGATGTCTGGCGGCGCGGGAGGTGTGTCTTGACGACCGCAAATCGTGACGCACCGGCGGCGCCGCCCGCGAGTGCACTGGAAATGCCCGGACTCGCGCCGGGCGCGTTAAATCCCGGCGTCCAACGACGTGAAGTCTGGGCATGGGCGATGTATGACTTCGCCAACTCGGGCTATACCACCGTGATTCTGACGACGGTGTTCAGCACTTACTTCGTGAGTGTGGTGGGGCAGCGTGCGCCTTGGGCGACATTGGCCTGGACGGCGGCGCTGTCATTGTCTTATCTGCTTATCATGCTGACCATGCCCGGGCTGGGGGCGCGGGCGGATGCGCGCGCGGCCAAGCGCCGTCTGCTCTATACCAGCACACTGGGCTGTGTGGCCGCCACGCTGGTGTTAACACAAGCCGGGCCCGGCGATGTGTGGCTGGCGCTCGCCGCTTTAGCGATCTCGAATTATTGCTACTGCATAGGCGAATCGGTTGTGGCGGCGTTTCTGCCCGAGCTCGCGCGGCCCGATGCGTTGGGCCGTGTCTCCGGATGGGGATGGAGCTTTGGATATTGCGGCGGCATGCTGACGTTGGGCTTGTCCCTGGCGGCCGTGACGGTTGGGGAATCACGTGGACTGGCGGCCACTGAATATGTGCCCTGGGTGATCGTCATCACCAGCGCGGTGTTTGCGCTGGCGGCCTTGCCGTCGTTTTTCATGTTGCGCGAACGCGCGATGCCACATACGGAAAGCTTGAAAAGCCCCGGCATGCTTAGCCGCCTGGCGGCCGAATGGCGTGACACGGGGGTGCATTATCCCGAGTTTCGCCGGCTATTGATGTGTGGGGCCTGTTATCAGGCGGGTATCGCGGTGGTCGTGACCTTGGCCGCAGTGTATGCGGATCAGGTGATGGGGTTCACCATGTCGCAGATCATGCTACTGGTGTTTACCGTCAATATCGGCGCGGCCATAGGCGCGTTCAGTTTTGGTTATGTCCAGGATCGTATTGGACATAAGCGCGCGCTGGCGCTGACTTTGGTTGGCTGGATTGTGATGGTCCTGGTCGCCTATTCGGCGGTGACCGTGCCGGTGTTCTGGGTGGCGGCCACGCTGGCGGGATTGTGTATGGGCACCAGCCAGAGCGCGGGGCGCGCCATGGTGGGGGCATTTGCGCCCGCGAAGCGCCTGGCCGAGTTCTTCGCGTTATGGACTTTTGCGGTGCAACTGGCGGCCGTGGTGGGGCCGCTGACCTATGGGTTGGTCACTTGGTTGACGATGGGTAACCATCGCCTGGCCATCTTGGTGACGGGGGTGTTCTTTGTGTTGGGGTTGCTGCTCTTGGCGCGCGTCGATATGCAGCGTGGCATCGCGAGACGGTTGACCTAGCAACCATGCTGCGCTGCGAAAAAAGGCGGCGTTTCCGGCTGGTATCCTAACGCTATACAGCCTTGGCAATGCGGTGACGCCGCGGCCGGCCGATAAGTGGCCGCCGCGTAAGGTGCCCGTAAGAGCACGGCGATACGGTTCCGTATCGATGACGCTCTTCCATTCGAATTATTAGCAATCCGGAGACTTTCATGTCCAACAATATCGAGTCCGTCCTGGTCGAAACGCGCGTATTCCCGCCGCCGGAGCCGGCGAAAAAGGGCGCGCGGGTCGACAGCATGGAAGCTTATCGCGCCCTTTGCCAGGAGGTCGAGCAAGACCATGACGGCTTCTGGACGCGCCATGCCAACGAGAATCTGCAGTGGACCAAGCCTTTTACGCAGGTGCTAGACGAATCGAATGCACCGTTTTATCGCTGGTTCGGTGATGGCGAACTGAATGTCTCGGCCAATTGCCTGGATGTGCATTTGACCAATGGCAATGCCGACAAGACGGCGATTATTTTCGAGGCCGATGACGGCACGGTCACCAAGGTGACCTATCGCGAGCTGCTGGCTCGCGTTTGCCGCTTTGCCAACGGGCTGAAGTCGCTGGGCTACAAGAAAGGCGACCGCGCCATTATCTATCTGCCCATGTCGATCGAGGCAGTCGTGGCGATGCAGGCTTGCGCGCGCCTGGGGGTGACGCATTCCGTGGTGTTTGGCGGCTTTTCCTCCAAGAGCTTGCAGGAACGCATTTGTGATGTTGGCGCTTCGTTGGTGATCACGGCGGATGCGCAGATCCGTGGCGGCAAAACGATACCGCTGAAGCCCGCGGTCGATGATGCGATCGCGATGGGCGGATGCGAGGCGGTGAGCAAGGTCATCGTGTATCGCCGCACGGGTGGCGACGTGGCGTGGACCGAGGGTCGCGATGTCTGGCTGCACGATGTCGTGAGCGAACAGGCCGACACATGCGAGCCTGTGCCAGTCAATGCCGAGCACCCGCTCTTTATCCTCTACACCTCGGGTTCGACTGGCAAACCCAAGGGCGTGCAGCACTCGTCCGCGGGCTATCTGCTGTGGGCGAAGATGACGGTGAAGTGGACCTTCGACGCGCGCGAGGATGATGTCTATTGGTGCACCGCGGACGTGGGCTGGATAACGGGTCATAGCTACATCACGTATGGCCCCCTGGCCGCGGGCTTGACGCAGGTGGTCTTCGAAGGCGTGCCCACGTATCCCGATGCGGGCCGTTTCTGGGACATGATCGCGCGTCACAAGGTGACGACTTTCTACACCGCGCCTACCGCGATCCGATCGCTGATCAAGGCTTCGGAGGCGACGCCGTCGACGCATCCGCGCAACTATGATTTGTCCAGCCTGCGCTTGATCGGCACGGTGGGCGAGCCCATTAATCCCGAAGCCTGGATGTGGTATCACAAGAACGTCGGGCAGGAGCGTTGCCCGATTGTCGATACGTGGTGGCAGACCGAGACGGGCGGGCACATGATCAACCCCTTGCCTGGCGCGACGCCGACCAAGCCGGGCTCATGCACCTTGCCGCTGCCGGGTATTGCCGCTGCCATCGTGGACGAAACGGGTAACGAAGTGGCGCCGGGCAATGGCGGGTTCCTCGCAATCAAGCGTCCGTGGCCATCCATGATCCGTACGATCTGGGGCGATCCGGAGCGTTTCAAGAAGAGCTATTTCCCGCCCGAGCTCAATGGCTGCTATCTGGCCGGAGACGGCGCGCAGCGCGATGCCGATGGCTATTTCTGGATCATGGGTCGTATCGATGACGTGCTGAACGTGTCTGGTCACCGCTTGGGTACGATGGAAGTCGAATCGGCGCTGGTCGCGCATGAATTGGTGGCCGAGGCCGCTGTCGTGGGCCGACCAGACGATACGACGGGCGAGGCCGTGGTCGCATTCGTGGTGCTAAAGGGCGCGCGCCCGGAAGGCGAACAGGCGCAAGCCATCGCGAAGCAATTGCGCGACTGGGTGGGCAAGGAGATCGGCCCGATCGCCAAGCCTAAGGACATTCGTTTCGGTGACAACCTGCCTAAGACGCGTTCGGGCAAGATCATGCGCCGATTGCTGCGCGTGGTGGCCAAGGGCGAGGAAGTCACTCAGGACGTGTCCACGCTGGAAAACCCGGCGATTCTTGAGCAGCTCGCCAAACCCGTGTGACAAACGATCCGTGCGCCGATATGCCATACGTAGCGTGGCATACGCGCGCGGCTCGTTGCGATCGGGCCGTCTATGGTGACCGGCCTGGCTAGGTAGATGAATGCCCGTTTCCATCAGGGAACGGGCATTTTTATTTTAGGAATAGATAGTCGTGGGTAGCAGCTTCGATCGAAAAGGCTTGGTGTTGTTGGTCGCCACGATCGTCGCGTGGGCGGGTAGTTGGATCGCGATGAAGGTGATGGTGCCGTATATGGGCGCGTTTCAGATCACCGCCTCGCGATTTTTATTAGGGGCGGCCGCGCTGTTTGCCGTGCTGCTCGTCACGGGCCGTCCGCTGGGCATACCGCCATGGAAGATGACGCTATTGATTGGCGTGACGCAGACGGCGGGTTTCCAGGTGCTGGTCCAGCTGGCGTTAACGCAGGGTGGCGTGGGCAAGGTCGCGGGTCTGGCCTATACGATGCCGTTCTGGGTCATTATTTTTGCGTGGATGATACTGGGGGAACGGCCGGGGGCGCGTCAAGGCGTCGCGTTCGCGTTCGCCGCCGCTGGCCTGATTTGCTTTTTGGAGCCGTGGCATGGCCTGGGCAACTGGTTGTCAGCGACCTTGGCAGTTGGGGCCGGATTGAGCTGGGGGCTGGGCACCGTGCTGTCCAAACGGATGTTTGATCGGCATGCGCCCGATGTCATGACGTTCACGGCCTGGCAATTGCTGTTGGGCGGCATGGCCGCGGTGCCTGCCGCGATCTGGGTGCCGCAGCCGCCGGTCCTGTGGGGATGGCCGCTGACGTTGGCCTTGCTCTATTCGGCGTTGATCGCCACGGCGGCGGCCTGGTTGTTGTGGTTGTTGGTACTGCGGCGACTGCCGGCCTCGATTGCCGGGCTGTCCAGTCTGGGTGTTCCGCTGGTTGCGACTTTCCTGGCGTGGCTATTGTTAAACGAATATCCCACATGGTCCGAGATTTCTGGCCTTGCCTTGATTATGATTGGCTTGGTGGTGGTCAGCCGTAAAGGTCGCGCTGACGGCCGATAACTTTGGCCCGAGCAATCATGCACGTGGCTGGTTCCTTCTGGAGCAACTGATGATCGATTTGCGCAGTGATACCGTCACGCGCCCGACGCCGGCGATGATGCAGGCGATGGCGAACGCCGCTGTCGGCGATGATGTGATGGGCGATGATCCCACCGTGCAACGCTTGCAGCAGACATTGGCCGAGCGCGTGGGCAAGGAAGCGGGCCTGTTTTTCCCCTCGGGGACGCAGAGCAATCTGGCAGCGCTGATGGCGCATTGCGGGCGCGGCGATGAATACCTGGTTGGCCAACTCGCACATACCTATAAGTACGAAGGCGGCGGCGCCGCGGTGTTGGGCAGTATTCAACCGCAGCCAATCGAGCACGCCTTGGATGGGACGCTACCTCTGGAAAAGTTGCGCGCGGCTGTCAAGCCGAAAGGCGATCCGCACTTCGCGCGCA
Organism: Bordetella sp. 02P26C-1; assembly: GCF_009763255.1. GTDB lineage: Bacteria > Pseudomonadota > Gammaproteobacteria > Burkholderiales > Burkholderiaceae_B > Bordetella_A. Next base: position 113,054 of record NZ_WSJB01000004.1, on the reverse strand, counting down.
CGCGATTGCTGGCGCTGGAAAATACGTTTCAAGGCAAAGTGATTCCCGCCGACTATATCGAGGACGCTGCGGCTTTCGCGCGTGAGCATGGATTAGGTTTGCATCTGGATGGTGCGCGTGTATTTAACGCATCGGTCGCCTCGGGCCGGGCAGTGCATGAAGTGTGTGAGCCATTCGACAGCGTGTCGGTGTGTTTCTCCAAAGGCCTGGGCGCGCCAGTCGGATCGGTGCTCGTGGGCTCCAAGGCAATCATTGACGAAGCGCGCCGTTGGCGGAAGGTGCTGGGCGGCGGCATGCGCCAGTCTGGGGTGCTCGCGGCGGCGTGTCTGTATGCGCTGGAGCATCATGTGGACCGTCTGGCGCAGGATCATGAGAGCGCGGCCATGTTGGCGGATGGCTTGCGCGAGATCGATGCGGTCAACGTGCTGGCGCAGGATACGAATATGGTGTTTGCCGAGTTTCCGGCTGCGCATAGCGACAAGCTCTCTGCCGATCTGCGCAAGCAGGGCATCATGATCCGCGCGGTTTATGGCGGGGCGACGCGGATGGTCACGCATCTGGATGTCACGCCTGACGATATCCGCCGCGTGGTGGCGGCCGTCAAAGGCTATTTCGCCAGCTGCTGAATGTGCCTAGCCCAATAGCGCGGCGTAACCTTCGCGAGCATCGGGCCAACGCGGTGTCCAGCCGCTTGCGCGCAGGCGGGCATTGCTTAGCCGTTTGCTGCCGATGTTCGCAGGCGCCGGGCCATCGGCGGGCTCGGGCGCGGCAACGAGTTGAGCCAGGTGCGCATACAGGGTATGCAAGGGCAGGGGTGTATCGTCGCAACCCAAATAAATGTTGTCAGGGTCCGGCAACGTCAGCAAATGATCCACGGCGGCGGCCGCATCATCGATGTGAATCCGGTTTGCCCAGTGCGCCGGATGGCGGGGCGCTCGCGCGGTACCGGCGCGTAAACGTTCGATCAGTTGTAGACGGCCTGGTCCGTATAAGCCGGCTAAGCGAAGGCTGATCGTCGTGCAGGGCAGATCAGACAGCGCTTGTTCGGCTTGCAGCAATATGCGGCCGTTAAAACCCATGGGAGCGGGCGGCGTCGATTCGTCGATCCATTCACCGTGATGATCGCCATATACCGCACTGGATGAGACGAACAGTACGCGAGTCAGTGACGTCGTGTCTAAAGCTGCCGTCAGCCCGCGCAAGCCTTCCTCGAACACGGCGCGATAAACGTCAGGCTGACGCGAATCGGGTGCGGGAAGGTAGACAACGTGGGTGATGTTTTGAGGCAGCGCGTCGTCCAGCGTATGAGGCCGCGTCAAATCGCCTTGAATCCACTGTATACCCAGTGAATTCTCGGAGGCCAGCGGCGGGTGGCGGCGCAGCGCCCAGACTTCGGCGCCGCGCGCCAGCAAGCGTTGCGCCACTCGCAGGCCGAGATCTCCACAACCTGCCAGCAGCACACGCTCGCCCATCGCTTACATCCCGCTGTAGACGGGGCCTTCGCCACCTTGCGGCGCCACCCAGACGATGTTTTGCGTCGGGTCCTTGATGTCGCAGGTTTTGCAATGCACGCAGTTTTGCGCATTGATCTGCAAACGGTCCTCGCCGTGATCGTCCTTGATGAACTCGTAAACGCCGGCCGGGCAGTAACGGGCTTCCGGGCCACCGTATTTGGCCAGGTTGACCGCGACGGGCACCGTCGGATCCTTGAGCGTCAAGTGGATAGGCTCGTTCTCATCGTGGTTGGTGTTCGAGATGAACACCGAGCTCAGCTTGTCGAAGGTCAGTTTGCCGTCGGGCTTCGGATAATCGATGCGCGCGCACTGCGAGGCGGGCTGCAGACAGGCATGGTCCGGCTTGGTGCGATGGATCGTCCAGGGAATGTTGCCCTTGAGCACCAACTGCTCGATCCCCGTCATGATGGTGGCGACGGTGCGGCCCTTCTTGAACCATTGCTTGAAGTTGCGCGCTTTATTGAGCTCGGTATGCAGCCAAGACGATTCGAACGCGGCCGGGTAGGCGGTAAGCTCGTCCTGTTTGCGATCGGCCACCACCGCGTCGAACGTGGCTTCGGCGGCGAGCATGCCGGTCTTGATGGCGGCATGGCTGCCCTTGATGCGCGAGGCGTTCAGGAAGCCGGCCTCACATCCCACCAATGCGCCACCGGGGAAGGTGAGCTTGGGCAGCGACAGCAGGCCGCCAGCGGTGATCGCGCGCGCGCCGTAAGCGATACGCTTGCCGCCTTCGAAGGTGCCGCGAATCGAGGGGTGCGTCTTATAGCGCTGGAATTCGTCAAACGGTGACAGCCAGGGATTGGCATAATCCAGGCCCACCACCATGCCAACCGCCACCAGGTTGTTGTCCAGGTGATAGAGGAACGAGCCGCCATAGGTATCGGCATCCAGCGGCCAGCCAGCCGTGTGCACGACCAGGCCAGGACGCGACTGGGAAGGATCGACTTCCCACATTTCCTTCAGGCCAATACCGTAGGACTGCGGATCGCGGCCTTGGTCGAGCTTGAAGCGCTCGATCAGCTGACGGCCCAATTGTCCGCGCGCGCCTTCGGCGAAGATGGTGTAGCGCGCCAGCAATTCCATGCCGGGCTGGTAATGCGCGGTGTGCGAGCCGTCGCGGGCAACGCCCATGTCACCGGTGGCCACGCCACGGACAGCGCCGTTCTCGTCGTAAAGAATTTCGGCTGCCGCAAAACCGGGGAAGATATCCACGCCGGCCGCTTCGGCCTGCTCGCCCATCCATTTCACGACATCACCCAGGCGGACGATGTAGTTGCCGTGGTTTTGGAAACAGGCCGGCAGCAGCCAGTTCGGCGTGCTGCGCGCGCCCGTCTGGGTCAGAAACAGAAACCGGTCTTCGGTGACGGCCACGTTCAACGGCGCGCCTTTTTCCTTCCAGTCCGGAATCAGCTCGGTGAGCGCCTGAGGGTCCATGACCGCGCCGGACAGGATGTGTGCGCCGATCTCGGCGCCTTTCTCCAGCACACAGACGCTCAGGTCATGATTTTTCTCCGTGGCCAGTTGCTTCAGACGCAGCGCGGCGGCCAGGCCGGCAGGCCCTCCGCCCACCACGACCACGTCATATTCCATTGACTCGCGTTCAGACATTAATCCAGTCCCCTAAGGTGCTTTCTGATGTTGCAAGGAAGTATCATCAGCGATTGTATTGCAATGCAGCGGGGAGCGATTTGGGGCGGAATACGCCTGGGGACCGCCGGGCACCGGCAGGACTTTGGGGGATGCCTGATCTCCGGGCGACGCTAGGACAGCTGGGGTCGGCCAACCGAGGCAGGAGTCGGGCGGTCGGGGATAGCCGGCCCTGGTCGGCGTGAGGCCAAACTTTAATGGAGCTGGGTATCGTGGATTCAGAAAAACTGGCGGGCCGAACGTTGCAAATCGGTGATTGCCATCAAGTGGTGTTGCCGATGCGCTGGGGCGATGCAGATGCGTTGAACCACATGAACAACACTGTGTACTTCCGCTTGTTTGAGGAGGCGCGCATGCGCTTTCTGCAGGGCAGCGGCCTGCAAGTGCCGGCGGAGCAAGGCTTTGTGCTGGCGCATGCGTCATGTGATTTTTTGCGCTCTTTCACCTATCCCTGCGAAGTCGTGGTCACGCATAAAATCACGCGTGTTGGCCGCTCGAGCCTGGACACGGAACTCCTTTTGGAAAAGGCGGGCGATGCGTCGGGTCTGTATGCGAAAGGGCGTACCGTAATGGTATGGATCGATTACCCCTCCAATGCTTCAATGCCTATACCGGATGGCGCTCTCGCCGCGCTTGCCTCGCAGTTCGCACCACCGAGGGCGGTGTAAGTACGGGTCGAGATTGACGAGCCGCTACAATTCGCCAGGATTACGGAGCAATCACCAAATGCCGGGGGCCACGCTGAATTTGCCGCACCCTCATGTTCTCAGTGTCTGTTAGGAGTCGGAGAGATGGACAAAGTGTATGCAAGCGCCGCCGAAGCGCTCGCGGGAGTCGTCAAAGACGATCAGATGATTGCCGTAGGGGGCTTTGGTTTATGTGGCATTCCGGAAGCCTTGATCGCTGCGTTGCGCGATTCCGGGGTGAAGAATCTGACCTGCGTGAGCAATAACGCGGGTGTTGACGGATTCGGTTTGGGTCAGTTGCTCAACACGCGCCAGGTGCGCAAGATGATCGCGTCTTACGTAGGCGAAAACAAAGAATTCGAACGTCAATATCTGGCTGGCGAACTGGAGCTTGAATTCACGCCGCAAGGCACGCTGGCGGAAAAACTGCGCGCGGGTGGCGCGGGTATTCCAGCGTTTTTCACGCGCACGGGTGTGGGCACCATCGTGGCCGAAGGCAAAGAGATCCGCGAATTCGACGGCCAGCAATATGTGATGGAACGCTCGCTGGTGCCGGATGTCTCGCTGGTTAAAGCCCATATCGCCGATCGCAGCGGCAATCTGGTATTCCGCAAGACCGCGCGCAACTTCAATCCGAACGTCGCGATGGCGGGCAAGATCACGATCGTGGAAGTCGAGCAGATCGTTGAGACGGGCGCGCTGGATCCCGATCAGATTCATTTGCCGGGCATCTATGTGCATCGCATCGTGTTGAATGCGAGCCCGGAAAAACGTATCGAACAACGCACCACTCGCCCGGCCTAAGGAGGACATGACATGGCATGGTCACGCGATGAAATGGCGGCACGCGCCGCGCGCGAGCTGCAAGACGGCTTTTATGTGAACCTCGGGATTGGTCTGCCTACGCTGGTGGCCAATCATGTGCCAGCCGGCATCGAGGTTTGGCTGCAATCGGAAAACGGTTTGCTTGGCATCGGTCCGTTCCCGACCGAGGATCAGGTCGATGCCGATATGATTAACGCGGGCAAGCAGACGGTCACCACGTTGCCGGGTTCGTCGATTTTCTCGTCGGCGGACTCGTTCGCGATGATCCGCGCCGGCAAGATCAATCTGGCGATCCTGGGCGCCATGCAGGTGTCGGAAAAAGGCGACCTGGCGAACTGGATGATCCCGGGCAAGATGGTCAAGGGCATGGGCGGCGCGATGGACCTGGTCGCGGGCGTGGGCCGGGTGATCGTCTTGATGGAACATGTCGCCAAAAAGAAAGACGGCACGACCGATATCAAGCTGCTGCCTGAATGCACGCTGCCGCTGACCGGCAAGGGTGTGGTCAACACCATCATCACGGATCTGGGCGTGATGGAAGTCACTGACAATGGCTTGAAGCTCATCGAGCTGGCACCCGGCGTGACGGTTCAGGAAATCCAGGAAAAGACGCTGGCTAAACTGGATGTTTCCGGCGTGAATTGAGCGCGACAGGGCGCGTTTCGTAGCGGGCTTGCCGTTGCGCGAGGCCGTGATGTTGTATCAATGGCGAGTAGTAAGGGCTGGGTTCCGGTTTGCGCGGAAGTCAGCCCTTTTCGTTTCATCTCACGCGTACGCGGATGTGATGTTCGCTCGTGTCCAGACGCTGTGTACCGCGACGAAAGTCGAGGGCAAGCTCGCAGAGAACGAAAGCAAACGCACGGGGCAGTGATTCGCTCGTCTGGATGGTTTACGCCGCGGCTTGCGTCGCGAAATGTTCCTCGGCCCGCTGCGCAATGCGGGCGTGGATCGGCGCGATGTCCGCGGGCTTTCTCAATACCTTGAAACCCGGGCGATCCGCGCGCCGACGCACTTTGTCTTCGGGGCGCAGTGAGGTTACATCGACGTTCTGGAAGAAATCGCGGTTGCCCCCATCGGCCCAGGATTCCGAGAACACGCCGTGGGCCTGGATAACGTCGAACGTATCAAGTTCGACGTGGTAGTAGCTGAACTTACTGGCGCTGGATTCCTGAAAGATGGATCGTTCATTGACCAAATCTTTCGCTCTGACCAAAACGCCATCGACAAAAATATGATGCCATGGCGAAACCCGTAGATCGCTGCTGGGCAGGTCTGGGGCGAGCGCGCCGGCGAGTATGCGTATTGGCTGACACGCGCGGCGCTCTTCACGCGGGCGCAAAGCGACGGCATCGTAGTGGCGCCACCCTATCCATTTGACCGTGCGTAGACCGGTGGACCCGAGGACTGTGTCGCCCACCGTTAGCGATTCAACTGGGACGGCGCCGCGGGCGGTTTCGATCAGGGTGCCTTTGACGAAACAGACGGGGTAGGGGGCGACAGTGTAGGAGATCACCTTCCCCGCATAATCGGCGTTATCGGTGGTGAGATACAGCGTATTGTTATTCTGCGACAGGGTCACAATGCCGTCATCGGTGAAGCCAGCGAAAATCTCGTCTATGGGCCAGCCGTCAGAGACAAATGTCACGACGGTGGACCCCGGCTCCCACTCACCATCAGGACCTGTGAACGTGGTGGGCGTTCCCTGACGCGCTCCTACTAAGTACTGGCCGCCTTGCGGTGTCAGCCTATATGCGAAATTCCCTGTGTACTGCGCCATGATCTGTCCCTTTCGTTGTTAACTATTTTGTGGGTCACTTTACTTGGCGCGGGCGCGTGGGTAGTCAGGCTGTGCGAAAACACAACGTTGCAGATTTAAAAAGAATGTCAACATTTTCCGGCCCTGTGACTCATCACAGGGTAAACCCGGTCTGAAAATTAATTTTCGTGCCCGTCGTGACGATGTAAACTTATTTACATTGCCTATCACTCATTCGTCGTCCACGCCACTCAAATCCCCTCATGTCGCAGGCTCGTTCCCATGTCGCCGCCCGTATCGCGCAGGCTCAACCCACATTCAGTCGCATGCAGCACCGCATGGCCGAGTACGTGCTCGCCCATCAGTTTCGCGTCGCGACGATGACGATCGATGAGTTCGCCGCCGCAGCGGGGGTCTCGGTTGCCTCGGCGAATCGCTTCGCACGCGCACTGGGTCTGCCGGGATATCCGCAATTTCGGGCGGAGCTGGCGCGGGGCTTTGAGGCCGCGCTCGAGCCTGTCGAAAAGCTGCGTATAGAACTGGCCCATTCGGCCACGGCCGCGCAGGTCATGGCCGCTGCACTGGAAGAAGACATTCGCAATGCACAGCGTACGTTGCAAGAACTGGACGCCCAAGCCTGCGAACGTGCGGTCGACAGCATCCTGGGCGCCGAGCGTGTGTTCATCATCGGCTTTGGCGCGAGCGGTTTTCTTGCCGGCCTGCTGCAGCGCAGCCTGTGCATGCACCTTCAAGCTTGCGAATCGCTCGCGGGCCCCGGCGGGGTATCGCACGCGGCGCGGCAGATGGCACGCATGACGCCGCGCGATCTGGTGATCGCGATCGGCTTTCCGCGCTATTTGGCCGATACGGTGACGCTGAGCCAGGCGGCGAACCAGGCCGGTGTGCCGGTGTTGGTGCTGACGGATAAAGCCACCTCGCCACTCGCGCCGTGTGCGACGGTGGCGTTGTATGCGCATTCTGCGCGGCAGTTGTCGTCGAACTCGGAGACGGCTGCGTTAGGACTGATCGAGGGGCTCGCTGCGGCGGTGGCGCATCGGTCCAAGAATTCAATCCAAGCCGCGGCGGGCGTGACCCAATCCGTCATGCCGTGGCTGTTTCATGGTGCAGGAGCAGGAAAAAGATGATTCAGCCAGTGATCGCCATCCATGGCGGAGCAGGAGCCATGTCGCGTGCCGCGATGTCGCCGGAAAAGGAGCAGGAATACCTGCAGGCCTTGCGCGGCATCGTGCAGGCCGGGCAAGCCGTGCTGGCTAAGGGTGGCAGCGCCCTGGATGCAGTCACCGAAGCGGTTCGACTTTTGGAAGACTGTCCGTTGTTCAACGCGGGCCATGGCGCGGTGTTCACCAGTGCGGCCACGCATGAGCTGGATGCTTCCATCATGGATGGCGCCACATTGCGTTCCGGCGCGATCGCCAATGTCGATTGCGTGCGTAACCCCGTGCTGGCCGCGCGCAAGGTGATGGAAAACAGCAAACACGTGTTCTTCGTCGGACAGGGCGCGGTGGACTTCGCGCGTGCTCAAGGCGTGGAAATCGTCGACCCCTCGTATTTTTCCACCGACGCCCGCCGCGAACAGCTGCTGCGCGTACAGCGTGAAAATCCCGAAGCCGCCGTGCTCGACCACGATGGTCAGGCCATGGTGGCCAAGGGGCAGCCCGCGCCGGCCGATCCCCTGGATTCCGATCGCAAGTTCGGCACCGTGGGGGCCGTGGCCGTGGACGCGCAAGGCAACGTCGCCGCTGCAACCTCCACGGGCGGCATCACGAACAAACAGGTGGGCCGTGTTGGCGACGCGCCGCTGATCGGCGCCGGTTGTTATGCCAACAACCGCACCTGCGCGGTATCCACCACCGGCACGGGCGAGATGTTCATCCGCATGGTCGCCGCCTACGATGTATCTGCATTGATGGAGTATCAGGGCGCTTCGCTGGTCGAGGCGGCCGAGCGCGTGGTGATGGAAAAGCTACCCACCATCGACGGCAAGGGCGGGTTGATCGCGGTGGATGCGCAAGGCAATGTGACGCTGCCCTTTAACACCGAAGGCATGTATCGCGGCTACGGCCGAGTCGGCGAGGACCCTGTCGTCGCCATCTATCGATGACCCGCAAGGCCTCGGGCTGGGATCGTCGAGCTTCAGTATTAGTCAGGAACGGAATTCAATATGGTTGATCGCACTCAGACGCTCGCGCTGCCGGAAAACCGCGTAGTCCAGGTCGATGATCTGACAGTGCGCTTTGTGACCTCCGAGCGGACGGTGGAGGCAGTACGCAATCTGTCTTTCCACGTCGATCGCGGCGAGACATTGGCCATCGTGGGCGAATCGGGTTCGGGTAAGTCGGTGACGTCATTGTCGCTGATGCGACTGATCGAACATGGCGGCGGTCGCATCGCACAAGGACAGATGGCGCTGCGTCGTCGCGATAATTCCGTCGTTGACCTCGCGCGTGCCTCGCATCGCACCATGCGCAGCGTGCGTGGCGCCGATATGGCAATGATCTTCCAGGAGCCGATGACCTCGCTGAATCCGGTCTTCACGGCTGGCGATCAGATCGCGGAAACCATTCGCCTGCACCAAGGCAAGAGCGCATCGGCCGCGCGTGCGGAAGCGCTGCGCATGCTGGAGCAGGTGCGTATTCCCGAAGCCAAATCCGTACTGGATCGCTATCCCCATCAGTTGTCGGGCGGCATGCGTCAGCGTGTGATGATCGCCATGGCGCTGGCCTGTAAACCAGCGCTATTGATCGCCGATGAGCCGACCACGGCGCTGGACGTAACGATTCAGGCGCAGATTCTGCAGCTCATCCGCGAACTGCAGCAAGAAATGCAGATGGGCGTGGTCTTCATCACGCACGATATGGGTGTGGTGGCCGAAGTCGCCGATCGCGTCCTTGTTATGTATCGCGGCGACAAGGTCGAAGAAGGTCCGTCCGAACAGCTCTTTGCCGAGCCTAAGCATCGCTATACGCAGGCACTGCTATCCGCCGTCCCGCGTTTAGGCGCGATGCAAGGCACCGATGTCCCGGCGCGCTTCCCGCTGCTGCAAGTCGATGGACGCGCGCAGCCGGTGGCCGAGGAGGGCGCCGCGAGTACACAGGAAGTGCCGCGCGAACCGCGCGAGCCGGTGTTGAGCGTGCGCGAACTGGTCACACGCTTCGATTTGCGCGGTGGCATTTTGAGCCGCGTCCAACGCCGCGTGCATGCGGTCGAAAAAGTTAGCTTCGATCTTTACCCTGGCGAAACCTTGTCGCTGGTGGGCGAATCCGGTTGCGGCAAATCCACGACGGGACGTTCGTTGCTGCGCCTGGTCGATAGTCAAAGCGGGCAGATCCTGTTTGGGGGGCGCGATATCGTCAAGCTGAAGAACACCGAGCTGCAAGCGCTGCGCCGGGATATTCAGTTTGTGTTCCAGGATCCGTTTGCCTCGCTCGATCCGCGTGTGACCGTGGGCTTTTCCATCATGGAACCGCTGCTCGTGCATGGGGTGTGCTCACGCGAGGAAGCTGAAAAACGCGTCGCCGAATTGCTCGATCGTGTCGGCCTCGCGCCCGAAATGGCGCAACGCTATCCGCATGAATTCTCCGGTGGCCAACGTCAGCGTGTCTGTATCGCGCGCGCATTGGCCCTGAATCCCAAAGTCGTTATCGCCGATGAGTCCGTGTCCGCATTGGATGTGTCGATCCAGGCGCAGATTGTCAATCTGCTGATCGATCTGCAACGCGATCTCGGCGTGTCGTTCCTGTTTATCTCGCACGATATGGCGGTGGTCGAACGCATCAGCCATCGTGTCGCCGTGATGTATCTGGGCCAGATCGTGGAGATCGGTCCGCGTCGCGCGATTTTCGAGAACCCCCAACATCCGTACACCAAGAAGCTGATGTCCGCGGTGCCGATCGCTGATCCGACGCGCCGCCATCTGAAGCGAGCCTTGTTGTCAGATGAAATCCCGAGTCCGATCCGTAAGGTGGGCGACGAACCTGTCGTTCAACCTTTGGTGGAGGTCGGCCCGGGGCATTTTGTCGCGCGCCATGCAGTGGGTGGCGCGTATTAACCCGATTGATGGCTCGCGTCATCGATCTGCTTTGTCCACCAAACGTTTCTCCTTTCCGATTTCAGGAGTTGCAAAGATGAAAGTACTGCATCCTACCAAGCTGATGGCCGCCGCCGCGGTGGCCTTTGGCGTGCTCGCGTCGCCGTTGGCTCAGGCCAGCAAAGACGTGACCTTTGCCGTGTCGATCGCGCTCGAAACGCTCGACCCGTATAACACCAACAGCACGCTGAACCAGGCTGTCGGAAAGGCCTACTACGAAGGTCTGCTCGAATTCGACAAAGACCTGAAGATTCAGAAAGTCCTGGCCACCGACTACGAAGTCAGCGACGACGGTCTGGTCTACACCTTCAAGCTGCGCCCGAACGTCAAGTTCCATGACGGCACGGACTTCAACGCCGAGGCAGTGAAGATCAACTTCGACCGGCCCGCGAATCCGGACAACCGCCTGTCGCGCTACATTCAGTTCAACGTGATCGATCACGTTGATGTCGTTGATCCGCTGACCGTCAAGATCACGCTGAAAAAGCCGTTCTCGGCATTCCTGAACGCGCTGGCTCACCCCGCCGCGATGATGATCTCGCCCGCCGCGCTCAAGAAGTACGGCAAGGACATTGGCTTTCACCCCGTGGGCACGGGCCCGTTCGAATTCGTCGAATGGAAGCCGGCCGAATACCTGAAGGTCAAGAAGTTCGACGGTTACTGGAACCAGGGCAAGCCGAAGGTTGACTCGATCACGTTCCGTACCGTGACCGACAACAATACCCGTGCCGCCGTGGTGCAGACGGGCGAAGCGCACTTCGCCTTCCCCGTGCCGTTTGAGCAAGCTGCTCGTCTGGAGAAAAACGACAAGCTCGACGTGGTCGATCACAAGAACTCGATCATGGCCCGCTATCTGTCGATGAACACGATGGTCAAGCCGTTCGACGACCCCAAGGTTCGTCAGGCCATTAACTACGCGATCAACAAAGAAGCGTTGGCCAAGGTCGCGTTCAACGGCTACGCCACGGTCGTCGACGGCGTGGTGCCGGCAGGCGTGGACTACGCACACAAGACCGGCCCGTGGCCTTACGATCCCGCCAAGGCGCGCCAGCTGCTGAAGGAAGCGGGCTACGAAAAGGGTTTCGAGACTCAGCTGTGGTCGGCCTATAACGATGGCACCTCGGTCAAGGTGGTGCAGTTCCTGCAACAGCAGCTCGCCCAGGTCGGCATCAAGACTTCGGTCGAAGTGCTGGAATCGGGTCAACGGGTGCAACGTGTGCAGCAGGTCCAAAAGCCTGAAGACGCCAAGGTCCGTCTGTACTATGCGGGCTGGTCGTCCTCGACCGGTGAGGCTGACTGGGGTCTGCGTCCCTTGTTGACCACCGGCGCTTTCCCGCCCGTGCTGAACAACGTGTCGTACTACTCGAACAAGTCGGTCGATGACGGCATTGCCGAAGCCTTGGCCACGGTCGATCGCGACAAGAAGACCGAGATCTACAACAAGGTTCAGGAAACCATCTGGAATGACGCCCCGTGGGCCTTCCTCGTGACCCAGAACAACGTGTATGTGAAGTCGAAGAACCTGACCGGCGTGTATGTCGAACCCGACACCTCGTTCTGGTTCGGTGACATCGATCTGAAGCAGTAATCGCAAGCATAGGCTCGGCGGGCGCATGGGGCGCTCGCCGATGTCTCAGGAATTTCAATGCTGACCTACATCGTCAAACGTTTATTGGGCATGATCCCGACCCTGTTGCTGGTCTCGGTGGTCGTGTTCTTGTTCGTGCACATGCTGCCGGGCGATCCCGCGCGCCTCGCTGCGGGACAGGATGCCGACCAGGCTACCGTCGAGCTGGTGCGCCAGGAACTGGGGCTGGATCTGCCTCTGCCACAGCAGTTCGTGCGGTATTTCGGCGACCTGCTGCAAGGCGACCTGGGCAACTCGTTGCGCACCAAGCGCCCGGTGTCCACCGAAATCGCCGAACGCTTCATGCCCACGCTGTGGTTGACGGTGGTCAGTATGGTGTGGTCCGTCGCATTCGGGATGATCTTCGGTATCGTCTCGGCGGTGTGGCGTAATCGGTGGCCGGATCGCGTGCTGATGACCTTGGCGGTGTCGGGGATTTCGTTTCCCGCCTTCGCACTGGGCATGATGCTGATGCAAGTGTTCTCGGTGGATCTCGGTTGGCTGCCGACGGTGGGTGCATCGACCTGGAAGCATTACATCCTGCCCTCGATCACCTTGGGTGCCGCGGTCGCTGCCGTGATGGCGCGGTTCACGCGGGCATCGTTCGTTGAAGTGATCCAGGAAGATTTCGTGCGCACAGCGCGCGCCAAAGGGCTGACTGAGAATCGTGTGGTGATCAAACACACGCTGCGTAATGCCTTGATTCCCGTGGTCACGATGATGGGCTTGCAGTTCGGCTTTTTGCTCGGCGGCTCTATCGTGGTCGAGACGGTGTTCAACTGGCCCGGCCTTGGCCGGTTGCTGGTCGATGCCGTGACACAGCGCGACTATCCGGTCATTCAGGGCCTGGTATTGCTGTTCTCGCTGGAATTCATTTTGATCAACCTGATTGTGGACGTGCTGTATGGCGTCATCAATCCCAGTATCCGTTATAAGTGAGGCGGGCATGAGCAATACGACTACCGCCGCGACCGTCTCGGCCGCCAAACAGAACGACGTGCGCACGCCCGCCACGGAATTCTGGCGCAAGTTTAAAAAGCAACATCTCGCCGTGGGTGCAGGGCTCTTTGTGCTGCTGCTGGTCATCGTCGCGGTGTTTGCGCAATGGATCGTTCCCTACGATCCGGAAAACTATTTCGATTACGACGCGATCAACGCCGGGCCATCGTGGGCGCACTGGATGGGCGTGGATTCGTTGGGCCGAGATATCTTCAGCCGCATCCTCATGGGCGCGCAGATCTCGTTGGCTGCCGGCTTTCTGTCAGTGGCCATGGGTGCCGTTGTGGGTACGTTGATGGGTCTGATGGCGGGCTACTACCAGGGCTGGTGGGAACGCATTACGATGCGTATCTCGGACGTGTTGTTGGCTTTCCCGGGCATGCTGCTCGCGATTGGCGTGGTGGCGATTCTGGGATCCAGCATGGTCAACGTGATCGTTGCCGTGGCCGTCTTTAGCGTGCCCGCGTTTGCCCGGTTGGTTCGTGGCAATACGCTGGCGATCAAGCAGATGACCTATGTCGAGGCGGTGCGCAGTATCGGCGCCTCTGACTGGACCATCATCATGCGTCATATTTTGCCGGGTACGATTTCGCCTATCGTGGTTTACGGGACGATGCGTATCGGCACTTCCATCATCACCGCGGCCAGTTTGTCGTTTCTTGGTATGGGTGCGCAGCCGCCGACGCCGGAATGGGGCGCGATGCTAAACGAGGCGCGCGCCGACATGGTGTTGGCGCCGCACGTGGCGATCTTCCCTGCCTTGGCGATTTTCCTGACGGTGTTGGCGTTCAACCTGTTGGGCGATGGATTGCGCGACGCTCTGGACCCGAAGATCGACCGGCGCTAAGCAGGCCGTGAGTCTATGAAAGAGAAGAGGGCGCGGCAGACACCGTGCCCTTTTTGCCATCCGCGCGAATCGCGCGTTGTTCGACGTATGCAAGTCTGCCGTTCTCATACGGCAATAGTAAGGACCAGACATGAATTCTGAATCTTTCATGCCGCGCGTGGGCCAGCTTCTCAGTGGGCCGCGTGATGCCATCACAGACGTCGCTGGCGTGACCGTGGGTCACACCACCTTGTCCAGGGGGGATTGCCAAACGGGCGTCACCGTGGTGCGCCCGCATGCGGGCAATATCTACACCGACAAGGTGCCCGCGGCTGCCAGCGTCATCAATGGTTTTGGCAAGAGCGTAGGCCTGGTGCAAGTGCGCGAGCTGGGCGTGATTGAAACGCCTATCGCGTTAACCAATACCTTTGGGGTGGGCACAGTCGCGAACGCGCAAATCCGTCAGGCCATCGCCGCGAACCCGCGGATCGGCCGCGAGTGGCCCACGGTCAATCCCTTGGTCTTCGAATGCAATGACGGGTATTTGAACGATATCCAGGCGATGCCGATAGCCGAGGCCGATTACTTCACTGCTTATGACGCCGCCGATGTGGAATTCGCGCAGGGCGCGGTGGGTGCGGGCCGGGGCATGTCCTGCTTTTCGTTTAAAGGCGGGATCGGCTCGGCCTCGCGTATCGCCCAGGTCCACGCAGATCAACGCTATACCGTTGGCGCATTGGTGTTGTCGAATTTCGGACGACTGCCTTTGATGACGATCGCGGGCCATGCACTAGGCCAGCGATACCTCGCCGCTCAAACTGACGAAAGTGGCCCCGAGAAAGGGTCCATCATTCTATTGCTGGCAACCGACGCACCGCTCGACTCACGTCAGCTGGAACGTTTATCTCTGCGCGCGGCGGCGGGCCTGGCTCGTACCGGCTCTGTGTTTGGCCACGGCAGCGGCGACATCGCCATGGCGTTTTCGACCGCTTACACCGTTCCTCACGAAGCCGAACGCGCGATGCCTGCAATCGCGATGCTGCATGAAGCCCGTATTGACAAGCTTTTCGAGGCGGCGGCCGAGGCCTGCGAGCAAGCCATCATCGCCGCCCTTTGGCGCGCCGAGACCGTTCACGGCCGCGATGGCCATGTCCGGCAGGCCATTACGGAAGCCATACCAGATTGGCGGGAATGGTTGACTCGTTGAGATAGATCTGACCTGACGTAGCGTTGATGCTGGAGCAGGCATATCCAACTGAGTTAGATCCCTATAACCCGACCACGCCCGCGCAAGCGCATTCATTCCAATCACTTCTTTCGTTTAAACATGAAGATCCTCATCTCCACCGACATCGAAGGCGTGGCCGGCGTCTTTCATGCTGAGCAAGTCCGCCCCGGCAACGGCGAATACGAGCGCGCGCGCGTCTGGATGACGGGCGAGGCCAACGCCGCCGTCCAGGGCGCCTTCGAAGGCGGCGCGACCGAAGTGCTGGTCAACGATTCGCATGGCGGCTTCCGTAATCTGCTGCCCGACCAGATCGATCCGCGCGCCCGACTCGTGCTGGGCAAGCCCCGCTATCTCGGCATGATGGGCGGGCTGGAGGAAGCCTGCGACGCGGTGATGCTGGTCGGCTATCACTCGCGCGCACAAGGTCGCGGCATCCTTGCTCACACCATCAACAGCTTCGCCTTTGCGCGGGTGCTGATCAACGGGCAAGAACTCGGCGAGGCCGGCCTGTACGGCGCGCTAGCTGGCGAACTGGGCGTGCCCGTCATCCTCGCCAGTGGCGACGACGTGTTCATCGAGGAAACCCAGCCGCTGTACCCGAATGCGCAATGGGTACAGACCAAGATCGCACACGGGCAGGGCAGTGGTATCACCCTCTCTCCAGAGGCTGCCCGCCAGGCTATCGCCCAGGCAGCTCGCCTGGCCGTGCAGGCGCGACGCGACAATATCGATGGCGTGACACCCTTTCGCATCGCTGGACCGATAGAATGCCGGCTGCAGACACAATCCTCTGCCTTGGCGGATCTGTTCTGCATGTGGCCCACGCTCGAGCGCGTGGACGGCGTCATGCTGCGCTTTACGGTAGACAGCATGCAGGCCGCTATCCGTACGCTCAATAGCCTGTCGGCCATGTCATCCATGTTGCGTTAAGGAAATTCATGTCTAGTACTGACACCCGCATTGCCCAACTGCGCGAGGCCATGCGCCGACTGGCGTTGGATGCCTGCATTGTGCCGTCCGCTGACCCCCATCTGTCTGAATACCTGCCCGAGCGTTGGCAGGGACGCCAGTGGCTGAGCGGTTTCACCGGGTCTGTCGGTACGTTGGTCGTGACGGCGGACTTCGCCGGGCTGTGGGTGGATAGCCGCTATTGGGTGCAGGCAGAGGCGCAATTGTCCGGCTCCTGCGTGCAACTGATGAAAATGGGCGCGGCCGCGACGCCCAGCCATGTAGATTGGTTGGCGCAGCAACTATCGTCCGGGCAACGCGTGGGCGTAGACGGGCAGGTCCTGGGTCTGGCGGCATTTCGGGCTTTGTCGGCCGCGCTCGCGCCGCGTGGCATCGCTCTGGATATCCAGGCGGATCCGCTGTCCGACATCTGGACCGACCGTCCGGCATTGCCTGAGGCTCCAATTACCGAACACACCGCCCCGTATGCCTGCGTCTCGCGCGCGGACAAGCTGGCGCAGGTCCGGCAAGCCATGCGCGCCAAGCGCGCGGATGTGCATTTTCTATGCACTTTGGACGACATCGCATGGCTCTTTAATCTGCGTGGCGCCGATGTTTCCTATAACCCCGTCTTTCTTGCGTTCGCGTTGATCACCGAGGACAACGCCACGCTGTTTGTCGGTGAAGGCAAGATCGACGAGGCATTGCAAACCGTCCTAGCCACCGACGGCGTCGATGTCGCCTCCTACGATCAGGTTTCCGAAGCCCTGGGTTCGCTGGAACTGGACCAGACCTTGCTGATCGATCCGTCGCGCGTGACCTGCGGCGTGTTCCATGCGATGAACCCCGAGGTACCCCGCATCGAGGATATCAATCCGTCCACGCTATTGAAGTCGCGCAAGACCGA
Source organism: Bordetella sp. 02P26C-1 (assembly GCF_009763255.1). Classification (GTDB taxonomy): domain Bacteria; phylum Pseudomonadota; class Gammaproteobacteria; order Burkholderiales; family Burkholderiaceae_B; genus Bordetella_A. Next base: position 95,983 of record NZ_WSJB01000004.1, on the reverse strand, counting down.
CGCCGAGCTGGCGCAGGTACGCATCGCGATGGAGCAGGACGGCGCGGCGCTGTGCGAGTTCTTCGCCTGGTATGAGCGTGCTGTCAACGGTGGCGAACGAGACGAGCCCGTCACCGAACTGACGATCGACGAACAAATCACGGCCGCCCGGGCCCGACAAGCCGACTATGTGTCGCCCAGCTTCGCCACCATCGCGGGCTTTAACGCCAATGGCGCCATGCCTCACTACCGCGCCACGCCCGAGTCGCACGCGGTCATCGAGGGCGACGGCTTGCTATTGATCGATTCCGGCGCGCAATATCTGAGCGGCACGACCGACATCACCCGCGTAGTGGCCGTCGGCACCCCGAGCGCCGATCAAAAAGTCGACTTCACGCTGGTGCTCAAGGGCATGATTGCGCTGTCGCGCGCGTCCTTTCCGCGCGGCACGCCATCGCCGATGCTGGACGCGATCGCGCGTGCGCCGATCTGGCAGGGTGGGGTGGAATACGGCCATGGCACGGGCCACGGCGTGGGCTACTTCCTCAATGTGCACGAAGGCCCCCAAGTCATCTCCTATCGTGCTGCGCCCGGCCCGCACACAGCCATGGAGCCCGGCATGATCACCTCCAACGAACCCGGCATTTACCGCGCCGGCCGCTGGGGCGTGCGCATCGAAAACCTGGTGGCCAACCGTCCCTGGCTCGATGGCGAGTTCGGCGAATTCGTGTGTTTTGAAACCCTCACCCTGTGTCCGATCGACGTCCGGTGCATCGACGTGACGTTGTTGCGCGAAGACGAAATCGCCTGGCTGAATGACTACCATCGCATGGTGCGCGAACGGCTTTCGCCGCGCGTCGAAGGCGAGGCACTGGCCTGGCTGCATGCCCATACCGAGCCATTGCTGGTATCGTGATGCCGTGGCGGGGGCCAGTCGCCGGCCCCCATTTTCGGGTTGTTACCTCACAACAGTCAGGGAAAACCCCTGACTTGGCTCGCGGCCGGCTATAATCCAAATTTCCCGCATGCGCTCCCTACACGGGCGCCTATTACGATGACCAAATACGTATTTGTCACCGGCGGTGTGGTGTCATCCCTGGGCAAAGGGATCGCCGCCGCGTCCCTCGCCGCGATCCTCGAATCGCGCGGCCTGCAAGTCACTCTGCTCAAGCTTGATCCCTACATCAACGTCGACCCCGGCACGATGAGCCCGTTCCAGCACGGCGAGGTGTTCGTCACCGAAGACGGCGCCGAAACCGATCTGGACCTGGGCCACTACGAGCGTTTTATCTCGGCCAAGATGCGCAAGGTGAACAACTTCACCACCGGTCAGATCTATGAATCGGTGCTGCGCAAAGAGCGTCGCGGCGACTATCTGGGCAAGACCGTGCAGGTGATCCCGCACATTACCAACGAGATCCAGGACTTCGTCGCCCGTGGCGCCGACGCCGCCTGGAATGGCGCCACCGACGTGGCCATCGTCGAGATTGGCGGAACCGTGGGCGATATCGAGTCGCTGCCGTTCCTGGAAGCCGCGCGCCAGATGAGTCTGCGCCTGGGCCGCAACAACGCCGCTTTCGTGCATCTGACGCTGGTGCCGTTCATCGCCTCGGCTGGCGAACTCAAGACCAAGCCGACCCAGCATTCCGTGCAGAAATTGCGCGAAATCGGTATCTATCCGAACGCCTTGCTGTGCCGCGCCGACCGCCCGATCCCCGACGACGAGCGCGCCAAGATCTCGATGTTCTCCAACGTCCCGCTGGACGCCGTGATCTCGGTGTGGGACGCTGACTCGATCTACAAAATCCCCGCCATGCTGCACAAGCAAGGCGTGGACAACATCGTCTGCGAAGCGCTGGGCCTGAATCCGCCGCCGGCCGACTTGTCCATGTGGGACAGGCTGGTCGATGCGCTGGAGCACCCCCAGCACGAAATCACCGTCGGTATGGTCGGCAAATATGTCGATCTGACCGAGTCGTACAAGTCCTTGTCCGAGGCGCTGGTTCACGCCGGTATCCACACGCGTTCGAAGATCAATATCGAGTACATCGATTCCGAAGACATCGAAACGCGCGGCACCGAGCAGCTCAAGCATCTGGACGCCATTCTGGTGCCCGGTGGATTCGGCAAGCGCGGCACGGAAGGCAAGATCGCCGCGATCCGCTACGCGCGTGAAAACGGCGTGCCCTACCTGGGCATCTGCTTGGGCATGCAGCTGGCCGTGATCGAGTTCGCGCGTCATGTCGCCGGTCTGGGTGGCGCCAACAGTACGGAATTCGATCCGTCCGCGCCGCATCCCGTCGTGGCACTGATCACCGAATGGATGGACCGCGAAGGCAAGCTCGAACGTCGCGACCAGACCTCCGACCTCGGCGGCACCATGCGCAAGGGCGCGCAGGTCTGCCCGATCAAGCCGGGTACGCGCGCACAGTCGATCTATGGCGACACCGTGAACGAACGTCACCGTCACCGCTACGAGGTGAACAACGTCTACGTCCCGCGCCTCGAAGAGGCAGGCATGGTCATCAGCGCGCGCACGCCTACCGAAAATCTGCCGGAAATCATGGAGCTGCCGAACCATCCCTGGTTCGTCGGCGTGCAGTTCCACCCGGAATTCACCTCCACGCCGCGTGACGGGCATCCGCTGTTCTCGAGCTTTATCAAGGCAGCCATCGCTCATCACGACACGCGTAAGGATAGCTAATGAAAGCTTGCGGTTTCGATATTGGTCTGGAACACCCGTTTTTCCTCATTGCGGGCCCGTGCGTCATCGAGTCGCGCGAACTGGCCTTCGATACCGCCGGCCGGCTAAAGGAAATCACCGCCGCGCTGGGCATCCCGTTCATTTACAAGAGCTCGTTCGACAAAGCCAATCGCAGTTCTGGCAAGTCGTTTCGTGGCCTGGGAATGGACGAGGGGCTGAAGATCCTCGCTGACGTGCGCGATCAGCTCGGCGTGCCCGTGCTCACCGACGTGCACGAAACCGAGCAGGTCGAGCCCGTGGCGGCGGTGGTGGATATGCTGCAGACGCCGGCCTTCCTGTGCCGGCAAACCGATTTCATCCGCGCCTGCGCGGCCTCGCTCAAGCCCGTCAATATCAAGAAAGGCCAGTTCCTCGCCCCGCACGATATGGTGCAGGTCGCGCAGAAAGCGCGCGACGCCGCCATCGAGGCCGGTGGCGACGGCAGCAACATCCTGGTCTGCGAACGCGGTGCTTCTTTCGGATACAACAACTTGGTGTCCGACATGCGTTCGCTCGCTATCATGCGGGAAACGGGCTGTCCTGTCGTTTACGATGCTACTCACTCGGTGCAGTTGCCGGGCGGGCAGGGCACGTCTTCGGGCGGGCAGCGCGAGTTCGTGCCAGTGCTGGCGCGTGCAGCGGTGGCCGTGGGCGTATCCGGTCTCTTCATGGAGACCCACCCCAATCCGGCTTGCGCCTTGTCCGATGGCCCGAACGCCGTGCCGCTGGACCTGATGCCCGCGCTGCTCGAGTCGCTGGTCGAGCTCGATCGCGTCACCAAACGCAACGGTTTCATCGAAAATCAGTTCGTCTGAACTGGCCCGGTGACGCCGTCATGAATTTGTTTATCGTTCAGGGAATCAATCAATCATGAGTGCAATCGTCGACATTATCGGCCGCGAGATCCTCGATTCGCGTGGCAACCCCACCGTCGAATGTGATGTGTTGTTGGAATCGGGCGCCATGGGCCGCGCCGCGGTTCCTTCGGGCGCGTCCACCGGCCAGCGTGAAGCCATCGAGCTGCGCGACGGCGACAAGTCCCGCTACCTGGGCAAGGGCGTGCTGCGCGCCGTCGAGAACCTCAACACCGAGATCTCCGAGGCCCTGATGGGTCTGGATGCTCAGGAGCAGACCTTTGTCGATCGCACCCTGATCGAATTGGACGGCACCGACAGCAAAGAGCGCCTGGGCGCTAACGCCATCCTGGCGGCTAGTATGGCTGTCGCCCGCGCTGCGGCCGACGAGTCGGGCTTGTCGCTGTACCGCTATTTCGGCGGCAGCGGCCCGATGAGCATGCCCGTGCCGATGATGAACGTCATCAACGGCGGCGCGCACGCCAACAACACGCTCGATCTGCAAGAGCTGATGATTCTGCCCGTGGGCGCAACGAGCTTCCGCGAAGCCCTGCGCTGGGGTGCCGAGGTCTTCCACAGCCTGAAAAAGATCATCAATGCCCAAGGCATGTCCACCGCCGTGGGCGACGAAGGCGGCTTTGCCCCCAACGTCCAGAACCACGAGGCTGCCATTCAGCTGATCCTCAAGGCCATCACCGAAGCCGGCTACGAGCCGGGCACGCAGATCGCCCTGGGTCTGGATTGCGCCAGCTCCGAGTTCTACCGTGACGGCAAGTACACGCTGGAAGGCGAAGGCGGCTTGTCGCTGTCCTCGCAAGAGTTCGCCAACCTGCTGGCCACCTGGTGCGACAAGTACCCGATCATCAGCATCGAAGACGGCATGGCCGAAAACGACTGGGACGGCTGGGCCTTGTTGACTGAGCAACTGGGCAAGAAAGTCCAGCTGGTCGGCGACGATCTGTTCGTCACCAACACCCGCATCCTGCGCGAAGGCATCCAGAAGAACATCGCCAACTCGATCCTGATCAAGATCAACCAGATCGGTACCCTGACCGAGACCTTTGCCGCTATCGAAATGGCCAAGCGCGCCGGCTACACCGCCGTCGTGTCGCACCGTTCGGGCGAAACCGAAGACTCGACCATCGCCGATATCGCCGTGGCAACCAATGCCATGCAGATCAAGACCGGTTCGCTCTCGCGTTCGGATCGTATGGCCAAGTACAACCAGCTGCTGCGCATCGAAGAAGAACTCGCCGAAGTGGCGTCCTACCCGGGCCGCGACGCGTTCTACAACCTGCGTTGATCGGACTGCATGCCGGGCGCTCACGCGCCCGGCATGAGGTCGGTCGCCATTTATAGGCTATCCCTGAAGGGCTCTCGTATATGCGCCTGCTGTTCTTGGTGCTGCTGGCGTTGGTGGCGCTGATCCAGTATCCGCTTTGGTTAGGTAAGGGCGGCTGGTTCACCGTTTGGGACCTGCAGAAACAGATCGCGGCGCAGCACGAGGTCAATGAAGGCCTGCGCGCGCGCAATGCCGCGCTGGAAGCCGAGGTGCGAGACCTGGAAACCGGTTCGGGCGCGATCGAAGAACGCGCCCGCAGCGAGCTCGGCATGATGCGCGAAGGCGAAGTCTTCGTGCATATCCTGCCGGCCGACAGTCCCTTGCCAACGAACTCGGTGCCGGGCGCCGTTCATTCCCGTCCGTCTAATCAAGCACCCGCACGCACCGCGCCACCCGCCACGCAACGTCGTTAAGCCGGCGCTAAGTCGCCGCCTTGGTGCAGTCCCAATCGCCATAGACTACGTTCGCCGTCGGCGTTGCTTTCGGTGAAGCCCGGGCATGCGTTTCGATATCCAGCGTTAACCGTATGGGCAGCATGCCGTGGGCCCATGCTTTGCGCATGCAATCTCCCTGCTCTTGCCCAAACGCCCGGAGCAGGGCGCGTGTCATCGGGGATAGTGGTTCATGAAGATAAGTCAGCCGCGTATGCAGGATCTGCACGTCTTGCGGCTGCAGAATTTCTATCCGCCACGCAGGCATGCCTGTTTTATTTTGGATGGCGGCCCAGATTTCCGCCTGTCTGTTCTGCGCGGCATGTTTGCCGGCGACCAACGGCGGCAGGAATGCGGCAACGAATCCACGCTGCATGGCCTCGGCGCGATCAGGATGCGTGGCGCCGACCCGTGCGCTGTCCAATAGCGCGACATAGGCCATTTGCCGCAACATCTGCCAGTGCGCGGCTTCGACGATCAGCGTACCGAACAACAGCAGCGAAATCGCGACGAGCGCGAATTCGACCAGCGTTGCGCCCCGTTGACGTAAGCGATCGCCGGTGCTCACCATCGCTTCCCCAGCGTAAAAAGAAAAAATCGGCATATCCAAGACTGTGCTTGAGATATGCCGATCTTCAGAAGCTAACGATAGTCTGCCCCAAAATTGCGACGAATCCTATGGGGCCGAGGATGATACTTTGGACGCAGTCGGTTCACGGTAGGAGGCATCCCGCGCAAGCGGACAAATAGCTAAGCCCGCACGCGCAGAGACTTAATGCACCGTCGGCGGATCCTGTTCCGGCATGGGTCGGCTGTCCGTAAACAAACCCGAACAATCCACTGGGTCGAACGCATAAGGCTTGCCGCAGAAATCGCAGGTGATCTGTACGGAGCCTTGCTCGGCCAGAATCTCATTGACTTCCTGCTCGCCCAGCGTGCGCAGCATATTCCCGACGCGCTCGCGCGTGCAGGGGCAATGCCAGCGGACCTGGGACGGCTCGAAACCGATCATCGTGTCTTCCCAATACAGACGATGGATGATCGTATCGATATCGCTATTTAGCAGCTCGTCGGGCTTGATCGTTTCGGCCATGACGATAGCGTGTTCGAGGGTGTTGGCCCCGCTTTCGCTCGCGGCCGTGCCGCCGTGGTCCGGCAGGCGCTGGATCAAGAGCCCGGCGGCATGCTGCCCGTCAGCTTGCAGCCAGAGACGGGTGTCGAGCTGTTCGGATGCCTTCATATAGTGCTGCAAAGCCTCGGCCACCGTATCGCCTTCCAACGGCACAATGCCTTGATAGGCTTGCTGGCCGGGAACCTTGCGGCGCGGATCCAGCACGACGATGAAACGGCCCTCGTTATTGGTGTTCAAAAGGCTTTGCATCGTGCCATCCGGCGGCACTTCCTGACCCTCGCGGATCTTGACCGTGGCGCGCATGCCCAGGTCGGACTGGCATTCGACGACCAATAGCGCGACAGGGCCCGTGCCTTGGATTTGCAGAACCAGCGAGCCTTCGAACTTAATGTTCGCCGCCAGTAGCGCGGCGGCCGCCATGAGTTCGCCTAGCAGGCGCTGAATGGCGGGCGGGTAATCATGATGCTCTTGTGCGTGCAGCCAGGTCTCGTGCAGCCGGACGGCCTGCACGCGCACCGAGCGATCTTCGAAAAGGAATTTCTTGAGTTGATCAGTCATACGTGAATGTTAGCCGATGACGCGCAAGGTGCCATCGCCACCCGCCGAATTAACCGATGCGTTTAAGCGCGCGCTTGTAGTGTTGCGCGCGCTCCTGATAATGGTGGGTATTCCCGTGCATATTGGCGATTTCTTCCGGGGACAATTCGCGTACCACTTTGCCCACACCGATCACCAGCGAATTATCGGGAATCACTTTGCCTTCGGCGATGATGGCGCCCGCGCCGATCAGGCAGTTTCGCCCGATAACCGCACGGTTCAAAATGATGGCTTGCATGCCTATCAGGGCGCCTTCCTGGATCGTGCAGCCATGCAACATGGCTTGATGGCCCACCGTGACGTTTGGCCCGATGGTCATGGGGCAGCCTTCATCCACATGCAAGACGGAACCTTCCTGGATGTTCGTGCCGCGTTCGATGATGATCGGCGCATTATCGCCACGGATTGCGACATGGGACCATATGCTCACCCCCTCGTGCAGGGTCACATTGCCAATGATGTCCGCACTGTCTGCCACATAGACGCTGGGGTCGATTTGAGGGGTCTGATCATCAAGCTGATAAATAGGCATACTGCAACAGTCTCACTCAGGGTGTCCGGCGGGTATCGCCGCCCGGGTCTGCTCGCGCAGGCGCAGGACACGGCGCTGGATTTTGCCGGTTGTTGTCATAGGGAGTTCGTCGATGAACTCAATCTCTTTGGGATACTCGTACGGCGCGAGCCGTTCGCGTACATAGTTCTGTAACTGGAGCGTCACCTCGGCAGGATCGTGGCTGGCGTACTCGGGGGTTAGCACGACATAGGCCTTGACCACCGCGCCTCGCTCGGGATCGGGTTTGGGCACGATCGCGGCATTCGCCACGGCCTCGTGACCGATCAGGCAGCTTTCGATTTCCGCCGGGCCGATACGATAGCCGGCGGATTTAAATACATCGTCGGCGCGTCCCGCATACCAGAGGTAGCCGTCTTCGTCGACGCGCGCCAGATCGCCCGTGCGGCACCAGTCGCCCGTGAATTTTGCCTGCGTGGCCGCTTCGTTGCGCCAATAACCCAGAAACAGGATTGGATCGGGAAATCCGGCAATATCGAGCCGATTTAGCGCGATCTCACCGACTTCGCCGACTGGCACGGGCTGCCCCGCCTCATCGATCACCGCGACCCGATGTCCAGGGTAGGGGCGCCCCATGCTGCCCGGCTTCGCCGGCCAGCGGTGACAACTGTTGCCGACGATATAGTTCATCTCGGTCTGGCCAAACATTTCGTTGGGCGTAATGCCCAGCGCGGTCTGACACCAGCGAAATACCGTTTCTCCCACGCTTTCCCCGGCGCTCATGATGGCGCGCAGCGACAGGCGATAGCGCGTCATCGGCTCGGGCACCGACTTCATCATCATCTTCAGCGCTGTGGGGAAGACGAACACATTGGTGACTTGGTAACGCTCCATCAGTTCAAACGCGCGCTCGGGCGAGAAACGCCCGCGCGTGCCCACGATGGCATGTCCGAAATACAAAGTGGGCAGCAGCGCGTCCATCAAGCCGCCCGTCCATGCCCAGTCCGCCGGCGACCAGAAGACATCGTTCGGCTTGGGAAACCAGTTTTGCGAGGCGACAAAGCCCGGCAGATTGCCAATAAGTACGCTATGAGGCAGTAGCGCTCCTTTGGGCGCGCCCGTCGTGCCCGACGTGTACATCAGTATCGCCGGGTCCGAGCAGAGTGTGGCGACCTGTTTGAATTGCGACGGCTGACGGGCTAGCAGGCTGCGCCAGGGCAGCACCCGTTCGTCCACAAAGCCTATGCCGATAATCTGGTTCAGATTCGGGCAGTCGTCGCTGACAGCCAACACATTGATACGGGAGGCCGGATCGACGATAGCAATGCGCGCGTCCGAGTCTCGCAGGCGCGACTCCAGCGCCTCGGGCCCGAAAAGCGGCGATAACGGCACGACGACCGCGCCCACGCTGTAGATCGCCATGTGCGCGACCACGGTTTCCGGTCGTTGTCCTAAAACCACACCCACGCGATCGCCGCGTTCCACGCCCATCTTGATCAACCCATTGGCGAGCTGATTGACGGCTTCGCCCAGGCGGGCGTAGGTCCAGACCTCGCGGTTACCGGCCTCGTCTTCGTGGTAAATGGCAATGCGTCGGGCATCCGCGGTGCTTTCGGCCCAACGGTGGCAGCAGACCTCCGCAATGTTGAATTGGGTCGGAACTAGCCAGCGGAATGATTGGTAGAGCGACTGATATTGGTCGTCCATGGCCCTATGTTTTAAGCGCGCTGGCGATCATCCCGAGGGATGCCCGCCCGGGGGCCGGAATGCCCCCTACAAGTGCAAGCATGACCTAGAGGGCCGCGATCTGCAATATGCGCGTGTCGATAGCGGGGACATATAAGGGTTATTACGCATGCGCGTTTTGGCGTCTTTTGGGCGCGGCGGGTACGTCGCACAGCCGGGTCCCTAGCAAACGGTCATGCAGGAACTGCCCATCCCGATCAAACCAGGACCAAATGAAAATCGCGAACGGCGCGACCACAATGAACATATCGACCGACCGCCACCCGGTGGCCACCGAGGCGGCAGAGACAATGGCTGCGGCACACAGGACGAGCGGCCAGATCAGCAGGTAACGCATGATCAGCTTGCCCACCGAAGGCGGCTGGCCATGACGGTCTATCAGCCGGATATTCCAGGTCTTCATTGGCAGCGTCTGACCGTTGCGCCGCCAGCACAGGATGAAATAGATGCCGATCACGACGAATAGCCAAGCCTGGCGCGCATGCCGCAGGGTCAGGGCGTGCTTGCTCTGCGTCAACGTGTCGAATAGATAGCCCGCGAGAAACACCACGCCAAACAACAGCACGGCTTCGTACATCATGCAGGCGAACCGGCGTAGCCGGCTGGCGGTCGGGTATTGGGCAGCAGTCATGGAGCGCTATTATCCCGACCATCGCCACGGCAGGCAAAAAAAAGCCCACCGATTGGTCGGTGGGCCTTAAAAGGGGCTATAGCAGCCCCCAAGGGGAAATCGTCGTAGGGCCACATTCACCGCCGACCGCGCAACTGTCGCGTCCTGGTCTGGCGGGGTTAAACCGTGGCCCTGTTGAATGCCGATACTCAGCATCTTGAATCCGGGCTTGCATAGCCAGCGCAAGTTCTATGCCGGCTACTTCGCAATCATGCTAGGCCCTATTCTAGGGTTAACCCTGAAAGAGTGCAAGTTCTCTGATCATCATGCCTGTTTCCGCCCGAACGTTGCAATCAATTCATATTTTGAACCGTCACAGCTCGGGAGGAAACTGCGGTGTATTTACAACAACCCTCAAGCCGGGTCGCGGTAGCTCGCTGCCACCAGTTCGAATCCGAACAAACGGCAGTCCAGCGATCCGTTATGCAGCGGAATACGGCGCAACGGTTTGAGGCGCAGGCGCTGCGGCAGGTCCCGATCGCTCGTGATGACATGCAATTGCCAGCCCGCGTAGGAGCGCTTCAGGTTCGCGGACCAGGCGCGCCAGAGCTCCGTGTCGTCGGTTGGCAGCCGTTCGCCGTAAGGCGGGTTCGTCACGATCCAGCCTTGCTCAGCGGGCGGGGGCACCTCGCGGGCGTCACCAACCTCGAATCGGATCGTGTCGGCGGTCAGCCAGGCGCGCTCGGCGTTATTACGCGCGAATTCCACGGCTTGCGGGTCCAGGTCGTAGCCAACCAGCGGTGCGTCGAGCTTGGGCAGGATGCGGGCACGGGCGTCGTCCTTCAGATCGCGCCAGCGCCGCGCGTCGTGGTCGCGCAAGCGTTCAAAACCGAGCGGACGCGAAATGCCGGCGGGCACGCCCAGCGCGATCCAGGCCGCTTCGATCAGGATGGTGCCGCTGCCGCAGAACGGGTCGAGCAAGGGTGCCGCCGGGTCCCAGCCCGCCAGTGCCAGCATGCCGGCCGCGAGGTTTTCTCGCAATGGCGCTTCGCCCTTGTCCAGACGCCAGCCGCGTTTGAAGAGCGACTCGCCCGACGTATCCAGATAGAGCGTGGCGGTGTTGCCCGTCAGAAACAGGTGCACGCGGGCGTCGGGTCGGACGGTATCGATACTGGGGCGCGCGCCTTCGCGGTCGCGCAGACGGTCGCAAATCCCGTCCTTGGCGCGCAGATTGCAATATTGCAGGCTTTGCACCGGGCTTTTCACGGCGGAGGTATCGACTCGCAAGGTGTGCTCGGCGCCGAACCAGCGTTCCCAAGGCACGTTGTATGCGACATCCTGGATGTCGTCTTCGTGCGAGATCGTTTCGTGGGCGACCTGCACCAGAATGCGCGTGGCCAGCCGCGAGTAAAGGTTCGCGCGTTGAATGCCGGACCAGTCCGCGCTGAAATGACAGCCCGCACGGCCCACACGCGCGTCCTCGAAGCCCAGCGCCTGCATCTCTGCGGTCAAGGCCTCTTCCAGTCCCTGGGGGCAGGGCGCAAACACGGGGAAAACCTCCGCATCGCGCAGCCAGCGCGGCGCGCGCTTGCGGATTTCGGGTTCGGCGGCCCATTCCACCTCGGCGGGGAAGTCATCTTGATCGCCGAGACCTTGGCCCAGATCGGGCTCGGCCGCGCGCCCACGCTTATCTGCAAAACGATCGCCGTCGCGCGGCGCGCCCCGGCGGGAGAATGATCCATCTTCCCGAGGCGAATCACTACGGTATTTAGACGGTGATTTACGTGCGGGCGCAGCCGGGGCCTCGTCCTGGCGCAAACGTTGCACCTGCTCTTTCGAGCGTTCAATCAGCGCGGCCGTGCGCGCGCGGGCGCCGCTACGCTTGCGCGGCGTTTCGCTCGCAGCCGCGTGGGCGTCACGCGCCGTTTTTTTGACCGTCAGTGTTTTACGACGGCCTTGATCATCAGAAGACATACGGATCCTGGCTTAAGCCGGGCAATGTGGTCAGAAAGGTTTAAGCACCACCAGCAGCACCACCGCCACCAGCAATAAGACGGGAATTTCGTTAAACCAGCGGTAGAACTTATGCGTACGGGTGTTGCGGCCCTGTTCGAATTTGCGCAACATCACCCCGCAGGCGTGATGGTAGCCGATGATAAGCACGACAAAGAACAGCTTGGCGTGCATCCAGCCATTGCCCGGGCCCATGCCGACGCCAAAACCGATATACAGCCACAGCCCCAGCAACACGGCGATGACCGCCAGTATCGTGGTGAACCGGAACAGCCGGCGCGCCATGCCGATCAGACAGGTCTTCACGGCGGCATCGGTCGCCTGCGCCAGATTCACGTAGATTCGCGGCAGATAAAACAGGCCGGCGAACCAGGCCGTGACGAACACGATGTGAAAGGCTTTGACCCAGAGGTAAGACATAGCAGGGGAATGGCAGGTGGTGAATAGCTGGATTGTAGTCGGCCCGGGGTAAAGCTGCCGGGCACGCTAGGTTACGTAGAGATCGACATACTCGTGCACGGGCATGGCCTCCAACGTAGGTTGGTCCAGCGAGGCTTCAAGAATTCGCCGCTGTTGCTTGGCGGCGAACACACGTGCCAGATTCGTGCGGAATTTCGACTCCAATAATGGCATGCCTTCGCTGCGGCGACGTTTGTGGCCAATGGGATATTCGCAGACGACTTCGTCCAGCTGCGTTCCATCTTGCAAGGTCACGGTCAGGGCATTCGCGATCGATCGTTTGTCGGGATCATGATAGTCGAGCGTGTAGGCGGGGTCCTCGACGCAGACGATTTTGGCGCGCAAGGTGTCGATGCGCGGGTCTTGCGCGATGTCGTCTTCATAGTCGGCGGCGGTCAGGCGTCCGAATAGCAGGGGCACGGCCACCATGTACTGAATGCAATGATCGCGGTCGGCGGGATTATTCAGCGGGCCTTTCTTGTCGATGATGCGCAGGCAGGCCGCATGGGTGCGGATAGTGATCTGTTCGATGTCTTCGGCGGTTTTGCCCAAGGTAGTCAGGCGCTGGTACAGCGTCATTGCGCACTCGACCGCGGTCTGGGCATGAAATTCGGCCGGATACGAGATCTTGAACAGCACGTTTTCCATCACATAGCTGCCATAGGGCCGTTGAAACTTGAAGGGTTGCCCCTTGAAGGACACATCGTAAAAGCCCCAGGTCTTGGCCGTCAGCACCGATGGGTAACCCATCTCGCCCGTTTTGGCGATAAGCGCGAGCCGCACGGCGCGGCTGGTCGCGTCGCCCGCTGCCCAGCTTTTTCGGCTGCCGGTGTTGGGGGCGTGGCGATATGTGCGCAGACTCTGACCATCGACCCATGCCAGCGATACGGCATTGATGATTTCCTCGCGCGTCAGGCCCAGCATCTGCGCGATGACCGCGGTCGAGGCGACTTTCACCAGCACCACATGATCCAAGCCGACCTGGTTAAAGGAATTCTCCAGCGCGATACAGCCCTGGATTTCGTGCGCCTTGATCATCGCCGTCAGCACATCGCGCATGGTCAACGGCGATTTGCCGGCGGCAACGGCGGTGCGCGACAGCCAGTCGGCGGTAGCCAGAATGCCGCCGAGATTATCCGAAGGATGTCCCCATTCCGCCGCAAGCCAGGTGTCGTTGAAATCCAGCCAGCGGATCATCGCGCCAATGTTGAATGCGGCTTGAACGGGATCAAGCTGATAGGGCGTGCCGGGTACCTTCGCGCCGTTGGGCACCATGGTGCCGGGGACGATGGGTCCGAGCAGCTTGCGGCAGGCCGGGTATTGCAGCGCCTCCAGACCGCAGCCCAACGTATCGATCAGGCAATAACGTGCCGTGTCGTAGGCCAGCTGACTGTCGATCTGATAGTCCAGCACATAGTCGACGATATCGGTCAGCACCTGGTCCGGCTCGGGACGCGAGGAGGGTAGGTGAGTAGACATACGGCAGTCTCCCAAATGGGCGTGCCAGCTACACACGCCAGATTGTTGACAATATGGCGATCCAAACGCGGTATGGATATAATTTAGCGCACATTTTCCTCGCGATTGTCGACATGACAGAAAAAGTCCTTGCCCTGGTCGAACCCTCGACCGGTGAAACGGAAACGCTTTCCGAGCAGGTTTTCCGCGACATCCAGTCCGCCATTATCAAGGGCGACATCGCGCCGGGCAGCAAGATTTCCGAGCCTGAGCTTGCCCGTACCTATGGCATCAGCCGTGGGCCGCTGCGCGAGGCGATTCACCGTCTCGAGGGTCAACGCCTGGTGGTGCGCGTGCCGCATGTGGGCGCACGCGTCGTCTCGCTGAGTCAGCAAGAGCTGTGCGAGCTCTATCAAATCCGTGAGTCGCTCGAAGGCATGGCGTGCCGCTTGGCGGCCGCGCGCATGACGGCGGCGGAGGTGGACGAACTGCGGCGCGTATTGCAGGCCCACGAGCGGGACGAGGCCTTTCAGGCCGGGCGCGGTTACTACCAGCAAGAGGGCGATTACGACTTTCACTACAAGATTGTCCAGGCCAGCGGCAATCAGATGCTGATTCGCATGCTGTGCGATGAGCTCTATCAGCTGGCCCGCATGTACCGCATTCAATACTCGGATACGCCGCATCGACCCCGGCAGGCGTTTGCCGAGCATCACCGTATTCTCGATGCGATCGCCGACGGCGACGGCGAGCTCGCAGAACTTTTAATGCGCAGACATATCCGCGCATCCCGTCTCAACATTGAACATCAGATCGCGCACAACACCTTGCAGCGCACGGAGGCATCATGAATTCTCAATTTCGCAAGCCCTTACCCGGCACCGAGCTGGACTATTTCGATGCGCGCGCCGCGGTCGATGCGATCGCGCCAGGTGCGTATGACCGCTTGCCTTATACCTCGCGTGTGCTCGCGGAAAATCTGGTGCGCCGCTGCGATCCGGCCTTGTTGAACGATGCGCTGCGTCAGTTGATCGAGCGCCGCCGCGATCTGGATTTCCCGTGGTTTCCCGCGCGCGTGGTGTGCCATGACATTCTGGGCCAAACTGCGCTGGTGGATCTGGCGGGTCTGCGTGATGCCATCGCTGATATGGGCGGCGACCCCGCCAAGGTCAGTCCCGTTGTCCCGGTGCAGCTGATTGTGGATCACTCGCTGGCCGTGGAACACGCCGGCTATGAACCGGATGCCTTTGCGAAGAACCGCGCCATCGAAGATCGCCGCAACGACGACCGGTTTCACTTTATCGATTGGACGCGCGAGGCGTTTCATAACGTCGAAGTCGTGCCGCCGGGTAACGGCATCATGCACCAGATCAATCTGGAACGCATGTCGCCGGTTATCCATGCGCAGAATGGCGTGGCGTTTCCCGACACATTGGTCGGCACCGACAGTCACACACCGCACGTCGACGCTTTGGGCGTGATCGCGGTCGGCGTGGGCGGTCTGGAAGCCGAGAACGTGATGTTGGGCCGCGCGTCGTGGATGCGCTTGCCCGATATCGTGGGCGTTGAGCTGACGGGTAAACCGCAGCCGGGTATCACCGCGACCGATATCGTGTTGACGCTCACCGAGTTCCTGCGCAAAGAGCGCGTGGTGGGTGCGTACCTGGAGTTCTATGGCGAGGGCGCATCCAGCCTCACCTTGGGCGACCGCGCGACGATTTCGAATATGGCGCCCGAATACGGCGCGACGGCAGCGATGTTCTTCATCGATCAACAGACGATCGATTATCTGAAGCTCACCGGCCGCGAGGACGCGCAAGTACAGCTCGTGCAGACGTATGCGCAGCAGGCCGGTTTGTGGGCGGACAGCTTGAAGAATGCGGAATACGAACGCGTGCTGCGCTTCGATCTTTCCAGCGTGGTGCGCACGCTCGCGGGACCGTCGAACCCCCATCGCCGCTTGCCGGTGTCGGATCTGGCCGAGCGCGGTATCGCGGGCGTGGTGGAAAATGAGCCCGGCTTGATGCCCGATGGCGCTGTCATCATTGCCGCGATCACGAGCTGCACCAACACCAGCAATCCGCGCAACGTCATCACCGCGGGCTTGCTGGCGCGCAACGCGAACCGCGTGGGACTGACTCGCAAACCGTGGGTGAAGACTTCGCTCGCGCCTGGATCCAAGGCCGTCGAGCTTTATCTCGACGAAGCGCAACTAACCAGCGAGCTCGAGAAGCTTGGCTTCGGTATCGTTGCGTTCGCCTGTACCACATGCAACGGCATGTCTGGTGCGTTGGACCCCAAGATCCAACAAGAAATCATCGACCGTGATTTGTATGCGACGGCAGTGCTATCGGGTAACCGCAACTTCGATGGGCGGATTCACCCCTATGCCAAACAAGCGTTCCTTGCTTCGCCGCCATTGGTAGTGGCGTACGCCATCGCAGGCACCATTCGTTTCGATATCGAACGTGATGTGCTGGGCAAGGATGCGAGAGGCAACGATATTCGTCTGAAGGATATCTGGCCCAGCGAGGAAGAGATCGACGCCGTCGTGGCCGCGGCCGTCAAGCCCGAGCAATTCCGCAAGGTCTACGCACCGATGTTCGGCATCCGCGATGCACGACGCGAGTCCGTGAGTCCCTTGTACGAATGGCGCCCTCAAAGCACTTATATCCGTCGTCCTCCTTACTGGGAAGGCGCACTGGCTGGCGAGCGCACGTTGAAAGGCATGCGTCCGCTTGCCGTCCTGGGCGACAACATCACCACGGACCATCTCTCGCCCTCGAATGCGATCTTGCTCGATAGCGCCGCAGGCGAATACCTCGCCAAAATGGGCTTGCCCGAGGAAGACTTCAACTCCTACGCCACCCATCGCGGCGACCATCTGACCGCGCAGCGCGCGACGTTCGCGAATCCCAAACTCTATAACGAGATGGTCCGCAACGAAGACGGCAGCGTCAAACAAGGCTCACTCGCGCGTGTCGAGCCAGAAGGCAAGACCATGCGGATGTGGGAGGCCATCGAAACCTATATGCAACGCAAGCAGCCCCTTATCATCGTGGCGGGGGCGGACTATGGACAGGGCTCCTCGCGTGACTGGGCGGCTAAGGGCGTGCGTCTGGCCGGTGTCGAAGCCATTGTGGCCGAAGGCTTCGAGCGCATTCACCGCACCAACCTGATCGGCATGGGCGTACTGCCGCTGGAGTTCAAGCCGGGGACCAACCGTAAAACGCTGGCGCTCGATGGTACGGAAACCTATGACGTGGTGGGCGAGCGTAAGCCGCGCGCCGATCTGACACTGATCGTGCATCGCCGCGATGGAAGCGCGATCGAAGTGCCGGTCACGTGTCGCCTCGATACCGCCGAAGAAGTCTCCATCTACGAAGCGGGCGGCGTGTTGCAGCGCTTCGCGCAAGACTTTCTCGAAGCCTCGTCCGCCACCGCAACCAGTCAGGCGGGCTGAGCAATCAATCGACAATAGACAGATCAGGATCCTTC
Organism: Bordetella sp. 02P26C-1; assembly: GCF_009763255.1. Lineage (GTDB taxonomy): Bacteria > Pseudomonadota > Gammaproteobacteria > Burkholderiales > Burkholderiaceae_B > Bordetella_A. Next base: position 78,610 of record NZ_WSJB01000004.1, on the reverse strand, counting down.
ATGACGCACGCACCACAAATCAAAATCCCCGCGACGTATATGCGCGGTGGTACGAGTAAAGGCGTTTTCTTCAAGCTCACCGACTTACCTCCGGCCGCGCAGGTAGCCGGGCCGGATCGCGATTCGCTCCTCATGCGAGTCATCGGCAGTCCCGATCCCTATGGCAAACAAATCGACGGTATGGGCGGTGCGACTTCCAGCACCAGCAAGACGGTGATCTTGTCCAAGAGCAGCCGTCCCGATCACGATGTCGATTATCTGTTCGGTCAGGTGTCTATCGATCAGGCTTTCGTGGATTGGAGTGGCAACTGCGGCAACCTGTCGGCCGCGGTGGGTCCGTTCGCCATTGCGAATGGTCTGGTCGATGCTGATCGTATCCCCGAGAACGGCATTGCGACTGTGCGCATTTGGCAAGCCAATATCGGCAAGACCATCGTGAATCATGTCCCCATCACCAACGGTCAGGTGCAAGAGACCGGGGATTTTGAACTGGATGGCGTGACCTTTCCGGCTGCCGAGATCAAGGTTGAGTTTCTCGATCCGGCTGACGAAGGCGAAGGCGAGGGCGGCTCGATGTTTCCTACGGGTAACGTCGTGGACGACTTCGAGGTACCGGGCGAAGGCACATTTCGCGCGACCTTCATTAACTCGGGAATTCCGACCATCTTTCTGGATGCGGAAGCCCTGGGCTATACCGGCACCGAATTACAAGACGCCATCAACAGTGATCCCACCGCGCTCGCGCGCTTCGAGAAAATCCGTGCGTATGGCGCCGTGCGTATGGGTCTGATCGCCTCGCCCGAGCAGGCGGCTGCCCGTCAACATACGCCCAAGATCGCATTCGTGTCCAAACCACGCGCCTATACCGCGTCCAGCGGTAAAGCCATCGGCGAGAAGGACGTGGATCTGCTGGTGCGCGCGCTTTCCATGGGCAAGCTGCACCATGCCATGATGGGTACTGCATCGGTTGCCATAGCAACGGCTGCGGCCGTTCCGGGAACCTTGGTGAATCTCGCCGCAGGCGGCGGTGAACGGACGGGTGTGCGCTTCGGTCATCCCTCCGGAACATTGCAAGTTGGCGCCGAAGCCAAACTCGTCGACGGCGAGTGGACGGTCACGAAAGCGATCATGTCGCGCAGTGCGCGTGTCTTGATGGAAGGATGGGTGAAAGTGCCGTGGGCGCCGAAACCAGCTGGCTGAGGGGGAGAGTCCAGCGGGCGCCACGGAGTCATCTTGACGCCCGCATGGGATGGTTGGATTGACGGGTGTTTTGGGTCGGTACACATTGCAAGGCAAGGTCTGTCCCGCTCATGCCATCTTTTCTGTGTTCTCCGCCCCCCATGGGTTTCGCCGATACACGGCCAAACCGGGTCCAGCCGCACTGTCGTTCCGGCTCAACCACAGCGCTTGCCGAACTTCTGAACGGCCACTCCCCTCGCCGCCATTTGCCTATTCCTATCTGTTATCACCATATTCGTTAGCGCTGTCTACTCTATCCGTGTAGACCTTCCTAGAATGGACTCGCATGGCTATTGAAAACCACATTTCGTGGTTTTAACCAACGTCAGATAGGAACAAACATGCCCATTCGAGTCCTTGGAATGATCGGAGTTTCTCCTCCAGCTAAGCAAACGGTACACATCATATCGGGCGACCTAGCCCGTGACTGGATCGTGAAGAACGCGAGAGAACACGAGATGGCCGGCTTTGACGAAGTACTGATTGGCTATCACTCCGCCTCTGCAGAGGGCTTCAGTGTAGCGATGTACGCGGGATGCCATACCGAGCGCCTATCTTTTCTGATCGCGCATCGGCCGGGACGCATTCTGCCCGCGCTGGCGGCACGCAAAATTGCCACAGTCGATCGCCTCCTGCAGGGCCGTGTGTCCATGCACATCATCATCGGCGGCAGCGATGCCGAGCAGCATGAAGAAGGCGATTTCACTTCGAAAGAGGAACGCTATCTCCGCGGGGCGGAGTACCTGGATATCATGCGACGCATCTGGACCGCCCCTGAGCCTGTCGACTATGAAGGGCGCTTCTACCAGGTGGCGGGCGCCCGTTCCAGCGTCAAACCCTATCAAAAACCACATCCCACATTGCTTTTTGGCGGATCCTCTGAAGGGGCGCTAGCTATGGGCGCGCAGCATTGTGATGTCTTCGCCATGTTTGGCGAACCGCTGAAAGAAACGGCTGAGCGCATTGCAGACTTCAGGGCTCGGTGTCAGGTTTACGGGCGCACCCCGGGGTTCAACGTCTCTTTTCGTCCCATCATTGCAGACACCGAGGGAGAGGCTTGGGATAAAGCAAAATTCTTTCTAGAACAAACGAAGAACTCGGTCTATCTCCCCAACAAGGAATATGTATCGGGCAGCCAATCTCATCACAGGCTGGCGGAAATCGCCGCCAAAGGCGAGGTGCACGACGAGCGGCTCTGGATGCCGATCGCAGCAGCCACTGGGGGCTATGGCAACACAACCTGCCTGGTAGGCACGCCGGAGCAAGTGGCCGAAGCCATCCTCAAGTATTACGACCTCGGTGTGCATTCCATTTTGATTCGCGGCTTCGAAGTGGAGAGGGACGTCACAGAGTTCGGCCGGGAGTTGATTCCCCGTCTACGTCAGGGCGCCCTGGAGCGGGATCGCGCAAAGAGCCAGCTCGAACCCGTCATCTGAGTTTCAAGGTCAAGCCATGATGTCGATCACTACACATCCTCCTGTAGGCACCTCGCGCATTCAGCAGTGGGTCGAGTCCACCCAGCTACGGCAGGCCGCGGGCCGCTTCGTGACCGGCGTTGCCGTCGTCACCGCCTCGAAAGAGGGCGGAAATCTGGTCGGTGCCACGGTCAACGCCGTCACCTGCCTTTCATTGGAGCCGCCGCTTTATCTGGTGTGTTTGGCCAATACGTCCAACACTTTAGCCACGATTCTGCAGTCGGACGCATTCGCAATCAATATACTTTCTGCCCAACAGCGCACCATTGCCGAAGTCTTTGCCTCTAAGTCGGCCGAAAAGTTTCGGGGCGTGAGCTATCGGCTTGAGGGCGACGAGGCACCTCTCATAGACGGCTCAGTTGCTAGCATCACGTGTCAATTGTGGGCGCACTATCCCGGTGGCGACCACACGATCATCGTCGGGGCGGCTCAGTCGGCGGATTTCCTGGAAGACGAACCTCTCGTCATGAGAGCAGGGAAGTTCATACGCGTGCTGGCGTGACTGCTGGCCTGTTTCTTCTTCTAAGAAAAAATGAATCTGGCGTCCATGCCTGAGGCATTGGGATTGGATACTGCTTTGTTTTAAGTGCCACGAGAGACAGACGCCGGTTACGGCAATTGCTCAAAATAATTCGACCTTAAAGGTCTAATGTCTACCCATAGGAAAAGGAGACAAGGAATGATACGTAAGGGGGCTTATATCTATGGCAGTCTATTGTTGACAATGATCACGAGTATCGTGCCGGTAGTTCAGGCAAAGGAGTTTCCCAGCCAACCAATCCGATTCATCGTCTCGTTCGCCCCAGGCGGAGGCTCCGACACGATTGCCCGGTTGTTGGCCAAGCCATTGGGAGAAATATTCGGTCAGACCGTTGTCGTAGAGAATAAGCCGGGCGCATATGGAAGCGTGGCTGCCAGCCAACTGACGCAGTCTGCGCCCGATGGCTATACCTTGGCCTTAGTCACCAACAGTACGATCTCGGGTCCCGCAGCGTTGGGGGTAAAACTACCGTACAAAATACCCCAGGACTTTACGCCCATAACGTTGGTCGCATTTACGCCTATCGTGCTTGCCGTGCATCCCAGCCTGAAGGTAGATTCCTATGCAGAATTTGTTGAGCTATTGAAGCGCAGTCCCAAAGACGGCCATTTTTATGGCACTTATGGCTTTGGGTCCGGAGCGCACTTTGCGGGCGAATACATGAAGTCGCATTCGGATGTGCCCATGACTCAGGTGCCTTATAAGGGCAGTGGGCCTCTCGCCAATGCCTTGATTGCAGGGGAGGTCAAGATCGGCTTGATGGAACTATCGACCGCAGCGCCGTTTATCCAAAGCGGGCAGATCCGTGCCTTGGTCGTTACGTCGCCCGAACGCTCGCCGAATTTCCCCGATGTGCCGACGCTATCCGAGGTAGGGTTTCCAACGGATCTTCCGGGATGGTACGGCGTTGTGGGGCCAAAAAATCTACCGCCCCGGGTGGTCGGCACGCTGAACGAGAAATTTCAACAGGCTTTGAATCTGCAGGACGTACAGCAGAAGTTTAGCTCGATGGGATTAATCCCGGCTTCTTCGACATCGGCCGAGTTTGAAAACTTTATCGATAGCGATATTGCAACCTGGAAGTCGATAGCTAAACGATCCAATATAGAGGCAGACTAAGAGGTACAGTCGGCGGTTCCGACAGGTTTGATGCAGCGGGAGTCATCCTGCAGGCGTCAAACCTCAGGCTCGCGGGGGCGGGCGTCAAACGCTTCTATCACCCGCCGCCGAAACAGTTCTTTTAAATTGGAAAAGTATGCGCTTCTGCGCCAAAACAACCCCAACTGCAGGGACCAAGTGGGGGCGGGTTTTGGTAGGGGCCGCAGGCCCTTACCCAGCGAGCCGTTCAACGAATCCGTCGTCATCAAGGTCAAGACGTCCGAGCGCTCGAATAAGGACGAGAACAAGCCTGGCGAAACATCTGACTGAATAAATACGCGCGGCATCGCCAAGCCTTGCTGGTGGAACATGTTTTCTACCCACCCCCGCAGCGTGGAGTTGGAAGACACCACCCAAGGCTGCTCTTGGAGGTCAGCAATCGTGAACGATTGTCGCATCAGTGGGTGTCCTTCCCGTCCAACAATATAATGCCGTTGCAGCCCGAGCTTGATATGGTTCAACGCCGCAGGCATTTGACCGGGCATGATAGACCCAATCGCAAAATCCAGGTCGCCGGTTTCTAGCTGCTGCAATAGGTGCTGTGTCAGTTGAACGTTAGTGTAGAACCTTGCCGGAGGGCCCTCGAGCACAAAAGTCGCCAGTACACCGGACAGCATCGGATCAACGATCGTCGGCGCTGCGCCAATGCGTAGTTCGCCGGCTGCGCCCGCTTTGTAGTCTTCCACCAGCATGCGGGTGCCGCGAAGCCAGTCCTCTAGCATACGCGCGCGTTCCACCAAGGCCAGACCGACTTCAGTGACCTCCACGCCTTTGGGTGTCCGTTCCAGAATTCGTACCCCGAGCATCGCCTCTAAGCGCTGTAACGATTTGGATAAGGCAGGCTGCGAAATTTCCAACTCGCGCGCGGCACTGTGTATGCTGCCCAGTTCGACGGTTCTGATAAACCACTGGAGGTCTTTAATTTGCATGGTTAAAAGCTTCCGTGCCGGTCCTCGAATGAAGACCGGAGCCGCAAGGATCTCGGCGCCTTGTACGGAAATACCTTACCTGCGTCCGAACCGTGCGTACATGCACACCTTTAGACAAGCCAGTCATTGGTGCCACCGCACCCCGTTATGCGGATAGGTATTGCGCTATTCGGTCCTTGATCCCGGGTCGCGCGGCAGACCTCACCAGCGCGGCCATGTCAGCGTCATGGTTATTGAATTCCAGCGTCGAGTACAGGCTGACGCGCACGTCAGGCTCGAGAGTCGTCGCGGTTTGGGCGGCCTGCTGCGTGAGTGCCGGCCAATCGTTTTCGGGCGACACCTGAAGAACAAAGCCGATCTCACGAGCTTCGTCCGCGCCGAAAGTACGGGCTTCGCCCAATATTGATATTGCCTTAGCCGTTCCGACTAGAGTGCGAAACCGCCTCGAGCCCAGCACTAGGCCGAACTTCAATCCGGGCATGCGAAAGGTGGCGTCGGCACTACAGTGACGCAGCTTGCAAGCGGCAAACAGGTCCACGCCTGCCCCAAAGTTGCGCCCATGCGCCAGAGCCAGGGTGAGGCTAGGAGAGCTGGCTACCATTTGCAGAAGTGTCTCAATACGCACCATGCGCAGCAGTAGATCACCCTCACTCTGCGTTTCGTAGTCCGTGAAATCGAAGCCGGCGCTCAAGTTTTTTCCGGCTCCGCGAAACACCAATAGCGGCACTTGTTGAACGTGTGCCGCCTCTACACCCGCAATGAGCGCCTCGACCAGCTCGGCGCAGAGCGCGTTGCGTTTCTCGCTGCGATTGAGCGTAAAAGTCCATGCGACGGCGGTCTTCTCGATGCGTAACGTATCTGACATCAACAGCTCACGAGGCTAAACGGGCGCGGAGTTCTTCGAAAATCTCGGCATTATGCTCGCCCAATCCCGGCGGACGACGTATCACGCTCGCCGGTCGCGCATCAAAGCGGATTGGCGAGACGAACGTTCGCGTATGCGCGCCATTGGGCAGCGTCAGATCTTGTACCCATTGCATGTGATCGACCTGGGGATCGACCAGCACCTCGGAATAACGGTTGATGGGTGCGCAAGGGACACCCGCCGCGCGAAAACGCGTCAGCCAAGTCTCCGCATCCTCACCGGCAAAGATGTTTTCGAGGGTCTCGCGCAAACTGTCTTGGTTTGCCGCACGTAAGGTGGTGCTGCCATAACGTACGTCGTTGAACAAGTCGGGCCGCCCCACCACCTCGCACACCGATTTCCATAGCGAGTCGTTGCCTGCTGCCATGCCAAAATAGCCATCTCGGCAGCGAAAGACTTGGTACGGTGCATTGCGAGGATGTGCGGAGCCAAGCTTGACCGGGTCCACGCCCGTTCCGAAAAATTGCGACGTTTGCAGTGCAGCGATACCCAGCGTTGCGCCCAGCATCGACACATCGATATGTGTCCCTGGCTGGTCCATCTGGACCGCACGTAACGCGGAGACGACGGAAAAGGCCCCGTATAACCCGGCCGTGAAATCACAGACCGGGACCCCGCATTTCACTGGAGCACCCTCAGGTTCACCAGTCACGCTCATCAGACCGCTCATGGCTTGTAGAGTGAGGTCGAAACCGCCTTCCTGGCTACGTGGACCGCTTTGGCCATATGCAGAAATCGAGCAGTACACGAGACGCGGATTGCGCTCTGCCATTTGCGCATATCCCAGCCCCAAGCGATCCATGACGCCCGGCCGATTATTCTCGATCAACACATCAGCATCCGCGATCAACTGTACGGCGATCTCCCTATCGGCAGGGTCTTTCAGATTCAGCGTAACCGAACGTTTGTTGCGATTGAGAGATGCGAAATTTTCGCTGTAGCCGTCGGTGATGGGCGACCAGCTTCTTAAGGTGTCGCCGCTACCGGGGGACTCGATCTTAACGACATCGGCACCCATATCCGCCAGCAGCATCCCGCAAAAAGGGCCGGCCGCGACATTGCAGATTTCGATGACCCTCACGCCTGTCAGGGTGGATTCTTGCTTCATTTACGTTCCTTAGATCGCTGTCGACACGGTTAGGACAACGTCCGGATCTTATATCTAACGTATGTAAATATCAAATGTTATATAAGATATCCTATTTAATAGGATTTCATCGTTGGCTGACGTCGAGCACATCTATAATGTCGGCGTTGCAACTTGGTTCCGCTATGGATAAGACACTACTGAAGGGCCTGATGGTGCTGGAGACCGTTAGCCAGCTTGAGGGCCGCGCGAATACCCTGGATGACATCGCCGAGGCTTGCGGACTGGCACGAAGCAATACCCACCGCACGTTGCAGACGCTCGCTCACGCCGGTTATATGGTCCGCGACAAAAAAACCGGCCGCTACCGTTGTACATTGAAAATGTTTGAAATTGGTGCTCGGCAGTTGTCGAACATGGATGTTCGAGCCTACGCGCCGGCGCAGATGCGTTCGCTCGCGCAGAAGACGGGTGAGACAGTTCATTTGTCTGTGCTCGACGGAGTAGACGTGGTGTACATCGACAAGATCGACAGCCCTCAGCCCATACGGGCTTACTCGGCGATTGGTGGGCGTGCACCGGCCTATGCTGTGGCGACCGGAAAAGCCTTGCTCGCTTTTCAGCCAACCGATTACCTGTCGCACTACCGGAGCCAACTCCATTCGCATACCCCTACCACGCGCGCTACCGAAGCGGTTTTGCAGCAGGAACTGGCCGAGGTCGCACGCGTGGGGTACGCCATCAATCGCGGAGAGTGGCGCGACGGCATCGGCGGCGTAGCGGTACCTATTTTCAGCGGATTGGAACGACCGGTAGCGGCACTAGGCATCTCGGGGCCGTTAGATCGGCTGACTTCAGTCAAGATGGCGGAGTGTGTGCCGCTCCTCCTTGAAGCCGCCGAAGCCATCTCGCGTCAGCTGGGCTACACCGGCCCTTACTTCCCCGCTCAATCCGCATAGCGGTCCACCCTTGCAGTGCCCACGGCTGTGGGCGCCATGCCTCGATGCGGGTAACGCCCGCATTCTCCCCCACGCACCATGTTCGCACAGCCACGCTCGCACCCTGCGGTCCTGGCTGAGCCAGCGCTCGAATCCGCAATTTCGGCACAACGAGTTCAAACCGTTGTACGGAAAAAATTTTGCGCGTACTATTCAAGAAATCCCGAATTAAAGAAGTCTCATCCCATATTTCAGGACTTAAGGACTTTTTGATGAAAATTACCGCTATCGAGACTCTGGCGTGTGACGCCGGTTGGCGCAATTACCATTTCTTGAAAGTTCAGACCGATGAAGGCATCGTGGGATGGAGCGAGTACGACGAGGGGTTCGGGTCACCAGGCGTGACCGCTGTTATCGAACAACTGGCACGCGGATTGGTCGGTCAGCCCGTGCCGGGGCCGCAACGTTTTTTCGCCGAGGCATACAGCCGCACTCGGCCGGCTGCCGGCGGCGTGGTCGGCGAGGGGATCGGAGCGCTGGAGAACGCCTTGCTTGACGTACGGGCCAAAGCGTTAGGGGTGCCCTGCTACGAGCTGCTGGGGGGAAAGGTACGCGACCGTTTGCGAGTCTACTGGTCACACTGCCCAGCCTGGCGCATTAATCATCCGACTTATTTCGGCCCCCCCGTCACGGACCTGGACGGCGTGAAAGCCATGGGCGGACTCGCACGAGAGCGTGGCTTCACTGCCCTGAAAACGAACTTATTTCTATTCGACGATGGGCCAGCACATGCTTGGCGCCCTGGTTTTTCCGCCCCGTTTTACCCCGAGCTCAACGTTGAGCGCAGATTGATACGCAATCTGCGCGACAGCCTCGAAGCCCTGCGCGACGGTGCGGGTCCCGACATGGATATCTTGCTTGACCTTAACTTCAACGCCAAAACTGAGGGCTATCTGAAACTGTTGCGCAGTATCGCTGACCACGATCTGTTTTGGGTGGAGATCGACAGCTACAGTCCGGATGCTCTTGCGTATATCCGTCAGCATAGCCCTCACCCAATAAGTTCATGCGAAACATTGTTTGGCGCGCGAGAGTTCATGCCCTATCTGCGGGCCAACGCCATCGATGTAGGCATTGTCGATGCTGTTTGGAATGGGGTATGGCAGTCGATGAAGATCGCCGACTTGGCCGAGGCCCATGAAGTGAACGTGGCTCCTCATAATTTTTATGGCCACCTGTGCACGTTCATGAACGCGCACTTTGCTTGCGCGGTGCCGAATTTCCGCATTATGGAAACCGACATTGACCGCCTGGCTTGGGACGATGAACTGTTTACACATGCTCCCCAATACCAGGACGGATATTTGATCCTCCCTGACCGACCTGGTTGGGGAACCGACCCTATCGAAGATGCACTGCGCGCCCATCCGTCCAAATCGGGCGGGGGGCTGATTCAGCCACGCGCGCGCGCTTGAGTCCCTGGCGGTATTCGCCGCCACTTTGCCAACCAGCACCAAGGAGCTAGATCATGATGAATAACTGGACCGACACCCTGACCAACCTGCGCAAAGCAGCCGGGGCTCTTGCCGAATCTAACCCGCCCGTCGTCGCCGCGTACCGCGGGCTTAACGAGGCGCTGGCTAAGGGCCAAGCGCTGGACGCCAAAACGCGCGAGTTGATTGCCCTCGCCGTGGCAGTGACGACGCGCTGTGACGGGTGCATTTCATCTCATGCAGCGGCGGCACACCAAGCCGGTGCGACGAAAGAAGAAGTCGCCGAAGCGCTCGGTACCGCCATTGCCCTGAACGCGGGCGCGGCCTATGTGTATTCGGCACGCGCACTCGAGGCATTCGGGGAATTCCAGCGCTGATCGCGCGGGCCATCCATCACTAAGAAAATTACTCACCCCGCATGACCGGGGTGGAGGAGATAAAACATGAGCTTTCACATACGCCCTAGCGGCCTGTTTGCGTCTCTCATGCTGATGGCCCTAGCCCCGTTTCAGGCGCAGGCCGCTTGGCCAAATGACAAGCCCATTCGGATGATCGTGCCTTACTCGGCGGGAGGCGCTTCGGACACATTAGGACGCATGATTGCCGCGCGTCTGGGCACGAGCCTGAAACAGACCGTCGTCGTTGAGAATAAACCGGGTGCGGGCAGCATGCTGGGCTCCCAATTCGTGTCGCGTGCGGATCCCGATGGCTATACCTTCTTGCTGGGCAGTATCTCTAACGTGCTCAACACGTTCTTTTATAAAGAGCCCCTATACAACCTGAGTACAGATCTAGCGCCCGTCGCTCAGGTCATTACGATACCCAATTATCTGGCTGTTGGTAAGAAAGTACCCGTTAAAGACGTCGCCGAGTTAATAGTGCTGGCCAAGCGTGACCCCGAAGCGCTGAGCTGTTCGACTTCTGGTATTGGGTCATCGCCGTATCTCTCGTGCGAGCTTTTGAAAGTGATGTCCGGCGCAAAGATCGTCAATGTGCCATTTAAGGGTGGCACCGAAGCAATCCAAGCCGTGCTGGGCGACCAAACGACGATGTTCTTTTCGAACGAGGCGCTGCCATACATCACCGCCGATCAAGTGCGCGTGCTTGGTGTGACGACATCGAAACGATCCAGTTATCTGCCTGACGTGCCGACCATTGGCGAAACCCTTCCCGGCTATGACGTGACGGCCTGGTACGGAGTATGGGCGCCAGCCGGCACCCCTAAACCTATCGTGGATCGCGTCAGTGCCGAAATCAACGAGTTGCTCAAGACCGAGGGCGTGCGCAAAACTCTGACGACGCTTGGCGCCGAGGCGGCGGGTTCTACTCCTGAGGCGTTTGGCCAATATGTCCAGTCCGAGCTGCAGCGGTGGAAAAGGCTGATGGACGAGATGAAGGTGGTGCCGCAATGAGCGCGCCCGCATTAAACCGACTAGCCGATTGCCTGGTGCATTGGGCGCGGGTTAGACCCACGCAGCTAGCCCTGTCGGATGCAAAGGTAGCCTGGACCTATGCCGCGCTGGCCGAGCGCGTTGAGGACGCGAAGGCGTTTCTGTGCGAGCTGGGCCTGAAACCCGGCCAGCGCGTCATGCTCGTTGGGGAAAACAGCGCGGCACTGGCCACCCTGGTTTTGGCGGCGGGCAAACTCGATTTATGGGCCGTGATGGAAAATGCCCGTCGTGCGGTGCTCGAGGTTGACGCGGTGATAAGTCTGGCGCAGCCCCGGCGCGTGCTGTACGTGCTGGATGCTTCGGCCGATGCGGCCGTTCATGCGCAGCGACATGGCGCCGTTCAAGAGACCAGGTCATTCGGTACCGTAGCGGTAGGCAAGGAGGACCATTCCAGCATGGCGGAGCCCGTGTACCCTGAGTCTCACCGGCAAGTCGCCGCGCTGATATATACCACTGGCAGCACGGGGACCCCGAAAGGAGTCATGCTCACCCACGCCAATCTGCTGCACATCGGCAATCTGATGCGAACCTTGCGCCAGGTCACGCCCAGCGACCGTGTGTACGGTGTCCTGCCCATCACGCACGTCATGGGGCTTTCGTCAGGCCTGATTGGCACCTTGTCGTCGGGGGCACACATTCGGCTGGTAGCGCGGTTTCATTCGCAAGACTGCCTGGCGGCCTTGGCTCATGAGCACATAAGCATTTTGCAAGGCGCTCCCGCGATGTTCGCACGCCTGATGCAGGCTGCACCTAATGGTATTCATGCGCCTCAATTACGATTTATCGCCGCGGGGGGGGCGCCACTGGATCCGACGCTACAAGCGCAAGCACAGGCGGTGTTCAAGCTGCCGCTGCACAATGGCTACGGCTTGACCGAAGCTTCCGCCACTTGCTGGACTCGCCTGGAAGACCTCGACCCTGGCACCTCCGTCGGTCCCGCGACACCCGGTGTGGAGCTACGTATACGTGACGCCGCAGGGCACGATTTGGCAGATGGACTCGTGGGCGAGTTATGGTTACGAGGGCCCAACGTAATGTTGGGCTACTTCCGTGCGCCCGACATCACGGCGACCGTGCTTGGACCGGATGGCTGGTTCAATACGCAGGACTTGGCGCGCCGTCTGCCCGACGGTCGCATCGAGATTACGGGTCGAAGCAAGGATTTGATTATTCGCTCCGGCTTTAATGTGTCGCCGTTAGAGGTGGAAACAGCGCTCAACAGCCATCCCGATGTTCAGTTATCCGCCGTATTCGGTCATACGCGAGCGGGCAACGAAGAAATCATCGCCGTCGTCGAACCCGTGTCTGATGCCCAATTGCAGGAAGCCATATTACGAGGACACTTAGCTGAACGCTTGTCGCCTTACAAACGGCCGACCCTTATCCTGTTTGTCACGGCACTACCGGTCGCGCCGAATGGCAAGGTCCTCAAACCACAATTGTTAAAACAACTTGGAGACTTATTATGAGCGAAGCAGTGACTTATGAATCGCGCGACGGCGTTGCTATCATTTCGATCAATCGTCCCGACCGCCTGAATGCAATCGGCCCAGAGGTGGAAGCTGGGCTGCAACAAGCCTGGGTTCGGTTGAATAACAGCCCCGAGGATCGCGTAGGTATTCTGACGGCGGCGGGCACCAAGGCGTTCTCTTCAGGCCGCGACCGCGATGCTCAGAGCCCGCCTGACTATCGTAGCTTTACACCGAACGTCGGGGTGGTTCTGGACAAGCCTTTGATCGCCGCGGTGAGCGGTTGGTGCGTCGGCGGTGCCCTGGTACTGGTCGCGATGTGCGATCTGTGCGTGGCCACGCGCGACGCGCGTTTCACTTATCCCGAGCCCAAGCTGGGTTTCGCCGGAGGAATGATTGCATCGCTGGCGGCCCGCATTCCGCATAAGGTTGCCATGGAATTGATGTTGCTAGGCGACGTAGTCGACGCCCAGCGCGCTTACGAGGTCGGGCTGGTCAATCGTCTGGCAGAGCCCGGTGAGCATTTGGAAGAAGCGATGAAGCTTGCTCGCCGCTTGGCTGGTAACGCCCCCTTGGTGATGGCTATGCTTAAACGCTTCGCGGCGGCGACTATCGCGCAAAGCCCCGTCGAAACAGCCGGCTTGGCATGGCGAGAAACCGAACGGGTTTTCTCCAGCGCCGATTATCAGGAAGGGCTGGACAGTTTTCGCAGTAAGCGCGAACCTCGATTCGAAGGACGCTAGAACGCAATGGATCGAGGGCCGAGACGCGCCGTCACCGGCATCGCGCTCGTACCGCGTAGAGATCCTCGCAGTAACCAGGAGGGAACTATGACTTTTTCAGCTTTACTTCTGCAACGAGATGAAGTGACCCATGCCGAACTGACCCAGGTCAATCATGATCAATTGCCGGAAGGCTCGGTCACGGTTAGGGTGCAGTTCTCTACACTAAATTACAAGGATGCGTTAGCCATCACCGGCAAAGCACCGGTCGTGCGGCAGTTTCCGATGGTGCCCGGTATCGACTTTGCTGGTGTGGTCGCACACTCTGACGACCCCGAGTTCGCTCCTGGTGATGCCGTTCTGCTAAATGGCTGGGGGCTGGGCGAGTCTCGATGGGGTGGCCTGGCGCAATATGCACGCGTGCCTGCCAAATGGTTGCAGCACGTCCCTGAGGGACTGACCACCCGGCGCAGCATGATGTTGGGAACTGCTGGTTATACGGCTATGTTGTGCGTGCACCGACTTGAGGCTCTGGGGCTCAAGCCCGACACTGGTCCAGTGCTGGTCACAGGCGCGAACGGTGGCGTGGGAAGTACTGCTATCGCATTGCTCGCGCGCCGAGGCTATGAGGTGGTGGCCAGCACGGGCCGCGTCGACTCTCATGCTCGGCTCCAGGCACTAGGGGCGACGCGCATTGTCGACCGCGCCCAATTATCCGAGCCTGGAAAGCCCCTGCAAAAGGAGCTCTGGGCAGGAGTCGTAGATAGTGTGGGAAGCCATACGTTGGCCAATGCATGCGCGGCCATGCGTTATGGTGGTGTGGTCGCCGCTTGCGGCTTGGCGCAAGGCATGGACCTGCCTGCCAGCGTCGCACCGTTCATTTTGCGCGGCGTGACGCTGGCAGGCGTCGACAGTGTCTACGCGCCCATGGCTCAGCGTCATGTGGCTTGGGCAGACCTAGGTGCCAGCCTTCCCGGTGAAATTATCGACACCATGGCTGAGGAAGTACCGCTAGACCAGGCGGTAAGGTATGCCGAGCCGCTGCTAGCCGGTAAATTGTTGCATGGCCGAGTGTTAATCAAGGTAGAGGATCAATAATGTTTGCCAACCTAGGCCGCCTGCGTGCCTTCGTTGCCGAGGCGACGCTTCTCGCTGATCGTCACGGTTCTAGCGGCATGGCCGGGCCGACATTGCAGGCGGCTTTGGCAGACCTCGTGGCACACGACGATTGGCTGCCAGAATCCTGCGCAGCACCACACCCTGAGTACTACCAGCAACATTTACTACACTGCGATCCGCTAGAACGCTTTAGCTTAGTGAGTTTCGTATGGGGACCGGGCCAGTCCACGCCTGTACACGACCACGCAGTCTGGGGCTACGTCGCTATGTTGCGCGGCAGCGAGTTCAGCCAGCGTTACCTCAAAACTGCTTCCGCTTGCGTTCCAGATGGTGCGCCCACCGCGTTGCAGCCGGGCCAGATTGATGTCCTCTCCCCCCTCGGGGGAGATATTCATCGCGTCTGGAATGCCTGCGAAGACGCGGTGTCGATCAGCATTCACCTGTATGGAGGCAACATAGGCGCGATCGCACGCCATGTGTTCGATCCCGACACCGGACAGACTAAACCATTTGTCTCCGGATATTCTTCCGCCCATGTCCCGAACCTTTGGGACCGCTCTGCCGAAGTGCGCCTGACGTTGAAATAAATGGAATACACACTCCCTTCATCACGGTAGGAAGCGCCCCGTTGGACTCGGCCCGCGCAACAAATATCTCAACTCCCGAACCCCGACCCAGAGGCCGCACTATGCCAAGTCAGCCAACCTCATCTGCAGAACGCACTCCGAGCTAATATCTCCAAGGAAACCGGAGGATGGCCTCTTGATGCTGCTTGGCGGACGGATATAGGCGGCAGGTTCGCTCGCCTAGAGATCGAAAATCCGGGCTCGTCGAGTTTGGATAGGGGTGGGCCGACTTCGCCCAGTTAAGTGTTTCTGCGAGCCATGCCTGCCCACAGCGTGTTGGCCGGGTCCTGTCTGAGCGTACCCGCGAAAAAGAACTCACTGCCGCCGGCAGTGAGTTCCCTTCAAAACGCAGCATTCAAGAACGCACGTAGCCTTACTTCCGCTTAGAAAGCGGCACGTATTCCTGATCCTCCGGCCCCACATAATTAGCCGTAGGACGAATGATCTTGTTATCCACTCGTTGCTCAATGATGTGCGCCGACCATCCCGCCGTACGTGCCAGCACAAACAGCGGCGTGAACATTGCCGTCGGCACGCCCATCATGTGATAGCTCACCGCCGAGAACCAGTCCAAGTTCGGGAACATCTTTTTGACTTCCCACATCACCGTCTCCAACCGCTCGGCGATGTCGTACATCTTGGTCGTACCGGCTTTTTTCGAAAGCTTGCGAGCCACTTCCTTGATGACCTTGTTGCGCGGATCCGAAACCGTGTAGACCGGATGACCAAAGCCGATGATGACTTCCTTGGCTTCCACGCGGCGACGGATATCGGCCTCTGCTTCGTCCGGGCTGTCGTAACGCTTTTGCACCTCGAACGCCACTTCGTTGGCGCCACCATGCTTCGGCCCACGCAGCGCGCCGATCCCCCCGGCGATAGCCGAGTACATGTCCGACCCCGTACCCGCGATCACGCGGCAGGTGAACGTGGACGCATTGAACTCATGCTCCGCGTACAGGATCAGCGAGGTGTGCATCGCACGCACCCACTCATCCGAAGGCTTCACACCGTGCAGCAGATGCAGGAAATGACCGCCAATGCTGTCATCATCCGTTTGCACATCGATCACGTGGCCGTTGTGGCTGTAGTGATACCAGTACAGCAGCGCCGAACCCAGATTTGCCATCAAGCGGTCAGCAATATCGCGCGCGCCCGGGATGTTGTGGTCATCCTTCTCGGGCAGCACGCAGCCCAGCACCGACACCGCCGTGCGCATCACATCCATCGGGTGGCTGGAGGCGGGCAGGGCTTCCAAAGCCGTTTGCAGTTGCGCCGGCAGACCGCGCATCGAGCGCAGCTTGTCCTTATACGCCTTCAGTTCCGCCTTGTTCGGCAGCTTGCCATGCACAAGCAGGTGCGCGATTTCTTCGAATTCGGCTTCACCCGCGAAGTCGAGAATGTCGTAGCCACGATAGTGCAGGTCATTGCCCGTACGGCCCACAGTACACAGCGCCGTGTTGCCGGCCACCACGCCGGACAGCGCGACGGATTTCTTGGGCTTGAACCCGGGTTTGTCTTCCGTGGGGGCGCTCGTCTGGGCCTCTGTCACGGCTGCGCTTTGCTTCTTGGAAGTGCTCATGTCTCTGACTCCTTTCCTTGGTTGGCGTCAAATGGGGCGAACGTAAACTGCGCCGTCGCGGCCAGTGACATCACTTACACCGGCCGCCGACGGAAATTACTTGCCTTTGCCTTGCTGGAACAGCGCGTCCAGTTGCGACTCAAATGCATGGTAGCCGATGCGATCGTACAACTCATCGCGGGTTTGCATCGTGTCGAGGACATTTTTTTGATGGCCATCGCGGCGAATGGCTTGATAGACGTTTTCCGCGGCCTTGTTCATCGCGCGGAATGCCGACAGCGGATAGAGCACCATCGCTACGTTCACGCTGCGCAGCTCGTCCACGGTGAATAGCGGCGTCTTGCCGAACTCGGTGATGTTGGCCAGCACCGGCACGTTGACGGCTTTCACAAAGCGATCGTAGGTCGGCAAGTCATAAGCGGCCTCGGCGAAAATCGCGTCGGCGCCGGCTTCCACGCAGGCCAGCGCGCGTTCGATCGCGGCGTCCACGCCATGCGAGGCAATCGCGTCGGTACGGGCGATCAGGTAGAAATCGGAATCCGTGCGCGCATCGGCGGCTGCTTTCACGCGGTCAGCCATTTCCTGGGTGCTGACGATTTCCTTGCCCGGACGGTGGCCGCAACGCTTGGCGCCCACTTGGTCTTCGATGTGGCAGGCGGCCGCGCCGAATTTGATCAGGCTTTTAACGGTACGGGCGATGTTGAAGGCCGAAGGCCCAAACCCCGTGTCGATATCGACCAGCAGCGGCAGATCGCAGACATCGGTGATGCGGCGCACATCGGTCAGCACGTCGTCCAACGTATTGATGCCCAGATCGGGCAGGCCGAGTGAGCCAGCGGCCACGCCGCCGCCCGAGAGATAAATGGCGCGATAGCCCGCGCGCTTGGCCAGCAAAGCATGGTTCGCATTGATGGCGCCAACGATTTGCAGGGGGCTTTCTTCGGTCAGCGCCTGGCGAAACAGCGCGCCGGGGGAGGTGGGGCGGGTCATGAGCGGATCTCCGTGGTGTGCCGGACGCTCACTCTGGCGCCCGGGCCTGATGGTGATGGTGCAGGAAAAGCAGTCCGCGGTCATTCGACAAGGTCGAAAATAAGCCGCTGCACGGAGGAAGTGCGGGTGGGCTGCGCAATAAATCTGTGTCCTGGCCCGCAGATGGCAAAGCGACAGATTTATTACGGCGCGGCCGGGGCATATTGCCAGGCCGCGCCGCCCGCCAGGCTTACGCCTGGCTGCTTGCGAACATTACTTCAGCAAGTCTTTCACGCCGTCGCGCTCTTCGAGCAGCTCTTTCAGCGTGAAGTCCAGGCGCTCGCGCGAGAAGGCGTCGATTTCCAGGCCTTCGACACGCTTGTATTCACCGTTCTCGGTGATCACCGGCACGCCGTAGATGATGCCTTCGGGGATGCCGTAGGAACCATCCGAGGGCACACCCATGGTGACCCACTTGCCGTTGCTGCCCAGGACCCAGTCACGCACGTGGTCGATAGCGGCGTTGGCGGCCGAAGCAGCCGACGACAGGCCACGGGCCTCGATGATGGCGGCGCCGCGCTTGCCCACGGTGGGGATGAAGACTTCGCGGTTCCATTGATCATCGTTGATGATCTTGGCCAGACTTTCGCCGCCGACGGTGGCGAAGCGGATGTCCGGATACATCGTGGGCGAGTGGTTGCCCCAGACGATCAGGTTTTCGATATCGGCAACAGCCTTGCCCGACTTGGCAGCCAGTTGCGACAGGGCGCGGTTGTGGTCCAGGCGCAGCATGGCGGTGAAGTTCTTGGCCGGCAGGTCCGGGGCCGACTTCATCGCGATGTAGGCGTTGGTGTTGGCGGGGTTGCCCACGACCAGCACCTTGACGTCGCGGCTGGCGACTTCGTTCAGCGCGCGGCCTTGAGCCGTGAAGATCTGGGCGTTGACGCTCAGCAGATCCTTGCGCTCCATGCCGGGGCCACGGGGACGGGCGCCGACCAGCAGGGCCACGTCGGCATCCTTGAACGCGGTGCGCGGATCGCTGTGGGCGGTGACTTCTTGCAGCAGCGGGAAGGCGCAGTCATCCAGTTCCATGATGACGCCCTTGAGGGCTTTTTGCGCTTTCTCGTCGGGGATTTCCAGCAGTTGCAGAATGACCGGCTGATCTTTACCCAGCATTTCGCCCGAGGCGATGCGGAACAGCAGGGCGTAACCGATTTGGCCGGCGGCGCCGGTAACGGCGACACGCAAGGCAGGCTTAGACATGAACGTTCTCCGTGATGAGTTCGTGTGAGATGAAATTCTCTTTGTCAGTTTAATCGCTGGACGCCGCTCATGCGTCGCACGGGGTGTCGAGGAAACTTGTAAATCCTAGATGGAATTTACGTATGCGTCAATTGTCTTATATCTTATATAAGACATAAGACGTTGGACAGTGCCGGGCCGCTTGTGCCACAATGCCGCGTTTGCCCGGCAGGATGATCCTGCTTTTTTCCAGGGTCTACGAGACCGAGAAAACCCGCTGATAAATCGACCATGGCAGACCCCAGGCCCGAACCTCCGCTACGACATCGCGCCGCCCGACCGGCCGGCGAGGGGGCCGCGTTCAGTCCGCTGTATCGTCAGATCAAGGATTTGCTGGTGCAAAGTCTTGATCGCGGCGAATGGAAGCCCGGCGAATTGATTCCCAGCGAGATTGATCTGGCCGCGCGCTTTCAAGTCAGTCAGGGTACCGTGCGCAAGGCCGTCGATGAACTGGCCGCCGAACATTTACTGATCCGCCGCCAGGGCAAGGGCACGTTTGTCGCGACTCATCACGAGGCGCGGGTGCGATATCGTTTCCTGCGGCTGGCCGCCGACGAAGAAGGCGAGAATGGCCGCGCCGAGAGTTTCATCCTGGAATGCCGCCGGCTGCGCGCGCCTGCCGAGGTCGCTCGCGCACTGGAGCTGCGCGCCGGTGAAACCGTGGTGATGATTCGTCGCCAGCTTTCCATGAATCAACGTCCGACCGTCATCGACGACATCTGGCTGCCCGGGTCTGTGTTCAAGGGTCTGACGCTGGAGCTGCTGACGGCAAACAAGGCGCCGTTGTATGGCCTGTTCGAAACCGAGTTCGGGGTCAGTATGGTGCGCGCCGACGAAAAACTCCGCGCGGTGGGCGCGCCCGCTGAAGTGGCGGGGTTGCTGGGCGTGGCGCCAGGCGCGCCGCTTTTGCAAGTCGATCGCGTGTCCTATACCTATGGAGACAGACCCATGGAAATTCGCCGCGGTTTATACCTTACCGATCATTACCACTACCGCAATAGTTTGAATTGATGAGCTTTTTCACAACGATTTGATACGAACCGTACTCTGGGCGAAAATAGCGTGTTTGCCTGCACCGGCAACGCTTATTTCGTTGTCACGAATCCCTAGCACCGTAACACCGAGGCCGTCATGTCCGACACCGCTGCCAAGCCACGTCCGCAGTTTCGCAATATTGGTATTGCACAAATTGCGACCTATCGCCTGCCCCTGGCGGGCAAGCTCTCCATCCTGCACCGCATAAGCGGCGCGCTGCTGTTTCTCTGTTTGCCCTTGGTCATTCTGCCGCTGTTCGCGGCCAGCGTGGCCTCGCCTGAAAGCTACGCGCAGATCGCCGAATATGCCGGCAATCCCATCGTGAAACTGGTGTTCCTGGTCCTGGTGTGGGGTTACCTCCATCACTTCTGTGCCGGCATTCGTTACCTGATCCTGGACCTGCATATCGGTCTGGATAAGGTCTCGGCCCAGAAAAGCGCAGGCGTCGCTTTTGGCGTGAGCCTGGCACTGACCGTCGTCTTTGCCCTCAAATTGTTTGGAGTTCTGTAATGGCTCAATCCAAAAACTATGGCCCCAAGCGTTTGGTGGTAGGGGCGCACTACGGCGTCATCGACTTTATCGCGCAGCGCATCACGGCCGTGATCATGGCCATCTACACGCTGGTGCTGATCGTCGGCATCATGATGATGCCCTCGTTCTCCTATGAAAGCTGGAAGGCGCTCTTCACCTTCCATGCGGGCCCGATTCCTCTTGGCCAGATGCTGGCCACCCTGTTCTTCTTTGCGTTGGCCTGGCACGCCTGGATTGGCGTGCGCGACATCTGGATGGACTACGTCAAGCCCACGGGCGTTCGCCTGTTGTTGCAAGTGCTGACGATCCTCTGGCTGGTCGCCTCGGTTGTCTATTTCGCGCAAATCCTCTGGAGTATCTAAGCCGTGGTCTCTGTCATGAATTCCTTGCCACGCCGCCAGTTTGATGTGGTGGTCGTTGGCGCCGGCGGAGCCGGCATGCGTTGCTCGTTGCAATTGGCTCAAGCCGGTCTGTCCGTGGCCGTGCTGTCGAAAGTTTTCCCGACCCGTTCGCACACCGTTGCGGCGCAGGGCGGCGTGAGTGCTTCGCTGGGCAACATGAGCGAAGACAACTGGTACTGGCACATGTACGACACCGTCAAGGGTTCGGACTGGCTGGGCGACCAGGATGCCATCGAGTTCATGTGCCGCGAGGCACCGAACGCCGTGTACGAGCTCGAACACTTCGGCATGCCGTTTGACCGTAACGCCGATGGCACCATCTATCAGCGTCCGTTCGGTGGACACACCGCCAACTTCGGTGAAAAGCCCGTGCAGCGCGCCTGTGCCGCTGCCGACCGTACCGGTCACGCACTGCTGCACACGCTCTATCAGCGTAACGTCGCTGCGCGCACGCACTTCTTCGTCGAATGGATGGCGCTCGATCTGCTGCGCAACGAAGCCGGCGACGTGGTCGGTGTGACCGCGCTGGAAATGGAAACTGGCGACGTCTACATCCTCGAAGCCAAGACCACCGTGCTGGCCACGGGCGGCGCGGGCCGTATCTGGGCCGCATCGACCAACGCCTTCATCAATACCGGTGACGGTCTGGGCATGGCGGCTCGTGCCGGCATTCCGCTGCAAGACATGGAATTCTGGCAATTCCACCCGACTGGCGTGGCCGGCGCGGGCGTGCTGATCACCGAAGGCGTGCGCGGCGAAGGCGGCATCCTGTTGAACAAGGATGGCGAACGCTTCATGGAGCGCTATGCGCCCACGCTGAAAGACCTGGCCCCGCGTGACTTTGTGTCGCGTTCGATGGACCAGGAAATCAAGGAAGGTCGCGGTTGCGGTCCGGACGGCAGCTACGTGGTGCTCAAGCTCGATCACCTGGGCGCTGACGTGATCAACAAGCGTCTGCCCTCGATCCGCGAAATCGCGATCAAGTTCGGTAACGTCGATCCGATCAAGGAACCGATCCCGGTTGTGCCGACCATCCACTACCAGATGGGCGGTATTCCGGCCAACTATCACGGCCAGGTGCTCGAGCGCGTCAACGGCGAAAACCGTGTCGTCAACGGCCTCTACGCCGTGGGCGAATGCGCGGCCGTGTCGGTGCACGGCGCCAACCGCCTGGGTACCAACTCGCTGCTCGACCTGATCGTGTTCGGTCGCGCCACCGGTAACCACATCGTCAACTCGCACCCCGAGCGTCAGCATTCCCACCAGCCGGTGCCCAAGGAAGCCGTCGACTTCTCGATGAGCCGCCTGGCCAAGCTGGAAGGCCGCACCTCGGGCGAAAAAACGCAAGACGTGGCCAACGCCATCCGCGTGTCCATGCAGCGTCACTGCGGCGTGTTCCGTACGTTGGAGTTGCTCAACGAAGGCGTGGGTCAAATCGAAGATCTGGCCAAGCAAGCGGAGCACATCTACTACAAGGACAAGTCCAAGGTCTTCAACATGGCTCGCATCGAGGCGCTCGAAGTCGCCAACATGACCGAGGTCGCTCGCGCCACCATCAAGTCGGCCGCGAACCGTACCGAGAGCCGTGGCGCCCACGCGCTGAACGATCACCCGACTCGCGACGACGAAAACTGGCTGAAGCACACCCTCTGGTACTCCGAGGGCAGCCGTCTGGAATACAAACCGGTCCAGATGCAGCCGCTGACGGTCGAGTCCTTCCCGCCCAAGGCGCGTACTTTCTAAGCAGGATGCCGTGATGAGCACCAAGAGAATCGTCAAATTCGAGATTTACCGCTACGATCCGGACAAGGACGAGCGCCCGTACATGCAGAAGCTGGAAGTCGAACTCCAGCCCACCGACAAGATGCTGCTGGACGCGCTCGTGCGCATCAAGAACGATGTGGACGACAGCCTGTCGCTGCGTCGTTCGTGCCGTGAAGGCGTGTGCGGTTCCGACGCCATGAACATCAATGGCAAGAACGGCCTGGCCTGCACGACCAACCTGCGCGAGCTGAAAGAGCCCATCGTTCTGAAGCCGCTGCCCGGTCTGCCCGTGATCCGCGACCTGGTCGTGGACATGACGCACTTCTTCAACCAGTACCACTCGGTGCGTCCGTATCTGATCAACGATACGCCGCCTCCCGAGCGCGAGCGCCTGCAGTCGCCCGAGGCGCGCGAAGAGCTCGACGGTCTGTACGAGTGCATTCTGTGCGCTTGCTGCTCGACCTCCTGCCCGTCGTTCTGGTGGAACCCGGACAAATTCGTGGGTCCCGCGGGTCTGTTGCAAGCCTACCGTTTCATCGCCGATAGCCGCGACGAAGCGACCGGCGCGCGTCTGGACAACCTGGAAGACCCGTACCGCCTGTTCCGTTGCCACACCATCATGAACTGTGTCGATGTCTGTCCCAAGGGGCTGAACCCCACCAAGGCGATCGGCAAGATCAAGGAACTGATGGTCCGTCGCACGGTCTAGTAATTTCGGTAAAGAGAACGATATGAGTGGCAACCTGACTGAACTTCAACGGGCTCGCCTGCGCTGGCGGGCGCGTCGCGGGTTGCTCGAGAATGATCTGATCATTACCCGTTACCTGGACGCGTACGAAACGCAGCTCACTGACGAAGACGTGGTGGCTTTGACGCAGCTGTTCGAGCTTGGAGACAACGATTTGCTCGATCTGCTGCTGGCGCGCAAGGAGCTCGATGGGGCGTTGGACACGCCCCGCTTGCGCAGCATCATCGCCCAGATGCGTGAGCTTTAATCAATTGTGAGGAATTAAACGATGAATCTGTCAGACAAAAAAGCCACCCTATCGTTCTCGGACGGTACCTCGCCGATCGAGTTTCCCGTATACAAGGGTACGGTTGGCCCGGACGTCATCGACATCCGCAAGCTGTACGGCCAGACGGGTATGTTCACGTTCGACCCCGGCTTTATGTCTACGGCGTCGTGCGAGTCGGCGATCACCTACATTGATGGCGACAAGGGCGAACTGCTGTATCGCGGTTACCCGATCGAGCAGTTGGCTGTTAACTGCGATTTCCTCGATATCTGCTACCTGATCCTGAACGGCGAATTGCCCAACCGCGATCAGAAGACCGATTTCGACTCGCAAGTGACGAATCACACGCTGGTCAACGAACAGCTGCATTTCTTCCTGCGTGGCTTCCGTCGCGATGCGCATCCGATGGCCGTGCTGACGGGGCTGGTGGGCGCGCTGTCGGCCTTCTACCACGATTCGACCGACATCACGAACCCGGAACATCGTCACATCTCGGCTATCCGTCTGATCGCCAAGATGCCGACGCTGGTTGCGATGGCGTACAAGTATTCGGTGGGTCAGCCGTTCATCTATCCGCAGAACAATCTGTCGTACACCGGCAATTTCCTGCGCATGATGTTCGCGACGCCTTGCGAAGAGTACAAGGTCAACGAAGTGGTCGAGCGCGCGCTGGACCGTATCTTTATCCTGCACGCCGATCACGAGCAAAACGCCTCGACCTCGACCGTGCGTTTGTGCGGTTCGTCGGGCACGAACCCGTTCGCCGCGATCTCGGCGGGCGTGGCTTGCTTGTGGGGCCCGGCTCACGGCGGCGCCAACGAAGCTTGCCTGCAGATGCTGGAAGAGCTGCAAGCCAACGGTGGCGTGGCGAAAGTCGGCGAGTTCATGGAGAAGGTCAAGGACAAGAACTCGGGCGTGCGCCTGATGGGCTTTGGCCACCGCGTCTACAAGAACTACGACCCGCGCGCCAAGCTGATGCAGGAAACCTGCAAGGAAGTCCTGCAGTCGCTGGGTCTGGAAAACGATCCGCTGTTCAAGCTCGCGATGGAGCTCGAGCGTATCGCGCTGGAAGACGATTACTTCGTCAAGCGCAAACTGTACCCGAACGTGGACTTCTACTCGGGTATCGTTCAGCGCGCGATCGGCATCCCGACTTCGCTGTTCACCGCGATCTTCGCGCTGGCTCGTACGGTGGGCTGGATTGCTCAGTGGAACGAAATGCTGTCCGATCCGGAATACAAGATCGGCCGTCCGCGTCAGCTGTTCACGGGTGCTCCCACCCGCGACGTGCCGTCAATGGATCAGCGTTAATCGTCGCCCTGTCTGACGCTACTCTTTGGAGTGGCGTCAGAACCGTGACAAAGAAAAGCCACGCGTCTTCGGATGCGTGGCTTTTGTTTTAGGGGGGCGCACCCGAATGAGTGATAAGGAATGCCCCGAGGCGTCATTGCCGGCCCTTCATGGCCGGCGCGGTCTGGTTGGCAGACGGCCGATTTCCCAGGCTGTGGTTTGATACGTTGACAGCCACATTGGCCGAGTTGGTTCTGTCCGACATCTAATCAAATCCCACCCCGTTCGCCATCAGTGCCGCGAACAAAGGGAGCAGAATCAACAGATGTACTTCGACCATCACCCAACGCCGGGCGCGGCGGACTTGCGTGTCGTCGGGAACGTAATCGGGATGGATGCGCAGCTGTTTGTTCCATCGGATAAACGCCAGCGTCGGGGGAATCGAATACAGCGCGATCAGGATGAAAAAGGCCATCTTGGCGTGAAACCAGGGATTGCTCATGTAAAAGGCAATCCCCTTGGGTCCCAGGGTCAGTCGCAGCAAGCCCGTGATAATCACCGCAATGGCGGCGGCCAGGTAAAGACGATCGTATATGGCGAGGCGCCGTATCGTGTTGGCATCGAGCGTGGGCCGCAGCAAAACCGTTTGCGCGGTCATTGCGACAACCAGCAGAAAGATCGCCAAATAGTGGATCCAGGCGAGCAGTGCTTCTTGCAACATGATCAGGCTCCGGAAAAGGAAATGGCGAATCAGTTTAATCCGATCCGCCATTTTTTCTTGCATCACAGCGTTACCAAGACGGGGTGTTAACCGCCTTGCAATTGCACGATTGCCCCTGAGCCACGGGGGCAATCGTGCTGCGTTACGCGCGCGCTTGGGCTGCTTCTTGTTGCGCGTCTACGACGGCCAGCGCCGTCATGTTGACGATGCGGCGCACCGTGGCGCTGGTGGTCAGGATGTGCACCGGGCGCGCAGCACCCAGCAGAATCGGACCCATCGCGATGCCGTTGCTGCCCGTCATCTTCAACATGTTGTAGGTGATGTTGCCCGTATCCAGGTTCGGCATCACCAGCAAGTTGGCCAGACCCTTGAGCTTGCTGTCGGGGTAGGCCTTATCGCGGATCTTTTGCGACAGGGCGGCGTCCGCATGCATTTCGCCGTCGACTTCCAGCTCGGGAGCGCGTTGTTCGACCAGGCGGCGGGCTTCGGCCATTTTGCGCGACGATTCGGTCACGCGGCTGCCAAAGTTCGAGTGTGACAGCAGCGCGATCTTGGGCACGACGCCGAAGCGTTGCATTTCGTTGGCGGCCTGGATCGTGATGTTGGCGACTTCCTCGGCGCTCGGGTTTTCGTTCACATGGGTGTCGGTGACGAAAAGCGTTTGGCCCGGCAGCATCAACACGTTCAGCGCGGCGAAGGTTTCACCGGGCTTTTTGCCGATGACTTCTTCGACGTACTTCAACTGGTTGTCGTACTTGCTCGCCACGCCGCACAGCAGCGCATCGGCGTCGCCACGACGCAGCAGCATCGCGCCGATCAGCGTGTTGTGCTTGCGGATCATGGCCTTGGCGATGTCGGGGGTCACACCCTCACGGCCCTTGAGCTGGTAGTAGGCGTTCCAGGTTTCGTTGAAACGGCTGTCGTCCTCGGGATCGACAATCTCGATGTTCTGACCGTTGATCAGACGCAGGCCGGCTTTCTGGACTCGCATTTCGATGACAGAGGGACGGCCGACCAAGATCGGGAAGGCCAGCTTTTCATCGACCACGGTTTGCACGGCGCGCAGCACGCGTTCGTCTTCGCCGTCGGCATAGATGACGCGCTTGGGCGCCGATTTGGCCTGGGCAAACAACGGGCGCATCAATTGGCCCGAGTGATAGACGAAGCTCATGAGCTTCTGACGATACGCTTCCATGTCCTGGATCGGACGCGCCGCCACGCCCGAATCGGCCGCCGCTTGCGCCACGGCCGGGGCGATCTTGACGATCAGGCGCGGATCAAAGGGCTTCGGAATGATGTATTCCGGGCCGAAGGACAGGTTCTGGCCGGCATAGGCGAGGGCAACTTCATCGTTTTGCTCGGCTTCGGCCAGCTCGGCGATGGCCTTGACGCAGGCGAGCTTCATCTCTTCGGTGATGCGCGACGCACCCACGTCCATGGCGCCACGGAAGATAAACGGGAAGCACAGCACGTTATTCACCTGGTTCGGATAGTCCGAACGGCCGGTGGCGATGATGCAGTCCGGGCGGGCGGCCAGCGCGATTTCCGGGCGGATTTCGGGCTCGGGATTGGCCAGCGCCAGGATGAGCGGCTTGTCGGCCATGGTCTTGACCATGTCGGCGGTCAATACGCCTGCTGCCGAGCAGCCCAGGAAGATGTCGGCGTCGCGGACCACGTCGGCCAGCGTACGCGCGTCGGTTTTCTGGGCGTAGCGCTTTTTGTTGGGCTCCATGTTTTCTTCACGGCCTTCCCAGATCACGCCACGCGAATCCACCACGTAGATGTTCTCGAGCTTGATGCCCAGGCTGACGAGCAGATCCAGGCAGGCGATCGCAGCCGCACCGGCGCCGGAAACCGCCAGTTTGACCTTGCTGATGTCCTTGCCCACGACCTTCAAGCCGTTCAGGATGGCAGCGGCCGAGATGATGGCGGTGCCGTGCTGATCGTCGTGAAAGACGGGGATTTTCATGCGCTCGCGCAGCTTCTTCTCGATGTAGAAGCATTCGGGCGCCTTGATGTCTTCGAGGTTTACGCCGCCCAGCGTAGGCTCGAGCGCGGCGATGATATCGACCAATTTATCCGGATCGGTCTCGGCCAGTTCGATGTCAAACACATCGATGCCAGCGAACTTCTTAAAGAGGCAGCCCTTGCCTTCCATCACGGGCTTGGCGGCCAGCGGACCAATATTGCCCAGACCCAGCACGGCGGTGCCGTTGGTGATCACGCCCACCAGATTGGCGCGCGAGGTATACATGGACGCGGCATCGTCGCCCTGGTCGTAAATCGCCATGCACGCGGCGGCCACGCCTGGCGAATAGGCCAGCGAAAGGTCATCCTGATTGGCCAGCGTCTTGGTGGGAGTCACCGAGATCTTGCCCGGAGTGGGATAGGCGTGGTAGTCGAGCGCCAGTTTGGTTAGTTGTTCATCCATGCTGATCAATGCCCTTGCTGCATTACCGGAAATGAAGAAAAACGGGCCCGCAAGGGGCCCGTTCGGGATTCGCGAAAGGGCATATTTCAACAGAAAGCGAGGGGTTTGGGTTGTTGCAGTGCAGCGAGGGCGTTTTGCTCCCGCGTCCGCCGCGCGATGCGTGCCGGTAACCCATCATTTTTTGTGATCGCTGGCCTCAACGTTTCCTATTACCTGCGGCCGTATCGTCACGGGTACGATGGCTTTGCCGGATTACACGGCAGACACAATAAAAGGAGACGCCCATGCACAAGCCGCCTGATGAGGATGCGTCATCTCGCAGAACCAACGCGACACGACTGACCCGCCGTCAATGGCTCGCGGGTACGGCGGGGCTGATTGCGGCATTACCCCTGAGCGTTGCGGCGCAAGGCCAGGCGCGCTCAGCTCGACCGCTGAATCTCGTCGTTCCCTTTGTTCCCGGTGGGCCCGTCGATCTGGCCGGCCGTGTGCTGGCCGAATACCTAGGTCAGGAATTGGGGCAAACGGTAGTGGTCGTCAATAAAGGTGGCGCCGGCGGAAACATCGGTGCGGAAGAGGTAGCCAGGTCAGCGCCGGATGGATCCACACTGTTGCTGGCATTGGACTCTATCTTGACGGTGAACCCTTATTTTTATGCCAAGGGAGGCGAGCAGGCCGTCCCTGCCTTGGCGCCCATCGGGCTGGTCGGCGAGTTGTCCAGCGTGCTCGTCGTCAATGCCAAGTCGCCGATACAGAATGCGGCGGATTTTCTCGCCTATGGACGACGCAACGCCATGACCGCGGGTTCGGGGGGAAATGCGACGGCCGGCCACTTGTACGCCGAGCAGTTAAAGCGCGATTTCGGGGTACAGCTGACTCACGTTCCCTATAAAGGGTTGAGTCCCGCCGTGCAGGATTTACTGGCTGGCAACATCGACTGCATCGTGGCGCTGATCCCCGGTGTGTTGTCGCATATACGCGCAGGCTCGCTGCGCCCATTGGGACTGACCGCCGCTCGCCCACAAGTCATGCTGACGGGTGTGCAGCCTTTGTCCGAGCAGGGGCTCACCGGTTTTGTGGGTGCGTCATGGCTGGCGCTGATGGCGCCGCGCGGTTTGCCATCGGACGTGGAGCAACGCCTTTCCTCGGGACTGTCTGCGGTGCTGCGCGAACCCCGCGTCATCGAGCGGCTCCAGGCGGCGGGCATCGACCCGTTTTATGCCGACGCGACGGCGGTGCGCAAGCGCATCAAAGACGAATCCGCGCAATGGTCCGCGCTGATGAGCCAGATGAAATTATCCCCACAGAGTTGAGAGCGCGATGTCTCCAGGCCAAAAACCCAATTTTCTTTTTTTGATGGCGGATCAATTAACGGCGTTCGCCTTACGCATGTACGGCAATGGCGTGTGCCGCACGCCCAATCTGGACCGGCTTGCGGCGCGATCGACGCGCTACGCGAATATGTATTGCAACTTTCCGCTCTGTGCGCCGTCTCGTGTGGCGATGTTGTCCGGGCGCTTGCCCAGTGCAGTAGGCGTTTACGACAACGCCTCGGAGTTCTCGGCCGAGGTGCCTACGTTTCTGCACCACCTGACCTTGGCAGGCTACAACACCATTTTGTCGGGAAAGATGCACTTCGTGGGCCCGGAGCAGCATCATGGTTTCCAGGAGCGACTGACAACCGATATCTACCCGTCGGACTTTGGATGGACGCCTGACTGGCGCGAGGAAATCCCAATCGCGCCGACCGGAATGAATATGCGTAGCGTCATCGAGGCAGGCGAATGTCGGCGCAGCATGCAGATCGACTACGACGACGAAGTGGTGTTTCGTGGGGTTCAAAAACTGTACGACCTCGGCCGGCTGCATCGCGATCGCCCATTTTTTCTGGCTGTGTCGATGACGCATCCGCATAATCCGTATGTGTCCACGCGTGATTTTCTCGAGTTGTATCGGACCGAAGAAATCGACATGCCTCGCGTCGGACCCATTCCTTTCGACCAGCAGGACGCGCATAGTCAGCGCCTCTGGTACATGTTCCGCCAGGACGAATACGACCTCGACGATGCGCATGTTCGCACCGCGCGTCATGCTTACTATGCAATGGTGAGCTATGTGGATGCGCAAGTCGGACGGCTGCTTGATGCGCTAAGCGCCATGGACTTGGACGAGTCCACGGTCGTCGTGTTTACTGCCGACCATGGAGACATGTTGGGCGAGCGCGGCCTCTGGTACAAGTGGGTGCACTTCGAACCCGCGGTGCGTATTCCGCTCCTTATCTCAGTGCCCGGACGTAGGCTCGCCGCCGTGCGCCATGAACTGGTGTCGCTCGTGGATATCTTTCCCACTGTATTAGATTTGGCCGGAGTGCATGTGCCAGATGACGCGTTGCCTGCGCTGGACGGGCGCTCGCTCGCGGATGGCCTGGGCGTCCAGCAGAATGACACGACTGGCGTGGTGTACGGCGAGATGAACGGAGAGGGCGCGCATGCGCCGTGTTTGATGGTGAGGAAAGCGTGGTGGAAGCTCATTGTGGCCGACAGCGATGCGCCACAGCTCTTCGATTTGCAGAACGATCCGCACGAACAGCGCAACCTGGCGGGTAAGTCCGAAGTGCGTGAGGTGGAGCGGCAACTGGTGGCGCTGGCCGGACAAAAGTGGGACGCGACGGGCCTACATCAAGCAATCTTGCAGAGTCAGGCGCGTCGTCGATTGATTCAACAAACCCGGCTGACAGGCGATTTTCCCGCCTGGGACTTTCAACCCTTTACGGATGCCAGCCGCCAATACGTACGTGCCGGTGCGCAGTCCAGTCCGTCAGTTGTCAAAGGCAAGCTACGTTATCCCCCGGTGGAACCGGTGGCCCCACAGCGTCCGCGCGCACCCAGCACAAGCCGCGCAATCAAATAGGAGAACACCATGAAGCGACGCACGCTGTTGACGAGCGCGCTGGCTGGCGCGTGGCTGGGCCTGAACGGGTCTGCGAAGGCGGCGCGGTATCCCGACCGCCCGTTGCAGTGGATCGTGCCTTATCCGCCCGGCGGGGCGACGGACTCGGTGGCTCGGGCCGTGGCGGCCTCGATGGGCGAACAACTGGGCCAGCCTGTCGTCATCCTCAATCGTCCGGGCGGGGCGACCAACATCGGTACGGAAGCCGCGATCAAGGCGCCCGCTGATGGGTACACGCTGCTGCTGGCAGTGCCTCCGCTTGTGGTCAATCCGGCGCTTTACCCGCAGTTGAGTTACCAGCCTCTACGCGATATGCAGGCCGTGGGTCTGGTGGCCCTGAATCCGAACGTGCTGGTTGTACCTGCCAGCTCGCCCTTTAAGACGCCACAACAGCTATTCGAGGCGGCACAGGCCAGGCCGGATACGCTGACGATCGGCTCGCCGGGGATTGGAACGGTTCCCCATTTGGTGAGTCTGCTGATCGGGCAGGAGTTGAATGTTCGCGTGGTACCCGTTCCCTACAAAGGCAGTGCCGCGCTGATGCCCGATCTGGTGAGCGGGCGTGTCGATGCCGCAATGAACAATTTATTTGCCGAGGTGGCATCCATACGCAGTGGAAAAGTGCGGGCCTTGGCCACATTAGGAGACCAGCGCTCGCCGTTGCTGCCGGATGTGCCCAGCATGACCGAGTTGGGATTGAGTCAGCTGGCGGGAATGGGCTGGATCGGTGTGGTGGCCCACAGCGGCACGGATCCATCGCGTATCGAGGTGCTGGAGCAAGCCGTGCTCCGTGCGGCGAAGGATCCCGCCATCGCCGGGCGACTCGAAGCGATGGGCCTGATGGTGCAGCCTCAAGGGCGGCAAGCGTTCCAACAACGCTTGGTAGCGGAAGCGCAGCTATGGCAGTCGACGGTGCGTCGCGCGGGCGTGACGGTCGATTAGACCTTCGTGCTGCCGTCGGCCGGCAAGTACAGACATGATCGTGCCTCGGATGTCCTCAGGACCGTATGCCCGCTATGCCCTGCCGGCACCCGCAGATGTCATGCACCAGGGCGCGGGCCTGTGCGATATCGTCGTCCTCGTGCGCGCGACGCGTGGCAGTCACGAGGTCGCGCGTCAAGGTTGGGTTGCATAGGGGCGCTGCCGACAGCAGGCCTTGATCTTTTTCGGGCTGATAAACCATGGGTGCGAGCAACGTATACCCCACCCCTTGAGACACCAGGTGCTTAATCTCGGCGATCGAATCCAGCGTGGCATGTTGCTGCAACTCGACGCCAGCCAAGCGCGCCTGCGCGTGGATCAGGCGCGTCAAACCGTGTTTGGCTGTGGGCAAGATCAGGGGATAGCGGCCTAGATCCCTGAACTCCACCGGTTGCGTGTCATGCAGTGCGCCAGATGGACCGACCAGATCAATGACGTCGGTGGTCAGTTTGGATATGTGCAGCTGCCGCAAAGGCTGGCTGGCAAATAGCACGCTGATGTCGAGACGGCCCGATTTCAGCCATTCCAGCAGATGGCCCGACATGCCTTCAATGAGTTCGACTTCAAATCGCCCTTCCTGCCGGGCACGTTCGAGTAGCTGGCCCGCGAAAGTGCGTGTCATACCGTTGGGGATGCCAATTTTCACGGCGCGGCCCGAGCAGGGCGTGGTCGCATGCCGGCGCTTGAGCTGATCGACCGCGCGTAAGATTGCCGTGGCGTCGCGCAGAACGGCCTCACCACTTTCTGTCAGGCTGACGCCCCTGGCCGAGCGTTCCAGCAGCCGCGTGCCGAGTTCCTCTTCCAGCGCTTTTATCTGGGCGGTCAGCGCGGGCTGCACGATATGCAACGCGGAGGCCGCCTTCGTGATGCTGCGACGATGGGCGGTCTCGACAAAGTAGCGCAGTTGGCGTAGTTCCATGGCGCGAGGGCGGGCAGTCCAGGTGAGTGGTAGCCGCATCGTAGCAAGGACGGGGCAGGTAACCAATGGGTTTCGTCCGGGGAGGGCGCTGCGCTCGAATGATGGTAAAGTTTTCGCCCCGACAGCGCGTTCGTAAATCGATAAACATATGACCGGGCCGCTCACCGATCAGGACTCCCGCACCGCCGCTGCCGACTTTCCGACTTTCGAGTCGACGGATTTTTCGGGCGAGGGCTCTTTCTATTTTGACTTGGTCCGCCTGCAAGGCAGGCCCGAGATCCCGCGTAATTTTCCGCATCGCCATGCCTACTACCACATCCTGTGGATGTCACGGGCGCGAGGTACGCACATGGTGGACTTTCATCCGCTGGAGGTACGGGATCACTCGGTGTTTTTCCTTGCGCCGGGGCAGTTGCATGCGTGGCAGTCGTCCGTGCCGCCGGAAGGCTATGTGATGAATCTGAGCACGGCGTTTTTCACGCATATGTTTCCCCGCGCGGACGATATCGGAAAGTTCCCGTTCTTTCATCCGACTAGCGGTCAGCCCGTGCTGTATCTGACGCCGGCGCAGCATGATGAGCTGCTGCCCCTGCTGCAAGTGATGGAGCAGGAGATGCAGGCGCGCCAGCTCGGCCGCTACGACGTGGTGCGTTCTTATCTGCTGATTCTGCTGACCCGGCTGCGCCGTCTGTATCCCGTCGATGCGCAGGCCCTTTCGGCGGGGCGCAGCTATTCCCTCGCCAAGCGGTTTACGTTGTTGGTCGAAGAAAAATACCTGAACTTTCGTAGTATTCGCGAGTACGCCGATGCCTTATGCGTGAGCGAGCGGCAGCTCAACGACGCCGTCAAACGCACCGTCGGGCGTACGGCCAGCCGCCTGGTGCAGGAACGGTACGTCCTGGAAGCCAAGCGCCTGCTCGCCAATACCGATGGGGGCGTCGCGGAAATTGCTTTCCAGCTTCACTTTGACGACCCGGCCTATTTTGCGCGCTTTTTCAAAAAGCACACCGCGATGACGCCGGGGCAATTTCGCGCCAGCATGCTGAGTCTGCGCGGTTGAGCGCAGAAAAGTGCAATTCAAGCACTGATCCGTCCTACCAAGTTCCCACGTTTCCTGCGTAAAGTGCGTCCTATGCCGAAGCCCTGCATCGACAGGGATATGGCGTCTGACTATACGAACGACACGGCTCGCTCGCGAGCCGCCAGAGGAGACAACTATGAACCCGACTCTCGCGCGTCTGCTGCGCCCGATTCTTGCCGGCACCCTGGCCTTGACCTGCGCGGTCGCCTCGGCCGCCTTTCCCGACCGCCCGGTTCGTATCATCGTGCCGTTTGCCGCCGGCGGCGCGACCGATGTGATCGCGCGCACGGTGGCGCAGGAAATGTCGACGAAGCTGGGGCAGCCCGTCATCGTGGAAAATCGGGCCGGTGCTAACGGCAATATTGGCGCGGGCGCGGCAGCGCGTGCCGAGGCGGACGGCTACACGCTGTTGATGGCGACTTCCAGCCATGCGATTAACGCCACGCTATATAAGAATCTCGACTACAGCCTGACCAAGGACTTCACGGGTCTGTCGAATCTGGCATCCGTACCGCTGCTGTTGGTGGTCAACCCACAGGTATCGGCCAGCAATGCCTCTGAAATGTCCGACTATGTGCGCGCCAATGGCGATCGCGTGTCGTACGCCTCGGGCGGCACCGGTACGGCCGCGCATCTGGCGGGAGCGCAGTTCAATTCAGTGTCCAAAGGCAGTGCCACCCACGTGCCCTACAAAGGGGGCGCGCCGGCGCTGAACGACCTGATCGGCGGCCAGGTGCAGTTTATGTTCGCCAATCTGCCGGAGGTGTTGTCTCAGGTGCAAGCCGGCCGGCTCAAGCCGATCGCGGTGACCGGTAAACAGCGCCACTCGGCGTTGCCCGATGTGCCGGCGTTTTCGGAAACAAAATTTCCGGAGATGAACGCGCGCTCTTGGTTCGGGCTATTTGTGCGCGCGGGAACGCCGCCCGACGTGGTGACGCAACTGTCAGACGCGATCACGGCCAGCGTTGCATCGCCGGCCGTGCAAAGCAAGCTCAAGGACCTGGGCGCCGACCCGGTGGGCGACGGCACCGCGGCGTTTGATCCGTACGTGAAACAGGAAGTCGAGCGCTGGCGCGATCTGGTGGTCGCCTCGGGCGCCTCGGTGGAGTGATTGGTGCGCGCGGCCGCCATATCGGCGGCCAGCATCCCCTTTATATGGAGAAATGTGATGCTCTACGATGTCAGAACCTATACCTGCCAACCCGGCAAAATCAAAAAACACCTGGCGCTATACGCCGAGTATGGTTTTGACGTGCAACGTCGTCATCTGGGCGAGCCCCTGGCCTATATGCAAACCGAAACGGGCGACGTGAATAGCTATGTGCACATCTGGGTGTACGAGGATGCCGCCGATCGTGCCCGCAAGCGTGCGGCGCTGCAGGCCGACCCGGCATGGGTGGATTATCTGGCGCGCAGTGCCGAGGCGGGTTATCTGGTGTCGCAACGCAATCAGTTGATGACACCGGTGCCGTTTTTCAAACCCGCACAGTGAGTCAGCGTGGGGGGGCTCCTCACAACTGCCACGGGTTATCGGAGCGCTGCGCGGTGTGCATTTCGCTGCGCAAGCGCTGCAACGCATCTCCCAAGCGCGGTTCCTCGCCCGCCGCTAAATCGAGCGCATGCAGCGCGATCCAATCCGCGCTGACTTCGAAGAAGTCACGTAGCCGTGCCCGCGTATCGCTGCGGCCAAACCCGTCCGTGCCCAGCACGCGCATGGGGCCCTTGATCCAACCTCGTATTTGTTCAGGCACGGCGCGCACGTAGTCGCTGACCGCCACGACCGGCACGGAGCCGGGCAGGCACTGTTCGATCCAGCTTTGCGTCGGCGCGTCGGCCAAGCCCAGCACGCGTGCGCGCTCGCAGGCACGCCCATCACGCGCCAGCTCGGAGTAGCTGGTCACGCTCCAGACTTCGGCATGGACGCCGAATTCATCCTTCAGGCGCTTTGCCGCGCGCAAGGCTTCATTGAGCATCGGGCCGGCCGCGAGCAGGCGCACTTGTGCCGTGCCTTCGATCGGACCATTGGCGTTGCTCGCGGCGGCGACCCGATACATGCCGCGCAAGATGCCTTCACGCACGTCTGCGTCGGGCATGCTGGGTTGCGGCAGGTTCTCGTTCGTGACGGTGATGTAGTAGAACTCGTCATGCTGTTCTTCCAGCATGCGCTGCATGCCGTGTTCGAGAATCACGGCGACCTCGTACGCGTACGCCGGATCGTAGGCTCGGCAATTCGGCACGGTCGAGGCGATGAGATGGCTGGAGCCATCCTGGTGCTGCAGGCCTTCGCCGCCGAGCGTGGTGCGCCCGGAGGTCGCGCCTATCAGAAAGCCACGCGCGCGCTGATCGGCAGCGGCCCAGATCAGATCGCCAATCCGCTGAAAGCCGAACATCGAGTAATAGATATAGAACGGCAGCATGGGCAGGCCGTTGACCGAATAGCTGGTGCCCGCCGCCGTCCAGGACGAGATCGCGCCGGCTTCGGTGATGCCTTCTTCGAGAATCTGACCGTCCAGCGCCTCGCGGTAATAGAGCACCGAGCCGATGTCCTCGGGCTCGTACAGCTGGCCTTGCGCGGAATAAATGCCGATCTGGCGAAACAGATTGGCCATGCCGAAGGTGCGCGCTTCGTCAGCGACGATGGGCACGATGCGTTCGCCCAGGGTCGAGTCTTTCAACAGCGCGCTCAGCATGCGCACGATGGCCATGGTCGACGACATCTCCTTGCCATCGGCTTGCAGGGCAAATCGCGCCCATTGCTCAACCGTGGGCACGGGCAAGCGTGGCGACTCCGTGCGGCGTCGCGGCAAATGCCCGCCCAAGACCTTGCGGCGCGCTTGCAGATAGCGCACTTCCGCGCTGTCGTCGGTCGGACGGTAGAACTTCAGCGCCACGCAATCCGCGTCGGAAATCGGTAGCGCGAACCGGTCCCGGAATGCCAGCAACGCCTGATCGTCCAGCTTTTTCTGCTGGTGCGTGGTCATTTTCCCTTGGCCCGCCGCGCCCATGCCAAAGCCTTTCTTGGTCTGAGCCAGGATAACCGTGGGCTGGCCGCGATGGCGCACCGCGCGATGATAGGCGGCGTGGATTTTGACGATATCGTGCCCGCCGCGACGCAGTCGGTCGATGGCCTCGTCCGACCAATCAGCCACGAGCGCGGCCAGCTCGGGATTCTGATTAAAGAAATGCGCGCGGTTATAAGCCCCGTCGTTTGCCGCAAACGTCTGGAACTGACCATCCACGGTCTGAGAAAACGCCCGAGCCAAAGCGCCTTCGGTATCTCGGGCGAGCAGGGGATCCCAATCCCCGCCCCACACCAGTTTGATGACGTTCCAGCCGGCGCCGGCATAGAGCGTTTCGAGTTCGTCAATGATGCGGCCGTTGCCGCGCACCGGCCCGTCCAGGCGCTGCAGGTTGCAATTCACTACAAAAACGAGATTGTCGAGTTTTTCGCGCGCGGCCAGTGTCAGGGCGGCGATCGACTCGGGTTCGTCCATTTCGCCGTCGCCGAACAGCCCCCACACTTTGCGCCCGGACGGTTGTGCCAGCGAGCGATTTTCCAGATAGCGCATAAAGCGCGCTTGATAGATCGCGTTGATCGGCCCGATGCCCATGGAGCCGGTTGGGAATTGCCAGAAATCGGGCATCAGCCAGGGATGCGGATAGGAAGACAGCCCGCGCAAGCCGCGTTCTTTGGCGGTAATCTCCTGGCGGAAATGGGCGAGGTCGGCTTCGTTGAGAAAGCCTTCCAGGAACGCGCGCGCATAGACGCCCGGCGCGGAATGCGGCTGCAGATAAACCAGATCCCCGGCAAATCCCTCGCACGGCGCGCGAAAGAAATGGTTGAACCCCACCTCGAACAAGTCCGCGGCCGAGGCATAGCTGGCGATATGGCCCCCCAACTCACCGTGGGCCTGATTGGCGCGCACCACCATGGCCAGCGCATTCCAACGGTTGATCGACGCGATGCGTTCCTCCATCGCGAGGTCGCCGGGAAAGGGCGGCTCTTGGCGCGCGGAGATCGTATTTAGATAGGCGCTGCGCGTCTGGCCGGCCGCGCGCACGCCTAGCGAGGCGGCTTGCGCGAGCAGGGCGTCGAGCACAAACGCGGCGCGCTCGATGCCCGCGGCTTGTACGAGCGCGCATAGCGCCTCGCGCCATTCGCCGGTTTCGAGGGGATCGATGTCGTAGGGGGAAGGGGTGGCCACGGCGTCAAGCATGGTGAAGGTGTCTCCGTTATGAAACATCATCCTAGCGCGTCCGTGCTGGCATGAGTGTTCGAAAATGCGCTGAAAACGGCGAAGCCACGGCATAATGTTTTGGAGAATATATCTGAGACGAAAAAATATGCCGACGACTGCCCTCGACGCCATTGACCGCCGGATTCTTAGCATTTTGCAAACCGATTCCAGCATCACGAATGTGGAACTGGCGCGCCGGGTCCATCTGTCACCTTCGCCGTGCCTGGCACGGGTCAAGGCGCTGGAAGCCGCCGGCGTGATACGCGGCTATGTGGCGTTGGCCGATCCGCTGCAACTGGGCCTGAGTCTGAATGTGTTTATCCAGGTCAGCTTGGAAAAGCAGGTCGAGCCAGAACTGGAGCGCTTTCAGAACGCCATGGCGGAATGTCCGGAAGTCATGGAGTGCTATCTGATGACCGGAGACTCCGATTACCTGCTGCGTGTGGTCGTCCCAGACATCCAAGGGCTGGAGCGATTCGTTGTCAATCGCCTGTCGCGGATCCCCGGCGTTAAGAACATACGATCGGGTTTCGCACTGAAACAGGTGAAATATCAGACGGCTTTACCGTTGGAGTAAGGTAGGCGTTTTTTGACGAGAGGTAGAATTCGGCACCTCTCTGAATACTTACCCCCCTCACACTGCAAGGACAGGTTGACTCATGGCTGAGCCTGCGCGCATTCCCGATTCGAT
The DNA here is from genome assembly GCF_009763255.1 of Bordetella sp. 02P26C-1. Classification (GTDB taxonomy): domain Bacteria; phylum Pseudomonadota; class Gammaproteobacteria; order Burkholderiales; family Burkholderiaceae_B; genus Bordetella_A. The sequence continues at coordinate 39,540 of NZ_WSJB01000004.1, read as the reverse complement.
GACGCTACCGGAACTGACTCTCCGTGGCGTGATCATCGGTGCTTTGATTACCGTTGTTTTTACCGCGTCAAACGTGTACCTGGGCCTGAAGGTCGGCCTGACGTTTTCCTCGGCGATTCCCGCGGCCGTGATTTCGATGTCGGTGCTAAAGCTGTTCCGGACATCGAACATCCTCGAAAACAACATGGTGCAGACGCAGGCTTCGGCGGCCGGCACATTGTCGTCCATTATTTTTATCCTGCCTGCCTTGGTCATGATGGGGCATTGGCAAGGGTTTCCGTTCTGGCAGACGTTGGGTCTATGCGCGGCCGGCGGCATGCTGGGCGTGATGTTCACGATACCGCTGCGGCACATCATGGTGGTGAAAAGTGACCTGCCTTATCCGGAAGGGGTCGCAGCCGCCGAAATTCTGCGCGTGGGCAGTCCTCCGATAGGCGAAGGCAAGGGGGCACCAGTGGGTACGGCGGCGACTGCGCAACGCGAAGGCTCCCAGCCGAAAGCCACCGGCATGGGCGACATCATTAAGGGTGCAGGCATTGCCGCGGTGGTGAGCTTTGCGGCCAGCGGCCTGCGGGTGCTGGGCGATTCGATCAGCCTGTGGCAATCGATCGGCGCTGCCGTGTTTCGTCTGCCCATGGGATTCTCGCTCGCGCTGCTGGGCGCAGGCTACCTGATCGGTATTGTCGCGGGGTTGGCGATGCTGACCGGCCTGGTGATCGCCTGGGGTATCGCCGTGCCGGTGTTGACCGCCATGGGCGACCGGGCAGCCGATATGTCCATCGTGGATTACGCAACCGGCCTGTGGAGTTCGCAGGTGCGTTTCATTGGCGCGGGCGTGATCGGCGTGGGAGCCGTCTGGACGCTGGCGACGCTCTTTATGCCCATGATGCGCGGGATCAAGACTTCGTTCTTCGCGCTCAGCCGGGAAGGACGGGCCCAGGCCGGCGCGGCCGCGCGCACGGAGCGGGATATGTCGGGCAAATGGATTGCCCTGGTGACGGTGGTGCTGGTGGCTATCCTGGTGGCGACGTTTGTGTCGTTCCTCAAGGGGGAGCCAGCCGCGCAAGGTAGCATCGGCATGCTGGTCACCTATGCCGTTGCCTTTGCGTTTGTGTTTGGCTTCTTGGTGGCTGCGGCTTGCGGTTACATGGCCGGCCTGGTGGGTTCGTCGACGAGTCCGATTTCCGGCGTGGGGATCGTGGCCATCGTGCTGGTGTCGCTGCTGATGCTGGCGTTGGAAAGCGCCACCGGCTTGCTCGGCTCGCAAGCAGGCGTGCAGATGGCCATCGCGTTGGCGATCTTCACCACCTCGGCGGTGGTCGCGGTGGCCTCGATTGCGAATGACAACCTCCAGGATCTGAAGACGGGCTGGTTGGTGGGCGCCACGCCCTGGCGTCAGCAGGTGGCGCTGTTGATCGGCTGCGTGGTGGGGGCGATCGTCATTTCGCCGATTCTGGAGCTGCTCTACAACGCGTACGGTTTCGCCGGCGCTTTGCCTCGCCCGGAAATGGACCCCGCGCAGGCGCTGTCCGCGCCGCAGGCCACGCTGATGTTGGCGATCGCGCAAGGGATTTTCACCCACCAATTGAACTGGCTGATGATCGTCATCGGGATGGCGGTGGGTGTCGGTCTGATCGTTCTTGATGCGATTTTGAAGCGCACCTGCCGTGTCGCGCGGATGCCGGTGCTGGCCGTTGGGATTGGCATTTACCTGCCCCCGACCGTCAGCACGTCTCTGGTCGTGGGCGCGGTATTGGCCTGGTTGATCGAGCGAGCGCTGCGTCGGCGTGCCGAACGCACGGGTCAGCCTTATGATGCCTTCGCCGAGCCGCACATCCGGCGCGGCACGTTGATGGCCTCGGGGATGATCGTGGGCGAGAGCTTGATCGGGGTGCTAATGGCTGCCATCATAGGGGCAACCGGCAACGAAGCACCGCTGGCTTTGCTGGGCGCCGATTTTGCGTCGGTGGCCGAGTGGTTGGGCCTCGCGGTATTCGCGGCGGTCGCAGTGTGGTTTTACCGGCGTGTCGTGGTTTTCTAGAGACAGCGCCGTTTTGCTCTTTCAGTCCTGAAATGTTGGATCCTGCAGGCACGTAGTCAACATCATGACGGACGTTGACGGGGGTTGCCCCGATATTCCCGGCCGATTGCCATGCCCTGGCTTCGGTCCGGGTTGCCGCGCTGCGGCAAGACAGGCGTAGCCCTGGGGGGTATACTTTTGCGCCATAGGCTTTCAGGGCTTGTACGTGCCTTCTGCCCCTGCTATCCGCTAAACGGGAAGCCCGTGTCGCGGAAGGTTTTCCTGCATCGTATCGAGTGAAGCACTCGCAAGGTGAAGCAATATATGTCTTCCGAATCAGAATCTCTATCCACCTCCTATCTCTTCGGGGGTAATGCGCCCTACGTCGAAGAGTTGTACGAGGCGTACCTAGATAATCCCGGCTCCGTGCCGGACAACTGGCGCGAGTACTTCGACCAGCTGCAACACACGCCCGCCACCGACGGTCAGGAAACGACGCGCGACCGCGCCCACGCCCCGATTGTTGAGTCGTTCGCGCAGCGTGCGCGCACCAACGGCTTTGTGCAGCAGCAATCCTCGCAGCCTGATCTGGCCATGGCCAGCAAGCAGGTGTCGGTACAGTCGCTGATTGGCGCTTACCGTTCGCTGGGTTCGCGTTGGGCCGATCTGGACCCCCTCAAGCGCCAAGAACGTCCGCAAATCCCGGAACTGGACCCCGCTTTCTACGGCCTGACCGAAGCCGACCTCGATCAGGTCTACTCGGCCACCAATACCTACTTCACGACCGCCAGCACGATGACGCTGCGCGACATCCTGAAGGCGCTGCGCGACACCTACTGCCGCAGCATCGGTGCCGAATACACCCATATTTCCGACCCCGCCGCCAAGCGTTGGATTCAAGAGCGTCTGGAAAAGACTTTTGGCGCGGCATCCTACTCGCCCGAGCAAAAACGCCACATTCTGCAGCAGCTGACCGAAGCCGAAGGCCTCGAGCGCTTCCTGCACACCAAGTATGTGGGCCAGAAGCGCTTCTCGCTCGAAGGCGGCGAAAGCTTCATCGCCTCGATGGACGAAGTGGTCAACCACGCGGGCGAATGCGGCGTGCAGGAAATCGTGGTGGGCATGGCTCACCGTGGTCGCCTGAACCTGCTGGTCAACATCATGGGCAAGATGCCCGGCGATCTGTTTGCCGAATTCGAAGGCAAGCACGCCGAGGGCCTGACCGATGGTGACGTGAAGTACCACAACGGTTTCTCCAGCGACCTGTCCACCCGTGGCGGTCCGGTACACCTGTCGCTCGCGTTCAACCCGTCCCACCTGGAAATCGTCAACCCCGTGGTCGAAGGTAGCGCCCGCGCTCGCCAGGAACGTCGTGGCGACGCCGAAGGCAAACAAGTTCTGCCGGTGCTGGTGCACGGCGACGCCGCTTTCGCGGGCCAGGGTGTCGTGATGGAAACGCTGAACCTCGCTCAAACGCGCGGTTACGGCACGGGCGGCACGCTGCACATCGTCATCAACAACCAAATCGGTTTCACCACCTCTGATCCGCGCGATACGCGTTCGACGCTGTATTGCACCGACGTGGTCAAGATGATCGAAGCCCCGGTGTTCCACGTCAACGGCGACGACCCCGAAGCCGTGGTGTTCGCGACCAAGCTGGCGCTGGACTACCGCATGGAATTCCATCACGACGTCGTGCTGGACATTGTTTGCTTCCGCAAACTCGGCCACAACGAGCAAGACACTCCGTCGCTGACGCAGCCGCTGATGTACAAGCGCATTGGCCATCACCCCGGCACGCGCAAGCTGTACGCCGACAAGCTGGTCGCCCAAGGCGTCCTGGCCGAAGGCGATGCCGAGCAGATGGTCAAGGATTACCGTCAGCTGATGGAAGACGGCCAGCGCACGATCGAGCCCGTGCTGACCGACTACAAGAGCAAGTACGCAATCGACTGGTCCCCGTTCCTGGGCGCCAAGTGGACCGACCACGCCGACACCGCCGTGCCGCTGGCTGAACTGAAGCGCATCGGTGAACGCATCACCACCTTGCCGGAAAACTTCACCCCGCACCCGCTGGTGAACAAGCTGTTGGCCGAGCGTCGCAAGATGGCTCAAGGCGAGCAAAATCTGGACTGGGGTATGGGCGAGCACCTGGCGTTTGCGACGCTGGTGTCCTCCGGTTATGCCATCCGTATCACGGGTCAGGATTCGGGTCGCGGTACGTTCACGCACCGCCACGCCGTGCTGCACGATCAAAATCGTGAGCGCTGGAACGATGGCACCTATGTGCCGCTGCAAAACGTCTCCGAAGGCCAGGCTCCGTTCACGGTGATCGACTCGGTACTGTCCGAAGAAGCCGTGCTGGGCTTCGAATACGGTTACTCGAGCGCCGAGCCCAACACGCTGACCATCTGGGAAGCGCAGTTCGGTGACTTCGTCAACGGTGCGCAGGTCGTGATCGACCAGTTCATCACCTCGGGTGAAGCCAAGTGGGGCCGTCAATCCGGTCTGACGCTGATGCTGCCGCACGGCTACGAGGGTCAAGGCCCCGAGCACTCGTCGGGTCGTATCGAGCGCTTCCTGCAGCTGTGCGCCGACAACAACATCCAGGTGGTGCAGCCGACGACGGCCGCGCAGATTTTCCACCTGCTGCGTCGCCAGATGATCCGTCCGTTCCGCAAGCCTTTGGTGATCTTCACGCCGAAGTCGCTGCTGCGTAACAAGGATGCAGGTTCGCCCCTGACCGAATTGGCCGGCGGCAGCTTCCGTCCGGTGATCGGTGAGCTGGACGACAACATCGACGCCAGCAAGGTCAAGCGCGTGCTGGCTTGCTCGGGCAAGGTCTACTACGACCTGGTGAATGCTCGTCGTGAGCGCGAAGCCAGCCACGTGGCGATTGTTCGGGTTGAACAACTGTATCCGTTCGCACACAAGGCTTTCGAAGCCGAACTGAGCAAGTACAGCAACGCGACTGAAGTGATCTGGGTGCAAGACGAGCCGCAGAACCAAGGTCCTTGGTTCTACGTTCAGCACCACCTGTACGAGAACATGGCCGACGGTCAGAAACTGGGTTATGCCGGCCGTCCGGCTTCGGCATCGCCTGCCGTTGGCTATCTGGCCAAGCACATCGAGCAGCAAAAGGCGCTGATCGAGCAGGCATTTGCCGCCAAGTACAAAGGCTTCATGCTGACCAAGTAAGCGCAGCTGTCGATACGAACATTTATTGAACGGAATTTAATTACCATGGCTATTACTGACGTTGTTGTCCCCCAATTGTCCGAATCGGTTTCCGAAGCGACGCTGCTGACCTGGAAGAAGCAGGCTGGCGCTGCGGTTGAAGCCGACGAGATCCTGATCGAAATCGAAACCGACAAGGTCGTGCTGGAAGTGCCGGCTCCCGCCTCGGGCGTGCTGGCTGAGATCGTCGAAGCCGACGGCGCCACGGTGACCTCTGGTCAACTGATCGCCAAGATCGATACGGCTGCTCAGGCTGCTGCTGCCCCGGCCGCCGCGCCGAAGGCTGAAGCCGCTCCGGCCGCTGCCCCGGCTGCCGCCGCAGAAGCCCCTGCCTCGAAGAGCGCCGCTGGTGTGGCTTCGCCGGCTGCTTCGAAGATTCTCTCGGAAAAGGGTGTGGACGCCGCCAGCGTGTCGGGCACCGGCCGTGATGGTCGCGTGACCAAGGCTGACGCTCAGGCCGCCAGCGCCGCGCCGGCCAAGGCCGCCGCCGCTCCGGCTCCGACGACGCTGTCGCTGGATGGCCGTCCGGAACAGCGCGTGCCGATGAGCCGCCTGCGCGCTCGTATCGCCGAGCGTCTGCTGCAATCGCAGCAAGAAAACGCGATTCTGACCACGTTCAACGAGGTCAACATGCAGGCCGTGATCGATCTGCGCAACAAGTACAAAGAGAAGTTCGAGAAAGAGCACGGCATCAAGCTGGGCTTTATGTCGTTCTTCGTGAAGGCCGCTGTTGCCGCACTGAAGAAGTTCCCGCTGATCAACGCGTCGATCGACGGCAAGGACATCATCTATCACGGTTACTTCGACATCGGTATCGCGGTGGGCAGCCCCCGTGGTCTGGTGGTGCCGATCCTGCGTAACGCGGATCAATTGTCGATCGCCGAGATCGAAAAGCAAATCGCTGACTTCGGCAAGCGTGCTGCTGACGGCAAGCTGGGTATCGAGGAAATGACGGGCGGTACGTTCTCGATCTCCAACGGTGGTGTGTTCGGCTCGATGCTGTCGACCCCGATCATCAACCCGCCGCAATCGGCAATCTTGGGCGTGCATGCGACCAAGGAGCGTGCGGTGGTTGAAAAGGGTCAGATCGTGATTCGTCCGATGAACTATCTGGCGCTGTCGTATGACCATCGGATCATCGACGGTCGTGAGGCGGTGTTGGGTCTGGTTGCGATGAAGGATGCGCTGGAAGATCCGCAGCGTTTGTTGCTGGATCTGTAAGTCTTAGGTGGGATTAGGTTGACGGGTTGCTGGGATGCCTCTGCCGGATGTTTGCGGGATCTTCGGGTCTTTGCTCGGTGGGGGTGTCTGGTTGTCGCGGCGGTGCAGGCTGTTGGTGCGGGGGCGGTAGGGTTCTTCTGTCGCGATGTGCCGGGGCCGCAGGGCTGCGACGTGGCGGGCCCGCTCGACCGGTCTGGCCTGAACGGCCAGACTTCCCTTCGCCTACCTCGTCAGGCGGGGCGGCTGGGCAAACTCGCTCCGCTACGCTACGCTCAAACATGCCCAGCCGACTTCCCCCCGCCTTCCTTCGGTAGCGCTCGGCGGTCTCTACGGGCCCGCCACGCCGCAGCCCTGCGGCCCCGGCACATCGCTGGCGCTCGTGCCCGGTTGTGGCAGGTGCAGCGTAACGGTGGGAGGGGGCGGTGGTGATGCGGCTGGCCTGGAGCTCTGGTGGCGCTTCTTTAATTTCCGAATATCGAGATCATTATGTCCAAACAATTTGACGTCGTCGTCATCGGTGCAGGTCCTGGCGGCTATATCGCGGCGATCCGCGCGGCCCAGCTGGGTATGTCGGTGGCTTGCATCGACGCCTGGCAGACGGCCGACGGCAAGCCGGCGCCTGGCGGTACTTGCACTAACGTGGGCTGCATTCCGTCGAAGGCTTTGCTGCAATCGTCGGAACACTTCGAACAGGCTAACCACCACTTTGCCGAGCACGGCATCGAGGTCAAGGGCGTGAGCCTGAAGCTCGATACGCTGATCGGCCGTAAGAACACGGTGGTCAAGCAAAACAACGACGGCATTCTGTACCTGTTCAAGAAGAACAAGGTCACGTTCTTCCACGGCACGGGCTCGTTTGCGGCCAAGGCCGAGGGCGGCTACACCATCAAGGTGTCGGGCGCCAAGGAAGAAGAACTGGTGGCCAAGCATGTGGTCGTGGCTACCGGTTCGGCCGCGCGTGAACTGCCGGGTCTGCCGTTCGACGAAAAGGTTGTGCTGTCTAACGACGGCGCGCTGAATATCGGCGCCGTGCCGAAGAAGCTGGGCGTGATTGGCGCCGGCGTGATTGGTCTGGAAATGGGCAGCGTGTGGCGCCGCCTGGGTGCCGAAGTCACGATCTTGGAAGCCGCGCCGGAATTCCTGGCCGCTGCTGACCAGCAGGTCGCGAAAGAGGCGCTGAAGGCCTTCACGAAGCAAGGTCTGAACATCCAGATGGGTGTGAAGATCGGCGAGATCAAGGCGACGGCGAAGTCGGTGACGATTCCTTATGTGGACGCCAAGGGCGCCGAGCAGGAATTGGTGGTGGACAAGCTGATCGTGTCGATCGGCCGCGTGCCCTACACCGGTGGTCTGAATGCCGACGGCGTGGGCCTGAAGCTGGATCAGCGTGGCTTTATCGAGGTCGATGGCGACTGCAAGACCAATCTGCCGAACGTGTGGGCGGTGGGTGATGTGGTGCGCGGCCCGATGCTGGCGCACAAGGCCGAGGAAGAGGGCGTGGCCGTGGCCGAGCGTATCGCGGGGCAGCATGGCCATGTGAACTTCGCCACTGTGCCTTGGGTGATCTACACCTCGCCGGAAATCGCCTGGGTCGGCAAGACCGAACAGCAGCTCAAGGCCGAAGGCCGCGAGTACAAGGCAGGCAGCTTCCCGTTCCTGGCCAACGGCCGTGCACGCGCATTGGGCGACACGACGGGCTTTGCCAAGGTGATCGCTGATGCCAAGACTGACGAAGTCCTGGGTGTGCACATCGTCGGCCCGATGGCATCGGAGCTGATCGCGGAAGCCGTGACCATCATGGAATTCCGTGGCGCTGCGGAAGACATCGCACGTATTTGCCACGCGCACCCGACGTTGTCGGAAGCCGTGAAGGAAGCGGCCCTGGCCGTGGACAAGCGCGCGCTGAACTTCTAATTCCGCTCGGCATGCCGGCGGGCGCTAAGGTAGCAATGCCTGGCGCCCGCTTTTTTTTTATGTCATTCAATAGCCGCTTCATAGCGCTTGTGCACGCTCTGGACCCGGGCGTGCGGGCGACTTAGTAGAATGCGGCCTTCGCTACTTTTATCGGGTCCGGAGCTTTTATGAACGTCCGTGAATATTATGAAAATTCTCTGGCCGAACGGGGCTATCAGCCCGACGAGGCGCAGAAGCGGGCGATCGATCGGCTGCAAGTCTATTTTGATGATTGGGTGCGATTCAAGGGCATGCGCTCCAATGCCTTGAAGCGTTTGTTGCATCGCCCGGAGGTGCCACGTGGCGTTTACCTGTGGGGCGGTGTGGGTCGTGGCAAGAGTTTCTTGATGGACGCGTTCTATGCCACGGTGCCGGTGACCCGCAAGACGCGTATTCATTTTCATGAGTTCATCCGTGGCGTGCATCGCGAGCTTGAGACCGTGAAAGGGATGCAGGATCCGTTAGACGAAGTCGCGCGCCGGGTGGCGAAACGATATCGTCTGATCTGCTTTGACGAATTTCACGTGTCGGACGTGGCCGATGCGATGATTCTTTATCGGTTGCTGTTAAAGCTGTTTGAATACGGCACCTCGTTTGTCATGACGTCCAACTACGAGCCGTCTACGTTGTATCCGGATGGCTTGCATCGCGATCGTATCTTGCCGGCCATCGAGTTGATTCAGCAACGGATGGACGTAATGAATGTGGACGCGGGTATCGATTACCGGCGCCGTTCGCTCGAACAAGTGCAGTGCTATCACTCGCCGCTTAACGAGCAAGCCAAGGCCGCGCTGCAGAAAGCCTTTAACCATTTGTCCGATACGCCGCCACAAGATCCCGTGCTGCATATCGAACACCGCGAAATCCGTGCGCAGGCGTTGGCAGGCTCCGTGGTGTGGTTCGACTTCGCGACGCTGTGTGGCGGTCCGCGCTCGCAGAATGATTATCTGGAACTGGCGAGCCGTTTTCATGCAGTCATCTTGTCCGAGGTGCCGCGCATGGGCCCGCGCCAGGCATCGGAGGCCCGCCGTTTTACGTGGCTGATCGACGTGTTCTACGACCACAAGATCAAACTCATCATGTCCGCCGAGTGCGAGCCCGAGGAGCTTTATACCGAAGGCGCGTTGGCAAACGAATTCCATCGCACGGTGTCGCGCATTCTGGAAATGCAGTCGCGCGAGTATTTGGAGTCCGAGCGACGTTTGACCGTGGGCTTATAGCCCGGAATGTCACGGTTAATTGCGATTGATATTGGTTATCAATTAAGATTGCGGTTTGTCGTCTATACCTGCAATTCCGTGACCTCACTAACGTATCGCCCCGTTTACCTGCACGAGTCCTGTTGACGCTTTCCGCGTTGACGCTGTTTGCTGCGCATAAGCCATGACTGGCCACGCCCGCGTGTCTAAGGACTGCGGCGAGGCAGCCACGCGCGTCGCAGACAGTCCTGTGGGATTACCTGGTAGACGAGAAACAATGAAACCCATCCCCGGCACCGGGCTCGCGCGTTATCGATGCGCCGTGCTGTCGCGCGTGCTTGCCGCCGTATTCGGCGGCTATGCGTTGACCGCGTCCGCAGCGGCGGCGCTCGCTGTATGGCTGCCTTTGGCGCGCGTTGAGGCGGTTACCACCTCGGCCATTCTGGCTTTTGTCATTTATGCCATCGCCGTCATGGGCGTGTTTGCCGCGCGTAACGCCGGGCGCGCGTGGGCGGGGGTGCTTATTTGGACCGCGATCTGCGCGGGGCTCTATGCCATCGCACGCTCGGGAGTGGGCGTATGACCGTGCGTAAAGACAGCGCCCCGCATGGGGAAGGCTTCCGACAAGCCATGGCTTGGCTGCATACGTGGGCAGGGCTGATCATGGGTTGGATCCTGTTCGCGATGTTTCTAACGGGCACGCTTGCATTTTTTCGGCCCGAGATGACGACATGGATGCGGCCGGAGCTGCCCGCCCAGCATCGCGTGGTCGCGGCGGATCATGCGGCGGACATGGCCCAGCGCTATCTCGCGCAACATGCGCCCGATGCGACACGCTGGTACATTGATTTGCCGTCCGCGCGCGCACCCTATCTAAGCGTGCTGTACCAAGTACCCAAACCTGCGCCGGGTACGCGGGGCTTTAAGCGTGTGACGCTAGATCCGCAAACAGGGCAGGAGGTCACCGCCCGGGAAACACGAGGCGGCGACTTTCTTTATCGCTTTCACTTCGAACTGGAAATCGGTCCGCCATGGGGTCGGTGGCTCGCGAGTATCGCGGGCATGTTTATGTTGATCGCGATACTCAGCGGGATCGTGACGCATAAGAAAATCTTCAAGGACTTCTTCACCTTTCGCCCGGCCAAGGGCGGCCAACGCGCCTGGATGGATGGGCATAACGCGTTATCGGTGCTGGGTTTGCCGTTCCATCTGATGATCACGTTCAGCGGCTTGTTGATCTTCGTCGCGATGTTGCTGCCCGCTGGCATCAACGCGGCCTATGACTATCCGCGACAGTATTCCGAGGAGCGATTCCCTGGCCTCGCGCCCCAGAAGGCGGCTCCAGGCGAGGCGCCGCTATTGCCGCTAGGCAAATTTGTGACCGCGGCACAATCGCTATGGCAGGGTGGCATCGCGGGTGCGGTCATTGTGGCCAACCCAAGTAAACCGAATGCGATCGTCTCCGTGCAGCGCAGTTCGGAAGAAAAGGTCTCGTACGCGCGTAATCCGCCCAGCGTGCAATTCGATGGCGTGACGGGGAAGTTGCTCAAGCATCATGAGGACAATGGTCCGGCCGTCACCGCGGCTGATACGGTGATCGGGCTGCACTTGGGATTTTTTGCGCAGCCTGTGTTGCGATGGCTTTATTTCATCGTCAGCCTGGCTGGCACCGCCATGGTCGGTACCGGCCTCGTGCTTTGGGTCGTCAAACGTCGCCAGAAGTCGGGTGCGGCCAAAAGTCAGCAGCTGTCGTTGCGCCTGGTCGATGGCTTGAACGCTGGCAGCATCGCCGGGTTTTGTCTCGCCATCGTCGTGTACTTCTGCGCCAACCGGTTATTGCCGGTGGACCTGCCTGGGCGCGCGCTATGGGAAACGCGCGCGTTTTTCATGGTCTGGGGCCTCAGCTATCTCTATGCCTTCGTCTTTCCAAGACGCCAGTGGCGTGACCTTTGGGCCCTGGCGGCAGTCGGCGCATTGGCATTGCCCGCCTTGAACGCGATGACAACCTCGCGACACCTGGCGGCGTCATTAGCGGACGGTGATTGGGTGATGGCGGGATTCGACCTCACCGCGTGGGCCGCGGCCGCGTTGATGGGGTGGATCGCGTACAAGGCGCACCGGGCCTATGCGGGTATGCCGAAAGCGAGCCGGACGCGCGCAGCTCCCTCCAGCACCACCGCGACGCGCGTGCATGAGCGGCATGAAGGCACAAGCACCGTTCGATCGCCTGTTGTTGTCACCGAGGCGAGCTGTACAAGCAATGAGGTGACGTCGTGATGAGTATCGCTGCTTTCTTTTGCGCTTATGCTGGATTCTCGGCGCTGTGTCTGGGCATGGACCGCCACTATGAGGCCGTCTTTGATCGCGCATTGCCGTCCCGGCATCGCGTGATGTTGCGACTGGTCGGCGCGAGCGCGCTTGCCCTATCCCTTTGGCTTTCGACACGCGTGTGGGGCTGGTCCTATGGCGCGGTGGAATGGATAGGCATCTTGAGCTTTGCTGGGCTGATGTTGATCTGGTGGGTCAGCTATCGGCCCGTGGCAGCGCTCGTTGCGGGGGCCGTATGCGCGATGGTCGCGCCGTTGATCTTGATTCCGACCCTGACATAGGATCCGCCACAACCCGGTCGGCGCCAACGACGCGCTCATGTATGCGTGTAATTTGGAACTACATAAAAATCGCGGTTACTCAGCAGTTGTGCTTCCTGCTTAAAAGCGCCACAGGGAGCTCCGCCCTGGAATTTTCATGAGAGAACCGTATGAGTATCCACTTTAATCCTCCCGTTTCTTCAGACGTTCACCTCACGTACACGTCGCAAGACGGCGATCACACGATGAGCAATAAAGAGGCCCTGTCGCATTGGATAAAGGCGGGTGATATCGAAAATTTCCGTTCTTTTTTTGAAGGAAGCCCTTCGCTGGCAGAGTTGGACACGTTAAGAGAGGGATTTACGGTCTTGCACGAGGCCGCCAAGCAAAAGGATCCGGAGTTCGTCGCTGTCGTACTTCAGCACCTGCCAGACCTGGTGAATGCGCAGGATCTTTGGGATACGCAAACAACGCCGTTGATGATCGCCGCAGCAAACGGTAATGCCGACACGGTGCGCGTGTTGCTGGAGGCCGAGGCCCGTCCGGAGGCGCAAGACCGGCAGGGGTGGAGTGCGCTCTTCTGGGCCGTGTCCCGGAATGCCATTGACGCAATCAAGGTGCTTCTGGGATACGAAAGAAGCTCGGAAATCGCGCATCCTGCTCCCAAAGCCGCCCAGCCAGAGGTGATAAGGTCAATGCTGAGTTGCTGCGACGGCAATTCTCGCACTGCCCTAGCCCTCGCCATCCAAAACCAGCACTGGGAGTGTGCTGAGGTGCTGCTTGAGGCCGGCGCTAACGTCGGGCTACATGGATCGGAGCTGCAGAGCGCGGCTGAGCAGGCTGCTGAGCAGGGAAAGATGGACCTCCTGTCGTCGATAATTGCGCAAGCGGGGCCGGATCTCGATGGCAGCTCGGTGTTAATATTTGCGCGCTTCCGGGATGACGAGGCAGCTGGTCTCGAAAAGTACCGTCGAACCCTGGATATGCTATTGGCGAGTGGCGCCGATTTCGGCGCACCGGACCGTGCAGACTCGAAGAGTCTGTTGAGCGCTATAAAGATCCGGGACTTCGAGGTTGCAAAAATCCTCATCGATGCAGGCATCGGACTCAATGGCCCCCCGGCACGGGGCGGCGGCTCTGGTCCAGAAAGAAAAAAGACGCCGTTTGAAGTTGTGTTGCAGGAAGGAAGGATGGAAATCGCGGCACGGCTCGCTAACCGTGCCGGTTTTGACGTTCCTCCGGAGTATCAGCGAGACATGTACCGCGCATACGTCGAAGCGGCAAGCAGCGGAGATGTAGAACTGTTTGAAACGTTGGCAATCGCGGGCGCGCGAATGCGGCAGGCGCATCCCAATGAGGTAAACCCCTGGCCTTTCCCTCTCAGCAATGGCTCGGAAGCACTCGATCATGCGACCTTCAGTCGCATGCTAGCTATATATAAAGCACACGGGGGAGATGTCGACTCTGTCGCTAGGACATGACTCCGCTCGAGCTCCTAGCTGACTATCGCGGCTCGGAAATACATCAGACGTTGTGCTGCATAGTTCGGTGACAAAGCCGATCTCACATATGGGTCCTGGTAGGAACAATTGCAGTGCAATCGTTACTAACGTATTTTCCCTAGGACTAATCATGGGCTCGACTTCTGGTGTGCAGACTGGCGGGGGTGTTCAATTACATCCGCTTGAGGAGCGGGCGACCGCTGAATTTTCTGAGCAGGACATCTACGCAGCCGTTAAGAAAGCCAGTGCGGCCACCTTGCTGGCGATGATAGATGCGTCAGGCTTCGATATTTCCGCCGTCGATGCCCAAGGTAGGACGTTTCTACACTATGCGATCGAGAACGGCACGACTGCGTTGGCAAAACCCTTGGTCGCCCGCCTCGGGGGTGATCCGACTTTGCTCAATGCCAGAGATCGGCATGGAGACACGCTATTGGTTTATGCGGCGCACGAACGCAAACTTGCATGGATGGAAGCGATTGTCGAGGCGGGAGGAACGGTGGGTAGGCCGTATTCGCCGCCTGCGGAGGGAATGAAGACCTCTTCCTTCATCGATTCCATTCAGGCACTGCGAGAGGGGCGATTTGATGAATGGGAAGCGGAGAGCTCTTTCCCCATTGCTGCCGCATGGGCGCTGTCTGAAAGTCGAGGTGATATATCGCAAGCGGCCATCCTGGCGGTCCACCACAGACTCGCTGAAGTCGCCCGTTTTTTCGCAAGAGGCGGAGCTAATCCGATCAGCGATATTGCACACGATGCCGAGTCATTGAAGTGGATGCTAGACAATGATCTCGACGGCAACGGCTATGGCCTGGTCGAATTAATGCTCAGGAGCCGCGCGCCCGGCTACGAAAAAACGCTAGCCGCACTGAAAGATACGCCATTAGCGATGCAGGTGTTGCTGACATTAAAAAAGCGGCACGTTGACGAAAATCTCCTTCTGTTTTGCGCCACATTAGTAATGGACGCCGGTGCGGATGGGGAGTCATTGTTATCTGGCGCGATAGAGAAGTGGATTGAAGACGATTCGAAGTACTCGATCAGTTCTGAAGCTGGTCTTGATGACGGCGGAATCTGGTTGAACTGGAACCTGTCGTTGGTCCGGGTATTAGTCGCGGCGGGCGCTCCAGCCATCAAGAAGATCGTGTCGCAATCCGATTCTACGTATGGTCTCTACCACGATGATCTCGCTTCCAAAGTGTTGCTTCGGTTAGGCGTTGACGTCACCCAAGCGCTACCGCAGCTTCGGCCAGAGGATCAGTTTCGCCTGACGGCGGACGCCGTGCAAGGCTGGATACATAGCAAGCAATTCTCTAATGAAGAAAAGGTGGCCGGACTGAACGCGTTGCTGCCGGTAGGGCACCCAGAGGCGATCGCACATCAGATCAGCATCTGCAGTGAGCAAGATGTAGACAATGTGGCGCTTTTCCTTCGCGCGGGTTATCCAGTGGATTCGACGAATGGCTTGAGACCTTTGGCCAGAGCCGTCGCCCGGGCGGTGGACAACGACCCGCAGCACAGGATTCAAAATGCTGTGCGCTCGCCGGCGGGCCGTTTGTTGCGCCAGCTCATTGAACGAGATGCAGAGTGTGTTGAGTCGATACCCCGCAATGTAGAAGCTTTTCGCGATACGGGGAATCCGATTTTGCTGGCTTCAGCCAAGGTCGTCACCTATACGGTACTGGAGCACTTACTCTCTCGATCGGATCTTTCATACGCCGATAAGGTCGGCCAAATAAAGAACTTAACGGCCCTACCCGAAGTGCATGACGCCGCCAGTCAACTGATGCGCGATGCTCTCGATAAAGAACACTGGGCAACGGTGAAACTGCTGGTGAATGCCGACGTTCCGGCCACCGCTGCGGTGGTGCGGCTATGCGAGAGGCGGCTTAAAAGAGACGATCAGGCCATAGCCGATACCTCGCGCTTCATGCGCTTGGGTCCTAATCTTGCTCCAGCGATGGCATATTTGACTGAAAATATTCAGAGATATGAGGAACGCGGCGACACGGCTAATGCGGAACGCGCGCAGCAACTGCTGAATGTGTTCATGTTGACCTTGGGCAGTGATGCGACGCTCATGAATACCCTGCGCAAGCGTTCCGGTGATCCCGATGTGTCCGCAACCGGGTAACGGCCCGCTATACCTTCACCGATCCAAACGCGTGGTCCCCGAACCACGCGTAGGCTTCTTGGGAGGGTTACCATGGGTGGAGTACCGAGTACGCAAGCACGGATCCTGTCCACACCGTATCCGCGCCTGTCGCAAACACTTCGCGCTTGTGTTGTTGGAGCGCGCCGAACGCGGTCCAGCGAAGCTGTCCTGTTCAGGGCTATTCGCGGTGGCCACGCAGCTGAGGTGCGGTAACCTCATGAGGCGGGTTGGGGCCAGGCAGATCGCCGGACGCCCCCCGCCATGGGCCTCGACTAACCCCCGTTTTACAGACCCAAAGCTACGCGTGTCTGCTGCAGCAATGCATCGCGTTCTGCTTCGTCGCGGGCGACGGGTCCTTCGGCAATAGTCTCGCCATCCAGTACGGCTTTGATCGCCAAGCCTTCTGCCTGCAGGCAGTCGCCATCGCTACCCGACTGCAAGCGCTGTACGAAAGCGCCAGCCGCTTTAGGGTCGGCAAAGCCGCGCGAACGCAAGAGCTCTTGGCCGTCCGCGCCTACCAAGCGGAATCGGAATTGCCCGTCTTCATCGCGAAAGCTAACAAACCGGGCGGTTTTCCCCGATTTTTTGTTGCTCGATTTGCTGGGCGCGGGCGCGGCAGTATGGCGCCGCAGCCCCACCGCGTCACGCAACTCTGCCATGAAGGGCGTAGCCAATTTGCGCGCTTTTTCTCCGCCTGCCTGCAGGATGTCTTCGATCCGTTCAGGATGGGCCATCAGGGCCTGATAGCGTTCGCGCATGGGAGCAATATCGCGCTCCAGACGCTGGTACAGGGCCTCTTTCGCGTCTCCCCAGCCCATGCCGGATTCGAGCTCGGCCCGGAATGACGCCGCCTCGTCCTCGGTCGAAAAGGCGCGGTAGATCGTGAACAAGTGCGAGTTGTCCGGATCTTTGGGTTCGCCGGGCTGGCGCGAATCGGTCACGATGCGCATGATGGCCGCGCGCAGTGATTTGGCGTCACCCTCGAAAAGCGGAATCGTGTTGTTGTAGCTCTTGGACATCTTGCGACCGTCCAGGCCGGGCAGCGTCGCCACCGATTCCTCGATCGCGACTTCGGGCAGCACGAAGAACTCGCGGCCATACAGATGATTGAACCGTTGCGCGATGTCGCGCGCCATCTCCAGATGTTGGATCTGGTCGCGTCCTACCGGGACTTTGTTCGCGTTGAACATCAGGATGTCCGCCGCCATCAGAATCGGGTAGGAAAAGAGCCCCATGGTGATGCCATCGTCCGGCTCGACACCCTTGGCGGTGTTCTGATCCACCGACGCTTTATAGGCGTGCGCGCGGTTCATCAATCCCTTGGCCGTGACGCAAGTCAGAATCCAGCACAACTCTGGAATCTCGGGGATATCCGATTGCCGGTAAAACGTGACGCGTTCGGGGTCGAGGCCGCCCGCCAACCAGGTGGCCGCGATCTCCAGACGCGAACGCGCGACGCGGGCCGGATCATCGCACTTGATCAGCGCGTGATAGTCCGCCATGAAGTAGAACGCGTCGGTGCCCGGCTGGGTGCTGGCATTGATGGCGGGGCGGATGGCCCCTGCCCAGTTGCCGAGGTGGGGGGTGCCGGAGGTCGTGATGCCGGTGAGGACGCGGATACTCATGAGTAGGCGGGATATTGCGTTGATGAACAATCGCCCAGTTTAACGCGTCCACCGTGCTGCAGCTGAACCGATCGGGCCACCCTAGCGCTTGAGCTTGGCAAAGGCTTCGGCCATTGCGTTGTTGCGCAGATCATTGCGGCCCGCGTCGTTTTGCGGCCGACGGCTGCCGCCCGCGCCACGCGCCGCATTGGTGCCACGCGCCGGCGCATCCGAGGCGCTGCGACGCGCGGGCTGCGCCGTGTCGTTCAAGCGCATGGTCAGCGCCACGCGTTTACGCGCCACATCGACTTCCAGCACCTTGACCGTCACGGTCTGGCCCACGCGCACGACATCGCGCGGGTCCTTGACGAATTTCTCCGCCAGCGCCGAGATATGCACCAAGCCGTCCTGGTGCACGCCGATGTCCACAAACGCGCCGAAGTTGGCAACGTTGGTGACCACGCCCTCGAGCACCATGCCGGGATACAAGTCGTTGAGCGTTTCCACGCCTTCTTTGAACTGCGCCGTCTTGAACTCCGGGCGCGGGTCGCGGCCCGGCTTTTCAAGTTCGCTGAAAATATCGCGCACCGTGGGCAAGCCGAAGCGCTCGTCGGTGAATTCCGAGGGCGAGACGCCTTTCAAGGCTTCGCGTTGGCCGATGATCTGGCGCACATCCGCTTTGATCTTGGCGAGAATGCGTTCGACGACGGGGTATGCCTCCGGGTGGACAGCGGATGCGTCCAAGGGGTTGTCACCGTTCGGGATACGCAAAAAGCCGGCTGCCTGTTCGAACGCTTTTTCGCCAAAACGCGGCACTTTACGCAAATCGTCGCGCGTGGGGAAAGCGCCGTTGGCATCGCGCCAAGACACGATGTTTTTGGCCAGCAGCGAGTTCAGACCGGAGACGCGTGCAAGCAGCGCGGCAGAGGCAGTATTTACGTCCACGCCGACTGCGTTCACGCAGTCCTCGACCACGGCATCGAGCGAGCGGGCCAACTCGCGCTGGTTCACGTCGTGCTGATATTGACCGACACCAATGGCTTTGGGATCGATCTTGACCAGTTCGGCCAGGGGGTCTTGCAAGCGGCGCGCGATCGATACTGCACCACGCAACGTGACGTCCAGATCGGGGAATTCCTGAGCGGCCAGTTCCGATGCGGAATACACCGATGCGCCGGCCTCGGAAACCACGACACGCGTGAGCTTCAGATTCGGGTATTGGGCCATCATGTCGCCCACCAGTTTCTCGCTTTCGCGCGAGGCCGTGCCGTTGCCGATGGCGATCAGTTCGACGCCATGACGCGCCGACAGCGCAGCCAGCGTGGCGATGGTGCCCTCGCGGTCACGGCGTGGCTCAAAGGGGTACACCGTGGCGGTATCGACGACTTTGCCGGTGCGGTCGATGACCGCGACCTTGCAGCCCGTGCGGATGCCGGGGTCCAGACCTAGCACCACCTTCGGGCCTGCGGGCGCGGCCAGCAGCAGATCTTTCAGGTTGGCGGCAAAAACGCGGATGGCTTCCGCTTCGCCTTCTTCGCGCAGGCGACCGAACAATTCGCTTTCGAACGCGGTCAACAGTTTGACGCGCCAGGTCCAGCGGCAGACTTCACCCAGCCAGCGTGCGCGCGGCGATGCGTCCAGCGCGAACAGATCGTTGCCGAGTTTCAGGAACTGCGAGATGCGCGCCACGCAAGGATGCGGCGTTTGCGCTTCGAGTTCGGCCTCCAGGCCAAGGCGCAGCTCCAGCACACCTTGCTGGCGGCCGCGCATCAGGGCCAGAATCCGGTGCGAAGGCAGCGTGCGCAGCGGCTCGTTGAAATCAAACCAGTCGCGGAAATTCGCGCCTTCGGCTTCTTTGCCCTCCGCGACCTTGGCGTACAGCAGTCCTGTGGACCACAGGTGATCGCGCAGATTGGAGAGCAGGTCGGCGTTCTCGGCGAAGCGCTCGGCCAGAATGTCCCGGGCGCCATCCAGGGCGGCCTTGGCGTCGTTGATGGACGCTTCCGGGTTCAGATACTGGGCAGCCAAGGTGGCGGGATCGCAGCTGGCGTCAGCCAGGATCGCGTCGGCCAGCGGCTCCAGGCCCGCTTCGCGAGCGATCTGAGCGCGCGTGCGGCGCTTGGGCTTATAAGGTGCGTACAAGTCTTCCAAGCGCTGCTTGGTATCCGCGCTGGCAATTTCCTGTTGCAATTCAGGGGTCAATTTGCCCTGTTGCGCGATGGATTCCAGAATCGCGCCGCGGCGTTCTTCGAGCTCGCGCAGGTAACCGAGGCGGACCTCGAGGTTACGCAACACGGTGTCGTCGAGGCCGCCGGTGGCTTCTTTACGATAGCGCGCGATAAACGGCACGGTTGCGCCATCGTCCAGCAGTTCAACGGCAGCGGCGACTTGGGAGGGGCGGCACGCCAGCTCGGTGGCAAGCTGGGCGACGATACGGGCTTGGTCAACGCTGGGCGCAGTGCTCGTGGTGGCGGAAGTTTCAGGCATCTCGATACGGCTGCAAAGGGAAATCAAGGCCCGGATTTTGCCATAAGGTGATCATCGGCCGCTTTGAGCGTGATCATTTCGCGCACGGTGGCGAAGACGGCTCGGAGTATTATTGAGCCTCTTTTGCGGGCGTGTCTGGCGCATTTCGACCTCCCGCGATTCCTTCGCCCCGCCTTAATCGCACCCCACGGATATCGGGTGCTGCGGGTAGGGCCAAAGCCGCTTTAGGACTTGCCGCCAGCGACCCGTTCCGATTGTGAGCGAACCGGGGCAGCGAGTCCCCCCTCACGTTGACGCTTTTGATGTTAGATCTGGAAATTTCCCAATTTTTTGCCGAAGACGGTCCGTTGGCCACGGCGCTGCCGGGGTATTCGCCACGGCCGGCCCAGATCGAGCTGTCGCAAGCGATTGGCGAAGCGATCCAGGATCGCGCGACGCTGGTGGCCGAGGCGGGCACGGGTATCGGTAAAACCTGGGCGTATCTGGTCCCGGCGATGGTGGCGGGCGGCAAAGTCGTCATTTCCACGGGAACCCGGACCCTGCAGGATCAGCTGTTTTCGCGCGATCTGCCGCGCGTGCGGGCCGCCTTGGGCGTGCCGGTGATCGCCGCGTTGCTAAAGGGGCGGAACAATTACATCTGTCACTACCATCTGGAACGTTTGCAAGGCGATGAGCGCGCGTTGAAATCGCGCGCCGAGATTGCGCAACTGCGTCAGATCCAAGTCTTTGCCGGCGTGTCCAAGACCGGCGACCGATCCGACCTGGGCAATATTCCCGAAGACGCGGATATCTGGCAGCGTGTGACCTCCACCCGGGAAAACTGTCTGGGACAGGAGTGCCCGCGCATCCGCGACTGTTTCGTGGTCAAAGCCCGGCGCCAGGCGCAGGAAGCCGACATTGTGGTCGTGAATCACGCGCTGTTCATGGCGGATCTGGTGTTGCGCGAAGAGGGGGTCACCGATCTGCTACCCGAGGCCGACACGGTGATTTTCGACGAGGCGCATCAGTTGCCGGATACCGCCACGCGGTTCCTGGGTAGCAGCGTGTCGACACACCAACTGCTGGATTTCGCAAAAGCCATGGAGGCCGCCGGGCTTGCCTATGCGCGCGAGGCGGCCAAGTGGGCCGATGTCAGCCGGCATGTCGAGACGGCCGCGCGCGAATTGCGTTTGACATGCGCGCCGCTGGATCGGATGCCGGGGCGCAAGGCGACGTTCGAGGCCTTTCCCGATCCCGAGCCCTTCGATGCGGCCCTGGCGGCATTGCGCGAGGCGGTCGAGGCGGCCACGCGTGCGCTGGCGGGCGTCGCGGAAAAACACCCGGATCTGGCTGCGGTGGCGCGTAGTGGCGCCGATATTGCGTTGCGTCTGGCTCGCTGGGCAACACCTGCCCGAGAAGGGGCGGCTGGCGGACAAACTGACGAGGAACTGGCTGCCGAAGGCTGGGGCAAGGATATGCAGGCGATCGTCGAAGTCGCGGCAAAACTGCCGCCGACCGTCGATGTGAAATCAGACGATTCTGCGGTCGAAGAGGGCGTTGGGGCGAGAGCCGGCGCCGATGCGAGTACTCGGGCCGCCTCTGACACCGACGCTCCAGATGGCACAAACGACAGCGTGGCGACGGCGCAGGCTTTGTTGCAGGGCGCGGCTTCGGCCTCGCTGTTTTCCGGCCCGGCGGTGCGCTGGGTAGAACTGGGTCAGCACCATGTCCGCCTGCACTCGGCACCGCTATCCGTGGCGCGGGCGTTTTCCAAGTTCCGCAAACCGGGCCAGGCCTGGATATTGACCTCGGCCACGCTCGCGGTGCAGGCGGATTTCAGTCACTTCACTCGCCAGCTGGGCCTGCGCGATGCGCGCACCGGGCGCTGGGAGTCACCGTTCGATTACACCCGGCATGGGCTGCTGTTCGTGCCCCGGGGCCTGCCGGAGCCGCAGTCGCCGCAGTTCCTGGAGCGCTTCGTCGACACTTTGCTGCCACTACTGGAGGCCAGCCCGGGCGGCACGCTGGTGCTCTGTACCACGCTGCGCGCGGTTGACCGGGTGGCGACGTTGTTGGCCGAGGCATTTGAAGACCTGGGCCATGAATGGCCGTTGCTCAAACAGGGTGAAGCGACGCGGCGAGACCTGCTGGAACGTTTTTGCAAGCTGGACCACCCCGTGCTGGTGGGCAGCGCGAGCTTCTGGGAAGGCATTGACTTGCCCGGTGATGTCCTGACGCTGGTCGCGATCGACAAACTGCCGTTCGCCCCACCCGATGACCCGGTGGTCGAGGCGCGATTGCGTTCGTGCCGTGAGCGTGGGGGTAACCCCTTCGCCGAATATCAGTTACCTGAAGCCGCGATTGCGCTAAAGCAGGGCGCGGGACGTTTGATCCGGACCGAGGACGACTGGGGAGTGCTGATGGTGGGCGACGGACGCTTGGTGGAAAAGCCTTATGGCAAGCGCCTGTGGCGCGGGCTGCCGCCGTTTTCTCGCACGCGCGAGATCGACGAGGTGCTGGCCTTCTATGGTCGCCGCGAACGTGGGGAAGTCTGACCGTCCCCGCGCCCGCTGTCTGTAAACCGCGCGCACCCGCACTGCGTGCGCGCCGCAGATCAGACGATTACTTCCACGAGAACGGATTCCACCAGCTCTTGTCGGCGAGCAGCTGTTTCTCGTCCATCGTGCTGTCGGGGAAGTTGGCCTTGAGCACGCGTCGGGCGTCATCGCGCAGTTCGGTCAGGCCGAGTTTGTCGTAGGACAATCCCATGATAACCAGGGCCTCTTCCGAGGCCGGGGCGCCTTCGAAATCGGTAATGACAGTTTGCGCGCGGTTAGCCGCCGCGACGTATGCGCCGCGTTCGTAGTAATAGCGCGCGACATGCACCTCGTTCATGGCGATGGCATTGACCAGCCATGTCAGACGCTTTTGCGCGTCCGGCGTATATTTGCTGTCGGGAAAGCGCGTGATCAGCTCGTTGAACGCATCGTAGGACGCGCGCAGGCCCTTGGGATCGCGCTCGGCGGGATCCTGGCCAGTCAGGTTGCTCATGAAAGCGCTGGCCGGGGTGAAATTAATCAACCCCTTCAGGTAGAGCATGTAGTCCGTACCCGGGTGGTTCGGATACATCTGCTGAAAACGATCAATGGCGGCAAGGGCCTGCTCGTTTTCGCCGTCTTTCCAGTTGACGTAGGCGAGGTCGATGAGGGCCTGCTGCGCATACACGCCGAACGGATAGCGGCTTTCGATCGCTGTCAGGCGATCGCGCGCTTCGTTCCAGCCGCCGGAGTCCATTTCCATCTTGGCGTCGGCGTAGAGCTGTTCGGCGCTCCAGCCGGCGGTTTTATCGTATTTGGTATCCGTGCCGCTGCAGCCGGCGACAGTCAAAGCGACAGACAGCGCGATGGCCGCGCGCAGGAGCGAGCCGCGATTCGAGCGGTTCGAGAGAGCAGCAGAGCGGAAAATCACGAGATTCGATTCCTTGGTGTTAGGATGGCACGCTGAATTATATGATCTTGCTTCATGTCCCATACAGACGCCCCAGCCGTTGATAGCGCCGGCTTCGCAGCCGATGACGAACCTCAGTGTATTACCGTGCCGCCCGGTACGCGAGCGGATCGCTTGGATAAAATCCTGGCGACCCTCCTGGACGGCCATTCCCGCAGCCGCTTGCAGGGATGGATCGAAGCGGGGTGGGTGCATGTCAACGGCGCGCCCGCCAAGGTCCGCCAGATCGTGGGCGCGGGAGACGAGCTGACCGTCTGGGAACAGCCGGCGCCGGAAAGTCTGGCATTCACCCCCGAGCCGGTGGCCTTCGACGTGGTGGACGAAAGCGCCGATTGGATCGTGGTGAACAAGCCCGCGGGGCTGGTGACGCATCCCGGCGCGGGGAACTGGCATGGCACCTTGCTCAATGGATTGCTGCACCGCTACCCGGAGCTCGCGCGTGTCGCCCGTGCAGGCATTGTGCATCGCCTGGATAAAGACACGTCCGGGCTGATGGTCGTGGCTCGTAATGAGCTTGCGCAAACTCACCTCGTCCGGCAGTTGCAGGCGCGCAGCATGGGTCGCGAATATATCGCGCTGGTGCATGGCTGGCTGGCCGCATCGGGCAAGGTGGATCGGCCTATCGGCCGCGACGCGCGGGTGCCCGTACGCATGAGCGTCGAAAGGCCCATCGCGCCTAAACCGGCAGTCACCCACTATTTCCCCCATCGTCGTGGTAGTGCCCCGGAAGGCGGGCCGGTCACGGAAGTCGTCTGCCGTCTGGAAACGGGGCGGACGCACCAGATCCGGGTGCATATGGCTAGCCTTGGCCATCCATTATTAGCGGACACCATTTATGGGGGACGAGAGGTGGCGCAAGCCTCGCGGCAGATGCTGCACGCGCGCGCGCTCCATTTCGATGACCCGGGCGGGCGGGGCGAAATCCGTCTTCAGGCCCCTCCGCCGGCCGATATGTGCCACACCCAGGAGGCAATTCAATGGAACGTGTGATTCATGGCTTGCCCGTCGTCACGGGGCCACAGTGGCCGGGTGTGCATTATTTTTGTACGACCCGCCAAGGCGGGGTGGGCGAGGCTCCCCACGATACCTTGAATCTGGGACTGCGGGCGGATGACCGGCCCGAGGTGGTGCGAGAAAACCGACGCCGCGTGCGCGCTGCCGTGCCGTCGGAGCCGCTATGGCTGAGGCAGGTGCACGGCGCGGACGTTGTGGATGCCGATGTGTTGGCTGGCATCCCGCTGCCAGAACCCGCCGCCGACGCCAGCGTGACGGCTGCGCGTGGACGAGTACTGGCCATCATGGTCGCCGATTGCCTGCCTGTGTTCATCACGGATCTGGATGGAAAGGTCGTCGGCGCGGCCCATGCGGGCTGGCGCGGACTCGCCGCCGGTGTGTTGGAAAACACACTGGACCGCCTGCGCGCCAAGCATCCCGGCGCGCGCGGCTGGCGCGCTTGGGTCGGACCGGGCATAGGACCTGAACATTTCGAGGTGGGCGACGATGTGCGCGATGCCTTCGCCCCGCTAGGCGCAGAGGCATTGCCCCATTTCAAGCCACGTCCCGCTCATCCTGGTAAATGGTTGGCGGATCTACCCGCATTGGCACTGCTGCGCCTGCAGCGTGCCGGAGTCGAGGACGTGCATGCTTGCGGGCTGTGTACCGTCAGTGACGCGGAACGGTTCTTTTCGTATCGTCGCGATGGGATCACCGGGCGGATGGCGCTCTTGGCGTGGCGGGAATGATTGGATGGGTCCATCCCATCTGCTTGATTGCAAATCAGACGAAAGGCCAGGTCGTCTGCGGGCCGGGCAGGGAGGATGCGGGCGGCTCGCGGGACTCACTCTGGGCTTTGCCGATGGTGGCAAAGGTCCTTGTATACCCGCATTGACAGTCCACGGTGTGCGATGCAACATCGGTGCGCATATACAGTGATTAATCGCGCGGGATCTCCGACGGTGGTACCCGTTCTTGACCATAACAAGGTGTTGAAGTGAACGCCCCAAATTCCCCTGCCTGGCCCGTCCCGGTGACGATCGCGCCGGACGCGTTGGCAGATATCCAGGCCGATTTCTCGCGCGAATGGCTGAGAATCTGCGACGAGGCATGTCGCGGTGCGCTCACGCCGCCGGCTGACCGACGTTTTCGTGGCCCGGCTTGGGTGGCGAGCAGTCAGCATCTGTTGATGGCGCATGCCTATTTGTTGTCGGCGCGCGCCTTGAGCCGCATGGTCGACGCCGCCCAGGTGGGCGAGCCGCTGCGGCAAAGGCTGCGCTTTTCGATCATGCAATGGGTGGATGCGCTGTCGCCGGCCAACTTTCTGGCTTTCAACCCGGATGCGCAACAAACCATCATCGAGACGGGCGGACGAGCACTGGCCGATGGCTTGGCGAATCTGGCGCGCGACCTCGCGCGCGGGCGTCTGACTCAAAACGACGACGAGAAATTCGAAATTGGCGTCAATGTGGCGACGACGGCCGGGCAAGTGGTGTTCGAAAATGCGCTGTTTCAGCTCATTCAGTACAGCCCCGAGACGGACAAGGTGTATCAGCGGCCTCTGGTGATTGTGCCGCCGAATATCAACAAGTTCTACATCCTAGACCTGCAACCCGAGAACTCGTTTGTCCGCTATGCCGTGCAGCAAGGCCACACCGTGTTCATGGTGTCCTGGCGTAATCCGCTGCCCTCGGACGACGATGGCATTGACGAGGCGACCTGGGCGCAATATGTCGACGATGCGGTGCTCAAGGCGCTGCAGATCGCCAGCGATATCACCGGGCAGGATCAAGTCAACGCGCTGGGCTTTTGCGTGGGCGGTACCATGCTGGCTTCGGCGCTGGCGGTGGCCAAGGCGCGCGGGCAGCGCCCCGTGGCGTCGCTCACTTTATTGACCACGCTGTTGGACTTCGAGGATACCGGCGTATTGCAGGTGTTCGTGGACGAGGCACAGGTCGCGTTGCGCGAGCAGCAAATCGGGCGGCGCGGGCTGATGCCTGGGCGCGATCTGGCGACGACGTTCTCCTTTTTGCGGCCTAATGAGCTGGTGTGGAATTATGTGGTTGGCAATTATCTGAAAGGGCAGACGCCGCCGGCGTTCGATCTGTTGTTCTGGAACGGCGACGGGACGAATTTGCCGGGGCCGTTTTTTACCTGGTATTTCCGCAATGCCTACCTGGAAAACAAACTTAAGACTCCCGGGGGTACCCATGTGGGAGATTGCGCCCTGGACCTGACGCGTCTGACTTTGCCTGCTTACATCTATGGTTCGCGCGAAGACCATATCGTGCCGTGGCAATCGGCCTATGCTTCTACGCAGGTGTTGCGTGGACCGCAGCGGTTTGTGCTGGGGGCGTCGGGTCATATCGCGGGCGTGATCAACCCGCCCTCGTCGGGCAAGCGCAGTTATTGGGTGAGCGAGCAGGAAACTTTGCCTGCCGACCCCGAGGCGTGGCTCGCTCAAACCGAGCAGCATGCGGGCAGCTGGTGGCCCGATTGGGCTCAGTGGCTTGCAGGCCATGCCGGTGCGAAACGTAAAGCGCGCAGCGTGCTGGGCAATGCTCGCTACGCGCCCATCGAGCCCGCGCCAGGCCGCTATGTGAAAGTCAGGGCGATGTGAGTCGCAGAAAGCACGTTATTGAGGCGCCGTGGGGCGCAGGAGAAAGATCATGAACGGGAAATTGGCATACGTCACCGGTGGCATGGGCGGTATCGGAACGGCGATTTGCCGTCGCCTGGCAAAAGACGGGTTCCGCGTGGTGGCCGGTTGCGGCCCCAGCCGTAACTATCAGCAGTGGATCGACGAGCAGGCCGCGCAGGGGTATAGCTTTCACGCGTCGGTCGGTAATGTGTCCGATTGGGATTCCACCGTCGCAGCCTTCAACCGCGTCAAGGAAGAGTTCGGTCCCGTGGATGTGCTGGTCAATAACGCCGGTATCACGCGCGACGGCCTTTTCCGCAAGATGACCGCCGACGATTGGCGCGCTGTGATCGACACGAACTTGAACAGCCTGTTTAACGTGACCAAACAGGTGATCGACGGCATGGTGGAACGCCAGTGGGGGCGCATTATCAACATCAGTTCGGTCAACGGTCAAAAAGGGCAGTTCGGCCAGACCAACTATTCGACCGCCAAGGCCGGTATTCATGGCTTCACCATGGCCCTGGCGCAGGAAGTCGCCAGTCGCGGCGTGACGGTCAACACGGTCTCTCCTGGCTATATCGGCACGGATATGGTGCGCGCGATTCGCCCGGATATGCTGGAAAAAATCGTGGCGACAATTCCTGTGCGGCGTTTGGGCACTCCCGAAGAGATCGCTTCGATCACGGCATGGTTGGCCTCTGATGAATCCGGATTCTCTACCGGCGCGGATTTCTCGCTCAACGGCGGCCTGCACATGGGCTGATGCGGGACCCATCGTTCGAATGCGGCCCTTTTTACGGCTTACACTAGCATTACTTTAAAGTTAAAGAGATCTCCCGATCTCGGGGACAACCATGACGCAAGCTCAAACTGGCGCCGGGCAGCGCCTGATTAAAAAGTACCCCAACCGCCGTTTGTACGACACACAAACGAGCACCTACATTACGCTGGCCGATGTCAAACAACTGGTGTTGGCCAACGAGACGTTCCAGGTGGTGGATGCCAAGAGCGGCGAGGACCTGACGCGCAGCATTCTGCTGCAAATCATTCTGGAAGAGGAAAGCGGCGGCATGCCGATGTTTTCCTCCAATATGCTGTCGCAGATCATCCGTTTCTATGGCCATGCCATGCAGGGCATCATGGGCTCGTATCTGGAGAAGAACATCCAGGCCTTCATGGAGATCCAGCAGCGTATGGCAGAGCAGTCCAAGGGGCTTTACGGTAGCCAATTCGGCCCCGAAGCCTGGGCGCAGTTCATGAATGTGCAGACACCCATGCTGCAAAACATGATGAACAGCTACATCGACCAAAGCAAAAATCTGTTCGTGCAAATGCAGGATCAGATGCAGGATCAGACGCGCGCGATGTTCTCGACTTTTCCTTTTGGCGGCAATCCGAACAACGGCGGGCGCAAGTAAACGTCAAAAGTAAATCGGGCCGCGGAATCTGGTGGATTCCGCGGCCCGACTTTTTTCACCACGACGAAATGACGGTTTAATAGGCGCTATTTTTTATCGGCCTTCGAAGCGTCAACCTTGATGTCGTTCTTGACCTGCTTGACGCCATCGACGTCGCGCGCCACGCGGCCGGCTTGTTCCACTTCGGCCGCGGTACCAACGGTCCCGGTGAGGGTTACAACACCGTCGTTGGTCTCGACAGCGATATCCAACGCGCTCAGCGCGGAGTCAGCGACAAACGCGCCTTTCACCTTGGTGGTGACCATCGCATCGGATGCGAATTCGCCCGCGGATTGTTTTTGGGTATTACCGTTGGCCGCATAAGCAGCCGTACCCAAAGAGCCGAGCAAGGTGCCCGTACTAATAGCGGCGGCGATAAGCAGTTTTTTTGTTTTCATTGCGGTTCTCCTTTCCTTGCAATCAAAATGGCCTGTAGCGGTCGTTACAGCGGCTAAGCCGCACACCCACGGCTATTTTTTTCTTAATACCCCACTGAGGATGGACAGCACAGCCAAGATCAAGAACACGAAGAACAGAATTTTCGCGATGCCCGCGGCACCTGCGGCGATCCCGCCGAAGCCAAGGACGGCCGCCACGATCGCGATAACGAAGAACACTACGGCGTAGTAAAGCATTTGGATTCTCCTTGGGATGCGACGTTATTGATTGGAGTCAAAGAAGGCGCGCACTTCTTTTTCGGCTTCGTCTTTGCTCTTGCCATAGCGTTCCTGAATCAGACCGCTTAGGCGTTCTGCATTACCCTCGACGCGCGTGAGTTCGTCGTCTGTCAGCTCGCCCCATGCAGCTTTGGCCTTACCCGTCAGCTGTTTCCACTTGCCTGCAACGATGTCGTTGTTCATGGTGGTACTCCTATTTGTGATGAGCGTGCTACTAACGTACGAGGGCCAATTCTGGGTGTCAAACCTACGCTGTAGGGAAATGTAAATCGCCCAGATCGGTGTTTTCGTGTTTTCCGACGGGACAAACGCATTTTTCCCCGGGTGGCGTTGTTACCGTTGAGAAATGATTTGAGCGCGTTTGAGCGAGAGCAGTAACCAAGAACATCACGGCAGGCGGCGCGGACCGTGGCAGGCACCCGACACTGATTGTGTTGTGGTCGGCAAAATAGACGACCTTGGCTAAAATGCGCGTGGGCTATTTTGAGCGCGACGACGCTCAAGGGCATTGCAGACGATATGCAGTGCTCGGTTGTCGGTCCTTCTGTCTACGGTGCGCGTGCCTGCGGCGTCTTTTTCGCAACGATGCCCGGAGCTTCTAAACAATCAATTTGCTCCGGTGTACGACGACGATTCGGACTTCATGGAGTGCCTACAGGTATCGCCATGAATGATTTGCTCGAGCGTATCTCGCAGTCCATCTCCCAGGCGCGTTCTCTGGAAGGATTGACACGGCCGCTGTTGGAGATGCTGCAGGAGATCACCGGGTTTGAATCCACCTATCTGACAGCCATTAATCTGGCAGCGGGCACACAGCAGGTTGTGTACGCACACAATACCAGCACCATCGAAATCCCAGAAGGGCTCAGCGTGCCGTGGGGCGACACGCTATGCAAACGGGCGCTCGATGAGGGCACGATGGCCACGGCCGATGTCGCGACACGGTGGGCCGATTCCGAGGCCGCCGCGGCGTTGGGGATTCACAGCTATATCAGCGTGCCCGTCTATGCGGGCGAGGGCGTGTTGTATGGCACCCTGTGCGCGGCTAGCTCGGACAGTTCCGTGCCTGACAGTCGCAGCCTGCGCGTATTGAGCCTGTTTGCGACCCTGATCGGCGCCGAAGCACAGCGAAATAAATTGCTGACCCAGCTGCTAGAGGCCAATGCGTTACTGGCAAGCATTGCCGCCAGGGACGGACTGACGGGGTTGCATAACCGGCGCTCGCTGATCGATACCCTGCAGCACGAACTGGAAGTGGGAAAGCGACAGGGCACTGCCGTGTTTGTCGGCTTTTTGGACCTGGACGGCCTCAAGCGCATTAACGACACGCACGGCCATACCGTTGGCGACCGGTTTCTGGTGGCGATGGCCAATAACATCCGCCAGACGATGCGCGCTCAGGACGTCGTCGCTCGTTATGGTGGCGACGAGCTCGTCGTCTTCGGACCCGGCCCGACGCCGGGACCGGATTTGCAGACAGCGTTGCAGGCGTTCACTCAGCGGCTGGCTGATTGCACGGTGGGGAGCTTCGACTGCGCGGGCATGGTGATCCATTACGGTGGCGCCAGTGTCGGCGCGATTGCGGTACTGCCCGATACGCTGGATGCACTGACCGCGCTTGAGCAGGCGGATCAGGCGATGTACCGCGTCAAGCTCGTGCGCCGCAATCAGCGTCATCCCAAAGAACGTTGATTCCCAAAGTGATAAATTAGTGAGCCGCCGGACGGTCCCTGCCCGGCGGTTTTTTCATGGATCGATGGTGGTATGACCCAAGCTGTGCTTTCCCCTGAAACCTCGAGTGCGCGCGCACAGGCGCTGGCTGCCTTGGCCGCGCGCGACTGGCACGATAAGATCGCCGCGCTGCGCCAGATCGATGACCGGGCGAGCTTGTGTGTCGATGAGGTGCTGGCCGAACCGGCTGGCTTGCCCGGGCGTCCCGCCGCGCCAGAGCTGGTGCCCCCTCCGCAGGTCAAGCAGCGTTCGGTACAAACCGTGCAAGGCCGAGCGGTGTTGGTGCATGCGCTGGCGCATATCGAGTTCAACGCCATCAATCTGGCCTTGGATGCGGTGTGGCGTTTTCCCGGTATGCCCGAGGCGTTTTATCGCGACTGGATGCGGGTCGCGCGCGAAGAAGCCTATCACTTCGAATTGCTGAACGCGCATTTAGCGACCTTGGGCCATACCTACGGCGATTTTCCGGCCCATAATGGCTTGTGGGAAATGGCGGAAAAAACGCGTGACGATTTGTTGGCGCGTCTGGCGCTGGTGCCACGCACGTTGGAAGCGCGTGGCCTGGATGCCTCGCCGCTGATCCGCGACAAGCTCAAGAGCGCGGGAGACAAAGCGGGCGCGGCGATCCTGGACATCATCCTGCGCGATGAAATCGGCCACGTGGCGATCGGCAACCATTGGTACCGGTATCTGTGCACGCAACAGGGTCTGGAACCCGTTGCCTGCTATGCACAGTTGGCCGAGCGCTATCACGCACCACGGCTGCGAGGTCCCTTTAACATAGAAGCACGGCGCCAGGCGGGCTTCGATGAGGAGGAGCTGGCTGCGTTGCAACAGCAGTCAGCGTGATGAATAAACGGCTGCCGGATCGGTGCGTCGCGAGCATCTCTTCCCTCGACACTCTTTGATCCCTGACCATTTCTTCCCGAGCATGTGTCGAATAGAATGGTTTGCATGAAACTTCACTCCACCTCGACCCTGCTTGCGCTTGCCTTATGTGCAAGCGCGGTTTCGACAACCTCCTCGGCTCAAACGGCTAGCGCTACGGGCAGCGCTGTCTCCCGGAATGCCTCCTCCGGCACGACCGCGCCCGCCAAGAGCAGTGGAGCTGCCATGCCGGCCTCCGCTAGCGCGGCCTCCGATAACGCGGAGTTCACCCAATGCCTGGCCCGCTTGCGGCCGTTGGCCATCAAGGACGGCGTGTCCGCCGCGACGTTCGACACCTATACCCGGGACCTTCAGCCGGACCTGACGATTCTGCCGCTGCTCGACGCGCAGCCCGAGTTTAAAACGCCGATCTGGGACTATCTGGCTTCCCTGGTCGATGACGAGCGAGTCGCCGACGGTCAGCGTGCGATGCGAGATTGGCAGGCCGAACTCAAACGCGCCGAAACAGAGTTCGGCGTGGATCCGTACACGGTGACCGCGGTCTGGGGGGTGGAGAGCAATTTCGGCCGCATTCTAGGCGGCCGTCCGTTGCTGCGTTCGCTATCGACACTGTCGTGCATGGGGCGCCGCCAAAGCTATTTCCGCGGCGAATTCTTCGCGACGCTGAAGATCATCCAGCAGGAACACGTGGGCGTCGAGCGCCTGAACGGCTCCTGGGCGGGCGCCTTCGGTCAAACGCAGTTCATGCCTTCGACGTATCTGCGGCTGGCCGTGGATTTCGATGGGGACGGACGCCGCGATCTGGTGGACAGCGTGCCCGATGCGCTCGGCTCTACGGCCAACTTCCTGAAACGCGCCGGCTGGAAATCCGACTTGCCTTGGGGTTTCGAAGTCCGTTTGCCTAAGGGTATGGACACCTCTGGTACCGGGCGTCGCAATAAACAGCCGGTCTCCGCCTGGGCCGCCAAGGGGGTGACGCGGGTGGACGGCAGCGCGTTGCCGGGTGGGGAGATGCAGCTGGGATTGCTGCTGCCCGCCGGCCCCTCGGGCCCCGCATTTCTCGTCACGCGCAACTTTGATGCGCTCTACTCCTACAACGCGGCAGAAAGCTATGCGCTCGCCATTGCGCATCTGTCGGATCGGCTGCGCGGCAAGGGTCCGTTCGTGACAGCGTGGCCGACCGACGACCCTGGCCTATCGCGCGCGCAGCGACGTGAACTGCAAACCTTGTTGAATGCGCGCGGGCTGGATATCGGTCAGCCCGATGGCGTTATTGGTACGCGCACACGCCAGGCCCTGCAATCCGTGCAGCGCGAGGCGGGTCTCACGCCCGATGGTCGCGCGGGCATGAAATCGCTGCAATGGCTGCGAGCTAACACGACAGCACCTGTCGCCGCACCCGCGAAATAGACCGGCGCGCCCGCGCAGTTACTACGAGCCTGCGCCAGCCGTATTCGCGGGTTGCCACGAGATCGTCACCCCGACGGTCTCGCTTTGGCCCGGCGCCACGGTCAGCGCGTCATCCAGCACGCGCGCGGTTTCAATGCAAACCATCCGCGGCCACGCATCATCGGCCATGTCGTTGAGCCGTGCTGCCTTGGCCGCGCCGGGATTCCAGACTACGGTCGATGTCGAATTGGTCGCCAGCAGCCGTATGTCGCGCTGCCAGCCGGCATCGCGCAGGCTAATCGGTGCGCTGGTGTTCAGATAAATCCGGTCGGTTTCTTCCGTGAAGGTCACCGGGCCTTGTTGCTGGCGCGGTTCGCCCTCACGCACCATGTCCAGATAATGCAGCCCCGATAGACCGTGGACGCTCACGTGCCGGCTATCCGAGACTGCCAGATACGTATGCAAGGCCAGTGTCGTGCTCAACGGCGACGCGCCCAGGTTCTGCACGCTCAACGCGACTTCGATCCGATCGCTTAATCTCAGCCGCAGCGTCAACAGCGCATGTTGGTTCCAGCCAGGCTGATGCCCGGGCGGTGCCGCGTACGTGAAAGCCAAGGTGGCGCAATCCCCGTCCGTGTGCTGCTCCGCCAGATCCCAATCGACCTGCCGCACCCATCCATGCGAGGCCGCACCCGGTGGGGCTGCCACACAGTCGCGCACGAATTGGGGATTACGGTCGTACACCCCGAACCATGGCCAGCAAACCGGTACGCCACCCCGAATCGCGGTATTCGGGGTGTAGCGGGCCTGTTCGGAAAGCCAGATCACCGGCCTCCCGCCAGCCGGCGTGTAGCTGAGCAATTGCGCGCCACGCCGGGTAATGAGCGCGCCGCCAAAGCGGGTCGTGACGCGCCAGGCCGTGAGACCGCCAATGGTGGTGGGTTCGATACGGGGGGTGGTCATATGCCGTCGTTGGTGTAGGGGAGCAGAGGGGACAGCGCGAGCTGTGGTGGCTGCAGATTGTGTCATGGCGGCAGCCGGTACGCCAAGCTTGCCGCAAGGCGCAATCGCCACGCCCCAGCGTTCGGTACGTAACTTGCTGGCCATGGAAATCCAACTCCGTCGAGGCTTATCATGCAAACGCCCACCGAATACGATGCACCGGCGCTGAAGCGCGGTTCCAAGAGTACCTTGCAGCAGCTAAAGGAATTCGACCAGAATCGTCCAGATTTTCCCGGCGAACACTTGATCGTTTTTGGGCTGGGCGCCTTGGCGATGGTCGCGGGCATGCGCAGCCGTACCCCCTTGCGGCGCGGGTTGATGACGGCCGTTGGTACCGCCCTGATCGGCCGGGCCGCAAGCGGTACGGGCGGCATCGCCAAGGTGGCGCGAGTGATGCGACGGTTCGGCTGACACCGCCGCTACTGGGGGCCCCGCGCTTCGTAAAAAGCCCAGGTCTCACGCCATAGATCATCAAAAAACCACTTTGCGCCGGGAGCCAGACCACGATGCAGGTCAAACCTTTTTTCGGCTTGATCAAGCAGGCCGTCAATAGCTGGCTCGACGATTACGCGCCCAGTATGGGGGCCGCCATTGCCTTCTATACTGTGTTTTCGCTCGCGCCTCTGGTGATTATCGTCATCGGCATTGCCGGGTTTTTTTGGGGCGAAGAAGCCGTGCAAGGACAGCTCTTTGCGCAGGTCAGTTCCATGGTCGGTGTTGAAGGCGCGAAGGCGGTGGAGGGTGTGGTCCAGGGAGCGCAGGAGCCATCCCAAGGCATTATCGCCACCATCATCAGTGTCATCATGTTGGGTGTGGGCGCCACTACCGTCTTTTCGGAATTGCAAAGCGCGTTGGACCGGATCTGGAAAGTCGATACCAAGAAGCAGTCCGGTATTTGGGGCTTGATCCGCAGCCGGCTGTTGTCATTTGGATTGGTGTTGACCCTGGCGTTTTTATTGTTGGTGTCCTTGGTTGTCAGTTCGGTTCTGGCGGCGCTGGGTACCTGGGCGGGCGGTATTTTGCCCGGCTGGGAACTGCTACTGCAGGTTGTGAATCTGGTCTTCACTTTGGGCATACTCACCCTGCTGTTTGCGATGATTTACCGCTTCATGCCGCAGGCGCCTGTCGCTTGGCGCGATGTGGGCACGGGCGCATTCGTGACGGCGGTTCTTTTTGAGATCGGCAAAGTGCTCATTGGTCTGTATATGGGCAAGGCGTCCGTCGCGTCGTCGTATGCGGCGGCGGGCTCGCTGGTCGTTGTGCTAATTTGGGTGTATTACGCAGCCCAGGTCTTCCTGCTGGGGGCCGAATTTACCCGCGTTTATGCAGAGGCGCATGGCTCTCGCAGGGCCCTCCCCAAACAACCCGAATGAGCGTGTACACGGCTTGGCGTTACTCAGACTCAACGTGCGTAGGAAATTGTCATAATCCTTCCGCTCGATGGCGTCAAAGTGCGTTATTCTCAGTGAATAAGCTGCAAGAGCGCTTTTCCCGATTTACCGGAAATTCGTAGCCATTCACTCAGGCTGACTTCGTGTAGCACTTTGGGTGCTTTGCCAGCCCGCAATGGGCCAGGCAGACGCTGATGCCAGGGATGGTTTGCCGATCCCGCCTGCTTGCCGCACGAGTCTCGCCTACTCTCTATTAGGTCTTTTATGGTGCCTGATTCGGCTGTTATTCCGGACGCGCTATCTCAATGCGCAAAGGAACCCATACACATTCCTGGCGCGATTCAGCCATTCGGAGTGCTGCTAACCGTAGGCGGCGATGAGCTGACGATTCACAATATCAGTTCAAACGCCGCCACGCTGTGGAACATTCCCATCGCCGATTTGGTCGGCCAACCCTTTACCTCTCTGCTCCAAGCGGACGATATCGATTCCGTCCAACGACTGATACGGTCCGACTTTATCGAAGAGCAGACCGTCCATGTCTCGCTGCAATTACCCGAACTAGGGCAGGGCAGCCCATGGGAGCTGCGTGCCCACTACCATCTGGACACGTTATATCTGGAACTGGAACCCGTAGCGCCGGCACTGACGCCGCTCATGGCTAATCGGTTTCATACAACTATTCGCGATTCCGTGCGTGCGTTGCAAAGCGCCAGCAGTGTTCAGGATCTCTGCGATCGTGCTGCCAGGCAAGTGCGGTCGGCCACGGGATTCGATCGGGTGATGATTTATCGCTTCGACAAGGACTGGCACGGCGTGGTCATTGCGGAGGCGTGCGGCGACAAACTTGAATCTTATCTTGGACATCATTTTCCTGCTTCGGATATCCCGCCGCAGGCGCGCGCCGTGTTTTTGCAGAACTGGCTACGCATGATCCCGGATGTCGATTATGTGCCGTCGCCCATCGTGCCCGATGTGCAAAAGCCCGGCTCGGCACAGCCGCTAGATTTGGGCAAGAGCTTGCTTAGAAGCGTGTCGCCCGTGCATTTGGAGTACCTGCGCAACATGGGCGTGCAAGCCTCGCTGACTGTGTCTCTGATCGATGATGGAGAGTTGTGGGGGTTGATCGCTTGCCATCACAGTGAACCCCTCTTGGTCGACGCCGACCAGCGGATCGCGGCGGAGACGATAGGCAGGATTGTGTCGTCGCAGCTGCGCACAAAGGAAGACCTCGAAGAACACCAATATCGTCAGCGCCTGGAGCAGGCGCGGCTACGGATAGTCGATCAGCTGGAGTCCGTGTCGGACTTGTCTTGCGGCCTTTCGCAACACATCGATGCCCTGCAGGCATTGACCTCGGACGGACCTGGCGCGGTCGCGGTTTGCTACGGCAACCAATGGACTTGCGCGGGGCGGACGCCTCCGGTCGAGATGTTGGAGCAACTCATCGCCTGGCTGGGCGAGGCATACCCCACGCAGTCCCTGTTCAAGACCAGCGAATTGTCGGCGCATTTTCCTCCGGCCGGAGAGTACCGAGCGCGCGCCAGCGGCCTGCTGGCAATGTCGCTGGGGCGCTCGGGGCGCGACTATGTTTTCTGGTTCCGCCCGGAACAAAGCACCACGGTGACCTGGGCTGGCGCGCCCACCAAGGCGGTACGCATGTCAGGCGATACGTTGACGCTGCATCCCCGTCAGTCTTTCGATTCCTGGAAAGAAGTGGTGGTGGGAAAGTCAGCGCCCTGGAAGGCGGTGGAGATCGATGCCGTCGCAGCTTTGCGCAACGACATCATCGCGCTGGCGCTCAAGCAGGAATATCGCAAGGAGCAAGCGGCCCGCTTGCGCGCCGAACGGCTTAGTCGCGAGAAAGACGAGATGGTGATGATGGTCTCGCATGACCTGAAGACCCCGTTGAGCGTCATTTCCTTGAGCTACGAATTCATCAAGCGTTTTCATTCCGGCCAAGAGCCCTCCGTGCAACGCATGATCGAGCGCGGCCTGCGCGCGACGAACCTCATGACCAAGCTCATCACCAACATCCTGGACGTGGCGAAGATCGAAGCCGGCACGATGGATCTGGAGCTCAAGCCCGAAAGCACGCGCTGTCTGATCAGCGAGGCAGTCGAGTCTTGTCACGCGATCGCGGCGGAAAAGGGCGTCAACTTGCAGATTCATGCGCCAGTAGAAGAAAGTCAGGTCATCTGCGAGCGCTACCGGATTTTGCAGGTGCTCAACAATCTGGTGAGCAACGCGGTGAAGTTCACCCCTCGCGGCGGCAGTATCGCGGTCTCCGCGCAGTCTCAGGGCGCCGAGGTATTGTTCCGTGTCGCCGACACGGGCTCTGGCATTCCGGCCGAGAATCTGGAAAGCATTTTCGAACGGTATTGGCAGGCCGAGGAAGCCAAGAATCATGGCACGGGGCTCGGTCTTTGGATTGCGCGTGGCATTGTCGAACAGCATAATGGCAAGCTTTGGGCGACCAGCGAAGAGGGTGTTGGCAGTACGTTTCACTTCACGCTGATCAACGCCTCCTGTGGTGCCGAGAACACGCCCCTCGAAATGGGTGTGCAAGACAATGACGGTAATGAAAAGCTCCTTGCCTGACATGCTTTCCTCGATGGAATCTGACTGCGAAGACGCGCCGATCGCCATGCTATCGCTACGCGATGCGTTGCGCGCGGCCACGCGTGCCGAGCATGACGATATCGAGAATCGCATGAACCTCGCGCGAGACGACTACACGCGCGAGGAATATGGTCAGTTGCTGCAGCGCTACCATGCCTTCTACGAAGTATTCGAAGCATTTCTCAGCGAGCGTGCGCGGGCATCTTCGCGAGTCGCGGATTTCTATTATCGCGACAGACGAAAGGTGCCATGGTTAGAGAGCGATCTCCACGCGCTGGGGCTGCCGCGCGGGTCGCTGCGTGACGCTGCTCTGGCAGATGATTTGCGCGAGCAATTCGCCGACGACGCCCGGTTACTGGGGGCCCTTTATGTGGTCGAGGGGTCTATGCTGGGCGGCGCCGTTTTGGCTAAACAGTTCAAGCGACGTTTCGAACTGACGGCACAGTCGGGGCTGCAGTTCTTTACGGGGTATGGTGCCGACACCAAGGCTCGGTGGATGGATTTGCAGCAGTTGCTGAGTCAATATGATGACGATGCACGCGCCCGCAGCGAAGCCATCGAAGGCGCACGCCGGATGTTCCAGCTTTTTGGGCAGCATCTGACTGCCTAGTGACGGATTCGGTACCTCAGAGGGCACTCTGGAGGCTCCGCACAAGAGGGTCGCTTTCGCGGGGCATTACGGGTACAATGATCTTTACTTGGGGCCGATCCGGATTCGACGTGGGTCGCGAAACAACTCAGGGCATGCCGAGCACCAGTAAGCTCGTAAATCCACTGGAACACTACAAACGCCAACGACGAGCGTTTCGCTCTCGCCGCTTAATCGGTGAGCCGCTGCACTGATCTGTCCTTGGGTCAGGCGGAGGAAGGCAACTTCCTAGGGGGCAACCCCGAACCGCAGCAGCGACATTTACAAGGAATCGGTCTGCGCTGGGGTCACACGGCTCAGATTTAAATTACGTGAATCGCTCTGGTCCGGCCTGTCGGTTGGCTAAGTCCAGAGTTAAAACCAAATAGGCCGACTACGCATGTAGAACTGGTTGCGGAGGGCTTGCGGACGGGGGTTCAATTCCCCCCGGCTCCACCACAAATTCCTTATTTATCAGGCACTTAGAAATAAGTGCCTGTTTCTTTTTTGATGCGATTGGCTCTACCCCATAAACGGGGGATGAGCATTCAGGCTCGGCTCTACGGCTCTACCCCATAAACGGGGGATGACCGTTCATCAGACCCGGTTAATCACACCGTTCCAACCGCACTGAGCCAAGACTCTCATGCGGTAATTCTCAAAATT
>NZ_WSJB01000039.1 GCF_009763255.1 Bordetella sp. 02P26C-1 | reverse complement strand
ATTAAAAAGGGGCCGAAAAACCCGGCCCCCCAACCCAACTAAAAACCCGTCAGATCAATAATGCACAACGCTGCGAATCGATTTCCCAGCATGCATCAGATCAAACGCGTCATTAATATCCTCAAGCCCCATCGTATGCGTCACAAACGGTTCGAGCTCAATCTTGCCGGCCATCGCATCCTCGACCATCCCGGGCAATTGCGAACGCCCCTTGACGCCCCCGAATGCCGTCCCCAGCCATCGACGCCCCGTCACCAATTGGAACGGCCGCGTGGAAATTTCCTGCCCCGCGCCCGCGACGCCAATAATCACCGATTGACCCCACCCACGATGGGCGCATTCCAACGCCGCGCGCATCACGTTGACATTGCCGATACATTCGAACGAGTGATCCACCCCCCAGCCCGTCATCCCCACGATGACTTCCTGAATCGGCTTGTCATAATCCTTTGGGTTCAAGCAATCCGTCGCGCCAAAGACCTTCGCCAAACCAAACTTATCCGGGTTGGTATCGATCGCGATAATGCGCCCCGCCTTCGCCTGACGCGCGCCCTGAATCACAGCCAGACCGATGCCGCCCAAGCCGAACACCGCCACCGAATCGCCTTCCTGAACCTTTGCCGTGTTATGGACCGCGCCAATGCCGGTCGTCACGCCGCAGCCCAGCAGGCACACGTGTTCCGGGTTCGCCTTCGGATTGATCTTGGCGAGCGACACTTCCGCCACCACCGTGTACTCGCTAAACGTCGAGCAGCCCATGTAGTGATAGACCGGCTGACCGTTGTACGAGAACCGCGTCGTGCCATCGGGCATCACACCCTTGCCCTGCGTCGCACGCACAGCCACGCACAAGTTAGTCTTGCCCGACTTGCAGAACAGACACTCCCCGCATTCGGCCGTATAGAGCGGAATCACATGATCGCCCGGCTTGACGCTTGTCACGCCCTCGCCCACCTCGACCACGATGCCCGCGCCTTCATGGCCCAGCACCACCGGGAACAGGCCCTCGGGATCCTCGCCCGACAACGTGAACGCATCGGTGTGGCAAACCCCGGTATGGGTAATCTTCACCAAGACCTCGCCCTTGCGAGGCGGTTCGACATCGAGCTCAACGATTTGCAGTGGTTGGCCTGCGGCAAAGGCAACAGCGGCGCGTGATTTCATGGAATAGCTCCGTAAAGAAAAGGCTAACGGCGTCAGCCATGCTGACCCAGAGTGGTTATTTCAAGTAGGTGCGCACCAGCGTCACCAGTTCCTGCACGCGCTCATCGTATTGATCCTGCGACGCTGGCGGCTGGCTGAAGCCCTCTCGCAGATGCGATTGCAGCACTTCCGACATCAGCCCGTTGATCGCGCCTCGGATCGCGGCGATCTGCTGCAGCACGGGCCCGCAGTCGGCGCCCGCTTCGAGCGCGCGCTCCAGCGCATCGCACTGCCCGCGCACGCGACGCACACGTGCGAGCACGCGCTTTTTCTCATCCGGTGAATGCGGCATGACACACCTGAACAATATACTAGGTGGGAGTATATATCAGCCCCCGCCTCTCGCAGGCTCACGCACCCAAGGTCGCCGTGTCGATCACAAAGCGATACTTCACATCGCCGCGCAGCATGCGTTCGTACGCCTCATTGATCTCATCAGCGCGAATCATCTCGATATCGGCCACGATGCCGTGCTCCGCGCAAAAGTCGAGCATCTCCTGGGTTTCCGGAATGCCGCCGATCATCGAGCCCGCGATCGAGCGGCGTCTCATGATCAGGTTAAACACATTGGGCGAGGGATGCGGCGTAGCCGGCGCACCGACGAGCACCATGGTGCCATCACGCTTGAGCAAGACCAGGAATGCGTCCAGATCATGAGGCGCGGCCACCGTATTGAGGATCAGGTCAAAGCTTTGCGCGTGCACTGCCATTTCCTCGGCGCTGCGCGACACCACGACCTCGTCCGCCCCCAGGGCCAGCGCGGCTTCGCGCTTGCTGTCCGATGTGGTGAACGCCACCACATGCGCGCCCATTGCATGAGCGAGCTTGATGCCCATATGGCCTAGCCCGCCAATACCGACGACGCCCACCTTCTTGCCGGGGCCCGCGCCCCAGTGACGCAACGGCGAGTAGGTCGTAATACCCGCGCATAGTAAAGGCGCGACCGCAGCCAGCTGGCTGGCGTGATGCCGGATGCGCAACGCGAAACGCTCGTGCACCACGATGCGTTGGGAATACCCGCCCAAGGTCCAGCCCGGCTCGTCCTTGGTGGGCGAGTTGTAGGTGCCCACCATGCCATCGCAATAGTTCTCGAAACCGGCTTCGCAATCCGCACAGCGCTGACAACTATCCACCATGCATCCCACGCCGACAAGATCGCCGATGGTGAAGTTCTTGACCTGCGCGCCGACCGCCGACACCCGGCCCACGATTTCATGCCCGGGCACACAAGGAAACTGCGTGCCCGCCCATTCCGAGCGCACCTGGTGCAAGTCGGAGTGGCACACCCCACAATAAGCGATATCGATCTGGACATCATGCACGCCCGGTTGGCGGCGCGAGATCTGCAACGATTCCAGCGGACGGTCGCCAGCATAAGCGCCATAAGCATTCACAAGCATGGGAGACTCCTCGGGTGTTAGTTCATCAAGCCCCATTGTGCGCTATCGTCAACTTGGGGTCGACCCTAGGTTCCATAGATTTTCCTCGGTTCCACGCCATTTCCGATGCTTTATCCCTATACAATTTCAGTCTGCGTTTTTGACAGATCAGGCCTGCAGTCGTTAACGTTTAATTTCGCCCGCCTTGCAACGGCCATCGCTATTTCCGGTTTTCCACGACTGTCTCAATCCACGGGGCGCGCTCGTATGGGAAACCGATGAATTGATCGCAACATTGCCTTTGGAGCACTCATGAGCAGTTATCCCGACACTCTCCTGTTGATAGACAACGAATGGCGCGAAGCCAAGGGAAATAAACGCATCGATGTCGTCAACCCGGCCACGGGCAGCACGATCGGCCAAGTCGCCTACGCCTCGCGCGAGGATCTGGACGACGCCCTGGCGGCAGCGCAGCGTGGTTTCGAGA
This sequence comes from Bordetella sp. 02P26C-1, assembly GCF_009763255.1. Taxonomy (GTDB): domain Bacteria; phylum Pseudomonadota; class Gammaproteobacteria; order Burkholderiales; family Burkholderiaceae_B; genus Bordetella_A. The sequence goes on along the minus strand of NZ_WSJB01000039.1, from coordinate 135,740 downwards.
CCTGGCGCGATATGTCGGCCCATGAGCGCTGCACCATCATGCGCCGTGCCTCGGTGCTGGTGCGCGAACGCGCCGACAGCATCGCCCGCCTGCTGACGCAAGAACAAGGCAAGCCGTTGGGCGAGGCCCGTATCGAAGTCATGGCCGGCGCCGAGATCATCGACTGGTTCGCCAACGAAGCGTTGCGCGTCTATGGCCGTATCGTTCCGGCACGCAATGCGGCCGCCCAGCAGATGGTGCTGAAAGAGCCCGTCGGCCCCGTCGCCGCCTTCACCCCGTGGAACTTCCCGGTTAACCAGGTCGTGCGCAAACTGGGCGCGGCGCTGGCCACCGGCTGCTCGTTCCTGGTCAAGGCACCGGAAGAAACCCCGGCTTCGCCCGCGGCCCTGTTGAACTGCTTTGTGGATGCCGGTATTCCGAAGGGTGTGGTCGGTCTGGTGTTCGGCTCGCCTGCTGAAATCTCCAGCTATCTGATCCCGCATCCGATCATCCGCAAAGTGACCTTCACCGGCTCGACGCCCGTGGGCAAGCAGCTGGCCGCTCTGGCCGGCCAGCACATGAAGCGCGTAACGATGGAACTGGGCGGCCATGCCCCCGTGATCGTGCACGAAGACGCCGATGTCGAATTGGCGGTGAAGGCATCCGGCGCGGCGAAGTTCCGCAACGCCGGTCAGGTTTGCATCTCGCCCACCCGCTTCCTGGTGCATTCGTCGATCAAGGCCGATTTCGAAAAGGCTTTCGTCGCGCATGCCGAAAGCCTGAAAGTGGGCGATGGTCTGGCCGATGGCACCACGCTGGGCCCCCTGGCTAACGACCGCCGTCTGATCGCCATGGACAAGATCGTGGCAAATGCCCGCGAGAAAGGCGCGCGCGTGGTCACCGGCGGCGAGCGTATCGGCACCACGGGTAATTTCTTTGCCCCGACCATTCTGTCCGACGTGCCGCTGGACGCAGATATCTTTAACGAAGAGCCGTTCGGCCCGGTGGCGGGTATCCGCAGCTTCGAAACGCTGGACGAAGCCATCCGCGAAGCTAACCGCCTGCCGTTCGGTCTGGCCGCTTACGCGTTCACCCGTTCGTTCAAGTCCGTGACCGAACTGTCGCGCCGTCTGGAAGTCGGCATGGTGTGGATCAACCAGCCCGCCACGCCTTCGGCCGAGCTGCCGTTCGGCGGCGTGAAGGATTCGGGCTACGGTTCCGAGGGTGGCCCCGAGGCTCTGGAAGCCTATCTGGTCACCAAGGCGGTGTCCGTGGTCGGCGTGTAAGCTTCACGCACTGGGCGCAGCCTTACCGGAGCCGTACCGGCTACGCCCGCAGCATGACAAAAACCTCGGCCGGTCTGCATGACCGGCCGAGGTTTTTTTGTGCGCTGGATATCCGCTGGGAGGCCCGCAATCCGCGGCGTTACATCACGCGAATTCGATCGACGTCGAACTCGACTCCGTGACGATCGCGGTCGAGTTCGCCTTCCAGCTCGACCACGGTTTTCTCATCGATACGCACCCCGGCGGGGAAGCGCTTGTCATCGATCTCGATTTTCATGCGACCCGTGTCGTCTTCAAAGGTGTAGTGGTCGCCGCCGTCATGCGACACGATACGGCCGCGCAACACGGCGTTTTGGTCATCATGGCCGGTTTCTGTCAGCGCCTTGACGGTCGTGACCGGCACCGAAGACGGACCTGCGTAGCCCTGCCGCGCACTGGCGGGCGCGCTGCTGGGGCCCGCATAGCCTTGTGCTTGCGCGCCGGCGACCAGGGCGCAGGACAACGCGGAGGTCACCAACAGGGTACGGGTAAAGCGGGAAAAACGTGCGGTCTGGATCATGCTGGACTCCTATTACGGATAGCTCCGTGGTTGAACATGATGCGATTAAAGCCCGTGAATATTAAGCGAATCTGAGCGTCTGGAGCCGTTATCAGACTCCAATGGAAAATCGATCATCACGCCCAGACCACAGCCATCCAGCCCAGGCCCAAAGCGCAACGTAGCGTGATGCCAATGCGCGACGCGGGCCACGATGGAAAGCCCTAGTCCGCTGCCCTGCACCCCAGTGCCCAGCACCCGGAAAAAACGCTCCGTCAGGCGCGCCATGTCCGCCGGGGCGACGCCCGGTCCGTCATCGCGCACGGACAGCGTCTGCACATGCCGCTGACGCGTGAAGCTGATTTCGACACGGCCGCCTTCCTGACCGTAACGAATGGCGTTGTGCAACAGGTTACGCAGTGCCGTGCAGAGACTGTCATAGTGCCCGCACAGCGTATCCACCTGGCAGTTCACGTCGATCGTCACGCAACGGGCCTGCGCCTCGGCGGCACACAACCTGACTGCCTCATCGATCAACGCATGGGCCTGCACCGGCTCGGACACCAGGGTCTCCGCCGACTCGGGATCCAGACGAGCCAGCTGCAGCAAGTTTTCGACCAGCGCGGTACCGCGTGCGACATCGTCGCGCAGACGCTGCAAATCGGCGGCCGCGGCCTCCGGGCCTTCCTTGGCCAGACGACGCTGCATGACCTGTATGCGCGATGCCAAGGCGGCCAGCGGCGTGCGCAGCTCGTGCGCGGCGTCAGAGGTAAAGCGACGCTCGGATTCCAAGGCGTGCTCCAGCCGGCTGAGCATGCGATTCAACGCAGTGACCACGGTGCGAATTTCGCGTGCCCTCCCCTGATACTCGATGGCGGACAGATCGCTGGGAGATTTCGCCTCGATGCCCCGTGCCAATTGATCCAGCGGCGCGGTCAGGCGTCGGATCAGCCACCAGTTCACCAGCCCTAGCAGCACCCAAAGCGCCACCAGTGGCCACGCCAGGGACTCCAGCATGTCGGCGATAAGATCGGTACGGTCTTCCCATTCCTGACCGATCTGCACGGTAAAGTCGCGAGAGCTGTGCTGGCGCACATACACCCGCCAACGTTTTTTGGACACCCACACATCGTAGAAACGGTCATCGCGACGGCCGGGATCGACAAAAGGCCGCTTGGGCGCGTCGTCGCCTCGGCTGATCACGACCCCGTCCGGCGACACGATTTGATAGTCCAGCCGCAGCGCGGGCTTGCCATCGTCTTTGCGGTCACGCGCAGTCAACGCGTGAGAAGGCGTTCCTTCGCCCAGGGTCAACACGAGGCGCGCGCCTTCTTCCAAGGTGTCATCGAACGTATCGTTGACCTCTTTCCACGCCAGGGCAAGCACGATCGCCGTGCTGACCAGGCCCACGACAATGCTGGAACCCAATGTGGTCGAGATCAGCCGCCGGCGCAGCGAGTAAGTATTGGAATGCGCGTCCGATCGCGATCTACGGGGTAACCGGGGTAATCGAAATCCGCGCATATCAGTCCGCCAGCCGGTAGCCCTGGCGGCGTATCGTCTTGATCACGCCGGGATCGAGCTTGCGGCGCAGGTTATGGATGTGGACTTCGATGGTGTTGCTTTCGACTTCTTCGCCCCAGGCGTATAGCGCGTCTTCTAATTGGCTGCGCGATACGACATGGCCGGGACGCCTGAGCAGCGCCTGCAATACGGCGAATTCGTGCGCGGTCAGATCGATGGAACGGCCTTGGTAGGTCACCTGCTTCGCGACGGGGTCCATCGACAGATCGCCATGCTGCAGACGCGTGTCGGTGCGTCCCTCGTACCGCCGAAGCGCGGCGCGGATACGCGCGGAGAGTTCTTCGAGGTCGAAGGGTTTAACCAGATAATCGTCCGCGCCCAGATCCAGCCCCTCGATACGATCGCGCAATGCGTCGCGGGCTGTGATCATGATGACGGGAATCGTGTTGCGGCGAGCGCGCAGCGTGCGTAATAGCGCATCGCCTGTTAAGCCAGGCAAACCCCGGTCCAGCAACAGACACTGATAGTCGTGCGTGGCAAGCGCGGTCTCGGCCAAGTCGCCCCGCATGACGCGATCGACCACATAGCCATCGAGGGAGAGCCAGGATTCAATGGACTCACCCAGGGAAAGATCGTCTTCGGCCAATAGAATTCGCATATCTTGACTATACGTCCAAAGATGAAGCGAATCTTAAAGCCGGCCACCGCTCTTGCGGCGACTCGGACCGAGGGAGGCTGCCTCGGTCCGCGCGCGACCTTAGTTGGTGGTGATGTTGCGTTCCTGGATCAGCTTGCTCCAGCGCTCGCGCTCGGCGGCTTCGAAGGCGGCCAATTCCTTGCCGGTCTTGTTGCCAGGCGCGGCGCCGACCTTGGACAGCTGCTCTTGCACCGCGGGCGTGGCCAATGCCTTTTTAGCGGCATCGATAAGCTTGGCCTGCACGTCGTCGGGCGTACCGGCGGGCGCGTACAGCGCGAACCAGGCGGTCACGTCGAAGTCTTTGAGCCCCGATTCGGCCAGCGTCGGCACATCGGGCAACGAGGGAGAACGCTCAGCCGAGGTCACGGCCAACGCGCGCACGCGGGAACCGTCTTTGAGCTGGCTGATCGTGCTGGGCAGGTTATCCATCAGCACGTCGATCTGTCCACCGATCAGCGCGGGCATGGATCCCGAGACGCCCTTGAACGGAACATGCAGCATGTCAACGCCAGCGGCCTGTTCGATGTAGGCGCCGGTCAGGTGCACGGAAGAGCCGATGCCGGGCGACGCGTAGGTCACGGGCTCGTTCTTACGCTGCTTGGCGTCAGCAAAAAGGTCCTGAGCGGTCTTCCACTTGGAATCCTGTCGCACCGCAATCACGTTCGGTGTGGTGAACACCATGGCCAGGGGCGCGAAGTCCTTGGCCGGATCGAATTGCATGTCCTTGTACAGGAACTGGTTGATGGTCTGGGTGCCAATCGTGCCCATAGCGATGGTGTATCCATCGGCATCGGCGCGCTTGAGCACGCCCATGCCGATGTTCCCACCAGCGCCGGCGCGGTTATCCACCACGATGGATTGGTTCAAGATGGGACCCATTGCCTGAGCGATCGTGCGCGCGGCAATGTCGGTGGTCCCGCCCGCCGGATACGGCACGATCAGCGTGATCGGACGCGACGGGTAATTGTCAGCCTGGGCGCATAACGCCGTACCGCCAATGACAACGGCGGCCACGATTTGAGATAGCTGACGATATTTCATGGATTGTGTCTCCATCCAGGTAAAAAACAAAAATCACTGAACCTGTGCCGCACCGCACGGGACGTGCCCGTCCGATGCGGCTGCGCCGCTACTACACCATCAGTTCGATGAGGAAGGGCGCTTGCTTGCCAAAGCTGGCGCGCATCAGGTCAGCACATTGATCGAGCGTAGTGGCACGCGCGGCCTCGACACCCATTGCATTGGCCAGGCCCACCCAGTTCAACGACGGGTTGCCCAGATCCAGCATGCTCATTGCCGTTTCGCCCGGGGTCGCGCCCACGTTGGCGTATTCGCCAATGAGAATGTTGTACTTGCTGTTGTTCAGAATGATCGTCGTGCAGGGCAGCTGCTCGCGCGCCTGCGTCCACAGCGACTGCAGGGAGTACATGGCCGAGCCATCAGCCTGCAGGCTGATCACGCGACGCTGCTTCTGCGCGCCGATCGCGGCACCGGTAGCCACGGGCAGGCCATCGCCAATCGCGCCGCCCGCCAGATGCAGCCAGTCGTTAGGCGGCGCGGCATGGCTGAACTTGTAAAAGCCGCGGCCAAAAGACACGCTTTCATCCGAGATGATGGAGTGATCGGGCATCAAGGCAGCGACGGTCTGGGCCAAGCCTTCGGGCGTGGGCGCGCCGGTGGCGGCCTCGGGGCGCGGGCCGGGATCTGGGATCGCGACTTCGGGTGCGTTGAGCACCGAGGCCAAGGCCTGCAACGCGGGCAGCGGATCCTGATCGGGGCGCGTCAGCACTTGCAGTTGCGCGTCCGGGGCGTACTGTGTCGACGGCAGGCCCGGATAGGCAAAGAAGCCCACGGGCGGCCTGGCGTTGACCAGAATGATGTGTTTAAAGCGTTGCAGCGCCTTGATCGCCAGTTCCATCACGTACGGCGTGCGTTCGAGCTGCAAACGGCCACGACCCCGCGACAGATGCGAGGTAACGAAGTCAGCGAGCAAGGTGGCGCCGGTCGCTTGGGCGATGCGCCACAACCACGGATGCGCCGCGCTCAGCACGCCAGTGCCCGCCACCAGAATCAAGGTATCGCGCCCATGCGAACGCAAGGTACGCGCAGCGTTCTCGATCGCGTTGCCATCGACCGGGGCGGGCATGGGTACCGGGAGGGCTTCACCGACCACACCGCCTTCGTTCCACGACACATCGGCGGGCAGAATCAACGTGGCAATCTGGCCGGGAAAACTGCGGGCGGCGGCCACGGCTTCGGCAGCATCACGGCCAAGCTGTGCGCTATCGACACTGGTGCGCACCCATTGCGATACGGTTTGCGCCATGCCGGCCGTATCAGCGGTCAGCGGGGCATCGAAGGGGCGATGATAGGTCGCCTGATCGCCCACGATATTGACGATGCCGCTGCGCGCACGACGAGCGTTGTGCAGGTTACCCATGCCGTTGGCCAGGCCCGGGCCACAGTGCAGCAGCGTGCACGCGGGTTTACGGGCGATGCGGTAGTAGCCGTCGGCCATGCCGGTGACCACGTTTTCCTGCAGGCCTAACACGCATTTCATGCCGGGCACTTGATCCAGGGCGGCGACGAAATGCATTTCGCTCGTGCCCGGGTTCGCAAAACACGTATCGATACCGGAAGCGAGCAACGTTTTAACCAGGCTCTTGGCGCCGTTCATTGGGTACATCTCCGCAGTTTTTTACCAAACTCTTGATTGTTCAATGCTTACGCCCTGGCGTAAAGCAAAATAAATTTGCCATATGATGAGTTTTCGTCATCAAGTGGTTTGCATCGGCAATTCCAATTCGGTCGCAAAGGCGGCTGCCTGTTCATGGATCCATTCCCTGAAGCATTGCAGCGGATATTTGTCCCGCGTCTCCAGGGGATAGACCAGATGATAGGAGTCCTCGGCCGGCATCGAGAGCGGGTGCGCTCGGATAACGCCCTTTTCCCACGCTGCCTCGGGAACGAAGAACTCGGGCACAAGGCCGATGCCTAGCCCCGCTTCGGCCGCGCGCACCACCATGGACTGCAATTCAAAGCCCGCGCTATTGATGGACTCCGGCATTCTGTCCACGCCGGCGAGCTCAAACCACTGACGCCAGGACTCCGGCCGCGTCGTCGAATAGAGCAAGGTGTATCCCAGCAGATCTTCGGCATGCGTGAGCGGCCCGCCAATCAGATCCTCGCGGGCGATGGCCACCATGCGTTCACCAAACAGGAACTCCAGCGTGGCATGCGGCCAGATGGCTTTGCCATGATGAATGGCCACATCAAAGTGTTCATTCTCGAACGAGAAAGGGGCGGTGCGCACACCCATATTGATACGTATATCGGGATAGCGGGCATAAAAAGCGGGCAATCGCGGGATCAGCCATTCCAGCGCGAACGTGGGCAGTACCGCCAATTCCAGATTGCCGCGACCGCTGCCGTGCGCGGCAATCGCCCGGGTATCTTGTTCCAACGCGCGTAGCGAAGCGCGCACTTGTTCGCTATACAGGCGGCCCGGGCGCGTCAGGATGACACGCTGCTTGACGCGCACGAAGAGCGATACGTTCAGGCTTTCCTCCAGCAGATGGATCTGCCGGGAGATGGCGCTCTCGGTCACGGACAACTCGCGTGCCGCCAGGGTGAAGCTTTCGTGCCGGGCGGCCGCTTCAAACGCTGTCAGCGCCGCCATGCTGGGCGTTCGGATAAGACGCATGATTGGAGCAACTCCGCGCTTCGGAAAATGTGGACGAGGGACGCGGCCGCTCAGACAGGATCGACGAGCCGGGTATAGCGGCTGAGCGCTGTGTAATCCTTGCGGGGGCCCTGCACCGAGATCTCGGTCTCGTACCCGGCTGGCAGTGCAAGCCTGTACGCAACGGTGTAGGTGTCGGGGCCGCAAAGATGCGTGTCGGCCGCCACCAAGGTATGTGCGTCAGCCGGGACAAACCCTAGCGAGACGAATTGTCTGCCGCGATCCGGTTCGTCCTCGAACAGTATCACGAGCGCATCGCCGCGCGCGATGAAGCGATAGCGTCGTGAACACGACAAGGTCTGGCCCTCGCGCAGTGTCAAGGTGCCTGTTTCTTCATAATGCAGCACGTCGGCCGCCACGCGAGTGAAATGGGCGACGCCTGTCATTGTCGCGCCTTCGGCCGCGATGTCGCGCCTCAGGCGCCAGCTTCCTTCCAGTTGATCGAGCAAATCATGCGTCGCGCTCACGTTTACCTACCGGGCAGTCAGAACCCGTATAGCTTAGCCGGATTATGGACCAGGATCTGATCGCGCACGGTTTGCGTGGGGCACCAGCTGTCCAGCAATGCCAGGAGATCGCGGTCGTTGGGACGTTGCACCTGACCCGGGTGCGGCCAATTGCTCGCCCATAGACAGCGTTCGGGATATTCATGCGCCAGGGCCTGCGCCAAGACACCGACGTCCTGGTAATCGGGCGCGCCCGTACGCGATGTTTCGTACATGGCCGATAGTTTGACCCAGACGCGGCCGGTATCGAGCAGTCGCCGCAGCGAATCGAAAGCGGGATCCTGAGGCGTGACCGGCTCCAGGAACTTGCCAACGTGATCGATCACCACGTTACACGGCTGATCGGCAATTAAGGCCTCATAGTCCGGCAACGTGCGGCCATCGAGCTGGAGATTGATGTTCCATCCCAGCGACGCGATGCGCCGCGCCACCTCGGGCAGGTCGTCCCAAGTCATGATGTTGCCGCTATTGGGCACCATCTGAAAACGCACGCCGACCACGCCGGCTTGCGCCAGCGCCGCGAGCTGCGCGTCGCTGGCGCCTTGCGGCATGGAGATCACCGCGCGCGCGGAGCCCGCCGATGCAGCCAATGCGTCGAGCGTGCAGCGATTGTCAAAACCGTATCCCATGGCCTGAACAATCACACTGCGCGTGATGCCCCATTGCGCGCGCATCGCCAAATAATCCTCCCAGGTGCCATGCGGCGGCGACACGGGAGACGTCTGCTTGAGCGGATAGGTGTGCAGGTCGTAGATGTGATGATGGCAGTCGCAGCCCTCTGCGGGCACGGGCCAGCGGGATTCAATCATGAAAGCCTCTGTCTGCGTTTATGCTTGCGGCAAGGTAATGCCGAATCGGTCGCGCGCGCGCGTGGCGAACGCGGCGTTAACGTTGTTATCGGGAATGCGGCCCTCGATCAGCGCCCGGACCTGGCGCACGGAGTCCATCGCCTGATGCTCGGAGGCTTCCGGTGTCAGGCCGCCCACGTGAGGCGTGGCAAGCACTTTTGGATGCGATCCCAGCGGCAACGGCGGCATCTGGTCCCGTGCGGAACCGACATCCAGGGCGCATCCCGCGATGAGATTATGGTCGAGCGCCTTTAATAGATCGGCTTCATTGACCAACTCAGCACGCGACGCATTGATGAAATACGCTGAGCACTGCATCTGTTCGAAACGCTCAATATTCATCAGATTCGCGGTTTCCGGCGTTGCGGGCGCCAGGCACACGACGAAGTCGGATTGAGCCAGCAAGGCATCGAGCGAGGCCTGCTGAATATCCGCCTGCGCATCAAGCTTGGCGTATGGGTCGTTCACGATGAGCTTCATGCCAAAAGCGCGCGCGAGATTGGCCACATATTGGCCGATGGTGCCGTAGCCGATGATGCCCAGGGTCGCGCCGCGTAACTCGCGGCCCATGAACGCGGTGGGCATCCGCCCCTCGCGATAGACCGCCGACGCTGTATGGATGTGTCGGGCCAGATTGATCATTACACCCATGACCCATTCCGCCACGGAAGCCCCGAAGCCTGGTGTGGCGCGCGTCACCAGTACGCCCAAACGGTTGGCGCACTCGACATCGATATTACGTATATCGACCGCGACTCGACAGACGGCAGCCAGATTCGGCAGGGCTTGCAGTAGGGCAGCATCGACCGGCGGAACGCGAAAGCTCACCAGGATCTCGCAATCCTTCGCCTGTTGAATGATGTCGTCTGCCGTCGTTTCGGCATCGCTGTCGTGAAAGCGTACATCGCCCAGTTCGGACAACAGCTTGAAGGCACGATCGCCATAATAATGACGCAATGCCGCGCGATTATGCGTGAGAAAAATACGTGTCATGATAGGAATGAAGGCGGCGGGATTCAGGCGGGCGTCGCGGGTGCGGACACCGACTGTCGTTGTACGAGGCGCGGCGGAAAACTGAATTCGCGCGGCGGATTATCGGGGGAATGGATACGCGAGATCGCCTGCTCGACCATGGTTTCGGCGACTTCCTGCACGGGCATCGCGACCGTGGTGAGTGGCGGCCACACATATTCAGAGACTGGAATATTGTCCATACCCACGACAGACACATCCCCCGGGATAGACAAGCCGCATTCTCTTAATCCAGCCATGACACCAATCGCGGTCATATCGTTGACCGCGACGATGCCCGTCGGCCGGGGCGACATCGCGGCGATTTTCTGCGCGGCCTCGTGGCCGAGTTTGGCCAGCTCGTTATCGCCGAAACGCGAACCGCCTTCGATCTCGATGACTTGCGCGCTGCAGCCTGACGCGGCGTGCACGGCAGCGGTAAATCCTTCGATTTTTTCGCGACGGCTGCTGGTTTCGCCTTTTGGTTTTACGAAAGCCAGCCGCCGATGACCATGCGCGATTAAATGCTCGGCGGCCAGCCGTCCGGCGAGTCGGTTGTCCGGTAGGACGTGATCGTGCTTGGCGGGCTTGTCCGGGTCGATGCCCAGGTCGTAACTCACCACCGACAGGCCTTTGGCGATGGCCGCTTCGATATGCCGCTCGTCATTTAAAGAAGAAATAACAATGACGGCACGGATGCCCAGACCGATGAGATCATCGAGCATCTTGGCTTCGAGCTGTTTATCGCGATACGTATTGCACGCCAGCACACGATAGTTATGCTTGGACTGGGCCACCTGCTCGACCGCCACGGCCAAATGGGCAAAAGACGGGTTTGACGAAGTGGGTACCAACAAGCCCAAGATCGGTATATTGCCGGTCTTCAGATGCCGGGCAATCTGGTTGGGCCGATACCCGAGCTTTTCAATGGCTTGCTCAATACGGACGTACGTCTCCTGCCGCATCCGTTCGGTGCGACCGTTGAGCACATTGGACACCGAACTCACCGAGACATCGGCAAGCCGCGCCACATCCTGAATCGTCGCCATCGGACTCCTCTTTTGGAACGGATAACTATATCGTTCTAGTAAATCGTTTTAGCCAATATATCACGCTGGCCGCATGATGGCATGAGTCGCGTAAACATGCTTAAAACAAGCCGTTTCAGGCAATTAGGGTAAAGCCTAATAAGCTGAGACTGTGCAGCAAAGGCACCGCATGCTATGTTTCCGGTAAATCGATCTACTAAAACGATTTATCTCGTTTGCACATCGACTCATCTCACAGGAGGAGACATCGTGAGCCAATCACTCGTGCGCTTTCGCGCCCGCCCTTTAGTCGCAGCTGTACTGTCCACGATCATGCTGGCAGCCGTCCCGGCCGCCCACGCGCAATCCAAGAAAGAACTCAAGATTTCGCATTCGGCCGCGGGCGATTTGTCGTCCGAGCACCATCTGGCCGCATGGGCATTCAAGAATTATCTGGCCGATAATTCCGATACGGTGTCGGCGCGTATTTATCCTTCCAGCGCGCTGGGTGATGAACGCGCTGTGTTCGAGGGCATGCAGCTGGGCGCGGGGGCATCCTGCGCCGTCGCGGGCACCGCGATCCTGAACAATTTCTCCAAGCGTGTCGGCGTGATCGACCTGCCCTTCCTGTGGAAAGGCTACGACCACATGAACCGCACCTTGGATGGCAAGGTAGGTCAAGCCATCGCGGCGGACCTGGAGAAGTCGGGCATCAAGGTGCTGGCCTGGACCAACAACTGGGGCGCTCGCAACGTCGTCACGGCGAAAAAGACGGTCAACACGGCGGACGATCTGAAAGGCCTGAAGATCCGCACCATTCAAAGTCCGATCTACGTCGAAACGATCAACGTCATGGGCGCGAATGCAACGCCTATGTCGTTCGGCGAAATCTATACGGCCATGCAGACCGGCGTGCTGGATGGTTTCGAGCACGGCGCGGCTGCTGTAGTTGCCAACAAGCTCTACGAAGTCGGCAAGAACGTCGCCATCACCAATCACTTCCTCGGCCCGGCCGTTTTTGCTTGCTCGATGAACGAGTGGAATCAGCTCTCCGACACGCAGAAAAAGACCGTGATGGACGCTGCCAAGTTCGCCAGCGACCTCAATCGCTCGCTCGCGCCGATCCGCGAGCAAGAAGCGTTGGACTTCCTGAAGGATAAGGGCATGACCATCACCACGGTGGACACCACGCCTTTCCGCGATAAAGCGACCGCGCTGCAAGACAAGATCGCCGCCAACATCGGTGCGACCGATTTGCTCGCAGAGATTCGCGCTTCGCAATAAGTCCGTTCTACCGCGACAACAACCTGGAGGGGAAGACCTGGTCTTCCCCTTTGGGCGCACTGGCGGGCATGCGCCCGTTCTCGTCACGTCATCCCGGAAAGCCGATGCGTTACATCAATAAGTTCGTCGAGGCCCTGATCACGCTGCTGTTCGTTGCGATCGTGATCGCGGGCACGCTGCAGGTCTTCAATCGTTTTGTGTTCAACGTCTCGCTCAGCTGGAGCGAGGAATTCCAGAAATTCGCGTTTGTCTGGGTGGTCTTCCTGGCGATTCCGGTGGCGTACAACCGCATGGCGCATTTGCGTGTGGATACATTCTTTGAACGATTCCCGCCTGCGATGCAGCGCCTGATGGTCTGGATCATCGACCTGCTGTGGATCGGCTTGGGCGTGGCGCTGATGGCGTTTACCTGGCGGTTGATGCAGGTCACTAAATATCAGATGAGCCCCGGTCTGGGTATCAGCATGTCGGTGGTATACGCAGGCATGGTCGTGGGAGGCGCCTACCTGGTGCTGAGCGTGCTCTCCAACATGGTTCGACGCGTGAAGTCGACGGAGGTGGCGGCATGACCTTGGTCATTATTTTCGCGGTGATGCTGGGGCTGGTGTTCATGGGCATCCCCATTCTGCTGTCTATCGCTTCGGTCAGCTTGGTGGGCGCCATGGTGATCCCCGGGCTGGTACCGGCCCTGGTACCGCAAAAAGCCTTCTCCATGCTGGATTCCTTCAGCTTGTTGGCCCTGCCCTACTTTATCCTCGCGGGCGCCATCATGACGCGTGGCGGTCTGAGCGCGGGATTGATCGAGTTTTCGCAAGCGTTGGTGGGTCACATCCGCGGCAGCCTGGGGCATACGGCAGTCATCTCTTGCACGGCGATGGCGAATATCTCGGGTTCATCGACAGCGGAAGCCGCTGCCGTGGGTTCGGTGACGATACCCGCAATGAAGGAACGGGGTTATAAGCCGGGCATGGCCGCGGCGATCGTTGCGGCGGCGGCAACCATCGGCCCCATCATTCCGCCTAGCATGACGATGATTGTGTACGGTTCGATCACGGGCGTTTCGATTGGCGGGCTGTTCATGGCGGGGATTATTCCCGGCTTGTTGATCGCCACGCTGCTGATGGGGATGATCTATGCGCTGTCTTATCTGCCGTCGAACTCGGCGTTGCGCGTGACACAGCCGCGCTCGACGTTCAAGCAAATATGCAAAGAGACCAAGCGCGTCTGGCCAGCGCTGATGGCGCCGGTCGTCATCATGGGCGGTATCTTGAGCGGCATATTCACCGCGACGGAAGCCGGCGTGGTGGCGTGCGTATACAGCCTGATCGTGAGCAAGGTGTGGTATCGCCGTCTGCCGTGGAAGGAATTGCCGGGCGTGATCGTGGACGCGGCCGTCACCACCGCCATGGTGGCGGGGGTACTGGGTATGGCGGGGGTGCTCGGATGGTTGTTGAACTATCTCGACTTCAATGACACCGTGCTGACGACCCTGCGCGGCGTGACGGACAGTTCGTTGTTGATGCTGGCGATCCTGGTGGTCATCATGCTGGTCTTGACGATGATCCTGGACGGGCTGGCGGTCGTGGTGGTGATGGTGCCGACAATTGTGTATGTCGGCACGGCATTTCACATCGATCCGTTGCAACTGGGCATCCTGATGGTGATGATCACGCAAATAGGCGGCCTGACGCCGCCGGTGGCCATATTGTTGTTCATCACGAGCGGCATCGCCAAGATCCCGTTTGGAGAGGCGGTGCGATCCGTATGGCCGTTCCTGGGCGTCGTCGTGTTCGTCCTGGTGGCCATCATGCTTGTGCCGGAAATCGCCACGTGGCTGCCACATCAGGTGCTAGGCGGCGGCTAACCGCCACATACAGGGCTGGCTCAATCGCGAGTCAGCCCCATCATCTCGAGCATTGCGCGGGCTAACGGACTGTCGGGCTTGCCGCATTCCAATACCAAATCGAAATGGTTTAACCCCGGCACGCGTACATAGTCGCCGGGGTAGCCACGTGCCTGCCATTGCTGCAGATAGTCCCTACTTTGCCGCTTGAACTCATCGGTTTCGTTATCGCCATAGGAAACGACGATAGGGCAGCCGGCGGCGGGCTCATAGTTCACCGGGCTGTTGCGCGCGGCGTCTTCGGCTGAGAGCTTCATCCATGCGTTGATATGCGTGTGCGGAATCGGCGCGAGGTCGTACAGGCCGGAGAGCAGCAGCGCGCCTTTGACCGCATTCAGCGGCATGCCCAACGGCGTATGCCAGCCGCTGGCGAGCAGCATTCCGCAAAGATGCCCACCGGCCGAACTGCCACCGATGTAAATACGATCGGGGTCCCCACCATACTGTTCGATATTGCGATACACCCAAGCCACAGCGCGACGGCATTGGTCGACGATCGTATCGAGTGTCACGGCTGGCGCCAACGCGTAGTTCACCGCCACATACACTGCGCCGGCCGACGTATAGGCGGGCGCCATGCTGCTGGATTCGTTCTTCGACAGCGCACGCCAGTAGCCGCCGTGGATATACACGAACACCGGCGCACGCGGGGCCGATGCGGAGGGACCGGGGCGGAATACGTCCAAGGTTTCGTCGGGATGCGAGCCATAGGCAAGGTCGGGTGTGCACGATAGCGTTTCCCGGGCACGACGGCTTTGTTCGGCGTATTCCTGCATGATGGACAGGAATAGCGATTCCGGTACCGTGGCGCGAGCGTTGTATTGAGCATCCAGCTCGGCTGAATCCATATCGCGATAGAGCTTCATCAATCGGCCATCCAAATTTTGAACACTGCATAGTGCCATGCTGGGCGCGCATTTGGCATGGCATTTTCCCTAGGCAGAGGCTGGCCGGCCGTGGCGAACCGTCATCCGCCGGCGTGACACGCCAACAAGGTCCACGTGATACTCGGCACTGCGACCGCGGCTATACCCGAGAATACTTCCCAGAGTGCCGTTCGCGCCTATACTTTCCTCAGGACATCATAAGGAATTCTCATGGGCACTCCCTCCCCCACCTTACGCGTCGGCATCGCCGGCTTTGGTTCCATTGGTAAAACGATCGCCAAGAAGATCGACGCTGGCATACCGGGCCTGCGGGTGGCGGCGCTGGGCGTACGCGATGTGCAAAAGGCGCGCGATGCCTATACCTTTAAACAGGCCCCCGTCTATACCGACATCGATCATCTGGCCGAGCACTGCGACATCGTCGTCGAGTGCGCACCGGCCGCGCTATTGCCTCGTATCGCGGAGCCGGTGCTGAAGGCCGGCAAAAAACTGCTGGTTCTGAGTTCCGGCGCGCTACTGCTCAATCAACAGCTGGTCGATATCGCGCGCGAGCATGGCGGGCAGATCATCGTGGCCACTGGGGCGCTGATTGGGCTGGACGCGGTAACAGCGGCCGCCGAGGGCACGATCAACGAGGTGCGCATGGTCAGCCGCAAGCCTCCCCTCGGCTTTGCCGGCGCGCCCTATGTCGTGCAAAACAACATTGACCTGGACGCGATCAAGGAGCCCACGCGTATTTACTCTGGTACCGCGCGCGAAGCCGCAACGGGTTTTCCCGCGAACTTGAATGTCGCGGTGTCCTTGTCGCTGGCGGGTGTGGGGCCGGACCGTACCATTCTGGAAATATGGGCCGATCCGACGGTTTCACGCAATATTCATCGCATCGAAGTCGACTCGGAAGACGCCAAGTTCAGCATGGAAATTCAAAACGTGCCCAGCGAGAATCCGAAGACAGGCCGTATTACTGCACTGTCAGCCGTCGCAGCGTTACGCAAGCTGGTGGCGCCGCTGCGTATTGGGACCTGATCGGGCACGCGCCACCGCTGCCCAACATAGAGCCTGCGCCGCGAGCGGAATCCATCGCTCGTGCTGGCGCGCCATACAGGGTCTGGATCGTCTATGCGGTAGGCCGGTTGACGCAGCAGCGTCGACCGGCCAGGTAGCTTCACAGTTTGATGTTGGCCTTCTTAGCCACATCGGCCCACTTCTCGACCTCGGCTTTCTGAAACTGCGCCAGCGCCTCGGGACCTGCTCCCGAGACATCGAGGCCGAGATCCTGCAGTTGCTTGCGGACCTCGGGTTGTTCCAGGGTACGGCTCATGGCTGCGTGCAGCTTTTGCACGATCTCGTCGGGCGTATCGGCCGGCGCGAACGTCGCCTGCCAGGAAACCACTTCAAAACCGGGCAAGCCTTGCTCGGCCAACGGCGCGACGCCGGGTAAAACCGGCGAAGGCTTCGCCGACGTCACGCCCAGCGCACGCAAGCGACCTGCCTGAATCAGCGGGACGGCCGATGTGATGTTGTCAAAGAGCAGGTCGATTTCGCCACTCATCAGGGCCTGCAGCGATGGACTGCTGCCTTTGTAGGGGATATGCAGCATCTTGGCGCCGGTCCGGCTCATAAACAATTCCCCTGTCAGATGCTGGGAACTACCTACGCCGGCCGAGCCGAAGTTGAACTGCGCACCTGGCTTTTTACTGGCTTCGATCAAGTCCTGCACGGTTTGATAAGGGCTGTCGGCGCGCACCACCAACACGTTCGGAAGGCTGCCAGTCAGGATGATGGGCTTGAAGGACTTGATCGGGTCATAGCCGATATCGGGGTAAATACTCACGTTGATGGCGTGCGAGCTGATGGTGCCACCGACGATGTTGTAACCATCGGGCTTGGCGCGCGCGACTTTCGCCGTACCCAGGCTGCCGCCAGTGCCGCCGATATTCTCGACCACGATGGGCTGACCCAGATATTTAGCGGCGCCCACGCTGTAGATGCGGCCGATGATATCCGTCGCCCCGCCCGGCGCGAACGGAACAGTGTAGGTAATCGGTCGATCTGGCCATTCGGCCGCGTTCGCGGTCAGCGGCAGCGCGGTCGTGGCCACTAATACGGCGGCGAGGCCTGCCTTGCAGAAGAAACGACGGGGATGGTCGGTTGCACGCGACATGCATTGCTCCTCAGTTTTAGATATTGTCAGGTTCCCACACGGGCCTGCTCATCGACGATGGCGTCGACAAAGCCCGATAAGCCCGCTTCATCTTACGACAACGGATGATGTTCTGTGGGTGCCTCACGCTACGCACACATGCATGTATCGGACCAAGCGCCCGTGTTATGCGAAATTCCCAGAGCAGCTATGCAAGAATCCCAGCGCCACGCATGCGCAAGCGAGATAACCTGCGGTCCATCGTCCGGGCCACGTCTTTCACGACGTGTCTCTGGCTCCCACAGTCACCCTTATCTCGCTAATATGAGTTCTCCATCGCAACGAACCGCCGGCCGCGCCCTGGTCTCCTCCCTTGTCGCTCACGGTGTTGAGCGCGTCTTCTGTGTTCCCGGTGAAAGCTATCTGGAAGTTCTCGACGCCCTAAAGGATGTTGAAGACCAGATCGAACTGATCGTCACCAAACACGAAGGCGCCGCGGCCAATATGGCCGAAGCGGACGGCAAGCTGACTGGCAAGCCAGGTATCTGCATGGTCACCCGCGGCCCGGGCGCCACGCATGCCAGCATCGGCCTGCATATCGCGCAACAAGATTCGACGCCGATGATTCTGTTCGTTGGGCAGATCGCCCGTCACGATCGCGGCCGCGATGCGTTTCAGGAAGTGGACTATCAGCAGTTTTTTGGCAGCATCGCAAAACTCGTGATCGAGATCAATGAAGCGGATCGCGTGCCCGAATTGCTGGCGCGCGCCTTCAACGTCGCGGTGTCCGGGCGTCCCGGACCGGTGGTCGTGTCGTTGCCGGAGGACATGCTGACGGAAGTCATCGCGACGCCCGATTGCGCGCCGATGACGCTACAGCTGCCGGAGCTGGCGGCATCCACGCGCGACCAGATTGGCGACGCGCTTAGCGCGGCCGAACGTCCTTTGTTGATCGTGGGCGGCAGCAACTGGTCAGCCGCCGCGTGCGCGGATTTGCGCGCGTTTGCGTCGAGCTGGAATTTACCGGTGGCCAGCGCGTTCCGCCGTCAAGACCTGCTCGATAATGAAGACCCGCAATACGTGGGCCATATGAGCCTGGGCATGAGTCCGGCGTTGCGGGCGCTAGTGCAAGAATCGGATCTGATCCTTGCAATCGGCACGCGCCTGGGCGATGTGCCCACCGACGGCTTCACGTTGCTGGAGTTGCCTACGCCCGCCCAGAAGCTGATTCATCTGCATGCATCCGCGGAAGAGTTGGGACGTGTGTATCGGCCGGATATTGCCGCCCCCGTCACCGCCGAGGCGGCGCTGCGCGCGCTGACTGCCCTACCCGCGCCGGGCGCACCGGTTTGGGCGCAACGGACCGCGAAGGCGCGCGAGGCTTTTGTCACCTTTACGTCTCGTCGCCAGACCGAGGTGCGTCCAAACGGCGTAGACCTGGCAAAGGTGATTCTGCATCTGAACGATGCGCTGCCTGACGATACGATCATGACCAATGGCGCGGGCAACTATGCGGTATGGCTGCATCGCTACTATCGTTATCGTCAGCCGCGCACCGAGCTGGCAACGACCTGCGGCGCGATGGGATATGGACTACCGGCCGCCGTTGCCGCGGCGCTGCGCTACAAGGGACAACGTCAAGTAGTATGCGTGGCCGGCGATGGCTGCTTTATGATGTACCCGCAAGAAATCGCCACCGCCATCGAATTCGGCGCGTCGCTCATCATTCTGGTAGTCAACAACGGAATGTACGGCACCATTCGCATGCATCAGGAACGCGACTACCCGGGCCGGGTGTCGGGCACCCGGATTCATGGTTCTGACTATGTCGCCCTGGCGCGGTCATTGGGCGCACATGGCGAACGAGTGGAAAACGAAGCCGATTTCCCCGCCGCGTTGCAGCGCGCCCGCGACGCCGGTGGCGTGGCGCTGATCGAGTTGGTCACCGACCCCGCTCAAATCACACCGGACAAGCGGATCCCGGTGTAGGCTGCACGTTGGGCCACTGGCCCGACTGCACCAATTGCGCGACGGTCTGCTTGATGAGATGCGCGACTTTCCAATAGCTATCGACTTGAGCACGACCGCGCGGGGTCGCCAGGACCACCGTGCGCGTGGCGCGGGGATGATCGATCTTGACGGCCTTGATCGTCCCCGCGGCGAGTTCGTTCTTCACGGCCGCCATCGGCAGAATCGTATAGCCATGGTTCTGCTGCACGAGACGGCTCATCAAATGCGTGGAGCCATCACATTCGATGGCAATGTTCGGTGCTATGCCGATCTCCTGAGCCAGCGCTTCCAGCCAGGTCTTCAGCCCATGCACGGTACTGGGCAGCACCATCGGCAGACTCAGCAAGTCAGCGCCACTTAAGGCTCGACGCGGAACACTGCTCGACGCGGGACAGATGCAGTACAAATCCTCGCGCAGTAATTCTTCATAATCCAGAAGCTTGGATTGCGTGGGTTGATAGAGCAACGCCACGTCCACGTCGCCATCCTGCAGCATATCGATGATGTGAGACCCCAGGCCCTCGACGAATCGGAGCTTCGATTTGGGAAACTCGTGCTTCAGGGCATGAGCGATCGCGCCAAACGTGGCGTTAGCGATCGTAGGCTGCGAAGCAATCGTGATCTTTGCCGGCCCGCAGGCCGCGAGCTCTGCGGCGGTGCGGCGCGCACGGGATAACGCGCCCACGACCTCTTCGGCCGCGCGAAACATGGCTTGGCCTTTTTCTGTCAGCACCATTCCCCGCCCGGATCGGTGAAACAGGCGCATGCCAACGCTGTGCTCCAGACGCGTGATATGCCGCGTCAGCGTCGACTGCTCCACCCCGAGATCGGACGCGGCGCGCGACACGCTGCCAGCCTGGGCGACCACATAGAAAAACTCAAGCGCGACAAGATCCATTCAATATGTCTTTAATATAAGTACACCGCTCCACGCTCTCGCGGCCGGAACGAGCCGTCGACCGCCACTGCGGCGTCCGCCCAATGCGTCACCGCATCACCAATCCCCCATCCACGAACAGCACCTGGCCTGTCATAAATCCACTCCAGTCCGACGCAAGAAACATGACAGGCCCGGCGATGTCTTGCGGCCTGGCAATGCGTCGCAATGGCGTCGCGGCGATGAGGGCATCGCGAAACGATTCCTGCGTATCGCGACTCGCATCCGTAGGATAGACCAATCCTGGAGCCACGCAGTTAACGCGTATGCCTAGCGGCCCGAGCTCCGTGGCGAGGTTACGGCTGAAGCCAACCAGAGCGGCTTTCGCCGTGGTGTAGTCGTGGTAAGGCACCACAGGGTTTTCGACAAGATTGGTGGCTATATTGATGATGCAACCTTGCGCTCGCCGGCGGAAATGCGGCAGCACGGCCTGGCAGACATTGAAGACCGCGCCGACAGAGCCATCGTACTGAGATTGGTAGTCGGCCCACTTCAGCATATCGAAGGTCGCGCGCCGACGTGGATCGAAACGGTATTGTCTTACGGCGTTATTGACGACGATGTCCAAGCGCCCTGCCTCGTCCTCGATCGCGCTCACCATGGCTTGCACGGCCTCTGGCGATGTGACGTCCGCCTGCAGGCACCAAGCATCGCCGCCGGCGGCCTGACATTGAGCCACCACCGCCTCGGCCGCGGCCGAATTGCTGAGGTAGTTGACGACGACGGTCGCGCCCTCGGCCGCGAAACTTCGGGCGATTTCCGCGCCTATGCCACGACTGGCGCCGGTGACCAAGACGACCTTGCCAACGAATTTACGGGTGTCATTCATTGATAGCCTCCGGCAGCAATCGCATATCCAGCACGCGAGACACATCGATAGGCCGCTGTATCAGGCCCAACTGGTGATAGACATTGGCGGCTTGCTGCCAAGCGGCCATATCGAATGCGCCCAAAGGACGTCGCGCACCATCAGGCCCGGGAATCGCCTGCGCGGCGGCATTACGCAGTTGGATGACGGCAGCGTTCATGTCACGATCCGTGCCGTCGATGGCGCGTTTCATGGCAAGCGTGGCGGCCTCGTCCGGATTCGCCATCATCCAGACCGCGCTATCGCGATAGGCTTTCAGAAACGCACGCAACAAGGGTTGTTGTTGCTGATAGGTGGATTCCCGCACGACGAACATATCGCTGGAAATATTCAGATGATCGCGCACCTCGATGACGTTCACCTCGCCCAGGCCGCGACGACGGCCCACCAGCAAACCGGTGTCCGTGGCGGCTAGCGCGTCCACTTGTCCTTGTATGAGCGGCGCGAAATTCAGCACGCCGGTGACCACGATCTCGACATCCGATTCCGTCAGGCCCGCGCGATGCAACAGCACAAGCAGATTCTGGCGCGTGCCGCTGGACAAACTATAGACGCCAATGCGCTTGCCGCGCAGGTCCTCGGGGCGAGTGATGTTTTTTGACTTCAACGACACGACATTGAAGACGTTCTGCGGGTAGATGTCATAGATCGCGCGCAGCGGCTCACCCTTGTCCAACGCCATAAAAAACGACCCCGGATCGGTGAAGGCCACATCGGCCTGGCCGCTAAGCAAATTGCGTATGGCGTCGCCCCCGCCCGCGCCGGGCAGGTAAACGAGCTCCAGGCCCTGCTCCTTAAAGAAACCTTTGTCCGGCTCGACCAGCAAGTTGGTGATTTCCGAAATCGGCTTGCTCCAGCCGGCCACGGTGATCTTGCCCTGCGCGGGTGTTTGCGCACGCGCGGCCCGGGCGTAGGGCAGCGTGGCCAACCCTGCGAAAGCCGCGAGCAGCGCACGGCGCGACGGAGAGAAAGGCATGGTGGATATCCTTGAGTCAATCATGATTGATAGCCGTAGGGCTTTAACAACTGACGTTCGATTAGCAGAATGGCGTAATAGCTGAGCAGGCCGATCACCGCGATGGCAACAAGCGCGGCGAACATGAGCGGCGTATCCATCATGCCTTGCGCGGCAATAATGACCGCGCCCAGACCACGACTGGCGCTGATGAATTCGCCCACTACCGCGCCCACCAGTGCGAGGACCAACGCCACGCGCCATCCGGCCAGAATGCCGGGCAGCCCGGCAGGCAGCTTCAATCGCAATAGCGTCTGCATCCGCGTCGCGCCCAGCAAGCGAAACAGTTGCACGCGATGCGGATCGACTTGCTGCAAGCTCGTCAGCGTGTTTTCCATCAAAGGGAAAAAGCAGATCAACGCTGTCATGATCACAGTGGGCAAGATACCAAAGCCGAACCACAATACAAAAAGCGGCGCCAGCGCCAGTTTGGGCACGACCTGACTCACAATCACATAGGGCTTTAGCACACGGTCGAGCAGCGCCGACTCGGCCAGCGCGATGCCCATGGCCATTCCCAGCGCACCGCCCGCTGCCAGCCCAAACAACATTTCAACAAGCGTGGCCGAGATATGCGGCCAGAGATAGCCGCTACTAAGCGTGGACCATAACGTGGTGGCCACGGCGGTCGGCGCCGGCAAGACCAAGGCGGAAATACCGCTTTGACGCACCGCGAATTCCCATCCAGCCAACAGCACAATCAACAACACAATAGAAAGCGTGCGGTTCCTCAGCACTTGTTTCATTGCCCTGCCCTCATCATCGTGTCGTAGATCCCGGCGCAGATCCCGTTGAATGCCACGCCATGCCGCAAGGCCTGCGTGCGCGGCACAGGCAGCGATACCGCGATATCGGCAAGCAGGCGACCCGCGTGCATCACGCCCACACGATCGGCGAGGTACACCGCCTCGCCAATGTCATGCGTGACGAATAGCACCGTCGTACGCTGCTTGCGGCACATACGCAGCAAATCGTCCTGCAGCTCATAACGGGTGATCGCATCGAGCGCGGCGAATGGCTCGTCCAATAGCAGCAGCTCGGGCTGCAGTACCAGCGCCCGCGCCAGTGCCACGCGGCTTTGCTGGCCGCCCGACAGTTCGCGCGGATAACGTTGCTCATAACTCGCGAGCCCCAGCATCGCCAGCAATTCGCGCGCACGGGCGAAATCCGCCTGGCTTGGGCGTCGCTGCAACGAAACGGGCAGCAGCACGTTATCCAGTACGCGCTGCCAGTCCAGCAAGGTGGGCGCCTGGAACATATAGCCGAGTTGCGGGCCGGGGACCACCGAGCGACCGTCCTGTCGACGAATATGACCTTGTTGCGGCGTCAGCAACCCGGCAACCAGCTTGAGCAAGGTGGTCTTGCCGCAGCCGCTGCGACCGACCAGACAGTGAAAGCCGCCCTGCTGCAATGACCAGCTCACGTCATCGACGATGCGGTGGTCGCGGGCATAGCCATACACCACGCGATGGATATCGATAAACGGAGTGGCCGCGCTCATGGCTCATACTCCGCGAACGGATCCGCCGCAGCTTCGGCCGACTGCTCGATTTCGGTCATGCGTACCAGATCCAACAGATTGAAACGGCCATCGTGATGCCAGCCGGCTTCGGGCACACTCATCGATCCAATGGCGCTGATCCGCGTCACGCCGGCGGCGCCAAGTTGTTCCGCAAGCCGATACAGCTCTGCCGGACTTGCGGCCACGCCCGCGGTCTGCAGGTAGACCTCGCGGCCCGCCAGCCGTGATGCGATATCGTCCAAGCTATCTATAACAGCGATGACGATGCTACGCTGCAACCCGGTGGGCGCCAGCGCAAGTTCTCCATCCACATACGCCACACTCCACGGCGCTCCGGGTTCACCGATCAAACAGTCCGCGCTCTGCGGGCCACTGTCCAAAGGAATCCGCCATTCGATCGACTGACGCCATTTCGCCACGGCGGAAGATTCGTTCAGATCCAGCGCGCGCCTTGGATAGCGCTGCTGCAGATTGGCAAGTTCCGCCGCGATATAGTCTGCGAACGCGCGCGGCGAGACCTGCCCACCGCGCTGCACATAGAAGACCTGCGGTGAATAGCAGCCCTGCTGGTCGTAACGCATCACGTCCCAGGCGGCACGCCTGGCCAGCGCGGGCGCTTTCAACGCGTCCAGCGCCGACGCACTGACCACGCCAAATCCCAGCTTATGACCATGCGGCAGGAAACGCGTCGTCACCGGCAGGCGCCGTTGAATCGCTTGCAGTGCCTCATTGCCACCATAAGCCACGACGGTATCAGCCTGGGCATACAACGCGTCCGCGCTGCCGTCACCCGCCCCCCGCCACCACACGACAGCGAAACACTCTGCCCAAGGAGGATGCACCTCGGCCAGCAGGCGCGCGAACCAACCGGCGAACAGCGGCTCGGCGCTAGGCAGCTTGCCAATATTGCCGGCTTTGACCAGCAGGCCGCAAACAAAGCTCCACAATGCCAGTGCGGGGACATTTCCCGCCCAGCTATGCGCCAGCAGAGCCGGGCCATAGGCGCGTACCGCCCCGCCCTTGGGCGCGGGTTGAAAAGCATCCAGGACTTTGGGATTCGTAAAGTCTTCGGCGACGAATCGATGTAGCTGCGGCGCGCGAAAGGTTTTAAAAAACCCTGTCAGTCCGACTCTGACCATCTCGGCATCGAAGCCGCTGACCACCGGCAACCAAGCGTCGGCCTGCCGACGATACGGGTCATCGCGATCGAGCAGACGGGCGATCGCGCGGTCGATAATGGCGATGATCTCCGATACGGACATCGTGCGCAGATGACGCGCGCTCGCTTGTTTTACCCGCAATGCCAACGCCTGCATCTGCGCGGCCGTCAACACCGGCACGGCGACCTCCAGCTGCCGAGCGCCTGAACCAAAGTGCAAGCTGTGCCAGCTGACCTCATCGGCTGTCAGCCCGGGCAGATAACCGGCTTCGATCCGCACCATCGTCATGCCACGCTGGAATGGATGAATTCTTCGACAGCCAGCGAGCAGCCTTTGGCTTGCGCGCCAGCCGCCCGGCCCAGCAGCAAAAAGCCGCCCTCCGCGGGCTCACCCACGTCCTCGGTCAATATCGTCGTGACCGAGTTGAAATTGGCCAGATCGCAATGCACCAGTATGCCGCGTTCACCGTCAGGCACGGTAAAACCCGTTGCCGGGTCAACGAGCCGCGAACGTATCCAGTGCGGTCCCGATTTCACCGAGGGGACCACGGCGTTGCCATCATCGTAGAACTGTGTGCTCAGCTCCGTCATCCCATACATGTTGATGCAAAGCTCGCCCGGCACGCCGAACAACTCGGTCAGTTCGGCATAAAAGGTGTCTAGCGGCAACTCGCGCGACTGGCGTTTATAGCCGCCGGTATCGAGGATGCGACTGCCCGGCGGCAGGCGAAAGACGCGGCCGGTCTCGCGCAGCGCATCCATCACATGAACGAGGCTGTAGCTCGCACCCAGCAGCGCATACGGCTGGCCGCTGGCCTCGGCCTGCTCCAGACGCCGCCACAGCGCGTCAAGCGCGATACCGTCAGCGGACATAAAGTACTCGCTGTCCGGTGTGCCAAACACCGATTTCGCCAACGCCAGATAATGCGCCAGCGAGGAGTTCGGCATCACGGTTTCGTCGGGGAACAGAATTCCCATCGGCATACGCTCGACGCCGCGCATGAAGCGGCGAGCAAAATTGCGCGTCATCGACAGATCGTAAACATCCAAGCGTGGGTGGAAATGTCTTCCCCGCGCATCCGCGCGGGTCGTGCCGCTGGTCATGAAAACCCGCTCGGTGTCCTTGGGCGGCTCACATCTCAGCTCCATCGCCTTGAACGCATCAATGGGTACGGCGGGTATATCACGCCACGATCGCACACTGCGCAGGGTGACGCCGCGATGCTGGCAAAAGCGTTTGAACGGCACATTCGCCTGGTATTGATAGGCAAACAGGCGAAGCGCCAGTTGATCGAACTGATCGTCAGTACAACCGTCTTGGGCAATAAAGGCGAGCAGATCCGCCTCTGGCGATGCGATGGGATTCATGGGCTCTCGAGTGTCCTATACAAAGCCCCGAAGCCCGCCTGCGCCCGGTCGCGCGAGGCGCGACCTGGTCCAGTCATTGCTCTTCTTACGCCGGTGTGAACCGGGTCAAGTTCGCGGGTCTGAATCTCAGCACTGGCGTGCACCCCGGAGCAAGCGCCATGTTAACCCGCAATAGCGAGTTATTCATAAACCCGGGGTATTTCCGGCGGCGAAACTCAAACGCCCGACGAGCGTCAGCGCCGCCCCCGCCGCGCGAGTCCGCTCTGCCAAGACCCAGCGATTTAATCCAACCCCAACATCCCGCGCATCTGCGACAGGTCTTCGGCCAGCGTATTCACCCGTCCCGCCAAGACCTTGCGGTCGCGGTCGCTGAGTTTTTCATACGATTCGAAGCCGCCATTGGCGGTTTTGTACTTCGCGAGCGTGTCAAAGACGGTCTTGAAATTCGCGTCGGTCTTTTCCACAAAAGCGGGATTCTCGCGCTGCACCAGCGGACGCAAAAACTCAAAAATCCGATAGCCGCCCTCGAAATTAGCCTGGAAATCCCACAGGTCGGTATGACTGTAGCGGTCTTCTTCCCCAGATATCTTGGTCGCGGCGACTTCTTCCATCAACACGGCGGCGCCGCCCACGACTTTCTCGGGCGGAAAGGTCAAGTTGGCCAAACGCTTTTGCAACTCCAAAACGTCGGCCATCAATGTATCGGCCACGGCATTGACATTGTCGGTGCTCTTTTCTTCCCATAGCGCATACTCGATGCGATGGAAGCCGCCGAAACCGGGGTCTTTTTCGGCCTTTTCGTGATCGTCCGCGCGCGAGTCGATGGAGGCATCCAGATCGCTAAAAAGCTCCGCGACCGGCTCGATGCGCTCATAACTCATCCGCGTGGGCGCGAACAAGGCGCGTGCCTGCTCAATATCCCCCGCTTTCACGGCGTCGGTAAATTTGCGCGTGTCGGTAACGAACTGGTCTATGTTCTCGTTGACATAAAGCTTGTACTCGGCAACCGGACCTACGAGTTCGAGCGGCGATACGGCGGCATGCGCTTGCAGCGTCCACGCGCCCAACGATAGGGCAGCAGCTAGCCATCGATGACGAGTAATGTTCACGGGATCTCCTTATACGGTTAATGACTCAGGCGGACTCAGGCGGCGGCCAGCAACGCGCGTCCCAGCCAGTCTTCTTTATTGCGCATGCCTGGCAAGGTATAGAAAAAACCGCCGCCGATGGGCTTGATGTATTCCTCTAGCGGTTCACCATCGAGGCGCTTTTGCACGGTGATGAAGCCTTTTTCCAGGTTCGCCTGATAGCAGATGAACAACAGGCCCATCTCTAGCTGCCCGGACTTTGTCACGCCATTGGAATAGTTAAACGGCCGGCGCAGAATCAGGTTCTGCTCGGTCGCGGCGGTGCGGGGATTCGCCAGCCGGATATGCGCATCTAGCGGCGTGAGTTTGCCTTCGGGATCGCGGCTGTAGTCAGGCACATCGTGCTCGGTCGGCCCGCCATCGAGCGGCGCGCCGGTATCGCGATTGCGGCCGATGATGGACTGTTGTTCCTGCAGCGGCGTGCGGTCCCAGCGCTCGACGAAATTACGGATGATGCGCACGACTTGGTAGGTGCCGCCATAGGTCCATGCGGGTTCTTCGTTGTCGTCCGGCCCCACCCATACGAGCCGTCGCATCGCGTCCTGATCGTGGGCATCGGGGTTCGCCGAGCCATCGCGAAAACCCAGGAAATTTCTGGCGCTCTCCAGTGGCACGCCGGGCTTTTTCGCCACGGGCGGAACACTGCCCTCTTGTTTCCACAGCAGCACCAGTAGATCGGGAAACTGCTTGATGATGTCGCGCAGCGCATGGATATTGGTGTCTGGCGTATTCGCGCAGAACTGGATAGACAGATCGCCGTGGCAGAGCGCGGCATCGAGCGCGTCATTGGGATGCGCGCTCATCTGCTTCAGATATCGCGGTTTGCGCGACGCCAGACCATAGCGATCGTCGAATAAAGAGGCGCCTACCGACACGGTGATGGTCAGTGCATCCGGCTGCACGAGGGGCCCCAGGATGCCGGAGTCTGCGGGCGGCAAGCGCGGGTCCAGCTTTGGGACCTCGCCGCCTTGGGTGAGAAAGGCGATTCGCGCGGATAGTCCGCGCATCAGTCTTTCGAGTTCTTTACGATCGGTGGCGATAATATCGAATGACGCGACCAAGCCCGCCGCGGGCCGGGGCGTAACGATGCCCGCCTGATGTTCTCCCCAGCAACTGATGCGGTCATCGCCATGCGTGCTAGCCGGCGCATCAGTGACTTGACCGTCGTTCGTTGAGGCGATCGCCGGCAGGGGCAACACCGCCATGCCCGCGACATTTGCCGCGGCGGTGAGCCACCGGCGTCGCGACACCGACGATAAAGCGTTGCGATGGAACGTATGCTTGAGGGACATCTTTACACCTGTAGAGAAAACTACTCCAGCCCCAGCTTGTCGTTGATCTGCGCCAGGGTTTCTTCGACCGACTGCACGGCCTGTGACAGTCGTGCGGCGGATGCCTCATCGGGCTCTTGCCGATAGGCGTCCAGACACGCGTGCCACGCCGCAAACCGCTGATCGATCTGCTGTTGCAGCGCGGGGTCTGACTTGCCGACGAGCGGCGCGAGCAACTGCGCGATACGCTCAGCGCCCTCCCCTTGGGCTAGCATGATGTCGGCGTGTAGTTCGGGGGGAAGCGACTTGGCGTCCTGCGTAAAACGATCACCCATGCGCTGCATCACGCGCGCTGCGCCCGAGGCCATTTTGGCCGGCTCGATGGACAGCGTGCGCAGCCGTTCGCGTAATGCGCCGGCGTCGACTTGCAAGGCCTCTATGACCGGACGTGCCTGATCGAACGCGTCGTTTCCATATAACGTGTGCTGCAAGCGGTACAGGCCAACAAAGGCCGCGTCGTTCTCGCGCTGCTGCAGGTATTCCGACCGAACGTTCAAGCGCGCATCCAGATCGGCAAACAGATCGGCTACGGGCTCCATGCGCGCATACGCTTGATGCGCCCGGATATAGGCCTGTCTGGCCTGATCGCGATCGCCCGCCTGCACCGCCACCGCCGCTGCCTGCAAGGCCTTCTGCAAGGCCGCCGCTTGCGTGAGCAGTGTGACGCGATACTCCGCCAACGGTCCCACATAGGCCACCAGCGAGGGCTTGGCCGCTTCCGCATCGGAGGCCGCCGACGGCGTTACAGTCAGCGTGCCGCGCGGGTTGCTCAATAACCCGCAAGTGATCTGAAACTGCCCCGGCGATAGTTTGACCCGCAGGGTTTGCGATATGCCGGGCGCAATGTTCTCGCGTTCCTCCACCACCATCACGCCGTCGAGAATCTCCCATTCCAGCGCACGCGAGGATGCATTGGTGATGACGAAGATCGTCCGTCCGGCGGGCACGGTGATGTCATTGGGATCGCACACGTTGTCTCGTATGGTCACGCGTACTGCGTGGGACTCGTCGCCCGTCTGCGCGCGAGGCAAGGTCGATGCCCACCAAAACGAAGCCATGCCCGCCAGCGCCAACAACCCGGATGCCGCGACAGCCAGGACTTTTAAAGGCGATCGCTTATTCTGCTTTGATGATGACATGGTGAATCAGTATTAAGAGGGTCAAGCCGAGGCACGCGCCGGTGCAAGTCTAGGAGCACGATGGCGCAGGAATAGATAAAGACTCACCACGAGGAAGACTACATAGACCAGTACCTCGCCCATCACAGGCGCGGACTGATAACCAAACAGTCCGGACAGGACGGTGCCCAATGGGCTGTCCAGAGGCAGGATGTGGTCAATATCGAACACGACCGTTTGAAGATGATTCCAAACGCCTGCCTCATGAAACTTGCGCAGCGCGCCGGCCATGAGACCCGCGGAAACAAACAGGATGAATACACCGGTCAAGCGAAAGAAGCGTCGCAGGTTTAGACGCAGCCCACCGCTATAAATGCCGTAACCGATCGCGATTGCGCACGACAGTCCGGCGATCGCTCCCAACGGTGCCTGCCACCCCGCACTTTGCTGAAAGATAGCGAGCAAGAAGAACACGGACTCCAGCCCCTCGCGGGCGACGGCTAAAAAGACCACGCCAATCAGCGCCCAAGCGCGTCCTCTGCCGCCGGCCAGTGCGTGGTCCACCGAATGCTGCAGCTCACCCTTTACCGACGCCCCGGCTCGGCGCATCCAAAACACCATGGAGGTCAGCATCGCCACCGCGATCAGACCGACTACGGCCTCGAACAGTTCCTGCTCTTTTTGCGGAAACTCCGCCACGGCAACCTGCAAGCCGGCACCTACGAAAAAGGAAAGGGCCACAGCCAACAGCACACCGATGGTGACGCCGTACATCATCGACGACGATCCGCTACGTTTCAGATAGCTGGCCACGATGCCCACAATCAAAGCCGCCTCAATGCCCTCGCGGAGCATGATCAGAAAAGGCACTAGCATCGTTAACAACCCAAACCAAAATGAGAATAATTATCTATTCTATGACAATCAGACGGCAAGCATAAACGACTTAAGCCCATGAAAACAAAGTATTTTTTATTCAGGACATCGTAAGTCTTGCTAGGGTTCAATCGCGGGAAAGTGCGCAGTTTCCCGCCTGCGAAAGCGGCTGAAACAGGTTATACACACCGTAGCGCACCCTGAGCGACTGACACATGGAGTGAGTGTTAAGGTTTTCCTGACGACAGACTGAATGGCTATCGCCCTGTTTCTACAGGCCGATTTTCAGTACAGGAGAACACCATGAAGATCCACTCACGTATCGCGCAGGTCCTTTTATCCACCACGCTCGCCTTGGGCGTCGGTAGCGTGGCTGTTGCCGACGATAAAACGCAAAACACAATCATCGGCGCGGGGGTAGGCGGTGTCGCAGGTGCTCTGCTATCTGATGGGGACCCGCTATATACCGTGGGCGGTGCGGCTGCGGGTGGCCTGCTGGGCAATGTGCTCACTGACGATGATGATCACAAAAAGCGCCGCCACTGGGACAACGGACGCCGGCATAAACATGGATATCAATACGCGGACCATCGTGGCAAGCCCAAACACGGAAAACATAAGCACAAGCATCATAAGCACCGCCATTAAGGCTTGACCCGTTTAGGACCGCGGCATGTTGCACGCGGTCAAATAAACGGCTTCAGCGAAGCCAAAAAAAAGGGCACACGAAACGCGTACCCTTTTTCAGAGGATGACCGGATTACTTTACCGGCTTATCGCCCTTCATCGCCAACGCACTGCCCAGCTCGGCTCCGGTGGTGGGATTCGAGTCAGGATCGGA
The DNA here is from genome assembly GCF_009763255.1 of Bordetella sp. 02P26C-1. Classification (GTDB taxonomy): domain Bacteria; phylum Pseudomonadota; class Gammaproteobacteria; order Burkholderiales; family Burkholderiaceae_B; genus Bordetella_A. The sequence goes on along the minus strand of NZ_WSJB01000039.1, from coordinate 104,171 downwards.
CGCCGTGCGCATCGCCAAGGCCTGAACGGCCAGATTTTCTTCTTCGCTCAACATCACTTGAACGCCACCGCCTCCGTCGATACCGCCTTGCTCTTCGCGATCGGAAACATAGTTGAAGTTTTCGTCGCTATTCCAAGGTCCGCGCATATCCCCCTCGCCTTGCGACATGTTGAAGTACACGTCGGCGAAACGCGCGTCACCGGGCAGTTTTCCGGGCGGGAAGTTGGGCTCCATCGAGTACAGGGCTTTTTCGAAGGATCGTTGGTGCGCGATCTCGCGCGTCATCAGAAAGCCCAGCGCTTCCTTCACGCCAGGATCGTCGGTCGCGTTGATGAGACGTTCGTAGACAATCTTGGCGCGAGCTTCGGCCGCGATGTTCGAACGCAGGTCAGCACTTGGATCGCCGATAGAATCGATATAGCCCGCATTCCATAGCTGGCCAGCAGAGTTAATCAAAGCCGGGCCACCGCCGTACAGGACCTGGGTGACGTGCGAATCGTTGCCCGCGCCATTTAAGCGACGATAGATATCGGCTTCCGCTTCGGTCGCCTCGGCCAACACGCCCTTGGCGCCTTTATTGAGCATCGCTACCAACGTGCCGATGACTTCCAGGTGGCTCAGCTCTTCGGTAGAGATATCGAACAGCATATCTTTGCGACCGGGATCCTCTTCGGCAATCGCCTGGGTGAAATATCGACAAGCCGCGGCGAGTTCGCCTTGCGGGCCGCCGAATTGCTCCAGCAGCAAGTTAGCCAGGCCGGGATTGGCCTCGCTGACGCGCACGGTGTATTGCAGGCGTTTGTTGTGAGCGAACATGTAGCTCTCCTTTGGGTTAGCCGCGGCTGGCTCGCGCCAGCGCCGACGGCGTGCGTTGACAGTACTGCTGGGTTATCGTTTGGCTTGTGCGTTCGGATCGTCCGCGCGAGCAAGGAAATGACGAACAAGGGCCGCGCTGTTGTGCTCGATCCATTGCGCCATGGCGCGCTCTTCCACGAGGATGCGTTTGCAGATCTCCGCGGTTTCTAGATCGCCCACATAGGTGGCGGCCTCTTGCAACTGGGTATAGGCGGCAATTTCAAGGTTTTCAAATGCAAAGCTGAACATGCTGCCTTTAACGACCTCATCCGAGGCGAACGCCCCCGAGAAACCTTGGAACGTTGCCATCGCCTTGGCAGCCATGTCCTTGAGCAACGACGTGTCGCCCCCACGTCGCTCAATACAACTGCGAATCAGACGTTGTTGCTCGCGCGTTTCTTCGATGTGGCGCTGGATACGCTGATGCAGTTCAGGATAGCTTTCGATACGCGCAGCCATGCTCTTCAACATGGTTTCCGCTTGCTCTTCCATTGCATGCGCGTCGCGCAGCCAGTCCATCAAATGCTCGCTAGCGCGGGAATGCTGTGTGTCCATCGTGATCTCCAGTTGGGATGATTCACCCCCGCGATCTGGGGTGACAGTCATGAAGCAACTGGCATGCCTACGGTGTGCCAGGCACGGCATTTGCATGTCACGTTTCCCTAATGATTCGATTCCTAATCCAACCAAGGAGGCGCTATGTGTCCGCACCAACCTGAAGGTCAAACCGAACATCTGGGCGCGAAGTTGCAGGAGCTCGCGAAAAAGCCGAAAGCCAATCAGAGCAACGATGACAAAATCAGCAACTCCGGATACCCCGCTGGTGGAGAACGCACCCGGCCGGATCGCGATGCCTACGAGAAACCAATCGAAGACGCTGACTCAGACCCGAGACAATCGGGGGCCTGATTGCAGCCAGGCCGCGCAACCAGCTGGCGCGGCCGTACCACTGACATAAACCGCTCCCGCTTGGTACAACGCCAAGCGGGCACGCAGGGATAAGCCCTGAACCACCCACACCTCGCCCTGCCCCGCCGTCCAGATCACTTTCGCGTCGGACGTATCAAGCGCCGCGAAAAATTCCGGGACGGAAGCATGTGAACCCAACGCCACGACGGTCGTGTCATCATTACCGCGCAGAGGGAAAATATTCACGGCCCCCGCGAACAATATGAATAAAGACATCACCCGCACGGCTTTCGTACCGGTACGGCTTGGCGTTCCCGAACCGCCATCGCGTCGGCGCCAGCCCCATATCAACGGCAATATGCCGAATATCACGACCCAGGCCACATCCCACGCCAGCGGCATGCTGGAGTCCATTTTGATGCGATGTATGCCCGTAATCCAATGCGAGAACACCGCATCGATGATGTGCCACACGCCAAAGCCCATCCAGAATCGTGGCCATATCACGCTAAAGTCAGGACATTTGCCGCTAGTCGATCGATAACGATAGAGATTCCATAATCCGATTGCGGCGATGACATACATCAGCGCGTGAAACCATCCATCGATGGTTACTTGCGCGCGCAGGCTCCCCAGCGCACCCGTTTGTATGGCGGAGAGCAAATGGTGCCACTGCAAGATTTGATGGAGCAGGATGCCGTCAAAAAATCCCCCCATGGCAAAGCCGAGCCACACGCCGGCCCAGCGCAATTTCTTATTCTCGGCAGCGGTGGCGTGGCTCACATTCAGCCCCCGTTCTTTGGACCGGATCGCTTGGGCAGTACTGAAGGCGTGTCGTCCGTGGGTTTGAACACATTGTCATCGCCAGGTTCAGGCTTGGGCGATCCGTCGAACTCGGTGGCTTTGGATCGCGTCGGCTTCGATGGGGTGTCGTCGTTGTGTTTATTGGAATCGCCCAACCCCTTTTGCACATCCGCGGCGATATCGACTTGTGACTTGGTGCTGGGCTCCGGCGTGGCCGGCGTGATCGGGGACGGGTCGGGACGCGATGTGGTCATAGGAGTCTCCTGACAGTGCAACGTTGCAGTACCGCAGGCGCAGCATGAAGCGTACCCATGTCAAGCGTGTCTTAGAGCGAAACACCACCGGGTTGATGTAACGCGTGCGCCGGCCGGGAACGGAGCTTGCCTGATCAGCGGCGTCATTACTCAGCGACGCGATAGCGGCCGGGGTTTCTGGACCTGCACCCGCGTGCGCGCCGAGGCAGAGGAGATTTAAACGTGAAAATTATTCATTTGAACTGCATCTCGACCTGCCCCGCGGGCGGCAGACTGATGGATGGTCGTTCCTCGTGGCTGCGCTGGCGCGGCAGGCTTTGTTGTCATTGTGTGTTGATCGAGCTCGATAGTGGCGATCTAGTATTGATCGATACCGGACTGGGGCTGGAGGACGTGCAACATCCACGCGACCGGCTTAGCGGATTTTTCCTGGCCCTGGTCAAACCGGAGTGGCGCGAAACGATGACCGCGCGTCGTCAGATCGAGGCACTCGGGTATCGCGCCGAAGATGTGCGCCATATCGTACTGACGCATCTGGACTTCGACCATGCTGGCGGGCTCGATGATTTCCCCGCGGCCACCGTGCATTTGATGCAGACGGAACAAGATGTGGCGCTGCGTCAAAGCTCATGGCTGGACCGTCAACGTTTCCGCCCCCAGCAGTGGTCTTCGCGCGCGCGCTGGAAAGGCTATGCCCCGGCCCGAGGGGAAACCTGGTTTGGATTTGAACGGGTCCGAGAGCTCGACGGGCTACCGCCCGAGATCGTCATGCTGCCGCTACCTGGCCATACGCTCGGCCATGCGGGTATTGCCGTCCTGCAGGATGACAGCTGGCTGCTGATGGCCGGCGATGCGTATTTCCATGCGAGCGAAATGCGGTCACGTCGCCCGAGCTGCCCGCCTGGCCTGCGTTTTTATCAGTGGATGATGGAACAGGACCGAGGGGCCAGACTCCATAACCAGCACCGTTTGCGTCAATTGATCCGCTCGCATGCGCGCCAGGTATGCGTTTGCTGCGGCCACGACACAGCGGAGTTTGAACGTTTGGCGCGGCGCCCGTTCGACGTGCCTGCGCCAACACTCAAGCACTACGCCCGCCCTGCCCCAAAAAATTATTCGGCCGCCGCAGCGCGGGATCGAACGGATTGATCTGTGACCCAATCTGCGCCGCTTCTTTCTTCAATAGTTCTACGATCATGGGCAGGCGTTCCGGGCTCACACGCTCCGACGGCGCCGCCAGGCTGATCGCTGCAACGACCGAGCCGCTGCGATCGGTCACGGGCACCGCCAGCCCGATTGTGCCGGGATAGAGTGCCGGCCCGGTCGACAGCGCATAGCCCAGATCCAGACATTCCTTTAGCCGCACGCGCACGGTGATTTCATCCATGAATCCCAGGTCGCGTAGACGGGGAATATTGAATCGGATGATCTCTTCGCGCTCGGCCTCGTGCAGGCGTGCAAGCAGTATCAGCCCCGCCTGGCCCAGGCCAAGCGGGACCTTGCCTCCGATATCGCCCGTATAAGAGCGAACGGGAAAAGGCCCATCTATGCGGTCCAGGCACACCGCATCAAACCCATGGCGCACCAACAAGAAAATGGTGTCATTAAGCATTCCGGATAAACGCAACAGCGCCGGGCGGCAGATGTCGCGCAGTGTCGAGTGGCGATTGCCGGCGCTGGCCGCCATGGCAAAAAACCCCACGCTGAGCTGATAGGTCTTTGCCTGGGCAGGCTGCTCGACCATGTCCTCCTGAATCAGCGCCTGCAAAACCCGGTGAGCCGTAGCCGGTGCCTGGTTTGTCCGCGCAGCAATGTCCGTCAGACGCAGCCTTTCCCCATTCGCGTCAGCGAGTACCCGCAAAACCGAAAAGGCGCGGGCCAACAGGCCCTGGGCTGAATCCTCTTTCTCCACCTTCGCCATCACTTTCCTTCAATGGAATTATTAGCTGCTTATTACGACGCTAATTCTGTCACATGGAAAAAAATAAAAAAACATTCTTTTCTACGGAAAAACACTAATAAGATTTTTATAGCGGCATTTCTACACTGCCCTCGTTCTACTGCGGATACCGGCATTGGCCAGTGATCTTTCCACCGCGATAGCGGACAAGAGGCGGATATGGCATTTCTGCGTTTGGAGCAAGTCTCCAAGTTCTACGGCGATCTTTGCGTCGTCTCCGAAATGAGTCTGGAGGTCGAGCAAGGTGAATTTCTCTCCTTGCTCGGACCATCAGGCTGCGGCAAAACCACGACATTGCAAATGATCGCGGGTTTCGCCGAGGTAACGAGCGGGCGCATCACGCTGGACGGTCGTGACATTACACACGCGAAACCCAACACGCGCGGCCTCGGCATCGTGTTCCAGAGCTATGCGTTATTTCCGCACATGACGGTCAGCGAAAACGTGGCATTCGGACTGACCATGCGCCGCGTGGAACGTAGTGAACGGGATAAACGCACGCGTGAAGCGCTCGCGCTCGTCAAATTAGATAAATACGGGGATCGTTATCCCCGAGAGCTCTCTGGCGGTCAGCGGCAGCGCGTGGCGCTCGCCCGCGCTCTGGTCATTCGTCCGCCGGTACTGCTGCTCGATGAACCGTTATCGAATCTGGACGCACAGCTGCGCGAAGAGATGCAGTTCGAGCTTTCCAACATTCAGCGTCGTACCGGCACGACGACTATTATGGTCACGCATGACCAGGCCGAGGCGCTGTCGATCAGCGACCGTGTGGTCGTCATGCAAGACGGTCGCGCGACGCAAATCGATGCGCCCTATCGCATGTACGAGCATCCCCGCACGCATTTCATATCGCGTTTTGTGGGAAAGACCAACATGTTGGCCGCCACGGTCTCACAGGGTGGCTCCGACAGCCGAATTCAGGTGGGGCCGTTAACGGTGCCCGCCGACGACGTTGGCCTTCGCGCCGGAGACCCGGTATGTCTATCGCTGCGTCCGGAAAAACTGCTGCCCGTCGCTGCAGGACAGGGCAAACTCGATGGCCGCGTGACTACGCGTTATTTTCTGGGCAGCCAATGGCAATACGAACTGGATACGCCCGTCGGACCTTTGCTCATGGTCACGCCCAACGATGGCGGCGCGCCCCATGCACCGGGCGATATGGTGGGCCTGGACTGGGCTGACAACACATTGCGCATCTTGACTGATGAGGCGCAACCATGACCACATTGCAGTCCTCCCAACGCCCCGGTGGAATGCCGCCGGCCGCGCTTGCCTCGCTGCCGCTGACACTGCTGTTCTTGACGCTGGTGCTCACGCCTCTCGGCCTGACGCTGCTGCTCTCGTTCGCACAGTTCGACTACAACACGGGTATTCAGCCCGGCTATACCTTAGACCAATACATCGAGGTACTGACCGACGGCTACTTTCTGGAAATATTCTGGCGCACGTTCTGGATCGCTGGCCTGACCACCCTCATCTGCGCGCTTATCGGTGCGCCCGAGGCGTATATTTTGTCGCGCATGCGCAAGCCCTGGCGTTCCATTTTTCTGCTGGTCGTACTTTCGCCGCTATTGATCTCCCTCGTGGTACGGGCCTTTGGCTGGAGCCTGCTGTTGGGCCCCAGCGGCCCGCTGGGCGCGGCGTCGTCCGCCCTGGGATTCGGTTCGTTGCTCTACACGCCCACGGCCGTCATCATTGGTCTGGTGCACGTGATGCTGCCATTTATGGTCATTCCGGTGTGGACCTCTTTGCAAAAGCTCGATCCCACCGTTGAACAAGCGGCCTACTCGCTTAACGCCTCGCGTGCGCAGACACTGTGGCGTGTCATTCTGCCCCAGGCGATGCCCGGAATACTCTCCGGCAGCCTTATCGTTTTCGGCCTGTCCGCCAGCTCCTTCGCCATTCCGGCGTTATTGGGGGGACGACGACTGAAGATGGTGGCCACCATCGTATATGACGAGTTCCTGACGGAGTTGAACTGGCCGCTGGGCGCCGCGATCGCCGTACTACTGCTCATCGCAAACGTCATCATCATGATGACCTACAACCGCGTGGTGGAACGATCCTACCGCCGCAGCCTGGGGTGAACGCGATGCAAAAGAACGGACCTATCGCCCTCGCGTTTAATTTCCTGGTAGTGGCCTTTGTGCTGGCGCCGTTGGTGATCGTGTGCCTGGTGGCATTCACGCCGAGCTCAACGCTGTCGATTCCCACGACCTCCTTTTCGCTGCGCTGGTTCAAGGCCGTGTTTGAACACGCCGACTTCATGCAGGCCTTTCGCAACAGCCTCTGGCTCGCGTTTTCATCGGCCAGCATCGCGACGATCCTGGGAATCCCCGCCGCCATCGCCGTCACGCGTTATCGCTTTCCCGGGCGTGATGCATTGAACGGCTTGTTTCTCTCGCCATTGATGATTCCCCACCTTGTCCTGGGGGTGGCGATGCTGAGGTTATTTGCCTTGATGGGGACAACGGGCAGTTTCGCGTGGCTGGTGCTTGCCCACGTCGTGGTTATCACCCCGTATGTCATGCGCCTGATCATCGGGGCGCTGGTGGGGCTGGACCATTCGATCGAACATGCCGCCGAATCCTTGGGCGCTAATCGTCGAACGGTGTTCCTCAAAGTCACGCTGCCGATGATTCTGCCCGGCGTATCGGGTGGTTGGCTACTGGCATTTATCAACAGCTTCGATGAGCTGACCATGTCCGTCTTCATCACCGCGCCCAGCACCGTGACGCTGCCCGTGCGCATGTACATGTACGCCACGGAGTCGGTAGATCCGATGATGGCAGCGGTATCCGCGTTGGTCATCGCGCTCACCGCCGTCACCATGCTGCTGCTCGACCGTGTCTACGGTTTGGATCGCGTGCTGGTCGGTCAAAAGTAAACAAACGGGGCCGATATCGTGGCTTTACTCAAACGCGTCGCCGAGACGCATCGCACGACACTGACGTTCACGGTCGACGGCCAGGCGGTCGCCGCGCTTGAAGGCGACACGCTACTTACTGCCATGCTTACGCAAGGCGAGCACTTGCGCCATTCGGAATTCGGCGGCGCACCACGCGCGGGGTTCTGCATGATGGGCGCCTGCCAGGACTGCTGGGTGCAATTGGAAGACGGTCGCCGTGTACGCGCCTGCTCGACTTTTGTGGAAAATGGCATGCGCGTGATCACGCACACCGTGCACGGCGGCAGCATCGTAAAGGAGGCGCCATGACGATCAAACCCGTCATCATCGGCGCGGGTCCCGCTGGCGTACGCGCCGCGCAAACGCTGGTCGCCGCAGGACTACGCCCCACGATCATCGACGAAGCTCCGCGCGCCGGCGGCCAGATCTATCGGCAACCTCCAGAAGGTTTTGCCCGCAGCAAAGCTCAGCTCTATGGCTCGGAGCATCAAAAGGCCGACGCCATTCATCGCACGATGGCAGGTATCCGCGATCAGGTCGATTACTTGCCGGACAGCCTCGTGTGGAACGGCGACGATGGTGTTCTCGATGTGATACAGCAAGGTGTATCGCGAGATGTGCCATACAGCCACCTGATTCTGGCGACGGGCGCCACTGACCGCGTGTTGCCCTTTCGGGGCTGGCTCACGCCCGGCGTGTACACCCTGGGCGGCGCGCAAGTCGCGTTGAAGTATCAAGGGTGCGCCATCGGAAGTCGTACCGTACTCCTCGGGACGGGGCCGCTACTGTATCTGGTGGCCTATCAGTATGCGCGCGCCGGCGCCAAAGTGGCCGCGGTGTTGGACACTTCGCGCAGCAGCGATCGGCTGGCCGCTTTGCCTGGCATGCTCGCAGCCCCAACGCTTTTGGCACGTGGGCTGGGCTATATGGCATGGTTGCGCGCGCACGGCGTGCCCTTGCGCAGCGGGATTCGGCCAACGGCAGTAACCGGGGACACGCGCGTCGATGGCTTGCGCTATCGCGACGCCCGGGGCCGCGACCACGAGATCGCGTGCGATGCGATCGGCTACGGCCTGACGTTACGCGCGGAAACGCAGCTGGCTGGCCTGTTGGGCTGCGAATTCGAGTTCAATGACCGCGACCGCAACTGGCTACCTCGTCGAGACGCGGCGGGCCGCAGCTCCGTACCGGGCATCTACCTTGCCGGCGACGGCGCGGGTATCGCTGGCGCAGACGCAGCCGAACTGGCGGGCGAACGCGCCGCGCTCGCCCTACTGGCCGATGCGGGGCTCGCCCACGACGGGGCGCGTGCGACTGAACTGGAGCGACGACTGGCACGGATCAACCGCGTGCGCGATGCACTGGAGATCGCCTTTCCATTCCCCAGCGACTGGCAAGTCGATGATGAGGTGATGCTGTGCCGCTGCGAGGAGATCACAGTGGGGACACTGCGCGACGTCGCGCGCGCCGGACAAGCCTGCGAACTCAATCGCGCTAAAGCGTTGACTCGCGTGGGCATGGGTCGGTGCCAGGGCCGCATGTGCGCCGCCGGCGCGGCCGAAGTCCTGTCGCAAGCGCTCGGAGTATCACCGCAGGCGGTGGGCCGATTACGCGGTCAGCCTCCCGTCAAGCCGATTCCCATTCATCTCACCGTGGCGCAAAGGTCGCAGCCATGAGCTCCATCGCACAGACAGAAGTCGTGATCATCGGCGGCGGCATCGTTGGCGCCAGCGCAGCGCTATTCCTGCGGCATCGTGGCGTGCCGGTTACCTTGCTCGACATGGGAGCCTGCGGTGCGCGCGCAAGCGGCGTCAACTATGGGGGGGTGCGCCGCCAGGGGCGCCCGCTCGAACAAATGCCCCTCACGGCACGCGCACATGAGTTGTGGGCGCAGCTGCACTCGCTCATCGGCACCGATGGCGAATATGTGCGCAGCGGCCACCTGAAGCTCGCCCGCACCGAAGAAGACCTGGACCAACTGCGCGCCTATCGCGATCGGACACGCGAATGGGGCATGGACCTGCGTATCATCGAAGCCGATGAGCTACGCCGACGCTTCGACTGGCTCGACCCGCGGCTCGCGGGAGGGTCGTTATGCCCCGATGACGGTCATGCGAATCCCCGTCTGGTTTCACCGGCATTCGCACAAGCGGCGGCGCGCGCAGGCGCGGATGTGCGCGAGCAGCAACACGTGACGGATACACGATTCGACGGCAAGCGTTTCATCATTCGAACCGCTGGTGGCGACACGCTATACGCACGTTATCTCTTGAACTGCGCGGGTGCGTGGGGCAACGAGATTGCAACGCGCTTTGGTGAACCGGTGCCCGAATCGGTGATTCACCCGCTCATGATGGTGACCGAGCCGCTACCGGTCTTCATGAACGTGAGCCTCGGCATACAGGGAGGCGGCATCTACGCGCGTCAGGTCCAGCGAGGCAACTGCGTGATCGGCGGCGGACGGGGCACGCTGCACTCAGAGGGTTATGCCAAACCCTCGCGCCGCGAACTGCCCACCCTCCTGGCGCGCGCCGCCGAGTTGCTACCGCCCTTGCGGGGAGCGCAAGTCATTCGTTTTTGGACCGGGATGGAAGGCAACATGCCGGACCACAATCCGGTTCTTGGACCTAGCAGCACCACGCCCGGCCTGTTTCACGCATTTGGCTTTTCCGGGGCCGGCTTTCAGATCGGGCCGGCCGTGGGCGAGGCCTTGTCCCAACTGGTGGCGGACGGTGAAACGTCCGTACCCATTGATGCCTTCCGCATCGAGCGATACGCGCCTGCCGCTCACGCAGCCGGGTCGTCATGTTCAGGTGAGCACACGCTGGAGAACTCATGAGCAAGCACAAACACGGCGCTCGCGCCAAACTGGGAATGTGGATCGCTGGCGCCCTGATGCTGGCCGCGTCTGCCACGGGCGCCCAGGCCCAGCAAAAAACCCTGTACATCGGGATGAACGGTGGCGACATGGAACGCGCTTTCACGCAGCATGTCTTCCCGGCGTTCGAGAAAGCCAATGACGTCAAGATTGTGGTCGTACCGGGCACATCCACCGACATACTCGCCAAGGCTCAGGCATACAAAGACAATCCGCAGATGCACGTGATGTTCCTGGATGACGGCATCATGGCGCGCGCCATCACCATGGGCCTGTGCCAGCAGATGAACGATGACCCGGTTTTCCAAGACCTGTACCCCGCCGCCGTGATGAAAGACCGCATGGCCGCCGGTATCGATATCGGCATGACAGGGCTGGGCTACAACACGCGTATTTTCAAAGAAAAAGGCTGGGAGCCGCCGACCTCCTGGATGGACCTGGCGGACCCCAAATACAAGGGCAAAGTCGTCTTTCAATCGGCCTCCGGCAGCACCTTTGGCCTGCATGCATTCCTGATGTATAACCGCATCGTGGGTGGCGATGACAAGAATACCGACCCGGGTTTCAAGAAGTGGTCTGACACCATCGGCCCGAACGTGCTCGAATACATTCCCAACTCGGCCAAGCTTGCCGAGATGATTCAGAACGACGAAGCCGCAATCTTCCCGCTGACCCCCACCGCCATCGCCCGCCTGAAAAAACGCGAGATTCCAGTGGAGTACGCTCAGCCCAAAGAGGGCTCGGTCATTTTGATGGTGGGCGAATGCGTGATCGCCAACAATAGCGAGCCGGAGCTCTCGCAGAAACTCGCGCGGTATCTGCTGAGCCCCGAAGCACAAGCGGCCGCGTTGGAATACGGTGGCCACTTCCCGTCGAACCGCAAGACTCAGGCATCCGAGCAAAACGCGGGTACGCTTAAGACTTTCCAGGGCTATATGGACACGGCCACTATCCTGGATTGGGATGCCATCAACGCCACGCGCCCGGCTTTCAACGCGCGTTGGAATCGCACCGTCGAGCGTTAAAGCGCTCGTCATGCCGGACGCTGCGCGCGTCCGGCTTCGCTTTACAGGAATGCATATGAGCAACACACAATTTAATTTTCAGGACAAGGTCGCCATCGTCACCGGCGGGGCGCAAGGCATCGGCGAGGCTTGCGTGCGACGTCTGGCGCAAGACGGCGCATCGGTCTCGATCTGGGACGTTGATCAGGCGCGCGGACAAGCCCTGGCGGATTCTTTGGGCGAACGCGGTCAATTCGTCGCCTGCAACGTGGCCAGCAAGACCGACGTGGAAAAAGCCCTCGCCGAAACCCTCGCCCGCTACGGCCGCGTCGATCAGCTGGTCAACAATGCCGGCATCGTCAAGACCAGCAACTTTCTCGACATCACCGAGCAAGACTGGGACGCCGTCATCAACATCAACCTAAAGGGCGCTTTCCTCGTTGGCCAGGCCGTCGCGCGCGCCATGGTCAAGCAAGGCGGCGGCGCCATCGTACACATGAGCTCGGTCAACGCCGTAATGGCGATTCCGTCCATCGCCGCCTATAACGTCAGTAAAGGCGGCGTCGCCCAACTGACCCGCGTCATGTCGCTGGCACTGATCGATCACGGCATCCGCGTCAATGCCGTCGCGCCGGGCACCATCGCCACCGAACTCGCCAAGAACGCTGTCATGGCCGACGAGGTCGCCCGCGCCCGTCTGATGAGCCGCACCCCCATGCGCCGGCTGGGTGAGCCCTCCGAAGTCGCCGATGCAGTCGCGTATCTGCTTAGCGACTCGGCCAGCTATATCACGGGTGAAACCCTGTTTGTCGATGGCGGCCGACTCGCGCTGAACTATACGGTTTAGGTGTCGCTGCTTGAACCGCCATGCCGGTCGCGGTTACCGCCACCTGGCATGGCTGGGACGAACCGCGCGAGCCGGGGTGGTTAATTAGTCCTCTTCTAATATCGAATCGGACCAATCCTCGCACCAAGTCCCAGCAGTCGTGCAATATTTCCCTCGGGGAGCGTTACTCAGGTCAACACTTAAATGGCGCGGCCAACAGCGGGCAACCAGCCCGCCATGTATTCCCGCCGCTATCCACTCAGGCCTGAACTATGCGACCCTCACTCGAAGCGTTATACCCTCCGTCGATTCGCGCCGACTACGACATGCACTATGCGCCCTATGGCAGCGATCCCACCGAGGCGCTGTTCGGCGCAATCGAGAAAGCCGATGCGGCCGAGGTCTATCACCTCATCCACCATCTATCGCCCGATCTCTCGGCCCTCAACGACCAAGGTCAGAATCCCCTCCACCTCGCCTTGAAACTGCGTCGTGATGACATTGCCTTCCACTTGATCTCCCATTGCGGAAAGATGAATCATCCCGCGTTGAACGAGTTCGATCGCGAGGGCTACACAGCACTGATGCTTGCTGTGGAAAATGGCCACATGCCACTGGTCAAAATGCTGATCGAAAAAGGCGCGACGATCCACGCCGGCCATGACGTCAATTGTTCGCCGCAGCGCTTAGCTCAGAAAAACAAGACCTATACAAAAGCATCTCTGTTAATAGAGAGCAGTGGAAACATCTATACCGCCGATGCTCTCGCGAAGCGACGCAATATTCCGGGAGTTACATCGCAGATCATTGGACTCCAGGCCGAGTTGTACGACGCCTGTGCAGACCTTGACATCAAAACGCTCTATCGACTCATTTCCGAAGGCCTCGAGCCCTCGCAAGGGCTACAAGCACTACTGTTCAACCACAAGGCGGCGTTGTCATTCGCCGGCGCAAATGCCGTGAAAGTTCTGGTCGCCAGCGGAGCGGACCTTGCCGTCGTGTGGGCGCATGCGATTCGAACCGAAAACGTAAACATGGTGCGCCACCTTATGTCGTTGGACGGCAAAGGTGCTGACGAATCTTTAATACGCGCGTTAAAAGTCGGCGATACCCGCGCCCTCCGAGTCTTACTCCAGGTGGTCAACCCGTCAGGAGCCCTGCATCATCTGGCACACACGCGCCAAGCTCAGCTCTTGAGGTTATTACTCGCACAACCGGGCGTCAGCGACTTGTCCACCCAAGCCCTCTTGATGGCGGTAAGCAGCAAGGATCTCGGGACCGCGCGATTCCTGGTCGCGCATGGTGTGCCCACGCAAGAGGCAGTGATGACCAGCTTGCGGCGTGGCGACTCCGCCGTGGTCAAGTTCCTGCTGGATGCTGGCGCCGAGACACACTCGATCATCTGCACACTCGCCTCCGGCCAGCCTCGCGCCCACGGACTCGCGCAACTCGAACTCCTCATCGGGGCAGGCGCGGATCCATCGCAGGCCCTGTATGAGATGAGTAAACACGAAAAAAACGAGCATGCGGTCAAGCTACTGCTCGCTGCGGCCATCGGCTCGGGCCGGCATATACCCGCGCAGGATGCAGAGCGCGTCGGAAGGGTCTTCGACAGCGCCAGCGCCGCTGTCGCCGAAGCCAGTCAATTCGCCCATGCCGCGTCAATCCTTAACAATAATACGGATGTAGACTGCGCAGCGCTTCTAGAGAGCTATCTATTTGCACGGGATCCGCGATATACGAAGTCGCGCGCCATGAGCCTAGATTGCGAGGCTGCCTTTGCGGCTCAGCAGGGTCATGATAATGCCGCACGGCTGCTACGCGCGATCCAGGCCGATGATTGGAGCGTCACACGAAACTATGCGATGGCGTCTGCCAAGAACTTCGGGATCGCGATGTCCCTTCAAACCGCGCTCTACCAAGCGATTACATTACGCGATCACTGGCGAACCCGCATGCTGGTCGCCTTGGGCGCAAACGATGCGCAAGCAATCTCCGTCGCAATCTCCAACAACGATGTCGAAGCCTTGGGCTTCCTGTTAGCCTCGGGTTCTAGCCCAGCGACGGTGGCCCGCGTATGTTTTAGACAATCGCGCCCGGACTTGGTGAATACCTTGGTCGATAAAAATCACTTGGTACCCTACGATCTGTACCGGTCTCAATTCAGCGATGCGCAGTTCAAGGATAAAGAACTGGTAAAGAACCTGGCCAACACGTTGACGACGGGCGGACGCGAACTGCTTGCCGCCATTTCTGAACGCAATTCGCCTTTGGCCCGTAATTTGGTCTACGCGGGAGTCGACCCGCACGAAGCCTTGTGCACAGCGGTCATCGAATCAAAATACGAAGCGATCATTCCCCTGCGAGAGTTGGGCGCCGATCCCTCCAAATCGCTGATTTTTGCGCTGGCCGCCGGGCAACCGACCATTGCGATCCACTTGATAGCCACGGGCGCCGATTATGATGCCGCACAAGAATTCGCTGCTACGCGCCCCAACGCCCGCGAGCTGACCCAAGCGTTGGGCAGCTTGCAGGCGAGGAAACAATAGCTTCCCTACTACGCTAGCCAGCACGCAACCGGCTAGAAACTCTCGACCCTTCCTGCAGTGGGTTCCGAGTCGCACAAAACTCTCGCGCCTAGTTACATCAAAATGTAACAGATACAACGCTACCCCTTGAACCTCCCAACATCATCCCTATAATTAGCACTCGCCGCCGGTGAGTGCTAACACTGCCTCCCGGCACTGAATCCGAACATTTCACCTCTATTTATTAGAAACAGGAGTTCCTCATGGCCCTGCGTCCCCTGCACGATCGTGTGATCGTCAAACGCCTGGACAACGAGCGCAAGACTGCCTCGGGCATCGTTATCCCTGATAGCGCCGCTGAAAAGCCGGATCAAGGCGAAGTCGTGGCCGTCGGCCCGGGCAAGAAGACCGAAGACGGCAAAGTGCTGCCGGTCGACCTGAAAGTCGGTGACAAGGTTCTCTTCGGCAAGTATGCCGGCCAGTCGGTCAAAGTCGACGGCGAAGAGCTGCTCGTCATCCGCGAGGAAGAAATCCTCGCCGTGATCCAGTAATCCACTGAACGAATTCTGAAGGAAGCTCACAATGGCTGCCAAACAAGTTCTCTTCGGCGATGACGCCCGCGTTCGTATCGTGCGCGGCGTGAATGTTCTCGCCAACGCTGTTAAGACCACCCTGGGCCCCAAAGGCCGTAACGTTGTGCTCGAGCGCTCGTTCGGCGCCCCGACCGTCACCAAGGACGGTGTGTCGGTTGCCAAGGAAATCGAACTGAAAGACAAGTTCGAAAACATCGGCGCGCAACTCGTTAAAGACGTTGCTTCCAAGACCTCGGACAACGCTGGCGACGGTACCACCACCGCTACCGTTCTGGCTCAAGCCATCGTCCAGGAAGGCCTGAAGTACGTGGCCGCTGGCTTTAACCCCATCGACCTGAAGCGCGGTATCGACAAGGCTGTCGCCGCTGCCGTGGCTGAACTGGCCAAGCAATCCAAGCCGGTCACCACCAGCAAGGAAATCGCTCAAGTTGGCTCGATCTCGGCCAACAGCGATTCGTCGATTGGCCAAATCATCGCTGACGCGATGGACAAGGTCGGCAAGGAAGGCGTCATCACCGTCGAAGACGGCAAGTCGCTGGAAAACGAACTGGACGTGGTCGAAGGTATGCAATTCGATCGCGGCTACCTGTCGCCCTACTTCATCAACAACCCGGAAAAGCAAGTTGCCGCTCTGGACGATCCGTATGTTCTGATTTTCGACAAGAAGATCAGCAACATCCGTGACCTGCTGCCCGTGCTGGAGCAAGTCGCCAAGTCGAGCCGTCCGCTGCTGATCATCGCTGAAGACGTCGAGGGCGAAGCCCTGGCCACCCTGGTGGTGAACAACATCCGTGGCATCCTGAAGACCACCGCCGTCAAGGCGCCTGGCTTCGGCGATCGCCGCAAGGCCATGCTCGAAGACATCGCCATCCTGACCGGCGGCGTTGTGATCTCCGAAGAAACCGGCATGTCGCTGGAAAAGGCCACCCTGCAAGACCTGGGCCAAGCCAAGCGCATCGAAGTGGGCAAGGAAAACACCACGATCATCGACGGCGCTGGCGACAGCAAGTCGATCGAAGCCCGCGTCAAGCAAATCCGCGTGCAGATCGAAGAAGCCACTTCGGACTACGACCGTGAAAAACTGCAAGAGCGCGTGGCCAAGCTGGCCGGCGGTGTTGCCGTGATCCGCGTCGGTGCTGCCACCGAAGTCGAAATGAAGGAAAAGAAAGCCCGCGTCGAAGACGCCCTGCACGCTACCCGCGCTGCTGTGGAAGAAGGCGTGGTTGCTGGTGGTGGCGTGGCTCTGCTGCGCGCCAAGCAAGCCATCGCTGGCCTGCAAGGCGACACGCCTGACCAGAACGCTGGTATCAAGCTGATCCTGCGTGCGGTCGAAGAGCCCCTGCGCACCATCGTCACCAACGCCGGCGAAGAAGCCAGCGTGGTGGTCAACAACGTGCTCAACGGCTCGGGTAACTACGGCTACAACGCCGCTACCGGCGAGTACACCGACCTGGTCGAGCAAGGCGTTCTGGATCCCACCAAGGTGACCCGCACCGCCCTGCAAAACGCTGCTTCCGTCGCCAGCCTGCTGCTGACCGCCGAAGCTGCCGTGGTCGAACTGGCCGAAGACAAGCCCGCTGCTCCGGCCATGCCGGGTGGCATGGGCGGCATGGGCGGCATGGACTTCTAAGTCCAGGCTTTCCCAGCGAAAACTCCCCGGTTCGCCGGGGAGTGGCCAAGACAAAACACCCCCGAGGTTTGCGCCTCGGGGGTGTTTTTTTGTCTCGCGGATGCATCGCCCGCCCCGCTATAAGGCGCAGCTATGGCCGGCACGCGTACCAGCGGGCCGTCAGAAAAGCGCCCCGGCCGCCGTCTACGTCTGGCTCACGGTCGCGCGCTTATGCTCATTAAAGAACTGCTTCAAATGCTCGACGCAGTGGCCCGCCACCGGCGTTGCGCCGTCTTCACGCCAGATGACATACGACTCCGACATGGCCACCGCATTATCGATGGGACGAAACACCACTCCCGGCACACCAGACTGGCTCATTGCCTTTGGCACCAGCGCCACGCCCAGGCCTTGAGCGACCCACGCAACAACGGCGAGCCAATGACGCACCTCATGTTGCAGACGCGGCGAGAACCCGGCTTGCGCGCAAACATCGAGAATCGCCGCATGATAATCCGGTGAAACGCTACGCGCGAACAGCACAAACGGCTCATCGGCCAGGGTACTGAGCGGAATACGCGGTTGCGCCGCCAGCGCATGGTCCGCTGGCAAACAGCATATAAACGGCTCGCTCACCACGAGTTGACGCTGCATCCCCTTGGGCAAGCGCGCCGTATGCACGAATCCCACATCCAATTCGTCGCGAAGCAACTGGGTAACCTGAATCTGACTATTGAGCTCTGACACCGTAACGCGTACTGCCGGGAAATCATGTTGATAGGAGGCCAAAGCCTGCGGCAGGCCCCGATAAAGCATCGCTCCCACACATCCAATCCGCACGTGGCCGGAAATTCCTTCAGCAGCATCGCGCGCATGAACCAGCGCCTGTTCGAATTGCCCCAAGACGCGCCGCGCGTCTTCGAGCATGGCCTGCCCGGCAGCCGTCAGGCGCACGCCTTTGCTGTTGCGTTCGAATAGACGGGTCCCTAGTCGTTGCTCGAGCTGCTGAATGGCCACGGTAAGCGGCGGCTGCGACATGGCCAAGCGCTCTGCTGCACGACCAAAGTGCAAGGTCTCCGCGACAGCGATAAAACAGCGGAAATGACGAAGCTCAATCATACGAAAACCAGAACGTTCGATACCCACATAATATTAGACTCGAATGACTACGGCTCCGACAATATTCAAAAAAGGAGTCATGCCATGTCAGCGTCCAAGAACATTCCCGACGCCCGCGGCGCCAACCTATACCAGTCGGACCCCACTTGGGCACGACTGCTGGCGCTCTATCTCGATCCGAGTTTGATGCAGGTGCTCACGCCTAAACTCGAACAGCTGGGTGCTCTTGCCGGTGACTCACTAGACCGGTTGGCCGATACCGCGGACAAGCATCCGCCTACCCTCATCACGCGCAGCCGCACCGGCGTGGATGACCAACGTATCGATAAACATCCCGCCTATGTGGAAATGGAACGTCTCGCCTTTACCGAGTTCGGCCTGGCCGCGATCTCGCATCGAGACGACATGTTCGGCTGGCATGGCGCGATGCCGCCATTGGCGAAATACGCGCTCACTTACGTATTCGTCCAGTCGGAATTCGGGCTGTGCTGCCCCGTCTCTATGACGGACTCATTAACGCGCACACTCAAAAAGTTCGGCGATCCGGCCCTGGTCGAACGCTATCTGCCTCATTTGACGACATTAGACTTCGAGGACTTATACCAAGGCGCGATGTTCATGACCGAACAGGCGGCGGGCTCGGACATCGCGGCCACGGAAACCATGGCTTATGCCCAAGACGATGGGACCTGGCGCCTGCATGGCGACAAATGGTTTTGCTCGAATGCGGATGCCGAGCTCGCCATGGTGCTGGCGCGTACCGAAAACGGGCAGCCGGGCTTGAAGGGCGTATCGTTATTCCTACTGCCCAAGACGCTGGACGATGGCCAACACAATCACTATCGCATCTTGCGCCTGAAGGACAAGCTCGGCACACGATCGATGGCGAGCGGCGAGATAAAACTGGAAGGCGCGGTTGCCTATCTGGTGGGCGAACCGGGGCGCGGGTTCGTGCAAATGGCGGACATGGTCAACAACTCTCGGCTGTCGAACGGCGTGCGGGCGGCAGGTCTCATGCGCCGTGCGGTCTTCGAAGCCGAATATGTCGCGCATCACCGGTTGGCGTTTGGAAAGAGGCTCGCCGACATGTCATTGATGCAGCGCCAACTCGACAAACTGCGCGTGCCGGCCGAACAGGCACGCAGCATGGTGTGCCAGACTGCCCAGGCCCTGCGCCGCTCGGACGCAGGCGAGGCGGGGGCCTATGCATTGCTGCGTATCTTGACGCCGCTGATCAAGTTTCGGGCCTGCCGTGACGCCCGTAAGGTCACCGGAGACGGCATGGAGGTACGCGGCGGCTGCGGTTATATCGAGGAATGGATAGAGCCGCGATTGGTGCGCGACAGCCATCTGGGCTCGATATGGGAAGGCACCAGCAATATCGTCGCGCTCGACGTCATACGTGCGATTCGCCGCGAGGGCGCGCTGCCGGCGCTACAGCAACAAGGTGAAGCGCTCTTGAGCGCCTGCTCGGCTGATGAGACCACCCGGGCTCTTGAACATAGCTTGTCGCGCGCTTGTGCGCTGGCCGACTACGTCACTCAGACCGGCGACGACGCGCAGGCGCGCAGCGTCGCCTCAGCGCTCTATCACTGCTTTAGCGCCTGTGCGATGTACTGGGAAGCCACGCAGACCAACGACGAGGAACGCGCTCGCCTGGCCCGTCTGGTCTTGAAACATCGCCTGCAACCGCGTGACCCGCTGGCTGGCGATACCGAGCTTGAGACACCGAAGGAGACCGCGGGCGCGGCATGATTCACACCCCCCACGCAGAACACGATCATTACCGAGGCCCCGCTTGGCCAAGCCATGCGCACAATAAAGACCAAGGAGACACATCATGAATAGACGTCACGTACTACGGGTACTTGCCACCACTGCGGGACTGTTTGCGCTGCCCACCTGGGCAAAGGAAGAGAGCTATCCCAATCGCCCGGTCACCCTGGTGATTCCCTATCCCCCCGGCGGCCCGACAGACGCCATGGGCCGAGTGCTGGCATCCACGCTGTCTGACATCCTCGGCCAAATCGTAATTGTGGAAAATCGCGCTGGCGCCAACGGCAATATCGGCGCGGAAGCCGTCGCGCGTGCCAATCCCGACGGTTATACATTGATGCTTGGCACTTCCGGACCGCTGGCGATCAATGCGAGCCTGTATAAAAACCTGGGCTATGACCCGGTCAAGAGCTACGACCCGATCATTCAGGTCGGCTATCTGCCCAATATCCTCGTCGTGCATCCATCCGTGCCGGCGACCAACGTCAAGGAATTAGTGGCGCTATCCAAGGCCAAGCCGGGGACGCTGAGCTATGCCTCGTCAGGCAGCGGCGCATCCTCGCATCTGGCGGGCGTGCTATTTAACTCGGTGGCAGGCACCGATTTTTTGCACATCCCTTACAAAGGCACCGGGCCCGCCCTCAACGACTTGCTGGGCGGTCAGATCTCGATGAGTTTCACTGACGTGCTGACCGCAATACCTCATATACAAAGCGGTCGCCTGCGAGCCCTGGGTGTGACTACCGCATCGCGCTCGCGCGCTTTGCCTGATCTGCCGACGATTGCCGAGCAGGGATATGAAGGTTATGACGTGAGTGTTTTCTTTGGCATTGTCGCGCCCGCTCACACGCCGCCAGACCGCGTCGCTCGACTGAACGAAGCCCTGCAGCGCACACTGCAAAACGAGAAGGTCCGGGAGTTTCTGGACAAGCAAGGATTGGAATCTGCGCCAGATCTGGCGCCCGAAGCGTTGGGCGCATTCGTTTTCCAAGAACGCGACAAATGGGCGAAAGTGGTGGCGGACTCTGGCGCCAGCATTGATTGATCACACGGACGACAACGTATGCAACACGCACAAGCCAACGCCACAAAACCGGGTGCCCTTGCGGGCGTCCGGGTCTTGGATTTATCGCGGATTCTCGGCGGCCCGTATTGCGCTCAGATTCTCGGTGACCATGGCGCCGAGGTGATCAAGATCGAGCCGCCGGCTGGCGATGACACGCGCACCTGGGGCCCGCCCTTCAAAGACGGCGTGGCTTCATACTATTACGGGTTAAACCGCAACAAGCGCATTCGTCATCTGGACCTGGCTTCGTCCGAGGGACAGCAGACTGTGCGCGAATTAATCGGCCAGGCGGATGTACTGGTAGAAAATTTCAAACCCGGCACCATGGAGCGTTGGGGCCTGGGTTACGACGCGATCAGCGCGGAACACCCCGGGCTGGTGTGGTGTCGGGTGTCGGGCTTCGGTACCGACGGCCCGCTGGGCAGTCTGCCTGGCTATGACGCCGCGGTACAAGCCATGAGCGGGGTGATGAGCGTCAATGGCGATGCCGGCGGGCCGCCCCTGCGCGTGGGCTTGCCCGTGGTCGATATGGTGACCGGGCTGAACGCCGTCATCGGCATCTTACTGGCGATTCACGAAAAGCAACGCAGCGGCAAAGGTCAATTCGTGGAAGCCGCCCTTTACGATAGTGGCCTATCGTTGCTACACCCGCATGCGGCCAACTGGTTTCTGGACGGCGTTCAACCCCGGCCTACCGGCAACGCGCATCCTAATATCTACCCCTACGACGCATTGGACACCGCGACCGGGCCGATCTTTCTCGCGGTCGGAAACGATCGACAATTCGGCCTGCTTTGCCAATGTCTTAACCGCCCGGAACTGGTCGACGACCCGCGCTTTAGCCGGGCCGGGGCGCGTTCTATTAACCGGGAGGCGTTGCGCGGCGAGCTGACCCGATCGCTCGCCGACCAAAACGCCGAAGACCTCGCTGCCCGGCTCATGGCCCTGGGGGTACCGGCGGCGGCAGTGCTATCGGTCGATCAAGCCTTGGCTCATCCACACACGCTGCACCGCCAGATGGTGGTCGAAATGCAAGGTGGCTACCGGGGGCTTGGGGCACCGGTGAAGTTGAGCCGCACGCCCGCCACCTATCGTTATACCCCTTTGACACCCGGGCACGATTTTGACGAGTAGGACCCTTTCGCGGGCACAGCGGCGATAGTTCGACGGCATTGACGCTCCGCTGGGTACCCTCGGTTTGTCGCGAGCGAGGCTCGGCTCCTACAATGCAGGCACCCGGACTCGCACTCGTTGTACGCCCATGCCCCTGCCGCCTCGCTTATTGAAAGTCCTCCGTCCGTCTGAACTCTACGGACTCATCGTCGCGTCGGCCAAGCAATGGTCAGATCGTCGGGCCTCCAGCAAGGGTGCGGCCTTGGCGTTGTACATGGTGTTTTCCTTAGCGCCCATGCTGATTCTGGTGATTGCCGTCGCCGGCTTGTTCTTTGGCGAAGAGGCCGTGCGCTCGGAGCTTTTCGATCAAGTGCATGGTCTGATCGGCTCGCGCGGCGCCGAAGTCGTGCAAACCGTGCTGGCCAGCGCGCACGAATCGGGCGGAGGTTGGATCGCCGCGCTGCTTTCCATTTCTATCCTGGTGTTCAGTGCGACGACGGCGTTTGCCGAGCTGCAAGCCAGCCTCGATGAACTATGGGATGCCAAGCAACAACGCAAGTCTGGCCTGCATGGCCTGGTGCGCAGCCGCATGGTGGCATTCGGACTGGTTTTGGTGTTGGCGCTCTTCCTGTTGCTGTCCTTGATCATGAACGCAGCGCTGGGCGGGGCCAAGGCGTACTACGGAGAGCTGTGGGCGAACTCCACGTTCGCCACGGTTGCGGACTGGATGTCCAGCCTGTTTTCATTCGCGGTCGTCACGGCGCTTTTTGCCGTGGTGTTCAAACTGCTGCCGAGCATCAATATTCCCTGGCGCGATGTGATCCCCGGCGCTATCGTGACGGCCGCGCTGTTTTTAGTTGGCAAATGGGGCATAGGCTTATATCTGGGGCGCGGCGCCGCCGTTTCCGCGTATGGCGCGGCAGGCTCCATGATCGCCTTGCTGTTGTGGATTTATTATTCCGCGCAAATCTTCTTTTTTGGCGCGGTCTTTACCCGAGAGTTCGCCGAGCGGTTCGGCAGCCGGCCGCCTGTGAATACACCGGTCACCGACGAGCCTGAAATCGATCCCCACTAGGCAAAGCCTTGTGACTGCCGATCTGAAGCGGTCACCGTCCACCTCACCCATATTCGATCTATGTCCGCTACTCCGCACATTTCGCCCTTCAAAAGCTCGGGCGGTCTGCGCCGCGTCCTGAACGCGATGCGCTATTCGCTGCAAGGGCTGCGTGCCGCTCTCACCCATGAGGCCGCGTTCCGGCAGGAACTGGCCTTGGCCGTGGTGATGATCCCGGCGGCCTTTTTTCTCGGCCGCTCGCTCACCGAGGTGGCGATTCTGATTGGCACCGTCATATCGGTACTAGTGGTGGAACTGATGAACTCGGCCATCGAGGCGCTAGCCGATGCAATATCGGTCGAAACGCACCCCTTGCTCGGGCGCGCGAAAGACCTGGGCAGCGCCGCGGTGTTGCTGATGTTGCTATTGACCGGCGGCATTTGGCTCGCGGTGGCAATCGATCGATTCCTGTGAAGCCTGCGATTCTGATAATTTCGCAACGTTTGTGAACAGCCGTGAATCCGATATACGCCTGAGCCGACGGCCCGTATACTCGACAGCATGAACCATGCATCGGCCCGGCCAGAATCTGGCCAACCTCATCAAGTCATCATCGTCGGCGGCGGCGCGGGCGGCTTGGAATTGGCCGCAAAGCTCGGACGCAAGCACGGCCCGCAATGCGTGACCCTGGTCGATAGCCGCCCCATCCATATCTGGAAACCGTCGCTCCATGAAGCGGCGGCCGGCACGCTCGATATTTACCAGGAGGGCTTGTCCTACCTGATGCTGGCCAACCTCTGCGGCTTCACCTTCGCGTTGGGCGAAGTGCAAGCCGTGGACCGCGAGCGGCGCACGATCCAGGTTGCCGAGGTACGCGATGACCAGGGTGAAATGGTGCTGCCTGAACGCCAATTACCCTATGACACGCTGGTGCTCGCGCTAGGCAGCGAATCCAATTTCTTTAATACGCCAGGTGCCGCAACGCACGCGGTCACGCTCGATTCCACCGAGAATGCCGAGGCATTCCGTCTGACCATGCTGAAAGCCATGGTGCAGGTCGATCAGGCCAAGGTGCACGATCCTTCAGCGGAACTCGATGTCGTCATTGTGGGCGGTGGTGCGACGGGCGTGGAACTGGCGGTCGAGCTGCATGAGGCCGGCGGCATTGTGGCGGCCTATGGATTGCCAAATTTTCGCGCCGACCGAGATCTCGTCATCACGCTGGTCGAAGGCGGGCCTCGTCTTCTGGGACCGCTGCCGGAGAAAATCGCCAAGGCAGCTCACGAGCGCCTGACGGACCTGGGCATACGCGTGGAAACGGATTGCCGGGTCGCTGAAGTGCGCGAGGATCGCGTGATCGCCGCTGACGGGCGTGAGTTCCGATCGAATTTATGTATGTGGGCAGCCGGGATACAGGCGTTGCCCTTGATGGCGAGCCTGGGCATGCCGGTCAATCGTGTCGGCCAGTTGATCGTCAACGAGCGCCTGGAATCGCCCGACCCGCATATCCTGGCGCTGGGCGATTGTTGCGCCGTGCCCATGGGCGACGGCAAGCGCACCGTGCCGGCGCGGGCTCAGGCCGCGCATCAGCAGGCCTCTTATTTGGCACCCAAACTCACTGCCCGTATACGGGGACGCGAGGAACCGACCGCGCCCTATCGCTATCGGGATCACGGCTCGCTGGTATCGCTGGGACAGGACGCGGGCGTGGGCAGCCTGATGGGCCGGCTGTCGGGACGCGGCCTCTTTGTCAGCGGTACACTGGCGCGCCTGATGTACATGAGCCTGCATCTCATGCACCACCATGCGGTGCTGGGACTCTGGCGCACTGCGACCTTGGCGCTGGCGCGACTGCTTTTGCGGCGTACGCATCCGCGCGTGAAACTACACTGATCCGATGACCTTTATTGAACTCCTCCAACAGGCCTGGGCTAACGGCAACACGCTGCTCCAGGTGGGCCTGGACCCCGATCCCAAGCGTTTTCCGCGCGAGCTCGACGGTAAACCGGACGCGATCTTCCAGTTCTGCCGCGATATCGTCGATGCCACGGCACCGTATGCCTGCAGCTTCAAGCCGCAGTTCGCGTATTTCGCTGCGCATCGCGCCGAAGACCAGCTCGAAGCGCTGTGCGCGCATATCCGCGAAAAGTATCCCCACCTGCCCATCGTCATGGACGGCAAACGCGGCGATATCGGCACGACCGCCGAAAACTACGCGCGCGAAGCCTACGAACGCTATGGCGCGCATGCGCTGACGGTGAACCCTTACATGGGGTTTGATTCCGTCGAGCCGTATCTGGGATGGAAAGATCGAGGCGTCATCGTGCTGTGCCGCACTTCGAACCCCGGCGGATCGGATCTGCAGTTCTTGAAGCTGGAAAGCGGCGAACCGCTCTATCTGCATGTCGCTGGCCTGGTGGCGGACAAATGGAACTCCACAGGCCAATACGGTCTGGTAGTGGGCGCGACATTCCCCAACGAACTGGCCGCCGTGCGGCAGCGCATCGGCGACAGCATGCCGCTACTCGTGCCGGGCATCGGCGCCCAAGGCGGCGATGTGACCGCCACCGTGAATGCCGGGCGTACCCAGGCCGGCACGGGCATGATGATCAATGCCTCGCGTGCGATTCTTTATGCCAGCGGCGGCGATGACTGGCGCGAAGCCGCCGCCACCGCCGCGCAAGGCTTGCGCGACGAGATCAACGCGGTGCGTTAAAACGAAGCGCCAACGCAATGAACGGATCCCTGAAAACGGGATCCTGATTCATCAAGCGCGATGCTGATTCACCGGCTGCCCGACCAGTTCCAATAAACCGCGCAACGCGAACACCACCGCAGCATGCCGGACCTCGGACCGGTCGCCCGGGAATATCTCCGTCAACGCCCGAGAAGTAATGCCATCGGCGCTACGCATCGCAAATCCAAAGCACACCATGCCCACCGGCTTGCCCGCTGTCGCGCCACCCGGGCCAGCGATGCCAGTGGTAGACGCTGCGATATGCGCACCTGGCGTGGCAAGCAACACGCCGTTTGCCATCTCCAGCGCTATTTCTTCGCTCACCGCGCCAAATCGATCCAGAGTGTCCTCGGAGACACTCAGTTCCGCGACCTTGGCCGAGTTGCTGTAGGTCACGAACCCCCGCTCGAACCAACCACTAGAGCCGGCAACGGCTGTCATGGCCGCCGCGAGTAATCCACCCGTGCAAGACTCCGCCGTACCCACCATCCAGCCTCGCCCCAGCAGCGCGCCCCCCAGCTGCTCGGCCAGCCCAACGGCCTGCGCGGGCACCAAAGCTGCTGGCGCCAAGCCAGCGATGGATTTATGCGAGGTATTCATGCAAAGACTCCCAGACGCACGGCTATCGCCATGACAAACAACGAGTAAGCAGCGGCGACGATATCATCCCACATCACGCCAAAACCGCCCTTGATCCGAGAGTCAAAGTATTTGATGGGTGGCGGCTTGGCAATATCGAACAATCGAAAGAGCCCAAAGGCCAGCAATTGCGCGATAAAGCTGTCGGGCGTGAGCCACAAGACCAGCCAGAACGCCACCATCTCGTCCCATACGATGCCCACATGGTCATCGACATGCAGCTGCTGCGACGCGCGTTGACACGCCCAGCAGCCATAAGCGAACAGCGCGACCAGCGCCACGCCAATCACCAAATCGGACAAAAACCCGGCGACCACGGCCCAGATCAGCCACGCCAGCAGCGTGCCCCACGTGCCCGAGGCGGGACGGATGAGACCACTGCCAAAACCAAAAGCGACCAGCCGCGCCGGCTCCGCACGGATCCAGTCAAACGACGGATACGCGACTTTGACGCGTTCACGCATCGAGCTCGAGGAGGAATCTGTAGAGAAATCGGTCATGAATCAAGACCCAGGAAAATGATCGAAACCGCGCGGCAGCGCCGCCATCGGGCGACCGTCAGAGGCGAGCACCTGCAGGCCACTCGCCTCGGTCACATGGCCTATACGGGTCACAGGCACGCCTACGTTGGCCGCTGCCTGCCTGATGCGGTCTTCGTTCTCGGCGGCTGCGGTAAAGCACAGCTCGTACACATCGCCACCGCCTAACACCGCACGTATGCGCGTATCGTGGTCCAGGCCCTGCAGCGCAGCAGCGACAGGCAGCGCGTCGAACTGCAGCTGAGCGCCAACCCGGCTGGCCGACAACACGTGCCCCAGATCCTGCACCAGCCCATCCGAAATATCAATCGCGGCATGCGCGAGGCCAGCCAGCGCTAGCCCCAGCTCTACCCGAGGCATGGGCCATTCCAGCGCGCGCCGTGTAGCGGCCAGACGCTCTTCGTCGGCCGGCAACTGGCCGTCCAGCAGCCGATACGCGATATCCGCTGCGCCCAGCGCGCCAGAGACCCAGACATGATCGCCCACGCGCGCGCCATCGCGGCGCAGCGCATGTTGGGCGGCCACGGCGCCAAAGACCGTCACACTGATCGTCAGGTCCCGCGAACTGCGGGTGGTGTCGCCGCCAATCAACGCGCAGCCATGGGTGTCTGCGAGAGCATGAAAGCCGCGTGCAAACGCCGCGAGCCACGGTTCATCCACCCCCGGCAGGGCCAAACCGAGCAAACACCCTATCGGTTTCGCCCCCATCGCCGCCAGATCCGACAGATTGACGGCCAGGGCTTTATGCCCCAGGGCTTCGGGATCGACGTCGGGATAGAAATGGCGGCCCTCAATCAGCAGATCCTTGCTGGTCGCGATCTGCATGCCCGCCGGGACGGGAAATAGCGCGCAGTCATCTCCAACTCCCAACGTGCCGTTGGGTGCGGGCCGGGTGAAATACCTGGCGATAACGTCGAATTCAGACGGCATGACGCCCTCCGTGAGCCGAGGGCGTCCGCACGGCATCCGGCGCGCGAGCGGGCACGCCGCCAGTGCACAGACGGGTCAGCCAGTTGCTCACGCTTTGCACCGTCCTCATCCGCAGCACCGTGCGCCGCGCCGGGCTTAACGCCGTTGCGCGGCCGCTGCGCGGACTTCGGCCGCGCGCACGTCGGCGGCCAGCTTGTCCAGCACACCGTTGACGAACTTGAAGCCATCCGTGCCGCCAAACGACTTGGCCAGCTCGACCGCTTCGTTGATCGCCACCTTGTACGGCACTTCGACATGATGCACGAGCTCGAAGCTGCCGATCAGCAAAATCCCGTGCTCGACCGGCGACAGCTCGGCCAGCGGACGGTCGATATAGGGGGTGAACTGCTCGCGCAGACTCGGCGCCTCGCGGAACACGCCATGCAGCAAGGTCTTGAACCACTGCGCATCGGCCTCGGAGAAGTCCTCGGCATCGCGCAGGTGTGCGTCGATCTCGCCCGCGTCCTGGTTCCCCTGGCCGCCACGCAACAACCAGGCGTAAACGCCCTGCAGCGCGAATTCGCGTGCACGACGACGGGCGCTGCGAGCGTTGGCGCGCGCTTGCGCGGCGCTGTCCGCCGTGGGTTTATTCGTTGTCAAGATCTTCGTCCTCGTCGTCTTCGTCTTCGTCGTCCTCGTCTTCCTCTTCGGGTTGCAACGCGGCGACCAGATTGCCCATTTCCACGGCGGCCAGGGCGCAATCAGCGCCCTTTTCCGCGGCGCGGGCCTGAGCCTGCTCATCGGTGTCCACGGTCAACACACCGTTGGCTACCGGGATGCCGGTTTCCAGCGAAATACGCGTGATGGCGGTGGCCATCTCGTTGCTGACGACTTCAAAATGATAGGTTTCGCCGCGGATAACCGCGCCCAGCGCGATCAGTGCGTCGAATTCAAAACTTTCTGCCATGTGCGACAGCGCCACGCCCAGCTCCAGCGCGCCCGGCACGGAAGCGACCATCACGTCGCGCTCATCCACGCCGAGTTCAGCGAGTTTTTGCAGGCAGGCGTCCAGCTCGGCCAGGCCGATTTCTTCGTTAAAGCGAGCGCGCACGATACCGATGTGCAGCCCTTCGCCATTCAGATCGGGGGTAAGGACGTAAGGATTCATAGTTCAGCCTTATTGAGAATTGGCGGAGGTGGAAGGGTCGCAATCGTAACCCGTAACGGTCAGCGAGAAGCCCGCCATGCTGGGCATCTTGCGCGGACGCGCCAACAAGCGCATTTTGCCGACGTTCAGATCCCGCAGAATCTGCGCGCCGATACCGTAGGTGCGCAAACCGTAGCGATCGCCGCCGTCCGTACGGGCCTGTTTGTCTTCGCCGGTCCAGCCCGCGATTTGTTCGAACAGGTGCTCGCTGGACGATTGGCAGTTCATCAGCACGACGACGCCAGCCGGCGCTTTGGCGATGGCCTGCAAGGCACGGCCGACGCCCCAGCTGTGGCCGGTCGTACCGTGATCGAGTGCATCCAGGATGGAAGTCGGTTCGTGTACGCGCACCAGCGTCTCGCGCTCGCCGTCGATGTCGCCGTGGACCAGCGCCAGGTGCACCGATCCGCTGGCCGTATCCTGATAGGCTACGGCGCGGAACTCGCCCCACGCGGTCTGCATCGTGCGCTCGCCGATGCGCTTGACGACCGACTCGTGCTCGCTGCGATATTGGATCAGATCGGCGATGGTGCCGATCTTCAGATTGTGCTGACGGGCGAATTTCACCAGATCCGGCAGGCGCGCCATCGTGCCGTCGGGATTGAGAATTTCGCAGATCACGGCGGCCGGCGTCAGGCCAGCCATCGCGGTTAAATCACAGCCAGCTTCGGTATGACCGGCACGCACCAGAACACCACCGGGAACCGCGCGCACGGGGAAAATATGCCCCGGCTGCACCAGATCGCTGGGCTTGGCGTCGCGCGCCACCGCCACCTGAATCGTGCGTGCGCGATCAGCGGCCGAAATACCGGTTTCAACGCCTTCGGCGGCCTCGATCGACTGCGTAAAGTTGGTCCCGTAGCGGGTGCCATTACGCGCGGCCATCAGCGGCAAATCCAGCTGGCGGCAGCGGTCTTCCGTCAGGGTCAGGCAGACCAGGCCCCGCCCATAGGTCACCATGAAATTGATGGCCTCGGGCGTCACAAACTCGGCCGCCATCACCAGATCGCCCTCGTTCTCGCGATCCTCTTCATCCACGAGGATGACGATACGGCCGGCGCGCAGCTCGGCGATGATCTCTGCGACAGAGGCGATACCAAACGATTCGGAATCTGTGTCGGAAGACACGGAGGCAAGCGGGGCGGACATGGCGTCGGGAAACTGGCTGAAAAAAATCATTTTACCCGCACCTGGGCAGCAGCCGGGCGCCCGCCGCGCCGTCCCCATGGTAAAGCTCAGACAACCTGCCCGCCCCGCATTGCACGACGGTACACTGCGCAGACAAAAATTCCATCGAGACTTCCTGACAGCCATGCAAGCACTAGCGTCTCTCCCCGACTCTCTCGCCGCCTCCGTGCGCGTCGTTCTCACCGATATCGACGATACCTTGACCACGGAGGGGCGCCTGCCCGCCGAGGCGTACCACGCGCTCGAACGCCTGGAGGCCGCGGGCATAGCCATCATCCCCATCACCGGCCGCCCGGCTGGCTGGTGCGACCACATCGCCCGCATGTGGCCGGTAAAGGCCGTAGTAGGCGAGAACGGCGCGTTCTATTACGCCTACGACCGGCAGGCGCGCCGCATGAAAAGCCATTACTGGGCCGATGCGCAGACTCGTCAGGCCAATCGGGCGCGCTTGGACGCCATCCGCGACCGCGTGCTGCGCGAAGTCCCGGGCACGGCCGTCGCGAGCGACCAGGATTACCGTGTCGCCGATCTGGCCATCGACTTTTGCGAGGACGTGCCGGCGTTATCGGATGATGCCGTCAGCCGCATCGTGGCCATCTTCGAAGAAGCGGGCGCGCAGGCCAAGGTCAGCTCGATTCACGTCAACGGCTGGTTTGGCGACTACAACAAACTCAGCATGACGCGCACCTTGTTCCAACGCGAATGGGGCCAGGATATTGAAAAGCATTTGGGCGAGTGTCTGTTCATCGGCGATTCGCCGAATGATGAACCGATGTTCGAATTCTTTCCCTTATCCGTCGGGGTTGCGAATATTCAGGCGCTCTTGCATCGCCTGACGCACCGGCCCGCCTATGTGGCCTCGCGTCATGGTGGCGGCGGTTTTGTCGAGATGGCGCAACGGCTGTTGCAGGCACGCGGTGTCGCGCTGGGGCAGCCATGACGGCCAGCAAGACCGCGGCGAACATGCCGCCGGACGGCCGACGCAGCATTCAATCCATTGAGGTCGGCTTCCCCTTGCTTTCGGCCCTGGTGAGCGCGGGCAAGCCATTGACGCTGCGCGACCTGGCCAATGCGGCAGGCATGACGTCGGCCAAGGCGCATCCCTACCTGGTGAGTTTCACGCGCGTCGGCCTGGTGCAGCAAGATGGCCTCACCGGCCAATACGAACTTGGACCGTTCGCGTTGCAGATGGGATTGGTGAGTCTGCAACGATTGGACCCCGTGCGCGTGGCGCTGCCCGAAATCGCCGAACTGCAAGCCGAGATCGGCCATACGCTAGGCCTGGCCGTGCTCGGCTCGCACGGTCCCACCATGATTCATATGATCGAGGCCAGCTATCCGGTGCATGTCAACATGCGCAAGGGCACGGTCATGTCGATGCTGCACACCGCCACCGGTCAGGTGTTCGCCGCCTGGCTGCCACCCCAAGTCGCCGAGCACTATATCCAGCGCGAGGTAGGCGACACCGCCGTCATCGCCGGCCGCGAGCCGCCCCCTAAAGTCGCGTACGCGGACGTGGAAGCGCGCTTGGCCGACATCCGGGTGCACGGGATGGCCCGCGCGATTGGCAACCCATTACCGGGCGTGGATGCGCTGTCCGTGCCGGTTTTCGATCACACCGGCAATATCACGCTGGCGTTGACCTGCCTGGGGCCATCGGGGTTATTCGATGTCGATTGGCATGGCGCGATTGCGGGACCACTGCGCGTCTGTGCAAACAAGATCTCGCACAAACTCGGATACCGCAAATCCACCAATTAATGGCAATTTCATCAAAAAATCAGACCAAACGAAAAAAGCCGAACAAAACCCGAAAGAAAAGCTAGGTGATTTCCCGGCTCTGCAGGTTCGTTTTTTTGTGTTTGAATTAGGTTGATCCGGAAAAACCGGACCCTAAGGAGACAACACCATGCAAGCTGTGCACCTGTTGCGGGCGGCCGCGGCCGCCACGCTGATCTTCGGCTTTCAGACCGCACACGCGGCGGATGCCCAAAGCTGCGCGAATCGCGGCGATCTGGACGACATGTATTGCGATGCGAACAAGGATCTGGTGGCCGACACCCCCACTGATCCCGCCAAGCAAAAGACGCCTTCCACCCTGGTCTTTACCTACACACCCGTGGAAGACCCGGCTGTCTACGCGAATATCTTCAAACCGTTTACCGATTATCTGAGTCAGTGCACGGGCAAGCGCGTGGTGTTCTACCAGGTGCAGAGCAACGCCGCCGAAATCGAAGCCATGCGCTCGGGCCGCCTGCATGTGGGCGGCTTCTCCACCGGCCCCACGGCATTCGCGGTCAACATTGCCGGCGCCGTGCCGTTCGCGGTCAAGGGCTACGAGGACGGATTCCAGGGCTACAACCTGATCGTCATCGTCAAGAAAGACAGCCCGTACAAAACCCTGGGCGATCTGAAAGGCAAGAAGCTCGCTCACACCTCGCCCTCGTCGAACTCCGGCCACATGGCGCCCGTCGCGCTGTTCCCCAAGGAAGGCCTCACGCCCGACAAGGATTACAAGGTCATTTTCTCGGGCAAGCACGATCAGTCCGTCATGGGCGTCAATTCCGGCGACTACGATGCGGCGGCCGTCGCCTCGGACGTGTTCCACCGCATGGCCGAGCGCGGGCAGATCAAGGAAGACGACTTCCGTGTGATCTATCGCAGCGAGAAATTCCCGACCTCGTCGTTTGCCTATGCGCACGATCTGGCGCCGGAATTCCGCGACAAGATGCTCAAGTGCTTCTACGACTACCGCTTCCCGGACGAAATGAAAAAGGCCTTCGACGGCGCGGATCGTTTCTATCCGGTCACGTACGAGAAAGACTGGGCCATCGTGCGCCAAGTCGCCGAATCGGGTGGCGAACGCTTTAACCGCGCCGCCTACGACAAGGAAACCGCCAAGAGCAAAGGCAAGCAGTAAGCATTATGTCCACGTCTTTACGCATTGCAGGCCTGGTCAAGGAATACCGGGCCGGCCAACCCGTCCTCAAAGGAATCGACCTACACGTGCAGGGTCAAGGGCTGACGGCCATCATTGGCCCGTCTGGCACGGGCAAGAGCACGCTCTTGCGCTGTATCAACCGGCTCATTGACCCCACGCGCGGGCAGATCCTCCTTGAGACCGAGGAAGGCTCGGTAGACCTCGCCGCCATTCGCGGCACGGCCCTGCGGCAGGCTCGCCGTCAGATCGGCATGGTGTTCCAGGAATACAACCTGGTTGAACGCCTGACCGTGATGGAGAACCTGCTTACCGGGCGCCTGGGCTATAGCAGTGCGTTCAAGGCATGGATGCGCCGCTTCGAACCCGACGATATCGAGCGGGCCTATCGGCTACTGGATGTCGTCGGGCTGGGCGGCTTTGGCGATCAACGCGCCGACGCGCTGTCCGGCGGGCAGCGTCAGCGCGTGGGTATCGCGCGGGCGCTGATGCAGCGGCCACGTCTGCTCCTGGCCGACGAACCCACCTCTTCCCTCGACCCCAAGACTTCCGTGGAAATCATGGAGCTCTTGGCCGAGCAAGGCACCGCCAACGGTATCCCGGTGCTCGTCAACATTCACGATGTTGAACTGGCGCGCCGCTACGCCAGCCGCATCGTCGGCATGTCGGGCGGCCACGTGGTCTATGACGGCGATGGACAGGGCCTGGACCCCACGATGCTCAAGACCATTTACGGAGGCGAATCGTGGCTGGAGTAACTCGCCGTCCTTTCGCATTGTCGTGGCAGACCAAGCTGATCGGCGTCGCGATTTTTCTGTATGCGCTATATGCCGCCGGGCAGCTGGATTTCAGCTATGAGCGATTCCGCGCGGGTCTCGGTCATGCCGCCACGCTGCTGGGCCGCATGTTCCCGCCGGAAATCAAACAACCCGACGCATTGTGGCAAGGCCTGGCGGAAAGCCTGGAGATCGCGGTCCTGGCCTCAGTGCTGGGGATCTTGATCGCCTTGCCCGTCGGCCTGCTCGGCGCGCGTAACCTGATGCCAAACTGGGCCTCGTGGCCCGCGCGGGCGCTGGTGGCGCTATGCCGTTCGCTGCATCCGGTCATTGTCGCCATTCTCTTCGTCAAGGCCGTCGGCTTTGGTGCGCTCGCCGGTATCCTGGCGCTGGCCGTCGCGTCTGTAGGCTTTATCGGCAAGCTTTTCACCGAATCGATCGAGGAAATCTCGCTTAAACAAGTCGAGGCCGTGCGCGCGACCGGGGCGTCCTTTGCGAATGTGATTATCTTTGGCGTGCTGCCCCAGGTGTTTGCCCGATTCATCGGCTTTGCCACCTATCAGTTCGATTCCAACCTGCGTAACTCCACCATGGTCGGGATCGTGGGCGCGGGCGGTATCGGGGGCACGTTGTTCTCGGCGTTCCAACGCTTCGATTACGATTTCGTCGCGGCGATTTTGATCATTCTCATCGCCATCATCATGCTGGGCGAAATCCTGGCTCGCTTTGTCCGGGCAGTATTCTTGGATAACCTGGGTTTTGACACCCTCCTTAACCGCCGTTTCAACGCCGCGCGCGGCCTGGGTGGCAAGTCGTCGAATCAGGAGGACGCATGAATACGCCCTCCACTCATCTGCAGGCGGCCGGGTATCCGCGTAGCTGGCAACGCTACACCTCGGGCCAGCGGCTGCTGCGATTCGCTCTATACCTGATCGTGGTCGCCGCGATTGTACAGTCGGTGCGCAGTGTCGAAATCATCCCCGAATTCCTGTACGACGCGCCCGAGCAAATGGCGGATCTGATCGGCCGGATGTGGCCGATCGACTGGGGTTTTTACTTCGAAGGCGTGCATGCCGCGCTGATGGAAACGCTGCACATCGCGACCCTGGGCACGATTCTGTCGGTCATCCTCGCCGTGCCGGTGGGCCTGCTCGCGGCCAACAATTTGACGCGCAATCGTCTCATCAACCAATTGGCGCGACTCATCCTCGTGTCCAGCCGGTCGGTGAATTCACTGGTGTGGGCGCTGCTGTTTATCGCGATCTTCGGCCCTGGCGCGTTGGCGGGTACGCTGGCGATTGCGTTTCGCTCGATCGGTTTTGTCGGCAAACTGGTCGGCGAAGCCATCGAAGAAGCCCAGCGCGGCCCGGTCGAAGCCCTCACCGCCACGGGCGCGAGTGGCGGCGCGGTGCTGTGGTATGGCTACTGGCCACAGATTCGCCCAGCGTTCTGGTCCATTGTGCTCTTGCGCTGGGACATCAACGTGCGCGAATCGGCCGTGCTTGGTCTGGTCGGCGCAGGCGGCATCGGCATGGCTTTGGATACCGCGTTGAATCTTTTCCAATGGGATCGTGTCGCGCTGGTGCTGGCCGCGATCTTCGCCATTGTTATCCTGGCAGAGATCATCATCACTCAAGCGCGTAAGCGCATTCTCTAAGTCCCGACGGACAGCGCGAGGCACACAGGCCGGACCTGGCCTCGCGCATCAGGTGCACTAACCTTCCGGTGGTCATCAAACCTCCTCATCTATTGGTTAACATGGGCCGTTTATTCGGCTTCGCACCTGAACCATGTCAGAACAAGAATTGAAGTTGCACGTACCGGCCTCGGCGCGCCCAGGCGTTTCCAAAGCGGTTGACCGGCAAGCCACCCGCATCCGCCTTCACGCCCAGTATTTCGACACGCCGGATCGCGAGCTGGCTCGCGCGCGCATTGCGCTGCGTCTGCGCCTGGAAGGCGACAGCTGGATGCAGACGCTCAAAATGCCCGGCGCGAACAGCATCACGCGTATAGAACTCAACCATCCCCGCCACGGCCCGGAACTCGATCTGTCCGTCTATACCGGCACCGAGTTCGAGGCGCCCTTGTCATCGTTGCAGGGTGAGTTGAGCATGCGCTACGAAACCGACGTAGAACGCTTGCTGCGTAACGTGCAAACGCCCGAGGGAACGATCGAGCTTGCCTATGACACTGGCGTATTACGCGCCCGCTCTTTGGAGCTGCCGATATCCGAGCTGGAATTCGAACTGATCGAGGGCGACCCTGCCGCGATTTTCTCGGTCGCGCGTCGCTGGCAGCGGCAACACGGCCTGGTGCTGGACGCTCGCAGCAAATCCGAACGCGGAGATGCCTTGGCTAGCCTGGCCCAACAGCTCGCCGAGATAGACGCCAGCACGGAGTCCGCCGAAACGATCGCCGCGCAACGTACGCGCGCCATCGCGGATTTCTGGGCCCCGCGTCCCTCGCAGTCCGTGGTCCTTGAACCGGGCATGACCCCACACGAGGCCATGGCCCGTATTGCCGACGAATGCCTGGACCAAATCATCCGCAACGCGGCCACGCTGGCCGAGGTCGATACCTTGGGCATCTATCCGGCCGGCCGCCCAGAACACTTGCATCAGCTGCGCGTCGCCATGCGCCGTCTGCGTTCGGCTTGGCGGCTGATGGACGGCTGGATCACGCCGCCCCCGCCTTCGGTCTTGAATGGCGCACGCAAGTTGTTCGGCCAGCTGGGACAAGGCCGCGACCGTGATGTATTGATCGGAACGGTGCTGCCCATGCTGCAACGCGCGGGCATGCCAGCCATCGAGGTGCCTGAAGAGAACGCAGACTTCGATACCCAGGCATTCACGGCCGGGCCGCAGTTTCAGCGTTGGCTCCTGGACACCTTAGCTTGGAGTGTGACTGTCCAAACCACGCCTTTAACGGCGGACAACGCAGCTGGGGATCAGGAATCACCCGCCCCGATTAGCACTGCATGTGCCGCGGCAATGGCGGATGCCCCCGCGACGTCTAGCGCCGCAGCGCCGGCGCAAAGCGAGACATTGACCGAAGAAGCCACACCAGAGGCTTCGTCGCAGTCTGAAGCAACGTCAGATCGGGGGTTGGAATCGGAAGACAGCCAAGATTCGCAACACCGTCCCGAACAGGAAACAGCGCAGCAGGCGCTCGCCGATCAAGCGCAAGACCAGCCGCCTGCGGACGATCTCGCACCGGTCACCGAAGGCACGGCATCGCCCGCCCTCGCGGATCTTTTGACGCGCCGCCTGCAACGTTGGCACAAACAAGTCGTCAAGCAGGGCAAACAATTCGCGTCGCTGGACCTGCCCACGCGCCACGAACTGCGCAAACGCGGCAAACGCCTGCGCTACGGACTAACGTTCGCCCAATCGCTACTGCCTCAGGACAAGGCGAGCAGCTATGGAAAAAAGCTGTCGCAACTGCAGGATGTCCTGGGCGAGATCAACGATCTGGCGGTAGCGAACGATCGGTTCGAAGCATGGAGCGACAAGCATCCCCAAGCTTGGTTCGCATTGGGCTGGATCCGCGCACGCCTGGATCACTTAACGACTGAGGCCCAAGCCGCGTTGGACGATTTAGGCTCGGGTAAGCCGTTACGCAAGCGAAAGGCTCGCAAGCACAAGAAGCACGCCTGATAAAAACTTGGCCGGTTAAATGGAGAAAGTTCCCCATTCAACCGGCCATCGATTACCTCGGTGTAAGCCGTTCAGTTCAAGCTTAGAGCACTACACCAGGCGTGGAAGCCAGACTCAATCCGACAACAGCGCGGCTGCGAATTCATCTGCCACGAAAGGCTGCAGATCTTCCATGCCCTCGCCCACACCGATCCAATACACAGGAATCGGCCGTACGCCATTGCTGCCCGCCGCCACGGCAGCCAGCGTGCCACCCTTGGCGGTGCCGTCAAGCTTGGTCACCACGAGACCCGTCAGATTGATCGCGGCATCGAAGGCACGAATCTGCGCCAGCACGTTCTGCCCGGTGTTGCCGTCAACCACCAACAATACCTCGTGTGGCGCGTTGCCGTCTGCCTTGCCGATCACACGACGGATCTTCTTCAGCTCTTCCATCAGGTGCAATTGCGTCGGCAGGCGGCCGGCGGTGTCAACCATCACCACGCCCATCTGACGCGCACGGCCGGCGTTGACTGCGTCAAATGCCACAGCCGCCGGATCGCCACCGTCTTGCGCAATCACGCTGACATTATTGCGAGCGCCCCATTCCACCAGTTGTTCGCGCGCCGCTGCACGGAACGTATCGCCCGCCGCGAGCAGCACGCTCGCGCCTTGGCGCTGGAACGTATGGGCCAGCTTACCGA
Organism: Bordetella sp. 02P26C-1; assembly: GCF_009763255.1. GTDB lineage: Bacteria > Pseudomonadota > Gammaproteobacteria > Burkholderiales > Burkholderiaceae_B > Bordetella_A. Next base: position 65,643 of record NZ_WSJB01000039.1, on the reverse strand, counting down.
TGGAGGTTGTCTTGCCCGCGCCGTTGACGCCCGCGATCATCACCACGAGGGGCTTGGCTTTCTGCAGATCGAATTGGCGCTCGAGCGGCCGCAGATGATCGGCCAACAATTCGCGCAAGGCCGCCTTGACCTTTGCCGGATCGTCGAGACGCTCCTTGCGCACACGCGTACGCAGTGCGGTCAGCAGCTTGTCGGTCGCTTCCAGGCCGGCGTCGGCCATGATGAGCGCGGATTCCAATTCCTCGAACAGGTTCTCGTCGACTTTGACGCCGACGAACAGGCTTCCGAGGCTTTGCCCCGTGCGCGCCAAACCTTGCTTGAGGCGGCCTAACCAGGAGGATTTCTTGGGAGTGGGCTCCGCAGCGGGGACAACCTCGGACACGGGCTCAGGTACTGCCTGTGGCGCTGGCGCTGAACCGACAGGGGTAGACGCCGGCGTAGACGCTTGTGTTCCTGCGCCGTCCGTGACGGGCGTTTGCACCTGAATCTCTGGCGCTTCGGCGGGAGCGGCAGCTGGCACCGGGGCGGGAGGCGGAGTTTGCGCCTGGCCAGAATCGGGGGAAACCGGAGGGGAAACTTTCGTTTCCTCGGCTTTCCCACCAGAGGTCCACCGGCTCCAGAATCGCGTGGGCGGATCCTGATCGGCCTGCTGCGCGGCAGCCGATCCGACCGGGACAGACGGCACGGCTTCGCTTACCGGTTTCTCGCCGGCGGGAGCAGCCGGTGGCGTCGGTTCGGGCGTGCTGACGGGATGACTGACGGGGACGGCCGGCGCAGGCGCAACAGGCGTCTGCACAGGCGCGGCAGGGGCCTCGTCAGAGAGGGATGTGTCTGCCGGCGGCGCAACATCGGGCTGCACCGGCTGCGCAGGCGGCGGGGATTTTTTCTTGAAGAAACGGAACATGAGCGAAGTATATTCGCTTCCCCGCGGTGCAGCAGCCTCGCCAGCCGGGCCGGCTGCTATATTCGCGCGAGGAGGTTCGTTTTTTGAAAAAAAACCCGACGGGCAACAAGCCCATACGCATCGTGGCCGGTCAATACCGGCGCACGCCGATTTCAGTACCAGAAGATGTTCCCGGTCTGCGGCCCACGCCTGACCGGGTGCGGGAGACCTTGTTTAATTGGCTCACCCATTTGTGGGCAGGAAACTACAGCGACAAGCAGATCTTGGATCTCTTTGCCGGCAGCGGCGCGCTGGGGTTCGAAGCCGCCTCGCGTGGCGCCGGTCATGTGCAAATGGTCGAACAGGATCGCCGCGCGCTCGCCGCCCTGCGCGCCCTGCGCGACAAGTTGCAGGCACAGTCCGTGCGCATCCACGCGGGCGACGCCTTGCAGGTGCTCGCACGAATGGACGCATCGCGCTTTGATCTGGTGCTGCTCGACCCGCCGTTCAACCAGGACTGGTTACCTCGGCTTTGGCCGCAATTGCCGGGTATATTGACCGAAGATGGCTTAGTGTACGTAGAGTCCGAAGCGCCCCTGTCACCCCCACCCGAATTTGAAGTCATCCGTCAAGACAAAGCTGGTGCCGTGCACTACGGCTTGATGCAATTTGCTGCATTGCGGAAATAAGTCAATAATCCAGCATTCGGAGGAAGGTGTACGTCTATTCGTAGGATACGGAGCCACACATGATTACCGCTGTCTACCCCGGCACGTTTGACCCGCTAACCCGCGGCCACGAAGACCTGGTGCGCCGCGCGGCGTCCTTGTTCGACAAGGTCGTCGTGGGGATTGCTCATAGCCGAAACAAAAAGCCGTTTTTCAGTATCGAAGAACGCGTTGAAATCGCTCAGGAAGTCTTGGGCCATTATCCCAATGTGGAAGTCCGCAGCTTCGCCGGGCTGCTCAAAGACTTCGTCCGCGAACAGAACGGGCGCGTCATCGTGCGCGGTTTACGCGCGGTTTCTGACTTCGAATACGAGTTCCAAATGGCCGGCATGAACCGCCATTTGCTACCTGAAGTCGAAACCATGTTCATGACGCCTTCGGATCAATATCAGTTCATTTCGGGCACGATCGTGCGCGAAATCGCCCAATTGGGCGGCGATGTGAGCAAGTTCGTGTTCCCCTCCGTTGAGCGCTGGCTGCAAGCCAAGGCCAAGGAACATCGCGAACAGTCCTGGCCCGACAAAGGGCGTAACTGAGCTTCGTGCGGCGCGCGGGGCACTGATCCCGGCGCCTCGCTGTGGGGCGTACAATGAGCACGTTCTGCCCTCCGCGCCTGCGCGCGTTACTGCCATGGCTCTGAAGATCACCGAAGAATGCATCAATTGCGACGTTTGCGAGCCGCAATGCCCGAACGACGCCATCTCGATGGGCGAGGAGTTCTACGTCATCGATCCGGCCCGCTGCACCGAGTGCGTCGGGCATTATGACGAGCCGCAGTGCCAGGTCATTTGTCCGGTCGAGTGCATCGAGCTTCACCCGCAATGGAACGAGGGCCGCGATGCCCTGCTGGCCAAATATCATCGCCTGACCAAGACCGTCGCGTGAGCGCCTCCGACGCCCAGGCCTTCGCCCGGCGCGCGCCGCTGGCGCGAGATCTCTCGTTCGGCGCCGTTGTGGCTGGGCTGATCGCTGTGCTGGTGAGCTTCGGCGGCACAGCGGTGCTCATGGTTCAGGCCGGCCAGGCCTCCGGCCTGGATGCGATTCACATTGGCTCGTGGCTCGGTTCCATCTGTTTGGCGCTCGGAGCAGGCGGCCTCATCCTGAGTTTGAGCACGCGCATGCCGATCGTGCTGGCATGGTCGACGCCCGGCGCCGCGCTGCTGGTCACGGCACTGGCCGGCGTACCGTTCGACCAAGCTGTGGGCGCCTTCATTCTCGCGGCGCTGCTGACCTTGGCTTGCGGACTACTGGGATGGATAGATCCCATCATGCGCCGCGTGCCCAGCGAAATCGCCAGCGCCATGCTTGCTGGCGTGTTGTTGAATTTCGGAATCGGCATCTTCACGCGCATCGGCGAGCAGCCCGCCCTTGCCCTATCGATGTGCGCGATTTATCTGCTGGGCAAACGCTGGTTGCCACGCTATGCGGTGGTGGGCGTTATGGTCGTCGGGCTCGCCGTAGTGGCCGCGCAAGATCAGCTGCAGCTTGGCCAGATCGATTGGCATGCGACGCAGTTCGTGTGGACCTCACCCGCGTTTACCTGGCAGGCCGCCATCAGCATCGGGGTTCCCTTGTTCGTGGTGGCCCTGGCCTCGCAAAACTTGCCCGGACTAGCCATTTTGCAGGCCTACGGCTATCGGCCGGCGGCTTCGCGGCTGGTCGGTATCACGGGTTTATTGGGGCTGCTCGCCGCGCCCTTTGGGGCGCATAGCATCACCATGGGAGCGATCATCGCCGCGATATGCGCGGGCCCGGAAGCCCATCCCGACACGCGCCGCCGTTACATCGCAGCGGCGACATATGGGCTGGTCTACGTGATTCTCAGCGTGGCTGCCGGTGCGGTCGCGTTGTTTTTCCAGGCGCTACCGGCCGCCTTCATCGCAGTATTAGCAGGGCTCGCCTTGCTCGGCGCCATTCTGAACGGCATGGCTGGCGCGATGGCAAACCCGGCTCGACGCGAACCGGCGCTGATTACGCTGCTGGCGACGGCATCCGGATTCAGCGCCTGGGGCATCGGCTCGGCCTTCTGGGGGTTGCTTGCGGGCCTACTCGCGCACGCCGTCATGCAATGGCGTCAGGGCCCGACGGCGCAATAAACCTTTCCCGAGATTAAACGGGCCAGCGAACCTCGCCCATCTCAGGATGCACCTTCAGCACGCGGCTAGGAATCCCCAAGAAGTTCGACACCCAAGCCGAAGCCAGATCGCCCTCGTCTACGACATCCACCGTTTGATCGCCCAGCAGAATCTGACGACGCACGCTGTCATCGTCCTCGATCACATCCAGCGGGATATCCAGTCGCAACATCCCAGGCGCCTTCATCACGAGATAGCCCATGCGCAGCTCCACCGCGATCTCGGCAAGCCTCGGGCATAGCTCTCGGTTCAACCACGTGCCGGCATCGTTAGCAATCAACCAGCGGCGATGATAATCCGCTGCCTGGGATTGTTCGGTCGTGCCGCACTCGGCTATCGGTTGATAAACACTAGCTGTCATTTGCCCAGAATTCCCTTGATGGCGCGATCGAGCTTCGGTGCGAGATGTTCGTCTTCGACGGCGCGCTTGAACTCGCGTTCCAGACTCTTTTTCAATACATCGGTCGCGGCGCCGCGCCATTGCACCGTGTAGACCGGCTTGTCGAATGTGCCGCTGATGAGGACCGGAATGGTGATGCCCTTCAATTCCTCCAGGTCTTTGCCATCCTGACCCGTGCTCGTATTCACCACGCGCACCTTGGCGAGAAAATCGAACGTATCCTGCACAAAATCGATCCGTGCCGGCTCGCCCTGCGTGACGCGCAACAGCGGCGAGGCCATATCGAGGCGCTTGGCGTTGGCGACGCCTTTGACGAACACCAGATCGGCCTCAAGCGAAGTGAAATCGGTCGTGCGTGCGCGGTCGGCCTCCAGCGAAGGATCCTGCGCTTCGCCAGTGAAAGCCGCCTTCAATTCACGCAAGGTCTGCGCCACATTGATGCCCGTGACCGCGCCATCGCGCAAGCGCAGTTGCATGCCTCCATTCAAGCCGGTGATCAAGGCATACGAATTCGAACCGGCCGTCTTCAGATCGAGCGCGAGACTTCCGGTACCGGTCAACACGGATTTTTTGGTCAGATCGGTCAGCAGCGGCCCAATGGAAATCCCCGCCAGGCTCATCTTGGTCGCAATTTGATTGCCGTTGGCGGCGTCGACCGACACCGCGCCGCCTACCTTGCCCTCGTAAAGCGATGCCGCCAGCGTCGAGATATCGAGCTTGCCCTTTTCGAGTTTGATCTTGGCCGTCAGATCGCTGGCTTTCAGCCCGCGCACCATCAGATTGCCGATCTTGATCGATCCATTTGCGCTCGGACCGACCAGCATCGAGAGGTCAAACGCGTTATCAGCGGCGGCTGTCTCCGTCGACGACTCCGCCTGCGGCTTTTTCTGAGGATCGTCCTGCTTGCCATCTCCGGCCGGTGCCGGCGCTGCGGCCGCCACGGGCGGGGCGAGCTTATCCAGATCGAGCGTATCGACAGCCAGCGCAAACGTAATGTCGGGCAGCTTCGACAACTGCTTGACGTCCGCGGTCAGATCAAACTTGCCGCCTTCGAGCACCGCGCTGATTTTGGCGCCCGCCTGGTCTTTCTGCATATTGGCATTCATGCTGCCAATGACCGGTATCTGCAGACTGCCCTTGGGCAGGGCCGGGTCGGTGATATTGACTTCGCCTCGCAGGGTCAACAGGCTGATCGCCCGTTGCCAGAAGTTAAACGTAGCCGGCGAGACAAACGATGCCTTCACCACGCGTTCGCCCTCGGTCAGCGTGCTGTCGAATTTGACTTCCTTGATATCCAGCTCGCTGGCATTGCCGCTGATACCGTTCAAACCGAAACTCGCGTCCAGCCCTTGCAAGCGTACTCGTCCGGTCAACGCCTGCCCGGTGGCCTCGGAAGGAGAAATGCTCAAGCCCGGCGCGTCCGCCGCCATTTCGAACGGCCCGCCCGGCAACGCTCCCTTGGCGCGCAAGGCGACCTTGTCGAGCTGCAGCTTCAGTTCGTGCGGGTCGAGCGCCAGCTTGGGAACCGTCAGGCTGGCTTCCACATTTTTCATGGGCGATGGTTGCTCGGGCACATCGCCCTGGAACAGAATCTCCAGCCCGCCGACATCCAACGATGAGGTCTGGCCATTGAAGGCCAGATTGCCCCGCGCGCTCAGGCTCTTGGCTTCGGCACCCAGCACGTTGCCATTCATGCGCACGTCCAGGCGCTGCGCCGCAAAACGCCGGGCCAGCGGATCCAGCGTCAATAAGCCCTGACCCGTCAGAGTGGCGTCCATCCGCGGATGCCCGCCCTCCACGCGCGCGGAGAAACTCAGGTCGAAAGGCTGTTTATACGTGACTCGCCCCGTATTGGCGGTCAGATTGGTGACTGCGACCGCCATGCCGGAAATCTCGTCCTGCAGCTGCAATTCGCCGGCCTGTAGTTCCAGACCTGCGATGTCGATTTGCATCGAAGCCGGCGCCGTACTGCTGCCGGTGGTCAACGCACGGGTGGCACCCGCCATTGCGCCCACCACGGCGTCCGCCGCCCCGACGGGTTTCGCGGTGGATGCCAGATCGCTGCCGGCCAGGTCTTCGAAATTCAGGTGGCCGTTCTTTTTCCGGACGATGCGGGCTTTGAACCCATCGATCGCGACGTGGTCGACGACGAGATTGTCCGATAGCAATGGCCAGACAGCCACGGCCAGCCGCATGCTTTCAATCGAGGCAAAGATGTCCGGGCTATCGACTTCCGACAAAGACACGCCCTGCACCGACAGGCCGATACGCGGGAACAACGACAATTCGACGTCGCCCTCAATGGCCAGGGTACGGTGATAGCGTTCCTGCACAAGCTCTTCCAGCTTGTATTTGTACGCATTGGGGTCGAACGTGAGCAAAAAGATGGCCAGGCCGACAACAGCCACGATCACCAGCACTACCAGGCCGATCACTATGCGCTTGAACCACGTTTTCATTGATGCCCCGCGGGTACCTCGACTAGGAATAATAGGGTAATCCCCGCTAACCGACAGGGTCGCGAGGATTCCAGCCGCCTCGAGCTAGCGACGTGGCGATATGGTAACAAACCGGCAGCAGGAATCCGCGCTAACTTACTGACAAATACGGCTTCTAAAATACGCACACTTGCCGACACATGATGCCGGACCGGCGAGCCGGGTATGATCCTGGGCACGGAATGCCCGATTGCGCCCCCGCCAGCGCGGCAACGATTGCCCTATATCCCTGGCACAATTTCCTCATCCCCGCTCTGTGGCAGCCGCGCAGGAGACCCCGTTTTGCCGAATCAACAAGGTTTAGAAGTCATTCAACACTTGGGACAGGCCTACCGCGCCATGCAGGCCGCGTTCAGCGCGCGCGTCGGCCATGCCCTGCCGCGGTGGCGCATCCTATTTACTCTGCATGAGAACGGCCAGTGTTCGCAAAAGATGCTGGCCGAACGTTGCCGCCTGGACCCCGCCTCGCTCACGCGCTTGCTGCAGGCCATGCAACAGCAGGGCTGGGTCGCGCGCAGCGCCGATCCCCATGACAATCGCGTCACCAATGCGACGCTCACTCCTGCCGGCCAGGCGGTGGTGGACGAGGCACTACCGCGCCGCGCCGCATTTTTCGAGGACGCGCTTCAAGGCTTATCGCCGGAGGAGGTGCAGACGTTGAGCCGGCTGCTCGATGTGCTGGAACGCAACTTCGCCCACGCGGGCGCGACGCGAACACCAGTTGAAGATTGATGCCGTACGGCGGCTCGCCCTTATCCCGGACCACCATGGATCATACGTTCACCGATCGATACGCTGTACAGAGAGTCCGTCATACCCTCAAAGCGCGCCTGCTGCAGGTACGCCGTGTGACGGCATTGAGCCCACATATGGTGCGCGTCACCCTCACCGGCGATCTCCAGGATTTCGTCTCGGCGTCCTTTGACGACCACGTAAAGGTTCTGCTGCCAGAGGGCGAAGCCTTGCCCGTGCTGCCGACGTTTGGCCCGGATGGCCCTTCTTTCCCAGCCGATCAGCCGCGGCCGGTGGCGCGAGACTACACGCCCCGCCAGTTTCGCGCCGACGCCCAAGAATTGGATATCGACTTTGTCCTGCACGATCACGGTCCCGCCGGCGCCTGGGCGGCTCAGGCGCGGCCGGGTCAACATCTGGGCATCGCGGGTCCGCGCGGCTCGATGGTCGTGCCCATGGATTTCGACTGGCATATTCTGATCGGTGACGAAACCGCCCTGCCCGCCATCGCGCGCCGCATCGAAGAACTGCCGTCCGATAAACGCGTTATTGCCTTGATCGAAACGCAGACGCAGCAAGATCGTATCGATTTGCCGGCCCGGGACAACGTTACCGTGCAATGGGTGGACGCCCTGCCCAAAAGCGATGAACACGGGCCAAACGTCACGGCATTGGAACAAGCCGTGCGCGAGCTGGCTCTGCCCGCCGAGGGCGAGGGGTTCATCTGGGCGGCGGGGGAATCAGCCGCCATTCGCGCCATCCGTCATCATCTGGTGAATGAACGCGGCATTGCCAAAACGCGCATCCGCGCTTCCAGCTACTGGCGGCGCGGATGCGTGGGCAAGCACGAAGTATTGGACGATTGACGGCCAAGGCCATCGCCATCCCAACGATTCATAGCCGTACCGAGGAATGGCGGACAAATAGCGTCGCAGGCCACGGCGACCGATCCGCTGGCCTTGCCCGCGAATTATTCCGTCGTACTCTGACTCCAGAACGCCTGCCGTACCGCTGGCAGCGCGGCCAGCCGCTTCACCAACGCATCGAGTTCATCGCCATCCACGGAAGTCGCGGCCAAGGTGACCTCGATTTCCACGTCCTCTTCGCCAAAGGCGTGCATATCCAGATCGCCAATGGGGTGGTTGATTTGCTCCAACGCTTCTTCCAACAGCACCATGACCATTTTCTGATGCGCGCGCTCGGCAATGACATAAACCATGCTCGTTGCCTCGACAGATTCAACGTCCAGGGGCTGACGGTTAATGCGGTTGACGATGGGTCTGAGCAAGGTGTTGGCCGACAACACGAACAACGTCCCCAGCACTGCCTCCCCCACCAAGCCGGCGCCGGCCGCCGCACCCACAGCTGCCGAACCCCAAAGCGTGGCCGCCGTATTCAGGCCTCGGACATTGCCCTCTTCGCGCATGATGACACCGGCACCCAGAAACCCAATGCCCGAGACCACGTAGGCGATGACGCGTACCGCACCGGCATGCCCATACAGTCGGATCGCCATCCCGACGAATAACGCAGCACCGACAGCGACCAGCACATTGGTGCGTAATCCGGCCGTGCGTTGACGGTACTGCCGCTCGAAACCGATCAGCCCGCCCAGCACGAATGCTGCAGACAGGCTGATCAAGATATCGAGCAAGGAGACCGCGTTAAAGCTGTGAATCGTCTCCATGCGCTCCCCTTACTGCCAGCCGTAACGGCGGACGTAGATCCCTTTCATGGCTTGAGTCAGTCCCATATAGGCCAACAAGATGATTGGCAGGAACACGAAGTATAGCGGCGGCAACGCTTCAAGCTTGAAGTAATCCGCCCACGGACCCATCGGCAGAAGTACGCCTATCGCCATGATCACCGCCGTCATGACCAGCAGCGGCATCGCTGCCCGGCTTTGGATGAACGGAATCTTCGGCGTGCGGATCATGTGCACGATCAAGGTCTGTGTCAGCAGGCCCACGATGAACCATCCCGACTGGAACAGCGTTTGGTTTTCCGGCGTATTGGCGGCGAACACAAACCACATCAACGCATACGTCGCGATGTCAAAGATCGAGCTGATCGGTCCAAAGAACACCATGAAACGTCCTACATCGGCGGGCTGCCAGCGCTGCGGCTTTTTCAACAGATCCTCATCCACATTGTCGAATGGGATCGCGATCTGCGAGATGTCGTACAGCAGGTTCTGCATCAAGAGCTGAATCGGCAGCATGGGCAGAAAGGGAATAAAGGCCGATGCCACCAGCACCGAAAATACATTGCCGAAGTTCGAGCTGGCCGTCATCTTGATGTACTTGAGCATGTTGGCAAAGGTACGGCGGCCTTCCAATACGCCCTCCTCCAACACCATCAGGCTCTTTTCCAACAGAATGATGTCGGCGGCTTCCTTGGCGATATCGACGGCGGAATCCACCGATATGCCGATATCCGCTGTACGCAAGGCCGGCGCATCGTTGATGCCGTCGCCCATGAATCCCACCACATGGCCATTGGCCTTGAGCAGGCGCACGATGCGCTCCTTGTGCGCGGGCGTGAGTCGCGCAAACACGTTGTGCGATTCGACGGCTTCGGCCAGGACTTTGTCGCTCATGTCTTCGATATCGCTGCCCAGCAGGACGCCACGCGTCACCAGACCCACTTCGCGGCAGATCTTGGCGGTCACCAGTTCGTTGTCGCCCGTCAGCACTTTGACGGCAACGCCATGTTCGGCCAATGCGCGAAGCGCGGGCGCGGTCGATTCCTTTGGTGGATCCAGGAATGCGATGTAGCCGATCAAAGTCAGCTCGCGCTCGTCGGCCACGCCATAGGTCTCTTGCGTGGGTGGCACTTCCTTCATCGCCACGGCCACCACGCGCAAGCCTTCTTCATTAAAGCTTGCCGTCACCTGACGAATACCGTCGAGCAGCGCGGGCGTCAGGGCCTCGACCTTGTCACCATGGCGAACATGGGTGCACACGCTCAATACCTCTTCCACAGCGCCTTTGCAAATCAATTCATGATGATCCTCGCGCTCGCTGACCACCACCGACATGCGGCGGCGATTAAAGTCGAACGGCACCTCATCGACCTTGCGATAGTTCAGCACCGGATTGAGTTCCTGATGCACCTCCACGTGTTCCAGCACCGCGACATCCAACAGGTTCTTCAGGCCCGTCTGGTAGTAGCTGTTCAGATAGGCCATGTTCAACACTTCATCGGACGTTTCGCCCCATACATCGACGTGACGCGACAGGCAGATCTTGTCCTGCGTCAGCGTGCCAGTCTTATCCGTGCACAACACATCCATCGCGCCAAAGTTCTGAATCGCATCCAGCCGTTTGACGATGACGCGCTTGCGCGACAGCACCACTGCACCCTTGGCCAACGTGGACGTCACAATCATGGGCAGCATCTCGGGCGTCAGACCCACCGCGATGGACAGCGCGAACAGCAGCGCCTCCATCCAGTCGCCCTTGGTAAAGCCGTTGATGAACAGCACCAGCGGCGCCATGACCAGCATGAAGCGAATCAGCAACCAGCTCACCTTGTTCACACCCGACTGAAACGATGTCGGCGCGCGATCCGTCGCGGTGACCCGGCTGGCCAGCGCGCCAAAGTACGTGGCATTACCCGTACCCAGCACCAGGGCGGTGGCAGAGCCCGACACCACGTTGGTGCCCATGAACACAATATTGTCCAGCTCCAGTGGGTTGTTGGCCTTTTTATCGCGCTGGGTGGCGAATTTCTCGACAGGCATGGATTCACCGGTCATCGCCGCCTGGGCCACGAACAAGTCCTTCGCGTTCAACAAACGGCAGTCCGCCGGGATCATGTCGCCGGCCGACAGCACGATCACATCACCGGGCACCAACAGCTTTAGAGGCACCTCCACGCGCGCCGCCGTTTGCATATCGGCTGATGTGCCAACGCGCTTTCCGGGCCTCGCGTCCGACTCATCACGGCGCAATACCGTGGCGGTATTGGTGACCATGGCCTTGAGCGCGTCGGCAGCCTTGTTTGCTTTGGACTCTTGCCAAAAGCGCAGCACTGTCGAGAGCACGACCATGGAGCCGATCACGACGGTTGCTTCCATATCGTCGGTGAGAAACGAGATGGTCGCCAGCACGGTCAACAGCAGGTTAAACGGGTTGCGATAGGACAGCCACAGGTGTTGCCACCACGCCAGCGGTTTTTCGTGTTCGACCTCATTCAGACCGACGCGCTCAAGCACGGCCTCGGCCTGCGCTTCGGTCAGGCCTTCGGCGTGACTGTCGAACTTGGCTAGCAACGCCTCTGGCTTGCTGTTCGCGGCAGCGGACAGATGCTTGCCCAACGCGGCAGGCAGGTCGCGGTTGACGCCACTCTGCGTCAATGTGTCCAGCAGCGCCAGGCGGCGATAGTGACGCGCCGTGCGATGGCTGCGCAGAAAGCTCGCAAAGAACTCTTTCAGCAATGTGAATTTCATTATTGTTCTCCGAGATAGCCTGTCGGAGCCACACTGTTGAAAGTGCTCTCGGACAGGCGATCAATATTCCGGTTCTGGCATAAATATCTATAGAAAAGGCAGCGCTGATGACATCAAATCGAAAACGGTGCCGTGAAAAAGCTCAGGCCCAGAGAGAACCACCGGTCTCCCCCGCCGTTGCGGTTGCCATAAGAAGCGTTGAGCTGGACACGTTCGGGGGACAACCAATGGCGCACACCAAACTGATAAAAGGGCTTGCCTCGATCCTGACCATAGGTCTCGGCCGTCAGACCCACTCGCTGAGTCAGCTGCAATTCGGCGCCCAAGCCCCAGGTCATTCGGTCTTGCCGCTCTTGTCCATCGCGCAACCAACCGAGGTTGGTATGAACCAGCAGGTCATCATCGCGTAGCGAAAAACTGACGGGAATCAACGCATACCAATCCCGCGCATTCGCCTTCGGATAGCGCACCATGCCCGCGTCCAAGCCGACACCCCAGCCATTGGGCTCCATCGGCTTAAAAAGCGTCTTGCCTTGCAGCGCCAAATCTGACGCGTTGGTATGCTCGGCCTCTCGTGTCAACGCACCACCGGCGGCGAGTTCAAAATTGCCCGTGAAGTTGCAGGCAGGCATGGCCCACATCTCTGTGCTGTGGCGGTTTTTCTGCACCCAGCTGTCGAATTGGCAGGTCTTGGGGTCAACGAGCGTCGCGTCCTCGGTCACCATGGGACGTCCCGCCTGTGCGGCGCAGGCCGTGAGCAAGGCCGCGCCAAGGATGGCCAGCCGCAGCGGCGGATAGGCCGCGCCATGACGGCCGGGCTGTCGAAAATATTGGAAGCGCATGGCATTCTCCTCTGCAGTGAGGCGAAGCCCAGGCGCGCGCACGGCATGGCCCGTGGCATCATGAGATGCGCGCAAGCCGCCCGCTTGCCGAAATCGGCAAGCGATGTCCACGGCCGATTGCTACACGGCAATCAGCCAACAAGTTGTCATGGAGGGGGAGCTAGCGTGCAGGGAAAACTGCAACGCGTATGCCGCCTCTCGCGCCTGGCGAGACAGCGGCAGAGAGTCTGCGCGTTATCTTGCCAAGGGGGTGCCGGTCATTGAAACCGGCCGACTACTGTCACTTGAACAAGTACCCACTTGGGACTCCGCTAAAAAGATGATGGCCGCGAGTTTACACGCGCCTCTTAGATGGGACAATGCTTCACCAGATAGTTCTTGTACGAAAATCAGCATAACGGCTGGCGAACGTCCACCGAAGCTTTTCCAAATTATTAAGGTTGCCCGATGCGCGCCTCGTCGCATCGGGCCACTATTACAACGTCTATGTCGAAACCGAGAAGTAAACCCTCTGCGTTCCTATGGATCGCGGGGATCGCCGTCCTCATCATCTTTGCCCTACTGAGACAACGCATCGGTGACCAACTCGCCATCTTTGCATGTGTGGCCGGAGTGATCCTTATCATCGGCCTTAATCGATGGCTGCATTACCGAGCAAGGAAAAAGGCAAACCAGCAGCGGCAAGCCCGACTCACGAACATTCGACAGGCGGTAGAGCAACACAAGCGCGTGCTGCTGCGAAAACAAAAACAAGGCACGTTTTACGACGAGTACGACATGCCAGACGATACGAAGTGGCGCACTGATCTGCGCTACTTCGTAAAACGCGTGCTGCCTGCCAAGGTTGCGCCGGAGGATCTCATCGACTATCCAGACATCCCGAGCCGATGCGCCCTCGTCGAAGGCATGCTCGCGGAGTGGGCCGCAGAGGGAGAAGTGATAGTAGAAGCTCCTCCGAAGCGTCCGCTTAAGCTATCGACGCACTCCGTAGGCATCGCGTTCGAAAAAGATTGCGCTGAAATTCTGCGTCAGGTCGGCTGGAAGGCCCGCATCACGGTCGCATCCGGCGATCAAGGCGTGGATATCGAGGCCGAGCGTGATGGCTTCACCATCGTCGTGCAGTGCAAACATTATTCGTCGCCGGTGGGAAATAGCGCCGTGCAAGAAATCGCCGCCGGCGCGCTGCATTACGGCGCTAACCGCGGCGTGGTGGTGAGCAAGTCGTCATACACGGCGTCCGCACGACGCCTGGCGCAGACAACGGGCGTGTTGTTGGTGGATTTCGATGATCTCAAGTACATCGACATTCTGCTCGATGACGGGCGCATTAAGGATGCACGCAACCGCAGTGATTAACGGTCGACCAGTGTCATGTGCTGGCTCGCATCGACAAGCATGTTGCTCGGCGGCAATGTCCATTGCTATCGCTGGCCGGCATCTGCACACACGCTATGCTCGAGCACGAGCTTAGACGACCAGCGCGAGACATCCAAAAACAAAAACCCCAGTCAACGCAGTCGTTGACTGGGGTTCTCGCGTCCGTTGCCGTCTAGCGGCAACCGGGATTTCGATCAGACGTTGAACAAGAAGTTCATCACATCGCCATCCTGCACGATGTACTCCTTGCCTTCCGCGCGCATCTTGCCGGCTTCTTTCGCGCCGGTTTCACCCTTATAGGCGATGAAATCGTCAAACGAGATCGTTTGCGCGCGAATAAAACCGCGTTCGAAATCGGTGTGGATCACGCCAGCAGCTTGCGGGGCAGTCGCGCCCACCTTGACCGTCCAGGCGCGCACTTCCTTCACGCCAGCGGTGAAATAGGTCTGCAGACCCAACAAGCGATAGCCCGCACGGATCAAGCGATCCAGGCCTGGCTCTTCCATGCCCATATCGGCCAGGAACGCGGCCTTGTCGGCGTCGTCCAGCTCGGCGATTTCGGCTTCGATGGCGGCACAAATCGCCACCACCGGCGCGTTCTGCGAGTTGGCATACTCGACCAGCCGATCCAACAGCGGATTGTTCTCAAAGCCGTCGTCGCTGACGTTGGCCACGAACATCGCAGGCTTGGCCGTGATGAAACCAAACGATTTCAACGAGAACATCTCATCGGCATCCAAGCCCAGCGCCCGGATGGGCTGACCTGCGTCGAGTTGCTTCTGGCAGCGCTCCAACAAGGCCACGAGCTTTGCGGCTTCCTTGTCGCCAGAGCGAGCCAGCTTGTTGTTGCGATGGACGGCTTTCTCGATGGTCTGCAAATCGGCAAGCGCCAGCTCGGTCGAGATCACCTCGATATCGGAGATGGGATCGACCTTACCCGCCACGTGAATCACGTTGGGGTCTTCAAAACAGCGCACCACGTTGACGATGGCATCCGTCTCGCGAATGTGCGAGAGAAACTGATTGCCCAGACCTTCACCCTGACTCGCGCCCGCCACCAGACCGGCGATGTCCACGAATTCCACTACAGCGGGCACCACGCGCTCGGGCTTGACGATCTCGGCCAACTGGGCCAGACGCGGGTCCGGCACCTCGACCACGCCAACATTGGGCTCGATCGTGCAGAACGGGTAGTTCTCGGCGGCGATACCCGCCTTGGTCAGCGCATTAAAAAGAGTCGATTTGCCAACATTAGGCAGGCCGACGATGCCACATTGCAGAGCCATGGAATTCCTTGATGTCCCGGCACAATCGAACCCGAATCGGGTGCGAGGATCTACCTACTCGCAAACGCTCGCCATGCGGACCACGCCAGACATGAAGAAACGCGAATTGGCAGTAGCCCCGCTGTGCCTGTTTTATTTAGAAAATAAAGTCGATTGTAGCCGCCCGGGCGGCCGGCGCGTGACGAATGCAGGCCCCTGCGCGCGCGCGCCATCCTCTCGTCAGAATAAAGCCCCTGGACCTACACCACGCTTAGCCCGACACGCCCGATTCAAAGGACAAAAGAAAAAGCTGACCCAAGGGTCAGCTTTTCGACATCCATGCGTAGCGGATAGAACCATGCCAGATGCTGGCACCTGCTGCCCGCAGGCAATGCATGGCTTAACAATTTGGTGGTGGGCCCTGCGAGACTCGAACTCGCGACCAACGGATTAAAAGTCCGCTGCTCTACCGACTGAGCTAAAGGCCCGACCGAAGCCCGAGATTATGACGAAGTTATTTTCGCCTGTCAAATCGGAATTCGATGATCGTCAAAAACAATCCGTCCGTGCTTACCAGGCGGCAGTGACCGCGCCCTTGAACTTCTCTTCGATAAAGGCCTTGACCGGGGCGCTCTGGTAGATGCCCACCAGTTTCACCAGATCGGGACGATCTTTATCCTGCTCGCGCACGACCAGTACATTGGCGTAGGGCGACTCGGCGGATTCACGCACGATCGCGTCCTTGTTCGGGTCCAGACCGGCTTCCATGGCGAAATTGGTGTTCACCGCCGACGCGTCGACATCGTCCAGCGAACGTGGCAATTGCGCGGCGTCCAGTTCGACGAAACGCAGCTTGCGCGGGTTCTCGGTGATATCTAGAGGCGTGGCTTTCAAGCCGGCTTTGGGATCCAGCTTGATCAGGCCATTTTGCTGCAACAGCAGCAACGCGCGGCCGCCGTTGGTTGGGTCGTTTGGAATGCCGATCTGTGCGCCCTGTTTGAGCTCATCCAGGCTCTTGACCTTCTTGCTGTAAATACCGATGGGGAACACCACGGTCTTGCCGATGCTCACGAGCTTATAGCCGCGGTCGGCGTTGGCCGTGTCCAGATACGGTTGGTGCTGATAGCTGTTCAGATCCAGATCGCCAGCAGCCAGCGCGGCATTCGGCTGCACGTAGTCGCTGAACTCGATGATCTGCACTTGCAGGCCTTGCTTGGCCGCCTCTTGTTTCACCACATCGAAAACCTGGGCGTGCGGCCCGGCGGTAACGCCTACCTTCAGCGGCTTGTCCTGAGCCAGCGCGGGTTGCGCGATCACGGCAGCGCCCAGGGTCAGGGCGGCTAACGACTTGAGAAGCTTGATACTCATGATATGTCTTCCGAGTAGGAAAAATTAGCGATGCGACATGCGACGCACGAGCCAGTCGCCCAGCCCCTGCACCACCTGCACCAAAACTACCAACACGACCACAACGGCCAGCATCACTTCCGGCTGGAAGCGCTGATAGCCATAACGAATCCCCACGTCGCCCAAGCCGCCGCCGCCAATCGCGCCAGCCATCGCGGAATACCCGATCAGGCTGATGATCGTGACAATGGTGGCCGCCACGAGACCCGGCAATGATTCCGGCAACAACACTTTGACGATGATCTGTAACGGGCTCGCCCCCATGGCACGTGCCGCCGTCAGAAGGCCCGCATCGACTTCACGCATCGCGTTTTCGGCGATGCGCGCCATGAACGGAATGGCAGCGACCGACAATGGCACGATCGCCGCCGTGGTGCCGATGGAGGTCTGCGCAATCAGCCGCGTAAACGGAATGATGGCAACCATCAAGATGATGAACGGCACCGAACGCGTGATGTTCACAATGGCGCCGAGCACGCGATTAATCGCCAGGTTTTCCAACATGGCGCCGCGTGCCGTCACGACCAGCACCACGCCTAGCGGGATACCGATCAATACGGCAATCAAGCTGGGAATCCCCACCAGCAGCAGCGTTTCCCCGAGCGAGGTAACAAGCAAATTTATCAATTGTGAATTCATGGCGCGATGTCTTCCACGGAAATGTCTAGGGCGGCCAATGCTTTGAGCGCCTGCTCTACCGCGAGCGGTGCGCCTTGCGCCAGCACGAACAAAGTGCCCACCGCAACGCCTTGAATGTCTTCCACCCGGGCTTGCACCAGGCTGATATCCAGCGCGTGCTCCCGCGTCAGATTGGATAACAGGGTGCCGGAATTCGCGCCCGCCAACCGGATACGCCACAGACGCGCAACCGTGCCGGGACGCGCTGCTTCGAGCTCGGCCAGACGCGCATGGGCAGCCGCCAGCGTCGTATCCGTCAGATCGGAGGCCGTTGCCGCCGACACCATCGCGCGCGTGACGTCATGTTTGGGCGAAGCAAAAATGTCCTGCGTGCGGCCCGACTCCACAACCTGACCATGCGAAAGCACAGCCACGCGATCACAGATCTCGCGCACGACTTCCATCTGGTGCGTAATCATCACGACCGTAACACCGGTCTTTTTATTGATGTCGCGCAATAACGCCAGAATATTGTGAGTGGTCTCGGGATCGAGCGCCGAAGTGGCCTCGTCGCTCAGCAACACATCGGGATCGTTGGCCAGCGCACGCGCAATGCCGACGCGCTGTTTTTGTCCACCGCTGATCTGGCTGGGATAGCGATCGCGTAGATGCTCCAGGCCTACCAACTTGAGCAAGCGCTCCACCTTGGCGGGAATCTGGCTGCTCGGCACACCGGCGATTTCTAGCGGCAAAGCAACGTTGCCATACACCGTACGGCGGGCGAGCAGATTAAACCCTTGGAACACCATGCCAATCCGCCGGCGCTGCTGGCGCAGCTCGGTTTCGCCCAGGCCGGTGAGTTCGGTCCCGCCAATGGAGATGGTGCCGCTGTCCGGGCGCTCGAGCAAGTTGATGCACTGGACCAGCGTGCTTTTACCGGCCCCGCTGGGACCGATGATGCCGAAAACTTCGCCCTGCTCGATATGCAGGCTGATGTCGCGCAGGGCCTCGAATCGGCCGCGCGGCGTCGCGTAAGTCTTCGCTAAATGTTGGATGTCAATCATGGCGTTGCGATTGTGAGAGATCGCGCTTCTAAAGAGAACGACAGTTTCGTCTCTGTTTAATAACTAAATGGAATAAAGGATGGGCGCGCAACAGTGCCTCGCAGATCGCACGGTCCTGCGAAGGCATGCGGAATCATGACGCGGGGGTCCCGGGAGGCCGCCTTGAGCCCTGCCTCGCACGCCGCGCGCGACCTTCCCTTGTCACCCAGGATGCGAGCGAGTAGGCGAGAGTACAACGCAGAGGCAGCAGGCTTTTGCGCCCGCCGGCAATGTTGCGCCAGCGGGCGTTCGGCGGCAGATCAGCGCGCGCGAGAAATGCGCACTTCGGCGCCGCGTCGTTTCACCTCAAGGCCCTCGGCGGGCAGGATGCGCAAGCCTTCCAGCCCCTTGATATAGCTGGAGCCCTGCATCTGCATGACGCGGATCTTGTTACGCATCACGACCGGGTTATGCACCGGCATGCCAAACATCCATACCTCGTCCAGAATGCGCGCGGAATTGAATTCGCCCGCATGCTGAACCGCCGGTCCGAGGCACAGCATATGCCCTTCGCGACCAAAGACCGGATACTTGTCCAGCCCCCACTCCACCGCCAGCGTCGTGCCGCCTTCGTAGCGATAGCCGGTGTTCAGATCCCACCAGGCTTCGCCCTTGGGCAGATACACGTTCACGCTATTGCCAGGCTGCATCACCGGTGCAACCAGCAACGCCGGCCCCAGCAGGTATTGCAGATCCCAATTGTGGGCTTCGGGATCGTTGGGGAAGCTCAGCGCCATCGAACGCTGCACCGGCAAGCCGGTCCGCACGGAATCCTCGATCGCGCCCAGCACATAGGGCACCAGGCGATAACGCCATTGCAGCCAGGTGCGCGCCTGCTCCAGCGCCTCGTCGCCAAAGTCCCAAGGCATCAAGCCCGGAACGCCTTGGAAACAGAAGTTCGCCGAGAACACCCCGACGGTCAGCCAGCGCAGATAAAGCTCTGCGCTCATGTTGTCTAGCGGCGCGCGCGCCGAGCCGATGTTGTGCACCTGCACCGGCACACCGCTCGCGCCAATCGACAAGGCGGTGCGCAAGGTGTGCTCCAGGCCGTCCCAGTCGTTCGTGACCTCGGGGCCTAGCTGCCATGGCAGACGCTGTGCCGCCGGGAATAGATCGGTGCTGGGCACCACGCCTTCTGGCGGCACCTTGTGTCCGGCCACCGCCTCGAACAAGCCGCGACGGGCCAGCAGCGGATACTGCGTGCGCAGAATCGCGCCCGTATCGCCGTTGCGCGCACTGACGCCATCCGGAATATCGATTTGCGCATTGCAGACCGGTGCATCCAGACCGTCGTCGATCAGCTGACGATGACGTTCGATCCAGAGGTTATACACATCGCGGTAGGTCAGATCGAGCAAGCCATAGGGACGTCCGCCGGTGGCTTCGTTGCCCTCGAACACCTGAGCGCCACCATCGTCGTTGGTGAGCAGCCAGCCGCGGTCTTCGAGTTCCTCGAACAACGGAGTGGACTGAATCACGCCCGGAAAACCGGTCGCGGCCACATGCACATGCTGCTCACGGAACCGCGCAAGCAAAGGCTTGGCCTCGGGAAAGCGTTGGCTATCCCACTCGAACACGGCCTTGTCGGCCTGAAAGCCCCAGGCGGCCGGCGTGGCGAATTTCACCACGTCCAGCGGCAGTTGCAGCTCGCGCATGCGCTCGACCAAGCCCAAGGTATCGATGGCCGACTGGCCCTCGGGCTGTTGCAGCCATGCACCCATGGCCCACAGCACGGGTTGCCCCGCGCGGCCGGTCAGCGCGCTGTATTGATTGAGTATCTCGACGGGTTCACCGGCGAAGATGAACAGGTCCAGGACATTGTCCTCGACACTCAAGGTGTACGCGGACGCCGTCGGCGCCACGCCCAGGTCATGATGGGCGCGGTGCATGGTGTTCACATAAACGCCCCAACCCCGAGGACTCCAGGCCAGCGGCAGCGCGCGATGGGCCGGGTCATCGGAGACGATGGCTTCCTCGCGACGATTCAGATCACCCGAGGTTTCTCCCAGGCCATACAGACGCTCATCGTCGGCCAGCGTAAATGCGGCGTTCCAGACAGCGTTGTCGTCGTCATCGAGTGCGTTGTAACCGAACGCAGGCTCATGCTCGGACACGTCCGAGGCCAGCACCTGCGTTTCGCCGCGATAGAGCGCGATGCGAACCGGGTCAGTCAGAACATCCAGCGAGATTTCACCCTGGGTGATGCGCCAGCCCTTGCCATCCTCGTGAGGCGTGACAACGCACTCGCCGACGGCCTCCTGGCGAGCTAATAACATATCCGCCACCGCGCGCACGCGCGCACTGGGCTTTTCCTCATTCAGGACATTCGCCTGGCCGCAGCGCAGGCGAAAAACACCAGGCGCGTGCGCCTCGACTACCAGGTGCAGCCCATCACCCGCATCGAAATCGACGCGGCTGGAACGTGACGAGAGCAACTCGACGGCGTCGAGCTGGGTAGTATGGGCAAAGTCGTACTTGGGCGGCACAGAGCATCCCCCGGCTTAAGCCAAAAAAACCGTTAAAAGACGTTATTTTGACGGATTTGTTCCACGAAATAAAATCGGGCGCGTTTTTTGCGTCAAAAACTCCCGGCAAGTTTGTCCAAAAATCGCGCAACCATCCTTGGCATCAGGATGCCAAAGCCATTTTCACTGGTTATTTTGCAATCAAATCAGTCATTTACATAAAAACCACAATCACACCAATCATTAACGTGGTGCAATCGCAGTCAATAAGTCGGCTTCAAGCGGCAAAGGCTCGTCGCAAAGGGCCGCCGCGATAATATCCCCCGCCAAAGCCGACCAACTCAAACCACGCGACGCATACCCGGCTGCCAGCCAGACCCCCGGGGCATGGGCCAGCGGGCCGATCGCCGGCAAACGACCCGGTAAGACCGCGCGCCACCCCGCCCAACCGGGCAACTGCCCGGTTGGGCGAGAGGTCGGCCAGTCATAGCCAAGCAGCCCACGAACCTTGCCCAACACGGTCTGCTGCCCCTCTTCCGTCATCTGCGACACGCTGGCGCCGTGCTCGTACGTACTGCCCGCTACGCAGGCACCGTCGACGGCAGGCAACAGATAGCCTTCTCCGCCGATAATGCAGCGCGGCCCTCCCGCCAGGTCCGAGGCGGTCAACAAGCTAACCTGGCCGGCCAGCCTGTGCATTTGAGCAAGCCGGGGCAGCGGATCCAACAGACCGCTGTTTCGCAGCAGAGCCTGGGCGCCGAAGGCGTTAGCCAGGATCACAGTTGCCCCTCGGGCGAGCACGACGCCATCTGCGTCACAGACTTCCCAAGCGTTTTCCGCGCGCCGCAACACGCCGGCGACGCCAACCACGCGCCGCACGCCTTCGGATTGCAATAACGCCGGGATCAGCCTGGCCGGCTGCACCAGCATTCCCTCGCGGAAAAACACTCCCCCACGCGCCACAGAAATTCCCGCCAGCGACGAAGCCTGTTCGCGGTCCACGGGGTGCGCCCAATCCCCCGGAAACCGAAGTTGGGACAGCGTTTCCCCCAAGGCCGCGCTGCGCCCTTCATCACGTTCCAACTGCAGCGTGCCGCAACGCAATGGCGCCGCCTCGCCGGACAGCCCCGCCCAACGGGCCCACGCTCGCGCGCTGCCGGCTCGGGACAAACGCGCCCGGGAATTATCGTCCCGAGCGATTACAGGCGTGAGCGCGGCCGCAACGTGACCGGCATGCGACATCGCCTGCGGCGTGCTGGCAGGATCGATCACCACGACGGGACGGCCACGCAATGCGAGCGCCTGCGCGAGGCCGGCTCCCGCCAGCCCGGCTCCGATGATGACGACTTCCCCGGATTTATCCGTGTCGGCATCGCGCGCCGCATCCCATATGCGGTCATCGAAGCCAGCGGCCTTGCCCGAGGCGACGGTCGGCGAAAACTCGCCACTCGCCCCCGTATCCGGTTTGGAACGCACCCCAACTGTCATGTGCAGTTTGCCCGCATAACCCGGCTGACGGCTGACGTCGAAACCCGCGTCAACCAGCGCACGGCGCACGGCTCCCGCGCTTGCCCAAGTGGCCAATGTCGCGTCGGGCGCGGCCAGGCGTGCCAGATCGCGCATCAGCTCGGGCCGCCATAGATCCGGATTCCGACGAGGGGCGAACCCGTCAAGGAAATACGCATCAACCCGCGCGCGCAGGCGTGGCACCACGGTGGCCGCATCGCCAAACGCCAAGGTCAGCGTCACCGCCCCACCCTCGAACTCCAGACGATGCAGGCCGGGCAGACAGGCGGGCCATTGCGCCACCAGTTGCTCGGCCAAACCGCGCAACGCGTCCGGGGCAATGCGACGCAATATCTGAGTCACGTCGTCGCGAGCAAATGGATGTGCTTCGACCGACAGCATATGCAGTCGCCGAGACCGCGCCGGGTCGTCGCGCCAGGCACGCCACAGCGCCAGAAAATTCATGCCTAGACCAAACCCGGTTTCACACACCGTGAAGCTGGCACGCCCTCGCCATCGTTGCGGCAAGCCATTGCCACGCAGAAACACGTATTCCGTCTGCCCGAGCGCACCTGCCGTGGAGTGATAGACGTCCCCGTACAAGGTATTGCGAAAATGCCCTTCGGCATCAAAACCGACATCGGGTGGAATAAGCGGTACGTAAGACATCAGACGGGAACGAAACGAAGTTCGAAGATACTAACGAGCCAAGTACAGGCGACATGCTGAACCTGGTCTCAACTTGTGACGCCGCACAGCATACCGAAAGTGACGGCTTCATGACGTGGGCTGAAAACGACGAGTTGCGTGGGAATCGGGCTTCTCGCGGGTGCGTGCAGATCGCTTGGCTTACACTGAACTCATACCCAACCTCGAAGCGATCATCATGCCGCATTCTTCCACGCTCGATCTGGGCGCTGCAATCGACACAGCCGCAACGGCGGCGCATACCGGCGCGGGCATATTGCAGGCCTATGCGCATAACCGTGGCGATCTCGTCATCGACCACAAGGCCCGCAACGATCTCGTCTCGCAAGCCGACCGCGAAGCGGAAGCCGCGATCATCGAGGTATTGCGCGCGCGCACCCCAGAATTCGGTATTGTCGCCGAAGAGTCCGGCGGCGCCGCTCAGGGCCTTGCGACCTGGTATATCGATCCCCTGGATGGCACCACCAATTTTTTGCACGGCATTCCGCACTATGCGGTGTCGATTGCGCTGGTGGCGCACGCCGGCACGCGCGCGGGCCTGGGCGAACCTTTAAAAGAAGACACACCGGTCATCGGTGTCGTCTATGACCCTTGCCGCGAAGAGCTTTTCACTGCGGTCTATGGCATAGGCTCGTGGCTGAACGGCCGCCGCATTACCTGTTCGCGTACGGCCTCGCTCAATGACGCCGTGCTGGCGACGGGCTTCCCGTTTCGGGACTTCAGCTTTGCCGATCAATACATGCCCATGCTGCATGACGCTATCCGCACCACGCGCGGCGTGCGACGCATGGGCGCGGCCGCGCTTGATCTGGCATGGACGGCTTGCGGACGGTATGACGGATATTGGGAAATGGGCCTGGCGCCTTGGGATGTGGCGGCGGGCACCTTGATCATGCGCGAAGCGGGTGGCGTGTGCCACGATATGCATCAGCGCGACCCGTGGCCGATCGGGGGACGCGTGGTTGCTGGCAATCCCGAAATTGCGCTCGCACTTCAGGAAATGATCTCGCCCCATCTACGTGTGGAGTAGCGTCAGCGCCGCCAGGCTTGGCGCGGGGCGAATCGGCCCCGCATACGTTCAGACATGCCAATGGGCAGGCTCGCTCGGCAAAGCAGCCACGACATGAACTCCAGGCCTAATCGGTCTTTAACTCACGACGCAGGATCTTGCCCACGTTGCTCTTGGGCAATTCGTCGCGGAATTCCACAGAGTGCGGGCGTTTATAACCGGTGAGCTTTTCCTTGCACCATTCGATCAGCTGCGTTTCGGTCAGCGAGGAATCGCGCCGCACCACGAACGCTTTCACCGCCTCGCCCGAGTGCGGGTCGGGCACGCCGACCACTGCGCACTCCAACACCCCGGGGTGCGAGGCGATCACGCTTTCCACCTCATTGGGATAGACCTTGAAACCCGACACGGTGATCATGTCCTTCTTGCGATCCACGATACGGGTGTAGCCCTTTTCATCCATGATGCCGATATCGCCGGTCCGGAAAAATCCATCGGCGGTCATCGATTTGCGAGTTTCGTCGGGCCGGTTCCAGTATCCCAGCATCACCTGAGGTCCCCGGATGCACAGTTCCCCGCGCTCTCCCAGCGGCACCTCATTGCCATCGTCATCCAGAATCGCCACCTCAGTCGAAGGAACCGGCAAGCCTATCGAACCGGAGTACGCATCGTTGTCGGTCGGGTTCACCGTGGCCACCGGAGAGGTTTCGGATAAACCGTAGCCTTCGATCAGTGGCCGGCCCGTGATTTTCAACCAGCGCTGCGCCACGTGCGGTTGCACGGCCATGCCTCCCCCGAGGGTCAAGCGCAACTTGGAGAAATCGAGTTTGGCGAACTCAGGGTTTTCGGCCAAGGCGTTAAACAGGGTATTCACGCCAGGGAAAATATGCACGCCGCTCTCTCGCCACGCCTCGATCAAGGCACGCTGATCGCGGGGATTGATAATGAGCAGATTGCGCATGCCGGCATACATGCCATAGAGGCCGCAAACCGTCATCGCGAACACGTGATAGAGCGGCAACGCGCTGATGATGGTCAGTGGCGTGCCTTCCAGGTCTTTCAGCGCGGGCCGCACCACGGCTTCCATCTGTAATACGTTGGCGATCAGATTGCCGTGCGACAGCATGGCGCCCTTCGGTATGCCGGTGGTGCCGCCCGTGTATTGCAACACCGCGACGTCATCACGGCCGAGCGAGGGCGGCGTGAAGGTCGCGGCCGCGCCTTCGGCCAGCACGCGCGGCATACGCTGCGCGCCGTCGAGGTGCCAACTCGGCACGATACGCTTGACATGACGCGCGACGAAGTTCACCAGCGGAGCCTTTAAGCCGCCAAGCAAATCGCCCGGGCCGATCACCACGATATGACGCAATGCTGCGCGATCGCTCACCGCTTGCAGGGTATGCGCGAAGTTCTCGAAGATCACAATGACTTCCGCGCCGCTGTCGAGCAACTGCCGTTGCAGTTCATCGGCCTTGTAGAGCGGGTTGAAATTGACCACCACCATCCCGGCGCGCAGTGTCCCCAAGAGGCTCACCAGATACGCGGGCACATTGGGCATCATCAACGCCACGCGCGCCCCTTTCTGCAGGCCTTGCTTTTGCAACCACCCGGCAAACCCGCGCGCGTGGCGATCGAGTTCGGCGTACGTCATGGACGATCCCATGGCCGTGCACGCCACACGGCTGGCATGCTTGTGGCACGCCTGATCGAGCAGCGCAGTGAGCGACGCGTACGACTCAATCGAGATTTCCGCGGGAACGCCTGGGGAATACTGGGCGAGCCAGGGGCGCGACATAGGGGAGCCTCCGTGTATAGTGATGCAACTGGTTTTTATATGCCGATAATACCCGGGTTATCCGGAGATCTACGCTAGGAGTCGCCGATGAACCTGCTCGAACCCATCGTAGCCTGGCGCCAGGATATCGCACGCATCCGCCGCGACATTCACGCCCATCCTGAACTCTCGTTCGAGGAGTTCCGTACCGCCGACCTGGTGGCCGCCAAACTGCAAGAATGGGGAATCGACGTGGATCGCGGTCTCGGTGGCACGGGCGTGGTCGGCATCATTCGCGGCAAGCTGTCGGGCTCTCGGACGGTCGGTCTGCGCGCCGACATGGACGCGTTGCCGATGCAGGAGGTCAATACCTTTGAGCATGCCAGCCAGACTCCCGGAAAAATGCATGCCTGCGGACACGATGGTCATACCGCGATGCTGTTGGCCGCGGCGCGCTATCTGGCGCAGCATCGTGACTTTGCCGGCACGGTGTACGTGATTTTTCAGCCCGCCGAAGAAGGCGGTGGCGGTGCCAAGCGGATGATCGACGATGGGCTGTTTACGCGGTTTCCGATGGAGGCGGTATTCGGTCTGCATAACTGGCCGGGCCTGCGCGTGGGTCAGTTCGGCGTGACGGCCGGGCCGATCATGGCGTCGAGCAATGAGTTCATCATCACGATTCAGGGTAAAGGCACGCATGCCGGGATGCCCCATTTAGGCGTGGATCCGGTGATGACGGCCGTGCAGCTGGCTCAGTCGCTGCAGACTATCATCACGCGCAATCGCAATCCATTAGACGCCGCGGTGCTGAGCATCACGCAGATTCATACGGGCAGCGCGGACAACGTGGTACCTAATATCGCCACGATGCGCGGCACGGTGCGCACGTTCACGCACGAGACGCTGGACCTGATCGAGGCACGTATGCGCGATATCACGCACCACACATGCGCCGCGCTGGATTGCACGAGCCAGTTCGATTTTCAGCGCAACTATCCGCCCACGATCAACCATGTGAACGAAACCGCCTTCTGCGTCGAGGTGATGCGCGACATCGTCGGTGCGGAAAACATCCTCAATCCGGTTCAACCGACCATGGGTGCCGAGGATTTCGCCTTTATGCTGCAGGAAGTGCCGGGCTGCTATGTCTGGCTGGGCAACGGGGATGGGCAACACCGCGAGGCGGGTCACGGCGCAGGGCCCTGCATGCTGCATAACGGCAGTTACGACTTTAATGATGATCTGTTGCCCTTGGGCGGCACGTATTGGGTCGAGCTCGCACGCCGGTGGCTGGCGCGGGATGTATAAGCAGACGGCCGGTGGCGCTGCGTCACCGCAGCGCAAAACACGCCTCTAGAAAACGTTCGGCCGCGCGCGAGGACGCCTGCGAGTGAGGCACCAGGATACTCAGCGTCCGAGTCAGAGGTTGCGGATGCAGCCGGACCACGGCCAACGTGCCATCTTCATGGCGCATCGACATCAGCGACACAAATCCGATCCCCAGACCCGCGCGCACGGCCTGTTTGACGCCTTCGACCCCGGCGAGTTCGAGGCCCACGGCGGGTGCCAGACCTTCTTGTGCAAACGCCTGTTCCACGAGCCGGCGCACGCCGGATCCCGGTTCTCGCATCACCAGCGCGAACTGCACCAGCTCTTGCAGATGCGCAGCACCTTGTTTTGCCAAAGGGTGATCCGCACGAACGATCGCCACGACCTCATCCTGACGCCAGGGATGTACCGCCGTGTCAGCGGGTAAACCGACAGGGACTTCGCCCTCGATAAAAGCCAAGTCCAGCCGGGGAAGCCTCTCCACAATCTCGCTGGTATTGCCGTCTGACAGATGCAAACTCACAGCGGGAAACTGTTGATGGAATGCTGCGACAAGGCTCGGTAGCAGATAGCTCGCGGGCGTCGTACTGGCGCCTAGACGCAATGTGCCGGTTTCCAAGCCTTGCCACGACTCGCGCAGCGATTGGGTCTGTTGATACACCTGCCGCAACTGGCGCGCTTGCTCCGCCAAGCGTTCACCAGCGGGGGTCAAGGCCACGCCCTGGCCGCGCCGGCGATATAGCGGCTCGCCAAACCAGTCTTGCAGCAGCCGAAGCTGCCCGGACACCGCCGGTTGCGACAGGTGCAGCAGCTCCGCCGCGCGGCTGATACTGCCAACATCGGCGACATAGGCAAAGGTAAGTAACTGATCAGGCGTCATGGCAAATATCGGAATTTCTGATATTGAATATCCAAATTAAAAATTTCTCAAATAAAGAGGGGCGACTTAATATGCCGTTTAGTTATTTAGTAATGCGAATGCGATGTCGACCACCACTGCTCTCCCCGTGCCTACCCCTTGGCGTGACAAGCTAAATGGAGTGCTATTTGTCGCCCTGATGACCGTCGCGGTCATGCAACTGAGCGACTTGCCCTTCATTCGGCAATTGGGAATCTCGCCGTTGATCGTCGGCATTGTGTGCGGCATGCTCTACGGCAACTTCCTGCGCGGCACCATGCCGGCGGATTGGGCGGTAGGGGTGAATTTCACGGCGCGCCGCCTGCTGCGTATTGCGGTGGCGTTTTATGGTCTGAATATCAGCATCCAACAAATTGCTGACGTGGGCTTGCCCGGCCTGGCGGTCTCGGTGGCGGTCGTGGTGGGCACGTTGCTGATTGGCACCACTGTCGGGCAACGCCTGCTTGGCCTCGACCGCGACACCGCCATGCTGACGGCGGCCGGCAGCGCAATCTGCGGAGCGGCCGCCGTCCTAGCGTTTGAACCGACCCTGCGGGCGGCTCCACACAAAAGCGCGGTCGCCGTGGCGACCGTGGTGCTGTTCGGGACCTTGTCCATGTTCCTGTACCCGATCGCCTATCAGGCGGGCTGGCTACACCTCAGCACGCAGGAGCTCGGTCTGTATATCGGCGGCACCGTGCACGAAGTGGCCCAGGTGGTCGCGGCGGCCAGCAACATTGACCCCGCCACAACGGAGGTGGCGACCATCGTCAAAATGACCCGAGTGGCCCTGCTGGTGCCAGTGCTGTTGATCCTGGGCATGTGGCTGCGCAGCGCCGCCGCGCGCTCGGGCGGTGAACAGACCAAAACCCGTCTGCCCATCCCCTGGTTCGCGGTCGGATTTCTGGTGCTGGCCATCATTAATTCCCTGCACATCCTGCCCCCGGACGTCGTCCACGCGATCCGCCGGCTGGACGTGTTCGCCCTCACCATGGCGATGACCGCGCTTGGCATCGAGACACGCTTTGGCCAGATTCGTAAAGCCGGGCCTAAAGTCCTGCTGCTGGGCTTGATCCTGTACGCTTGGCTGGTTTTCGGCGGCTACTGGATTGTGAAGCTGGCGGCTTAAAACCCACACGCGTGCCGGCGCCGGGGCGACAATCTTGCGAAATACGGTCCTGGCCCCGTCCCGCCGGCTGCTCCTTGCGGCGCCCTCAACGCGGCGAGGACGCGTCCCAGGATCGCCATGGGCCCAGCGATCGCGCAAAAACCCCGCTCGCGCCCGCAGACCTTGGCGTTTTGCTGCATAATCGGCCGGTTTTCATTGCGACTGGAGCCGGCCCATGTCTAGCGGCAAAGATTTCTCCACCTCCCTACCCGCCGGCCGGGATCCCGTGCTGCGAGTCATGCCCATGCCGGCTGACGCCAATATTCATGGCGACGTGTTCGGCGGCTGGATCATGGCCCAAGTGGATATCGCCGGATCCATCACCGCCGCGCGGCGCGCCGCCGGCCGGGTCGCCACCGTGGCGGTCAACGCGTTTCAGTTCAAGCAACCCGTCTTTGTGGGCGATCTGCTGAGTTTCTATACGACTATCGTTAAGACGGGTACGACTTCGGTTACTGTGTCTGTTGAGGTTTACGCCGAGCGTAACCGGATGGATGCGGAGGTCGTCAAAGTCACCGAGGCGGTGCTGACCTACGTCGCCACGGACGAAGCCCGGCGCAGCCGCCCCCTGCCCACTCTGTAAAGTCTGATTTATGTCGCAGCCCGCCGCCCCCACCGCGACACCTCGCCGCCTAGACCCCGAAGACGCGCAGCACGCGCTGTCCGAGGTGCAGGAGCTCCTGCGTCGCCAGAGGCTCGTCGAGGAGCTCGCGCAACGCCAGGAAACGTCCGACGACGAGGCCGCCCCCCGCGTCGAGGATCGCCTGCACCGTCAGCATGAAGCCGAGCTGAAATCGCTGGTCGACGCGCTGCACCCCGCTGACATCGCGTTCATCCTGGAATCGCTGCCTAAGGACGAGCGCCAGATGGTCTGGCGTCTGGTCAGCGCGACCCACGATGCCGACGTGCTGCTGGAAGTCGAAGACTGGGTTCGGGAATCGCTTATCGAAGCGATGGACCGCCAGGATCTGGTCGCCGCCACGGGCAGCATGGACGCCGACGAGCTGGCGGACCTGGCGCCCGATCTGCCGCCGGATGTGGTGGCGGAGGTGCAAAAAGGCCTGACCGACGAAGAGCGCGCGCAGTTGCTCGAAGCCATGGGCTACCCCGAAGACAGCGTGGGCGCCATCATGGACTTCGAGATGGTGCGCGTGCGCGAGGATGTCACGCTTGAGGTCGTCCTGCGTTATCTGCGCCGGCTGCACGAGCTACCTGACCATACCGATCAAATCTTCGTGGTGGATCGCCAGGACAAGCTGCAAGGCGTCCTGCCGGTATCGCGCATGCTGGTGAGCGAGCCGGATACCGAAGTGCGCGAAGTGATGAGCACGGATTTCCTGACGCTCAATCCGCTGGATTCCGACGCGGATGCGGCGGGTGCGTTTGAACGGTATGACCTGGTGTCCGCGCCCGTGATGGATGACCAGGGCCGTCTGATCGGACGCGTGACCATCGCGGACGTGGTGGACGTGATCCAGGAAGATTCGCAGGAGCAAGCGCTCTCGCGTGCCGGTCTGCAAGAAGAAGACATCTTCGCCCCGGTGACCAAGGCCTTGCGCAACCGCGCGCCGTGGCTGTTGTTCAATCTCTGTACGGCGGCGACGGCGTCCCTGGTGGCGTCGCGCTTCGAGGACACCGTCAGCCACATCGTGATTCTGGCGTTCCTGATGTCTATCGTGGCGGGGATTGGCGGCAACTCCGGCAATCAAACCATGACCATGATTATCCGCGCCCTGGCCGTGGGCCGGATCACCGCGCGTAATCTCTGGCAGCTGGTCAAGCGCGAGCTGCTGGTCACCTTGCTCGTGGGTCTGTGCGGCAGCATCGTGGCGGCCCTGTTCGCCTGGGCGATATCGGATTCGATCTCCATCGCGCTGGTGATGATGGCGGCGATGATCTGCAACATGCTGGTCGGCGCCTCGGTGGGCGTGCTGGTGCCCATGGTGCGTACGCGGTTCGGCAAAGACCCAGCCATCGGCTCGTCGGTCTTGTTGACGTTTGCCACGGACTCGCTGGGCTTTTTTATCTTCCTGGGACTGGCGACTTTGTTCCTGGTGTAACGCGCAAGCGCCCTGACGCGTGCACACAGGCGTGCGCACGCGACGAAGCGTTCAGGCGTACCGGTCCACTGTCAGGCCTTCCAGATCGACCTCCGGCTCGCGGCCGGTGACGATGTCGGCCACGATCTTGCCCGTCCCGCAGGCCTGCGTCCAGCCGTTCGAACCGTGCCCGCAGTCCAGATAAAGGTTGCGGTAGCGCGTCTTGCCGAGTATCGCCGGGCCATCCGGGGTCATGGGCCGTAAACCTGCCCAGGCTTGGGCTTCCTCGATCCCCACGCCTTGCGGAAACCATTCACGGACGACGTTTTTCAAAAAGGCCACGCGTCCAGGGTCGACATTGGCATCGTAACCTTTAAGCTCCGCCATGCCTGCCGCGCGCACACGGTCGCCGAGCCGCGAGATCATGACCTTGTTGTACTCATCCATCAAGGCCGCGCGCGGCGCGCGTGAGGGATCGTGAATGGGGGCCGTGATCGAATAGCCTTTCATGGGGTAAATTGGCAATGAGATACCCAGTGGGCGCAGCAAGAACGGGGCTTGGGGGCCCAGCGCCAGCACATAGGCATCTGCCGTCAGCGGTGTGGACTGCCCTTCAATTCGTACCCCCTCAATGCGGTCTCCCGCCGACGGCAGCGCGGTAATCCGTGCGCCGTAGTGAAAGACAACGCCCTGCTGCGCCAGATAAGCCGCCAAGCAGGTCGCGAATTTATGACTGTCGCCCGAGCCATCCCGTGGCAGATACAAAGCACCTGCGATCGGAGCGTGGGAAGCCGCAAGCGCCGGTTCCTGCGCGCGCACCTCGTCGCCCTCCAGGAATCGCCAGGGCACTTCGTATTCGTCCAGCGCCTGGGTAATCCCTTTGACGAGCTTGAGTTCAGACGCCTGGCGAAACACCTGCAGCGTGCCGTCTTCGTGATAATCAAAATCCACCGGCAAGCCGGATGCCGCCAGCGATTTCAGGCAAGCATGGCTATAGTGCGCGACTCGCTGCATGCGCAGTTTATTGGCGCGAAAACGTTCCGCGTTGCAGTTGCCCACCCAGCGCGCCAGCCAGGCCAGCTTGCGTGGATTGGGCGACAAGGAAAACCGAATGGGCGCCTCGCGTTGCAAGGCCATTTTCAGGACCTTGCCTATCATGCCGGGCGCGGCCCACGGGCCGGCGAAGCTGGGGCATAAGCCGCCGGCATTGCCAAAACTCGTTTCGAGCGCGGCCCCGGACCGGCGATCCACCACGACCACCTCATGCCCATCGCGCCAAAGGTAATAGGCAGCCGCCATCCCGGCCACGCCCGCGCCTAGCACCGCTACTTTCATTGTTGTCTCCGTGCGCCCCGGCGGTCAGAGTCCGGTATTCAGTTCCCGCAGACTGTCTTTATGCTGCAGGATCAGGCGCCCCAGACGCGGGATCAGCGCGGTCGCGTCGTGAATGACGCTGATGCGCAGATTGCCCAGCACGACGTCCCAGCCCTCGGCGGCTTCCTCGACTCGCGCGTCGGCGACCACGCCCAAGCGCCACGCCACCGCTTGTTCCTCGGCGGCATATACCTCGATGCGCTCGACGCGCTCGGCGCCGTTAGGGTGTGCCATCAAGCGCGGCGTCCACACGCATTCCGGCGTCAGGTGCTGGCAGAAGTACATGCGGATGCCGGGCAAGGGCTGCTCGGCGAAGCGCACGGTCTGAAAGCTGGCCTGGATCTCTTTGCCTTCGACCATGGCTGGCCGCGTCAGCGCTTGAACGGGATTCGCGGCGAATCCTTCGTCGAGCAGGCGCTGGCGGGTGGCCTCGGCATCATAGGTGCGGAACACCAAGGCCTCCAGGCCGAAAGGAGAATCGGCAATTTCCTTGCGAGCGGGAGGCGCTCCCGGCGGCCAACCCAATAGCTCGATATAGGTGCTATCCAGCGCGATCAGGCGATTGCAGGAACCGAGGTTGTGGACCGACTTATCGCTAAGCAGGAAGCCCTGCGCCTCGAAATGGGGGGCCAGCTCGTCGAGCCGGTCGCGCACCATCACCACGGCATGATCAAAATCGGTGACATCGGAAGGATGGAACATGACGACGCCTGCCTGAAAAAACAAAGGGGATGGCAATTTACCATCCCCTGAGCTTTATACGAGCTTACCGTGGCACTGCTTGTACTTTTTGCCACTGCCGCACGGGCACGGATCGTTGCGCCCGACCTTGGGCATGGCGTTGCGCGCGGGCTCCTGTGCCTGACCTTGCTGGTTGGCGTCGGCCTGAGCCAATGCTTCGTCGTAGTCGGAATGGTGGTACTGCACATTCTCGACCTGAGACTGATTGGCTTGCGCCTCGGCCTGCTCGACCTGCTCGGGCGACTGCACCCGCACGGTCATCAAGACGCGCACCACATCGTCACGGATGCGATCGAGCATATTGGAGAACAACTCGAAGGCTTCGCGCTTGTATTCCTGCTTAGGGTTCTTTTGCGCATAGCCGCGCAGATGAATACCCTGACGCAGGTGATCCAGCGACGACAAATGTTCACGCCAATGCGTATCGATCGCTTGCAGCATGATCGAACGCTCGAACTGCGCCCAGGGCTCGTCGCCCACCAGCGCGATCTTGCCAGCGTAGACCTCGCGCACGGCGGTAGCCACGCGCGTGAGGATATCCTCATCGGTGAGGCTGGCCTCTTTTTCCAGCATATCGGACAGCGGCAGCACCAGATGCCAGTCGGCCGCGAGCGTTTTCTCCAGGCCCGGAACATCCCACTGCTCTTCCACCGAATCAGCGGGGATGAAACGACGAACCATATCGGTGACGGCGGCGTCGGCGAGGTTCTCGACCGCAGTGCGTACCGAGGTCGATTCCAGCACCTCGTTACGTTGCGCGTAGAGCACCTTGCGCTGATCGTTGGCAACGTCGTCGTATTCGAGCAGCTGTTTACGGATATCGAAGTTGCGGCCTTCGACCTTGCGTTGCGCGGTCTCGATGGAACGCGTCACCATGCCCGCCTCGATCGGCTCGCCCTCGGGGAGCTTCAGGCGCTCCATGATGGCGCGCACACGATCGCCGGCAAAGATACGCATGAGCGGGTCTTCGAGCGACAGATAGAAACGCGAAGAACCCGGGTCGCCTTGGCGGCCGGCACGGCCACGCAGCTGGTTATCGATCCGGCGCGACTCGTGGCGCTCGGTACCGATGATGCGCAAGCCGCCGGCCTTTTTGACCTGCTCGTTCAACGGCAACCAATCGGCACGGATCTGCGCGATGCGGGCTTCTTTTTCGCTATCGGACAGCGACTCGTCGGCACGAACCAAATCGACTTGTTTCTCGACGCTGCCGCCCAGCACGATGTCGGTACCGCGACCGGCCATGTTGGTGGCGATCGTGATGCGACCGGGCTTGCCGGCCTCGGCCACGATCTCGGCTTCGCGAGCGTGCTGTTTGGCGTTGAGCACTTCGTGAGGCAATCCGGTCTGCTTGAGCAGTCCGGAAATCAGCTCGGAGTTTTCAATGCTGGTGGTACCGACCAAAACCGGCTGGCCGCGCTCGTGACAATCGCGAATATCGTTGATGATCGCGTTGTACTTCTCGGTCGCGGTCTTGAAGACCTGATCGTTCTGGTCGTCCCGGATCAACTTCTTGTTGGGCGGGATGATGACAGTTTCCAGGCCATAGATTTCCTGGAACTC
Organism: Bordetella sp. 02P26C-1; assembly: GCF_009763255.1. Classification (GTDB taxonomy): domain Bacteria; phylum Pseudomonadota; class Gammaproteobacteria; order Burkholderiales; family Burkholderiaceae_B; genus Bordetella_A. The sequence continues at coordinate 30,628 of NZ_WSJB01000039.1, read as the reverse complement.
GTAGGCTTCGGTATCCGCCGTACCGGTCATGCCCGAGAGCTTCTCGTACATGCGGAAGTAGTTCTGGAACGTGATCGATGCCAGCGTCTGGTTCTCGTGCTGGATCTTCACGCCTTCCTTGGCCTCAACCGCCTGGTGCAGGCCATCGGACCAACGACGACCCACCATCAGACGACCGGTGAATTCGTCAACGATGACGACCTCGCCGTTTTGCACCACGTATTGCTGATCGCGGAAGAACAGCGTGTGCGCGCGCAACGCCACCATCAAATGGTGCATCAACGAAATATGACGCGGGTCGTACAACGACTCGCCTTCGGGCAGCAGGCCTTGTTGCGCGAGCAGGCGTTCGGCCGTCTCGTGACCCTTTTCCGACAGGAACACCTGCTGAGATTTCTCGTCGACCCAGTAGTCGCCCTCGGGTTCGGGTTCGTGCGGCTTCGGCTCGGATGCCATGCGCGTGAGAAACGGCGGCACGGCATTCATGGCGCGGTACAGCTCGGTGTGATCCTCGGCCTGCCCGGAAATAATCAGCGGCGTACGCGCTTCGTCGATCAGGATGGAGTCCACCTCGTCGACGATCGCATACGACAGACCGCGCTGACGGCGATCTTCGACGCGATATTCCATGTTGTCGCGCAGGTAGTCGAACCCGAATTCGTTGTTCGTACCGTAGGTGATATCAGCCTGATAGGCGGCGATTTTCTCTTCGTTGGGCTGTTGCGGCACCACGACGCCAGTCGTCAGGCCCAGGAAGCCGTAGAGGCGCCCCATCCAGCCCGCATCGCGACGCGCAAGGTAATCGTTGACCGTCACGACGTGCACGCCCTTGCCAGCCAGCGCATTCAGATAGACCGGCAGCGTGGCCATGAGCGTCTTGCCTTCGCCCGTGCGCATTTCAGCGATTTTGCCGTTGTGCAGGGCGATACCGCCCAACAACTGCACGTCGAAGTGGCGCATGCCGAACACCCGCTTGCCCGCCTCGCGCACGACAGCAAACGCCTCGGGCAACAAATCATCCAAGGAGGTGCCCTGAGCGTACCGGTTACGGAACTCATCGGTCTTGGCGGTCAGCTCTACATCCGAGAGCGCAGCCATTTTGGGTTCCAGGGCATTGATCTGGGTTACCAGCTTGCGATACTGCTTAAGCAGCCGGTCATTGCGGCTACCTATGAGTTTTTTTAGCAGAGAAACCATGCGTGTCGGTGGCGGGCGCCGTCATTGCCTGGGCCCATCAAGGGCCGGCTCCGCGCGGCGCGGATTATTACTTAGGTTGAGCGGAGCAATTCCACTAGAAGCGATCGAGTTTAACGCACCTCGGAGAGTATCGGCTCAGCTTGGATCAAATGCGCGCGTAGCCTGACTAGTACGATGCAAATCAGGCGAATTACTGCGTCACTGTCGCGCGAGGCGACTGCGCCGTCTTCGAATGCGCCGCATGTGAGGTCGACGCTTGCGCCACAACGGGTGGCGTGGACTCCGGCCCCTGCAAGAACAGGCGCGGATCTAGCGGCTGGCCAGCCAGCCGCACCTCGAAATGCAGATGCGGTCCGGTGGACTGTCCCGTCGAGCCCACTAGCGCAACCTCTTGGCCGCGGCCCACGACTTCGCCGGGTTTGACCAAAAGCTTGGACGCGTGTGCGTAGCGGGTGATCAGGCCATCGCCATGATCGATTTCCACCGTATTGCCATAGCCTGGTTGGTAACGGGCATCGAGCACCACACCGCCCGAGGCAGCCAATATCGGCGTGCCCGCGGGCGCGGCGAAATCCAGGCCCTCGTGCATGGCATAGCGATGCGTCACGGGATTGCGGCGCCAGCCATAAGAGGAACTCAAATAAGGATAGTTACTGACCGGCATGGTCGAAGGCAGTCTGGCTTGATCGGCTGACCGCCGCGTCAGCGCGACATCCAGCATGCGCAAATTGTCGGTCTGCCGGGCCAGACGTGCCTGCAATGCGTCGAGTTGGCGTCCCAATTCTTCGGCGGACTCCAGCGCGGGTGGCGGCTGGCGGTCCGTGAACAAGTTGTCCATGACCTCCTCGGCTTGGGCCGGGGCATTGAGGCTGGCGGCCAGTTCAGGATCGGTGTAGGCCACCCCCGCTACTTTGGCCACGCGCCGTCCGACGCTGTCCACACTGACCAGCTTGGCCTGCAGCTCGCCCACCTTGGCCGCGAGCAGACTAATATTCTCTCGAAGGTAGGCCGCGTCGCGCTCGGGCTGCCCCCCGGGAGAATAGGCGGCCCAATCGACCTTATAGGCGGGCAAGGCCACGGGCGTCAGGTAACGCTGCAAGGTGGCGCCGACGAGCGCCGCAGTGGCCAGCATGGCGACCACAACCAGCCCCAAGCGCAGACCGCCCAGGACCTGTTGGCCGGGCTGGCCCTCGCGGGCGTGCATAATGACAATCTTCAAAGTAGGCAAATCCTGTTATTGAGACGGAATGAACCGATACACATCAAACCGCTCTCGTTCGCCAGGCGGGCGACGTAGTGAAACGCCGCTGGGATGGCTGGGGCACGACGCGCGCGGCGCGGGCGTGCTGGCAACAGCACGCAGGCACCTGCAGATACAACAGGCGATCGGCGCCATACTGCCGCCCACGCTAGGCGTGGTCTGCGTCGTGGCCAAGCTCGAACCCCCGAGGCTGCAACTAGCGGTACCGAGCGCCGCGCATGCGGCCAAGCTGCGTCAGCTCGCGCCGCGCATCGTACAGGCGCTCAACACCCAAGGCTGGAACCTTAACGAAATTACGGTTCGGGTTCAAGCCGGGATGCCGCGCCCGGGCTCGAAAGCACCGCGGCCGCCCAAGGAAGCGCAGCCACTGGGGCCGACCGCGCTGGGCGCGTTCGAAACGTTACAAGAAAGCCTGCGTCCTGGCCCTTTAGCCGACGCGGTGGCCAAATTGCTCGCGCATCACAAGGGGTGAATGGCACACGTAGGCGTCGATACCACACGCGCCGCGTTACAGTGTTGCGATTGAAAGTTTGCTTGGCGCCACGTCCGACGGCTATCGGACAACGCCATCAGCCAACAGGATATGCCGATTTCGCCCCGCTCTGGCACGCCGCCACGCAGGCGCTACCGCGGAGCCGGGCGCACAACGAATCAGCAAAGTCTGATCAGGCGAGCTTCCATTCGTGGCGAAACGCCTGGGGCGCTGCCGCTTGCGACTCGTAAGTGACCAATTCCCAGGCATCGCGCTGCGCGAGCAAGGCGCGGGCGAGCTGGTTGTTCAAGGCGTGGCCGGATTTGCAGGCCACGTAACGGGCAACCAAGGGCTTGCCCACCAGATACAGATCGCCGATCGCATCGAGGATCTTGTGTTTGACGAACTCATCGTCATAGCGCAAGCCATCGCTATTGAGCACGCGGTACTCGTCCATGACGATCGCGTTGTCCAGGCTGCCGCCCCGGGCCAAGCCCATGGAGCGCAAGGCCTCGACCTCATTGACGAAGCCAAAGGTGCGCGCGCGCGCAATCTCGCGCACGTAGGAATGTGTCGCGAAATCGATCTCGGCGAAATTCGCCGTGGAGTCGATCGCGGGATGACGGAAATCGATAGAGAAAGCCAGCGCGAAGCCTTCATGCGGCTCCAGACGGGCCCATTTCAGGTTTCGGCCCTCGCCTTCGCGGATTTCTACCGGTTTTTTTACGCGGATGAAGTGCTTGGGCGCATTTTGTTCGACGATGCCCGCCGAGCGCAGCAGGTACACGAAGGTCGCCGCGCTGCCGTCCATGATGGGCACTTCTTCGGCCGTCAGATCGACATGCAGATTGTCGATACCCAGGCCAGCCAACGCAGACATCAAATGCTCGACCGTGGACACGCGCACATTGCCCTGTTGCAACACAGATGCCATACGGGTGTCGCCCACCGCATCGGCACGCGCGGGCAGATCAACCACTTCGGGTAGATCGACGCGGTGAAACACGATTCCGGTATTTGCCTCGGCAGGACGCAGGGTGAGCTCAACGCGACGCCCCGAGTGGACGCCTACGCCGGTCGTGCGAACGAGATTCTGAATACTGCGCTGTCGAAACATGGGTGATCTTTGCTTGAGCTTTGCCGGTAAATGCCTACAAATCGCCGGCGTAAGGTGACATTGTAACCTCGCCCGCCGTTGGGCGCCATGATTTAGCACGCGAACGCATACAAAGCCCGCCCGGCGTCCGGCTCGCCTGGGGAGACGAGCCGGCGCAGAGGGAGTCGGACCAGTTCCCTGGACCGTTTAACGCAACATCAATCGGCTTGCTTACGCAGGAAGGCCGGGATATCGAAATGATCCATACCCGAGCTTTCCAGCGCGCGGACCTGGGCCGACGCCTGCGAACGCGGATTGCGCATCACGGACGGCACATCCAGGTTGCGATAGTCGCCGCCCTGGCCACCGGTCAGGGTGCCGATCATCGGCACGTCGTCGGTACCCGTGCGCAGGCCTTCGACCACGTTTTGCACCAGCTTCGGCGCAGCCACGCCACGGCCCAGGCCGGTCGCGACCACGGTCACGCGCAGGTTCTCGCCCATCGACTCGTCGTAGGCCGTACCGAAAATCACGGTCGCGTCTTCCGAAGCGTAGCTGCGGATGGTTTCCATGATTTCGCGCGTTTCGCGCATCTTCAGCGAACGGCTGGCAGTGATGTTGACCAGCACGCCACGCGCGCCGTGCAGATCCACGCCTTCGAGCAGCGGGCAGGCAATGGCTTGCTCGGCAGCCACGCGGGCGCGGTCGGCGCCGCTGGCAGTCGCGGTGCCCATCATGGCCTGGCCCTGCTCGCCCATGATCGTCTTCACGTCTTCGAAGTCGACGTTCACATTGCCTTCGACGTTGATGATCTCGGCAATGCCGGCGCAAGCGTTGTGCAGAATGTCGTCGGCCGACTTGAAGCAGTCTTCCTGGGTGGCATCCTCGTCCATCAGCTCATACAGATTTTCGTTGAGCACCACGATGAGCGAATGCACGTGCTTGGCCAGTTCGGAAATCCCTTCTTCGGCCATGCGCAGGCGCTTGTTGCCCTCGAACGAGAAGGGCTTGGTCACCACGCCCACGGTCAGGATGCCCAATTCCTTGGCCACCTCGGCGACGACGGGGCCGGCTCCCGTACCGGTGCCACCACCCATACCGGCAGTGATGAACACCATGTGCGCGCCGTTCAACGCGGCGCGGATTTCTTCGCGAGCGGTCTCGGCCGAAGCACGACCCTGCTCGGGCTTGGCGCCTGCGCCCAGGCCCGTGCGGCCCAAACGGATCTGCACCGGCGCGTTGGTCGCGGCCAGTGCTTGGGCATCAGTGTTCGCGCAGATGAAGTCCACGCCGCTCACACCGCTGCGGATCATGTGGGCGACGGCGTTACCGCCCGCGCCGCCAACACCGACGACCTTGATGACGGTCCCCTTGGTGTTGTTCTCAAGCATTTCAAAGTTCATCATTGACTCCCTCACAAGTCCAGATAATGCAGATCAGAAAAATTCCCCACCAACCTATGTTTTCAGGAGCGGCTGCCAAATGCTGTTGATTCGTGGAATCGCCAGACTTGGCAACTTCTCCGGTTCGGCCTAAACCGTCTTGCGACGGCCTACGCCGGGAACAGGCCCCCGTCTGTTCCCTTCATTCAATTCATGAACCATTCCTTCATGCGCGCCAGCAGGCTCTTGAAGCTGCCCGTCTGCGCCGCGACCTTGCGACCGCGCACGCGCTGCATGCGCGCTTCCTGCAACAAGCCCATGACCGTCGAGAACCGCGGGTTACGCATCACGTCGGCCAGGCTGCCCTCGTACTCGGGCACGGCCAGGCGCACGGGCTTGAGAAATACGTCTTCGGCCAACTCGATCATGCCGGGCATCTGCGAAGAACCGCCCGTCAGCACCACGCCGGACGCCAGCAGGTCTTCATAGCCAGACTCGCGCACGACTTGCTGCACCAGCGAGAACAGTTCCTCGACGCGCGGTTCGATCACCGCGCCCAAGGCTTGACGCTTGACCTGACGCGGACCGCGATCGCCCAAGCCGGGCACTTCGACCGTCTCATCCGGACGCGCGAGCATTTGCTTGGCCACGCCATAACGCAGCTTGATTTCTTCCGCATCCGGCGTGGGTGTGCGCAGCATGGCCGCGATGTCGTTGGTGATCTGATCGCCAGCGATTGGCACCACGGCGGTGTGGCGTATCGCGCCGCCCGTGTAAATCGCCACATCGGTGGTGCCACCACCGATATCGACCAGCACCACGCCGAGTTCCTTCTCGTCGGCGGTCAGGCACGACAAGCTCGAGGCCAAGGGCTGCAGAATCAAGTCCTGCACTTCCAGGCCGCAACGGCGTACGCATTTAACAATGTTCTGCGCCGCGCTCACCGCGCCCGTCACGATATGCACGCGCACTTCCAGGCGCAGGCCGCTCATGCCGATCGGCTCGCGGATGTCTTCCTGACCATCGACGATGAACTCCTGCGTCAGCACGTGCAGCACTTGCTGATCGGTCGGAATATTCACCGCCTTGGCCGTCTCGATGACACGCGCGACATCGGTCGCGGTGACTTCCTTGTCCTTGACGGCCACCATGCCACTGGAGTTAAAGCTGCGGATGTGGCTGCCCGCGATGCCGGTATAAACATCGCGGATCTTGCAGTCGGCCATCAACTCGGCTTCCTCCAGCGCGCGCTGGATGGAATTGACGGTGGTCTCGATATTGACCACCACGCCCTTGCGCATGCCGCGCGACTCGTGCTGGCCCAGGCCGAGCACTTCAAAGCGCCCTTCCGGCAGGATTTCGGCAACCACGGCAACAACTTTGCTGGTACCAATATCCAGGGCGACGATGAGGTCCTTGATGTCACGGGTCATGGCGTTAACGCTTATTCGAAGATGTGGATGAAGATTTTGATTTGGCTTGCCCCTCTGGCAGCGGCGCCAGAGCCAGGGCGAATCCGTTGGGATAACGCAGATCGGCCTGCGTCACGCCGCGACCCTCCAGACGGTTGATCACCGCCGGCCAGGCCTGTACAAATCGTTGAATGCGGGCAGCAAAGGGCAACGCGCCCGGCACGCCGTGCGGATCGGGTGCGTCGGCGCCCGGATCGCGCCCCAGATCCAGCGCCAGGCCGTTGGACAGCGTGGCTTTCCAGGCATAACGCGGACTCAGATCCAGCTCGCGCACCGTCAAGTCCAGCGGCGCGAACCAGCGCGCAAGCTCGGCATACCGTTGCACCACCAAGCCCTCCGTTCCCTCGGGCCCGGAGAACTGCGGCAACTCCATATCGTCGTCGAGCTCGCCCGTGTTGGCGGTAAAGGCCTCGCCCCAGGTGTTGATCATCTGGTTCTCGTTCCACAACGCCAGCGGCTGCTCTTCCTCGATCTGAACGCGCAAGGTTCCCGGCCAGATCCGGCGAATCGATGCGCGGCGCACCCAAGGCACCGACTCGAAGACCTCGCGCGCATCGTCCAGATTCACAGTGAAGAAATTGCCACTGAAACGATTGGCGATCACGGCTCGCACCGCTTCCGGAGACACGTAGTGCAACTCCGTCTCGGGCGCGGGCTCCAGCTCGATGCTCGTCAACGTGAAATAAGGGCGCATAGCGATCCATGCCACGCCAGCGGCGAGCATGGCCACCACCGCCAACACGGCAAGCGTGTTGGCGATTAAGTTGGTGGTGCGAGCGTCGTTCCACACGAGAGCTTCCGATTCAGATCAGTTAAGGTTGACGGGCCGGGCTGTGCACTTTGCACGAAGCCTCGGACAAAATTGCTACGCACAGCTCGGCGTAACTCATGCCGACCGCCTTGGCGGCCATGGGCACTAACGAATGACTGGTCATGCCGGGCGAAGTGTTTGCTTCCAGCAGCCAAGGCCGGTTTTCGGCGTCCAACATGAAGTCGATACGTCCCCAGCCCGCGCAGTCCAATGCGCGATAGGCACGCTCGGCGATGTCCATCACTTCGCGTGCGACCGTATCCGGCAGCGCGGCCGGGCAAAAGTACTGTGTGTCATCCGAGAAGTACTTGTGCTCGTAATCGTAGTTGCCGCCGGGGGCCACGATCTCGATCACGGGCAAGGCGCGCGCGTTAACGCCCGTGCCCAACACCGCCACGGTCAGCTCACGTCCCACGATGAACTGCTCAGCCAGCACCTCGTCATCGAAACGCGCCGCCTGCTCATAGGCGTTCTGCATATCCGAATAACCGACGACTTTGGTGATACCCACGGTCGATCCTTCGTGAGGCGGCTTCAGCATCAGCGGCAGACCCAGGCGATCCGGGACCGTGCGCAGATCCGACGCGGCATTCAACGATTCGAACGCCGGCGTGGGCAGTCCATGCTGCAGCCATACGCGCTTGGTCATGGTCTTGTCCATGGCCACACTGGAGGCCATCGGACCACTTCCCGTATACGGCAGACCTAGCAGCTCCAACGCGCCTTGCAGCGTACCGTCCTCGCCATAGCGGCCATGCAGCGCGATAAACACGCGATCGAATCCGGCAGCTGCCAACTCCGCCAGCGAGCGTTCACCGGTATCGAAAAGGTGTGCGTCGACACCGGCGCTCAAGAGCGCCTCGTGCACGCCGCGTCCGGACATGAGCGACACCTCGCGCTCAGCCGATCGGCCGCCGTACAGCACGCCGACCTTACCCAAGGCCTTCACGTCGGTTGCGTGGCCGACCTCATGGATCATGCTAACTCTCCTACCAAGCCGGGCACCTTGCTGATCGAGCCTGCGCCCATTACCACCACGACGTCACCGTCGCGCACAAAATCCACTACCGCCCGCGGCATGTCGGCAACGTTCTCCACGAATAGCGGTTCGATGCGACCCGCCACGCGCAATGCACGCGCGAGCGCCCGGCCGTCCGCCGCAACCAAGGGCGCTTCGCCCGCCGCATAGACCTCGGTCAAGAGCACGGCATCAGCGCTGCCCAAGACGCGCACGAAATCCTCGAAGCAATCGCGCGTACGCGTATAGCGGTGCGGCTGAAAAGCCAGTACGATGCGCCGGTCCGGCCATGCGCCGCGCGCGGCCGCCAAGGTCGCCGCCATTTCAACCGGGTGATGACCATAGTCATCAATGACGGTGAAAGTACCGCCACCATGCGCCGCCGGCACGGGAAAATCCCCCGTCATCGTAAAACGCCGGCCCACACCGGTGAACGCCCCCAGCGCCTCGACAATATCCTTATCCGCTACGCCCAGTTCCGTTGCTACGGCAACCGTCGCAAGCGCGTTGCGCACATTGTGCAGGCCCGGCAGATTCAGTTCCACATCCAGCGCGGGCAGCGAGCTGTCGCGACCGGCGCGATGCACCGTAAAGCACATGCGCGTGCCCTTGGCTTGGATATTTTCCGCGCGCACCTGCGCATCGGCGCTCAATCCATAAGTCGTGATCGGCCGCGAGACAAAAGGCATGATCTCGCGCACATTCGCATCATCCGCGCACAGCACGGCGCTGCCATAGAACGGCAGACGGTGCGTGAACTCGATAAAGGCACTCTTTAAGCGCGCGACATCATGGCCATAGGTGTCCATGTGATCGGCATCGATATTGGTAACGATAGCCATCACAGGCAAGAGATTCAGAAACGAGGCATCCGACTCGTCGGCCTCGACCACGATGTATTCGCCCTGACCCAGGCGTGCGTTGGCGCCAGCCGAATTCAAGCGTCCGCCAATCACGAAAGTAGGATCCAGACCGCCGGCGGCCAGCACGCTGGCCACCAGGCTGGTCGTCGTGGTCTTGCCGTGCGTTCCGGCCACCGCGATACCGCGCTTTAGGCGCATAAGCTCAGCCAGCATGATGGCGCGCGGCACCACCGGGATACCTGCCGCGCGCGCGGCGATGACTTCCGGGTTGTCCCCCGCGACCGCCGTCGATGTGACGATCGCATCGGCGCCCGCCACGTTCGACGCGGTATGCCCGACCGCAACACGCGCGCCCAGCGACGCCAAACGGCGCGTCACCGCCGATTCGCTCAGATCGGAGCCGCTAATGGTATAGCCGAGCGTCAACAGCACTTCGGCGATGCCGCTCATGCCCGACCCGCCGATACCGACGAAATGAATATGCTGGATTCTGTGTTTCATGATGCTCGCCTCGCTGCTTCGACGCAGACGTCGGCTATATCTGCCGCCGCTTGCGGACGCGCGTGCAGACGCGCCCGTTGTGCGACGGACTGGAGTTCGGAACGCGTGCGCTGACCCAGCCATTCGGCGAGCCACTCAGGCGTCAATTCAGTTTGTTGGCACAGCCACGCGGCCTGCACGTCACTTAGGAAACGCGCATTGGCGGTCTGGTGATCATCGATGGCATGCGGAAACGGCACGAATAGCGCCGCCACGCCCGCCGCCGCGACCTCGGCCACCGTCATCGCGCCGGCACGGCAGATCAACAGATCGGCCTGCGCCATCGCTGCGGCCATGTCGTCGATGAAGGCGCGGCAATCGGCTTGCACACCGGCCTGTGTGTATCCGTCGCGCAAAGCCTGCAAATGCTGCTCGCCCGCTTGATGCGTGACCTCGGGTCGCGTGTGCGGCGACATCAAAGCCAGTGCCTTGGGCAACACCGTGTTCAGCGCCTGAGCGCCGAGGCTACCGCCCACGACCAACACGCGCAGAGGCCCGTTACGGGTCGCATAACGCTCATCGGGCGCTGGCAGTTCACACAGATCGGCGCGCACCGGATTACCAAGCACCTCACCACGCGGCAACACATTCGGAAAGCCGCTCAAGACGCGACGCGCGCGCTTTGCCAGCCAGCGATTCGCGGTCCCGGCCACGGCATTCTGCTCGTGTACGACCAGAGGCACGCCGCGCAGGGAGGCCACCATGCCGCCGGGAAAGGCTACATAGCCGCCCATACCCAGCACCACATCCGGACGAACCTGCGACAGCCGCTGCCATGCCTGCAATCCCGCACGGGCCAGCAAGAACGGCAGTTTGATCAACGCCGTCGCGCCACGGCCACGCACGCCTTGGAACTGCATGGGCACGAGCTCGATGCCGCGCGCGGGCACGAGGCGCCCTTCCATCTTGTCCGGATTACCCAGCCACAACACGCGCCAGCCCCGATCGAGCAGCACTTGCGCGACCGCCAGGCCCGGCATGATGTGTCCGCCCGTGCCACCCGCCATGATGAGTATCGTAGGCGCCGTCATACTCGCCCCCCTCTCATCATGATGCGATTCTCGATATCCACGCGCAGCAGCATCGCGAGCGCGCACAGATTCATCACGACACCCGAACCGCCATAGCTCATCAACGGCAGTGTCAAACCCTTGGTGGGCAGCAGCCCGAGGCACACGCCCATATTGATGAACGCTTGCACCCCAATCCAGATCGCCACGCCTTGTGCCACGAGACCCGCAAAGGTCCGCTCCATCGCAATCGCCTGACGTCCAATATCGAAACCACGGTAGACCACTACGGCGAACAGACACAAGACCAGCACGACGCCGACGAATCCCAGCTCTTCGCCCACCACGGCCATCAGAAAGTCCGTATGCGCCTCGGGCAGATAGTGCAGTTTCTCCACACTGGCGCCCAGGCCCACGCCAAACCATTCGCCGCGCCCCAGTGCGATCAAGGAGTGCGACAACTGATAGGCGCTGCCATACGCGTTGGCCTCATTCCAGGGATCCAGATACGCGAACAAACGCGCGCGACGCCACGGCGACAACCAGATGAGCGCGAGGAACGTTCCCACCATCACGGCGGCCAGACTGCTGAAATACTTACCGTTGATGCCGCCCACGAACAGAATGCCAACCGCAATCGCCACGATCACGATAAAGGCGCCCAAATCCGGCTCCAGCAGCAACAGCAAGCCCACGCCGCCCAAGGCGAATGCCATCGGCAAAAAGCCGCGCGAGAACGACTGCATGTATTCCTGCTTGCGCACCGTATAGTCCGCCGCGTACAGCAAGCCACATAGCTTCATCAGCTCCGAGGGCTGAAAATTCAACGGCCCCAGCGGGATCCACCGGTGCGCGCCGTTGACTTCGCGGCCAATGCCCGGAATCAACACAGCCACCAACAGAATCAGCGACACAATAAAGCCCGGCACCGCCATGCGTTGCCAGAAACGGATCGGCATGGACAACACAACCGCGCCGGCAATCAAGCCAGCCGACAGGAACAGCCCATGACGGATCACAAAGTAAAAACGACCGTAAGACGCGTAACGCGGGCCATCGGCCAGCGCGATCGACGCCGAATACACCATCAGCAGACCCAGCAGCAACAACGTCGTCGCCGCCAGCACGAGCGGCGCATCGTAATTGCGCATGCGGGTGCGGCCGGGACGAACGGCATTGACGCTAGTGGTGAGGTCGGCGAAGAGACTCATGTCAGACCTCACCCCGATCACGCGCGAGGTCTTCGACCTCTTCGACGAACACCGCGCCGCGGTGCGGATAATTGCGGAACATATCCATACTGGCGCAAGCCGGCGACAGCAGCACGGCATCGCCCGGCTCTGCCAACTCGGCGCTGTGGCGCACGGCTTCGCGCATGTCTTGCGCCATCACGCAAGGCACACCCGTTTCCTCCAACGCGCGCGCGATCTCGGGTCCGTCCGTGCCGATCAACACCACCGCGCGCGCATAACGCGCCACGACGGGCGACAGGGGCGAAAAGTCTTGGCCCTTACCCAGCCCGCCCGCAATCAATACCACGGGCTGACCCAATCCTTCCAATGCCGCCACGGTGGCGCCAACATTGGTGCCCTTGCTGTCATTGATATAGTCCACCCCGCCTATCGTGCGCACAAAGGCGGCGCGATGCGGTTCACCCGAATATTCGCGCAGGGCGCGCAACATCGGTCCCCAGCCTATATCCAGCACGCGTGCAAGCTGCAACGCCGCCAAGGCGTTCAAAGCGTTATGCATGCCGCGAATGCGCAACGCATCCATCGGCATCAGGCGGCTCATGCGCCCGGCCGCGCGTTCGGGCGGTGGAGCATTCTTTTTGCGCCGGACCGGCGCGGCCTGGTCGTCGAAATCGGTGGATTCGGACACCACCAGCCAAGCCATGCCCTGATTCAGATCCAGGCCTGCATCGCCGACCAGCTCCGGCATCTCGCGGCCGAACGTGCGCACGTTCAACGCCGTCAACGAGGGCACCATCTTCGCCACGATCGGATCATCGCGGTTGACGATCGCCACGCGCGCGAGTTCGAACAATCGGGCTTTTGCCCGGGCGTAAGCCTCCATGCCACCGTGCCAGTCCAGATGATCCTGGGTGACATTGAGTACGGTCGCGGCATCGGGTGCGAGGCTACGCGTGGTTTCCAGTTGGAAGCTCGACAGCTCCAGTACCCATACCTGCGGCAAATCGTCTTCATCCAGCGCCTGCATCAACGCCGTCAATGCCGCCGGGCTGATATTGCCCGCCGCGCGCGCAGTAAAGCCGCCCGCCTCGACAAGTTGCCGTGTCATCGCGGTCACCGTGGTTTTCCCGTTGGTGCCGGTCACCGCGAGCACGCGAGGATGATAGTCACGCGATGTGGCCAGATCCGCCAGTGCGCGGGCGAACAACTCGATCTCGCCCACCACCTCGATACCGCGTTCGGCCGCCTGCGCGAGCAGCGCCTGGGCCGGAGCCTGATTGGGCGCGAGGCCAGGACTGAGCACGAGCTGGCTCACGCCATCGAGCAAATTCGCCTCGAACACCTCGCCGCAACCGAGGCGGTAATCGACCTGCGCGCCAGAGTCGGCCAAGGCCGAGCGCAACGCCGCCAAGCCGCCCGGCTCGGCGCGCGTATCCGCCACGCGCAGGGCCGCGCCCTGCCGGGCGCACCAGCGGGCCGCAGCCGCGCCCGTCTCGCCTAATCCGAGGATCAAGACGAGCGGGGAATCCGCGCGAGGGGTGACAGAACTATTCATCGCAACTTCAATGTGGATAAACCGATCAACACCAGCATCATGGTGATGATCCAAAAACGCACGACGACTTGAGTTTCCTTCCAGCCGCCGACTTCAAAATGGTGATGCAACGGGGCCATTCGGAATATCCGCCGGCCTTGTCCATATTTACGTTTGGTGTACTTGAACCAAGTCACCTGCACCATGACCGACAGCGTCTCCACCACGAACACACCGCCCATGATGAAGAGCACGATTTCCTGACGCACAATCACCGCGATCGTGCCGAGCGCACCACCCAAGGCCAAGGCGCCCACATCTCCCATGAATACCTGGGCGGGATAGGCGTTGAACCATAGGAACGCCAGCCCCGCTCCGCCAATCGCGGCGCACAGCACCATGAGCTCCGCCGCCCCCGGAATGTAGGGAAACAGCAAGTACTTCGAATAATCGACGCGGCCCACGACATACGCAAAAATGCCCAGCGCGCTACCCACCATCACGGTAGGCATGATCGCCAGACCATCCAGGCCATCGGTCAGATTGACCGCGTTACTCGTCCCCACGATGACCGCCCAGGTCAGCGCCACGAAACCCAGCACACCCAGCGGATAGCTCACCGATTTAAAGAACGGCACGATCAGATCCGCACGCGTCGGCAATGGCATCGTGAAACCGCTCGCCACCCAATCCCGGAACAGCGGCCACAGTTCAGCATTGGCGGGCGCCGATACCGCGAAAGCCAGATACACCGCGGCCACCATGCCGATGGTGGCCTGCCAGAAGAATTTCTGCCGCGCCGGCATGCCTTCCGGATCCCGATGCACGACCTTGCGATAGTCGTCCGCCCAGCCGATCCAGCCGAATCCGAACGTCACCATTAACACCACCCAGACGAACCGGTTCGTCCAATCGGCCCACAGCAAGGTACTGATCGCGATCGAGATCAGAATCAAGGCACCGCCCATCGTGGGCGTGCCGTTTTTGACCAAATGCGATTCCGGGCCGTAGGCGCGCACGGCCTGGCCGATCTTCATTGCGGTCAGCTTGCGGATCACACGCGGGCCCGCCACCAAACCAATCAACAAAGCGGTCGCGCAGGCCAGCACCGCGCGCATTGTGATGTATTCCAGCACGCCAATCGCGCGCACATCGTCGGATAGCCAGCGGGCGATCTCAAGCAGCATGGGTGTCCCCCTGGCGACCTGCCGTCATCTTGTTGTTATTGTCCGTCGACAGCTGCTTCACCACCCGCTCCATGCGCATAAAGCGCGAACCTTTCACCAACACACTCGCTGCGCGCAGTGTGCGCAGCGCCACCAAAATCTCTTCCACGCTGGCACATGCCTGCGCACCTTCGCCAAACGCCGCCGCGCTTTCGCGACTGGCCTCACCCAGCGTATACAGCGCATCGATGCCCATCGAGCGGGCATACTCACCCACTTCGCGATGCATCGCCGGACCGTTATCGCCGACTTCGCCCATATCACCCAAGACCAACGCACGCGGCGCGGGCAACTGAGCCAGCACATCAATCGCCGCACGCACCGAATCCGGATTGGCGTTATAGGTGTCATCGATCAGCGTCGATCCATCCGCCAGCACATGCCGCTGCATGCGCCCTGCGACCGCGCTGAAGCTTTCGAGCGCACGCACTGCATCATCCAGCGTCGCACCCGCCGCCAAGGCAGCGCCTATCGCGGCCAGCGCATTACGTACGTTGTGCAAACCGGGCACGGGCAGCGTCAAATCCGCGACGCCAGCCGGCGTGACCACGCGGCAACGCGACCCTTGCGCAGTCGCCGCAATGTCTTCGGCGTAAATATCCAGACCCGCCTGCAAGCCAAACCGCAGCACGCGTCTCGCGCCCGCCTGTTCTTCCCAAATGGCGCAATGCGCGTCATCTCCCGGAAACACGGCCACGCCATCGTCGGGCAGGGCTTCGATCACCATGCCGTTCTCACGCGCGACCGCCTCAACCGAATGCATGAACTCCTGATGCTCACGCTGCGCGTTGGTGATCACGGCCACCGAAGGCGCGGCCATTTTCGCCAACACAGCGATCTCGCCGGGATGGTTCATGCCCAGCTCGAACACGGCCGCACGATGCTCCGGTCGCAGACGCAACAGCGTCAACGGCACACCGATGTCGTTATTGAAATTCCCCGCGGTCGCAAGACGACCGGATTCCCCCTGCCATTGCGCCAGCACAGCGGAAATCATTTCCTTGGTCGTGGTTTTGCCATTGCTGCCCACCACGCCCACTACCGGCAGCGAAAACCGCGAACGCCAAGCCGCGCCAATGCGCATCAATGCCAGTCGGGTATCACCCACCACGATTTGCGGCAGTGAGACTTCCGCAACAGGATGCGCCACGACGGCGGCACAAGCCCCAGCTTGCTGAGCTTGCGTCAAATAGTCATGCCCGTCGAAATTCTCCCCGGCCAGCGCCAGGAATAGCTCATTCGCTCCAATCCGGCGCGTATCGGTGGACAAGCCGGCGACACGAGGCAGCAGCAGCGCGAGCCTCGCCCACTCCCTATCGTCGAAAGGCGACTTCACTCCCGCCACTTCCTGATAGGTCTCATGGCCTTTGCCAGCCAGCAGGATCACGTCTTCGGTACGCGCGGCCCACACGGTCTGCATGATGGCCATCGCGCGATCCGCCTGGACGGTCAGGCTCGCATTCGACGGCACACCCGAAAGAATCTGCGCGATGATCGCGTCGGGCGATTCGCCGCGCGGGTTATCGCTGGACACCGTCACTCGATCGGCCAGTTCGGCGGCAATCCCACCCATGACCGGACGCTTGCCCGCATCACGCTCGCCGCCGCACCCAAACAGGCAAATCAGCTCGCCGCCACGCGCCTGCGCCACGCCACGCAGGGCAGTCAACGCCCGCGCCAACGAATCGGGCGTATGCGAATAATCCACTACGACCAACGGCCCTTGACCGCTGCTATCGGCCGCGCCGATCAACGGCGTCACGACTTGCAGACGACCTTCCACCGGCCGGGTCTTGGCCAACGCAGCGGCGATCTGTCCCAACGACCATCCCAGTCGAGACAACACACCGGCAACCAACAGCAAATTCGATACGTTATGCTCGCCCAGCAGCGAGGACACAATCTGCGCCTCGCCACCCGGCGCGACCAAGGTAAAGACGTGTCCGTGCGTCGTCACCCGTAAATCGCGCACGTGGAAAGCGGCCGTCGTGTCTTTCTGCGAATAGCCCATTGCCAGGCCTTCGGGCAAAGACTGCAACCAGCGCGCGCCGACCGCATCGTCCGCGTTGATGATTGCCGCTGCCAGCCCCGGCCACTGAAACAAGCGCGCCTTGGCCTGCTCATACTTCGTCATCGACCCGTGATAATCCAGGTGATCACGCGTCAAATTAGTAAACGCCGCGACCTCGATACGTACGCCGTCCAGGCGCCCCTGATCGAGTCCGATGGACGAGGCTTCCAACGCGACGACCTTCGCCCCCGCATCCCGCATCGCGGCCAGCACGCGATGCGCGGTCAGCACATCCGGCGTGGTCAGGTGCCCGCCCAGCGAGCGCCCATCGGGCAAGATCGCGCCCAGGGTACCTATCGTGCCGCAAGGCCTGCCCGCCGCGTTGAGCGCTTGCGCGACCCATCGCGCGCAGGAGGTCTTACCGTTAGTACCGGTCACCGCCACCACGCTCAACGCCGCCGACGGCCGTCCATACCATTCATCGGCCAACGCGCCCAGCTCGGCGCGCAGGTCCGCCACCGCGAGCACGCGTGCATCGGCATCAAAATCCGTCGGCGCCGGCGCCTCGCACAGCACGGCCGCCGCGCCTTGCTCGATCGCACGCGCAATATAGTCGCGTCCATCGACCGTGCCACCCGGGCAGGCCACAAACACATCGCCCGCGACCAGGTCGCGGGAATCCAGCCGCAGGTCAGCCGATGCCGCCACGCGCGCACGCAGCCAGTCCACCAGCTCGGCGGTCTTCTGCGACAAGTTCTGCACGGCGTTCATCGCGCGCTCTCCTTTACCCCTGCCACAATCGTCGACTCAAACGGCGCATCCGGCTGCACGCCCATCACGCGCAAGCTGCCACCAACGATTGTTGAAAAAATCGGGGCCGCCACCGCGCCACCGTAATACCCGCCCGCCTTGGGCTCATCGATCGAGATTGCGACAACGATGCGCGGATTCGACACCGGCGCAAAGCCCACAAAAGAACTGCGATAGCGTTGCGTGCTGTAGCGGCCGTCCACGATCTTGCGCGCCGTGCCGCTCTTGCCGGCCACGCGATAGCCTTGCACCTGAGCCGCCTTGGCGCCTTCCGGCCCCGCCGAGGCTTCCAGCATGCTGCGCACCATCGCCGCCACCTGCGGGCTATAGATCTTCACACTGGTAGGATCGCTGTCACGCTTGACCAGCGTGGGCGTCACCATATCGCCATCCCGCGCGAACACGGTATAGGCACGCGCGACCTGCAACAACGATACCGACAGGCCATAGCCGTAGGCCATCGTAGCCTTTTCGATCAGACGCCAACGATCCCACGGACGCAGACGCCCGGGCGCGGCACCGGGAAAGCCCAACTGCGGCGCGCGGCCAAAGCCCATTTCGGTAAAGCGCTCCCACATCTCGCGCGCCTGCAGTTTCTCCGCAATCAGCGTCATACCGATGTTGCTCGAGCGGCGCAGCACCCCGGCCACATTGAGCGTGCCATTGCGACTCACGTCGTGAATCGTGCTGCCCTGATAGCGGAACGAACCATTGCCCGTCTCGAACTGCGTTCTTTCGGTGATCCGCCCCAGGTCCAGCGCCAACGCCGCCGTGAACGGCTTCATGATAGAACCCGGTTCAAACGTATCGGTGATCGCCCGATTGCGCAGATTGGGCGTGTGGAAACTATCGCGGTCATTGGGATCGAAAGTCGGCAAACTGGCCATCGCCAGAATTTCGCCCGAGCGCACGTCCATGATGATGGCACTGGCCGCGCTGGCCTGGTGGCGCTGCAAGGCTTCGGTCAACTCGCGATAAACCAAGTATTGCAGACGGGCATCGATCGACAGGCTCAGATCGCGGCCATTAATCGGCATCGTGACCGCTTGCACGTCCTCGATCACACGTCCCAAACGATCTTTAATGACTCGGCGGCTACCAGGCGTGCCCGACAGCAGCTTGTCGAATGTCAGCTCGACGCCCTCTTGCCCCTTATCTTCGACGTTCGTAAAGCCCACCAGATGGGCCGTGACTTCACCATCGGGGTAATAGCGGCGCGTTTCGGCCTGCTGATAAATCCCCGGGATTTCCAGTTTTTTAATTTGGTCGGCGAGATCCGTGGGAACCTGCCGCTTCAAATAGACAAAGTTGCGATCCAGATCCGAC
Source organism: Bordetella sp. 02P26C-1 (assembly GCF_009763255.1). Lineage (GTDB taxonomy): Bacteria > Pseudomonadota > Gammaproteobacteria > Burkholderiales > Burkholderiaceae_B > Bordetella_A. Next base: position 11,406 of record NZ_WSJB01000039.1, on the reverse strand, counting down.
AGACGGCCACGCAGATCGGCCACGGACAAGCCGAGCAGCTTCGCCAACTGCGTCAGCTGCTCGGCCGTCGCGGGCTTGGCGTCTTCGGGAATGGCCCAGATGGCTCGCGCCGGCACGCTCGAGGCCAGCACCACGCCATTACGATCCAGAATCTTGCCGCGCGTAGCGGCCAGGGTCAGGGTGCGCTCGTAGCGCCGCTCGCCCTGCTGTTGCAAAAACTCGGTGGAAAGGCCCTGCAGATATAAAGCACGGCCGGCCAGCACAACAAAGCCCGCCATCAACAACACCAGCACCAAGCGCGCGCGCCAGGTCGGCAGCTGCCCGCGCAGCACCGGATTGTCGAAGAACGGCACGCGCTTCATTGCGCGCCTCCGTTGGCCGCGACGGGCGACTGATTCAAATACAGCGTGCGCTCAGGCGCAATGGGGATCAGCTTCAGATCCTGACGGGCGGCATGATCGATGCGGGCATTGCGAGCCAACTCGGCGCGCTCCAGCTGCAAACGGCGCCAGTCCGTGTCCAGCGTGTTCGAAAGGGTGTTGCTGCGTTCCAGCTCAATGAATAGCTGACGCGAGTGATACCGGCTCGTGACCAGAGAAATGGCCGACAACATCAGCAAGATCGCGGCGAACAGGCTTAGACGCGCCATTAACGCGCCCTCCGCTTCGTACCGTGCTTGGGCGTTTCGCCCGGCACGCGCATCGCTGGCACAAAGCTTGCGCCTTCGGCTTCCAACGGCGTCGTGGTCCGCTCGGCCACGCGCAGCACGGCCGAACGCGAGCGTGCATTGCCCGCGATTTCCTCATCGGTGGCCAGCACCCGCCCGAGGGATCGCACCAGCGGCTGCGGCATTTCACTTTCACGCAGCGGCAAGCGCGCATGCGCGACAGCCGGCCTCGCGGCCGCCGCGATGCATTGCTTGACCATGCGATCTTCAAGTGAATGAAAACTGATCACCGCCAACCTCCCCCCCGGGGCAAGCAGTTCTAGAGCTGACGCGAGGGCGCGCGCGAGCTCTTCGAGTTCCCGATTGATGTAAATCCGTAAAGCTTGAAACGTGCGTGTGGCCGGATGTTGACCTTTTTCGCGCGTGCGGACGGCGCTGGCGACGCACTCGGCGAGCTCGAGCGTGGTGCGCAGCGGCCGTGTTGCGCGGCGAGCAGCAATCGCCTTTGCAACCTGAAAAGCAAACCGTTCTTCGCCATATTCCGCTATGACCTCCCGCATCTCATCCACGCCAGCCTCGGCCAGCCATTCCGCGACCGTAGGGCCGCGGGTCGTATCCATCCGCATATCGAGCGGACCTTCGCGCATAAACGAAAAGCCCCGCCCCGCATCATCCAACTGGGGCGAAGACACCCCTAAATCCAACATCACGCCATCGATTTTCTCGATGCCGCGTTCGGCCAGCGACTCGCGCATCGTGGCGAACCCATCGTGCACCACCGTCACGCGTGCATCGTTTGCCGCCAGCTCGGTCGCCACCGCAATCGCTTGCGGGTCCTTATCGAACACCACCAACCTAGCATTCGGCCCAAGACGGCTCAGCAGCTCGCGGCTATGCCCGCCCCGGCCAAACGTGCCGTCCACAAACACGCCGCGCTCGCGGCGCGCGTTGGCCTGTGCCTCGGCCTCTTCTTCATCCTGCCGCAACGACCGGCTCGCACCCTTGCCGCCGAAGTCGGCTTGCAATAACGCGTCCACCGTCGGCGCCAGCAGCACGGGCCGATGTTCGAATTCCATACTTGATTTCAGAACGAAAACTGGTTCAACACGTCCGGCATCCCCTGAGCTAAATCTTCCGCCTCGCGGCGGGCCAGGGAAGCGGCATCCCACAGCTCGAAGTGCGTGCCCATACCGAGCAGCATCACATCGCGCGTCATACCGGAAGCGTTGCGCAGTTCAGGCGCAATGAGCACGCGGCCGGAACCATCAAGCTCGACGTCCTGCGCGTTGCCCAACAACAGCCGCTGCAGTGCACGCGCCGACATGGGAAACGCGGCGATCTGCTCGCGCTTTTTTTCCCACTCCGGACGGGGATACACCAACAAACAGCCGTCGGGATGGCGTGTCAGGGTCAGGCGACCTTCTGCCTGAGCAATCAGCGCGTCACGATGCCGGGTCGGAATCGAGATCCGCCCCTTGGCATCAAGCGTCAGCGCGCTGCTCCCCTGAAACACCACTTTTACTCCACTTAATTGCACAAATTCCTACTTTTTCCCACTCTACGGTAATGGCTAAGGCGGGTCAAGCGGAGGGTTGCAATTTTTTCAATCACAACAAGGACTTAGAGCACATTTAAAATTTTGCAAAACAAAAACCCCCTGATAAATCAGGGGGTTGCGCTAACAACTAAAAGTCCTTTTTCAGGATCGGCCCGAATCGGACCGCCTTTCAATGTTTTACGTTTGCTTCACACTGCCCTCTGCCCGTACCTGGCGGGCTTTAAGCTGCAAGACAGGTCTATAGGCCGGATTCTGTACGCCGGGTCACCCCGACGGGCAATCATTCCTCTGCGCGGATCATTGCTGAGCCGCTGTAGCCACCTACCCGCATACTGGGACGAGCCGCCCCTCAGGTCCGAAGACCGTGCGCATGCCTATTTGGTGTTGCTCCGGATAGAGGTTACCGCGTTTCACCCTGCCACACCGCCAGACGCAAAGCGTCTGACGCAGTACGGAGATAGCCGTACCGGTGCGCGCCCGAGAGCACGCCCGCGCCGCAGACTCGTCTCTGTGGCCCTATTCCTCGACTGCTTGCGGACAAAGCCCGTAAACAGCCGGACGGCCGTTAGCCGTTATCCTGCCCTATGGAGTCCGGACCTTCCTCGACGCACTTTCGTACACCGCGATTGCCCGACCTGTCTTGCGGATGACATTGTACGGCACGTACCTGCGACAATAGCGGGAACGCTTAGCAACCCGCATTTATTTACCTCATGGCCAACAACACGCTTATCACCTTGACCGACGTACAGCTCGCGTACGGCCACCATCCGCTACTCGACCATGCCGACTTCGTCATTCAAGAAGGCGAACGTATCGGCCTGATCGGCCGCAACGGCGCGGGCAAAAGCTCCCTGCTCCGCTTGCTGGACGGTCGCAACGTGCCTGACGATGGCGACATCGCCCGCAACTCGGGCCTGAAGGTCGCCACCGTCGAGCAAGAGCCCGATCTCGACGAAAGCGCGACGGTCTACGAAGTTGTCCTCAATCGCGATGATGACCATGAGGACTGGCAACGCCCCTCGCGCGTACAGGCGCTGATCGAACGCCTGGGCTTGCCCGGCGACGCACGCATCGCCGGCCTGTCCGGCGGCACGCGCAAACGCGTCGCTCTCGCGCGCGCGCTGGCCGACGAACCCGATCTGCTGTTGTTGGACGAGCCCACCAACCATTTGGACTTCACCGGCATCGCCTGGCTTGAAGAACTGCTGCGTAGCTGGCGTGGCGCGGCCGTCATCATCACCCATGACCGCCGATTCCTGGACGCCATTGCCACGCGCATAGTCGAACTCGACCGCGGCAAGCTGCTCAGCTTTCCCGGCAACTTCTCGCAATGGCAAGAACGCAAAGCGCAGTGGCTCGAATCCGAGCGCCTGGAGAACGCGCGCTTCGACAAGCTATTGGCGCAAGAAGAAGTCTGGATTCGCAAAGGCGTCGAAGCGCGCCGCACCCGTAACGAAGGGCGCGTGCGCCGCCTGGAACAGCTGCGTGTCGAACGTGCCGAGCGCCGCGAACGCGTCGGCAACGTAAGCCTCGCCCTCGCCGAGGGCCAACGCTCCGGCAAGCTGGTCGCTGAACTCGAAGATGTGTCCAAGGCCTTTGGGGAACGGGTGGTGGTGCGCAACTACAGCACCACCCTCATGCGCGGCGACCGTATCGGCATCATCGGCCCCAACGGCGCGGGCAAGACCACGCTATTAAAGATCATGCTGGGCGAACTCGCGCCCGATAGCGGCAGTGTCCGGATGGGCACGAACGTCTCCGTGGCCTATTTCGATCAGATGCGCGCCCAGCTCGACGAAAACGCGACGCTGGTCGACATCATCAACCCCGGCAGCGAGTGGGTGGAAATCGGCGGCACGCGCAAACACGTGATGAGCTATCTGGGCGACTTCCTGTTCTCGCCAGCGCGCGCGGGATCCCCGGTGAGCAGCCTGTCCGGCGGTGAACGCGCAAGACTGCTGCTCGCGCGCCTGTTCGCCAGACCGGCCAACGTGCTGGTGCTAGACGAACCGACAAACGATCTGGATATCGAGACCCTGGAACTGCTCGAAGAGCTGCTCCAGGAATACACCGGTACAGTACTGCTGGTCAGCCACGATCGCGCGTTCCTGAACAACGTCGTCACGCAGACCATCGCGTTCGAAGGCGACGGCCATTGGCGCGATTACGTGGGCGGTTACGATGACTGGGTCGCGCAACGACCCGCGCAAGCCGCTACACAAACCCCGACCAAAGAAAAAACGGCATCGGCGAAAGAAAAAGCCGCACGCTCGGCGGACCCGGACGCCCCTGCCGCACGCGCAAAACCCACCCGGGTGGCCAAGCTAAGCTCCTGGGAACAACGCGAACTCGAGGGCTTACCCGACGAAATCGCCCAAATCGAGGCCCGCCAGGAAGCACTCTCCGCGCGCCTGGCCGACGGCACGCTTTATCGCGATGCCCCTCAGGAGGTCGAACAGATCAATGCCGAGCTGGCGACCTTAGAAAAGACTTTGGAAGACAAATTCGCCCGCTGGGAGCTGCTGGAATCGCGGCGCGGTGATCAGTAATGCACGACACGCCATTCCAGCGACTCGCCCGCGGCTAACGGCACCAGCGTGGCGTCGCCATACGGCACCTCGTCAGGAATGGTGAACGACTCGCGGCGCAACGTCAGTGTGTCCGTGTTGCGCGGCAAGCCGTAGAAGTCCGGACCGTGCAGACTGGCAAAACCTTCCAGACGATCCAAGCATCCCGCGCGCTCAAAGACGGTGGCGTACAACTCCATCGCATGCAGCGCCGTATAGCAGCCCGCGCAACCGCAAGCATGCTCTTTCAATCCACGCGCATGCGGTGCGCTATCCGTGCCCAGGAAAAAGCGCGGGCTGCCGCTGGTGGCGGCTTCGACCAACGCCTGACGATGCGTCTCGCGCTTGAGAATCGGCAGGCAATACCAATGCGGCCGCACGCCACCTTGGAAGATCGCATTGCGGTTATACAGCAGATGCTGCGGCGTGATGGTCGCGGCGATCGGCCCTTCCGCATCGCGCACATATTCCGCCCCATCCTTTGTCGTGATGTGTTCGAACACCACCTTCAGCTCGGGAAACGCGCGGCGCAACGGCTGCATCACCCGTTCGACAAATACCGCCTCACGATCGAACACATCGATGCGCGGATCCGTCACCTCGCCATGAACCAACAACGGCATGCCGCAGCGCTGCAGGGCTTCCAGCGCCGCCGTGCACTTACCCAGCAAATCGGTCACCCCAGCGTCGGAATTCGTCGTGGCCCCGGCGGGATACAGCTTGACGGCATACACCTGCCCTGATTCATGCGCCCGCACAATCTCATCGGCTGTGGTGTTATCGGTCAAATACAGCGTCATCAAGGGGGTAAAGGCCGGCAGGCCTTCGTGCTCGCGCAGCGCCGCCTCGATGCGGGCGCGATACGCCAGCGCCTGTTCCGTCGTAGTCACCGGCGGGCGCAAATTCGGCATGATGATGGCGCGCGCGAACTGGCGCGCCGTATCCGCGACGACGGCTTTTAACGCCGCGCCATCGCGCAAGTGCAGGTGCCAGTCATCCGGCCGGGTAATCGTCAATTGAGTCATTGTGTCAGTCGTGAAAGTAACCCGGCCTATTCAGCCAGAGGCATGCCGCGCTCGGCCAGCGCGCAGAACATCGCGCTGCCCAACGGAATCACGGCATCATTAAAATCAAAGCGGGGGTTATGCAGCAAACATCCCGATTCCGCGCCGCCCTGTCCCAAACGGAAATAGGCCCCGGGACGAGCCTGCAACATAAACGAAAAGTCTTCCGACCCCATCGACGGCGTCAGATCGCGCACCACGTTTTCCTTGCCGACCATTTCCGTTGCAATGTCGGCAACGAGATTGGCATGTTGGGGCGTATTCAGCGTGGCGGGATAAATCCTCTGGTAGTGGATCTCTGCCGTGGCGCCAAAGCCGCTGGCGATCGCCGTCACGAGCTCGCGCATGCGTGCCTCGACCATTTCCTGTACCGACTTCCGAAACGTTCGCACCGTGCCCACGAGCTTGGCTTCGCGCGGAATCACACTCATCGCATCGGGATGCCCCGCCTGCATCGATCCAATCGACAGCACGGCAGAATCCAGCGGATTTACATTACGCGACACGATGGTTTGCAGCGCGGTAATCACCTGACCGGCGATCGTCACAGGGTCAATGGTCTGATATGGATGCGCGCCATGACCGCCGCGACCCATGATCGTGATCTCGAAGCGATCCGCCGCCGCCATCATGGGCCCGGGATTGATGCCGATCGTACCGGGTTTTAACCCCGGCCAATTATGCAAGGCATAGATCGCGTCACAGGGGAACGTGTCGAACAGTCCGTCCTCCATCATGGCCTTGGCGCCGCCGCGGCCTTCCTCCGCTGGCTGAAAAATCAACACAGCGGTGCCGTCGAATTGACGCGTTTGCGCCAGATAGCGGGCCGCGCCCAGCAATATCGCGGTATGACCATCATGGCCGCAACCGTGCATCAGACCGGGCTTACTCGACTTATGCGAGAAATCATTGTCCTCGGTCATCGACAGCGCATCCATATCGGCGCGCAGGCCGATCATGCGACCGCTATCACAGCTCTTGCCACGGATGACGCCGACGACGCCCGTCTTGCCGATACCGCGATGGACTTCCAGGCCCATGGCCTCCAGCGCACCCGCCACAATGCCGGATGTACGCACCTCTTCGAACCCTAATTCGGGGTGAGCATGCAGGTCGCGGCGTATGGCCGTCAACTCATCATGAAATAGACGGATAGAATCTAGGGCTGATCTTGCGTACATGGAGCGTAGCGCGCCTTGAAGAATCGGGGGGTCAAGCCCCCATTTTAGTTGCTACAGAGCATAAATGCCTTTGTCTTTGACTGAGAGACACGTTATGCTCCGCCCGCAGGACAATTTTTCCAACAGCCAGAGAAGGAGCGCCGTATTATGGCTACCACCTCCAAACCCGCGACCGCACGCAAGCCGAACGCCGCATTCATGAAGCCCCTGACCCCCAGCGCCGAGCTGGCCGAGGTCATCGGTTCGGACGCCGTGCCGCGCACCGAGGTCACCAAAAAGATCTGGGAATACATCAAGAAGCACAACCTGCAAGATGCCAGCAACAAACGCAACATCAATGCCGACGCCAAGCTGCGTCCGATCTTCGGCAAAGATCAGGTCACGATGTTCGAACTGACCAAGCTGGTTAACGCGCACTTGAAGTAATCAGGGCACGGGCCGTACTGCGTACGTCCCCGCCTCTGCGATGGGTCCGTGCTGGGACCCACCCGCCCCAGGGCTTGCCACGCCGGGCGTGCATTCATACGCGAGCCTAAATAAAAACGGCTGACGATTGGTCAGCCGTTTTTATGCGCGCGCAAACTGGGCTCTGGCGCCCCGCTCGGGAATAGGGCTTATCCAGCCTACTATCCCGTCGCAGCAAGGCGCAGTGCTTTACGCGTAGCTGGTGGGCACAGTGCCTGACATGAGGGCCAACCAGCCTTTAATAAGGCGATAAAGCACCCACACCACGGTCGCCACCACACCGATCCAGCCGATAAAGATCAACGTCAAAATCGCGCTGATCGCTAGCCAGAGCAACGCCCACCAGAACGTACGCAGCAACCAGTCAAAGTGCGCGGCGTACATCGTGCCCGCAGTGTCCGTGCGTTTGACATACATCAGCACCACGGCAGCGATGGTCGCGATACCCAGAAAACCGCCGGTCAAAAAACCCAGGGCATAAAGCCCGTAAGCGACATGGGTCAAGGTACGCAAGTCGAGCGAATTGTTTGGCTGAGAAGGAATTTGAGGATCGCTCACGATAACCGCTCCATCGAATAGATTTAGCCAATGTTACCGCACAAAGCCGCGACTTCGGGCAGGAAGGCCGGGATGAGGTGTCCGCGCCACAGCGGTCTTGACATCCGTCCTGACGCAAGCCGAATCAGGTCAGCCTTCCCTACCGCAACCATTCGACATTCCGGCCATTAAAACGCCAACTGTAGTGCATTCAGAACGTGAGCTTGCCCATCATTTCCATCACCCTCCTTGTTTGGTCGAATGCGCTCTGCCGCACCGGCGCAACGTCGCCACCGAGGTAAAGCAAGGATTTCACGGCGTGAGACTGCCCTGCCGCAGAGGCCTGCATTAGAGCGGAGGATACATTGGCGCCCAGGGCCAAGCATCCTCTGGCTGCTGTAACGTCGTAGGAGTCTTCCAGTGCTGAAACCAACATTTCGTCCAAATTTTCCGGGGGTATTGCCACACCTGATGCCTTCAGCAACTGTGCCAGCTCCGTATTCCCGGTACCCATCGCCTCAACCAGTACGCGTTCCGACGCCTGCGTTACCTCTACCCCAGCGGCGCGCAAGGGTTGCAGCACATCTATATGGCCCTTCCTTAAGGCGCCGAGTAGATGCTCCTCTGTGTCGTTGGGCTCTGGTTGTATCCCCGCGGCTAATAAAGCTGCGAGCAACTGGCTCCTTCCCTGACGTATCGCAGGGGCTATCAGCCCTGTGCTATCGGTCATCCGGGAGGTAAACCGCTGGAATTCCTCTTTGTTGTCGTGCCGGGCAGATACGTCGAGCAACTCGATCACATTGAGTCCTCGCTGTGCAATGAGTGCCTTGGCCGCGTCATCTTCGTTGAGCTCAAGTAGCGCGTTCACTACCTCATAGGGCTCGTAGCCAATATCAAGCATAAAAGACAAACGCTTCAAGCTTGTGTCTCCCATCCACCCGTCCCGTAAAGCGAACGCAAACACATAGTGGGGATCGGCTTGTGCAGCTGCCAATATCCGCCCAAGAACCACGTCCGTCTCGCGAGACAGGTCGAGCAGAACCCTGCTTGAAGCGTCTGGATCAGCCGTTACCAGTGCCTTGATTTCGATCCAGTCGACCTGCAACAGAGCGCGCAGCAGATCAGCGCAGGCTCGATCTCCTTGCATATCATAGGCCCCGGCCATCGCCTCCAGTCGCCTCAGACGATCACTCTTTGCGGGGTCAGCGATATCGTCTTTGGCCAACAGAAGCGTCGTCAGCAAAGCACTGCCGCTATCGCCGGCGTCATCCATCATCCTCTTGAGCGCAGCGACATTGTTGCTCGCGGAAGCTAAGGTTTCTTCTATATCAGGCAATTCCGACGCCAGGGCGTGGCCCAGCGCTTCCGGGACACGAGCACCGGCTGCAATCAGAGTATGAACTGCCACGGGATCCTTTCCGCCCTTGGCCGTGTCGTACAAGGCGTACGACGAGTCCACGCCGGCCGCGATCAACGCTTCGAGACGCTTCATCCCTTCGTCGGGATTAACGCGACAATCCGCCGCCAAGGCATTCAACCGCGATGAAACATTGCCTCCCGCCTCGAACAGCACTCTGGCCGTGGCGCGATCCCCAGTCTCGAATGCCCGCGACAATGCCTGCGCCGGATCCTGACCGCGATCGATCAAAAGCTTCACGGCCTCCTGCTGGCCAGCCTTCGCCAACGTCTGGAATATCGAAAGCCTGTCTTCGGCGTTCAAGCGTCCGTTGCTAAGCATGAGGCTTAATGCCTTCCCATCACCGGCCTTAGCGACCCGTACCACTGCATCGTTGATGTTGAAACCGAAGTCCAACAAACGCTTCAGCCCCTTCGCATCACCATTTCGTGCCGCATCGACCATAGCTTGGTGTGGGTCCGCGCCCAGCAGCAGCAAGAGATGGCAGACATCCGAAGCTTTTTCCCCTCGGAGTAGCACCTGCCGCATGGATACGGTAGGGTCTGCGCCTAGAGCCCGCAAGTTGGTCAAAACACGAGCACGCGACGGCGTAGCGGGCTCCGCAACGGACAGGGCTTCCATCGTCAATGCAGAACTCGCGTCCATGCCCTCGTCGAGCATCCGTTGCGCCTCGACCATATCGCCATCCGCGCATGCAGTGCGCAGCGCTTCGAGTGCACCCGCAAATCGGCGTTGAAAATCTGTATCCTTGTCCCGCAAAGCGAGCGTATAGGCAACGCCCATGTCCCCACGGGCCTCGAGCAAAAGCTCTGCCGCGTGAAGCGTGCACAGTATTTTTTCGGCCCTTGCTCCTGAAGCAGGCAAGATAAGCTTGGAAGGAATGTCTCCCCCCTTTTCGATGAGCGCCTTGCTGAGGGGGACACTGCCGTTTTCTACAGCGAGCATCAGGGGCGTATATTCTTGCCGGTCCCGAGCATTAAGTGCTGAGTGACCCGCAGGCAAGCTGGCTATTATCTCGCTTGCGAGTTCGCGATCGTCCAAGGCAACAGCCAAATGAAGAGGAGTTTGGCCATCTTTATTGCTAGCGGATAGATTGGGATCAAATCTCTCGATGAGATCAAGCGCTGTGTGCGCATATCCGTGTTTGATCGCAGAAAAGATCCGCGCGCAATCTTCAGCGGCAGGTGAACTGCGGGAAGGTCCGGAATCGGCAACAGCCGAAGGGAGTTTCGGATCAATGTTCATAATGTGCGCCCGCGGCTCCTTTCATGGGAAAGACTCTCTCAATCCCATGAGTACCGGCTGCATCTGGTAAGTTCCAACTACACGGTTGTTTATCCGTAACCGCAATTCCCTATCTGACGCCAGCGTTTTTGCCCGGCGCGCAAACAAAAAGCCCGACGAATCGCTTCGTCGGGCTTTTTATATGGAATTGGGAGGGGTTTTCTATGGCATGGAGATGCCGAGTCTTTGGGCGTGTCTAAGGCACCGCCGCAAAGACAAAACCCCACCGGAGATCTCCGATGGGGTTTTGAGGATAAGAGCCTGACGATGACCTACTTTCACAAACGAATGTTCACTATCATCGGCGCTAAGGCGTTTCACTGTCCTGTTCGGGATGGGAAGGAGTGGGACCACCTTGCTATGGTCGTCAGGCGTAACTGGTTGGGCGGGTAGTGGTTTAGGACTACCTACCCCAATTTGGAAGAAGCACATCGAGTTGATGCGAGCGGCTCAGGTGAGTGAGGCTTCGCAACAACGATGGGTTATGTTTGACGAATTACATCTTGCTAGTTTGTCGCTAGCGTTTTGAACGGCACTTGTCGCTACGCTCATATCAGGTCATAAAACCTACAGAGTTATAGGATCAAGCCGCACGGGCAATTAGTATCGGTTAGCTCAACGCATTACTGCGCTTCCACACCCGACCTATCAACGTTCTGGTCT
>NZ_WSJB01000038.1 GCF_009763255.1 Bordetella sp. 02P26C-1 | reverse complement strand
TGTTAAAGAGCAGGTACTGCGTTTACTGCTTGCCTCGCTGTGTTAGCAGCAGAGAAACGAGATTATGAAGGCTTTTTTTCAAGCTGTCAAGTCGTTTTGTTTCGCATTTCGCATCAACCGTTCGACTTGAACTTCACAACCGCCGTTTCCGGCATCTCGACATTTTAGCACACATTCGGGAAAACCCCAAATCGCTTTGTTAGTTCGCATCCGGGTAAACCCTGAATTCTCACCAACTGCCG
>NZ_WSJB01000037.1 GCF_009763255.1 Bordetella sp. 02P26C-1 | reverse complement strand
CGTCAAGCTGTTGGCTCCGATCGCCATGGAAGAAGGTCTGCGTTTCGCCATCCGTGAAGGCGGTCGTACCGTCGGCGCCGGCGTCGTCGCTAAGATCATCGCCTAATTTCGGCGGTCAGGCAGTACGGGGAAGCCGACCCTCTGGGTCCGCTTCCCATCTTCGTCAAAAAAGTAGTATTATGTATGGTTGCGCGAGTAGCCATACATCACTCGCAAGAGTTCTAGGGGTATAGCTCAATTGGCAGAGCGTCGGTCTCCAAAACCGAAGGTTGTAGGTTCGATTCCTACTGCCCCTGCCAGGTTTCCCGTCAGTCGGGGCGAACTTGGTCTTGTTTGTTTCAACCCCCGCTCGCTCTTAAACCCGCCGGGAGATCATCGTCAGTCGTGCTTACATGGCCGACTTGCGTCGCAAAATGTCTAATACCAGCGTAGAAACCGTAACCAGCACTGCCGACCGCGTCAAGCTTGCGTTGGCGGTGCTCGTTATCATTGCTGGCATCGTGGGTTTCTCGGTGCTCAGCGCACAGCCCATGGTTGCCCGTATCGGCGTATTTGTCGGTGGCCTGGTAATTGCTGCCCTGATCGCCTGGTCCAGTGAACCCGGTCGTCGTACGATCAGTTTCGCCGGCGAAGCGTTTAACGAAGCCAAGCGCGTGACCTGGCCTTCGCGCAAGGAAACCACCCAGATGACAGGCATTGTGTTTGCCTTCGTCGCGGTGATGGGGTTGCTAATGTGGGTGCTCGATAAGGGCATCGAATGGATACTCTACGGCCTGTTGCTGGGCTGGAAATAAGGGACGCCGAATGAGTAAGCGCTGGTATGTCGTCCATGTGTATTCAGGCATGGAAAAAAGCGTCCACAAAGCCCTGAACGAGCGTATCGAGCGCGCGGGCTTGCAGACGTCTTTCGGTCGCATCCTGGTTCCCTCGGAAGAAGTCGTCGAAGTCAAGGGTGGTCAAAAATCGATCACCGAGCGTCGTATTTTCCCGGGCTACGTCCTGGTTGAGATGGACCTGACCGACGAAACCTGGCACTTGGTGAAAAACACCAACCGTGTCACTGGCTTCTTGGGTGGTTCGGGTAACCGTCCTACGCCGATTTCCGAAAAGGAAGTCGAGAAGATCCTCTCCCAAATGGAAGAGGGCGTCGAGAAACCTCGTCCCAAGATTCTCTTCGAAGTTGGCGAAATGGTGCGTGTCAAAGAAGGCCCCTTCGCGGACTTCAATGGCAGCGTCGAAGAAGTCAACTACGAAAAAAGCAAGGTCCGTGTGTCGGTCACCATTTTTGGTCGCGCGACGCCGGTCGAGCTGGATTTTAGCCAGGTCGAAAAGACCTGATTCTTTAACCCCGGGGAGTCCATCGCGTCGCGTGATGGGCGTTTGAACCCGCAAGGAGCAAAGCATGGCGAAGAAGATCGTCGGCTTTATCAAGCTGCAAGTCCCAGCTGGTAAGGCTAATCCCTCCCCCCCGATTGGCCCGGCCCTGGGTCAGCGTGGCCTGAACATCATGGAATTCTGCAAGGCGTTCAACGCCAAGACCCAAGGCATGGAGCCTGGTCTGCCGATTCCGGTGGTGATCACCGCTTTCGCCGACAAGAGCTTCACCTTCATCATGAAGACGCCTCCGGCGACTATCCTGATCAAGAAGGCTGCCGGCATTCAAAAGGGTTCGTCCAAGCCGCATACCGACAAGGTCGGTACGCTGACGCGTGCTCAAGCTGAAGAAATCGCCAAGACCAAAGAACCCGATCTGACCGCTGCCGATCTGGACGCAGCTGTCCGCACGATCGCTGGTAGCGCCCGCAGCATGGGCATCACGGTTGAAGGGGTCTAATCATGGCAAAACTCTCCAAGCGCGCCGCCGCAATCGCTCAAAAGATCGATCGCACCAAACTGTATCCCGTTGCTGAAGCCCTGACCCTGGTCAAGGAAACCGCAACCGCCAAGTTCGACGAATCGATCGACGTGGCCGTGCAGTTGGGCATCGACCCCAAAAAATCCGACCAACTGGTTCGTGGCTCGGTTGTGTTGCCCGCCGGTACTGGTAAGTCCGTGCGCGTGGCCGTGTTCGCCCAAGGCGACAAGGCTGAAGCCGCTCGTGCCGCTGGCGCCGACATCGTTGGCCTGGACGACCTGGCTGAGCGTATCAAGGGTGGCCAGATCGATTTCGACGTGGTCATTGCCTCGCCCGACACGATGCGTGTCGTGGGCGCCCTGGGTCAGGTTCTGGGTCCCCGTGGCCTGATGCCGAACCCCAAGGTTGGCACCGTGACCCCCGATGTCGTGACCGCTGTGAAGAACGCCAAGGCCGGTCAGGTTCAGTACCGTACCGACAAGGCTGGCATCATTCACGCCACCATCGGCCGCGCCTCGTTCGGCGTGGAACAGTTGCAAAGCAACTTGGCTGCTCTGGTCGACGCCCTGCAAAAGGCTCGTCCCGCTGCCGCCAAGGGTATCTATCTGCGTAAGGTCGCCGTTTCGTCCACCATGGGTGGCGGCGCTCGCGTGGAAGTAGCTTCGCTCGCAGCCTAATCGCTGCAAGCACAAACGTACTTTGGGCTGCATCCGGATTTCTCGGATGTTGCTGTCAAAGACCGCTGGAGCAGGGCCTGGTCGGCTGTAATGCCTGGCCCCGCTTAATCCCGGAGCTCACCTAGTCCGGATCCAGCGTAGACGGCGTCCCCAGGAAGAATTCTTTACCTAAAGAACTCAACCCAGGCGCCGCATTCGGTTGACGCGCAAGGCCACCCGGCCCCAGGCGTCTTTTGATGGAGTGTTCAAACCGTGAGTCTCAATCGTCAAGAGAAAGCGGTAGTAATCGAGGAAGTCTCGGCCGAAGTCGCCAAGGCCCAATCGATTGTTATCGCCGAGTATCGTGGTCTGGACGTCGCCTCTGTCACCGTACTGCGCAAAACTGCGCGTGAATCGGGCGTTTACCTGCGTGTTCTGAAGAACACGCTGGTCCGTCGCGCTGTCGCTGGCACGGCTTTCGAGCCGCTGTCGGAACAGCTCACCGGTCCGCTGATCTATGGTATCAGCGCTGATCCGGTTGCGGCGGCCAAGGTCCTCGCCGGTTTCGCGAAAAGCAACGACAAGCTGGTCATCAAGGCGGGCGCACTGCCCAACAACTTGCTGAACCAAGAAGGTGTGAAGGCTCTGGCCACCATGCCCTCGCGCGAAGAGTTGCTCTCGAAACTGCTGGGCACCATGCAAGCCCCGATCGCGCAATTCGTGCGTACGCTCAACGAAGTTCCCACCAAGTTTGCTCGCGGCCTGGCTGCCGTGCGCGACCAAAAGGCGGCGGCGTAAGCCACCCCTTACGGAACTCGCTGTACGACCGAGCGACAACCAACCTGGCATTTATCCAATTCTGGAGTTCTGAAAAATGGCACTTAACAAAGCTGAAATCCTTGACGCCATCGCTGGCATGACCGTGCTCGAACTGTCCGAGCTGATCAAGGAAATGGAAGAGAAGTTCGGCGTGTCGGCTGCTGCCGCCGCTGTGGCTGTGGCTGCTCCCGCCGCTGGTGGCGCTGCCGCCGCTGCTGAAGAGCAAACCGAGTTCACCGTTGTGCTGGCTGAAGCCGGCGCCAACAAGGTGTCCGTCATCAAGGCCGTGCGTGAACTGACCGGCCTGGGTCTGAAGGAAGCTAAGGACCTGGTTGACGGCGCTCCGAAGCCCGTCAAGGAAGGCGTTGCCAAGGCTGACGCCGAAGCCGCCAAGAAGAAGCTGGAAGAAGCTGGCGCCAAGGTCGAAGTTAAGTAATACCTTGCGTCATCTGCCCGGGGACAGTGTAGTTTGCCGTCCCCGGGCTTTTGCGTTTCCAGGAAACCCCTACTGTCAGGGCAACCTTTACAGTGGGGTTTTCTGGAGTCGTATCACCTGGGGCCGTGGTTGACGGCCCATGCAACCCCTCGAGTCGGAGTGCTCATGCCTTACTCGTACACCGAAAAAAAGCGCATCCGCAAAAGCTTCGCCAAGCGTGAAGACGTTCAAAGCGTACCGTATCTGCTGGCGACCCAGCTTCAATCCTACCTAACTTTCCTGCAAGCCGAAACCGCGCCCGCTGAGCGCGTAAACGAAGGTCTGCAGGCGGCGTTTTCGTCGATTTTCCCGATTGTCAGCCATAACGGAATGGCGCGCTTGGAATTCGTCAGCTATGTGCTGGGCGAGCCGGTGTTTGACGTTAAGGAATGCCAACAGCGCGGTCTGACCTATGCATCACCATTGCGCGCCAAGGTGCGTCTGGTGCTGCTGGATCGCGAAGTCAGCAAGCCCACCATCAAGGAAGTGAAAGAACAAGAAGTCTACATGGGCGAAATTCCGCTCATGACGGGCACGGGTTCTTTCGTGATCAATGGCACGGAACGTGTCATCGTGTCCCAGCTGCACCGTTCGCCGGGCGTGTTCTTCGAGCACGACCGTGGCAAGACGCACAGCTCGGGCAAGTTGCTGTTCTCGGCCCGCGTGATTCCTTACCGCGGTTCGTGGCTCGACTTTGAATTCGATCCCAAGGACATTCTGTTCTTCCGTGTCGACCGTCGTCGCAAGATGCCGGTCACGATTCTGCTCAAGGCCATCGGCATGACGCCGGAATCGATCCTGGCGCACTTCTTCGACTTCGACAACTTCGAGTTGAAGAGCGAAGGCGGCATGATCGAATTCGTGCCCGAGCGCTGGAAGGGCGAAATGGCCCGCTTTGACATCACCAACCGTGATGGCGAAGTCATTGTCGAAAAAGACAAGCGTATCAACGCCAAGCACCTGCGCGATATGGCTAACGCCGGTATCCAGCGCATCTCCGTGCCGGAAGAGTTCCTGTACGGCCGCGTGCTGGCCAAGAACGTGGTCGATCCGGACACCGGTGAAGTCGTGGCGCATGCCAATGACGAAATCACCGAGAGCGTGTTGAGCGCGCTGCGTGCGGCCAACATCCTTGAATTCCAGACGCTCTACACGAACGACCTGGATCGTGGTCCCTACATCTCGCAAACGCTGCGTACCGACGAAACCGCCGACCAGATGGCCGCGCGTGTGGCGATCTATCGCATGATGCGTCCTGGCGAGCCTCCCACCGAGGACGCCGTCGAGGCCTTGTTCCAACGTCTGTTCTACAGCGAAGAAACGTACGATCTGTCGCGCGTTGGCCGTATGAAGGTCAACAGCCGTCTGGGCCGTGGTGAAGACACCTCCGGCCCCATGACGCTGACCGACGAGGACATCCTCGAGACCATCAAGGTTCTGGTCGAGCTGCGTAACGGCCGTGGCCAGATCGACGATATCGATCACTTGGGTAATCGTCGCGTGCGCTGTGTGGGCGAACTGGCCGAAAACCAGTTCCGCGCCGGTCTCGTGCGTGTTGAGCGCGCCGTCAAGGAACGTCTGGGCCAGGCCGAGACCGAAAACCTGATGCCGCACGACCTGATCAACTCCAAGCCGATTTCGGCCGCGATCAAGGAGTTCTTCGGTTCGAGCCAGCTGTCGCAGTTCATGGACCAAACCAACCCGCTGTCGGAAATCACGCACAAGCGTCGTGTTTCCGCACTGGGCCCGGGCGGTCTGACGCGCGAGCGCGCGGGCTTCGAAGTCCGTGACGTGCATCCGACGCACTACGGTCGTGTGTGCCCGATCGAAACGCCGGAAGGTCCGAACATCGGTCTGATCAACTCCATGGCGCTGTACGCTCGTCTGAACGAGTACGGCTTCCTGGAAACGCCTTATCGTCGCATCGTGGACGGCAAGGTGAGCGATCAAATCGATTACCTGTCGGCCATCGAAGAAAGCAACTACGTCATCGCACAGGCTAACGCCGCGCTGGACGAAGAAGGCCGATTCATCGACGACCTGGTGGCTTGCCGCGAAGCTGGCGAAACCATGCTGACCTCGCCCGCCAACGTGCACTACATGGACGTGGCGCCGTCGCAGATCGTGTCGGTCGCGGCATCGCTGATTCCGTTCCTGGAGCACGATGACGCCAACCGTGCACTGATGGGCGCCAACATGCAACGTCAGGCCGTGCCTTGCTTGCGTCCCGAGAAGCCCGTCGTGGGCACCGGGATCGAGCGTACGGTGGCGGTTGACTCGGGCACGACCGTGCAAGCCCTGCGTGGCGGCGTGGTTGACCATGTGGATGCCGAGCGTGTCGTGATTCGCGTCAACGACGACGAAAACGTCGTGGGCGAAGTCGGCGTCGACATCTACAACCTGATCAAGTACACCCGTTCCAACCAGAACACCAACATCAACCAACGCCCCATCGTGGCGCGTGGTGATCGTGTGGCCAAGGGTGACGTGCTGGCTGACGGCGCATCGACCGACCTGGGCGAATTGGCGCTGGGTCAGAACATGCTGATCGCGTTCATGCCGTGGAACGGCTACAACTTCGAAGACTCGATCTTGATCTCTGAGAAGGTCGTGGCCGATGATCGCTATACCTCGGTGCACATCGAGGAATTGACGGTCGTTGCTCGTGACACGAAGCTCGGACCTGAGGAAATCACGCGCGACATCAGCAACCTGGCTGAGACGCAACTGAACCGTCTGGATGATTCCGGCATCGTGTACATCGGCGCCGAAGTCACGGCCGACGACGTGCTGGTGGGTAAAGTCACGCCCAAGGGCGAAACCCAGCTCACGCCGGAAGAAAAACTGCTGCGCGCCATCTTCGGCGAGAAAGCCTCCGACGTTAAAGACACCTCGCTGCGCGTGCCCTCGGGCATGGTCGGCACAGTGATCGACGTGCAGGTCTTCACGCGTGAAGGCATCGTGCGCGACAAGCGCGCTCAGTCCATCATCGACGATGAACTGCGCCGCTATCGCCAAGACCTGAACGACCAGCTGCGTATCGTCGAAAACGACCAGTTCGATCGTCTCGAGAAGCTGCTGGTTGGCAAGACCGTCAACGGCGGTCCGCGCAAGCTCGCCAAGGGCGCCACGATCACCAAGGAATACCTGGCTGATCTGGACCGCTGGCAGTGGTTCGACATTCGTCTGGCCGATGAGCCTCACGCTGTCGTGCTCGAGCAGGCCAAGGAATCGCTGGAGCAGAAGCGCCATCAATTCGATCTCGCGTTCGAAGAAAAGCGCAAGAAGCTCACGCAAGGCGACGAATTGCCCCCGGGCGTGCTGAAGATGATCAAGGTCTACCTGGCCGTCAAGCGTCGTCTGCAGCCTGGTGACAAGATGGCCGGCCGTCACGGTAACAAGGGTGTGGTCTCGCGCATTACCCCGGTGGAAGACATGCCGCACATGGCCGACGGTACCCCCGCCGACATCGTGCTGAACCCGCTGGGCGTGCCGTCGCGGATGAACGTCGGGCAGGTGCTCGAGGTTCACTTGGGCTGGGCCGCGAAGGGTCTGGGTCAACGTATCGCCGACATGCTGCGTGACGAACAGAACGTGCAGGTCAAGGAAGTGCGTGCCTATCTGGAGAAGGTGTACAACACCACCGGTACCCCGGCACACATCGAAACGCTGACAGATGACGAAGTCATGGAGCTGGCGCGTAACCTGAAGAACGGCGTGCCGTTCGCGACGCCGGTGTTCGACGGTGCCACGGAAGAAGAAATCACCCAGATGCTGGAATTGGCTTACCCCGATGAGGTCGCCAAGCGCATGAACCTGACGCCCTCGCGTGCTCAGGCCTGGTTGGTTGACGGCCGTACCGGCGAGCAGTTCGAGCGTCCGGTGACCGTGGGCTACATGCACTACCTGAAGCTGCATCACTTGGTCGACGACAAGATGCACGCCCGTTCGACTGGTCCGTACTCGCTGGTGACTCAGCAACCGCTGGGTGGTAAGGCGCAGTTCGGTGGCCAGCGTTTCGGGGAGATGGAAGTGTGGGCGCTGGAAGCTTACGGCGCCGCCTACACCCTGCAAGAAATGCTGACGGTGAAGTCCGACGACATTACGGGCCGCACCAAGGTATACGAAAACATCGTCAAGGGCGATCACGTCATCGATGCCGGTATGCCGGAATCGTTCAACGTGCTGGTCAAGGAAATCCGCTCGTTGGCCCTGGACATGGATTTGGAGCGTAACTAATGAAAGCGCTACTCGACCTATTCAAACAAGTCTCGCAAGACGAGCAGTTTGATGCCATCAAGATCGGCATCGCGTCGCCCGAGAAAATTCGTTCGTGGTCTTATGGCGAAGTCCGCAAGCCCGAGACGATCAACTACCGCACGTTCAAGCCCGAGCGTGATGGTCTGTTCTGCTCGAAGATCTTCGGCCCGATCAAGGACTACGAGTGCTTGTGCGGTAAGTACAAGCGCCTGAAGCATCGCGGCGTGATCTGCGAGAAGTGCGGCGTGGAAGTGACCGTGGCCAAGGTGCGCCGTGAGCGCATGGGCCACATCGAGCTGGCCAGCCCGGTTGCGCACATCTGGTTCCTGAAGAGCCTGCCGTCGCGCCTGGGTATGGTGCTCGACATGACGCTGCGCGACATCGAGCGCGTGCTCTATTTCGAAGCCTGGTGCGTGATCGAACCTGGCATGACCCCGCTCAAGCGCGGTCAGATCATGTCCGACGACGACTTCCTCGCCAAGACCGAGGAATACGGTGACGACTTCACCGCCCTGATGGGCGCGGAAGCCGTGCGCGAACTGCTGCGCACGATCGACATCGATCGCGAAGTCGAAACGCTGCGCGGCGAACTGAAGGCCACCAGCTCCGAAGCCAAGATCAAGAAGATCTCCAAGCGTCTGAAGGTCCTCGAGGGCTTCCAGAAGTCGGGCATCAAGCCCGACTGGATGGTCATGGAAGTGCTGCCGGTGCTGCCGCCGGATCTGCGTCCGCTCGTGCCGCTGGACGGCGGCCGTTTCGCGACCTCGGATCTGAACGATCTGTACCGTCGCGTGATCAACCGCAACAACCGTCTGAAGCGCTTGCTCGAACTGAAGGCGCCCGAGATCATTCTGCGCAACGAAAAGCGCATGCTGCAAGAGGCCGTCGACTCGCTGCTCGATAACGGTCGTCGCGGCAAGGCCATGACGGGCGCTAACAAGCGTCAGCTCAAGTCGCTGGCCGACATGATCAAGGGTAAGAGCGGTCGCTTCCGTCAGAACTTGCTCGGTAAGCGCGTGGACTACTCGGGCCGTTCGGTCATCGTGGTGGGTCCGCAGCTCAAGCTGCATCAGTGCGGTCTGCCCAAGCTGATGGCTTTGGAACTGTTCAAGCCGTTCATCTTCAATCGTCTGGAGATGATGGGCTTGGCCACGACCATCAAGGCCGCCAAGAAACTGGTGGAAAGCCAAGAGCCGGTGGTGTGGGACATTCTCGAAGAGGTCATCCGCGAACACCCGGTGATGCTCAACCGTGCGCCGACGCTGCACCGTCTGGGTATTCAGGCATTCGAACCGGTGCTGATCGAAGGTAAAGCCATCCAGCTGCACCCGCTGGTTTGCGCGGCGTTTAACGCCGACTTCGACGGTGACCAGATGGCCGTTCACGTGCCGCTGTCGCTCGAAGCCCAGCTCGAAGCCCGTACCCTGATGCTGGCCTCGAACAACGTGCTGTTCCCGGCTAACGGTGAACCGTCGATCGTGCCGTCGCAGGATATCGTGCTGGGTCTGTACTACACGACCCGTGAGCGTATCAACGGCAAGGGCGAAGGCATCTTCTTTACCGATGTGGCCGAAGTCCAGCGCGCGTATGACAACGGCGAAGTCGAGCTGCAGACGCGTATCACCGTGCGCTTGAACGAATACGAGCGCGACGAGAACGGTGAATTCCAACCCGTCGTCCGTCGTCATGAGACGACGGTCGGCCGTGCGCTGCTGTCCGAGATTCTGCCCAAGGGCCTGCCCTTTAGCGTGCTGAACAAGGCGCTGAAGAAAAAAGAAATCTCGCGTCTGATCAACCAGTCGTTCCGCCGTTGCGGCCTGCGCGACACCGTGATCTTCGCCGACAAGCTGATGCAGTCCGGTTTCCGTCTGGCTACCCGTGGTGGTATCTCCATCGCGATGGAAGACATGCTGATCCCGAAGGCCAAGGAAGCCATCCTGGCCGAAGCCAGCCGCGAAGTGAAGGAAATCGACAAGCAGTACTCGTCGGGTCTGGTCACGTCCCAAGAACGCTACAACAACGTGGTGGACATCTGGGGTAAGGCCTCCGATAAGGTCGGCAAGGCGATGATGGAGCAACTGGCAACCGAACCCGTGATCAACCGTCACGGCGAGGAAGTCCGCCAGGAATCCTTCAACTCGATCTACATGATGGCGGACTCCGGTGCACGGGGTTCGGCGGCACAGATCCGTCAGTTGGCCGGTATGCGCGGCCTGATGGCCAAGCCGGACGGCTCGATTATCGAGACGCCGATTACCGCGAACTTCCGCGAAGGCCTGAACGTTCTGCAGTACTTCATCTCGACTCACGGTGCGCGTAAAGGCTTGGCCGATACCGCACTGAAGACGGCTAACTCGGGTTACCTGACTCGTCGTCTCGTCGATGTGACGCAGGATCTGGTGATCCGTGAAGAAGATTGCGGCACCAGCCTGGGCTATTCCATGAAGGCCTTGGTCGAGGGCGGTGAAGTCATCGAACCGTTGCGCGACCGTATCCTCGGCCGTGTGGCAGCCGTCGACATCGTCAACCCGGATACGCAGGAAACCGCGATCGCCGCCGGCACGCTGCTGGACGAAGATCTGGTCGATCTGATCGATCGTATCGGTGTGGACGAAGTCAAGGTCCGTACGCCGCTGACTTGCGAAACGCGTCACGGTCTGTGCGCGCATTGCTATGGCCGCGATCTGGGCCGTGGATCGCATGTCAACGTGGGTGAAGCCGTCGGTGTTATCGCGGCTCAGTCCATCGGTGAACCGGGTACTCAGCTCACGATGCGTACGTTCCACATCGGTGGTGCGGCATCGCGTTCGGCTTTGGCCAGCGCCGTGGAAACCAAGTCCAACGGTAAGGTCGGCTTTACCAGCACGATGCGTTACGTCACCAACGCCAAGGGCGAACGGGTGGCCATCTCGCGTTCGGGCGAACTGGCGATTTACGACGATAACGGTCGCGAACGCGAACGTCACAAGATCCCGTACGGCGCCACCGTACTGGTCGGCGACGGCGAAGCCGTCAAGGCCGGTACCCGTCTGGCGACCTGGGATCCGCTGACCCGTCCGATCGTGTCCGAGTACAGCGGTGCGGTGCGCTTCGAGAACATCGAAGAAGGCGTGACCGTTGCCAAGCAGGTCGACGAAATCACCGGTCTGTCCACGCTGGTCGTGATCACGCCCAAGACGCGTAGCGGCAAGATCGTCATGCGTCCGCAGATCAAGCTGGTCAACGAAAACGGCGAAGATGTCAAGATCGCCGGCACCGATCACTCGGTGAACATTTCGTTCCCGGTGGGCGCACTGATTACGGTGCGCGATGGTCAGCAGGTTGCCGTGGGTGAAGTTCTGGCGCGTATTCCTCAAGAATCGCAAAAGACCCGCGACATTACCGGCGGTCTGCCGCGTGTGGCCGAACTGTTCGAAGCGCGTTCGCCCAAGGATGCCGGCATGCTCGCCGATGTCACGGGTACCGTGTCGTTTGGTAAGGACACCAAGGGTAAGCAGCGTCTGGTCATCACCGACCTGGAAGGCGTGAGCCACGAGTTCCTGATTCCGAAGGAAAAACAGGTGCTGGTGCACGACGGCCAGGTGGTGAACAAGGGCGAAATGATCGTGGACGGCCCGGCCGATCCGCACGACATTCTGCGCTTGCAAGGTATCGAGAAGCTGGCGACCTACATCGTCGACGAAGTGCAGGACGTCTACCGTCTGCAAGGCGTGAAGATCAACGACAAGCACATCGAAGTGATTGTTCGTCAGATGCTGCGTCGCGTGAACATCGTCGATGCTGGCGATACCGAGTTCATCCCGGGTGAACAGGTCGAGCGTTCGGAACTCTTGAACGAAAACGATCGCGTGATCGCCGAAGGCAAGCGTCCGGCGACCTACGACAACGTGCTGCTCGGTATTACCAAGGCCTCGCTGTCGACCGACTCGTTCATCTCGGCCGCTTCGTTCCAGGAAACCACGCGTGTTCTGACCGAAGCCGCCATCATGGGCAAGCGCGACGATCTGCGTGGTCTGAAGGAAAACGTGATCGTGGGTCGTCTGATCCCCGCTGGTACCGGTTTGGCTTACCACCTTGCCCGCAAGGACAAGGAAGCCCTGGAAGCCGCCGAGCGCGAAGCCGCACGTCAGCTGGCCAATCCTTTCGAGGATACGCCGGCCACCGTGGATATCGGTGGAACGCACGACGAGACGCCTCCGAGCGCGCAGGACGATACGCAGCAGTAAGGCAGTACCGAGGCAACTGGCGGGGCAATGTCCCGCCGGGTTGACTCAACGAAAAAGGCCGCTGAGATTTCAGCGGCCTTTTTATTTGTGCGAGGCTTTAATCGTTACCGGGGTCAGCGGCCAGCTTTCGCTTTAGCCGCATTGAACACCGGCCCCCACTGCGGGTGACCCGCCTCGGCTGGCGCCAGTGTGAAATCCGAATCGATCTGCAAGATGCGCATGAAGGTTTCTTCGCACAGCTGCGGATAGTCGCGCACACAGTAGCTGAAGGCTTGAAGTTTGTAGGCTTCGATGCGCAGCGAGTCCGGTGCGCTTTGAATCGCATCCGAAGTCGCGACCGAACGTATGACCGCGCCGTATTGCCCGGCTGAATATTGCTCGTGGACATGAGCAAGCGCATCTTGGGCCGCCTGGGAGGGCGGCGCCTCTGCGATCGTCAGACCTGCGCATCCGCTCAATAACGCGAGCACGCAAGCTGCAACGGGCAAGAAAGCACGAACGTTCATGAGTTTGCCTAAGTCGATAATGTTGAGGGTCACATCCTGTACCGCGCGTATCGATTGTGAAACGCCCACAGGGACACCATCAGATAATATCCCCTCCGAGCAGGTCGTGCATCGAACGCGCGGAAAGCCGCCTTGGCGAGAAAGTGGCGGCGTCACTGGCAACCTCGTGCACGTGCAGGCCTCGTCCGCGCTGGCCGATCACGGGCTAATCCCTCGGTTAGCGTAGAATGTGTCATCTTCTAACGCTGTCTTCATGGATTCTTCCCCGGGCTTTCACACCGCGCGCAGTCCGTTTGTCGGCGCAGCTCCCATCGCGCATCGACCCCTGAGCGCCATCGCCGCCACCCAATCTGGCGGCGTGCCGCAGCATCGCATCGAACGTATCCTCGTCGAGCTCATGCCGGTGCTGGACGCCTTGCATCGCGAGGGCCGCATCTGCGGCGACATCTCCGTGCATTCCGTGGGACTAGACGAAACCGGTCAAGCGCATCTTCTTGCCCTGGATATCCCGCGGGTAAGAGGCGAGCACGGATTGACGTTCACTTCCGGCTATGCCGCCTTCGAGCTCTTTACCGAATCGCCCGACTGGCCGCGCGGGCCATGGACGGATGTTTACGGCCTGAGTGCGGTGGTTTATTCGCTAGTCGCCGGGGAACGCCCGCCGCCTGCCGAGCAGCGTGTGATCGAGGACCGTTATCAACTGCTGTCGTCGCTGGGGCTAGACCGCTACTCGCCGGACTTTCTGCGCGCTATCGACGCCGGGATGTCCTTGCATCCGCTGGATCGGCCGCAAAGCATTCAAGCCTACGCCGAATCGTTAACGATGCCGCTTTTCGCACGTCGCCCTGATACCGTTGGAATTCCCATGGACGCGCCGGGCACGCCGGCGGGCACATTGGTCGTTCAACAGTCGCTGCACCGTAACGTCTGGCGTACTTTCATTTTGCTGGGTTTGCTGCTCTTGGGAGCTGTGGCCGCGGCCGCCTACTGGTGGGGCCGTATGGGTGCGCGATCTCCGTCGGTCATCACCCATTCCCAGCGTGTTGACAACGCTGGTAAGCCAGCAGCACTGTCTTCCGTTGCCGCGACATCGGCGAGTGGGGGTCACGGCATGGGCCCCTATCCAGCGACAGCCGCGCCGCAGACCGACAGCGCGACGCAAAGGCCGGCAACGGCCGCCTCGTCGGACGTCCCTGATGTAGACCTTGTGGCATCCCACATTACCCCGGACGATCGGGTTCAACCGCCCGCGAAAGCCGAACGCAAAACGCCCGCGCTAGTGAAGGTGAGCATCAATGTGCGGCCTTGGGGTGAAATTTTCATCGATGGCGTCTCGCGAGGGGTTACCCCGCCATTGAAGACCGTCATGCTTCGGCCCGGCACGCATGCGGTGACCATACGCAATAGCGCGCAACCCCCGTTTCACACGACGCTGGTCGTCAAGCCCGGCACGCCGGCCGTGCTCTCGCACACGTTTCGCTGATCCACAGGCGTTTGCGCCGCAGCGACAAGTCCGCCCCTTGTTAGTGGTCGATCTCGTCTTCGAGCGCTATAGGCAGACATAGGGTGAACCGAGAGCCTTTGCCGAGCTCGCTTTTTACGGCCACGCGGCCGTTATGGCGGTGCGCGATGGTTTGGACGAATGCCAGCCCAAGGCCCGAGCCTTCGCTATTGGACTCTCTGGCCGCTGCAGATCGAAAAAACGGCTCGAACAGCATTTCCTGGTCTTGTGGCGAGATGCCGGGGCCCGCGTCTTCGATATCGATGTGCCACATCGTGCCTTTGGCCGTCAGACGTAGCGCTACCGTGCTGCCATCTGGGCTGTACTTGATGGCATTCCCCAACAGGTTGCACACGGCCCGCGTAATGAGCGATCCGTCGCCATAAGTCATGGCGATGGTGGGGCAGGACTGCCATTGCAGCAAAACTCGCCGGGACTGCGCGGCCGCCCAAAAATCATCCACCACTTCATGCAACACGGCAGCCAGATCGACCCGTTCGCAGGCAATGCGCATCGACTCGGCACGCGTCAATTCAACAAAGCTGTCGACCAATCCCAGCGTGCGGTTAGCCAGATGGGCGATACGGCCCAGCACATCGCCCTGAGCATCCGTGGCGGGATGGTGCTGTCGGTGCAGTTCGACCAAGGCCAGAATCGAATTTTGCGGCGCCCGCATGTCGTGCGATATGAACTGAAGCATTTGCTCGCGCTGCCGTTCCGCCCGGCGGACGGCGCTGATATCGCTGATCGTCACGACCGTGCCGGCAAAGGCACCTCGCGCCGTGCGAAACGGCAGACATCGCATCAGCAAATCGTGGTCGGCACGATCGCGGACTTCGATGCCGCCGTGGCGCGCGAACTCGCCCTCGATTTCCCCCTCGACCGCTTCATGCGCGGGCGTTCGATGCGTTCCCCGGCGCAGCGCCTGCGCGATTTGCTCCTGTGCGCGGGGCGCCTCGAATGCTTGAACCAGCGCGGGCTCGACGGTCTGCCCGATCCGCGGCGGTCGGATCCCAAGCTCAGCGAAGTAAGTGGCCGCAGAGTGGTTGCGATACTGCAGACGGCCATTCTGATCCAGCACCATGGTCGCATCGGGCATCCCGTCCAGCCCATCGGCAACGAAACGGCGCAAGTTGCGCACGTGCGTGAGCGTGCGATCGAGTTCCTGGACATGCTGATCCAATGAACGGCCGATGCGCTGCACGGGTGGCGGGGCCGTCTCTTCATAGACCGGCGGATACTCGATGCGAAGACGCTTCATCTCGCGGGTCATGTAGCGCAGGGCCGCCTCCTGGCTACGCCAACTCCAGATCGGGTAACTCACCGCCACACCAATCAAGCCCGCTAGGGGTGGAATCCAGATGTCGGCGAAACGCAGCGTGGCGATCGCGCTGATCAGCACTAGTCCCAAAAAGGCCAGGCTGCAAAGAAAGGCTTGTCTTGGCGAAAGTCTGGGCAGAGCCATTCCCAACAGTAGAACGGGCAGGGCGCTGAATAACGCCGACATCCACGGTGGCGCGCGCCATACCACCAGATTCTGGTGTGCGGACTGCAGCAGATTGCCAATAATCTCTATGCCTGACATTCCGTTTGTATCATGCGATACGGGCGTTGGTATCGTATCGCCAAGCCCAGTCGCCCATGCGCCCACCACGACATACTTGTCCTTGAACACCTCAGGCGGGACTTCTCCTCGTAAGACGCTCAAGTAGGACACCGTTTGAAAATGGCCGGGCGGCCCCGCAAAAGGGATCAGCAACTTTCCATCCGAAGGGACGCGCTTCAGGAAGCGCTCCACACGGTCGCTGTCTCCCCCCACCTCGAGCAGCGCTAGGGCAAATCTGCGCCAAGGCTGATCGTGGCTGTCGACGGTGGTCCAGTCCGCGCGTCGAAGTATCCCGTCGTCATCGGGGTCCACGTTGATGAATCCCAGACCCGCCGCCGACTGCGCGAGCGACGCGAGAGGAAGGTCGGCGCGCGTTGGGGCGTGGACCTCGTCCAGGACAATGGGCAACACCACGCGGCCATGCCGCTTGATGGCTTCGCTAAGCAGTTGGTCGTCCTGCGGATGCCGCGCGTCGGGTTCGGAAAAAACGATATCCAACCCCACCGCGCGTGCGCCGTGCAGACGATCTAGCAGCTGTGCATGCAACGCCCTATGCCATGGCCATCGACCCAGCTCATCGATCGCCTGATCGTCGATGGCGACAAGCACCACATCCTTGGGAACCGGCCTTTTTACCAGTGACAGGGCACGATCATAAATGAGCTGATCGACTCTTCCCAGGCCATCGAGCCACCCCAATGCCAGGGCGAACGCAATAAGCGCGAGACGCAGCAGCCAACGAGAGGGGGAGTTTTCACGCGGGGTGTCCACTGCGCTGGTCCACATGGTCCGGGCACCGATAGGTTTTGTTAATAGTTATTCAGTGTAACTATTGCGCCGTCGCTTAGCAGCACGGGGTGACCCGAACCGGACATCAGGGGGCTGGCCCCTTCGAAACTGAGAACGGTGTCATAGCCGCCGAGGCCCGCTGCATTCAGCGCGCGGATCGAGGCATAGTGGGTGCCCGGCCGACGCGCCACAAGTCGGACTTCTTCACCCTCGAATCGCTCCGAAGTAAACACCTCGAGCCCCTTCGGGTCCCGCGAAATTCTCACCAGGTAAGCGACCGCACCCGGGACAGGCGTCACCCGCGCGACCCATTGTCCGGAAGCGCCGCGCTGCGGCGGTGTCACAATAGGGGCGGGCGGCAGTGTGTGCACTTGTATTTGACCGTGGACGTCTACCGCCGCGCCCTGACCCCCGGCCACTGCCACGGGTGGCGCGGAGCCGCCTGCACCCGCGCTCATGTCGACCTTCCCGTGCAACACTTCGCTCTGTGCGCCGGTCCCGGTCGCTTGCAGTCGAAAGCGGGTGCCGCGCACGCCCACGATCGTCACTGGCGTACGGATCTCAAAACGGCCTACGCCTTGGCCCGTGGGGGCCACCTCGGAATCGACCTCGCCATTTTGCACGCTCACCACGGAATCGATCAGCCCCGCGTTCTTGAACTTTTGCGTGCGATCGACTCGGGCGGTGCTGTTGTTGGGTAGACTCAGGCGGGTCCCATCCGCAAAGTCCAACGTTGCAAAGCCGTCGGATTCCGTGATGATGGTGGCTCCCTCAGGCACGGACATTCCCGCGCGTAAAGGCTTCCCGTCCATCTGCGTGCTGCCGCTTACATGGATGGCGGTGAGGGGAGCAGGGACGACCGGGATCAGGGAGAAAGGGATGTGCAGCGCCAAGCCAATGGCGAGCTTTTGCGGGTCTTCCACTCTGTTGAGCTTCTGCAGCGTGACCCAATTGGCGCCATCGCCGGTGTATCTTGAGGCTAGGTCGATCAGCGTATCGGCTGGGCGTATGCGATAAACAAAATCATCGCCCACTGCGCCGGCGGGCTGAGCGTGTCCAAACGGCGCATACGCGAGGGCCATGCAACCGGCGAGCAGGCGAAAGGCGCGCCTATTCATGTTGTGCGTTCTCCAAAAAGATAAAGGGGGGCGTACCCCCGCGGGTGCGTGCGGGGCAGCGTACTGCAGAAGTCGGGTGTCACGACGCCGTGGCGCCGCGGTCGGTCAATTCGAGCCGATAGCCCAGTGCGTATGACGAGATCAAGCGCACGCCGTTGTCGGGGTGTAGGCGCAGCTTTTGACGGATATTGGAAAGATGCGTATCCAGCGTGCGGGAAGTGGCGGGGATTTCCCGATTCCAGACGCTTTCCGCCAGCACGTCACGCGATAGCAGACGCCCGACATTACGGAAAAAAAGTTGCGCCAGCTCGAATTCCTTAGGCGCCAGCGCGATCACCTCGCCGCGCAACGTAATTGTGCGGTCTTGTGGGTTGATGCGATAGGAAGCCACTGAAAACGGTTCGCGGCCGGGCAGCGTCGCCTTTACTCGCCGCAAAAGCGCACCGATACGCGCCATGAGCTCCGCGGGGCGCAGCGGCTTGCCGATGTAATCGTCGGCCCCGGCCTCGAGCCCTTGAACGAGTTCGGCCTCGAGTGTACGGCTGGTCAAGAAGATGACAGGCGTCTGCAAGCCCAGTGTCCCGCGAATGTGCCGCAGTACCTGATCGCCCGCAATGTCCGGCACCTGCCAGTCCAGCAAAATCAAATCAAACGTTTTGCTGCGTAGCGCCGCAATAAGATCCCGCCCTCGCTGATAGCTGTGGCAAGTGTACCCGGCTGCGACAAGTACCTGCTGAATAAGCTGAGCTTGATTCAGGTCGTCTTCAAGCGAAGCTATCTGCATAGTGTTAAGTGGGAGGTCAAAGCACTTGAATACATTGTTCTGTCATTCGAGCGGCGTGCCACGCTGCACTCGCGTAGGGCATAG
This sequence comes from Bordetella sp. 02P26C-1, assembly GCF_009763255.1. Classification (GTDB taxonomy): domain Bacteria; phylum Pseudomonadota; class Gammaproteobacteria; order Burkholderiales; family Burkholderiaceae_B; genus Bordetella_A. The sequence goes on along the minus strand of NZ_WSJB01000037.1, from coordinate 4,561 downwards.
CGCAATAATACCCCGGGACTTCTGTCGTTCTGCGAATAAGGCAACACGACTTTGCAGCCGTGCAAACTTGACGAATATTTACTGGCACTTGCTGAAATAAGGCGTCACACTGTCAATATTCTTGTCAGTCTGCAGAGGCCGTTAGGGACGGTAAAGTCCAAGGAGGCCTGGGAAACTATGAAGCAATTGAAAGTACTCCTCATGATGCCGGACGAAGCCATGCAGGGCAGGGCCGGCGCTGCAATGCAGCAAGCTGGTATCTCCGCACAAGTTTGCGCTACACCGCCTGAAATGTTTAGTTTGTTGGGCGACGGTGACTATGATGCGGTTGTTCTGGATATCGGCGAACTAGAAGAAATCGGTTACGCGCTGGTCTCGCGGCTGCGCACCTCTCCCAGTCTGGGTATTGTGGTGGTCGGGACGAATTTGCAAGTCGAAAACCGTCTGCGCTGCCTGCAAGGCGGCGCCGATGTTTGCTTGATGCAGCCGATCGATCCCCGCGAACTCGTGGGCGTGTTGATGGCCCTGGCGCGGCGGCTCCCGGGCCGGGCCGCCAACCCTGGCGTCAAAACCGAGGCGTCGGCGACTCAGAGTCACTCGGGCAGCTGGGAACTGCGCGATCAAAACTGGACCTTGATGACGCCCACCGGCGTGGCGATCTCTCTGTCCGCCAACGAGCGGCATATCGTGCGCTGCTTGCTCGAGGCCGCCGGCCAGGCAGTTCCCCGCTCGGACCTGACCAAGCATCTGGACGAATCGGCGACCCGCGCCAACGGTTCACGCAGTATCGACGTGATCATCAGCCGGTTGCGCCGAAAGGGCGAACTGGCGGGCGTCAATCTGCCCATCCGCACGGTCTACGGCAGCGGCTATCTGTTCGCTGATCAGTAGCCTAAAGCGCGATTTTCGGTGCAACGCGTGACCACGCGTCGGCGCGCTGCACCCGGTCTGACTTTCGCATTAAATACTTTGACACCCCGTCGCTTCTCGGTTATGCTGACGGGCTTACTGCTTTATTTGCGCATAAAGGCTGCCATCCACGCTTGGCTGGCTTTGTGCGTTTTGTCTGCAAGACCCGCTCTTTTACGTATGGAACGTTTGAGGCGGTTTTGCGTGAACTGCCTCTCCAAGGTGTACCGGCTCTCAGGGACAGACCCCGGGGACGATGCGTCAAGGATACGAGTACAACAGTACTTACCAGTGGTACGTAAAAGGGATTTCAAAGGTCATGCCTACCATTAGCCAGCTCGTGCGCAAGCCGCGCGAAGTCAGCATCATCAAGAGCAAGAGCCCCGCGCTCGAAAACTGCCCGCAACGTCGCGGCGTGTGCACCCGCGTGTACACCACCACCCCCAAGAAGCCGAACTCCGCTCTGCGTAAAGTCGCAAAGGTTCGTCTCACCAACGGCTACGAAGTTATTTCGTACATCGGCGGTGAAGGCCACAACCTGCAGGAGCACTCGGTGGTTCTGGTGCGTGGCGGCCGTGTGAAGGATTTGCCGGGTGTGCGTTACCACATCGTTCGTGGTTCGCTCGACCTGCAAGGCGTCAAAGACCGTAAGCAGGCTCGCTCGAAGTACGGCGCCAAGCGCCCGAAGAAGGCCTAAGGCCTCGTTCGTAGCAGTACTAGTAGTTCCCCTGGTCGCGCGTAAGCGTCGCCAGTTAAGTGCAACCGCGCCAGCCTCAGCTTTAGGAAGGTGTGCGGCACGTAAGGGGTCATCTCATCTGGATGGCCATGGCCGGGCGAATAACCCCCGGTTCAACTGAATAGACACAAGGAAGCAAAATGCCCCGTCGTCGCGAAGTACCCAAGCGCGAGATTCTGCCCGATCCCAAGTTCGGTAGCGTCGAGCTCGCCAAGTTCATGAACGTCGTCATGCTGGACGGTAAGAAGGCCGTCGCCGAGCGCATCGTCTACGGTGCCCTCGAGCAAGTGCAAGCCAAGACCGGTAAAGATCCGATTGAGCTTTTCAGCCTGGCGATCAACAACATCAAGCCGATCGTCGAAGTCAAGAGCCGCCGCGTGGGCGGTGCCAACTACCAAGTGCCGGTTGAAGTGCGCCCCGTGCGCCGCCTGGCCCTGGCAATGCGTTGGCTGCGTGAAGCCGCTAAGAAGCGCGGCGAAAAGTCGATGGATCTGCGTTTGGCTGGCGAACTGATCGACGCTGCGGAAGGCCGCGGCGCCGCAATGAAGAAACGCGAAGACACCCACAAGATGGCCGAGGCCAACAAGGCCTTCAGCCACTTCCGCTGGTAATTTAAGGACATATCCACCATGGCCCGCAAAACCCCGATCGAGCGCTATCGCAACATTGGTATCTCTGCGCACATCGATGCAGGGAAAACCACGACCACTGAACGTATCCTGTTCTACACCGGCGTCAACCACAAGCTTGGCGAAGTGCATGATGGCGCAGCCACCATGGACTGGATGGAGCAAGAGCAAGAGCGTGGTATTACCATCACCTCGGCCGCAACGACGGCGTTTTGGCGCGGCATGGCTGGGAACTATCCTGAGCACCGCATCAACATCATCGACACCCCGGGGCACGTGGACTTCACCATTGAAGTCGAACGTTCCATGCGTGTGCTCGACGGCGCCTGCATGGTGTACTGCGCCGTGGGTGGCGTTCAGCCCCAGTCCGAAACGGTGTGGCGTCAGGCTAATAAGTACGGTGTGCCCCGTCTGGCCTTCGTCAACAAGATGGACCGTACCGGCGCGAACTTCTTCAAGGTCTATGACCAGCTGAAGACGCGTCTGCGCGCCAACCCCGTGCCCATTGTGATCCCAATCGGCGCCGAAGACACCTTCAAGGGTGTTATCGACCTGATCAAGATGAAGGCGATCATTTGGGACGAAGCCAGCCAAGGCACCAAGTTCGAATACGCCGACATCCCGGCCGAACTCGTGGATACGGCCACCGAATGGCGTGAAAAGCTGGTCGAAGCCGCTGCCGAGTCGACCGAGGAACTGATGAACAAGTACCTCGAAACCGGTTCGCTGGACGAGGCCGAGATCAACGCGGCCATCCGCCAACGCACCATCGCTGGTGAAATCCAGCCGATGCTGTGCGGCACCGCCTTCAAAAACAAGGGCGTGCAGCGCATGTTGGACGCGGTCATCGACTACCTGCCGTCGCCGATCGACATCCCGCCGGTCCAAGGCCAAACCGACGATGGCGAGACCACGTCGCGTAAGGCTGACGACAGCGAAAAGATGTCGGCTCTGGCATTCAAGCTGATGAGCGATCCGTTCGTGGGTCAGTTGACCTTCGTTCGTGTGTACTCGGGCGTGCTGAAGTCTGGCGACACGGTCTACAACCCCGTCAAGGGCAAGAAAGAACGCGTCGGCCGTCTGCTGCAAATGCATGCGAACAACCGCGAAGAAATCAAGGAAGTTCTGGCAGGCGACATCGCCGCTGTGGTGGGTCTGAAAGACGTGACCACCGGCGAAACGCTGTGCGATGCGGACTCCCACATCCTGCTCGAGCGCATGGAGTTCCCCGAGCCCGTGATTTCGCAGGCCGTCGAACCCAAGTCGAAGGCTGACCAGGAAAAGATGGGTCTGGCGCTGTCGCGTCTGGCTCAGGAAGATCCGTCGTTCCGCGTGCGTAGCGACGAAGAATCAGGCCAAACCATTATTTCCGGTATGGGCGAACTGCACCTGGAAATTCTGGTTGACCGCATGAAGCGCGAATTCGGCGTGGAAGCCAACGTCGGCAAGCCCCAGGTTGCTTACCGCGAAACCATCCGCAAGACCTGCGACGAAGTCGAAGGCAAGTTCGTCAAACAGTCGGGCGGTCGCGGTCAGTACGGTCACGTGGTCCTCAAGCTCGAGCCCCTGCCTCCTGGTGGTGGTTACGAGTTCGTCGACGCCATCAAGGGCGGTGTGGTTCCTCGTGAATACATCCCCGCCGTTGACAAGGGTATCCAAGAAACGCTGCCCTCGGGCGTCGTCGCCGGCTACCCGGTTGTAGACGTCAAGGTCACGCTGTTCTTCGGTTCGTACCACGACGTTGACTCGAACGAAAACGCGTTCAAGATGGCCGGTTCGATGGCCTTCAAGGAAGGCATGCGCAAGGCCAGCCCCGTGCTGCTCGAGCCCATGATGGCCGTTGAAGTCGAAACGCCGGAAGACTATGCCGGTACCGTGATGGGCGATCTGTCCTCACGCCGCGGCATGGTGCAGGGTATGGACGACATGGTCGGTGGCGGCAAGGTCATCAAGGCCGAAGTTCCGCTGGCCGAGATGTTCGGTTACGCCACCAACCTGCGTTCGTTGACGCAGGGTCGTGCGACGTACACCATGGAGTTCAAGCACTACTCCGAAGCTCCCAAGAACGTCGCTGACGAAGTCATCGCCGCTCGCTCCAAGTAATTTAAATACCGTCGCCGCGTCTCGACTATCTCGCGAGGCGCGGCAATCATCCCAGTTTCCTTGAAAGTCAAAGGATAGAGATCATGGCAAAAGGCAAGTTTGAACGTACCAAGCCGCACGTGAACGTGGGTACGATTGGTCACGTTGACCACGGCAAAACCACGTTGACGGCAGCCATCACGAC
>NZ_WSJB01000036.1 GCF_009763255.1 Bordetella sp. 02P26C-1 | reverse complement strand
TTTCCGCACACTACTTCATGAACACATTTCGTTGTGCTTCTTCCTAATTGTTAAAGAACGAATGTATAACTTGCTGAGTAAAACTCAACAGATAACAGCGAATGATCATCACGAATCAATTACTTAACGACCGCGATATCGACGCTATCTGTTGAACTCTACGCTTTTTCCTGCACTTCGCTGCGTTTTCAGCGAAGCCCTCCATTATACACAATTTTGAATCACTCGTTTGCGCTTCAAAACCGCAGTTAATGGTGGAGGTGAACGGGATCGAA
>NZ_WSJB01000035.1 GCF_009763255.1 Bordetella sp. 02P26C-1 | reverse complement strand
CGGCAGTTGGTGAGAATTCAGGGTTTACCCGGATGCGAACTAACAAAGCGATTTGGGGTTTTCCCGAATGTGTGCTAAAATGTCGAGATGCCGGAAACGGCGATTGTGAAGTTCAAGTCGAAACGTTCTGTGAAATGCAAAACAAAACAAAACGACTTGACAGCTTGAAAAAAAGCCTTCATAATCTCGTTTCTCTGCTGCTAACACAGCGAGGCAAGCAGTAAACGCAGTACCTGCTCTTTAA
>NZ_WSJB01000034.1 GCF_009763255.1 Bordetella sp. 02P26C-1 | reverse complement strand
GCTGGATAACGGGGCGCCGGGCTTGCATTTTTATACGCTGAATCAGGCGGATGCGGCGTTGGCGATCTGGCGGGAATTGGATTTGTAATCGCGTGAGTGGTCTGCGGCTGTTGGTTCTTGGGGCGCAGCCGGTTTTCGTACCAATGGCGGGCTTGGTTCTTTAGACGCCGCTGACCGGGGTGCGTGGGCCGCGCGGGCCAGATCGCCACGGCTCGGCCCACGAGCAGGGGCCTCGGCCTCGCTGCGCGAGGCTTCCCGCGGCTCAACAGGCCCGCGCGGCCCACGCACCCCGGTCAGCGGCTCGCAGCGTGGAAAACCCTCATGCACTAACGCAGCATGAACGAGCCTATGACGCCGCCGGTCGGCGCGCTCGGTCCTAACAAGGGTGGCTCG
>NZ_WSJB01000033.1 GCF_009763255.1 Bordetella sp. 02P26C-1 | reverse complement strand
TGACCGTCAGCCAGCCGGCCGTGTCGCCGTTCAGCATCTGGATCGTGCCACCGTCGCCGGCGATGCCACCCGTACCGCCAAACGACGCCCCCACCGTAATCGTGCCGTGCGCCTGATCCGAACCGTCGGCCCCCTGACCACCCCCGCCGCCAATCGACTGCAGCAACACGCCATAGGCGCTGTAGCCACTGGTGGAGATCTTGTTGTTGTGATCGCCGTCGAAGTGATAGTTGATCGTGCCACCATTGGCTGCCGTGCCGCCGCTGCCGCCGACACCGATGATGGCATTCGCTTTGACCTTGCTGCCGGTCGCGCTCGACGATCCGCCAGTGCCGCCGCCTCCGCCAATCGACTGCGCCACCAGCCCGTCGGCCCAGTCGCCACGGGTCGCGATTTGACCGGCGAACGTCACGTCGACATTGCCGCCATGCCCGCCGCTTCCCCCCTTGCCGCCGATGTCGACCCCGAAAGCGTAGGTCGAACCGCTATCGTCCAGACGCTCTTTGTTGTCGCTGTGGGTGCCGATGCGATCGAGAATCGGGTTCGACGACGCATCCGCGCCAATCGAGCCGCCCAGGCCGCCCCCGCCGCCAATGGATTGCAGCAGCACGCCGTCGGCGTCGCCGCCTTCGGTGCCGATGGCCCCTTGCAGGTTAGCCGTGATGTTTCCCCCTACCGCGCCCGTCGCACCCGTGGCGCCCAGACCCAGTTGCAGCCGCGCGGAGGGCCGCTCCTCGCCGCCGCCCGCCGAGACATTCATGGTGCCGCCTTGCGAAGCGCCGCCGCCACCGCCAATGGATTGCGCCACGATGCCTCGCGAGCCCGAACCCAACGTGCGGATCGTGAAATTAGGGTTCAGCGTCACGTTGACCGCACCGCCCACGCCGCCAGCTCCGCCCGTGCCACCAAGCCCTACCGTCAGCTTCAAGGTCGAGGGTCCGCCATGCGCGTAAGCGTTGCTGCTGCCCACGCCGCCATTGCCGCCTCCGCCACCGATGGACTGAGCAAGCACACCATTCGCATAATCGCCGTAAGTGGTGATGCTGGAGCTCGCGGGTGTGCTACTGGCGGGCGGCAGGCTCAGCAAGGGGGCTGCCGGCGCGTATGCCCCGTTGCTGTCGCCCAAACTGACGTTCACCGTTCCTCCGTCGCCGCCGCTTCCGCCCTGACCGCCGAGCGTCAGGCCAGCCTGCAGGGATACGGTCGTCTCATCACCCAGCATGGTGGAGAGCGCGGACGAATCGCCGCCGTTGCCCCCGCCCCCGCCAATTGATTGCGCCACCACGGCGTGCGAACCGTCGCCCAAGGTCCCAATCGAGGTCCCCTGCGACAGCGAGACTTGCGTCACGCAACTGGTATCCCCGGCCGGGCAGGCATCGCCGCCTGCGCCCCCCGAGCCCCCCACCGTGGCCGAAAACGAAAACGCCACGGAGACACCTTCCCCCGTAGGCACCGCTGCCACGAATTCATTGGCCAGCGAACTGCCGCCGCTGCCACCGCCGCCGCCGATGCTCTGCGCCAGCACCCCGAACGCGTCGTTGGGCGCGTAAGTCTCGGGGTCGATATCCGGACTCGCGAAATTCATGCCCGTAGCGATCTGCGAGTTGGTAAGGTTGACGATAGCCGAGTCGCCATGGCCACCGTCGCCGCCTGCCCCGCCGACGACCACCGCCGCGGTGAACCCCAGATCTTGGGTGTAGTAATTGGCCGAGCCGCCGTTACCACCGCCGCCACCGATAGATTGGACGATGACGCCGCTGGAATGCGCACCGCCCGTCCCGACCTGCAGCCCGTTATAGGTGAGTTCCGACGCGCCCCCCACACCGCCTGCACCGGCGCTGCCGCCCAGTTGCAGCGCGACAAACGACTCCAGGCTTTCGCTCTTGGTGCTGCCGCCGTTGCCGCCACCACCCCCGACGCTTTGCGCCACGATACCGGGCGCATAAGCGCCGTGCGTCACGATATTCGCAGTGCCTTGGGACTGCCCATTCGCGCAGGCGTTCTGGTTGGTGATGCACACGGAACCACCATTCCCACCGCTGCTGCCGCTACCGCCGATTGCCAGCGACGCTCCCGCCGATAGGGTAAACGTGTCACCGCCATTGCCGCCGCCACCGCCCACGGATTGCGCCAGCATGGCCGGACTGAAATCGCCATACGTCTGAATGGTCCCCAGCTCATACAACAGCGACACAGCACCGCCGCTGCCCGCGCTGGCGCCCGCGCCGCCGACGCCGACCACTCCCACACTATCGCCGCCGCTGCCACCGCCCCCGCCGATAGATTGCGCCAAGATCCCTACCGCGGCGTTGCCTCTTGTGGTGATGGCCGCGGCATTGGAAACCGTGACCGTGCTGCCATTAGACGGCGTTTCGCCTGCGGAATTGCCGCCCACGCTCAACAAGCCGGTGGCGCTGCCGGAAGCCCCACCACCACCACCGATGGATTGCGCCACGATGCCGTGCGAGCCATAGCCCGACGTATTGATCTGTCCGGAACTCGTAATCGAAACGGTATTGGCGGCCCCGCCGCCGGCACCGTCGCCACCGAGCGCCACGGCCGTTGAAGTATCGGCACCCCCCGCGCCCCCGCTCCCCGCGATCGACTGCGCCAGCACGCCATAAGCATGGTCGCCGCCGGTGGAAATATTGGACCCCTGCAGGATCATGGACACCGTGCCAGCATTACCGCCATTACCGCCGTTACCGCCCTGCCCCCCGAGTAC
>NZ_WSJB01000003.1 GCF_009763255.1 Bordetella sp. 02P26C-1 | reverse complement strand
CATCTGGGTCGAGGGGGTGGGCCGTCGTATTCGCGATACTTACAGCGCGCGCCAGGACCGCAAGGTAGGCGAGGTCGCCAAGGCTGTGCGCACCGAAAAAGTTGAAGCCAAACACGAGAAACTCACGCACGAGCAGCCGGTGCGCATCGAGCCCGCCATCACCGTGGTGCCGCGCTCGGTCCGTGTCGAAAAAGAAAAGCAGCAGACGCTGTTCTCGCCGCCAGCTGGTGACGGCGATCTGCCCGCGATCGGTTTGCTGGATGCACCCGCGCAGAGTCAGGAAACCGTATCGGCCGAGACCATCGAGTTCACCTCACGGCTCATCGAAAAGAAACTGGCCGATTTCGGCGTGAATGTCACCGTTGTCGCCGCGCAAGCGGGGCCCGTCATCACCCGGTACGAGATCGAACCCGCGACCGGTGTCAAAGGCAGCCAGATCGTGAATCTGGCCAAGGATCTCGCGCGCGCGCTGAGTCTGGTCAGTATTCGCGTGGTAGAAACCATCCCCGGTAAGAACCTGATGGGCCTGGAGCTACCAAATCCGCGTCGGCAGATGGTGAAGCTGTCTGAAATTCTCGGGTCGCAGACCTACCACGCCAGCAACTCTGTCGTCACGATGGCGCTTGGCAAGGACATCGCGGGCAACCCTGTCGTGGCCGATCTCGCCAAGATGCCGCACTTGCTGGTTGCCGGTACCACCGGCTCGGGTAAATCGGTGGGGATCAACGCCATGATCCTGTCCCTGCTCTACAAGGCGGGCCCGGCCGATACGCGTTTGATCCTGATCGATCCAAAGATGCTGGAAATGAGTGTCTATGAAGGCATTCCGCATCTGCTCGCGCCCGTCGTCACCGATATGCGCCACGCCGCCAACGCCTTGAATTGGTGTGTCGGCGAGATGGAAAAGCGCTATCGCCTGATGAGCAAAATGGGCGTGCGTAACCTGGCCGGCTATAACGCCAAGATCCGCGATGCCATCAAGCGTGAAGCGCCGATTCCCAATCCGTTCTCGTTGACCCCCGATCAGCCCGAGCCGCTGTCGCCCTTGCCGACCATCGTGGTGGTGATCGATGAGCTGGCCGACCTGATGATGGTGGTGGGCAAGAAGATAGAAGAACTGATCGCGCGCTTGGCGCAGAAAGCGCGCGCGGCGGGCATCCATTTGATTCTGGCCACGCAGCGTCCCAGCGTCGATGTGATCACCGGCCTGATCAAGGCCAACATCCCCACCCGTATCGCGTTCCAGGTGTCGTCGAAAATCGACTCGCGCACGATTCTGGATCAAATGGGCGCGGAGACGCTGCTGGGGCAGGGCGATATGCTGTATATGCCGCCTGGCTCCGGGCTGCCCGTCCGGGTCCACGGCGCGTTCGTGCACGATGATGAAGTTCACCGCGTGGTCGAGCATTTGAAAACCCAAGGCGAGCCCAACTACATCGAAGGCCTGCTCGAAGGCGCGATCGAAGGCGAGACGGGCGATGGCGTGGGCAGCGTGACGGGCATGACCGACGCGGAAACCGACCCGATGTACGACCAGGCTTGCGAAGTCGTGCTCAAGCATCGCCGTGCGTCGATCTCGCTGGTGCAGCGTCATCTGCGAATTGGTTACAACCGTGCGGCACGGTTACTCGAGCAGATGGAGCAATCGGGTATGGTGTCGGCAATGCAATCAAACGGCAACCGGGAAATCCTGGTGCCGGCGAAAGAGGAAGCCTGATGTCAGTTGCCTGCCGTACTTGGGCCGTCGGCGTTGCGACGGCCGCGCTGCTCGCGATGAGCCCCATGGCCGTGATGGCGGCCGATGCGCAAACTCAGCTCAAGGCCTTTGTCGCGAATGTGAATAGCGCGACGGGCAAGTTCACCCAGTCCACCACGGGCGCGCAGGGCGCCACGCAAAGGGCGCAACGTGGCGACTTCGCGTTCCAGCGTCCCGGGAAATTCAAGTGGGCGGTCAATCAACCGTACGAACAACTCGTGGTGTCTGATGGGCAGCGACTGTTTCAGTACGATCCCGATCTCGCGCAGGTCACGGTGCGCCAGGTGGATCAGGCCATAGGCGCGTCGCCCGCGGCGATTCTGTTTGGCTCGGGCGACCTTGAGCAAGCCTTCAATGTGTCGCCACTGCCTGCTCGTGACGGGCTCGAATGGCTGCGCGCGAAGCCGCGCAGCGCCGACGCGGGCTTTGCCCAAGTCGATATTGGCCTGCGCAATAATCTGCCCGCCCGCGTCGAACTGCTCGATTCGTTCGGACAGACCACGCGCGTCGAGCTATCCGACATCCAGGCCAATCCGCCACTGCCGGCGACCGAGTTCAGCTTCACCCCGCCTTCGGGTGTGGACGTGGTCAATATGTAAAACGGTTCAGCCCGTGATCCGTTATTCCTCGCCGACCTGATGCCGTCATGAGCGACGACCTGTTTGCTGACGATCCCGCGCACCGGCCTTATGTGCCGTTAGCCGAGAGGCTGCGTCCGCGTACGCTTGGCGATGTGGTGGGGCAGACGCATCTGCTGGGCCCGGACAAACCCCTGCGTGTCGCATTCGAGTCCGGCCGTCCGCATTCGATGATTTTCTGGGGGCCACCTGGCGTGGGCAAGACCACGCTTGCGCGCTTGATGGCCGATGGCTTCGACGCCCAGTTCATTGCGATCTCCGCTGTGCTGGGTGGCGTGAAAGATATCCGCGATGCCGTGGTGACCGCGCAGATCGCACAGGGGCAGGGCCGACGCACGATTCTCTTTGTCGACGAGGTGCACCGGTTTAACAAGGCGCAGCAGGACGCGTTCTTGCCCTACGTGGAAAGTGGCCTGTTCACGTTTATCGGCGCCACGACCGAGAACCCTTCGTTCGAAGTGAATTCCGCATTGCTGTCGCGAGCGCGCGTGTACGTACTGCAGTCGCTCAATGCCGAGGAACTGCAGCAGCTCATCGACCGGGCGATCAACGCGTTGAACGATGGGCAGCCGGAGTCGGCCCATATGCGCATTCACCCCGATGCGCGCGAACAGTTGGCGGCATGGGCCGATGGCGATGCGCGTCGTCTGATCAGCGCCGTCGAAGTGGTGGCCGAGTCGGCGCAGGCCGCGGGCCGTCAGGAAATCGACGCGCAGTGGCTGGAGATTTCGCTTTCGCAGAATCTGCGGCGTTTCGACAAGGGCGGCGATGCGTTCTACGACCAGATCAGCGCCTTGCATAAATCGGTGCGCGGTTCTGACCCGGACGCGGCGCTTTATTGGCTTTCGCGCATGCTCGATGGCGGTGTCGATGCGCGTTATCTGTCGCGCCGGATCGTGCGCATGGCCTGGGAAGACATTGGTCTGGCCGACCCGCGCGCCATGCAAATCGCCAACGATGCCGCCGCCACGTACGAGCGTCTGGGCAGCCCCGAGGGCGAACTGGCGTTAGGGCAGGCGGTCATTTATCTCGCCGTCGCCGCCAAGAGCAACGCCGGCTACAACGCCTATAACCAGGCGCGCGCCTTTGTGAAACAGGACAAGAGCCGCGAAGTCCCCATTCATCTGCGCAATGCGCCGACCAAGCTCATGAAAGAGCTCGGCCACGGTCACGCCTATCGCTATGCCCATGACGAGCCGCATGGATACGCCGCAGGGGAAAATTATTTCCCCGAAGGCATCCGCGCGCCACGCTGGTATCGCCCCGTGCCGCGCGGTCTGGAAATGAAGATTGCAGAAAAGCTGGCTTTTCTGCGCAAGCTCGACGAAGAAGCCCGTCAGAAATAAAAGGCTAAAATCCAAGACCGTCTTGCGTTCGCGGGCTTCACGGCTCGCGGCGCATCGCCCGCCATGGCGGCTTAGCCGCCGCCGGCTTTTGTCAACCTGAATCCTGCCCGCTCATGCTAGACCCGATACTGCTGCGTAAAGACCTGCAAACCGTCGTAGAACGCCTCCAATCCCGTGGCGTCGAATTCGACACGCAACGGTTCAACGAGCTGGAGTCTCGCCGCAAGGCCGTCCAGACGCAGACCGAGGCCTTGCAAGCGCGTCGTAATGCGCTCGCCAAGCAGATCGGCCAGCTGAAATCCCAGGGGCAGGACGCCTCGGCCGTGCTGGCCGAATCGCAAGCGATTCCGGGCCAGCTCAAGCAGCTCGAAGACGAACTCGCCACCGTGCAACAGTCGCTTCACGAGTGGCTGATGTCGATTCCGAACTTGCCGCACCCGAGCGTGCCCAAGGGCGCGTCCTCGGACGACAACGTCGAAGTGCGCCGCTGGTTGCCGAATCCTCCCGCCGCGGACGGCAATCCGCAGCCGCTGGGCTTCGAGCCCAAGGATCACGTCGCGCTTGGCGAACCGCTGGGCCTGGATTTCGATCTGGCGGCGCGTCTGTCGGGTGCGCGCTTTTCGTTCATGCGCGGCCAGGTCGCGCGCCTGCATCGCGCCCTCGCACAATTCATGCTCGATTTGCAAACTGGCGAGCATGGCTATACCGAGTGCTATACGCCGTACATCGTCAACAGCTCGACCTTGTTTGGTACGGGTCAGTTGCCCAAGTTCAAGGACGATATGTTTGCCGTGTCCAAGGGCGGCGAGGACGACGATCCCAAGGTGCTGGACGATCGCGGCAATGAAATCGTGCGCGAAGACCAGTATCTGATTTCCACCTCGGAAATCACGCTGACCAGCTCGGTGCGCGACACCATCGTGCCCGAAGCCGATCTGCCGCTGAAATTGACTGCGCATACGCCGTGCTTCCGTTCCGAGGCGGGTAGCGGCGGTCGCGACACGCGCGGCATGATTCGCCAGCACCAGTTCGACAAAGTGGAAATGGTGCAGATCGCGCACCCCGAGGCGTCGTATCAGGCTCTCGAAGAAATGGTCGGCCACGCCGAGCGTGTACTGCAACTGCTCGAATTGCCTTATCGCGTGATGCTGCTGTGCACGGGCGATATGGGCTTTAGCGCGGCCAAGACCTTCGACCTCGAAGTCTGGCTGCCGGCGCAAAATACCTGGCGCGAAATTTCCTCGGTATCGAACTGCGAGACCTTCCAGGCGCGTCGCATGCAGGCGCGCTTCCGTCCGGCGCAAGGCAAGCCCGAATATCTGCATACGCTCAACGGTTCGGGTCTGGCCGTGGGCCGCGCGCTGGTGGCCGTGCTGGAAAATTATCAGCAGGCCGATGGCAGTATCGTCGTCCCCAAGGCCCTGCAGCCCTATATGGGTGGTCTGACCGTTCTGAAGGCCTGAAGTCCTGGGCGCGCGCCGTCACGCGACGGCCGCGCCTGATCCCAGATCGCCGGTGTTGCAGCGCCGGTCGGTCGTTGTTCATGGTTCCGGGCAGCTGCAGCGGTGCCCCTTTGTGCCGCCTTCGCGCGCGGGATGCTGCGTCTGTTACGCATAAGCTCCTATGGCCGCATCGCGATCGTCACTTTCCTCCTGGTTAATGCGTTTCTGGCCGCAACCACTGCATGTGCCGGCCAAGGAACGCCTGCGCGCCTGCGTGGGCATTCTGATCGGGCTTCTGGTGACGGGCGTGCTATCGACGGCTGTGAGCGAGCCCGAGCACAATACTCCGCTTCTGCTAGCGCCCATCGGCGCCTCCGCTGTATTGCTGTTCGCCGTACCGTCCAGCCCCTTGGCACAACCCTGGCCCCTGTTGGCGGGTAATGTCATCGCCGCGCTTGTGGGGGTGACCGTCGCCAAATGGCTGCCTGATCCGATGCTGGCCACTTGTGTGGCCGTGACGCTGGCGATTGGCTTGATGTTCATGCTGCGTTGCGTGCACCCGCCATCCGGCGCGATCGCGCTGACCGCGGTGTTGGGCGATGCCTCGGTGCATGACGCGGGCTATGCATTCGTGCTCAACCCGGTGCTGCTGAATTCGTGCCTGATGTTGGCCTGCGCACTGCTCTACCATGCCGCTACGCGCGGCAACTATCCCTATGCGCTGTTCCGTAAGGACGAGCCCGAGCTTCCGGAAAAGGAGGAATGGGCAGGATTGCTGCGGCATGACATCGATGAGATTCTCCAAGAGCGCGGCGAATTGCTGGCCATGGAATCCGGTGATATTTACGAGGTAGCGCGACAGGCGCTAGAACGCGCCCAACAACGGCGCACGCGCACGTTGCGCTGTGGCGAAGTGATGGTGGCGCCCGTCGCGACCTTGGTCCCCGACACCAGCGTGCGCCAGGCGTGGAAACTCCTGAAACGTCTAAATGTGTCTGCCCTGCCGGTGGTGGGCGAGGGCGGTCGTTACCTGGGCATGGTGACACAGCTCGAATTACTGCGCCGACGCTCGACTACCGGTCGCGCGTGGCCTCTGTGGCCGGGGCCGGGCGGCTATCGTTCGCCATTGCGGGGTATGTTGGCGGCAGGCGTCGTCCCCGTTAGCCCCGATACCTTGATATCGGCGGCCGCCACCCGAATCCTCAAATCCCCGACTGAGGGTGTGCCCGTGGTCGATAGCGCTGGCCGGCTGGTCGGCATGCTGTCAGTGGCGCAATTAGTGCACGTCAGCTACCTGGATCCCCTTAATACCCCCACCGGTCCTGCCTCAGGCACGGCAGTTGCTAACTCTGATGTCGCTACACGAGCCGATAAGGTGTAGTTCGATTTATCGGTGACTGTCATATTTCCGACTTATTCATACCGTAACCTGTTGGCAACGATCCGGTTTTTGATGTCAGTAAATGTACGCACGTAAATTAGGGCCGCATCTTTAAGGCACAATACGCGCATCCGTTTACCGGAGTTGTTGTCACCAAGCTTGGGGGTACAAAAAATGAATTCGAAGATGATCGGTGATTTTAGGGTGCGTTGCGACGTGGTCGAGGAGGACGGCCAAGGCTTCAAAGTGCGCATCTGGACGCGTCGCCTCGGTGCGAATGCACCGGAGAAAAGTTGGACGATTCCCGGCCAGCAGCCGCTGCCCAGTCTGACCGAAGCCGAGCAACATCGCATGCAAGTGTTCGAGGGTATTAACGGAGTACGATTCAATGGTGAACCTGAATTCGCGCACCCGTCCGCATAATGGCTGGTGGCGTGCACCCAGCACGCCCCGCCGTATGCCCACGCCGCCAACCCCCGTGAAAATCGTGGGGTGAGGAGCGACAGGGACGACTATCAGCGCAAGGCACTGGTAGTAGTGCACTCAGTGCAAAGGGCGGCGCAAGAAATGCGCCGCCCTTTTTTCGCCCGCGTCAGGAATTAATGTCGGTGACCGTGTTTAGGCCCATGGTGTTTGTGGGGATGATGATGATGCTTCGGTCCCTTTCCAGGGTGATGACGATTGCCGTAGTAATACACAGGGGCGGGGCGCACGTAGTGCGGAGCCCGGTAGACGGGAGGCGGGGCGTAGACCACCGCCGGCGGAGGGGCGTAGACGGGCTGCGGCGCGACATAGACCGGCGCTGGGTAGATTACACCCGGCACACCGATCGACACCCCAATATCCACACGGGCCATGGCCGCACTGGACATCATCAACCCGGCAACGCTGAGGCTCGCGATGAACCACTTTTTCATTTGGATCCTACCTTGCCGCCCGAAGGCAGCCATAGTGAACGAATGGGGCCATTGTCGGACTTTTTCACCCCTAAATCGTCTCCCTCCCCGGTCAAAACGCGACAAACCGCTACAGGGGTCGGCCCTCATCCGGCGTTTTTGCTGCAACGCAAGAATCGGGGCCGTGTCATCTTTCCCAGGGCGAGGCGCCCCGCTGTAATCGACTGAAATTTCATGCCGTTGTCAGCGTTGCAACGCTCCAGTTACATTCTTACACCAACCTTCTGGATATACTGAGCCACATGGAACCGAAATCGCATGACCTCAAGCCCGGCTACTATTGGTACACCATGCAGGGTGATCCCCCTGCCGTGATCCACATCCATGAAAATGGTGGTGCGTCCTTGATGGGCACGGATTTTCGCCTGGAGGCTGAAGGCGTCGCCGACATGCTCGCGCAGGGCGAACGGTTTTTCTGGATCGAACCGCCCGCCTTGTGATGGATCAGGCCGGTACGGGTCGGCCCATTAGCTCGAAAATGCCGTTGATGATGATTTGCACGCCCATGCAGATCAACAGAAAACCCATGATGCGCGAAACGGCATCGATGCCCGATTGACCGAGAAAGCGCGTCACTTGCTCGGCGCTGCGCATACATATCCAGAAAATTCCCGCGATCAGCACGGCGACCGTTATGACCGCCAAGTGCTGCCAAAGGTGCAATGCGCCTCCACTGTGCATCGCCGATGCATTGCTGATAATCAACGCAATCGTTCCCGGCCCGGCAGTGCCTGGCAAAGCCAGCGGGATGAACGAAATGTCGCGCGGAGGCGGGCGATGCCGGCCGTGAGACGTGTCCAGGTGCACGGTCGTCTCCGGGGCCATATTGATTTGTGCATCCGTTTCGCTTTGGGTGCTGGCGGGAAAGAGCATGCCAAACCCGATATAGGCCACGATCAACCCGCCCGCGATGCGCAGCCCCGGTATCGAAATGCCAAAGCCGGAGATGATGGCGTGGCCCGCGTAGAAGCACACCAGAATGATGGCCAACACATAAAGCGTGGATCGATCGACCTGGCGGTTGCGCTCTTCGTGAGTAAAGTCCCGGCCGAGTGCCAGCAACAGCGTCACGCTTGTGAGCGGGTTAGCCAGCGGCAAGAGCGTGAACAGCCCCAGGCCCACCAGCTTCAAATATTCTATTAACACGCGAGTTTCTCCAAAAGCGGGGCCCGGCAGGCGCACGGTCATGCAGGGCAGACCGTCACCGTGGACAGATAAATGGCGGCCGCGATACGGTCAGCCGCGCGGCTCCAAGAGGCGCCAGGAGAGCACGTTGCCGCTAAGCCGAAGCCGCGATGACCTCCGACCCTTGCGGGAAAATCAGCCGCACGCATAAACCGGGTTCGGCATTGTGTAACGTCATCGTCCCATCGTGCAAGCGAGTAATCGCCATGACTGTCGTCAAGCCCAACCCATAGCCGGGCACATGCCGGTGCGCACGGTAAAAACGTTCGCCGATGCGGGGCAGCTTTTCGGGTGGGATACCCGGGCCGTTATCCGTCACGGTCAGCGTGGTCTGGTGCGACGTTTGCGTGATTGTGATCTGGATGCGGGCATGCGCGCCCGCGTACTTCAGCGAATTGTCCACCAGCGTGGCCAGCGCGCCAGCCAGCAAATCGGGGTCGCCGCGCATGGGCGCGGGCACACTGCTGTCCAGCCACAACCGGGCGTCTTGTTCTTCTGCCACTGCCTCGTACAAGTCCACGACATCATGGGCGATGGTGTCCAGCCGTATCGGTTCGAAGTCTTTGCGGCGCGCGCCTGATTCCAGCTCCGCGATATGAAGCAGCTTTTCCGAGATCTTCACCAGATCATCCAGTTCCGCCGATAAACGCTCCACATTGGCGCGGATTTCTTCGCGCGGCGCACCGTTCCAGTCGATGGTACGCAATCGCGCCTGCATGCGTGTCAGCGGTGTGCGCAGCTGGTGCGCCACCGCGTCCGAGACATTGCGCACGCCATGCATGAGCTGTTCGATGCGATCCAACATGCCGTTGATATCGTTGGATAACATGGCAAATTCGTCCTGCGTCGGATGCGCCGGGATGCGCTGGCCCCACTGACCCGCGCCCACTTGGGCAGCAGTGCGCCGTATGACCTCGACGCGTCGCTGCAAAACGCGCCGAAAAAGCGCCGCGCCCAGCAGGACGAGCAGCGCAATGACGCCCGTGGCGGCCAAGCTTACCGTTCGAATCAAGTCCGTGAGCTCGTACAAGTCGCGCAGGTCATGGCCGATGATCAGTGTCGATCCGTCGGGCAGAGTGCGGGCCACCAGATAGCCGTGCGCGGGCTCGCCCCGTAGCAGGACGGATCGCATCACGCCGCTGCCGTTTAGCGGCGCATCGCTGGGATCCCAGGCGATGTTTCCCACCACCATGCGGCCGATCGGATCCAGCAGCATAAACATCTCGGTGTCCGAATTGACGTGATCGGCCATCTCCAGCGTGATCTCGTTCGCCAACCCGGCCAGCCCGCCTTGCTCATAATGCGCGTTCATCCTCTGCGCGGTGATTTGCACCTGACGGGAAAACTGCGACTCCAGAATCTTGACGCTCTGGTAGTAGACGAACATCAAGGACACGAGCGAGGTCAGCAACGCCAGCACGCTGTAATTGAGCGTCAGGCGAAACGCGACCGAGTTCGAGATCGCGTTGAACAGCTGGCCCAGACGGCGGATCATGATGTGCGTGGATCGAGCGCGCCATCGGGCGCCGCCAATCTGTAGCCCACCCCGCGCACGGTATGGATCAGCGGCGTGTCGGATTCGCCATCGACCTTTTGGCGCAGGCGGCTGATGTGCACATCGATCACGTTTGTCTGCGGGTCATAGTGATAGCCCCAGACCGTGGCCAGCAGCATCGTGCGCGTGAGCACCTGGCCGGCGTTATTCATCATATAGGCGAGCAGCTTGTATTCGCGCGGCTGTAGCGCGATGGTCCGTCCGCCTCGGGTGACTCGCCCACTGACCAGATCCAAGGTGAGATCCGCCACGGTCAGCTGCCGCTGTTCGTATTGCGGCGAAGCGCGACGGATCAGGGCCTCGACCCGCGCGGCAAGTTCGGGGAAAGCAAAGGGCTTGGTGAGATAGTCGTCGCCGCCTGCCTTCAATCCGCGTACACGCTCGTCCAGCGCCGTCAATGCACTGAGCACCAGAACGGGAGTCTTCTTGCCCAGCGATCGCAGTGACCAGAGGATCGACAATCCGTCGACATCGTTGGGCAGCATCCGATCCAGGATGATGGCATCCCAGTGCTCGGTGGTCGCCCGCTGGAGCGCGGTCGCGCCGTCCATGCTGATGACGGGGTCATAGCCCAATTCTTTGAGCCCGTTTGCGATATAACGGGCATTGTCAGCGTCGTCTTCGACGATCAGGCAGCGCCACATAAGATCTCCCGATTGATAGGCAGGCCTGTAGCGGCGCATTCTAGCGCATAGCTCTCGCCGCCGCGCCGGGCATCGTCCCTGCATACATTGCGAATTCTTAATGATTCTGTAATGACAGCCTGCAGCAGTCGTGTCCTACCATGGTTCCTGCTATGGATACACCCGCGACACGATTGAACGAAAAGGGCGCCACTTTGGCTCCTTCGGATTTTGCCATGCTGGCTGATTTTCGTTATCAGCTGCGCCGCTTTGCTTTAAATAGCGAAACCGAAGCTCAGGCGCATGGTCTGGCTCCGCAACAGCATCAGGCCTTGGTAGTCATCAAGGCTCAGGCTACAGCTCCTACGGTAACCGAACTCTCGGAGCGTCTTTGCATTAAATCGCACAGCGCAGCCGAACTCGTCAATCGCTTAGTGCAGATGGGCATGCTTGAGCGCCGCGCCGATCCCAATGATGGCCGCCGCGCGCTGCTGCATCTGACGCCGGATGCCGAACGCACGCTCGAAGCGCTTTCGGCGGCGCATCTCGCGCAGTTGCAGAATATTCGGCCGCTGTTGATGGGGATGTTGGAGAAGTTTGATCGTTAGGGTGGGGCACGAGTCGCTGTGAAACATCCCTCGGATCATGCGTCCGCCTGTGGCGCTGGCACCGCGAAGGCTGCGGCGATGTACGTTAGAGCCGACTGGTCATCGTCGGCAATGGGGCAGTCGGCGCTTGTCAGGTGCGTGAAAGTGAAAGGTGCACGTTTATGCATCCCCGACCAGAGAATGCTCCGACCGGGGCAGCTTTGAACGTTATAGATATACCAACTCGAACGTGGCGAGCCCATCGAGTTTGACCGTCTTGGTCAGCGGTAGCTCACTGATCGGCGCAATCCAGGTGCGAATTTTCATGGTTGCGGTGAGATCCTGATAGGGGGCCAGATTGGGTGTCACCTCGGGTCCCGTAAATACATAGTACGAATTCGGTTTATATAGCGCGACCCCCTGAATGTTTTGTCCTTTAGAGTCCGATTCGTTGGCGAGCACCTTCTTTCCGTCGGCGGTTGCGCCACTTATGGATAGTACATATCTGCCAATGTTCGCGTCGGCCGCTTTGCCCAGACCAAAACCGCTGGTGGGTGATTCATTTTGAACGGTAATTTCCGTGCCCGCACGCTCGTCTGTCACCTTGAGCGCGAATAGCGTCGGTGCGCTGCAGTTAATGTGTAGTTGAGCTTCGTTCGTGTCCCCGTTAATCACTGTGGCTTTGTCTTTATTGAGGCTGGAGGCCGGCATCTCGCCATAATCAATGGTCGTTCCGCCTAGCATGCTCATCGAGCATGTGGCAGGAAAGATAGTCCCCGTGACCTGCATTTGTATAGACGAGGCTGCGGTAGCGAGCGCCGGTAACAGTGTGACGCTAGCGATAAGCAGGGAAGGTAAAGTGCGTTTCAAGGTTTGCTCCAGAGGGATTACCGAATGCAAAGTAATGGCTCTGGTGATGATCTCTCTGTGTTGGCGTAAGACAAATGAGACTAGTCCTAACCTGCAGGGATAGAAGGCGCCTGGTTTAGGTTGTAGCCGCAGGCGATGACGTACCGCGTATGAGCGCTGGTCGGTCGGCTTGCGTCCCCGATGTTCGGCCTGCAAGCAATCTTGTGGGGCGGCTTGAAAAGTCGAGGGATATGACGGTGGGGCAACAAAAAACCCGCAAGGCTTTATGCCACAGCGGGTTTGTCGTTTCCGTGAGAAGGGGTAAAACCTTCAACTGGCGGAGAGGGTGGGATTCGAACCCACGATACGCCTAAACGTATACCGGATTTCGAGTCCGGCGCATTCGACCACTCTGCCACCTCTCCTGGTGGTGCACTACATCGATTTCATCCGGAGCCATGGTCGCGCGCCGAAGAACGTAGAGCAGCAAAGCCAGGCATTATACATAAAAATTTCGGAAAGCAAAAACAGGGCTGAAGTCCCCTTTGCGGGTGGGGCCACGGCGGTATCTGCAGGGGCCTGCAGTTACACTTGGAGCCCTGGCCCGACTCGTCCGGCGTGGGCCGCTTCGCCAAGGAGAATTCGCATGCTCAAAGGAAAGGTTGCTGTCGTCACTGGCTCTACTAGCGGCATCGGCTTGGGTATTGCCCGGGCATTCGCCCAGCAAGGTGCGGATATCGTGCTCAACGGCTTTGGCGACGCGGCGCAGATCGAAACCTTGCGGGCGGATCTGGCGCAGGAGTTCGGCGTGACCGTGCTCTACGACGGGGCGGATCTTTCGCGAGGCGAAGCGGTGCGGCAGCTGATCGCCAACACTGTTCAATCGCTCGGGCGTATCGATATTCTGGTGAATAACGCCGGTATCCAACACACCGCGTTGATCGAAGACTTTCCCGCCGAAAAGTGGGATGCCATTCTCGCGCTGAACCTTTCGGCCGTGTTCCACGGCACGGCGGCCGCGCTGCCGCATATGAAGACCCAAGGCTGGGGCCGCATCATCAATATCGCTTCCGCGCACGGCCTGGTGGGTTCGCCGAACAAATCGGCTTATGTGGCCGCCAAACATGGCGTGGTCGGCCTGACCAAGGTCACCGCATTGGAGACCGCCGGCAGCGGCGTGACGGCCAACGCGATTTGTCCGGGCTGGGTCCGTACCGCATTGGTGGAAAAACAGATCAGCGCGCTGGCCGAGGAACATCATGTTGATCAGGATACCGCCGCGCGTGACCTATTGAGCGAGAAGCAGCCTTCGCTGCAGTTCGTGACACCCGACCAACTGGGTGCGACGGCGGTCTTCCTGGCCTCGGATGCGGCCGCGCAGATCACCGGCACCACGCTTTCTGTCGATGGCGGCTGGACGGCGCGTTGAGCGCCACACTTGCTTGCCCACGACGCACCACAATTTTTAAGTAGGAATTCCGGCACATGCTGTTTTTGCTTTCGCCTGCCAAGAAGTTAGATTACGACACGCCCGTTCATATAGAGCAGCACACGCAGCCCTTGTTCGTGAAGCAGGCGCAGGAACTGATCAAGGTTTTGAAGAAGCTTTCGGCCGACGAGGTCGCCGAGTTGATGAGCCTGAGCCCCGCGCTGGCGCAGCTCAATGTCAACCGCTATGCCGAGTGGAAACCAACCTTCACGCAGGACAACGCGCGCCAGGCGGTGCTCGCGTTCAATGGCGATGTTTACGAAGGCCTGCAGGCCTCTAGCCTGTCGCAGGCGCGGCTGGAGTGGGCGCAGGACCATGTCGCGATTCTGAGCGGCTTGTATGGTGTATTGCGTCCCCTCGATCTGATGCAACCGTATCGGCTCGAAATGGGCACGCGACTGGCCACGCCCAAGGGCAAGAATCTCTACGAGTTCTGGGGCACCAGCATCGCCGATTATCTGAACGAACGGCTCGCTGACCAAAAGTCGCCCATCATTGTGAATCTGGCCTCCGAGGAATATTTCAAATCGGTGGACCAAAAGGTTCTGAAAGCCCGCGTCGTGCAATGCGTTTTCCAAGATTGGAAAAACGGCGCCTGGAAAGTGATCAGCTTCCATGCCAAGCGAGCACGGGGCTTGATGGCGCGCTATGCGATCGAACACAAAGTCGCCAAGCCCGAAGGACTGCAGAAGTTCGATTCCGAGGGCTACGCCTACGATGCCGACGCATCGAGCGCGGACAAACTCGTCTTCCGTCGCAAGGTCTGAATCGTCACATGCCCGCCGGATTGCGCGTCTTCGCTTTTTTCTCGCTAGGGTATCTGGTCTCGTATCTGTTTCGCGGGGTGAATGTCGGCTTCGGGCCGATCCTGGTGCAGGAACTGCATTTGTCGGCGGGCGATCTGGGCACGTTGACGAGCCTGTATTTCCTCGGTTTTTCGTTGATGCAGATTCCCGCCGGCATCTTCCTGGATACCTGGGGGCCTCGGCGGGTTAATGCCTTGATGTTGCTGGTCGCGGCCACGGGTACGCTGGTGTATGGCCTGTCGGATTCGCTTGCAGGATTGATGGTGGGGCGGCTGTTGATCGGGGCAGGGGTGTGCGTGTGCCTGGGGGCGGCGTTTCAGGCGTTGGCGCGTGTGTTCCCATTGCAGCGCTTGCCGTTGATCAACGGACTGGTGATGGCCGTGGGCGGTTTAGGCGGCGTGCTGGTCGGGGCTCCGTTGTCCTGGGCGTTGAACATCAGCTCTTGGCAAGCCATCAGCATTGCCCTCGCAGGTGTGACCTTGGCCGTATCCGCGTTGATTTGGTTCGGTGCCCCTGCAAAGAACGAAGCACCGCGCCAACCGCCCAGTCTTGCGACCCAGCTACAAGGCACATGGGCGCTGCTACGCAATGCGCGCTATTGGCGCTTGGTGTCGCTGCCCGTGATGACGGGTGGGGCGTTCTATGGCGTGCAGTCGTTATGGGCGCGGCCCTATCTGACGGATGTGAATGGCGTCAGTGGTGGGCAGGCGGCCGCATTGGTGTCGTTGCTGGGCGTGGCCATGATCGTGGGGAATGTAGGCTTGGGCGCGATGGCGCGGCGCGTGGAACGTATGGGCCTGGGCTTGTATGGATTCGGTGGCCTGTGCCTGACCTTGTATCTGCTGACGCAGGCATTGATCATTTGGCAAGCGCCGGTGCCGCTCGAATGGTTGTGGGCGGCTTATGGCGCATTCGGCTCGGCCAATATTCTGGTGTATGCGTTATTGGCCGGAGAGTTTCCGCCAGAGCTGCTGGGACGCGTAACGGCCACTACGAACCTGCTGATGTTCCTGATGATTTTTCTTTGCCAGGTCGGCATAGGCTGGATTGTCGACTGGTGGCCCGCGCAGGCTGGCGTTTATCCGCCCGAGGCGCATGTGACAGCATGGAGTGTGGTGTTGGCGCTGCAGGTGGCCGCTGCGGTTTGGTACTTCTGGCCGGTGCGCAAGCGTGGCGGGCAATCGCTGGCATAGCTGCGTATCTCAGCGACGCTGGCGTCGTACGGGACGTATTAAGGCAAGCCTATGCCGCCTGCGTCCGTCCCGCACTTTTTAACGCAGGCTTATGCCGCCGCGACAGCAGGCCTGGTTTGAGGCGGATCATCCACGGCGGCAAGCTCTTGCCGGATCTGTTGCGCAGCCCGGATCATTTGCTTGAGCGGATAAGCCAAGGTCGCCAGTTCCCCTGTCGTATCGAACTGCGTCGGCAAATCGGTCGGGGCAGGTTGCTGATCGTCCAGCATATCCACCAGCCCATAAAGCGCGCGGCGCATGGATTCGGGCGTGTTGTCCAACGTCGCCAATAGCGGCACCGCGGCCGTAATCTGCGAGGCCATGATGTGGTTTTGGATCAGCAGATTGTTGAATTCCGGCACATTCACCTGATGCGAGCGTGGTTCGCTCATCATCCGATAGAACGCCTCGGCATAGTTGCTAAAGGCAATGTGCACATTTTTGCGGGCCAGACGCCACGCGATGTCGGCTTGCTCGGGTGTGGGTGTGTCCTCGGTGGGCGCCGTGCCCGCCGCGGCGGCTTGCATGGCGCGCGCATAGCGCAGGCCTGTGCGCAGGTACTCGCGGTTGGCGTTGGTGGCGGCACGCGCGAGCGGCTTCATATAGCGGGCTTCCCACCAGGGCAGCACATAGCTGCAAGCCAGCGCAATGGCGCAGCCCAACGCGGTATCGATCGCCCGCTCGCCGATGACCGCCATCGACACAGTGCCGGGTGCCACGAAATGGAACACCAGCACCACGAACAGCGTATTGAATATCGCGCTGGCCATGTAGTTCAGCTGCACCAGGCTGTTGCCCATGATGCAGGCCATCAACAAGACGGGGAACAGGACTTCGGGGCGCGTGGTGAAGTGGAAAAGCACCAGCGCCAGCATGCAGCCAATCAAGGTGCCCATCAGCCGCCATCCATTGCGTTGACGAGTCAGGGCAAAGCCGGGCTTCATGATGATGACGATGGTCAGCAACACCCAGTAGCTGTGCGCGGCAGAGGCCGGGTCGCTGCCGCCGATCACGGCCATGGCCAGCGCCGCTGCCAAGGCCACGCGTACGGCATAGCGGAAATAGGGGGAATCCAGACGCAGATTGCTGGTCAGCATGCCGACGCGTAGTTCCTGGCGCGACATGAATTGAGTTAGCGATTTATCGATGCGTATCTCGTCGGTGGGCTGCGCATCGCGACGGGCGGCGGTGTGTTCGACCAGCTTATTGACGATGCGCGAGGCATTGCGCAGGCGTCGCAAGACCTGGACGATCAGCGCCAAGGTTTCCGGCTCGCGCTCGGCCATGCCTTGCTGTTTGAATTGCTCGACCTCGTATTCGATGGCACGCAGCTCGGCCTTGACGCTGCTGCGGTACTGCGTGGCGCGTCCGCGTGACACATCGAATGCGATCCGGTTGATTTCCACGGACATCTTGGCCAGCGCGTCGCGCATGAACATCAGGCAATCGTGCCCGGCCAACGCGCGACGCAGCGACGCATAATCCGTATGCGAGGCCACCAACGTGTCGAGCAGCTGCAGCATATTGACGAACATATTCCACAGCATGACGCGTTCACTGTCGCCATAGCCGCGGCCGCGCGGCAGAGCGCGCAACACGATGTCGCGCGCGGCCTGATGTTTCTCGGTCATCACCGACTGGGCCCGGATCAGTCGCCGGTAGCTTTCGTCCAGGTCTTCGGCCTCGTCATAAAACCGGCTGCGGGCCGCCATATAGTCGGCCGTGGCAAAGAGCGCGACCGACATCGCCTGGCGCTCCTCGCGCAGCCATAACAGGCGGCTGAATGCGATGCTGAAAGCCAGATAGAACATCGCTCCGCCTAATGTGGCGCCCACGTGCATCCAGATTTGCTCGGGGTCTATGGCCGAGTGCATGGTCAGCGTCATGATCAGCAGGCCGCCGAACCCGATTAGGCCACCCCGCTTGCCGAAAACGGAGAACATGGAAAAGAAAAAGCTTTGTCCGATGATCGCCAGCCAGAGCAGAAACGGGTGCATCGAGGCGGCGCCCGTGATCATGACGGTGAGAGTCGCCAATACCGCGCCACCCAGCATTTCGTTGGTGCGATGCCGTTGAGGGCCGCCGGGCTGGTCGATGATCGCCAAGCACTGCGCGCCAAAGGTCGCGACCAGACCCAAGCTGTAATTGCCGAATAATCCGCCCACGATCAGGACGGGCAGCAGCATTCCTACGCCTTGCCGCACCCCACCAAAGAAATAGTGACTGTAAAGAAAGCGGGGAATACTGGCGATGCGGAAGTCCATGGGCAGGCCGCTGCAGAGTCGGGATGCTGCAAGTATAGGAACAAGTGGCTGCTTGTGTGTGACAGCGCGCTCGTGTGCTGCGAGGTTGGGCGGGTGATTTCGTCTAGGACTGGTCCGATTTTTACGAACGCGCCTGAGCATGCTGATCAGCCCCGCCTGAGTGGTGCCGGCTTCAGGCAGCCCGCATTGACTGTGGCAAATTTGTCTTCTCGATTTGCTCCTAATCCCGCAACGCGGTAAATTCTCGGTCTTGCGCCGGCCTGCCTATCCGATGCTGGCGCTCAGGCAAGCGGATCGCCTGGGCTACATTCCAGACGTTTCCGCGGCAGTAATTACCTGCTGTTGGCCGCGTCACAAGCGTGTGTTGCCAAAGCTTCCATTTCGACCTCCAGCGTCCCCATGGGGCGTTTGCACTGCGTTCCCGACGAATGAGTGTCAGGTCGGCAAGGTGTCTGGGTGGAGAGGTTCCGTGAATCTCAAAGCGCCAGGTCATGTTGTCGATGTTGGTACAAGTTCCGTTGCAGCCGTATCAGGGCGGGCAACAGTCAGGAAAACCGTGCCGGTACTGAAACAGGAAACCATCATGGAAACCATAGGCGCCGATATACTCGTGCGCTGCCTGGCCGAAGAAGGCGTGGAACACGTTTTCGGCTACCCCGGCGGTGCCGTGTTGTACATTTACGACGCGATTTTCAAGCAAGACAAGTTCAAACATATCTTGGTGCGCCACGAGCAAGCTGCCGTGCATGCCGCCGATGCCTATTCGCGCGCGTCGAATAAGGTGGGCGTATGTATCGTGACCAGCGGCCCCGGCGTGACCAACGCCATCACCGGCATTGCCACGGCGTACATGGATTCGATCCCCATGGTCATCATCAGCGGGCAGGTGCCCACTGCGGCCATCGGTGAGGACGCTTTCCAGGAATGCGACACGGTCGGCATCACGCGTCCCTGCGTGAAGCACAACTTCCTCGTGCGCGACGTCAAAGATCTGGCCGACACGCTGCGCAAGGCGTTCTATATCGCCCGCACCGGCCGTCCCGGTCCCGTGCTCGTGGACGTGCCCAAGGACGTCAGCCTGCAGCCATGCAAATATGTACCGCCCAAGGGCGAGATCAGCATGCGCTCGTATGCCCCGGTCAATAAAGGCCACCAAGGGCAAATCAAGAAAGCCGTGCAGATGCTGTTGTCGGCCGAACGTCCGATGATTTATACGGGCGGCGGCGTCATTCTGTCCGACGCTTCCGAGGAGCTGCGCCGCGTGGTCGAGCGCCTGGGCGCGCCGTGCACGAACACGCTGATGGGCCTGGGCGCCATGCCCGCCTCCAGCCGTCAATTCGTGGGCATGCCCGGCATGCACGGCACCTACGAGGCCAACATGGCCATGCAGCACTGCGACGTGCTGCTCGCCGTGGGTGCGCGTTTCGATGACCGCGTGATCGGCAATCCGCGCCACTTTGCGCAGAATGCCCGCAAGATCATTCACATCGATATCGATCCGTCCTCGATTTCCAAGCGCGTTCGCGTGGACGTCCCCATCGTGGGCAACGTGAAAGACGTGCTGGTCGAGCTGCTGGCGCAGTACGACGCTGCGCGCGCCGACGCCAAGCCGGCCTCGCTGGACAAGTGGTGGCAGCAAATCGAAGCCTGGCGCGGCAAGCAATGCTTGCACTACGCCGGCTCCGACGAAGTCATCAAGCCGCAGTTCGTGGTGGAAAAACTCTGGGAAGTCACCGGCGGCGACGCTTTCGTGACCTCCGACGTGGGTCAGCACCAGATGTGGGCGGCGCAGTACTACAAGTTCGACAAGCCGCGTCGCTGGATCAATTCCGGTGGCCTGGGCACGATGGGTGTGGGTCTGCCGTACGCCATGGGCGTGCAAATGGCCAATCCGGGCGCGGAAATCGCCGTGATCACCGGCGAAGCCTCGATCCAGATGAACATCCAGGAACTGTCGACCTGCCAGCAATATCACCTGACGCCGAAGATCGTATGCCTGAACAACCGGTTCCTGGGCATGGTGCGTCAGTGGCAACAGATCGATTATGGCTCGCGTTATTCCGAGTCGTACATGGATTCGCTGCCCGACTTCGTCAAGGTGGCCGAGGCGTATGGCCACGTAGGTTTGCGCATCGAGCGCCCGGCCGATGTCGAGCCGGCGTTGCGCGAAGCGTTCAAGAAGCACAAGGATCGCCTGGTCTTCCTCGACTTCATCACTGACCGTACCGAAAACGTGTGGCCGATGGTGAAGGCCGGTCGCGGGCTGACCGAGATGCTGCTCGGTTCCGAAGACCTGTAAGGAGGCGCTCATGAAACACGTGATTTCCGTGCTGATGGAAAACGAACCGGGCGCGCTCTCGCGCGTGGTCGGACTTTTCTCGGCGCGTGGCTACAACATCGAAACCTTGACCGTCGCGCCCACCGAGGACGCCACGCTGTCGCGTCTGACCGTGGTGACCGAGGGTTCGGACGAGATCATCGAACAGATCACCAAACACTTGAACCGTCTGGTTGACGTGGTCAAGGTGGTGGATCTGACCGAAGGCGCCCACATCGAACGCGAGCTGATGCTGATCAAAGTGCGCGCCGTCGGTAAAGAGCGCGAGGAAATGAAGCGCATGGCCGATATTTTCCGCGGCAGCATCATCGATGTGACCGACAAGTCCTACACCATTGAACTGACCGGCACGCAAGACAAGGTGCAGGCTTTCATCGACGCCCTGGATCGCAGCGCCATTCTGGAGACCGTCCGTACCGGTGTGTCCGGTATCGGTCGCGGCGAGCGCATCCTGAAAATCTAAGACGGGCTGTGCTGCCGTCACCTATTAAATCAATCTGAATTCAAAATAATCCGGAGTACACCCATGAAAGTTTTCTACGACAAAGACTGCGATCTCTCCCTCGTTAAAGGCAAGACCGTTGCCATCATCGGCTACGGCTCGCAAGGTCACGCGCACGCGCTGAACCTGCACGATTCGGGCGTGAAGGTCATCGTCGGTCTGCGCAAGGGCGGAGCTTCGTGGAACAAGGCCGCCAACGCCGGCCTGGAAGTCAAAGAAGTCGCCGAAGCCGTCAAGGCCGCCGACGTTGTGATGATGCTCTTGCCCGACGAGAACATCGCCGCCGTCTACCGTGACGAAGTGCACGCCAACATCAAGGCAGGCGCCGCTCTGGCCTTCGCGCACGGTTTTAACGTGCACTACGGTCAAGTCGTGCCCCGTGACGACATCGACGTCATCATGGTTGCCCCCAAGGCTCCGGGTCACACCGTGCGTGGTACCTACGCCCAAGGCGGCGGCGTGCCTCACCTGGTGGCTGTGTACCAGGACAAGTCGGGCTCGGCCCGTGACGTCGCCCTGTCGTACGCCAGCGCCAACGGTGGCGGCCGTGCCGGCATCATCGAAACCAACTTCCGCGAAGAAACCGAAACCGATCTGTTCGGTGAACAGGCCGTTCTGTGCGGTGGCGCCGTTGAACTGATCAAGGCAGGCTTTGAAACCCTGGTCGAAGCCGGCTACGCTCCCGAGATGGCCTACTTCGAGTGCTTGCACGAGCTCAAGCTGATCGTGGACCTGATCTACGAAGGCGGCATCGCCAACATGAACTACTCGATCTCGAACAACGCCGAATTCGGCGAATACGAGACCGGTCCGAAGATCATCACCGACCAGACCCGTCAGGCCATGCGTCAGGTGCTGGCCGACATCCAGACCGGCGAGTACGCCAAGAAGTTCATCCTGGAAAACGCCGCTGGCGCCCCGACCCTGACCTCGCGTCGCCGTATCAACGCCGAGTCGCAGATCGAACAAGTCGGCGGCAAGCTGCGCGCCATGATGCCTTGGATCGCCGCTAACAAGCTGGTCGACAAGTCCAAGAACTAAGCATGACGACCGTCGTGCCGGGCCTTTCGGGGCAAGGCACGCAACATGCGGCATCCTCCCGAGGGAGGGTGCCGCATTTTTTTCGCCCGGCGGCGCCGGTGCAGGTCTTTTCGGGCAGGATGAGTTAATCTTTCGGTTGTCCGCTGCCACATTGTGTGAATATGCCCAACTTTTCCATGCGAGATTCTGAGAATCGCCATCGCAGCATTTATTTGCTGCCCAACGCCTTTACCACGGCTGCGCTGTTTGCCGGGTTTTACGCGGTCGTGCAGGCGATGAACGATCGATTCGAAACGGCCGCCATCGCGATTTTCGTGGCGATGGTGCTCGACGGGATGGACGGCCGCGTGGCGCGGCTGACCAATACCCAGTCGGCCTTCGGGGAGCAATATGATTCGCTCTCGGATATGACCTCGTTCGGCGTTGCGCCCGCGTTGGTCATGTACGAGTGGGCGCTGCACGATCTGGGGCGCTGGGGCTGGCTTGCCGCTTTCGTCTATGTCGCAGGCGCCGCGCTGCGTCTGGCACGCTTCAATACCAATATTGGTGTTGTCGATAAACGCTATTTTCAGGGCTTGCCCAGCCCGGCCGCGGCAGCGCTGGTGGCGGGGTTTGTCTGGCTGGCGATCGATAACAAGTTGCCCATGTCCGAGGGCGTGATCGTCTGGGTGGCGTTTATCCTGACCATGTATGCCGGCGTGAGCATGGTCTCGAACGCGTCGTTCTATAGCGGCAAGAGCTTTGCGCTCGGGCGCAGTGTGCCGTTCTGGGGCATTTTGTTGGTGGTCGCTGTGTTTGTTTTCGTGTCCAGCGATCCTCCGGTTGTCTTATTTGGCCTGTTTGTCTTGTATGGCCTATCCGGCTGGGTCGTCATGCTGTGGCGCTGGAACCGCGCCAGGAAATTCCAGCATGATCGTCGTGCTGGTAGTGACTAATCCCACCGGGAGATTGGCCTGATCAGGGCGCCTGGCGTATGACGCGGGCGCCCTTGTTACATTCAGGCTTTACTACCGCCAGAGGCGGTCTTCGTCATACTCCGGATCCGGCCCGGGATGAAAGCGCGTCACATGGTTACCATCGCGGCCCATGTAGACATACATCAACGAATTCCAGACGCCCGATTGCTTGTAGCGGTACGCCCAGACAGTCTCGCGCACGCTGGGCAGGCCCACACCGGAGATGTTTGCGGGCGGCCCGAATTCGCAACGGACTTGGTCGGCGGTCCAGCCCAAGGATATTCGCTTGAAATAGGCATCGGTCAGGATGGACTGCATTTGATCGATGCGGCCGTCGGGCAGTACATCCGCGCCCCAGGCAAATTGCCCGGCAGGCTGCATCGTCCAGATCACCCGTCGCGTGCCGTCTGGTCTGACGCATTCAAAATTCGGCTGCCCCATCTGAGCCTCGACCTGATTAAAAGGCGTGCCGGGAGCGATCTGGGTGGGATTGGCGCAGGCGAGGAGCGCGCCCACGGCGCTCAAAGATATCGTTAATCTGGCCAGACGACGGGCGAAACCCCGCATAGCATGCTCCTGTGAACGGCTTTCAATCGGGGGCGATAGATGCTCTCTTGGGCACCGTCGCACCCTATGGGCAATTCTAACGGGTCTGTACCCGCGCGTGCAGTTTCCGTGCGGGCGGAGCGCGACCGTCGCTCGCCAAAGCCGCAAATCTCGCCCCTCGAGACGTTCGCACGTGGCTTTATAGGCAAATCCCGCGAATCGGCTATAATCGCTTTCGTTATTTGCCCGGCTGTCGCGCATGGTCGGGCAATTTAATATCGAACGCACGTCAAGAAGTTGTACAAAACGTCGTATTCGCGCTCGAAGGCGCGGGCAGCTTTTTGTCGTTTATCAACCCACGGTTGGGCACCTCGGCCCCACCGCAAGTCCGAAGAGGTCATTCCATGTCCGTAGCTGACATCAAAAAAGCCGACATCGTCGCTCAGTTTCAACGCGCCCAAGGCGATACCGGTTCCCCCGAAGTCCAAGTGGCTC
This sequence comes from Bordetella sp. 02P26C-1, assembly GCF_009763255.1. Classification (GTDB taxonomy): domain Bacteria; phylum Pseudomonadota; class Gammaproteobacteria; order Burkholderiales; family Burkholderiaceae_B; genus Bordetella_A. The sequence goes on along the minus strand of NZ_WSJB01000003.1, from coordinate 67,887 downwards.
TGCTGACCGCCCGTATCAACGAACTGACCGGTCACTTCAAAGAACACATGAAGGATCACCACTCGCGCCGCGGTCTGCTGCGCATGGTCAGCCGTCGCCGCAAACTGCTCGACTACCTCAAGGGTCGCAACCCCGATTCGTACCGCGCTCTGATCGAAAAACTCGGTCTGCGTAAGTGATCGGCGGGGCTGGCTCCCCATGACACAACCGTGGTCGTTGCGGCAATCGTCGCAGCGGCCACGGTTTTTCATTTGTAAGGAATTCTCGTCATGTTCAATAAAGTGACTAAGTCGTTCCAATACGGCCAGCATACGGTCGTACTGGAAACCGGCGAGATCGCCCGTCAGGCCTCCGGCGCCGTGGTGGTGTCCGTCGACGATACGGTGGTATTGGCCACCGTTGTGGCCGCGAAAAATGCCAAGCCTGGCCAAACCTTCTTCCCCCTGACCGTCGATTACATCGAAAAAACCTACGCCGCGGGCCGTATCCCGGGTGGGTTCTTCAAGCGCGAAGGCAAGCCGTCGGAAAAAGAAACCCTGACCTCGCGCCTGATCGATCGTCCCCTGCGTCCGCTGTTCCCCGAAGGCTTCTACAACGAAGTCCAGGTTGTGCTGCACACGCTGTCGGTCAACCCGGAAATCGATCCCGATATCCCCGCCATGATCGGCGCCTCCGCCGCGTTGGCGATTTCGGGTATTCCGTTCAATGGTCCGATCGGCGCCGCGCGCGTGGCCTATATCAATGACCAGTACGTGCTCAACCCCACCGCTTCGCAGCTGAAGACGTCCAAGATGGACCTGGTGGTGGCCGGTACCGAAAACGCCGTGCTGATGGTCGAATCCGAAGCGCAGCAACTGTCCGAAGACATCATGCTGGGTGGCGTGGTGTTCGGTCACGAACAAATGCAGGCCGCTATCAACGCGATTCACGACCTCGTGCGTGACGCCGGCAAGCCTGACTGGGATTGGCAGCCCGCGGCCAAGAACGAAGCCCTGATCGCTGCCGTCACCGCTGCCGCGCAGGATGGCCTGGTCGCCGCCTACCAAGTTCGCCAAAAGCAGGCTCGCACCACGCAACTGCGCGAAGTCTATGCGCAGGTGCACGCGACCGTGGCCGAGCAGGCTGCCGCCGCCGGTCAGGACAAACCGGATTCGGTCGAAGTCGACAACATCCTGTTCGATCTGGAAGCCCGCATCGTGCGTGGTCAGATCTTGAACGGTGAGCCGCGTATCGACGGTCGCGACACGCGCACCGTGCGCCCGATCAGCGTGCGCCTGGGCGTGCTGCCGCGCGCTCACGGTAGCGCCTTGTTCACCCGTGGTGAAACGCAGGCGCTGGTCGTCGCGACCCTGGGTACCAAGCAGGACGAGCAAATCATCGACGCGCTCATGGGCGAGTACCGTGACCGCTTCATGCTGCACTACAACATGCCTCCGTTCGCGACCGGTGAAACCGGCCGTATCGGTGTGCCCAAGCGCCGTGAAATCGGCCACGGCCGTCTGGCTAAGCGCGCACTCGTCTCGCTGCTGCCGCCCCACGAAGATTTCCAATACACCATCCGTCTGGTGTCGGAAATCACCGAATCCAACGGTTCCTCGTCGATGGCATCGGTGTGCGGTGGTTCGCTGGCCATGATGGACGCCGGTGTGCCGCTGCAAGATCACGTGGCGGGTGTGGCCATGGGCCTGATCCTTGACGACGGCAAGTTCGCCGTGCTGACCGATATCCTGGGCGATGAAGATCACCTCGGCGATATGGACTTCAAGGTGGCGGGTACCGAAAACGGCATCACCGCGCTGCAGATGGACATCAAGATCCAAGGCATCACCAAGGAAATCATGCAGGTCGCGCTGGCTCAAGCCCGCGAAGGCCGTCTGCACATCCTGGAAAAGATGCGTGAAGCCCTGCAAGGCTCGCGTGGTGAGCTGTCGGCTTTCGCTCCGCGCATGCTGACGATCAAGATCAACCCCGAGAAGATCCGTGACGTGATCGGCAAGGGCGGCGCCACCATCCGTGCGCTGACCGAAGAAACCGGTACGCAAATCGACATCTCCGACGATGGCACGATCGTGATCTCCAGCGTGGACGAGGCTCAAGCCCGCGAAGCCGAGCGCCGCATCGTCGAACTGACTGCGGATGTCGAAGTCGGCCAGGTCTACGAAGGCTCGGTGCTGCGTCTGTTGGATTTCGGCGCGATCGTGCAAGTGCTGCCGGGCCGCGATGGTCTGCTGCACATCTCGGAAATCGCCAACTATCGCATCGCCAACATCAACGATGTGCTGAAGGTCGGTCAACACGTGCGCGTCAAGGTCATCGAAGCCGATGACAAGGGCCGTCTGCGTCTGTCCGCCAAGGCCATCGGCGGTATCGAGCAGCAGCAGCCCGCAGGTGAGGCTGGCGCTGGCGAAGCCGCGCCCAAAGCTGAATAAGCTTTGCAATGATTGAACAGGAACGGCACCGCAAGGTGCCGTTTTTGTTTGGTTTACGGTACATTCCATGTGCGCCGTGGGCGCGGACCATAACGGAGCCCGCTAGTGCTACAGACAGGAATCGTGCAGGCATGAGGTATCGCAGGTGGGTGACGCGTATCGGCGCCAGCGTATTACTGCTTGGCGCGGCCGGCTGTTCGTTCACCCAAGAGCCAGCCGTTGGTCCGCAAAGCGAAGACATGTCGATGGATCAGTTCGCGCAGACGGACTTCAATCGCACGGTTACCATCGGGATCCGCGACAACCTCGATAGCCTCTATATCCTGTTGGATAAGCTTTATCGTCGCAATCCGCGTGAATGGCGCAAGTCCGGTGCGGCCAGCCAGGAGGCTGCCGTGCAACGCGTGCGGCAGCTGATCGAAACGCGACGTCCGCCGACAGACCTGCATGGGCTGCGCGACATTCAGATTCTGGCAGTCTCGCTGGACCCAGCCTATACGCGCGACCGGGTGGCCGCGTTTATCTATGGTCTTGCAGACACTCTGATCGCCGCGCATAACGACAAAACGCGCATCTATGTCTCCGATGTGCTGAGCGGGCAACGTATCTATAACGCGGCACGTAACGTCGAGGCGGCCGCGTGGCTGTTGAGTACGCGGCGTGACGCGGCAGGCCAGCCTCTGTTATACGCCAACGAGATCTCCCCGCAGGTCACGAACCTGAGTTTCGAGCGCGAGTTTGGCGAAATCATCGGACGGCTGGATCTGATTGCCAATCTGTTGGGAGAAAACAGCCGTCGCGTGGGTATTAACTACGCGCAAGGGCTGCTCTTTTTCAATTTCCTGCCGGTACGCTGAAGATTTACACTCCTTACGTTTTCGGCTCGCATAACGCGGGCTCGGCCGCTGCCGCTACGACGCTCGTGCGTTGTATCCCCCGTTGCGTGTGCGGCTGATGGATTTTTGGACTCTATCGTGATCGATCTCGCCGCTATCGAAGCTGCCCGCGCCCGTCTACATGGCCAGGTGCTCAAGACCCCCTTTACCCATTCGCGCACGCTCTCGGACATGCTGGGCGCGGAGATTTGGCTGAAGTTCGAGAACCTGCAGTTCACCGCCTCATTCAAAGAACGTGGCGCGCTTAATCGGATGCTGGCGCTCACGCCCGACGAGCGTGCTCAGGGGGTGATCGCGGTGTCCGCGGGCAATCACGCGCAGGGCGTGGCCTATCACGCGCAGCGCATGGGCGTGCCCGCGGTCATCGTCATGCCGCGTTTTACGCCCACCGTTAAGGTCGCCAATACCCGACGCTTCGGCGCGGAGGTCGTGCTGCATGGCGACACCTTTGACGATGCACAGGCGCATGGCTACCAGCTTGTGCGCGAACGGGGCCTCATCATGATCCATCCCTATGATGATGCGGCCGTGATTGCCGGGCAGGGCACGCTGGCGCTAGAGATGCTGGAGGACCAGCCCGATCTGGATGCGATGGTGATAGCCATCGGTGGTGGTGGTCTCATTGGCGGCATCGCCACGGCCGCGCGCGCGATCAAACCCGGCATTGAGATCGTGGGGGTTCAGACGGAACGGTTTCCGGCCATGTATGCGGCGGTGAATCAAGTCAACATGACGCCCGGCAACTATACGATTGCCGAAGGCATTGCGGTGAAAACCCCTGGCGTACTGACTCAGGAGATTGTGCGGCGCCTGGTCGATCGCATTGAGCTTGTCAGCGAAAGCGATATCGAGCACGCGATTGTGGTGCTACTAGAGATCGAAAAAACGGTCGTCGAGGGTGCGGGCGCGGCGGGTCTGGCGGCACTGCTGCATGATCAGGCGCAGGGCGGCAATCGTTTCCGTGGCAAGCGCGTGGCGTTGGTCCTGACGGGCGGCAACATTGACCCGTTGATGTTGGGCGAGTTGATCGAGCGCGGCATGGTGCGCGCGGGTCGTCTGGCACGCATCCGCGTGGATCTGCGGGACTTGCCGGGCGCGCTTGCTCATGCCACCAAGCTCATCGCGGATGCACAGGCCAATATTACCGAGGTCCACCATCAGCGGGCGTTTACCGCACTGCCAGTGCGCAATGTCGAAGTCGATTTTGTGCTGCAAACACGGGGTCCCGAGCACATTCAGGAAGTCATCGACATTTTGAATGCGGCGGGCTTTGCCGCCAGTAATCACAATCAGTGAGCGCGTCTGTCGCTATAGACCGTCACGTCCGACGAGGGACTTGAGTCGATATAGCCGCTCGCGGTGCAACGTTGCCTCAAGCGGCTCGGGATCGCGTCCCAGCGCGACGTAGTCGTCTGGTACAGCACGTAGCGATGCGCGTAGCTGGTCCGGGTTCGCCTCCCACCATTGCGCCAGCAAGCGGTCGGGATTAAAGACCTCCAGGCCCTGTCGGCGCAGCTCTGAACGATTGAAGTCCTTTAGATTCCACGTGGCCACGATCACCCGCGGCGGTATTTGAAGACCGCAACGCGCGCGACAGGCAAGGCCGGCGGCAATCACGTGGAAATCTTTCGGGTCGCTGTAACGCAACACCGACTCGTAAGGCTGCAGATCCGCCTGCGATGCAGCGGGAAACTGTCCGTTCATGTCGGCCCACTGGGCTTCGAGCACGTCTTGCGGGATATCCCACAAACGGGCAGCGTTGCGCCGCCACTCGCTGCCAATGCGTTCACTCCATACCGGCTGATATACCGCATGCGTGGCCAGACTTAGCATCAATCGCCGCACGATCCCCGACATCAGGACGCAAGCGTCCAACACAACAAAGGGCGGGGAAACGGGGGTGACAGTGGACACGACGGAGTAAGCCATTGGCGCAGCGCGGATGGAAGCGGACGTCACTGTAACAGGAACGTGGGCCTAGATTGTAGTAACAAGAGGTAGCCCGCATGCGCGTGCGCCCGTTGCATCAGCGTGCCAGCGTTTCAGATCGTCATAGATTGGGCGAATCGTTAGGGAAAACCGCAATGACTCGCTATTACTCTTCCAGTAGTTTTCGATAGTCGGCCCCGCTGCGGGCCCGGGCGTGAGCATCGAACGCCCCTGTACGAAAGGCCGTCAAGCACTCCACCGAGAGAACGGTCGCAGATCGTATATGGAGAATCCCGTGGATATTCCTAGCTTGCTGCAAACCCGTCCTATCATCGCGCACACTGCGATTCCAGGCCTGAAGTTTCGCCAGATGACGGGACACGAGGGTCTGTCGCAACTGTTCGAATTCGAAGTCGAGCTGCTGGCGGATAACTTCAATCTGGATCTGCGGGCACTGCTAGGCAAACCGTTGACCCTGGAGCTGGCGACCACGTCGTCGCCGCGCTATCTGAGCGGACAGGTCACGCGCTGCGTGATGGTGGGCCGCGAGAACAGCGTATCGCGCCACTATATCTATCGCGCCACGGTGCGCCCTTGGCTCTGGTATTTAACCCAGACTTCGGACAACAAGATCTTTCAGCAGAAAACGGTGCCCGACATCATCAAGGAAGTGCTGGGAGAATATGGCTATCCATTCGAGCTCAAACTCACCGGCAGCTATCGGTCCTGGGAGTACTGCGTGCAGTATCAGGAGACGGACTTCGCGTTCGTCAGCCGCTTGATGGAGCACGAGGGGATTTATTACTACTTCAAGCATGAACGTGACCAGCACACGCTGGTGATGACCGACGACATCGCCTCGCACGCGCCGGTGCCGGGCTATGAAACCATTCCCTATTTCGGCCCCGACCGCGTCACGACGCCAAAAGAGGAATACGTGTCGATGTGGGAGGTCGCAGCACAGGTCACCCCCGATGGCTACGCCACCGTGGACTATGACTTCACCAAACCGGGTGCGAGCCTGGACGCGATGTCGCGACGCAAAGGCGGATCCGAGCCTGGAAATCTCGAGGTTTTCGAATGGCAGGGCGGTTTTCAGGAGGCGCAGCACGGCGAACAATATGCGCGCATCCGTCTGGAGGAGCTGCAAAGCACGCAAGAGCAAAGCATGGGATTGTCCAATGCGCGAGGTCTTGCGCCCGGCGCGCTGTTTACGCTGCGCAATCACCCGCGCAAGGCCGAGAATCGCGAGTACCTTGTCGTGTCGGTCAACTACCGCATGAGCGTGGGCGGCTATTCAACGGACTCAGGACTGGAGGAGTTCTACGAAGCGTCGTTTTCCGCGCTGCCATCGAACGTCCAGTATCGCGCCCCACGCGTGACACCTATTCCTCGCACGCATGGCCCGCAAACGGCTCGTGTCGTGGGCCCCGCGGGTAAAGAGATCTGGACCGATAAATACGGCCGTATCAAGGTGCAGTTTCACTGGGACCGATACGGCCAACGCAATGAAAGCAGTTCGTGCTGGGTACGCGTATCCAGCCCTTGGGCGGGCGGCGGTTTCGGCGGACTGCAATTGCCGCGTATCAATGACGAAGTGGTGGTCGACTTTATCGGTGGCTGCCCCGACCGACCTATCGTGCTGGGCCGCGTCTACAACGCCAACAATATGCCGCCGGTCGAGCTGCCCGCCTGCGCCACGCAAAGTGGTTTCCGCAGTCAGTCGGTATATGGCGATCCGACCATGTGCAACATGATGATCTTCGATGACACGCTGGGCGCGGAGTTGGTGCATCAGCGCGCACAGAAAGACATGTGTCACGAGGTGAACAACAATCATAGTCATGTGGTGGGGTGCGACTACTCCCTCGAAGTGGGAGGCAACTACAGCATCAAGGCCAAGACGCTGACGGTCGAAATCGCCGATGAGACCAACGTGACACTCAATGGTCCCACTACGGTCAACCGCAAGGACTACTCCGCTGAAACGGTCGGACAGGTCATGGAGAACACCACGGGCAACGTCATCACCTCCACCACGGGGACCGTGACAACCTCTCGGATCGGCGCGCAGGCGAATACCGAGATCGGCGCCGTGGGTCACTATCTCGTGGGCGCGTTTGGCTCCGTACAGATCGGGGACTTCAAGAAAACTATCTTCGGTAATGTGGGCTGAGTGGTTAGCCGGCCCCAGGGAGCGTCATGTCCGATGATCTGATCGATACCATTGAACAAGGTGTCCGCAACGACCTCGATGCGCTAGGTCCAAACCCCGATCCCTCTCAGGTCGCCGACGTGGTGGCGCGTCAGGCGCAGCGCGGTGCGGGGGGAGATCCCGTGATTGGTAATCAGGCTGCCCAGCGCGCGCGCGGGTATCTGGAACAGGGCATGGATCCCGAGACGTCTGCCACGTTGGCGGGCGCGGGTGCACATCAGGACGCGATATCCGCCAGGAGTGGAATTCAAGATCAGGCTCGGGATCTGTTGAAGCGACAGCACACGGCGGATCCTGGTGTGCCGCCCGTGGACGACGTCAAAGCCTATACCGACCTGCCGCAACAGGGGCTATCGGCCGACGAGCTCGCGACTACCGAGACCGTGATGCAAGAGGCAGCAGAAAGTATGGGCGCGGCCGGTGTGCCAGCCCCAATCGCCGCACAGGCTGAGCTTGCCATTGCGAATGCAGCCGCCGGCGGTCAGCTATTACCCGCGGGCCTGGACATCCATGGACGCTTGAAGGTGACCGTCCACGACTATGTCGATCTGACGTTTCAAAGCTCGCAGATCAAAACGACCAAGGGGCCTACCACCTATACGCATCAAGGCGATGTCAAGATCAAGGCTACCAACGTGCGCCTGACGGCCGACACGATATTGATCGAGCCGACATCGCTTGAGATCAACAAGGTGTCGGAGAGCAAGAGCTCGTCACGTTCGATCTTTTCGGCAACGCTCGGGCTTTCGTCTACCACCACGACGACAGATGACTATCACAGCCTTTTTGGACTGAATGCGGCGGTCGCGGGTGTGAACATCCACATGGCGCCCGTCAAGGTGGGCGCGGCCTTCAAGATGACGACCCGCGGACTCACGCGCGATGGGATTCAAGCATTCACTTACGAAAACTCCGATGCCATGACGAGGAAGTCCAACGTCTGCTTTATGGCGGCGTCGATACTTCTTATCTTCATCTAGTGGGACGGGTAACGCGTCGGAGCCATGAGACACGCATGACAGAGCCTTATACAAATATTCCTCGGGTACTGGAGGGGTCGAGGGCGGCGCAAGCCGTCGATGAGATAGGGCAGTTTGTGCGGGGGAATCCCGACATCGACCCCAGTGCCCTGGAGCAGGCGGTCAAGGCCAAAATCGTGCAGTACGGTGGCGATCCCGTCACGGCCGCGGCCGCCAGCCGCAGCGCGGCAGTGCTGGCTCAGCAGGACCCGGGGGGCGCGGGGCTGATCGCCGAGAATATCGTCGGCACTACGTTGGCGGACCCGAATCTCGCGGCCAGTCAGGCAGCCGCACGTGTGGATGCGCGATTGCGGCAGCAAGGCGCGCCAGGTTCCGAAGCCGCACACAGCGCTATTGCCTATGAAGAAGCTAATGCCGTTTTGCAAGCTTCCGGCGTCACAGATACGCAGTCGTCGCAGGCACTACAGCAAGCGGTGGATCAATATCTTGCGCGCGGTGCAACGGCCAGTCAGGCAGCGGCCGCAGCCGTGGTCTCGGTGTTGGCGCAAGCGATGCCTGAAGCTGGCTCCTTTTCCATCTTCGGTTATTTCAACATGCTGGTGCATGGCGATGCGGAATACTTCTTCAAAAACACCGAGACAATGCGGGTCACCGGCTCGGCGATTCATTCGCATCTGAGCACGACGACATACAAGATGAACGGGCAAAAACTGCATATCGAAGCCGATGAGATCAAAACGAAAGGCGTGAGCGAAGTGGTGCGTGCCCATCCTGGCGAAGCCAAGGGGATATACGGCGGCAGCTATGTGTCTTGGACGCCGCTCACCGTCAGCGGCTATGGGTGGACAACGCAGTATGGCAAGGAACAACATTTGGCCGGTGGCGGCTCTGTATCCCTGTCGGGGCTGCGCGTGTATCTGGCGATCTACGACTCCGATCTCGCGAAGACCAGATCCAAAATTTCAAAACACGACGACCGTATGACGGCATTGGAGGCCTACGTGATGATCCGGGAAACCCTCACGTCCGGCCGCCATTTCCTCGGCTAGGGAGGAGGCGCCATGAGTGGACCTTTCAATGTCATTCCCAACTCGAATGCGGCTCGCGCGGTGGAGGAAGTCGCGCGCTTGGATTTTGCCGACGGCGTCCCGTTATCGACCAAGCTGTCTCCCATCTTGCAACGCTATGGCGTAGACACGGTGACACAGTCGGCGGTGGAAGCCGCAGCCGACCAGCTGGCATCTCGTCCCGGCATGGATGTTCCTTATCTGGCTCAGGGGCTGGTCGGCACGGCGGTTTCAGACCCGCGTGTCGCGGCAAACCAGGCGAAAGCCTACGTCGAAAGCCAAAGCGGCCTGACGGCAGAACAAGAGCGGCAGCTGGCGACTACCGCGGCGGGAAACGCGGCGCAGGATGCGGGGGCGGACCGTGCCACGGCCGAAGCGGCGGCAAGCGACGCATTAAGCAGCGGTGCATCGCCTCAGATGGCTGCCTATGCGGGCGCGGCGACGGCGGTTTCGGCTGCCGTCAGCAGCAACCCCGCCGGTGGCCCCGGTATTGAAATTTTCGGCTATCTCAAAGCGCTCGTGCAAGGGATGGTGTACGAAACCTACCTCGGTCGCGAAGACAAACAGGTTAGTCTCAAAACGGACTGGACCATGGGCGGGAGTTTTATCCAGACTACTGCCGGCCAGCTTCATATCGAGTGCGAGGAATACCGGGCCGAGGCGAAAACGGACGTGAGCGAGCGCGAGTGGTCGGCAGGGCTTTATATCAAAGGCTACACCATGGAAGCGCCAGCCCCCGTTTTCACGACCTTGGTGGGATTTAGCGTGACGCCGTTGAGCACTGCCATCTATTCTCGCAAGATCATTTCGCTTGCCGCCGTGAAGGAAGTGGCCTTCGCTGCGGACTTCTACGTGGCATTACTCGGCACGACCAAAACAAACCTGACAGACGAGGATATCCGCAAACGGAAAGATAAATTCCTGGTCGGCATCCACGCTCGCGGTCGCACGAACTTTAGCTGAACATGAAGACAATCAAACCGCTACGTCTGATGGTCATGCCGCGTCCCTATCGTTGGCGCGACGGGACGTATCTGGCCGTCACGATCGCAGCCTTGGTTGAGCACGTCGATGATCAGCCTCGGTTTCTGCCTGAATACACGCTGCTGCACGAGGTGCTGCCCGAGCTGGACTGCGACGAGATGTTCGACAGCATCATGCCCAAGCCGCATCCGGAATTTTTGGTCAGCGGCTATGCCTATACCGCGCACCAGAAGGATAAGACCTGCTGCATGGTGCGCGCGCGGGTCGCGGACAAGGTCAAGGAAGGCCTGGTGTTCGGCGAGCGGTACTGGAATGGCGACGAGATCACGAAGGCGCAGCCATTCGAGCAAATGCCGCTGACGTGGAGCAATGCGTTTGGCGGCAGCGACTTCGAACTCAACCCGCTGGGTACCGGCCTGGATCCCATCGAGGTAAATGGTTTGTCGGCGATTCGTCTCCCCAATCTAGAAACGCCGCTTGCGCGCATTCATCGTAAAGGACAGCGCGTCCCACCGTTTAATCTTGGGCAGATCCGGATGGATTGGCCGCAGCGCTTGGAAAAAATGGGCAGCTGCGATCAAGCTTGGATAGAACGCGTGGGCATTGGGTTTTTCGACAACATGCAGTTCTCCGCCTTTAACGCCGCACCTGAAGACCAAATCTGGCAGGACCGCGACGCGTTGAGGATGGACGAGACGTTCGAGATGTGGAATATGCATCCCGAACGCCAATGCTGGTCTGGCGAGCTGCCTGCGGTGCGGGCGCGCTGTTTTATCAAACGCCGTGGTGTGCAGGATGCGATCGATGAGATTCGCCTTAAGCCCACCACGGTGTGGTTCGTTCCTCATCGCAGCAGCTACCTGTTGCTCTTTCACGGTCATATCGAGATCGCTACCGACGACGCGTACGACGTCGATGTGATCATGGCCGCGATGGAAAAATGCGACGCGCCGCGCGCGCTCGAGGATTATGCGCGCGTGATGCGGGACCGATGCGATCTGCAGCAAGCCGCATTACACGTGTTTCGGGACGAGCAGCTCATGCCGGGCGACATGCTCGCGCCGTGGATAGAGCGGTTTGCCGCCGACGACCATGCCATGCTGTCCAAGATGACGCGCATGTCGGAGGAACGCCAAGGGTACCCTGAAGGGAAATTCGTCGGTCCCATCAAGCCCGTCACCTTGGCCGATTTGCCCGAGATGGTGGCACAGCACGACAAGTTGCAGGCCGAGGCGATGCAGGAGCTGGCGAAACAACGCGACGAGGCGTTCGCCGCCGCGTCGGGCTCCGATGCCGTGCCGACCCGGCAAGAGCAAGCGACCGCGGATATCTATCGGAGCTTGGATTTTCAGAGCGGACGCAACGACATGCCTAAGCTGCCCGTGAGCGGGCCGCCTAGCGCCGAGGCATTTCAGCAAGTGCTGAAGACCGCGCGGCAGCGTGAAGCAACCCGCGCCGTGTTGCGCGAGTCGCCGAAGGGCCGGGGCATGGATACGCTTAGTCAAGCAGCGGCAACCACGAGACGTTCACTCAACAAGGTCTATCTGTACTCGGTCCATTTCCAGGAAGGCGTGGCGCGTGTCGGAGATCATCGCGCCCACGTGTTGCGTCAACGTGCCGAGCAGCGTTATCGCTTGGGAAAGAATCTGAGCAAGATGAATCTCACGGGCGCCGACCTGCGAGGCATGGACTTCTCGGGCGCCGATTTCACAGAGACGTGGCTGGAAAACGCGGACTTTACGGGCGCCAATCTGACGGGCGCCAAGTTTGATCACACCGTACTTGCTCGCGCCACATTCGCCGATTGCCGCATGGATGATGTTGAGCTGCGCGACTGCAACATCAGCGAAGCGACGTTTGACGGTGTCTCGATGGAAGGGGTGTCGCTGCGCGGGCTCATTTCCGAGGGGCTGACGGTTTTCCGGCAATGCCGCTTTATCCACGCGTCGATCGAGAACTTTGATTTTAAGAAGAACCTTTTTGCGGAAACCGTTTTCGACGGCGCGCGACTCGTGAACGTGTCGTTTCAGGAGTGCAAGATCGAACAGTGCGAGTTCAACGGCAGCCTGCTGCAAAAAAGCAATTTCAACGATTCATCGCTGAACGATGTGGCGATACATCGTACGAAGATGCTGAGCGCGGCGCATATGAACAGTGCCTTTGCCCAAGTGGCAATCACGGAGTGTGAGATTACGAAAACGTCGTTTTATGAGGATGTTTCATTTAACGATTGCGAGCTCACGCGCAATCACTTTCGTCAGTCGATGCTGCGCGAGGTGTCTTTCGTCAATGTGGATTTTTCGGAGTCGGTGTTTGAGCAGACTGACCTGTCGCTCGCGAATCTGCAGCGATGCCGCTTGCGTCGGATCAAGACGCCACAGGCCATGTTCATACGCGCGAACCTCGATATGGCGGATTTGTCAGGCAGCAACCTGATGCACGGGTCTTTCCAGAAAGCCCGGTTTATCGGCGCCAATTTATCTGACTGCAATCTTTTCCGTGCCGATATGAGCGAGACCGTGCTTGATGCCTCCACACGCACGGACCGCGCCTATGTGCACCGCACTCGATTGGCGCCGTTTCATGATGGCGGTCATCGGATGGATGGACGTGAATCATGAGTAAGGAGTTTGTATTAAGTAAATCCGATACGCTCGAGCTCATCCGCGATCTCGATCTCGCGGGGGTTTCCTTCGAGGGCGACACGCTGACCGGGATGATGTTTAACGCGGTGAATTTCTCCGATGCGCGTCTGATCGCGAGCAAATTCAACGACTGCCTTTTCGTGGAATGCGATTTTTCGCGGATGTCCGCGCAGGGCACGGACTTTTCCCGATCACGCTTTCAACGCTGCAAGTTGGCGCACCTGATGCTCAGCGACTGCGATCTGACGGAGGCGTCGTTCAATGGCTGCGATTTGCGGCAGGCCACCGTTTCCCACTGTGTAGCCGCACAGCTGGATCTGACGGAATGCGACCTGCAAGAAGCCTCGCTGCGAGGCGCCAACCTGGCTGGCGCGAACATCACGGACAGCCGGTTGGCCGACGCGGATTTTAGCGAGTGCGACCTCAGCAATGCGGTGTTCTACGAGTTGGATGTGTCCAGAGTGTCCTTCGATGCCGCCTTGCTGCGCGATGCCGTGTTCTCCGGATGTTGCGTTAAAGGCCGACAGTTTCGCGCGCAGGATCTAACGGGTTCGCAGTTTAACGAGGCGACGCTGGAAGACGTCGACTTTTCGGATGCGCGCATGGCCGCCTGCAATTTCAGCGATAGCAAACTGAGGCGGGTGAATTTCGCGCGGGCTGACGTCCCGAACACGCTATTCATCAACGCCGAGATCGAGGAGTGTTGTTTCGACCATGGTGTCTATGATCAAGGTATCTGGAATGGCGCGGTCGTCGTGCGGTCGGGGTTCGCCCACGCGAGCCTGAATCTCGCCGCGATCCAGAAAGCCTCGTTCGAGCGCTGCGAGTTCGGCGGAGCAAGTCTGGCGTTTGCCGATTTTTCCTACTCACGCTTGCATCAATGCGGACTTGAGGGCGTTACCTTGAACCGCACCAAATTTCATCGCTTGTTAACCGACTCGGATTCGATCAAAACCCGTCCCGGTGCCATCGAGCGCGACGACGAGTTGTTCGAGGCCGAGTTACGAAGCGCATCATCGCCTTAAGGAGAACATCATGCCTCTATGGAGCAGCATGGACAGTGGCAAGAGCCCGGGACTCGGGCCGTATATGACGGGCGTTTCCAAGAACGATATGCTCAACTTGATGAAGCTGCCCACCACCAATGTCTTTATCAAGAATCGGCCTGCCCACAACATATGGTCGGTGGCGCCCTTGACCATCGATCTGCCTTCCGGGGTTCTGGGGCTTGCTTCGGGTACCTTGTTTATGTTGGGCACCACGATCGCGCTTTTCGCGGCCACCGTGGTGGCCAGTGGTGGCGTGGTGATTCGCTGGCTATGTCTTGCGCTGCAGAATCTTTGGAACACGCTAGGATGCTTTCTCAAGCCCGGGCAGAAAAAAGTGGTTCTGCTGACGGCTTGATGCGACGGCGATTGCGACGTGAGTTGAACCATGATGCTTTATCGCTTGGCCACGGTCGCGGGCGTGGGCTTTATGCTGGCAGGCGGCGGCGTGCTCGTCGCCTATCTGTACCAGGCGATTTACCTGGCTACGCCGGCGAACGCGCCTGATCTGTCCTGGGCGTTCACCCTGTATCTCCTCGGGCACATATTAATCGTTGTACGCAGCCACCTGATCAACGACCTGGCTCACCGCATTCGGCATCACGGTGAGTCTGGTGATGCCCGGATCCTCACCGCCAAGCGTATCGGTTCGCCCGAAGAGGGCAGGGACCGCCATTGGTATGCGCTGACGCTGCGTGTGCAACCGCACAGGGCGAATACCTCTGACTTCGATACATCGGTCACGCAGTTGTTCAGTGCGCAAGCATCAGCGCGTTTGGCGCCGGGGTCCATTCTGCCGGTCAAGTTTGGCGACAAGCCGGCTCAGGTGGTGGTGACAGGCGAGGGCGCGTTTCCCGCCATACGGCGATGACGCCATAGGCGGGAAGCGCCACCACGACAGTGCCCTAGATCAACCGCAATACCGGGTCTGGAACGCCAATCGCATGCAAGGCACGCCTCTCCGCCTCTGTAAGCTGAAGATGATTAATCAGCGTCACGGCTGGCAGACTTTGCGGGGTGGTTGGCTTTGCACCTTCGACTGAATTGAGGTTGACGCCTTGCGCCGCTGTTTCGTCCGCGACCGTAGCGCTGCATACGGCCAGCAATTGATGAAGCAGAGCCTCCAACGCGAGCGGTTTGGATAATCGTTCTCCCGTGCTCGCCCATTGCCTCAGGCTCACGGTTTTGGGTGCGGCCGCACTGCGTATAGCAGCTCGCGGCGCGGATTGCGGTTGCTCGGCAGCTTTCATCAGCGTCTCGTGCGCGAAACGCAGCACCCCCCGGATGCGCTTGCCAAACTCGCCATTGCAGACTTCCAACACGCGCATCTTGGTCTCTGATGGTAAATCCTTGAAGATCTCCGCCATCTGCTCGCCGGGGAAGGCGCGGCGTTGTTCTGCCGTCATACGCTTCATCGGCCAGGATCGTGATATGAACGCGTCAGCCTCGTCCAGCGTGCGCAGCGTGGCATAGGTATCTGAGGTATTGACCGCGTCCTCCAGATCCAGCCTCAGCTTTTGCGCAAACAGTTTCCAGATCTCGGCCTCGTCGAAGATTCCGTAGATGCGATCATTACGGTATATCTCCGCATCGCCAATATGAAAGCTACAACCCACCGCGCCCGTGATGTGGTTCCAGATATCGAATCTGAATTGATGACGATGTTCTTGCGGCGCAAGGCTGCGCAGTTGCAGGAATTTTTTCAGCCTTTCCTTTTCATTGTTGAGACGTCCGGAGTCGTCTTCGTGGTACCACGGGTTCACCTTGATGGAGGCGATGCAGTCGAACAAGCTTTCTATCGCCTCTCGGCGTATGCCGCCTGCAAGCACGTCGATAATCTTGTCGACTAGCCGCATCCGCCTGGCTTGTTCGATGCTTTGCGACTGTGCGATATGCACGATGCGTGAAACGCTCAGCAGTGAAAAGTCGTTCATAGTGTCAACGCCGCCCGTTAGAAAGACTTGTTGTCCTTGAGTAACAGCAAGCTACGTCGAGTTCCAGCATTTCGCTGGCGGAACGGCAAAGCGAACAAATTTCTCCGCGTGCGCCCTAGGGAGCACGAGGTCCACATCAGGGTAAGTCCCGATCCCTTGACCGGGTTGCGCAGATCAGCGCCGGCGCGAGCGTCCGTGAGCTGCCTGCGGTCGTTTACGCAGGAACATAACAATCAGCGCGAGGCCAAAGACGACGGACAAGACGGAACCGATAATGAGGCCCGCGTGTTGCGTATCCTGTAGCGCCCCAACGCTACGCGCTGCCAAATAGCCGGGAGCCAGCATGGCCGGCACCCACAATACCGCCGAAATCACATTAGCCAGCTGAAAGCGCGCGTGCTTCATGGCCATGATGCCCGCGACCGTGGGCACCGTCGAACGAAACGGGCCGAGGAAACGCCCCATTAGCACGGAGGCGAACCCGTACCGGGAAAAAAACAGTCTCGCCCGCGCTACGGCGGTGCGTTGTGTACTGAACGGCCAGCGGCGCAACATCGTCGGCCCCAGCCACCGTCCAAAAGCGTACGAAATCGCGTCTCCGACGATTGCCCCGGCGATTCCCCAGATCAAAGGGCTCCACGGCGACAGGGTGCCGGTGCCAATCAAGCCGCCGGTCAAAAGCAGCAGCGCCGTGGCGGGAATCAATATGCCGATAATCAGCATCGATTCGCCCAGCGTCAGCAAAAATATGATCGGCCCTGCCCAGTCCTGGTTGGTCTGGATGAATTTACCGATCTGGTCGAAAAAAGCGTCCATGCGGGGGAGGTCAGCACAAGTTGCCAAGCATGTTACCGCGAGGCGACAGGCCCCGTTGGCCCGTTTGCTGGCGACAAGGTGCCGGGTTGTAACGGAGAAAATTCGTGGTCGGGAATGTCGTCATGCGACCCCCGATCATGCCATCCCGATGTGAGTATTTTGGGAAGCGCTCAACGGCAAGCCTGATGTGCAGCGCAGGAATGTCCGCAAATCAGACTAAGGGAAGCGTGAAATGATGGTGCACCCACCCGGAATCGAACCGGGATGCCCGAAGGCGAGGGATTTTAAGTCCCTTGCGTCTACCAATTTCGCCATGGGTGCAGTTGGCGGAAGCGGTGGGATTCGAACCCACGAAGGGCGCAAACCCTTGCCGGTTTTCAAGACCGGTGCCTTCAACCACTCGGCCACACTTCCGTTCTGCGCTGCGGATGATACCGCAGTCTGGAAGTCCCGCGTGCAAAGACGACGAATTCAGCGGGTTTGGATCTTCCGTAAAGGGCGCAATAATAATCGATTTACACGAGGAGGCGAACTATGCGTGCAGTAGAAATTTCCCAGCCTGGCGGCCCCGAGGTCCTGGTGCCCGTCGAGCGGCCCAGGCCTGAGGCGGGCGCTGGCGAGGTCCTCATCAAGGTCTCGGCGGCCGGCGTGAATCGCCCCGACGTGGCTCAGCGCAAGGGAAGCTACCCGCCGCCTCCCGGAGCCTCCGATCTCCCCGGACTCGAAGTCGCCGGCGAAATCGTGGGCGGAGATGCAGCGGCCGGGGGCTTCTCCGTTGGCGACAAGGTCTGTGCGCTGATCGCGGGCGGCGGCTATGCCGAATACTGCGTGGCGCCGGTTGAGCAGTGCCTGCCGATTCCCGCAGGCCTCTCGGAGATCGAGGCAGCGGGCTTGCCCGAGACGTATTTCACAGTCTGGAGCAACGTGTTCGACCGCGGCGCGCTCAAAGCTGGCGAAACCCTGCTGGTGCACGGTGGCGCGAGCGGCATTGGGACCACGGCGATCCAACTGGCCCGCGCGATGGGCAACACGGTGTATGCCACCGTGGGCAGCGACGAACGCGCCCGGGCGGTCGAGGCCTTGGGAGCGGCTCGCGGCATCAACTACAAGACGGAAGATTTCGTTGAAGTCGTGCGCGAGGCGACTGGTGGCGTGGGCGTCAATGTCATTCTCGACATGGTGGCCGGCGACTACATTAACCGCGACTTGAAGTGTCTGGCCGACGATGGGCGTATCGTGATCATCGCGTTGTTGGGTGGCGCGCGTTCCGAGATCGACGCCAATCAGGTTCTGCGGCGGCGTTTGACGGTCACGGGCTCGACGCTGCGCCCACGTCCGGTGGCGTTCAAGGGCGCAATCGCGCAGTCATTGCGTCAGCACGTCTGGCCGCTGTTGGAGCAGGGTCGTATCAAACCGATAGTCCACGCCACGTTCCCGCTGGAGCAGGCGTCGGCCGCCCATGCGATGATGGAGGCCGGCGAAAACATAGGCAAAATCATCCTGACTGTGTAATAAACACGGCGTTCAGCGTAGCTGCAGCTATTCAGGATACAATCTTGGGTTTGACCTGGGTTTTGTCGCCCAGGTTGCCCTTAACCCGTTTGCGCCATGACCTCAGTTGAAAACCGCGCCCGTCTCGTGCTGGGCAATTGGAAGATGCACGGCAACCTGGCCGAAAACGCTGCGCTGCTCGAAGCTTTGCGCGCCGCCGATCCGGCGTCACACTGCGAAATCGGTGTGTGCGTGCCGTTTCCATATCTGGCTCAGGCTGCTTCCGTTCTGGAAGGCAGCGCCGTTTCGTGGGGAGCACAGGATGTCAGCGCGCATGCCAAAGGCGCCTACACGGGCGAAGTTTCCGGCGCCATGCTGAAGGAATTCGGCTGCCGTTTGGCGCTGGTCGGGCATTCCGAGCGGCGCACCTACCACGGCGAGACCGATCAGGGCGTTGCTGACAAGGCGCGCGCCGCGCTGGAATCGGGCCTGACGCCGGTGGTCTGCGTGGGTGAGTCGCTGGCGGATCGCGAAGCCGGCAATACGTTGAGCGTCATCGAGCGTCAACTCGCGCCGGTCCTGGCCTTGGGCGCGGATGCCTTGTCACGCATGGTACTGGCCTACGAGCCGGTATGGGCGATTGGCACGGGTTTAAGCGCTTCGCCCGAGCAGGCGCAAGAGGTTCACGGTGCGATTCGTCTCGCATTGCGGGCTCAGGGCGCCGGCCAGGTGCGCGTGTTGTACGGCGGCAGCGTCAAGGCCGCAAATGCTGCCACTTTGTTTGCGATGCCGGATATCGACGGCGCCCTCGTGGGCGGCGCGTCCTTGGTCGCTGAAGAATTCCTGCGGATTGCCGCAGCCTAAGTTTCCGGAGTCTTTTTAATGTCTTTGACACTCACTCTTTTGCTGGGCGTACAGGTTGTGTCCGCGCTGGCGATTATCGTCCTTGTTCTGCTGCAGCAGGGCAAAGGCGCCGACATGGGCTCTGCCTTTGGCAGCGGCTCGGCTGGCAGTCTGTTCGGCGCGACTGGCGCGGCTAACTTTTTGTCGCGCATGACCAAATGGGCCGCCGTGGTCTTTTTTGCCTCGACCCTCGGTCTGGCGTACATGAGCCACTCGGTATCGCCGTTTGGCGGCATGGAATCCGGCGTGATGCAGGATTTCCCGGCTGATCGCTCTGTGCCGCAGATTCCTGGTGCTGGCGTGCCGCAAACCGCGCCCGCGCAGTCCGACGCATCGGTACCATCCGTGCCGGCCGCTCCGCAGACGCAGGCGCCTGCTGATGCCGCTCCGGCTGCCACTGAGGCACCCGCAGCAGCACCGGCGGCTCCCGAGAAGGCTCCCGAGGCGCCCGCGGCAGACAAGCCCGAGACCGCCGCTGATAAGCCCGCGGACGCGCCAGCTGCTCAGCCGTCGTCCGAGCAGCCCGCTCAACAGAGCCCGGCGCAATAATTGACAGCAAGAAAGCTTGAGCCAATTGGCTCAAGCCGAAAAATCGTGCTAGAATGCGCGACTTTCCTGGTTTGAATATCGACACAGGAAATGCAAGACCCAAGCCGACGTGGTGGAATTGGTAGACACGCTATCTTGAGGGGGTAGTGGCGAAAGCTGTGCGAGTTCGAGTCTCGCCGTCGGCACCAAGATTCCAAATCAGTGCGCTTCAAAACGCCTGATGATTTACTGAAAAACCCGCATGAACATCGCGTTCTGCGGGTTTTTTGCATCCTGCCCCATACGCATTAAAAGGCCTAACCCACGGAGCCTTCACTGGGCCCGATTAAACGGCGTTAAGCGCCGCTTGTGCCGACATCCTGTCGCGTGGATGCGCTGGTGGCGCGCCCTCCGCGCTTTAGTAAATCTTGAATCATTCCGAGCACCAGTTCCGCTGCGGGCGACAGGGTGCGTCGCTGATGATGAAGTACGCTAAATCGCAGGGAGGCCGCAGCCGGGAGCGACACGGGCAGGGACTGCAAGCTGCCTTCGTTGAGCGCCTCAGCGATGGACTCGCGGGTGCTAAACAGCACGACGTCGCTGCCTTGGGCAACCTCGCGCAGCGTCGAGATGCTGTCGCATTCGCAGGCAATCGGCAGATCGTCGGGATCGGCGACCTGATACAGCTTCGCCAGATAGGCGCGCGCGCGTTGTGGCAACTGCGTGGCTGCCAGGCGGTAGTCCGCCAACCTCGCGCGCAGACGACGTGGCGGTACCGCGAGCAGGGGGTGCCCCGCGCGCACGAACAGGCCACCGTGCTGTGGGGGTAGCGGGTGAACCGTGTAGTCTTTGGGCGGCGGCAGGCTGTGCGTCACGGCGACGACAAAGTCGAGTTTGTCGTGCTGCAGCTTTTCGCGAAGGCGTTGCCAGCTTTCAATTTCGACATGCACCTGGATATCCGGTCGGGTGCGTGCCAGTTCCTTAAGCAGTGGCGACAAGAATGTCGCTGCCGGAAATACACCCACACCCAGGTTGACTTGACCTGATTCGCAGCCTTTGAGTCGACGCGCATGCCGTTGCAGCTCTGCTGTTTCGGCCAGGATGCGCCGCGCGCGGGTCAGCACCATTTCGCCGGCCTGCGTCAGCTTGACGCCAGCGGGGTCGCGGTCCAATAAAGTCAAGCCCACATCATCCTCTAACGCTTGAATACTGCGACTCAGCGCCGACTGGGTGAGATGCAGCTTCTGCGCGGCGCGCGAGAAGTGTCTCTCTTCACTCAACACCAAAAACTGCTGCAACCCGCGGAGAGTAAGGCTCATGAGTTTTTATCATGGGAAGTGAATCCAATATGCATTGGATTCAGGATGGGCAAGGCGACTATAAAGTAGCGGCGCGGTATCGGCAACGACCGAAACGCAAGCGTAATGATATTGAGCTGTCAGAAAAGACGGCCTGGCCGGAGGAGAGTGATGAAAGCGATATCTTGTATTGACCGTGTGCGTGCAACCGGTGCACGGCTACTCATGATGGCGACCTGTGTCGCGGGGCTCGTCGGTGCGCCCGCGCAGGCGAAGGCGGACAGCACCTGGCCTGCGGCCGGCAAGACGATACGCATAGTGGTGCCGTTTCCGGCGGGTTCAGGATCTGACTCGCTGGCGCGCCTGCTAGCAGCCAAGGTTACTGAACAGACTGGTGCTTCCGTCATCATCGACAATAAGCCGGGCGCTGGCACCATGATCGGTGCGCAGGAAGTGGCCCGCGCCAAGCCCGACGGCTATACGCTGCTATACACCATCGTGGTGACGCATACTCAGAATCCGCATTTGTATAAGAAGCTGTCCTACGATCCGTTCAAGGACTTCACGCCCATTTTGCAAGCCGTGCGTTCCGCCACCGTGCTGGTGGCCAATAAGGATGCACCGTTTGATACCACTGAGCAGATGGTGGCGTATGCCAAGGCGAACCCGGGCAAGCTGAACTACGCATCGTATAGCCCGGGCTCGACGTCCCATCTGAACGGCGAGATTCTCAAGATGCGTACCGGCACAGACATTGTGCACATTCCCTATAAAGGGACGGCCGACGCTTCGCTTGCCCTGCTGGCAGGGGACGTACAGATCTATTTTGATGGCACGAGCACCGCTGTGCAAAACGCCAAGGCGGGCAAGGTAAAGGTTCTGGGGCCTGCCTCGGATAAGCGATTGGCGGTGATGCCGGAGGTGCCGACCCTGCAAGAGCAAGGTATCGAGGGCCTGAACATTGTGGGTTGGCAAGGCCTCTTTGGCCCCGGTGGCGTGCCGCCCGAAACCGCCGAACGCATTGCGACCGTGTTTCGCAATGCGCTCAATACACCACAGGTGACTGAAGCCATCGTGTCGCAAGGCAATGAGGTCAGTGGCGTTGGACCCAAGGAATATGCGGATATTGTGAGGCGCGACTACGACCGTTGGGGCGAGGTCATTCGCGGCGCCAATCTCTCGCTTGATTGAGTATCTGGAGGAATCATGCACGATATCGTCATCCGTGGCGCTTTGATTGTCGACGGCTCGGGAAAGCCGTCCTACACCGGTGATGTGGCTGTCGGGGACGGCATCATCCAGCAAGTGGGAGGTAAGGCGGGCGCGGCGCGCCGCGAGATCCACGCAGATGGCTGTCTGGTGACGCCGGGCTGGATCGATATTCACACCCACTACGACGGGCAGGCGACTTGGGATCCGTACCTGAGTCCGTCGACCTGGCATGGCGTGACGACAGCGATCATGGGCAACTGCGGCGTAGGCTTTGCACCCGTCAAACCCGATCGTCGCGAGTGGTTGATCAAGGTGATGGAGGGTGTAGAGGATATCCCGGGTACCGTCTTGTCCGAGGGCATTCAATGGGACTGGGAGTCATTCCCCGAGTATCTGGATGCCTTGGATCGTCGACCGAAAGCGTTGGATATCGGCGCACAGATTCCCCATAGTGCCGTGCGCGCATATGTGATGGGCGACCGGGGCGTGCATCATGATGAGGCCTCTCCCGAGGACCTGCTGCAGATGCGCGAGCTCGTGCGCGAGGCGATGTTGGCCGGCGCCGTGGGGTTTTCGACGTCACGCACGTTCCTGCATAAATACGATGAGCGCAAGTACCCGCCGGGCACGTTCGCCACGGACGAGGAGCTCAGTGCCTTGGGGGGCGTGCTTGGCGAAGTCGGCCACGGCGTGTTCCAGATGACGGCCAATCATCCGGCCATGGAGGCTGAGTTGCCGTGGCTGGAGCATCTGGCCCGCAGCAATAAGCTGCCTGTGCTGTTCAATCTGCAACAGACCGATGGGGCGCCCGATGTATGGAAGGAGATTGCGCGCGCATTGGACCGCGCGCATGCGGACAACCTCCCCCTGATGGCGGGGATCAGCGGACGGCCGCTCGGAATCTTGTTTTCGTGGCAGAGCACGTTGCATCCTTTTATCGCGCATCCGACGTATATCGAATTGCAGAAGCTGCCATTCGATGAGCAACTCCGGCAGTTGCGCGACCCCGCTGTGCGCGCTCGCATCATGCAAGAGGAACGCGGTCTGCTGGATCGCCGGGCACGCACACTCTTTAGCAGCTTCCATAAGATTTACCGGCTGGGCGAGCAGCCCGACTATGAGCCCGAGCCGCACGAAAGCGTGGCAGCCATGGCGCAGCGCACGGGAAGGCCCCCGCTCGAGATCATTTACGATCTGATGCTGGAAAATGATGGCAAGGCCATTCTGTACTATCCGTCATTCAACTACTCGTACGAAAGTCTGGACCATCTGCACCAGCTGATGCAGCATCCCAACACGGTCAACAGTCTTTCGGACGGTGGGGCGCATTGTGGCTATATCTGCGATGTGAGTATGCCCACGTTTATGCTGAGTTTCTGGACGCGCGATCGTAAACGTGGACCATTGCTGTCGCTGGAGCATGTGGTGAAACGCCAAACCTTGGATACGGCCAAGGTGTATGGCCTGCACGATCGCGGTTTGCTACGCGAAGGCTATAAGGCCGATATCAATATCGTGGACCCCGCTGCCGTGACAGTGCATTGTCCCGAAATGGTTTTCGATCTGCCAGCAGGAGGCCGGCGTTTGATACAGCGCGCCGATGGTTATGTGGCGACCCTGGTCAACGGCATGCCGATTTTTGAGCGCGGTGAGGCCACGGGAGCTTTACCCGGCAAACTGCTGCGGGGAGGCCGTACGGGCCAGCCGCGTGGCGCACGAGCCTGATCGCATCGGATGGGAGGCCGGCAAACATGATGGTGAAGGAAGCTACCGATGACCTGCGCGAGCCGCTCGATGCGGCAGCGCTGGATACGCTGTTTCGCGACGCGCGGTCGATTCGGGAATGGCAGGATCGCGCCGTTCCAATGGATCTGCTAAGAACGCTATACGGACTCATGCGCATGGGACCGACGGCGGCAAACTGCCAACCCGCACGTGTGGCATTCGTCACAAGCGCGGAGGCGAAAGCGCGACTATTGCCGCTCATGGATGAGGGTAACGTCGCGCCTACGCGGCAGGCCCCTGTGACGGCGATCGTGGCCTATGACCTGCGGTTCTACGAGCAAATGGTGAAAGTCTTTCCCCATCAACCGGGTGCCGCCTCGTGGTTCAACCATACGCCAGAGGCCGCGCGAGAGGCCGCCTTGCGTAACGGCAGTCTGCAGGGAGGCTACTTTATTATGGCGGCGCGCGCGTTGGGGCTGGACTGCGGCCCGATGGGTGGATTTGACGCGCACGCGGTCGCAGAGACGTTTTTTCCGGGCCAGCCTGTGGAAGTCAATTTTGTCTGCAACCTGGGTTATGGCTGTCCCGCTCCCTTTCCACGGCTGCCGCGATTGGATTTCGAGGAAGCCTGTGTCGTGTATTAATGGTTATCGGGGCTACGGCATGAATGGATTGTCGTCGTCATGAGCGCCCATGTGCGGATGTCTGCAGGCGACGTGCTTTGCATCGCTGGCGTCGTGATCATATGGGGTCTGAACTTCGTTGTGATGAAGTGGGGCTTGCATGGGCTCAGTCCTATGCTGCTCGGAGCGCTTCGATATACCGTCGCTTCATTACCATTTCTGCTGTTTGTGCGTGCTCCGACAGTGCCATGGCGATTCGTAGTGGCCTATGGATTGGTTCAAGGCATCGGACAGTTTGGATTGTTGTTCACGGCGTTGGCGGTGGGAATGACAGCCGGTATGGCTTCCGTGGTGATGCAGACGCAAGCCCTATTCACCTTACTGCTGGCGGTTCCCCTGCTCGGCGAAAGAGGCGCGCCGTTGCAGTGGTTGGGCCTCGCGATAGCGGCTATGGGTTTGGCTGCCATTGCTTCGGCGCATGGCGACGCGCCGGGTCAGATGACCATGCTCGGGTTTGTGCTCACGCTCGGCGCTGCGCTGATGTGGGCGCTATCGAATCTCGTCGTCCGCTTTGCTGGCAACACGGGCGCTAAGTACGATCCATTTGCGTTCGTGGTGTGGAGCAGTGCGGTGACCCTACTCCCGTTTTACGGACTGGCTATCGGCGTGGATGGTGCCGATGCAACCATGAGTAGTTTGTTGAACCTGGGCTGGCGGGAAGCTTTCGCATCTTTATTCTTGGGGCTGTTTGCGACCTTGCTGGCCTATACGCTGTGGACGCGATTGCTTCAGCGTCATCATGCCGGACGCATCTCGCCATTTTCATTGTTGGTGCCCGTGATCGGCCTTTGGGCGGCGGCGGTCGCATTCGACGAGCAGTTGGCGCTTGCGCAGTGGCTCGGTGTGATCGCCATTTTGTTCGGGTTGGCGATTAATCAGTGGGCGGCCAAAAGGCGTATGGCTCGGGGCTAAGCGCCGGACACCTGCTATGAGTCGCACGTGCGCAGCTAACACCGTGATGGATCGCACGGCGTTTGCAATGCCTCTGGCGATAGGCGAAGACGGACATGCGATTGCCAAGGGCAGGGCTTGGGGCGTTACAGTCTTGCTGAAAATGAAGTTGTCTTGCCAAAGCTTTCGCTCCTTGGGGTTTTGCTGCGCTGCGCCAGGGCGTACGCGCCACACCGGCGACATTTAATAATCGTTAAATGCTGGTGATTCTATTGCTCCGTTTGGGGTTATTGCGTACTGTTGACCGCCATACATAAAGGAAATGCCTCGCCGTACGGGAGGCTTTCCTCGTTGCGCTTACTTCATCTTTATTCATACACGTGAGTGGCATTCCCCCTGCCGCCGTCGCGCGGTATCTGAGAAGGAGTCATTGAGCATGGCGAATAAGAAGCGGGCCCCGTCCAAGGGTGGGCAGCAAAGTGCGGTCGATACCGCCTACTTCAACACCGATAGCGCGCCAGCGCTTCCCCCCTTCAAAGGACGCGAGTCATCCAGCCTTGAAGCAGGCGATCGCCGTAGGGCAAATGGTCGACGCGATTGCCGAGAACGAGAACAAATCCAGTGAATATGGTCGCGCCGAATCGCCGCCAGTAGGTCAGACCGCAGAACCGCCAGACGGCTCAGCCACCGCGAGTACGCTATCAGAGAAGAATCGCTCGGCGAAAACCTCAGGCCGCGCGAAAGTTGGGAAAAACGCGGTGGGCGGGGAACTCGCCCGTGTGCGCGCGGATGGCGGCGGGCAGGCGATGACGACTAACGAAGGTGTTCCCATCGCGGACAACCAAAGCTCGTTAAAGGCCGGACTGCGGGGACCCGCATTATTAAAAGATTTCATCCTGCGCGAGAAGATCACTCACTTCGATCATGAGCGCATTCCCGAACGTATTGTGCACGCGCGCGGCTCGGCCGCACATGGCTTTTTCCAGTGCTATGAGCCATTGACCGATATCACCTGTGCGTCGTTGTTTGCCGAGGCTGGCAAGAAGACACCCGTCTTCGTTCGGTTTTCAACGGTTGCGGGTGAGCTAGGGTCCAAGGACACGGCCCGCGATGTGCGTGGCTTCGCGGTGAAGTTCTATACAGACCAGGGTAATTGGGATCTGGTGGGCAACAACATGCCGGTGTTCTTTATTCAAGACGCGATGAAGTTCCCTGATCTCGTGCATGCCGTCAAGCCCGAACCCCATCACGGAATGCCACAGGCGGCATCCGCTCACGATACCTTTTGGGACTTTATCTCGTTGATGCCCGAGTCGGCTCACATGATCAGGTGGGCGATGTCGGATCGCGGCATTCCGCGCAGCTACCGCATGATGCAAGGCTTCGGTGTGCATACCTTCCGGTTTGTCACGGCCGAGGGCCGCGCGAGCCTGGTGAAGTTTCATTGGAATCCTAAGCTCGGCACACACTCGCATGTCTGGGACGAGGCGGTAAAGATTTCGGGCGCGGACCCGGATTATCATCGCCGCGACCTTTGGGAAGCGATCGAGGCGGGGGCCTATCCGGAATGGGAACTCGGCGTACAGGTCTTTAGCGAAGAGCAGGCAGAAGCCTTTAGCTTCGATGTGCTGGATGCAACCAAGCTGATCCCTGAAGAGCTTGTTCCGATACGGCCTATCGGGCGTATGGTGTTGAACCGAAACCCTGACAATTTCTTTGCCGAAACCGAGCAGGTTGCGTTCTGCACCGCGCATGTCGTGCCGGGGATCGACTTTACGAATGATCCGCTGTTGGCGGGGCGGATTCATTCTTATGTGGATACGCAGATTTCCCGGCTTGGCGGACCCAATTTTCACGAGCTGCCGATCAACGCGCCGGTCGCGCCCGTGCATAACAATCAGCGTGACGGCATGCACCGCCAGGCGATACATCGAGGGCGAGTGGCCTATGAGCCGAATTCGTTGGCAGGGGGGTGCCCGTTTCAGGCTGGGAATAAGGGCTTTATTCCTTTCCCCGAGCCGGTCGACAGTGTCGAGCTGCGCGGCAAGCCTGAAAAATTCGCGGAACACTACAACCAAGCTACCCTCTTTTATGAGAGCCAATCGGATATAGAAAAGAAGCACATCGCGGATGCCCTGGCGTTCGAGCTGAGCAAGGTCACGGTACCTGGGATCCGTCGTCGCACCGTGGCTATGCTGCGCAATATCTCCGAGGACCTGGCGGCGACGGTAGCAACCAAACTGGGGATGCCAGAGCTTCCTGATCCGTTGCCGCGCGCGGCCGCGCCCGTCAAGCCGGAAATCAAGAAGTCGGCGTTTTTGTCGCTGTTGGCGCGTCCCGGCGAGGGCGGCATTGCCTCGCGCAAGATCGCCAGCATGGTCGCCGATGGCACGGATGCCGCGTCGGTTCAGTCGATAGCCAAGTCGCTGATCGACAAGGGGGCGGTCGTGCGGCTGGTGGGCCCGCATGTCGGTTTGCTACAGGGGCAAAACGGCGATGCGCTCGATGCGGATGCGTCCTTTGAGAACAGCCCGTCTGTGTTGTTCGATGCGGTACTTTGCGCAGGTGGCCATGCGACGGCGGACGCTCTCGTTAACAACGGATTGGCGTTGGAATATGTACGCGACGCGTTCCGCCACGGTAAACCTTTAATGGCGGTGGGCGAGGGTCGCAGGGTATTCGAGGCGGCAGGTCTGCCGGCGGCCGACGTCGATCCGGGCTTGCTCATCGTGGCGAAATATGACGCGATTGCGGCCAAGGGCTTCGTCGCTGCGATCGAACGCCATCGCCATCCGGAGCGCGAAACGGACCCGCCCGCCGTCTAGTAAGGAGCGTGGTTTTAGATAAACCGTCAAGCAATTCTGTAAGGAGACCGGAGTTGGCCAAGCTGAATATATACGAAGCGCTGCGGGTGAGTCACGAAGTCCAGAGGACGTTGTGCCGCAGGCTGGTGCGTAGCCCCGTGGACGAGACGCGCCGGCGTGACCTGTATCGTGAACTCAAGTTGGAACTCGCCGCTCATGCGGCTGCGGAAGAAAGGTTCCTGTACGCTCCTATGTTGATGGACGATATGGGGCTCAATTCCTCGCGCCATGCGCTCGCCGAGCATCATGAGATCGACGAGTGTGTCGAGAAGCTGGGAAAGCTTGAACCGGAAGGGGAGGCCTGGCTGACGCAGGCCAAGAAGCTTTCCGAAGAGGTGCACCATCATTTGCGTGAAGAGGAAAAGAAGTTTTTTCAGGTGTCCGGCAAGATCCTTAAGGCCGGTCAAAAGGAAGAGCTCGCGCTCAAATACCTCAAGGACTATGAGCGCATGAAGCTGGAACTGGCTGGCTAAGGCTGCGTTCATCAGCATCCTGGTCCGTTACACGGCTGCCCCTCGTCAGAGGCGCAGCCGTGTTTGCATCGTGGCTCGCTGTACGTGAGCCAGTACGTCACTCGCTTTAAACTATGGAAACAACGACAGCCGTATTTCCGACCCGACCAAGGCACACGGCATCACGACGAGACAGGAGCGAGGATGGCAGAACAGGAGTATGACTACGTCATCATTGGCGCGGGCACCGCAGGCTGCTTACTGGCCAACCGCTTATCAGCCGATGGCAGAAAGCGCGTCCTGCTAATCGAGGCTGGCGGCAAGGACAACTATCACTGGATACACGTGCCGGTGGGGTATCTCTACTGCATCGGCAACCCGCGCACGGATTGGTGCTACAGCACCATGCCGGATCCGGGTTTAAACGGTCGCACACTCCGTTATCCGCGCGGCAAGACGTTGGGTGGTTGCTCTAGCATCAACGGCATGATCTACATGCGAGGGCAAGCGCGCGACTACGATGCGTGGGCCGAGCTGACGGGCGACGCGGCGTGGTCTTGGCAAAATTGCTTGCCGGATTTTATGAGGCATGAAGATCATTACCGGCTCGACGGCGGGCGCGCTCAAGCCACGGGCGATACGAATTTCGCACGCTTTCATGGTAACGGTGGCGAGTGGCGCGTAGAAAAACAGCGTCTGCGTTGGGATATTCTCGATGCGTTCGCCGCGGCGGCTCAACAGGCAGGTATCCCCGCCAGTGACGATTTCAATCAAGGGACCAACGAGGGCGTAGGCTATTTCGAGGTCAATCAGAAATCGGGATGGCGCTGGAATGCAGCCAAAGCATTTCTGCGGCCTGTCTGCATGAAGCGGCCTAATTTCACCTTGTGGACGCATACACAGGTCGTGAAGTTGACGCTCAAGCAATCCACGGATAGAGGCCTCGCTTGCCGTGGCGTCGAAGTTATACGCGATGGGGCGCGGGTAAGCATCGCGGCACGTGGCGAAGTCATCCTGGCGGCAGGCAGTATTGGGACGCCGCAGCTATTACAGCTGTCCGGAATAGGGCCGGGCTCGTTACTGCAGCGTCATGGGGTGCAGGTCCTGCTGGACAAACCAGGCGTGGGTGCGAATCTTCAAGATCATCTGCAGATCCGCACTGTGTACAAGGTCGAAGGCACGCGCACGCTGAACCAGATCTCTAGTACGCGATGGGGCAAGGCGATGATCGGAATTGAATATGCGTTGCGTCGTACAGGGCCGATGAGCATGGCGCCTTCTCAACTTGGTGCTTTTACCCGTAGTGATCCTTCGCAGCCTTATCCCAATATCGAGTATCACGTGCAACCCTTAAGTTTGGATGCGTTCGGAGAACCGTTGCATACGTTCAATGCCTTCACGGCCAGCGTGTGCAACCTTAACCCCACCAGCCGGGGCAGCGTGCAGATCCAGGGGCCCGATCCCGCGCAAGCACCCGCCATACGACCCAACTATCTCAGTACGGAAGCCGATCGGAAGGTCGCGTCGGATTCTCTGCGTGTCACGCGCAAGATCGTGAGTCAGCCGGCGCTGGCCGCGTATCAGCCGGTTGAAGTCAAGCCGGGTAGCGAGTTTCAGACGGACGACGAGCTCGCGCGGCTGGCGGGGGATATCGCGACCACAATTTTTCACCCGGTCGGTACCGCGAAGATGGGCCGCGACACAGACCCGATGGCGGTCGTTGATTCCCACCTTCGGGTCTATGGCGTATCGGGGCTGCGTGTTGTCGATGCCAGCGTCATGCCCAGCATCGTGAGCGGCAATACGAATAGCCCCACATTGATGATTGCTGAAAAAGCCGCGCGCTGGATATTGGCCGGGCAATGAGCCCTCGCCATGGACGCTACGGCCAAGCGCTCACTTTGGCCTGCTGTTGGACAAGCTGTAGCTGGTCACGCGGTTGTTTTGGAAATAAATGCTGAGGTCCCGATCGTCGCCCACCTGACGAGCGGCCTCGCCGGCACCGTACACCGGAATAAAGCTGACTGCCTTCTGGATCATTGAATTGGTTGTGTCGTCCACGTCGTAGGCCCAGTAATCGGGGCCGTTCGGGCCGTCCACTACATAGTCCGGGCGTCCATATATCGCGCGTATGTCGTCTGGGGTGGAGACGCCAATCTTTATGTTCTGGCGCAATGCGGTCGGGCTGAATTTGTCCCCGGTCGATCCAGACAAGGTTTCGCAACCGGAAAGCGCGAAGCAAATACCCAAGGCAAAGAGTGTTTTACGGAGCATGAATCGTGTCGTCTTTATCAAGTTTGCAAGGTTCAAGGCAAGTTAAGTCGTCCATTGTTTTATGTTTTTATACGTCGGACTAATTTTGCCCGGGCGAGTGTAGCATCGGCGAATTCGTGCGCTTTGGTGCATTGCATTTAGTTTCATATGCACGTCATAATTCCGTATGTGCATCGAAAAATAGTTGTCACGGCAACAATTTTGCATGGCACTGGCATCGCTTTGGTCACGCCTCAGCAGTCCAGCGCGCTGCTTTATACTCGCCCACTCCGGGACTCCGATCGCGAATGGAACCTACGGCCAGATCCGGACGTGGGGTAGGAAAAACAATGCTCGGAGATTTGTTTTTTAGTTACATCCAAGCACCTTTGTTATAGGAATCTCATGGCCACTTTTTCTCCCCCCGGTTACTACAACGTCCAGGTATCTGGACCCAACCGCGATTTTCATTACATCTGGACCGGTTACAACGATGTGCCCGTGGTGGCAACAAACACGTCGGTGGTTGATGCTTTCAATGTGGGAGATGCACTGACGGTCCAAGACGTCACCGGGGAACGTACTGAGTGGGTGGTGGGATTCACCAGCGATGGCGTGTTGGTCGAGAATGAGTATGGAGACTTTCGTCTGCTCACGTATAACCGCGACTACCCCCCGGGCGAAATTTTGACGCTCAATGACAACCAATTTCCAGTGTGCTTTGTGAAAGGGTCAATGATTGATACCGATCGCGGTGCTGTGCCGATCGAATGCCTGATTCCGGGGGATAGAGTTTGGGGCAGCACTGGTCTTCGCACGGTGAAATGGCTAGGTTGGCGTCACTATCATGCGGTCACGCTGCGCACGCCAGAGCAGCGAGCTGCGTGCCTGCCTGTACGTATCTCTGCGGGTGCACTAGGGGCCAATCAGCCTAGTCACACGCTGCGTGTTTCGCCCTGGCATCATCTCTATATCGACGGCGTTTTGGTACGCGCGCGTGACCTCATCAACGGGGAATCGATCGTTCAAGAATCCGCGACCACCGAGTTCAGCTACTACCATGTCGAACTGGATCAGTTTGATGTGATCCGGACCTACGGTGTGTTTTCGGAATCGTGGGCTGACGGTGGCAACCGGGATTTTTTCCAAAATGTCGATGTGACGACTTTGCAGCCTGCTGATACGCATCGACGTATGGCGGATCGTCCGGGTTTCGTCGCACTGCGAAAGCCGCAGGACATCGCGCCGATACGCGACAAACTCGCGACGCGTGCTGTCGCGCTGCGGGCGCGTCGCGAGGCGGCCTGACGGGGCACGCCACGCCGCCGGATCGCTCAGGAAACCAGCGCGACCGACTTCACCAGCGCCCAGGCGCGACTGCCGGGCTGCAGCCCGAGGTCGCTCTGCGCGCGCCGCGTAATCCGAGCCAGCAGGGTTGCCGATCCGCACTGTAAGCGCAGCAGGACTTGCGATGGGTGCGTATCGGGCGCGATGGACTCGACAACGCAAGAGAGGTGATTCTGAATACTGGTATGGGCAGGGGCGACGGTCGTGAGACTGACATCGCGTGCCAGCACGCGCAGCCGTACCCGGCGGCCTACAGTACAACCCTCGTCGCGCAACCACAGCGATCCGACCTTGAATTCGATTCTCGCCAGATGCCAAGCGATGCTGCGCTCGACCACCTCGCCCTCGATCAGTGCGCCGGCATCCTCGCCTAAGCTGATAGGCACATCAAGACGCGATAGCATCTCGTGCACGGGGCCAGCGGCTTTGGCCTTACCCTGCTCAAGCAGCACCAGATAGTCGGCCAGCCGCGCGAGCTCATCTGTCGAGTGGGTGACATAAAGCATCGGCAGGTCGAGCTCGGTCTTGAGCTTTTCCAGCCAGGGCATGATCTCACGTCGTCGCGGGCCATCCAGCGCCGCCAATGGTTCGTCCAGCAATAACAGTCGCGGCATGGTCGCCAAGGCGCGGGCAATCGCGACACGCTGGCGCTCGCCGCCCGACAGTTGCGCGACGCGCCGATTCAGTAACTGCCGAATGCCCAGCAGGTCGATCGCCGTCTGCAACATCGCCGCAGCGTCGGCGTGGCGGGTGCGCTTTCTCCCATAGTGAAGGTTGCCCGCCACATCGAGGTGTTCGAACAGACTGGCTTCCTGAAACACATAGCCAATCGGGCGGCGGTGGGGGGGGACGAATCGGTTCGCCTGATCGTCTTGCCAGACCTCGTCGCCCAGACGGATATGGGCGTGCACGGCACGTTCCAGCCCGGCTACACAGCGCAGTACGCTGGTCTTCCCCGAGCCCGAGTGCCCATACAGGACCGTGATGCCCTGGGCTGGCAACTGCAAATCCAGTTCTACCTGAAAGTCGGCGCGGTTCAGCCGCAGGGAAATGTGTAAATTCGTTGTCATGGCAACACCCTGCCCTGGCGGCGCCGCAGGGCAGTCAGTGTCAGCAGCACGACGAAGCTGAATATCAGCATCGCCGCCGCCAGCGCATGTGCGGACGTATATTCCAATGCCTCGACATGCCCGTATATCAACGTTGAGACGACCTGAGTGCTACCCGGAATGTTGCCACCGATCATCAACACCACGCCAAACTCGCCCACGGTGTGGGCGAATGTCAGAACAAAAGCGGTGAGGAAACCCGGCCATGACTGTGGCAGCGCCACCGTAAAAAATGCGTCCAGCGGCGAGGCCCGCAACGTGGCCGCCACCTCCAAGGGCCGCGCGCCTAGCGATTCAAACGCATACTGCATCGGTTGGACGGCGAAGGGCAGGGACGATACGACCGATCCTATCAGTAAGCCGGTAAAAGTAAACGACCACACTCCCAAACCCAATGACTGCGTAAGCGTTCCCACCGGACCATGCGGCCCGAGCGCGACGAGCAAGTAGAACCCCAGCACCGTGGGTGGCAGCACTAGCGGGAGGGTGACCAGCGCCGATACCGGCGCACGCCAGCGTGAAGTCGAGCGCGCCAACCACCATGCTACAGGCGTAGCGATGACGAGCAGAACCAAGGTGGTGCAGATTGCCAGCTTTAGCGTGAGCGAGATCGCTTGTAGGATGTCGTCAGTCAAGGGCATTGACGGAACCGCTTATTCGAACGTATAGCCATAATCCCGCAACACGGCAACGGCGGCCTCGCTGCGCAGAAACTTCATGAACGCAGTCGCCGCATCGTTGTGTTCGGCTTTTCCAAGAAGGATGGCATCTTGACGGATGGGTTGGTAGAGGCTCTGAGGCACGATCCAGGCCGAGCCGGATTGCAATCGGCCATCAACATATATCTGCGCCATTGCGACAAAGCCCAATGGCGCATTACCGGTGGAGGCGAACTGGAACGCTTGGGAGATGTTTTCCCCGACGACAAATTGTGGACGCCAAGCTGTCAGACGTCCCAGCCTCTCCAGCGTTTGTATCGCGGCGGCGCCGTAGGGGGCAAGTCTCGGATCGGCAATGGCGAGGCGACCAAGTGGTGTTTGCTGCAACACAGCGCCTTGGTTGTCCACCAAGTCGGCTTGTGCGCTCCAGAGCACGAGTCGTCCCAACGCATACGTATACCGCCTGGAGCCCATGCCTTCTTGCTCGAGCTTTGCGGGGATCGCTTCATCCGCCGCCAGCAAGACGTCAAATGGCGCACCGTGGTGGATCTGTGCGTAAAACTTGCCTGTGGAGCCGAACGCAAGGGTGAGCTTATGCCCGGTCTCTCGTTCAAACATCGGGGCGAGCTTTTTCATCGGCGCGGTGAAGTTGGACGCCACCGCGATGAGCGCTTCGGCCGCATGGGCGCTCAATGGAAAGACGAGCGAGAAAACCACGGTGAACAGCAAGCGCCTCATATCTTGTCTGGCTGGGCCGGATGAAAGCGCAAGAATACCATCGGCCTGTGACCGCGGATGATGCTTGAGCCGGCTCACTCAAAGCGATAAATTGACACTTCGGATTCGTTGTTCTTCACAGCGTTTTGCCGCTCTATTTCGGGAGGCAAGTGGATGGATATACTCGAAACGATCACGGCCCATACGGCGGCGCTGCGCCTGCCGCTCTTCGCCGTTACGGTGAGTGCCACGCGTAAGACGGACACGCCGTTGATGCTGGTGATGCATTGGCATGGTTTCAGGGCAGACCCGGACGTTTCCGGGGCGCTGCTTTCGGTAGCGGGCTCTGCGGTGCAGGTCAATCAACGCTGGGATAGTTACGCTGCCATTGATCGTGCCATGCTTGACGCCGGATGGCGCTTGGGCGCCTGGGAGGTCGAACGTATTGCCCGGCCCGCCTGGTGGCGGCTGAACGCGCCGGATTCCGAGGCGCTGGCCTGTCGTCGCGCGTTTGCCGATTACTCCGACACAGATTACGCCGATGAGGCCATGGTAGTCGAAGCGCCAGACCATCAAGCTTTATTGGATTTGGCCGCTCGCCGTGGTTATGTGCGCTGGCTGTTCCGGCCGCGCAAAGGCGGAGTCTGGAGTCAGATAGATGGGGATGACGGGACGCTGGATGCGGATGGCGGCCGCTCGATGCCGTGTCCCGTGGCGCCTCAGCCCGATGGCAGAGAGTTGCGCCGCAGGGTCATATATCGCTTGGGTCACGCGCGGCAGCTGCTGATTTGACAGTTTCAATTTGTCGCAATTTCGGCTCTTGAATCCCGGGCACAGGCCCATAAATCTGGTGCGCAACCCCGCAGGGTTGTACGGCTTCGGCGGTGCCGCCGTGACGCCACCCCGTGCCGGTCGTTCACTTTTTGATGATCAAGACTACAGGAGATAGAGTCATGAAGATCCGTCCCCTCTACGATCGGATTGTCGTCAAGCGAATCGAACAGCAGCGCCAGACCGCCTCGGGCATCGTCATCCCCGACTCGGCGGCAGAGAAACCCGAGCAAGGCGAGGTCTTGGCCGTGGGTCAGGGAAAGCGGAGTAACGACGGTTCCGTTCACCCGCTCCAACTCAAGGTCGGTGATCGCGTGCTCTTTGGCAAATATGCTGGCCAGACCGTCAAAGTCGATGGCGAGGAGCTATTGGTGATGCGCGAAGAAGAAGTCTTCGCGGTACTCACCCCCCAAGACAGCGAAATGAAAAAAGCCGCTTGAGATCGCTTGAGTGTTGATTGAGGAGCTATGACATGAGCGCGAAAGACGTCAAGTTTCACGACCACGCCCGTGCCCGTATCGTCAAGGGTGTGAACATTCTGGCTGATGCCGTCAAGGTGACGCTAGGCCCGAAGGGCCGCAACGTGTTGCTCGAGCGCAGTTTTGGTGCGCCGGTGATTACAAAAGACGGTGTGTCCGTCGCCAAGGAAATCGAACTAAAAGACAAGTTCGAGAACATGGGTGCGCAGATCGTCAAACAGGTCGCCTCGAAAACGGCCGATGTCGCGGGTGACGGTACGACTACTGCCACGGTACTTGCACAGTCCATCGTGCAAGAAGGTATGAAGTACGTGGCTTCTGGAATGAACCCGATGGATCTGAAGCGAGGCATCGATCAGGCCGTCACTCGGGTAGTCGACGAACTGCGCAAGATGTCCAAGCCGATTTCGACGAGCAAGGAAACCGCGCAAGTCGCCACACTCTCTGCCAATGCGGACGAGGCAATCGGCAAGATCATCGCCGATGCGATGGACAAAGTCGGCCGCGAAGGCGTCATCACCGTGGAAGACGGCAAGTCGCTGGATAACGAACTGGATGTCGTCGAAGGCATGCAGTTCGACCGTGGCTATCTGAGCCCATACTTCATCACGGATCCGGACAAGCAGGTAGCGCAACTGGATGATCCGTTAGTGCTTCTGTATGACAAGAAAATCTCCAACGTGCGCGACCTGCTGCCTGTGCTCGAGAGCGCGGCCAAGGCGGGCAAGCCGCTGCTCATCATTGCCGAGGATGTCGAAGGCGAAGCGCTCGCCACGCTGGTGGTCAACGCGATGCGAGGAGTGCTGAAGGTCACTGCCGTGAAGGCTCCAGGCTTTGGTGATCGTCGCAAAGCCATGCTTGAGGACATCGCGATTCTCACTGGCGCGACCGTGATCTCGGAAGAGACCGGCAAGCAGCTCGATAAGGCTACCCTCGAGGATCTGGGTAGCGCCAAGCGCGTCGAGGTGCGCAAGGAAGACACCATCATCATCGGCGGCGCTGGCAAGCAAGAAGCGATCGATGCGCGTGTCAAAGCGATTCGCAAACAGATCGAAGACGCGACCAGCGACTACGATCGCGAAAAGCTGCAAGAACGCGTGGCCAAGCTGGCCGGCGGCGTGGCGGTGATCAAGGTGGGAGCCGCCACCGAAGTCGAGATGAAAGAGAAGAAGGACCGCGTCGACGATGCGTTGCACGCCACGCGTGCGGCAGTCGAAGAGGGCATTGTGCCCGGCGGGGGCGTGGCACTGCTGCGCGCACGCGTTTCGATCGACAGCCTCAAGGGTGCCAACTCGGATCAGGACGCAGGCATTCGCATCGTCCAGCGCGCGTTGGAAGCGCCGCTGCGCACCATTGTTGCCAACGCGGGTGAAGAACCGTCGGTCGTTATTGCCAAAGTCCTCGAGGGCAAGGGCAATTACGGGTACAACGCAGCCACCGGCGACTATGGCGATCTCGTCGAAATCGGTGTGGTAGATCCGACCAAAGTCACGCGTACCGCATTGCAAAACGCCGCCTCCATCGCGGGTCTGATCTTGACGACGGACGCGACGGTGGCGCAAGCGCCCGAAGACGCGAAGGCGCCCGCCGCAGCCGCCGAGGCGATGGACTTCTGACGCTGATGTACTGAAGGCCTGGGCTTTCGCTTCGAAGCACCGCGCCATCGCGCGGTGCTTTTTTATCGTCGCTATCTTGTGCCCGATGACTGTGAGCGGCGGGATTGTGCGTGGGTCAAGGTGTACTTCGGGGAGCTCTTCGCGTGGAATCAGAAAATGGTGTCATGAGACCTGTAGAATCCGTACGCAGTTAATTACATTTTTTCTGTGCTTATAGGAGCTCGTATGAAATCCAGTTCTCAGCGTCGCCAGCTCGCTCGTCTGTCTTTGGTGGCGGGCTGTCTCGCCGCTGCCGGCGCGATGGCAGCCGATAGCGTACCGGCGATCATGCAGGTCCCGGCCGGCAACTATGTGGCCTGGCGGGCTTCAGCCGAAGGCACGGTCACTTACGTATGCCATCAGTCGTCCGATATCCCCCCGCAGCTGGCTTGGACGATTGAGAGCGCGAAAGCGACCCTCAATGGTGACAATCAGCAAGGCCGTTACACGAGCCCGCCCGAGACCTGGCGCGCGGCTGATGGTTCTTGGCTCACCGGCATGAGCGTGGTCCGCGTAGACGACGGCGCCGGGCGCCTGGCCGATCAGCTGGTGATGGCGAATCCGTCGGGTGCGGCCGGAATGCTCTCGGGGGTGACGTATATCCAACGTCTCGTGCAATCTGGCGGGGGCGCGCCGGACAGCGTCTGCGATAGCGCCGCGCTGGGTAAACAGGTAACAGTGCCCTATCAGGCGCTGTATGTATTCTGGAAACCCAACTAATTCTCTGCCATTGAGTTTGCGGTGAGGCATGTTCATATTGGATCGCTCCCAGGATATGCCTTCATTGCCTCGCAACATTATTGCGGCATGTGCCTGCCCAGTGCCGAATTCCAAAAGATTTACCGGCGACGGCTTGCGTTAAGTCATTTGGATGGAAACTTTATCTTAAGTAAAGTTTCAAATCCATATAAAATCGAGTTTCAACCCGGCCGAATACGCCGTATCTTGCGATTGGCGAATGCCAACTGAGTTATAGCTGGTCGAGCGTGTGCCGGTGCTTGACTGATTAATGAATTGATACGGTTACCCCTGCCGTGTCGTTTGTCAACTCCAGGGGTTTAATCAGTAGCGGAGGTGTTTGTATGAAGAAAGTTATTTTTGCCGTTGCCGTAGCTGGCTTGGCCGCGTTCTCGGCCACCACTCACGCAGATACCAAGCAGCCCGTGCCCCTGTGGCTGTGCAGCGATTATCTGACCCTTGACGAATCGGTTCGCCCCACCGCATTGGGTTTTGCCGCCGCTGTGAACCACAACGGTGACGTTCAGCAAGCCGTGGTCGATGTCGAAGGCATTGCCAAGGTTCAGCCGCAACTGCTGACCTACTGCAAAGAGAACCCCAAGGTTGCTCTGCGTGATGCGCTGGTTGGCTCGGGCGTCGTGACCAAGAAGTAATTTGGTCACCAAGCTGCGTTAACCGCTGCCGACGGCAAAACCTGTGTGTTTTGCCGTCGATTTTCTATATGGACCGGATTTTTGAACTCATCCTATGCCTCTGCACGCCAAAGACAGCATTCGCGCTGACGAGCTGGACGATATCTATGCCTCCACCGATCTGACGGTGGCCGTGCCGAAATATAAGTTCCCCGCAAAGGAGCAGGCACCGCGGCATGCGTATCAGGTTGTGCATGATGAGCTGATGCTGGACGGAAATTCGCGCCAGAATCTGGCCACGTTCTGCCAGACCTGGGTGGACGAAGAGGTCCACAAACTGATGGACGAGTCGATCGATAAGAATATGATCGACAAGGACGAATACCCGCAGACGGCGGAAATCGAAGCGCGCTGCGTGCACATGCTCGCGGATCTGTGGAATTCCCCGGAGGCGGCCAACACGCTGGGTTGCTCGACCACCGGGTCTTCCGAAGCGGCCATGTTGGGTGGCCTGGCTTTGAAATGGGCTTGGCGCAAAAAGCGTAAAGCCGCTGGTCTGCCGACCGATAAACCGAATCTGATTTGCGGGCCGGTACAAATTTGCTGGCATAAATTCGCGCGCTATTTCGACGTGGAATTGCGCGAGATACCGATGGAAGCGGGCCGGCTGATTATGTCGCCCGAAGAAGTCATAAAACGCGTCGACGAGAACACCATCGGCGTGGTGCCCACGCTCGGGGTGACGTTCACGTGCGAGTATGAGCCGGTCAAGGCCGTCAGCGATGCCTTGGATCAGCTACAGAAAGAAACGGGTCTGGATATCCCGATCCACGTCGATGGCGCCAGCGGCGGGTTTCTCGCGCCATTTTGCGCGCCGGATCTGCAATGGGATTTTCGCCTGCCGCGCGTGGTGTCGATTAATACGTCGGGCCACAAATTCGGTCTCGCACCGCTGGGCGTGGGCTGGGTGATCTGGCGCGATGCGGCGCACCTGCCCGAAGAGCTGATCTTTAACGTGAACTACCTGGGCGGCAACATGCCCACCTTTGCGCTGAATTTTTCGCGCCCAGGAGGTCAGATCGTGGCTCAGTACTATAACTTTCTGCGCTTAGGGCGCGACGGTTATTCCCGTATTCAGAACGCCTGCTATGACACGGCGCGCTATCTGGCGACCGAGATCGCCCGGCTTGGGCCATTTGAGGTTCTATACGATGGGGATCGCGAACAGGGCATCCCCGGCCTGTGCTGGAAGCTCAAGGACGGCGTCAATCCCGGCTTCAATCTTTATGACCTGGCCGACCGGCTACGCTCGCGTGGCTGGCAGGTGCCAGCGTATTCCATGCCGGCTAATCGCGAAGACCTTGTGAGTCAACGCATCCTGGTGCGTCATGGCGTGTCGCGGGATTTGGCGTCCTTGCTGCTCGACGATTTCCGACGCTGCCTGGATTATTTCGCGTCGCATCCGGTGGCCGTACAGGGCGCGCAGGATGAGTCTGGCGGATTCATGCATTAAAGATGAGCGGTTTTGCTTTTTCGGCGTCGCAACGATGCCGTGAAGGCAGTTTTGGGGAGTGTTATGCGGTGGATGAACCATCGTCATCGCCAGGCGGTGCGAATGGGAACGGCGTTCGCGGCGATGCTGTTGCTAGCCGGATGCTCGGCCGCATTGCCACCGTATGTGGTGGTCTTCGAGTCGTATTTCCCTTCGTGGCTGATTTGCGCGGCGCTGGGTTGCGTGGCCGCATTGATCGCTCGGGTTGTTTTGGTGCGGCTGGGCCTGGATGAGTTTCTGCCACTGCCGTTCGTGACTTATCTGGCGATCGCGGCCATCGTGATGTTCTTACTCTCCTTGTTGTTATTCGCGCGCTGATATGCCAAAGGCTACTGACCATCAGGTTTCCCGGCGACGCGTCGCCATCGCGGTGATGTTGATCGTGGTTGTCGCGGCCGTTGCATTGGGATGGTTGTACTACGCGCGAATCAAGGCTTCCCCGTTGTCAGAAGACGCGGTCCTGACAGCACGCATCGCGCGCATTTCTGCTGCGGTGCCCGGCCGCGTGAATCTCGTCGCGGTGCAGGAAAACAGCGCGGTGGCCAAAGGCGACTTGTTATTCACGTTGGATCCCGAGGTCTACCGTCTGCAGGTCGAGCAGGCCCGCGCGGCCTTGCAAGCGGCCGAGGCGACACTGGCCACGCGACGTCGTGGGATCTCCGCCGAAGGCTCGAATGTAGAAATCGCCGCGCAACAAGTTCAACGCGCTCGCGTGAATTTGGCTCAGGCCACGCAAACCTTGGCGCGCTTGCAAAGTTTGCTACCCAAAGGCTATGTCACCGCGCAGCAGGTCGACGATGCCCGCACGTTGAAGCGAAATGCCGAAACCAGCCTGGAGGAAGCCCTCGCTCAACACGAAGCGGCCAAGGTGCTGGTTGGCACGGAAGAGGGCGCCATGGCGCTGGTGGCCGAGGCCCGTGCGCAACTGGCCATCGCCGAGCGTCAATTGCGCGAAACCGAAGTGCGCGCGCCCAATGATGGCCGTGTCGTGGGCTTGTCGGTCGCTGTCGGCGACTATATCTTGCCGGCACAGTCGGCATTCACGCTCATAGACACCACGCATTGGTATGCGAGCGCGGGCTTTCTCGAAACCGAGTTATCCGCGGTCCGGCCGGGCATGTGCGTGCAGGTCTATGTGGCCGAGGATCGGTCACGGATTCTGCGCGGCCGTGTGGACTCGATCGGCTGGGGCGTGTTGCCCGGCGACGAAATACCCATTCCGAGCAACTTGCCGTATGTGCCCAAGACCTTGAACTGGGTGCGTGTGGGGCAAAGGTTCCCGGTGCGCGTGCTGTTGGACGCGCCGCCTGCCGACCTGATGCGCATCGGTGCATCCGCGACCGTTATTGTTCAAACCGATGAAAAGTGCTGAGGCGCGGCGCCAGTTCATGCGGCTGTTGTGGCATGACCTGACGGATCCATTCCCCGGCAGGCTGGCGCAAACTTGGCGCATCGCGCTGGTGTGTGCGCTGACCACGATGGTGGCGGCTGTCTATCAGATTCCTGAGGCCGCACTGAGCTGCTACCTGGTGTTCTTCGTCATGAAGGCCGACGCCGCGGAAAGCTCGATCCTGGCCGTCGCGTTGACGGTGCTGGTGGGCATGATGCTGGTCATTCTTGTGCTGCTGACGCGATGGACCATCGATGTGCCGTCGATGCGCATTGTGGCTCTCGTGATTGCATCGTTAATCTTGCTGTATTTAGGGTCCGCGAGTCTGCTCGGTGAGCTTGGCGGCATCATCGCGCTGGTCATTGCGTTTGTATTGACCCTGTTGAGCATTGCGCCGACGGGCGAGCTCGCTACGCGAGGGATTCTCTATGCAGGCCTGATGGCGACCATGCCCATGGCCTGCGTTTTGATCGTGAACATGACGATGGGTCTCAAGCCCATCAGCTTGTTGCGCCAATGCGTGCAAGATCGCCTGCTTGCCTGCGCCGATCTCGCGCAGCACCCTGATCCGTCCGCGCGGGCACGCGTTGCCGAAGCGGTGTGGGAAGGCCAGGAGGAAGCGCTCAAACGTCTCAAGATGACCAAGATGCTGGCGCTGGGACGCAGCGCTGAACACAGACGCCTGGCCCGTGCCTTGGTTGAAAGTTACCGGATCGCGCTGGCGGTGTTGGCCCTACCGACGAGCACGCCGCAGCCGAGCCGCGATGCCCTGGCCGCAGTGTTGCGTCAGGCAGGTGAATCGTTGGGGAGAGGCGAGGCCGTGGAAATCAGCGAGAGCTTGCCTCCAGGCATCGGCGGAGCCGAACAAACTATGTGGCGCGCGCTTCATGATCTTGCAGGCACGCCTGACGATTATCCCAGTGACGCGCCCGCCGAACCGTTCCTGCGCGCCGACGCCTTCACGAACCGCGAGCATGTACGCTATGCCGTCAAAACCACCGCAGCGGCGGTCATCTGCTATTTGATCTATACAGCTGTGCAGTGGCAGGGCATACACACGGCATTGATCACTTGCTATGTCGCTGCGCTGGGCTCCGTCGCCGAGACCGCGCACAAGCTGGTTTTGCGAATAACGGGTTGTCTCATCGGTGCGGCGCTTGGCATTGCCTCGATACTCTTCGTGATGCCGCACATCACCTCGGTGGGCGCCATCATGCTGTTGGTTTTCCTTGGTACGTTCGGCGCCGCCTGGGTTTGGGTGGGCAATGAGCGTGCGTCTTATGCTGGCGTGCAAGTTGCCCTGGCGTTTCTTCTGACCGTGTTGCAGGGATTCGGGCCCACCTTCGATATGGACACGGCACGCGATCGGATCGTCGGTGTGTTGCTGGGCAACTGCGTGCTTTATTTGGTGTTCACGCGCTTATGGCCTGTCAGCGCGATCCGGCGCGCGTGGGAAAGTATTCACGATGCGATCGCCAACCTCGCGGCGCTGGCACGCAATACCAAACAGGTTGAAGGTAAACATTCGCACGATCTGCGCCTGGCTTATGTTTCGCGTGTCGCGAGCCATCTGGCCGACTGCAGGCGAGTCCTGGGTCTGGCTTACTTCGAGATGTCGGTGCGACGTGCAACGCAAGCGAAGCTATGGCGGGCCGTACGGGTGATGACGGCTCTGCGGCGGCTGACGACAAGGTTGGCGTCAGCTTCGGGTGACGCCAGCGGAGTCGCGCCGCGCCTGGAAAACGTGGCTGCCACCAATCAAAAGTCTGCGGTGCCCATCGAAATCGACGAATCGAGTCGTGGCCAGACGACTGCGGCCTCGCGCAAGCCCGTTGCTCGCGCGGCTAACCTGTTAGAGGATGACATTCGTCACCTGGAGAAGCTGATTCATGAGCGCTGACATCATCCGCCATGTCCGACTGGTGGCAGCATCGGTGCTGGCCATAACGCTGGCGGCTTGCGCGACGGATTCCGAGTACGCACCCGCGTCCGCCCATCGTCCCTGGACGCCACCCTCTGTTTCGGCGCAATGGCGCGCGCTCGCCGTAGACGGTGCCTCGGCGTCATCTCCCCAGTTCAATGGCGGTGCCCAGCAACCCAAGCAAGATCAGGCCTATGACTTGCCCGCATTGATCGATATCGCGCAGTTCAACAACCCGCTGACCCGGGTCGCCTGGAGTCAGGCGCGTCAGGCTGCTTCGGGGATAGGGCTGACAGAGGCCGCCTATCTGCCCATGCTGTCGGCCAATGTGATGGGCGGCTATGTGTCCACGCGATGGCGTTTGCCCGAGGTGCTGGACGAGCGTTTAACGGTGCGATCGTCGGCCAACGGCGTGGCGGCCGGTATCGGCCTGGAGTGGTTATTGTTCGATTTTGGCCAACGCGACGCCACGCACGAAGCGGCACGCAATCTGTCGATCGCCGCTAATTTCTCGTTTAACGCCGTGCATC
This sequence comes from Bordetella sp. 02P26C-1, assembly GCF_009763255.1. Classification (GTDB taxonomy): domain Bacteria; phylum Pseudomonadota; class Gammaproteobacteria; order Burkholderiales; family Burkholderiaceae_B; genus Bordetella_A. The sequence continues at coordinate 23,086 of NZ_WSJB01000003.1, read as the reverse complement.
AGCAGCTGGCTTATGAGGTGGCCAACGCCTACTACGCCTTCGGCGCGGCACGACAACGCAGTCGGATCGCCGTGCAGGCGCTACGCAATAGCGAGGCGGTACTGGCAGCCGCCGAGGCGCGCAGGAAAAGCGGGCTGGCCACCACGGTGGAGGTTGCGCAGGCTCGTCAACAGGTCGCGCAATCGCAGCTGCAGCGCGTCACCGCCGAGGGCGCGCAACGCAATGCCTATCAGGTCTTGCTCGACAAACTTGGGCTGCCTTACGGTACCGTGTTGCAAGTCGCCGATAGCACCACCGCGCCTTTGCCCAGTGCCAGCGAGTTGCCTGCAGGCGCGGTGCTACAGCGTGCGTTGGCTGATCGGCCTGATGTATTGGCCAGCGTCGCTTCCTTGAAAGCCGCCGAAAGTGGTGTGGATGCCGCGCGGGCGGCCTTCGCGCCCAAGGTCTTTCTCGCCGGCTTCGCGGTAGGCGGTAACGAAGAAGTCGCCCTGGGGCCCATCGCGGGTCTGGCGAACAACGGTTCGGCGCGAGCGATCTTCCTGGGGATGTCCATGCCAATCTACGACGGAGGCCTGCGCTCCGCGCGCCTGCATGACGCCCGCGAACGCGTAAACGCCGCGCGCGCCACGTTGGACAAGCTCCGCGCGGCGGCGATCAGTGAGATTGTCGTGGCCAACAACCTGCTGGAAAACGCCTTGGCATCTTATGAGGCGGCGACCACGCTGGTGGAGACGGCGCGCATTACCTATGACGCGGCGTTCGACAGTTATAAGCAGGGTTTGGGCACCGTCACCGTCGCGACCGAGGCGGCGAATGGACTGTTGGCCGCTCGCAGCGCGCAGACGGACGCGCATGCCGCGGCGCTGTCAGCGGCCGCGGCGCTCGCCCTTGCATTAGGCAAGATCGATCAAGCATTTCCCCAGCAGAACACGCAGCGGCGTAAGGGCGTGCCGCGAAACTAGTTGGAAAGAATATGGAAACCTTTGCCGTTGTGATGGCGATGCTTGTCGCAGTCATGCTTAGCGGAATGATTGTGCGTGTCTTACCGATCCCGGTGCCCGCGCCATTCGTGCAGATCGCGCTTGGCTTCATCATCGCCGCAGTGTTTCAACGCGGCGTGCTGATGGAGCCGGAAATTTTCTTTCTGCTCTTTTTGCCTCCGCTGTTGTTTCTTGATGGGTGGCGGGTTTCCAAACGCTCGGTGCTAGGAGAGTCGTCACTGATTCTTCAGTTATCCATTGGCTTGGTCTTCCTAACTGTGGTGGGCGTGGGCTACCTGATTCATTGGATGATCCCTTCCGTACCGCTCGCGGTCGCTTTCGCCATCGCGGCCATTGTGTCGCCCACGGATCCCGTCGCGGTCGCGGCCATCAGCAAGCGCGTGCACATTCCGCATCGCATGATGGCCATACTGGAGGGAGAGTCCTTATTCAACGATGCCAGCGGGCTGGTCGCGTTTCGTTTCGCCGTGGCGGCTGCTGTCACGGGTGCGTTTTCGCTATGGCAGGCGACGGTGTCGTTTTTCTGGATGGCGCTGGCCAGTATCGCCATCGGGGTGGGTGCGACGGCGATTCTGTTGGTGCTCAAGGGCAAGTTCCGCCGCCGCTTCGGCGTGGAACCCGGCAGCGATATGCTGCTAAGCCTCATCATTCCATTTATCGTCTATTTCATCGCCGAGCATGCACGGGCCTCGGGCATTCTCGCGGCTGTCGCTGCCGGCATCACGATGAGTTATCTCGAAATGGCGGGCGGCCTGTCAGCGCAGGCACGTATTGAGCGTCAGACGGTGTGGACCACGGTACAGCTGACGCTTAACGGCATGATGTTTGTGCTGTTGGGTGAGCAATTGCCCATCATTCTGGACAGGTTGGACGATGCCGCGCAGGAAAGCGGGCAGGACCATCTGTTCTGGTTGCCCGTTTATGCCGCGGCGATCTGGCTTGGCCTGATGCTGGTCAGGCTGATATGGGTAGCGCTGTCCATAAAAATCTCGGAGGCGGTGGCACGGCGGCGAGGTCTCGTGCCGCTCAAGGTCAGTCCACGGATGATCCTGGCGATGGCCATGGCGGGGGTGCGAGGCGCCGTGACGCTGGCCGGCGTCATGACGCTGCCTTTAGCCTTGCCGGACGGCTCTGCGTTTCCCTCGCGGGAGCTGGCTATTTGTCTGGCCACGTTCGTTTTGCTGATCTCGCTACTGATGGCGAACTTCAGTTTGCCCAAGCTCTTGGGCGGCGTAGGAGCCTCCGCGGATGACGGGACGCATGTGGATCAGACGCTGGCCCGGCAAGCTATGCTCGATGCGGCCTTGGAGTCCGTTGTGAAAACACGAGAACGGCTGACGTCGGACCATCCCGATAATGCCGAGCTCTATCTCAGCGCAGCCGAGCGGCTGTCGGAAGCGTTGCGTGACCGTGCCGACATCCATTTGAGCGAGCCCAGGGACGAGCAACGCGCGCATCAGCATAGCGTAGAGCGTCAAATGCGGTTGGAAGCCATCGAGGCCTCGCGACGCGCGATTTATCGCCTCGCGTTGCGGCATCGGATCTCCGATACCTTTGCGCGCGAGCAGGTGAAACTGCTGGATATGCAGGAAGCGCATCTGCGAGCGGAGGACTGACAACGGCATGGCCGGGAACCTCGTGCAGGTAAAGGCATCTCGTGGCTAACCTGCTATAACAGTCCTTGTCTCAATCCGTTTTGATGTTGGGTGTATGTCGATTCACGTGGTTTGCCGTAGCAGTATTGCTTTGTGTCTGGTTGCGTTGATGGCGGGGTGTGGGGGCAAAAGCACCAGTCGGTTGTTCAGCGAATGCACCTGGAATCGCGACGCCTGCATGTACGAGGGGGCATATGAGCCGGGCGAGGAGGCCTACGCCGAGGAACAGGCCAAGCGACTGAACCGGTCGCAGATGCGATAGTTTTGTCCGCGTAGCCCCGAGTACCGCGCCAGTTGGGGTTATCCTAGCGAGTCTGTTGCCGACGCCGGCACCGGCTGCTTGCCTTCACTCGCATGAATTACCCCTCGCAATTTCGATCCTTTATTACCCTCGAAGAGGCGGGTCGCCTGCCGCCCGCGCAGACGCTGGTGCTGACGGTGAACAACCGCCTGGCGCGCCGCTTGACGCTCGACTTGGCCGCGCAGTTGCGGCGCGAACGGCAGGTCAGTGAATTGCCGCGCGTGCTGCCGCTGGCGGCATGGTTGGTGCAGGCGGCTGACGACCTCGCGTTTATTGCCGATACCCATTTGCCAGCCCATCGACTCGACGCGTTCGCGACGCAGATGGTATGGGTCGATGCCATTCGCGCAGAGGAGGGTGAGCGCGTGCTGCTCGATGTCGCGCAGGCCGCGTGTCTCGCGATGGACGCGGACGCCTTGTCCGATGAGTGGGCGATCGAGGTGCCCGCGGGCGCGGAAACCGACGAATATCGTGGATTCGCTCGCTGGCGCGCGCGTTACCGTCAGACCTTGCTGGCCCTGGATGCCGAAGACGCGAATCTGGGGTATTCCCGGGTCTTGCAGGCGTTGCAACAGCAGCAGGTGCCAGCACCGCAATACCTGATCCTGGCGGGTTTCACCGATGTGTCGCCGCGTTTTGCCGCGATGTTGGATGCGTTCCAGGAAGCAGGCGCCGATATCGCGTGGCTGCAGGAGAACGTTGCCGAGGCCACGTCCCCCACGCGTTATTGCGCCGAAGACAACGGCAGCGAATGGCGCGCCGCTGCCGCTTGGGCCGCACAAAAATTGCAGGCCGATCCGCATGGCCGCTACGCCATCGTTTCCGCGCAACTGCAAGCCGAGGCGCCGTTCGCCCGCCGTGTCGTGGGGCAAGCCCTGGCCGCCGGCGCTCATCCCTTTAACGTGGCGGTGGGCCGTCCGCTGACCGAATGGCCTGCCGTGCGCGCCGCGCTGGCGTGGCTGCAGGCGCTGGCCGATGTAGACCATGAGGGCGCGGCGGATGCCGCTGTGTTAGGTGCGGCGCTGCTGGCGGGGCATTGCGCGGGCGACGTCAGCGACGCGGCGAGGCTGGCGGCTATCGATGCGCGTTGGCGCCGGCTTGGTGTGGCGCGGATTGACGCGGCACATTGGCAACGGGATCTGGCCCGCGAGATGGGCACCATATCCGAGGCGAAGGGCACTGCAACGACGCCCAACGCGAGCCCAAATTCGGGCACGGCAATGTCCGCCGCCTGGCCGCAGGCCATGGAGGTATGGCGTCAGGCCGGCGCGCGCGCCACGTGCGATGCATGGATGCCGGTAATGCGCGCGGCTTTGTTGGCCCTGGGCTATCCCGGCGAGCGTACGCTCGATAGCGTGGGCTATCAGGTCGTGGGTGCGCTGGGCGAGCTGTTTGGCCGTTTCGCCGCATTAGCGCCTGTCGCGGGGCGTCTGAACGGACGCGCGGCAGTGCAGTTGCTGCAACGCGCTGCCGAGGCCTCATCCTTCCAACCGCAGCGCGATCCCGCGGCGCGTCTCGATGTGCTGGGTCTGCTCGAAGCCGAAGGCGGTCATTGGGACGGCGTATGGATATTAGGCTTGACCGATGATGTCCTGCCCGCGACACCTCAGCCGAATCCCTTGCTGCCATTAGGCATCCTGCGTCAGGCCGGCGCGCCGCGCGCCACGCCGGAACGCGAGCGCCAGTGGGCCGAAACGCTTTATTCCGCGCTCTGCTGCTGCGCGCCAGAGCTCATCGTCAGCCACGCCCTGATGGATGGCGAACGCGAACTGCGGCCATCGCCGCTGATTGCGCAAGTCCCCTTGACCGACTGGCAATTGCCAGCGCGTGAGGCGAGTATTTCGTTGCCTCAGCAACTTCTTGACGATCACCATGGACCTGCGTTGCCGCCACCGGCGATGCACGAGGGCGCGCGTCGCGCCGCGGGCGCCAAGGGTGGTTTGGATGTGCTGGACACCCAGGCGCGTAATCCATTATGGGCATTCGTACGCCATCGCCTGGGCGCACGCGCGCTGAACGATTACGCGGATTTTGCCAACCAAAGCGTGCGCGGGCAGTTTTTGCACCGCGCGCTCGAACTGGTGTGGCGCATGTTCACCAGCCAGGAAGAGCTGCATGAGGCCATGGCCCGTGGCCGGCTCGCGGAGTTGATTCATCAGGCAGTGGAAGAGGCAGCGCGCGTCGAGTTACAGAGCTACCCGTCGGGTTTGCGCGAGCTCGAGTGCGCCCGAGGTCGCGCGGTGCTGGCTGAGTGGTTCGAACTTGAAGCGCAACGCACGCCCTTTGTCGTCGATCAGGTGGAACACACGCATCACTGGTCACGCGGCCCGCTGGCGCTGGAGGTCCGTCTGGACCGCATGGACCGACTGCCCGACGGGCGCACTGTGATCGTTGACTATAAAACCGGCATGTCGCCGGGCAATCCGGAGTCCGACTGGGCACGCGTGCGGCCCGTGAATTTGCAGCTTCCGTTTTACGCGTCCGTGTTGTCTGGCGACACTCCGGATGCCGACGTGGCGGCTTTAGTGCTGGCACAGGTGCATGCCCGACAAGTCGCCGCGTGTGGATTAGCGGATGCCGATCTGGGCGTCGCGGGCGTAAAGACTGTCGGCGAAAGTCAAGCGTTCGAAGGTCAGAGCTGGGGCGACGTTTTGCAACGGTGGCGATCGGCGGTGGAAAGTCTTGCTGACGAGTATGCGACGGGGTACGCCGCCAATGTGGTTTATCGCCCCGATGATTTGAAATATTGTGACGCCATGCCTTTTCTGCGGCTTCATTTGGAAGACGAGGGGGACGAATAATGAGTGGTTCCGTTCGCCAACCTTCCGATCACCTAGCCCGCGCACGCGCGCTGAATCCCGCGGCCTCGTATCTCGTGCAGGCCCCGGCGGGTTCGGGCAAGACTGAACTATTGACGGACCGCATTCTCGCGCTCTTGGCCACGGTCAATCGCCCCGAGGAGATTGTCGCCATCACTTTCACGCGCAAGGCCGCCTCGGAGATGCATGCGCGCGTCTTGAGCAAACTGCGCGATGGCACTGGTCCCATGCCCGAGACCGAGCATGGCCAGCGCAGCTGGCAACTTGCGCGCGCCGCGCTGGCCCGCGATGCCGAATTAGGTTGGAAATTGCTGCAGCACCCAGCGCGGCTGTCGATTCGTACGATCGACTCGTTTTGCGCGGGTCTGGTTCGAGGGATGCCCTGGTTGTCGGAGTTGGGCGGCATGCCCTCCATCGCCGACGACGCTCAGGCCCACTACGAAGCCGCCGCCCGAGCCACGGTCGCGTTGGTCGACGAGTTCGATGCCGTGCGGACTTTGTTGGCTCACTTGGATGTCGACACCCAGGCCGCCGTTGAAGCCCTTGCCGCGATGCTGGGTCAACGTGATCAATGGCTCCCTTTGCTTGCACACGGCAGCGACCGCATGGCGCTGGAAGACGCGCTGGCCGAAGCCATCGGCGAGGACCTGCAAGCCTTGGCGCGCGCCATGCCGCTAGGCTGGCACGATGCCTTGTGCGGCTGCGCGCGCATGGCCGCCGCGACCTTGGATGAAGAGCATCCGAGCCACGCGCTGTCGGCCTTGCGTGATTGGTGCGATCCGTTGGAACCCACCGCTGAATGCCTCGACCAATGGAAGGCGGTACGTCACCTCTTGTTGACCTCTAGCGGGGGCTTGCGCAGCTCGCGCGGGGTGAATAAAAAACTCGGTTTCCCGCCGAAATGTGGCCATAAGGAACCCTTCACTCAGTGGCTGGACGCTGCCGATCCGGCAGCCTCGTGGATCTGGATGCTGGACGCAATCGACTCGGTGCCACCCGCCGAGTTCAGCGACGCGCAATGGGAAGTATTGAGCGCACAGTTGATGACGCTCAAGCTCGCGGTAGCGCAACTGCACCTGCGTTTCGCCGAAACGCGGGAAGTGGATTTCATCGAAATCGCCCAACGCGCCTCGCGGGCTTTGGGCTCCGCTGACGACCCCGGCGAACTGCTGCTCAAGCTCGATGCCTCGATACGCCATCTGCTGGTGGACGAATTCCAAGACACCAGTCTGACGCAGATCCATTTGCTGGCTACCCTCACCGCGGGCTGGCTGCCCGGCGACGGCAGGACGCTGTTTCTGGTGGGCGATCCCATGCAGTCGATCTATCGTTTCCGCAAGGCCGAGGTTGGACTCTTTTTGCAGGCCGCGCAGTGCGGGATTGGCGAGATAGAACCGGAATTCCTGCAGCTGACGGATAACTTCCGCTCGCAGGCCGGCGTCGTCGAATGGGTGAATGCGACATTCCGCGACCTGCTCCCCAAGCGCAACGATGCCGCGGCTGGCGCTATTGCCTATACCGCCTCGGCCGCGTTCAACGAAGCCTTGCCGGGCGATGCCGTGCGTTTTCATGGCGCATTCAGTAGCGTGAGCGCGAGCGCGGCTGATGAATCGGCAGAGACCCTGACCGTAGATCTGGTGCGGCAAGCGCTGCGAGACCGTGATCCGTCCAGCCGCCATCCGGTTGCTATTCTGGTGCGTGCCCGCGGGCATCTGGGCCAGTTGGTGCAGCGTCTGACCCAGGCGGGTATCGCATGCCGCGCGGTCGATCTCGTGCCATTGGGGCAGCGGCAAGTCGTCTCCGACCTCGTACAACTGGCGCGCGCGTTGGCCCATCCGGCAGATCGTCTGGCCTGGCTGTCTGTGCTGCGTGCGCCGTGGTGCGGACTGACATTGAATTCGTTGCACGCCTTATTCGGCCATGACTTGACCACGCCGATTCCCGCCTTGCTGGCCGACGCGCTGAGGTCTTGCGCCGAGGTCGCCGTGTCACGGCCACTACCGGCCGTGGGGCAGAGTCTTTCGCTCTTCGACAAGCCGGCGACGGCGGTCGCGCCGAGTGCATCCACGTTGGAAGCAGCAGAGGCAGCGTCTACATCCCTGCCGTCGCCATCACAGGCATTCGATACCGCTGGCGGGTCATGCTTGGCACAACGCCTTTTACCGGCCGACGAATACGCCCGTCTCCTGCATGTCGCGGACATTCTGCTGGATACCTCAAACCTTAGTGGTTCGATGCCGCTGGCCGCATGGCTCGAATCGTTGTGGCGCAAGCTGGGCGGCGCAGCTTTGTACGCCAGCGCCACCGCCGCGGACGATGCGGAGAGCCTGTTTGCTTTGATCGAGCGCTTGGCCCCGCATGGCGCGCTCGATCCGGCAAAGCTGGACACAGCCTTGGCGCGTCTTTATGCCGCGCCAGATGGCAGCGACAGCGAGGCCGGCGTGGTCGAGATCATGACCATGCACAAATCCAAGGGCCTGCAATTCGATACGGTCATCCTGTATGGGCTGCACAAATCGCCGCGCGCGGACCGCGCTCCGCTGGTGAGTTTCGAGCAGACCGGCGAACGCGTGCTGTTCGGGCCGGTCAAACCGCGCGCCGACAAAGAGGCCGACCCGATATCCCGCTACCTGAGCTTGCGTGAAAAGCGTCGCGCGTCCTATGAAACGGACCGTCTTCTCTACGTCGCCGCCACCCGCGCACGTCATCGTCTGCATTTGGTTGGCAATGTGGTGGTGGATCCTGCCACCGGTCAGCCCAAACCTCCGTCTGCACAGAGCCTGCTGGGACGCTTGTGGGATTGGCTGCCCCCCGACCAAAAAGCGCCGCCGCCGGGTTGGCAGGACGAAGTGGCCGAGGAGCAGAATGCCGCAACAAGCCGTGGCGGAGAGCCATTACGCCGCGTGTCGAACGATGCCATTGCACGATTGCGGGCGCAAAATCCATTGCGCGGCAGTCAAAGCGTTAGCTTTGGCCGACTCCCCTCACAGCAAGAGCAGGGAGCCGAACATCCCGCCTGGCAACTCGAAAACGCGCACGACGCCGCGATAGGCACGCTCGCCCACGCATGGTTGGCGCGCATCGGCCAAGACGGCATTGCCGCGTGGCCCGCCGAGACCTTGCGCGCCTATCTGCCCATCATGCAAAAGCAATTGACGCGAGCAGGTCTGCCCGCGGCCCTGGCGCCAGACGCTGCCCAATCGGTGTTAGACACGCTCTTGGCCACGCTCGATCACGACCGGGGCAGATGGCTACTCTCCCAATCCGCCGCCCGCCGGGAATGGCCGCTCATCGACGCGGCTGGCCGCGTCTCGGTCATCGACCTGGCCCTCAGTACCGAAGACGGCTGGTTAATCGTTGACTACAAGACCGCACGTCCGCGCCCGGACGAATCCGTCGCCGTTTTCGCCGCCCGCATGCGTCAACGTCATGCGGATCAGTTGCTACGTTACTGCGCTCAAGTCACCGCTTTGGACGCGCGGCCGGCCAGAGCTGTCCTATATTTTCCGAGAGCCGCGTTGTGGATCGATCTGACCGCTGATTCATACGCTCCATAGTGATGTCGATGATCATCGGGATTTGACTACCCCGGCCCGATAAAGTGTGTCAACGACCCCCGCAAGCGGGCTTTCGCCCGCTCTGCTAGAATGCTGGTTGACGGGCCCCTTCGCATGGTTCGGCGGTGAACCTGGTCAGGTCGGGAACGAAGCAGCCATAGTCGTTTAGGATCAGTGCCGGAGTAAGGCTCGTCATCCGGTTTCCCCAGAGGGGCGCCGTAATCGGAACGAATTGCTAGCGTAGCTAGGCAGTTCGCGCCCTGGTTGCGGCGCCCCTTTGTATTTCCGGCGCGCGCGCCGCGCATAACTGGCTCTACAATCCGTCCATGACTTATCTGGTACTGGCCCGCAAGTGGCGACCGCGCTCGTTCGATACCCTGGTAGGCCAGGACCACGTTGTGCGGGCGCTGACTCACGCGCTCGACACGCAGCGGCTGCATCACGCCTGGCTGTTTACCGGTACGCGTGGGGTGGGCAAGACGACGCTCTCGCGTATCCTGGCGAAATCGCTCAATTGCGAAACGGGCATCACCTCGCACCCTTGCGGCAAATGCCGCGCCTGTACGGAAATCGATGCCGGACGGTTCGTCGATTATCTCGAGCTGGATGCGGCCTCGAACCGTGGTGTCGAGGAAATGACGCAACTGCTCGAACAAGCGGTCTACGCGCCCGGGGCAGGCAGGTACAAGGTCTACATGATCGACGAAGTCCACATGTTGACCGGCCATGCGTTCAACGCCATGTTGAAAACGCTGGAAGAGCCGCCGCCGCATGTGAAATTCATACTCGCGACCACCGATCCGCAAAAGATCCCCGTCACGGTGTTGTCGCGCTGCCTGCAGTTCAATCTGAAACAGATGCCGCCTGACGCGATCGTCGGCCATCTGCAGACGGTGCTGCGTGAGGAAGCCATCTCCAACGAGCTGCCGGCGTTACGACTGATCGCGCAAGCAGCCAGCGGATCGATGCGCGATGCGCTGTCGTTGACTGATCAGGCGATCGCATACAGTGCCGGGAATCTCACCGAAGAAGCCGTTCGTGGCATGCTCGGCACCATCGATCAGCGCCATCTGGTGCGTTTGCTCGAATCGTTGGCTGCGGGCCAAGCGGCGGGCGTTTTGGCGGTGGCCGATGAGTTATCCACCCGGGGCTTGTCCTATTCGGGCGCGTTAGCGGATCTGGCGGTGCTGTTGTCCCGCGTGGCCATCGAGCAACGCGTCCCCGGAGCGACGCCCGCGGACGATCCCGTGGCTGGCGATATCGTGCGCCTGGCTGGGGTATTGCATCCCGATGCGGTGCAATTGTTCTACTCCGTGGCCGTGCATAGCCGCAGCGAACTGTCCCTCGCGCCGGATGAGCACGCGGGATTCATCATGGCGTGCTTGCGGATGCTGGCCCTGAACAATCAGGCCGGACCGCAGACGGCTTTACAGGCGCCGGCCGCCGCGCCCGTTACGTCTTCCGCAACGCCGCAGGCGGCTGCGGCGGCGCAAACCACAGCGACGGAACCTCCTCCCGCGTCCGGGCAAGCGGCAGAGACTATTGCGTCTGATCATGCAGCCGGGGCGCCTGCGGTGGCAACGGATCAGCATAACGCGACGTCCACGGGCGGAGAAACGTCGGTATTGCCGGATCAAGCGGCCACGTCTGCGAGCGACTCGGATATCCCTCCTTGGGAAGATCTGCCAGAACCCCCTCGGGCGACTGCAACGTCGAGGGGATCGCAGACTGCTGCTCTGGCGGTGACGCCGGCGAAAGCGCAACCGCAAGCGAGATCGACCGTTTCGACTCCCCCAGCATCGGACGACAGTACCGCGCGTCCTGCTCAATCGGCCGCAAGTCCGTCACCGGCAACGCCCCCCGAGGGGTCAAATACCGTGGCGCCGCAGACAAAACCGCGTGCCGACGAACCGCCGTCCTGGGTCAACGAGGATATCCCCGATGACGCCATGGGCGGATACCTGCCCGATTCGGCTTACACCCCCGACGCTGAAGACGAGTTTGAAACCTTGGCCAGCGCGGGTCCCTCCGATATTGTGGCGCCGGCCTCGCGTGTACAGCCTTCGGCGCCACGGCGTAGTCGTCAGCCACGCACCAGTCTGCACAGCATGACCGCCGCCGACTGGCCCGCGCTCGCCGCAAAGTTGCCAGTCACGGGCTTAGCGGCCGAATTGGCGCGTCAAAGCGAATGGGCGGGCGTACAGGGCGATGCCGTGGTGTTACGCGTCGCCGTCAAAACCTTGGCCGAAAGCGAAAGCCGTGTCCGCCTTCAAACCGTCCTGTGCGAGCATTTCGGCCAAAGCCTGCGGCTCGAGGTTGAAGTCGGCGCTACCGGCGACGGCACGGCACATGCCGTGGCTCAGATTGAACGCGCCGAGCGCCAGCGCGCTGCGGAGCAAGCCGTGGCGGCCGATCCGTTTGTGATGGCCTTGCAATCCGACTTTGGCGGCAAGGTCAGTTCCGTACGGGCGATCCCTCCGGGCATGTCGCCTGGTTAACCGCCGGGCTAAGACGAGTTCGATTTCCTGTTAAATTTTCACTCTTATTCCGAGGAAGTTTCCACCATGATGAAAGGACAATTGGCCGGTCTGATGCGCCAAGCGCAGCAGATGCAGGAAAACATGAAAAAGGCGCAAGAGGCCTTGGCGGAGATCATCGTCGAAGGCGCCTCCGGCGGTGGCTTGGTCAAGGTCTCCATGACCTGCCGTCACGACGTCAAGCGCGTGCAAATCGACCCCAGCCTGCTGGCCGACGATAAAGACATGCTCGAGGACTTAGTGGCTGCCGCGTTCAACGACGCGCTGCGCAAGGCCGAGTCCACGGCTCAGGAAAAGATGGCAGGCGTCACCGCCGGCATGCCCTTGCCGCCGGGAATGAAGCTGCCGTTCTAATCCGGGCATTGCCCCAGGGCTAGCCGTGTGACGGTCAGCCCATTACCTTTGTCGTCTCCGGTATCGCGATGGATTCCGAACTGCCTGAACCCGAGCCTCTGGTCTCGCTCATCGAGTCGCTGCGCCGTCTGCCAGGGGTAGGCGTGCGCTCGGCCCGACGGATGGCTTACCATCTGATGCAACATGATCTGCAGGGCGCCGACATGCTGAGCCGGGCGCTCTCCGCGGCGGTGCAGAACTTGCGCCACTGCGCGCGCTGCAATGGCTTCACGGAAGACACCATCTGTGCGACCTGTTCGAATCCCAAGCGCGATGCCTCGCTGCTGTGCATCGTCGAGACGCCGGCCGATCAAAATATGATCGAAGCCAGTCACGGTTATCGCGGGCTGTACTACGTGCTGATGGGGCGGGTCGCGCCGCTAGAGGGCATAGGGCCTAAAGAGCTGGATTTCGAACGCCTGATCAATCGCGCGACGGATGGGGTTGTGCAAGAGGTGATTCTCGCGACGAATTTCACCGCTGAGGGTGAGACGACGGCGCATTTCTTGGGTGATACCTTGGCGGATAAGGGGCTTAAGGTTACGCGTCTGGCGCGGGGGGTGCCTGCGGGGAGTGAGCTTGAGTACGTGGATGCCGGGACGATTGCTTGGGCGTTGATGGAGCGTAAGTCGGCTTAGGTTCGGTGGGGATTTTGCTGGCTGCTCGTTGCGTTCTTTAGACGCAGGAGGCGGGCGAGTAAAGGGGCAGCGGCCCTGTCGCAGCGGCTCGGCCCACGAGCAGGGGCCTCGGTCCCCTTCGGGGACTTCCCGCCGCTCTACGGGCCGCTGCCCCTTTACTCGCCCGCCTCCTGCTTGCGTCAGCGTAATTTGATGGGTGTGCGCTTTCGCGAATGCTTGCAGTCTCAAACAATACGACTGATCTCCCAGCCGGCGCATCGCAGCACTGGTCCACCTTGGCATTCTCTGCATCGTCAAGGCATACCTGAAGCATACGCCATGCGACGCAATACGCCTTTGCCGGGGGATATTCAGCGCACCCCCGCCTATTCATTGCAACCGCGGCATGCCTCATCAAGAGTCCGGGGTCGGTGTGCGTGGGCGGTGCCGGCCCGTAGAGCGACGGGAAGTCCCCGAAGGGGGCCGAGGCCCCTGATCATGGGCCGAGCCGTTGCGACAGGGCTGGCACCGCCCACGCACACCGGCCCCGGACGTCAAAAGAACGCTCCCCTAAGCCAGCAACATCAGCCCCTCCGTACCTCATCAAGCCGCTTCCCGCGCACCGCTATCCACCCCCTGAGAGCAGCCAAGATACCCACTGGAGTATGATGATCCCGCCCGGCAGGAGGCGCCGTCTGGATCGGCATTCAGCCCGCCACCCTCTGCCGACCCTGGATGAATGCACACATAAATGACGCCAGGACGACTGCGCAGTCGCCATGGACGTCCACGCCGCCATGCGGCAAAGGAGATGCTAAATGTCGATCACCCGTCGTGATTTGCTGAAATTGACCGGTGCTGCCGGTGCATTGAGCATGGCCCCCGCCATCGTTCGCGCCCAGGCCCTGGAAAAGAAGCAAGTTCAGATCGCCGTCGGCGGCAAAGCACTGGTTTACTACCTTCCGCTGACCATCGCGGAAATCAAAGGCTATTTCAAAGACGAAGGCCTGGACGTCAGTATTGCGGACTTCGCCGGCGGCTCCAAGGCCCTGCAGGCCGTGGTGGGTGGCAGCGCCGATGTCGTCTCCGGCGCTTTTGAACACACGCTGCATATGCAATCCAAAGGCCAGTTCTATCGCGCCTTCGTATTGCAAGGACGTGCCCCCATGGTGGGCTTTGGCGTGTCGAAGAAAACGATGCCCAACTACAAAAGTCCTGCTGACCTGAAGGGTAAGAAAATCGGCGTCACCGCGCCCGGTTCTTCCACCAACATGGTCGTGAGCTTCTTCCTCGCCCAGCATGGCTTGAAAGATAGCGATGTGTCGTTCATCGGCGTGGGTGCGGGTGCTGGCGCGGTGACCGCGTTGCGCAGCGGTCAAATCGATGCGATCTCGAACACCGACCCCGTCGTGTCGATGCTGGAGCTCGCAGGCGATATCGACGTGATCGTGGATACGCGTACCCTCAAGGACACACGCGAAATCTTTGGTGGCGATATGCCCGCCGGTTCGCTGTACGCGCCGCAGGCCTTCATCGATGCGAATCCCAATACCGTGCAGGCCTTGACCAACGCCATGGTCCGCGCCGACAAGTGGATTCACGAAGTCAGCATAGATGAGATCGCCAAAACGGTGCCCACTCAGTATCTGCTGGGCGAACCCGAGGTCTACAAAACCGCGCTGCAAAAAAGCATGGACGGCCTGTCGCCCAATGGCATGATCCCTGAAGACGGCGCTGCTACCGCGACCCGCGCGCTGGCTGCCTACGTCAAGGGCTTTGACGCCGCGAAGATCGATCCGGCCAAGGCCTGGACCAACGAGTTCGCCCGTCGCGCTAACGAGAAGTATCCCAATGCCTGACGCTGCACTCTCATTCGAACATATCACGTGTACCTTTGTGTCGCGCGACGGCGGGGGCAAACGCTATACCGCCGTGCAGGACACCACGCTGTCCATCGCGCCCGGCGAGTTTGTCTCGGTCGTCGGCCCCACGGGCTGCGGCAAATCGACGCTTTTGAATGTGGGCGCCGGTTTGCTGCGGCCATCCTCGGGCGAGGTCAAGGTCTTCGGGCAGCCGCTGCAAGACATCAACACCCGAGCCGGCTACATGTTCCAGGGCGAGGCGCTGCTGCCGTGGCGCAGCGCCCTGGAAAATGTGATTGCCGGTTTGGAGTTTGCCGGCGTGCCGCGCGAAGAAGCGCTAGAACGCGGCCGCGAATGGATGCGTCGCGTGGGTCTGGGCGGCTTCGAGGAACGCTATCCGCACCAGATGTCTGGCGGGATGCGCAAACGCGCCATGCTGGCGCAAACCCTCATCCGCGATCCCGACATCATTTTGATGGACGAGCCATTTTCGGCCCTCGATATCCAGACGCGTCAGCTGATGGAAAACGAGGTCCTCGAACTATGGATGGCCAAGCGTAAGGCCGTGCTTTTCATCACGCATGACCTGGACGAAGCCATCGCCATGAGTGACCGCGTGGTGGTGCTGTCCGCCGGCCCCGGCACGCATCCGATCGGCGAATTCGCGATTGACCTGCCGCGTCCCCGCGATGTGGCCGAGGTGCGCACCCACCCACGCTTCGTGGAACTGCATGCCGCGATCTGGGGTGTGTTGCGTGAAGAAGTGCTCAAGGGCTATGCCCAGCAAAAGCGAGCCTGATATGTCGAAATTGTTTAACCCGGGCTCTCGTTTAGGCCTGCGCTTCTGGCAGCTGCTGCTGCTCGTGATTATTGTGGCCGTGTGGTATGTGGCCTCGTTAGACCCGAAGGTTGCTTTCTTTTTTGGTCAGCCCTTGGAGGTCTGGGGCCGTATCTGGGCCTGGTTCGTTACCAACGGGGACATCTATCGCCATCTGTGGGTGACCTTGTCGGAAACCGTGCTCGCATTTTTTATCGGCACGATTTCAGGGCTGGGTTTTGGGCTGTGGCTGGGGCTGTCCAATACCGCCAGCGCGATTCTGGACCCGTATATCAAAGCGGCCAACTCCATGCCGCGCGTGATTCTGGCACCGATCTTCGGTATGTGGTTCGGTCTGGGCATCTGGTCCAAGGTCGCACTGGCCGTGACGCTGGTGTTCTTCATCGTTTTCTTTAACGTGTACCAAGGCGTGCGCGAGGTCAGTCCCACGCTACTCGATAACGCCCGGATGCTGGGTGCGAACCGGCGTCAGTTGCTGCGTCATGTCTATCTGCCATCGGCCACGAGCTGGGTGTTTTCCAGCTTGCATACTTCGGTGGGCTTGGCGTTTGTCGGGGCCGTGGTCGGTGAATATCTGGGCTCGGCCAGCGGTGTGGGCTACCTGATTCTGCAGGCGGAAGGCACATTCGACGTCAACACGGTGTTTGCCGGTATCGTTGTCTTGACGGCGTTCGCGCTATTGCTCGACTTTATTGTCGGCATCGGCGAAAAGCGCCTGATGAAGTGGCAGCCCAAGATGGGCGAAACCGAGAAGCTTTGATCGGTTACCCCATCGCAGGCATTCCGCGGTGGGGCAAATCGGGGGACAACGTGATCGTCGCACCCCCGACCAAACGCCGTCAGGCAGCCTGCGCGAGCAGCTTATCCAGCTTGACCGCGTCCGCCGAGAACAGGCGGATGCCCTCGGCCAGCTTCTCAGTCGCCATGGCGTTGGCGTTCAGTTCCGTCCGGAACCAGATTTCGTCCGGTTTATGGTACGTGGGAACGTTGTCGCGCAGGTATGCCGGGCTCAGTCGAGCGGGCACATCGCCCTCGGTCTGATCCAGCTCGGTCAACAGCTCCGGGCTGATGGTCAACAGATCGCAGCCCGCCAGCGCGCGGATCTGACCGGAGTTGCGAAAGCTCGCGCCCATGATCTCGGTCGGCACGCCATTACGCTTGTAATAGCGATAGATCTCGGTCACCGATTCCACGCCCGGGTCGTTTTCCCCAGCGCGTTCGGCTTCGACCCAGTCGGCGCCCGCCGCTTTTTTGTACCAGTCATAAATTCGCCCCACAAACGGCGAAATCAGCTGGACGCCCGCATCCGCGCAAGCCATAGCCTGCGGCAGCGAGAACAACAACGTCAGATTGCAGCGAATCCCATCCGACTGCAGCACCCGCGCGGCCTGGATGCCTTCCCAGGTCGATGCGATCTTGATCAGCACGCGCTCGCGCGGGATGCCTGCCGCCTCGTACAGCGCGATCAACGCCCGGCCTCGCTCGACGGTGGCGCGCGTATCGAACGACAAACGCGCATCCACTTCGGTCGAGACACGTCCGGGAACAATATTCAGAATTTCGCGTCCAAACGCCACCAACAGTCTGTCAGTCAGCTGCGCCGCCGTCGCGCCCCGATGATCTCGTACGACTTGTTGCAACAAGGGGCGATAGGTGTCTTTCTGTACTGCCTTGAGAATCAGCGACGGGTTGGTCGTCGCGTCAGTCGGGCGCAAAGCGCGTATTGCTTCGAAATCGCCGGTGTCGGCAACCACCGTGGTATGGCGGCGTAATGCTTCAAGCTGGCTGGACATGTGACGGATGAGCGTAGACTAGGGTTGAGAAAGAGCTAGGTTATCACCTGCCAGAGCCTCTTTCGACCCCGGAAAACGCGGGGTTTGGCCTTGATTGGCGCGGCTTCCGTAGGGGATGGCCCTGCCAGGGTATAATTTCAAGGTTTGATTATCGATTCTGAAACCGGGGTTTACTGTGCTGCCGCAACTTTTTCCCGAGGGCGCCGATCGCTTCCCTCCAGCAATTCTAGCTTTGGCGGACGGTACCATTTTCCGAGGCGTATCTATAGGTGCGCCTGGTTATACGGTCGCCGAGGTCGTATTCAATACGGCCATGACTGGCTACCAGGAAATTTTGACTGATCCGAGCTATAACGGCCAGATCGTCACGCTGACTTATCCGCACATTGGTAATACGGGCGTAAACGAAGAAGACGTGGAAACCTCCCGCGTGCTCGCTTCGGGCCTGGTCGTGCGCGATTGTCCGTCGCGTGTGTCGAATTTTCGCGCGACGCAGTCGTTGCCGGAGTACTTGGCGGCACAGGGTATCGTAGCTATTTCTGGCGTGGATACACGCAAACTCACGCGTATTCTGCGTGAAGGCGGCGCTCAGGGCGCCTGCATTCTGGTCGGCGACGACGCCGAGCGCGCTGTCGAGCTGGCTCGCAGCTTCCCTGGCATGTCCGGTCAGGATCTGGCCAAGGTCGTCTCGATCAAGGAGACGACGGAATGGAAGCAGGGCACCTGGCAACTGGGTTCGAGCTTCACCACGCCCGACCAAAACCAGTTCCACGTGGTCGCCTATGACTTCGGCGTGAAGTACAACATCCTGCGCTTGCTGGCCGATCGCGGATGCCGCATCACGCTGGTGCCGGCGCAGACGACCGCCGAGGAAGTCTTGAAGCTCAATCCGGATGGCGTGTTCCTGGCCAACGGCCCGGGCGATCCAGGCCCCTGCGATTACGCCATCGAGGCAACTCGCGAGTTCCTCGAGCGCAAGATCCCGACCTTCGGTATTTGCCTGGGCCACCAGATCATGGGCCTGGCCGTGGGCGCGAAGACCGTCAAGATGAAGACCGGCCACCACGGTGCGAACCACCCGGTGCAAGACGTGCAATCCAAACGCGTTTTCATCACCAGCCAGAACCACGGGTTCGGCGTGGATGCGGCCACCTTGCCGGAAAACGCGCGTACCACGCACGTGTCGCTGTTTGACGGCACGCTGCAGGGCTTCGAGCTGACTGACCGTCCGGCGTTCTGCTTCCAGGGCCACCCCGAGGCCAGCCCCGGACCGCACGACATCATCGTGCTGTTCGACAAATTCATCAGCCAGATGGCCGGCCAGAAGAAATAAAGATCGCATTATGCCCAAGCGTACAGACCTAAAAAGCATTCTCATCATCGGTGCCGGCCCCATCATCATCGGGCAGGCATGCGAATTCGACTATTCCGGCGCCCAGGCGTGTAAGGCCCTCAAGGCCGAGGGTTACCGCACCATTCTGGTCAACAGCAACCCCGCCACGATCATGACCGACCCGGAGACGGCCGATGTGACCTACATCGAGCCCATCACCTGGCAGGCGGTGGAAAAGATCATCGAACGCGAGAAGCCCGATGCGCTGCTGCCCACCATGGGCGGACAGACCGCGTTGAACTGCGCGTTGGATCTGGCCCGTCACGGCGTGCTGGCCAAGCACAACGTCGAGCTGATCGGCGCGAACGAACACGCCATCGAAAAAGCCGAGGATCGCCAGAAATTCAAGCAGGCCATGACCGACATCGGTCTGGAGTCGGCGAAATCGGGCGTGGCCCACAGCATGGAAGAGGCCTGGGAAGTCCAGCGCCGCATCGCGGCCGAAACCGGCACGTCGGGCTTCCCGGCCGTGATCCGTCCGAGCTTCACCATGGGCGGCTCGGGCGGCGGTATCGCCTACAACGCCGAAGAGTTCGAGACCATCTGCCGTCGCGGCCTGGAAGCCTCGCCCACCAGCGAACTGCTGATCGAGGAATCGCTCCTCGGCTGGAAAGAGTTCGAGATGGAGGTCGTGCGAGACAAGGCCGATAACTGCATCATCGTTTGCTCGATCGAGAACCTGGACCCCATGGGCGTCCACACCGGCGATTCCATCACTGTCGCGCCTGCCCAGACGCTGACGGACAAGGAATACCAGATCATGCGTAACGCCTCGATCGCGGTGTTGCGCGAGATCGGCGTTGATACGGGCGGCTCGAACGTGCAGTTCGCGGTCAACCCGCAAAACGGCCGCATGATCGTTATCGAGATGAACCCGCGCGTGTCGCGTTCCTCGGCGCTGGCTTCCAAAGCCACGGGTTTCCCGATCGCCAAGGTTGCCGCGCGTCTGGCCGTGGGCTACACGCTCGACGAACTGCGCAACGAGATCACCGGCGGCGCTACGCCGGCCTCGTTCGAACCGTCGATCGACTACGTGGTCACCAAGGTGCCGCGTTTCGCATTCGAAAAATTCCCGCAGGCCGATTCGCGTTTGACCACGCAGATGAAGTCGGTGGGCGAGGTGATGGCGATCGGCCGCACCTTCAAGGAATCGTTCCAGAAAGCCCTGCGCGGTCTGGAAGTCGGTGTCGATGGTCTGAACCAAAAAACCACCGACCGCGAAAAACTGCAGGTCGAACTGGGCGAGCCCGGTCCCGAGCGTATCTGGTACGTGGGCGATGCCTTTGCCCAAGGCTTTAGCCTGGACGAAGTCCACCAGATCACGAAGATCGACCCCTGGTTCCTGTCGCAGATCAAGGAAATCGTCGACATCGAGCTCGCGCTCGAACAAAAGACGCTGTCCGATCTGGATTTCGAAACCCTGTGGCAACTCAAGCGCATGGGCTTCTCGGATCGCCGTCTGGCCTTCCTGCTCGATACCGCGGAATCCGAAGTTCGCAAGCTGCGTCATCAGCTGAACGTGCGCCCGGTGTACAAGCGCGTCGACACCTGCGCGGCGGAATTCGCCACGCGTACGGCCTACATGTACTCGACCTATGAGGAAGAGTGCGAATCGCAGCCCACCGATCGTAAGAAGATCATCGTGTTGGGTGGCGGCCCGAACCGTATCGGTCAGGGTATCGAGTTCGACTATTGCTGCGTGCATGCCGCGCTGGCACTGCGCGACGATGGTTACGAAACCATCATGGTCAACTGCAACCCCGAAACGGTTTCGACTGACTACGACACCTCCGACCGTCTGTATTTCGAGCCGCTGACGCTCGAAGACGTGCTGGAAATCGTACACAAGGAAAACCCGGTCGGCATGATCGTGCAGTACGGCGGTCAAACCCCGTTGAAGCTCGCCCGCGCGCTGGAAGCCAACGGTGTGCCCATCATCGGCACGAGCCCCGAGTCGATCGACGTGGCCGAAGACCGCGAGCGCTTCCAGAAACTGCTGAACAAGCTGGGCTTGCGTCAGCCGCCTAACCGTACCGCGCGTACCGAAGGCGAGGCGCTGGCTCACGCTTCAGAAATCGGTTACCCGCTGGTGGTGCGTCCCAGCTACGTGCTGGGTGGCCGCGCGATGGAAATCGTGCACGAGCAGCAGGATCTCGAACGCTATATGCGCGAGGCCGTGAAGGTCAGCAATGATTCGCCCGTGCTGCTGGATCGCTTCCTGAACGATGCGACCGAAGTCGATGTGGACTGCCTGGCCGATGGTCAGACGGTGTTCATCGGTGGCGTCATGGAGCACATCGAGCAGGCTGGCGTGCACTCTGGCGACTCGGCTTGCAGCCTGCCGCCGTATTCGCTGTCGCCGGAAATTATTGCCGAGATCAAGCGTCAGACGACGATGATGGCGCGTGCGCTGAACGTGAGCGGCCTGATGAACGTGCAGTTCGCCATCCAGGGTGGCGATGTGTACGTGCTCGAAGTCAACCCGCGTGCCTCGCGTACGGTGCCGTATGTGTCCAAGGCGACCGGCCTGCAGCTGGCCAAGATCGCCGCTCGCGCGATGGCTGGCCGCACGCTGGCGGACCAAGGCATTACCCGCGAAATCGTTCCGCATTATTTCTCGGTGAAGGAAGCCGTGTTCCCGTTCGTGAAATTCCCGGGCGTGGATACGATTCTCGGCCCGGAAATGAAGTCGACGGGCGAAGTGATGGGCGTGGGCATGAGCTTTGGCGAGGCTTTCGTCAAATCGCAGCTCGCAGCTGGTGTGCGTTTGCCCGAGGGCGGCACGGCCTTTATCAGCGTGAAGGACCAGGACAAGGTGCGCGCGGTGCAAGTCGCTCGCGGTTTGCATGAGCTGGGCTTCAAGCTCGTCGCCACGCGTGGTACGGCAGCCCAGATCGAGGCGGCTGGAATTCCCGTGCAAATCGTCAACAAGGTCACCGAAGGTCGTCCTCACATCGTGGATATGGTCAAGAACGGCGAAATCTCGCTGGTGATCAACACGGTCGAGGAACGCCGCAACGCCATCGCGGACTCGCGCACGATTCGTACGCAGTCGCTGGCGGCGCGTGTGACGTTCTTTACGACCATCGCGGGTGCGCGCGCGGCGGTGGAAGGGATGCAGTATCTGCGTCAGGGGTTGGGCCTGCAGGTCTATCCTCTGCAGGAACTGCATGCGAGCTTGCCGCAGCAGTAAGGCGGTTTCGTGCTCGAATGAAAACAGGCCCTGCGGGGCCTGTTTTTTTATGCAGGCCTGCCAATACGCCAGGGGAACAGAACTTGCAGGCAATGTCCTACTACCGCGTGTTGTGGCGCAGTGCACCTCAGGCCACGGCTTTCAACGAATAGTGCCCCAGTACTCAGGGGCCCGCGTCCGGCGTGGCCCGCCGTGCGCTCTCCCTAAGGAGACTCTGCCATGCCAGACAGTTTGCCCGTAGAAAAGGCGTACCGCATCCTGGAATCCGGCCCTGTGTTGTTGGTATCGACCCGCGCCGCCGACGGCAGCGCGAATGTGATGACCCTGGGATTTCACATGATGATATTGCACGACCCGCCGCTAGTCGGGGTGGTCCTTGGGCCGTGGGACCATAGCCACCGGGCGCTATCAGAGACCGGCGAGTGTGTACTGGCCGTACCGACGGTGGATCTGGCCGAGAAGGTGGTCGATATCGGCAATTGCTCGGGGAGTACGCTCGATAAATTCGCGCACTTTGGGTTGACACCCCTGCCGGCCGAGATGGTGCAGGCGCCCCTGGTGGGCGAGTGCTGGGCCAACCTGGAATGCCGGGTGGCCGACGAAGACTGGGTGCGCCGCTACGATTTGTGGGTGCTGCAGGTTCAGCGTATCTGGATTGACACCTCGCGCGAGGAAACGCGACTGATCCATCATCAGGGTGACGGACGATTCAGCGTGGATGGCGACACGCTCGATCTGGGGGAACGGATGGTGAAGTGGCGGGATTTGATGGATTGATATTGCGGGCTGTGCGCCGCCGCCAGCGGTTTTCTAGGATGTGCGGCTAGTTAGGCGGCATCTGTCAGAATGACTTGCTTTGTTCTCATGCGTGAGCGCTGTCTGCGGTGTCTATGCATGGTGATCGGGCAGCCGGGGGCTGTTAAGCTCGCGAAAAGTCTTTTGAACGGATTGCCATGACTGCAGTGTTTATTACGGGTGCGTCTAGCGGGCTGGGGCGGGCATTGGCCTGGCGATACGCGTGCGCGGGGGCTACGCTGGGCTTGGTAGCGCGGCGGGGGGAGGCTTTGCGTGAATTGGCGGATTCCTTGCCAGGCGAGCATCGGTGTTATGCGCTGGATGTGCGTGAC
>NZ_WSJB01000032.1 GCF_009763255.1 Bordetella sp. 02P26C-1 | reverse complement strand
TAGAATCGATTGGGGACATCAGCATTGTTTCCTTTAGACAGGTTCTTCGCAAAAACAAGTCTAATGAATGCTGGTCGTCCCCCGTTTATGATGTAGAGCCAGCTTTTCGCATCCCAACGCCCCACTGCCGGCCGCGCTCAACGGCGTTAATGACAATGTACGGTGCCCGTCTTTGAATCTCTGTGGCAGCACTGCCCTGGAGGCGAGTCTTTCCTGCAGCCGCCACCATGCGAGTAAGCCTGTGTTGGCCAGATGAACGCGGCTAATAGAACGGCGGCGAAAGCGAGTGCGCTGTTTTTCATTTGAGTCTCCTGGGGTGTTAGTGCTCCGGGTTTGGAGTCTTGTACGTCGGAGATCTGATCAATGCGCAGACGTGCTGAACTGAGCACGCGTCTACGCGATTTGGCCATCGTCCCGACAGCGGATTTTAATCGGAGTGTGCCGTATGGAAACGGGAGTGCCACTAGGCACATCGTGGCGCGCATGTCCGCTGCAGTCGCTAGTTCGCAGTGCGGTATGAGTCTGGGAATAGTTCGGTCCCCTTGCTTGCGGCCACTCGTCTACTCGGTAACGCCCGATAGGGCGCTTCACCCACTGCCGGTGGGGAACCATTTTGGCTTCCTCCGCCAGGCAGTCATTCATCTCTTATAGCTAACCCGTTTAAAGCTCCGCACTGCGTCATTGCCCGCAGTGCGCTTTCCCACGCCTGCTCATCGCAACACCGCAAGACCACTATTGACACCCCGGCCTGTTTCTATAAAATAGAACGAACGTTTCGTCTGACGAAACGTGTATCTAAGATGTGCCACGCCGCTGCCGCGGCGCGATAAACGACACACACACGGAGACACACATGCGTATTGCCTTCAAGCTGGCAGGGTTGACTGCCGCTCTCACCCTGGCCGCCGCGCCGCTTGCCGCTTCAGCAGCGAAATACCCGGATCAACCCATCCGTCTGATCGTGGGCTTCACTGCCGGTAGCACCATCGATACCGTCGCGCGCATCATCGGTGACGGTCTGTCCAAACGCATGGGCACGACATTCATTGTCGAGAACAAGACGGGTGCCAACGGGATGATCGCCGCGCGCGCCGTGGCGCAGGCCAAACCGGACGGCTATACGCTGCTCGTCAGCAACTCCAGTTCGATCACCGTCAACCCCATGCTCTTCAAAGACCTGGGCTATGACCCTCTTAAAGATTTCGAGCCCATCAGCACGATCGTTTCCGTACCCTTTGTGTTGGTCGTCAATCCAGAGAACCCCAGCACCAAGGACATCAAATCTGTCCAAGATCTCGTGAAGAGAGCGAAAGACAAGCCCAACACCGTGACCTATGGTTCGGCGGGCAACGGCAACCTCATGCACTTGGCCGGCGCTCAACTGGGCACGATGTCCAACACGGCGATGACCCATGTGCCGTATCGTGGCGCGGCTCCCATGGAGGCGGCTTTGCTGGGCAAGGAAATCGACTTTGGTTTCGACACGCTGGCCGGCATGCCGCTGATGAAGTCGGGCAAGTTGTTGCCCCTGGCCGTTTCGACCAAGGAACGCTGGCGCGATCTGCCTGATGTGCCGTCTGTTGCCGAAACCGGCTATCCCGGCTTTGACGTGTCGTTCTGGGTGGGCACGTTCGCACCGGCGGGGACGCCGAAGGCCATCGTCGACAAGCTCAATAAAGAGATCGCAGCCGTCGTGCAAGAACCCGCAGTCCGGGATCGGCTGATGCCGCAAGGCAACATCCTCACGCAGTCGCCTCAGGCATTCCGCGAAAAGATCGAGACTGAGCTGAAACAGAATGGCGAACTCATCAAGCGCGCCAACATCACGATTGAGCAATAACCAGTTTGAATAGCAGAGTGGAGCGAGGAATGTCCTGGAGCAAGGAATTGGAAGAGCTGGCGCTGCGCAGGGATTTAGCCCAGCGTATGGGGGGCGAAGAGAAGGTGGCCCGCCACCGGTCCAAGGGCAGATTGCCAGTACGCGAGCGTATCGAGAAACTGGTGGACCCGGGGTCTTTCCATGAAATTGGAGACTTGGCCGGCTCGGCTCAGTACGATGCGAACGGACGCCTCGTTGATTTCACGCCGTCAAACTTTTTGACCGGCCGCGCACGTATTGATGCCCGGCCGGTTGTGCTCGCCGCGGATGACTTTACCGTGCGTGGGGGGGCTAATGACGGCGCGGTGGGCGACAAGCTGCTCGCTTCGGAAATTATGGCGAGGGATCTGCAACTGCCTCTGGTACGTCTGGTGGATGGTACAGGCGGTGGTGGCTCCGTCAAGAACATCGAGTTAAAGGGCCACACGTTATTACCCAAGCTGAGAATGTGGCCGGCCATGACACAGAATTTGGCGACGGTTCCCGTGGTCTCAATGGCCCTGGGCTCGGTGGCCGGATTGGGCGCTGCTCGGGTGACCACCAGCCACTACTCTGTGATGATCAAGGACACGTCCCAAATGTTCATCGCGGGCCCGCCCGTGGTGGCACGTATTGGGCAGAATCTGGAAAAGAATGAATTGGGCGGCAGCGCCATTCATACGCGTAATGGTGTGTGTGATGATGAGGTCGCCACCGAAGAAGAGGCCTTTCTCCGCGTGCGGCGTTTCCTGTCCTACTTGCCTCGCTCGGTGCATGAACTGCCGCCTCGTACTGAACCTCTCGCTCCCTCCACGGATGATTTTTCCTGGTTGCGTGATGTGGTGCCAAAGGACAATCGTTCGGTCTACAAGATGCGGCCGGTCGTCAACGCGGTCGTCGACGCAGATTCCTTCATGGAAATTGGCGCACGCTGGGGCAGGGCGCTGATTACGGGCCTTGCGCGTATCCAAGGGCACCCGGTAGTTTTGGTGGCCAGCGATCCTTATTACTACGGCGGGGCGTGGGATAAGCAGGCGGCAGAGAAGTTTGTGCGTATGTTGGATCTGGCCGAGATCTTTCATTTGCCGGTGGTGAACTTCGTTGATGTCCCGGGCTTTCAAATCGGGCTCGCTGCCGAGAAAGAGGGCGCTATGCGTTATGGCGTGCGCGCCTTGACGGCAGTGGCGCAGTCCACCGTGCCCTGGTGCAGTTTTATCGTGCGCAAGGCGTTCGGTGTGGCTGCTGGTGGCCATCAGAGTGACGGCCGATACAACTTCCGCTACGCCTGGCCTTCGGCACAATGGGGTTCACTGCCTGTCGAAGGCGGCCTCGAAGTCGCCTACAAAAGCGAAATCGAATCCGCCGAAGACCGCGATGCCAAGCTGGCTGAAATCGAGCAACGCGTTCGATCATTGACCTCACCCTATCGCAGCGCCGAAGCATTTGTGATTGAGAACGTGATCGACCCGGCCCATACGCGCGCGCTGTTGGAAGAGTTCATTTCGATCTCCGCACCTCTGTTAAAGCCCGGGCCTCGTGCGTTCGGATACCGCCCTTAAACGCGCACAGGAGAGCGAACATGTTTCGTAAAGTCCTTGTTGCCAACCGCGCCGCGGTTGCTGATCGGGTGATCCGGGCGCTGCGCGAACTGGGCATTCCGTCAGTGGCCGTGTACTCCGAGGCGGATGCTGCGTTGCCGTACTGGAAGTCTGCCGATGAGGCTTACTTGCTCGGGCCAGCAGCGGCGCAGGCCAGCTATTTGAACCAGGCAGCCATCCTGAATGTAGCGCGTGAGTGCGGTGCGGATGCCTTGCATCCGGGCTATGGATTCTTGTCAGAAAATGCGGATTTCGCGGACGCCGTCGAGGCGGCGGGCATGACGTTTATCGGGCCGAGCCCCGCGCTCATCCGCCAGTTGGGCCACAAGACTCAGGCGCGCGACCTGATGCGCCGTCATGGCATGCCGATGACACGCAGCAGCGCCGTGTTGAGTGATGTCGACGATCTACGCCAAGCGGCCAATGATTTGGGCTTCCCGCTTTTGATTAAACCGGCGGGCGGAGGCGGGGGCATCGGTATGCTGCCGATTCGTGGCCCCCAAGATCTCGAATCGTCCTGGCAGCAGGCGCGCGCGTTGGCACAGCGTTGCTTCGCCCAGCCTGACCTGTATGTTGAACAACTGATCGAAGCGCCGCGCCACATTGAGTTTCAGTTCCTGGCGGATCGTTATGGCGGTGTTCGCTGCATTTTCGAGCGCGATTGTTCCACGCAGCGGCGTCATCAAAAAGTTTTGGAAGAGGCCCCCGCGCCAGGCTTGGACAGAACTGTTGTGGCCGACATGGCTACACGTTTGGAGGACATTCTCTCTGCCTTGAAGTACGACGTGATTGGTACGGTAGAGATGCTGTACACCCCTCAATCGGGTTTCGTCTTTCTGGAGGTCAACACCCGACTGCAGGTCGAGCATGCGGTGACGGAAGCCGTGACTGGCATCGATCTGGTCCATGCGCAGATTCGTCTGGCAGCTGGTGAGCGTATCAGCGCGGTGTTGCCTGAAACGATTTCCTTGTCGGGACACGCGGTGGAAGCTCGCGTTTACGCCGAGGACCCCGTGCGGTTTCTACCCTCGCCAGGTCTTTTGAAGGCGTTTGATCCACCATCCGGCCCAGGCATTCGAGTGGAGACGGGTTACTGCAGCGGCGTGAAGGTCTCCAGTTACTACGACCCGATGCTCGCAAAGGTGATTGCCCATGGTGACACGCGCGATCAGGCGTTGGACCGCTTGGCCGTGGCGTTATCGAGTTTTCGCATCGAGGGCGTGAAGAACAACATCCCGTTCCTACAACAGGCGCTCGCGAATCCAGATTTCCGCCGTGGTCAGCTTTCCACGGCGATGGTCGAGCGCATTCAGACAATGGCCTGCGCGGCGTAGCGCGGGCGAGACGATATCTATTCAAGGAGACAACTATGCAGGCAATCGAATCGACGGTCGCAGGCCGCATCATTAGCGTGCTGGTAAAGCCAGGGCAGGTCATCAATGAGGGCGATGAGGTCGTCAAGATCGAATCCATGAAAATGGAGCTGCCCGTGGACGCCGAGCGCGGCGGGAAGGTCGTCGAGATTCTGGTCGCGGATGGTGACGAAGTCGAAGAGGGGCAAGCTCTGGTCCGGATCGAGGGTTGAATATGGTGCACGTCGAAATCAGGCACGTGGATCAAGCGGCCATCGCCGTACTGCGCATCGACAACCCGCCCGTCAACAGCGTAGGCAGTCAGGTTCGCGTAGCGTTGGGCGAACAGCTCGACAAGGCCTTGGCCGATGCACAGGTGAATGCGGTGGTGCTGACAGGTAGTGGACGTTTTTTCTCGGGCGGGGCGGACATTCGCGAGTTCAACACGCCCAAAACGCAGGTCCGGCCCCTGCTACGAGAGCTGATCGCCCGGATCGAGGGCGCGGGTAAACCGGTAGTCGCCGCCATCAATGGCACCGCACTCGGGGGCGGTCTGGAACTGACATTGGGATGTCATGGCCGCGTGGCGTCGGAGACCGCGAAACTGGGGCTGCCCGAGGTCAAGCTTGGCGTCCTGCCCGGCGCGGGCGGTACCCAGCGTCTACCAAGAATCATAGGGATTGCCGCCGCGTTGGACATGATTGTTGGGGGTGAGCCGATCGCTGCGCATAAAGCGCTCGCCAATGGTTTGGTGGACGAAGTCGCGGCGGATCCTATCGATGCGGCCTGTCGGTTGGGGCTCGCACTGTCGCGCGGCGAACGCGAGTCCCGCACCGTTGATCCTGCGCCCTTGCGCAACGCAGCCTCGGAGTCGGTGTTCGAGGCGGCGCGGCGTGATGCGCAGCGGCGTTATCGCGGCTGCATTGCGCCGCTAGAGTGTATCGGCTGCATCGAGCAGACTGTGCATACGAGCCTGGAGGCTGGCCTGGCCTACGAGGCAGATCGCTTCAAATTTTTGGTCGAAGGCGATCAGTCCAAGGCACAACGACATGTGTTCTTCGCAGAACGGCAGGCCACCAAGCTTCCGAGCGCAGCCGAACCCAGTCAGATCGCTCGCGTAGGGGTGGTGGGGGCTGGCACGATGGGTGGAGGCATCGCCATGAGCCTCGCCAACGGCGGCTATTGGGTCGTGCTGCTCGAGCAGACCGAGGCCGCCTTGCAACGTGGGTGGAACACCATCCAGGGCAACTATGCAGCCAGCAGCAAACGAGGTCGATTTACCGAACAAGAGGTGAAAGACCGGCTGTCCCGCATCCAATGTAGTCTGGAGTATGGTGATCTGGCGGACGTCGACCTCGTCATCGAAGCGGCCTTCGAGGATATGCAGGTCAAGAAGGAAATCTTCACCCGGCTGGACGCGGTCTGCAAACCGACGGCGATCTTGGCATCCAACACCTCGCGCCTCGATATCAATGAGATCGCCGCGGTCACCTCGCGCCCCGCCCAGGTGTTGGGGATGCACTTCTTCAGCCCCGCTAACGTCATGCGTTTGCTGGAAGTCGTAAAAGGCGCAAAGACCTCCGATAGTGTCATCGCCACGGTTTTTCGGCTTGCCGTTCGTTTGAACAAGATCCCGGTTCTGGTGGGAGTATGCGACGGTTTTGTGGGCAATCGAATGGTCAGCCACTACACGCGCGAGGCTTACTTCCTGCTAGAGGAGGGCTGCACGCCCGCACAGGTAGACGGTGCCTTGCGTCGCTTTGGCATGGCCATGGGTCCGCTGCAAATGCAGGACATGGCAGGTCTGGACATCAGCTGGGCTGCGCGCAAACGGCAGGCGCCGACCCGCCCGGCGCATCTGCGTTATTCCAAAGTTGCCGACCGCATCTGCGAGATGGGGCGTTTTGGACAGAAAACCGGCTCGGGTTTTTACCGCTACGAGGCCGGTAGCCGCGAACCGATACCCGATCCCGAGATCGACGCGTTGATTGCACAATGTTCCGCAGAGGCGGGTATCACACGTCGGGAAATCTCGGACGAGGAGATCATTGCTCGGACGATCTACGCGCTCGTCAACGAGGGCGCACGCATCGTGCAGGATGGCATCGCGCAGCGAGCATCGGACATCGACGTGGTCTACGTCGCGGGTTATGGATTTCCGATGTTCCGTGGTGGGCCGATGTTCTATGCCGATACGGTGGGTCTGCCAGAGGTGCTTGCAACGATCCGGCGCTTTCACGAGCAACACGGCGAATACTGGGAGCCTGCCCCGTTGCTGGTGGAACTGGCAGAAAGCGGTCGTCGGTTCAGTGACAGCTAAAGAATAAAAGGAAGAGAGGGATGACCATGCAAGACAATCTTGGCGAGGCCCAAGGTCCTGAGGCGCGGTATTTTGCGCGCTTGAGCGAAGGCATTTTCGAAATTCAACGTTGTACTGCTTGCGAGCGCCATCAGTTTTATCCTCGAATGCTTTGCGTCCACTGCGGCAGCGAAGACCTGCAATGGATCGCTCCCTCCGGGCGCGGTACGGTGTACTCGTATAGCATCGTTCGCCGCAAGCCGGAAGCGGGCGGGGACTACAACGTAGTGCTTGTCGACCTTGATGAAGATGTACGTGTCATGAGCCGGATCGAAGGGGTCAACCCTGACGCCGTGCATGTTGGGCTGCGTGTATTGGCACGCGTGGCGCTCGAAGACGGCAAGGGTGTCCTAGTGTTCGATCAAACGGAGGACTCTCATGCTTGAGTCGATTCGGGATAAGGTGGCCATCGCTGGCGTTGGCACCGCCGGCCTGGGTGAAGCGCATGGCTATACCGAAATGGAGCTTCTGGCCCAGGCGGCGTCACGTGCGGTCCGAGACGCGGGCCTGACGATGGCTGACATCGACGGCATTTGCACAAGCAGCTCTTCGGCGACAATGTGGGCGATGCCTGTCGTGGAATACCTTGGGCTGCGGCCAAAGTTCATCGAAAGCACGATGCTGGGCGGATCGAGCTTCGTTGCTCATCTCTTGCCGGCAATGCTGGCCCTGGCATCCGGGCAATGCAATGCGGTGCTGGTGTGCTATGGCAGCACGCAACGCACGGCCAAGTTCGGTCGCAAGGAAGGCGTGAAAGCGCGTGCGCTACTCGATCCTCAACCGTTCGAACAGCCTTATCAGCCCATTTCGCCGATCACGTCGTATGCACTGGCCGCGCAACGCCACATGCATCAGTACGGCACCACGCGCCGTCAGCTTGCGGAAGTCGCCGTTGCCGCGCGCAAGTGGGCGCAGCTCAACCCCGAGGCCTACAAACGCGACGCGTTGGAGATCGAGGACGTACTCAACGCGCGGATGGTATCGGATCCCTTGTCCGTGCTGGACTGCTGCCTGGTGACCGACGGCGCGGGTGCCTACGTGCTGGTGCGGTCAGACCGAGCTCGTGATCTGCCGCATAAGCCAGTCTATGTTTTAGGTAACGCCACAGCGGTCTGGAACCGCCAGATTTCTTCGATGCATGATCTGACGGTAACGGCCGCGGCGGAATCCGGCCCGCGCGCCATGCAGATGGCGGGTGTCACGCATCGTGATATCGACGTGATCGAACTGTACGACGCGTTCACCATCAATACGATCCTGTTCTTAGAGGACCTGGGTTTTTGCGGCAAGGGGGAGGGTGGCGCCTTTGTTGAAAACGGCGGCATCGCGCCGGGTGGACATACGCCCGTCAATACCAACGGTGGAGGCCTGTCCTGCGTGCATCCTGGCATGTACGGCATTTTCATCTTGATCGAGGCGGTGCGTCAGCTGCGAGGAGCCTGTGGCGATCGTCAGGTTCCCGCCGCTCACATCGCGTTGGTGCATGGCAATGGCGGCACGCTGTCGAGCCAATCAACGGCCATTCTGGGTAACGAAATGCCTTAAGTCCCAAGGTTGTGGGTAAGAGTAATGAAGAGAGAGACATGCTCGACAAGACAGTAAATTCGCTGGAAGCCGCTGTGGCGGGCGTTCAGGACGGAGCGACGATCCTCATTGGCGGATTCGGCGCCTCGGGCGTACCGACGGAGTTGATTTGTGCACTGCTGGACCAGGGTGCCCGCGATTTGACGATCGTCAATAACAACGCGGGTAATGGTCCGGTCGGCTTGAGCCAGCTTGTTGCGGCCGGCAGGGTGCGGCGCATGGTGTGTTCCTTCGCGCGATCCTCTAATAAACTGCAGCCCAATGCGGTCGCTTTTGCGCAGGCCTATCGGGCGGGCAAGATCGAACTGGAATGTGTGCCTCAGGGCACCATGGCCGAGCGAATGCGGGCGGCCGGGGCGGGGATGGGGCCGTTCTATACGCCGACCTCGTATGGCACAGCGTTGGCCCAGGGTAAGGAAACCCGCGTCTTCGATGGGGTCGGCTATGTGTTGGAGCAACCCCTGAAAGGCGACTTCGCGTTCATCAAAGCCCAATACGGCGACCGCTGGGGCAATCTGACCTATCGCTACGCTGGGCGTAACTTTTCACCGGTCATGGCGATGGCCGCAACGGTCACGGTAGCCCAGGTCGACCGCATCTTGCCCTTGGGCGAACTCGCTCCAGAGCATGTGCATACCCCGGGCATATTCGTACAGCGAGTGATTCAGATCGATGGGGGCCAACACAATGGTTAAGAAACTTTCACGCCAGGAAATTGCGCAGCGGGTGGCGGGAGATATTCCCGATGGATACTACGTCAATCTCGGCATTGGTATTCCGACCCTGGTGGCCCGCTACTTGCCCGACGACCGCGATGTGCTGCTCCATACGGAAAACGGCATTGTCGGGATGGGACCGGGCGACCCAGATGCCCCGTTGGATCTAGACCTTATCAATGCCAGCAAGGAACCGGTCACGCTGATACCCGGGTCCTCCATCACGGATCACGTTGTCTCCTTCGCCATGATGCGTGGCGGGCACATAGACCTGACCATCCTCGGCGCATTCCAGGTTTCTGCCAGCGGTGATCTGGCCAACTGGGATACCGGTCATCCCGAGGCCATTCCCGCTGTGGGTGGCGCCATGGATCTCGCCGTCGGGGCCAAACGCGTGTATGTGACGATGGAGCACGTGACGCGGGATAACGCGCCGAAAATCGTGCAACAGTGCACCTATCCGCTCACTGGCTACGGCGTAGTGGACCGAATCTATACCGACCTTGCCGTCATTGATGTGACGCAGCACGGCTTGATCGTCACGGGGATGGTGGATGGTTTAAGGTTTGACGAGTTACAGGCGTTGACCGGAACGCCACTGACGCCCGGCGACACCATTGCCAGGTTGAACTAAGCGCTGCCGTTGGACGCTCCCTCCGAACGGATGGCGGCGTGTCTCTGCGACGCGTGCTGCCAAAGAGGCACACTGTATCCGAACGAGTGGGCAGGCGCACGCTCGTTCAGATGCCGGTAATGAGACTACTGCAGCGTGACGTTCGCGTCTTTCACGACTTTGCCCCATTTGGCCATGTCTGCGTCGATCATCTTGCCGAACTCATCGGGGCTGGTATGTTTGGCGAGAGCGCCTTGCTCGGTAAGCGTCTTCTGGACTTGCGGCGAGGCCAGCACTTCTTTTAATTCTTTATTGAGCTTGTCGATGACGGCGTCAGGCGTACCGGCGGGAGCTAATAACCCGAACCAGGATGTCACTTCATAACCCGGCACACCGCTGGCCGCGATGGCGGGTACATTCGGCAGCTGCTGTATTGGTTTTGGATCTGCCACGCCAATAGCTTTGAGCTTGCCGGACTCGATATGCGGCAGCACGGTAGGTGCGTGGTCGATCATTACCTTAATGCGTCCCGCAAGCAAATCCGCCACGGCGGGTGCGCTGCCTCGATAGGGGACATGCGCCATGTCGGCGCCGGTCATGCTCTTGAATAGTTCGACCGCCAGGTGGGTGATCGCGCCATTACCCGACGACCCATAATCCAATGTGCCCGGATTCTTTTTTGAGTATTCCACCAGGGATTTGGCGTCTGTGGCCGGCACCGACGGATGGATTGTCAGCACCATAGGGACAGTGGCCACTGTACTGATGGGAGCAAAGTCGGTGGGTTTGTAGGACAGGCTTGGGTAGACGCTTTTGCTGATCGATTGCGTGGCGACGGTGCCCAACAGCAGGGTATGCCCATCGGGTTTGCTCTTGGCAACGGCCGCTGCCCCGATGGTGCCGCCGGCCCCTGTCTGATTTTCCACCACGACGGACTGGCCCAATCGTTGTTGCAATTGTGCGCCAACCACACGCGCCAAAATGTCTGTTGCACCACCGGCCGCAAAAGGCACGACGATTCGAATGGGTGCTGCCGGCCAATTATCCCCCGCGCCCCAGGCAGGGCTGACCCCTCCCAATATCGCGATGGATGCTAGCGCATTAAATGCGAATTTCATTATGGTCTCCTCGAATATTTACTCATTTATTTATTTATTTATTTATTTGTTTATTTGATCAGCGATATGCTGAGGTCCTGCCGGCTTGGGTTTTGACAGCTGCATGCAATGCAATGCCAGGTTATGTAGAAAAATGCCCGGTCTTATAATGATACGAAGAGTAAACCTATCAGGCAGCCTTACAGCATGTCAACGGTTCTTAAGTGCTAACATCCGGCAACATCGCATCTGCTGTATACGAGATCAGTGACTCAAACGCCCCGCCTTTTTGATGAATTAGGACGTCCGCGGGCGCTGCCCGACACGATTGCCGAGGCCATCCAAAACAAGATCGAGGGCGGGGAGTGGCGGTCGGTCAGAAGCTACCGGCCGAGGCGCAGATCGCCGCCGAATTCGGTGTTAGTCGCTCGGCGGTGCGCGAAGCTATCTCCCGGCTGAAAAGCGATGGCCTTATAGAAACGCGCAAGGGCTGGGGGCTTACGTCACGGCGCCGTCCTCGTTGACGTCGTTTCGCATCTCCCCCGAGTGTTTCGACAAACGGCTCGAGCTGATGCAAATCATGCAGCTGCGCACTAGTGTCGAGGCGGATGCCGCCGGACTGGCTGCGCGTTTTCGCACGCCAGCTCAATTGGAGCAGCTGGATCACTATCTGGATCGTTTGGTTGACGCCTCGAACGCGCCTCGGACTCAAGAGTCGGTTCAAGCTTGGTTGGACGCTGAGGCCGCGTTCTATCTGACAGTCGCGCAGGCGTCGGGGAACAGTTTCTTCGTGGAGTTCCTGCAATTGATCGACGCCCGCATGCGAATGAAGCTGCGAGCTGCCGCAGCAAATAACGTGCGGGTGGCGGAGATGCATGCGGAGGTGGCGGCCGAGCACCGGGCCATTGTCGATGCGATTCGGCGGCATGACGCCGCGGCGGCGGCGCAAGCGGCGCGTACACACTTTACCCGCGCCGCTGAACGTACGGCCCTGCGCAAAGACTTGCGTGACTGACTGCAGGGTTCGCTGCAGGCAGGTCCACGCCAGAATTGGCCAGCTCAGATTTTTTCAAATCAGTTGATTTCGAAACATTTCTCCTATAATTTGGTTACAAGAGGTGCGGGCAACCGGCGTGCCGCTCGCCCGCAATAGTCTTCAAGAATTGCCAACTCTAGCCATTTTCAATAAGGAAAACCATGCTAGTCGAAATAATATCGAAGGCCCTGGGGCCCATTATCGTTGGGGGTGGTGTCGGTTTGCTGGCCGGCTATTCCGGATTTATTAAACGCGAGTATTCGCAAGCGTTTGCGGATTTCGTCGTCAAAATCGCCCTGCCGATCGCGTTATTCGTGGCGGCGGCAAATTCAAATCCGAAGACGATTCTGGACTTGGATTATGCGTTGGCGATTGGCTGTGGGCTGATTCTCGCGTTCATCGGCGCGTATCTCGCCGGCATCATATTTTTCAAGCATGACCGCGGCAATGCGAGCATGCTGGGGCTTTGCGCGTCTTTCCCCGACATGGCTTACTGCGGCCCTCCAATTCTGTTGGCGACGATCGGCGCATCGGGCCTGATCGCGATGGTCATCGGTAACCTGATCTACACCGTGATCATCCTGCCCATCGCACTAATGTTGATTGGCGGCGGTGACAAAGGTCAGAGTGCGGGTGCAAAGCTCTGGAACTCGCTGCGTCAGCCTCTGGTGTTTCTGCCCATCCTAGGCGCGATCCTCAGTGTTAGCGGTGTCAAACTGCCCGAACTCGTCACCAACTCGTTAAACGAATTGGGCGAAACGGCGGGCGGCGTAGCGCTGTTCTTCCTGGGTCTGTATCTGTCGGGCATCAAGCCGAAGTTCAATGTCGAAGTCCTGTTCAGCGTATTCGTAAAGAACATCGTTCAGGGTGCGATCATCCTGGCCGTTGGCATGGGCCTCGGTCTGCAAGGCGATCTGCTCAAATCGGCATTCATTATTGGCATT
This sequence comes from Bordetella sp. 02P26C-1, assembly GCF_009763255.1. Classification (GTDB taxonomy): domain Bacteria; phylum Pseudomonadota; class Gammaproteobacteria; order Burkholderiales; family Burkholderiaceae_B; genus Bordetella_A. Next base: position 273,073 of record NZ_WSJB01000032.1, on the reverse strand, counting down.
CTGCCTACGGCAACCGCTAACCCGGCTTTGGCAGTGGCCCTGAATATCTACGAAGAAAAGGCGGCTTCGACCGTCATGATCAGTACCGTGCTGTCGCTCGTGACGATGGCAATTGGTATCGCGGTCGTGGAAATGCTCTGATTGTGAGCAGTGTGAAACCATCAACAATAAGGAAAGCCTGACATGATCCGATGCGTAAAGCTGTACACCGGTGAAGACGGCAAGTCGTATTTCACGGAAGGCAGTATCGACTTGCCCGGTGGTGAGCGCGGCGACTTCGTCAGCAGTCTGGTTGGCGCCACCAGCATCTCGTTTCGTGAAACCAGCCAAGGTGGAAGCTTCGACTGGCATACCGCGCCCGCTCACCAATTTGTGCTGACGCTCAGCGGCACCTTGGATTTCGAGATGCCCGACGGCAGCGTCGTCCGCATCAATCCGGGCGATGTGCTGTGGGCCGACGATACGGTGGGCCAGGGCCATCGCTGGCATTTGGTCGATGACCAGCCGTGGCGCCGCGCCTACGTGATCTTTGCGCCTGACGCACAGATTCCTTTTGTTCCTGCCTAAGGCCACGCTATGAACTCAAACGTCACGACTACAACCGATATCCTGTTGATTGGCGCAGGCATCATGAGCGCCACGGTGGCCACGTTCCTGAAAGAGCTGGAGCCCTCGCTGTCAGTCACCATTGTCGAAGCCTTGGGCGACTGCGCTCAAGAAAGCTCGCATGGCTGGAATAACGCTGGCACGGGCCACGCCGCTAACTGCGAAATGAACTACACGCCGCAGCGTGCCGACGGCAGCGTCGATATCAGCAAAGCGCTCGAGGTCAATACCGAATTCGACCTGTCGCGTCAGCTGTGGAGCTACCTGGTCACCAAAGGCGCGATTCCGGATCCGCAAGCCTTTATCCACCCGTGCCCGCACATGAGCTTTGTGTGGGGCGATACCAATGTGGCCTATCTGCGTGCGCGCTACAAGGAAATGTCGGGCCACCATTGCTACCGCGGTATGGAATACAGCGAGGACCGCGAACAGATCGCCAAGTGGGCACCGCTCATCATGGAAGGCCGCGATCCTTCGCAGCCTGTCGCCGCCACGCGTATCGTCAGCGGCGCTGACGTGGACTATGGTGCGCTCACCCACCTGTTGATTGCGCATCTGACTAAAGAAGCCGGCGTTCAGGTTCAATATCACCAGCATGTCGATCATCTGGAACAGCAGGCCGATGGCCGCTGGCTGGTGCGGACCAAGCACACGCAATCGCACGAGCACAACACGATCTGCGCGAAATTCGTGTTCATCGGCGCGGGCGGTGGCGCTTTGGAGCTGCTCCAAAAGTCGGGCATCCCGGAAGGTCACGGCTTTGGCGGTTTCCCCGTCAGCGGCATCTGGCTGCGTTGCGATGTAGACGAGGTGAGCGATCGTCATCAAGCCAAGGTCTACGGCAAGGCCGCCATCGGATCGCCTCCGATGTCGGTGCCGCACCTGGATACGCGCATCATCGGTGGCAAGAAGTCGCTGCTGTTTGGTCCGTATGCGGGCTTCTCCACGCGCTTCCTGCGTCATGGTTCGTTGACGGATCTGTTCCGCTCCATCCGTCCGGGCAACGTGCTGCCGATGTTGGATGTGGCCAAGGATGATTGGCAGTTGACGGAATACCTGGTGTCGCAGGTCATGCTCAGCGCGGACCATCAGTTTGAAATGCTGAAGGATTTCTATCCCACAGCACGTCAGGTTGAGTGGACCAAGGCGGTGGCAGGCCAACGTGTTCAGATCATCAAACCGGGCAAGGACAAGCTGGGTATCCTGGAATTTGGCACCGAGTTGGTCGCCTCGCAGGATAACTCTATCGCTGCGCTGCTGGGTGCCTCTCCCGGTGCATCGACCGCGGCGTATATCGCAGTGCACGTTCTGGAGCGTTGTTTCGCCAAGCAACTCGCCAACGATGGCTGGATGAACAAGCTCAAGACCATCATCCCGACCTATGGCGTCGACCTGCGCCAGGACGCGGATGCGTGCTTCGATACGCGCAAGAAGACGGCTGCGGTGTTGAACCTGGAATACGTCTAACGTCCAGATCAGCCAGTCTGAAGTCGTAAAAAAGGGGCTGCCTCGCGTTGCCCCCGTCGCCTGGATCAATGTCCAAGGTGTCGGGGGCAGCTCAAAGCAGCCCCTTTCTCTTGCCTGCTTATTTTCTCAGCAGATTCGTCTTGGCAAGTTCGATGACTTCATCGGCACGACCGTTGAATATTGCCTTGAGCATATACAGGCTGAAACCTTTTGCTTGCTGCGCCTGGATCGCCGGCGGCATCACGAGTTCTTGCTTGGCGGTGACCACATCCACCAGCACAGGACCTTGATACGCGAAGGCTTCTTTCAACGCGCCATCCACGTCGTCGGAATTCTCGACACGTATCCCCTTGATCCCCATCGCCTCGGCCATCGCGGCAAAATTGGGGTTGTCCAGATTGGTGTTGGTGTCGAGGAAACCGGCTGCCTTCATCTCCATCGCGACAAAGCCCAGCGTACCGTTGTTGAAGACGACGATCTTCACGGGCAGGTTCAACTGCGACAGGCTGATGAAGTCGCCCATCATCATGCTGAATCCACCGTCACCCGACAGCGAGACGACCTGGCGGCCAGGTTGTGCGGCTTGCGCGCCGATGGCTTGCAGCATGGCGTTGGCCATGGAACCATGGTTGAACGAGCCTAACAGGCGACGCTTGCCATTCATGGCGAGATAGCGAGCCGCCCACACAGTCGGGGTGCCTACGTCGGCGGTAAAGACCGCGTCTTCGGCGGCCAGTTCGCTGATGCGATGAGCAAGATATTGCGGATGAATCGGACGGCCTTTGGCTGTCGGCGTGGCCAGCTCGTCCAGACCCTTGCGAGCTTTCAGATAATGGTCACGTGCTGCATCCAGGAACGAACTATCCTGGCGTTCATTCAGCAAGGGCAGGAGCGCTTCGATCGTGTCGCCGACATCACCAACCACACCCATGGTGAGCGCGGCACGCTTACCCAACGCGCCCGGGTCGTGGTCGATCTGAATCACCTGGGCATGCTCGGGATAGAAATTCCGATACGGGAAATCCGTGCCCAGCATGAGCAGCACCTCGGCATTTGCCATGGCGTGATAGCCGGACGAGAAACCGATCAGCCCCGTCATGCCGACGTCGTAAGGGTTATCCCATTCGATGTGCTCTTTGCCACGCAGCGCATGCACGATCGGGGCCTTTAGCCGCTCGGCCAGTGCGACAACCGCGTCATGCTGACCGGCGCAGCCGCTGCCTGCCAAAATCGTCACGGGCTTTTCCGTGTTGAGCAGGGCAGCGAGGCGCTGAATTTCAGCATCTTGCGGTACGACACGCGGTGCGGCCGGCAGGGCGAAATGTTCGGCCGCCACCAGATCGCATTCGGACAGCGCGACATCGCCCGGGATGACCAATACGGCGACGCCCCGTTTGCCTACGGCGGTGTTCAATGCACGGTTCAATACACCGGGGAACTGCTTGGGGCTGGACACCAGTTCGACGTAGTCGGCGCATTCGCGAAACAGCTCCTGCGGATGCGTTTCCTGGAAATAACCCAGGCCAACTTCCGTGGACGGAATATGCGCGGCAATCGCCAGCACCGGTACATGATTGCGTTTGCAATCAAATAAACCGTTAATCAGGTGCAGGTTGCCGGGGCCGCAGCTGCCTGCGCACACAGCCAGCTCGCCGGTAATGGCAGCCTCGGCGCCGGCTGCGAACGCAGCGGTCTCTTCGTGCCGCACGTGCATCCATTCGATGCGGCCCAGTCGACGCAAGCTGTCATTCAGCCCGTTCAGACTATCACCCGTAACACCCCAGATGCGTTTTACACCCGCGTTGGCGAGCGAAGTCGCCAGATAGTCTGCCAATGTGGTCGCCACAGAAATACTCCTTATGGGTAAGCTGGCTCTCAGGTAAGCCCCTAATAGCAGCCCTGCATATCGCCTTCGAACAGTCCGAATTGGCGTATGGAGGCTGCGCCTATTATCCAACAGTTAACTGAATGTTGCAGCCGCTTTAAAGGGGAATCCCTAATAATCGAGGGTGTTCGTGCACCGTTTTCGGGCGGATAATGCGCAGCGCCACTACCCGCCAACATGCTGCCGTGGTGGTGCCGCCATATGCCCTGCGCCATCATTGATTCAATATGACCACTATGTCCGCCTCCGTCGAGGATTCGCCTCTTTATGTTGCCGCCCTGGCTCGCGGCATTTCGCTGTTGGGCGCGTTCACCGAAAGGCGTCCTGCGATGACCTTGCCAGAGCTAGCGGAAGCGACGGGATTGACCAAGAGTGCGGTGCAACGCTTCGCGCACACACTGTGGGTGCTAGGCTATTTGCGTAAACATCCGCAGACCAAGAAATTCTCGTTAGCTCCGCGTTCGCTCGAGCTGGGCATGCAATACACGCAGACCAGTGCGTTGGTCTTGGGGGGCAATCCATTTCTGCATTCCCTGAACCGCAGCACGCAGGAAACGTGTAGCTTGGCCGAGCCCGAGGGGCGGGAGATGGTCTACGTCGCCCGGTTCGCGACGCATATGCAGATGTTCGTGAATATGCCGGTGGGCACGCGTTTGCCCCTTTATTCGACCGCGGCGGGGCGGGCCGTGTTGTCGCGTCTGGATCCCGATCGCGTGCACGAGTTTCTTTCGTCCAGTGAAAGACGCGCGCATACGAATATGTCGATCACCGACTTGGATGCCTTGATGAACGAGGTCCAGTTCGCGCGCGACCATGGGTACGCACGGTCAAACTGTGAGATATATCCGGGCGACATCACGATAAGCGCGCCAGTCGTAGATCCGGTGGGTACGCCGGTAGGCGCGGTGAACGTGTCGGTACCGGCGAGCCGCTGGTCTTTTGAAGAGGCGCAAGCGGTATTCGGCCCGCAGGTTGTGGAGACGGCGCACGCGATCAGCGCATCGAACACTATCGGAATCACGCCGCCGTTTTACGAAACCGGTTATTGAAGAGTCGCCCTGTCTAGCGCGCAGGCGGAAGAGTTAATCGCCTTTACGCCGATACGTTCCCGTGCACTCGCGCGAGCATTGCATTTGCTATCGCACGGGCGACGCATGTTCGCGCGCCTGCGGTTGTTTCCCCCAAAACCGAAAAGCTGATTCGGGGTTAGCCCTAATTTCCGTACGTCCCGATATCATTAAAAATGACATCATCATATCGACAAACGATATGGTCGGATTCACAGGCGCTACAACAAACTAGGGGAAGCAGTGGGATCTCAAACAGACCTTTTGGCCGATGCGGCCATATTCAACCCGGCCGCCGGCTTCATGGGCCTGCCGGGGCCTATGCCCGAGCGGGGCACGCCCGGGGCCTGTGTCATGGGTATTCCTTTTGATTGCGGCACGCACCCGTTCCGTGTCGGCTCACGCCAAGGTCCTGATGCCATTCGCGAGCAATCGAAACTGCTGCGGCCGTTCGACTTATTCCGCCGGGCCGGCGTCGACAACCCCGTTCAATATCTGAATGCCGTGGACGTCGGTAATGTGACCTGCTGGCCGGGCGACCCGGAACGTTCCTATCCCGTGATCGAAGAGGCGGTTGGCCGCATCCTCGACGCGGGAGCGATTCCGGTGACCATGGGTGGAGACGGCGCCGTGACTTTGCCGCAATTGCGTGCGGTGGGCAAGCGTCATCCCGGACTGGTTGTACTGCACTTCGATTCGCATACCGACACCTATCCGATCCCTGGCTATAACACGGCCACCACATTCACGCGCGCGGCGGAAGAGTCGGTGCTCGATGTCAGCGCCAGCTTTCATGTAGGCACGCGCGGCAATTCCTTCATGGGTGGCGTTGTCGAATACGGGCGAGAGGTGGGCTACACGGTGATTCCATTTGACGATCTCGAAGCAGGCCAAGCTGGCGTGATTGACGAGATCAAGCGCCGCGTCGGGGATCGACCGGTCTATCTGTGTTTCGACATGGATATATTCGATCCCTCGTGCGCGCCTGGTGTCTGCACGCCCGAGTGGGGCGGGTTGTCAGCCAAGGAAGGCTTGGCGCTGCTACGCCGATTAAGCGGTTTGAATTTCGTCGCGTTCGACGTCAACACCGTCTCGCCACCACAAGATGTAGGCGGGGCGACGGCCTTTTTGGCGGCCACGGTCATACAAGAATTTTTTGCACTTGCCAGCACAGCGGTGCAAAAAAGGCGCGCTTGACGCGCAGTCGGTAGTTTCAAAACAAGGGGAAAAACATGAAAATCATCTTCACGAGTTTGTTGGCTTTAAGCTTGGTCGGCGCGAACGCGTCGGCGCGGTCCTTGGAAGAGATCCAATCGACCAAGAACATCAATGTGGTCACCACGGCATCCTCGCCACCACATGGTTTCAAGAATCCCGTCAGCAATCAGCTCGAAGGCATCATGGTGGATGTGGCGCAAGGTGTGGCCAAGCATATTGGAGCCCAGATGCAGCTGCGCGATGTGCCGTTCTCGGGCCTGATTCCCACCTTGACTTCCGGGCGTGCGGACGTGATGTCGGCGCCTCTATTCATGACACCCGAGCGCGGCGAGGTCATCGACTTCAGCGTTCCCGTGTATGAATGGGGCGAAGGCATTGTCGTGAGCGACAAGAACGACAAGGCGTACGATCGATTTGAAGACCTGCAGGGTCATAAAGTCGGCGTGCTGGTGGATTCGGTGCAGTTCAAGATGATCAAGGACATGCCCGATACCCGGGTATCGACTTATCAAGACTATTCCACGCTGCTGGCGGATGTGCGCGCGCGACGGATCGATCTGGGTATCGTGGATCCTCCCAGCATCATCTACCAGATCCAAAGCAAGAATATCCCTGGCGTGAAGCTTTATTCGGGCTACCAGCCGCAGACGAAGTGGCAGGTCGGCATGGCCGTGGAGAAAGGCAATAAGGCGCTTCTGGATGCCGTGAATGCCGCTCTGACCGAGATGAAGCGCAATGGGGAGATGGCAGAGATTGGCCGTAAGTGGGGTGTGTCCGAGCTGATCAGCAACTGAGTAGGGAAGTCTGAGTGATGGATTTCGCTACGTTAAAGCTATATCTCACGCCGCTGGCCGAGGGTACGACATGGACGCTCGCGCTCTTTGTCTGTTCGGCGGTGCTTGCCGTTATCGTGGGCTTGATAGTCTGTCTGTGCAGGCTATCCAGTTCAAGACTGTTATCGCGCGCCGCCCGCTTTTATATAGAGGTCATACGCGGCACCCCGTTGTTATTGCAACTGTTCTACATCTATTACGGGCTGCCCGAAATGGGTGTGGTGATCGACGGATTCACCGCTGGGGTTCTGGGCTTGACCTTGAATTTCGGGGCGTATCTGGCCGAGCTCTTCCGTAGTGGGATCCAATCCGTGGACTCTGGCCAATACGAGGCGGCGCGGGCATTGGGCCTATCCAAAACCGACCGCCTGCGCTTTATCGTATTGCCACAGGCCTTGCGCACGGTGTTTCCTGCACTGGGTAACTATGCGCTGGTTCTGGTCAAGGAAACGTCGCTCGTTGCCGTTATCAGCGTGTATGAATTGATGAGGGCAGGCGAAATGCTGGCAGGCGCGACCTTCCAAGCGCTCACGGTGTACACACTAGTGGGCATCATTTACTTTGCCATGTGCAGCGTGTTGTCCTGGATGTTCCGCCGCTCGGAACGTCGCTTAGCCGTGCCCGGTTACTGGAACGGTGCGGGCGAGAATCACGATATCACCAAGGCCTGATCATGCAGAAAGAACCTATCATTCACCTGCAAGGCGTCTCGAAGTGGTATGGCGAGTTCAAGGTGATCGACGACCTTTCTCTGGCGATATTTCCGGGAGAGAAAGTGATTCTTTGCGGTCCCTCCGGCTCGGGAAAGTCCACCACGATACGCCTGATCAATCGACTGGAAGAGCATCAACAAGGCACCATAGTTGTCAATGGGATTGAGTTGAATCATCAGTTGTCGAACATCGAACGCATCCGGGCCGATGTCGGGATGGTGTTTCAACACTTCAACCTTTTCCCGCATATGACCGTTCGGCAGAATTGCACGATCGGGCCACGACGAGTCAAAGGCGTGAGTGCCGAGGAGGCGGATACGCGCGCGATGCATTATCTGGAGCGTGTGCGCATTCCTCATCTCGCCGATAAGTTCCCCGGGCAGCTCTCTGGAGGTCAAAAGCAACGTGTCGCGATCGCACGGGCGTTGTGCATGCAGCCCAAGGTGATGCTCTTCGATGAGCCAACCTCGGCACTGGATCCGGAGATGGTCAAAGAAGTGCTGGAAACCATGGTCGAGCTTGCCAAGGAAGGCATGACCATGATTTGCGTCACGCATGAGATGGGCTTCGCTCGCGAGGTCGGGGATCGCGTGGTTTTCATGGACGGTGGCAAAGTCATCGAAAGCGCCACACCTGAACAGTTCTTCGCTGCGCCACAAACTGAACGGGCGCGGGCATTTCTCGGGCAACTGCTTACGGCGGCTTGATGCACCTGGACCGGCGATCGGAGTGCAGCTCCGGGCTGCCCATCGGCCAAAGCGGTGGGCAGCCTCTGAGCGGGCGACTCGCTAAATGTTGATCTACGCCATGTGCAAGCCAGTCGTTACACCAGCGTGCCGCACACGGCTTTTACGACCCAACCCGGTTAGAAACGCCAAATGGCTTTAATGGTTCCCCCCGAACTCCGGGTCTGACTGGAAATTAGTCCGTCGTACTGCGCGCGAAGATCAAATCCGCCGCGGCCAGCTAGCTGCATGCCCACAGACACATGGCCGAAGACACGGCCCGTCTCCAGCGTGGTCTTAAAGGCGTGGCTGTCGGCAGGGGCTGAAGTAAGCCGAGCTCGCGTTTCCCACTTGTCCGAGGTGGACACAGATACACCCGCGTTCACGAAGGGCCGCAACGTATAACTGTCGCGCAATTGGAATAGTCCGCCCACTTCGACGCCCGGTGTCAACATGGCATTGAGCTGATCCGCGTTGGCGACGTCGAGGTTCAACGGCCCCGCATCGCGTTCCGTGTAGGAAGGCATGTGTGTGTAGATCAGATCCACATTGGCATAAGGTTTGATATATGCCTTCTCAATGGAGACCGTGTAGGCCGCGCGCAGTTGCTGTCCGATGGACCAGACCTTTGGGTCGCTCTTGGCCGTCTCGCCCGTGAGATTAATGCGCCGCTCGGTGTCGTACGATGCGTAACTGCCATAGGTCGCTCCAGAGAAGGTCCAGGGGCCCGTCTCGTATTTCAGCACCAGACCCACATAACCCGCGTCGCCTTTGGTATGTATACGGCTGTCGTCCGAACGTATGTTGTTGTTCTCATACGCGCCCGCTACCCCTAGAACCCACTGCGGAGCGATACGCCGTTGAGCACCAAGTTGATACGACGTTGAACGCGCACGTGTAGCGGCGGTACCCCGATTCGGATCCAGGTGCGAGGTCTTTTCCGACACCCGACCCCACACGCAGTCGCCCTCAGGTTGCTGCAGGGTATTAGCGGCGTGTTGCGGGCAACTAAACAAACTGTCCGCGAACGTTTTCATCGAACGGGTGGCAAGGGCAGCCGGGGCGGCCGACAAACCGGGGGACAAGTCACTCATTGCCGAGGAATAAGCTTGCGCGTTATTCGCCAGGCGATCGAGCCGAGCATAGATCGAGCCCAACGCTTCTGTGCTGCCGCGTTCCCAGATGTTCTGCAGGTGATCGCCCACCTCGCGCAGGTTTTCGCCTAGCCCATAGGCCTGCGACATCTTGTCGAAATTCGCTCGACCGACGGATACGGCCGCCGCGCCAGCGGTGGCATGCGTATTGAAGTCAAAGAGCGATGACGCGCCGTGAACCTTGAGCGCGGCGGCGTTCACACTGCCTGCTTGCACAAAGGTCAACTCCCGATTGGGCATGAGCGTTGAAGCCGCGATACTCAGCTGACCGTTTAAATGAGCGTCGCGCCCCACTACGAGCTGGTCTATCCGTCGATTGTTGAAATCCGCCCCGATATGCAGCGTTCCTTTTTCACGTTGGACGAAGTCGTTTGTCACACGCATCTGATCGATTTCATAGGGAGAACCCACAATCACGTTGCCTGCGTTGACCACCGTACCTTTGATGGTGGCGGCATTGATCAGCGTGCCCGTATTGTTGACGACGCCAACGGTCGCGCTGCTGTCGGCGCTTAAAAACTGAGAACCCGCGATCGTGCCGGCGTTATTGACCGTAATCGTGCCAAATCGTGTTTGCTGCACGGCGATAGTGGAGATGAGATAGGCAGTCTCTGCAACCGTTACGACGTTGGAATCTGAACCCCCATCAAGCCACACCCCATACGCGTTGGGAAGCGTGGGCACCGGTGCTGTCTGCACCATCCCGCCTATCGTGATGGAAATGGGCGAAGCCTGCGCAATGTTCCCATCACTTTGCGCAAAAATCGCTACCGGGTTCGCACCTGTCACGGAGAGAGTGCCTTCGCTGGTCTGGGTGAAGGTAATCGCACCGGCTTTGGACCCGCCGCCCTGGGTATGGTCGTACACCGAACCGGCAAAGCTGCCTTGTGAAGTCGTGCCTACACCGCCGCCGTCTGCGATCGACTGAAGCAGCACGCCGACGCTATTGTCACCGGTCACGCTGATCGTCATATCTCCCATGTCCAGCCGAACGTCACCCGCGTCAGCGCCGCTCGGGCTGACATTTTGCTGGCCTGCGCCTTGCCATCCCATCTGCAGTTGCGAATCCGGGCTACCCGCGATCCCTCCGCCACCGCCTATCGACTGCAGCACTATGCCATGCGCAGCAAAGCCCGCGGTCGAAATGTCGTTGTAGGGATCCCGGCCGTTCGGGTCGAGATGATTGACCGATGAAAGGCTGACATGGACATTGCCACCGGAAGCGTCGAACGAGTTGGCTTGTTCTGAGGTGTCGATATTCGCACTGCTAATTGGCGAAGTCGGTCCCACATACGCAATACCGCCGCCGCCGCCGATGGATTGAGCGACCAGACCGTAGGCCGCCGGCCCTTGTGTGTGCGAGAGGATGATGGAATCGACCGTTATCGCGCCGGCCCCGCTAGCGGTTCCCTGGCCGCCACCGCCGAGGCTAAGCACGAAGTCCTCACCCACGATCGATCCGTCGGTGCTGGCGCCAGCGCTGGCTGCGCCGCCGCCGCCGCCAATGGACTGCAGCACGATGGCATGCGAGCCTGCGCCATAGGTACTGGCTCCAATCAGGCTGTTGGCGGCATTCATGTTGATCGCGCCGCCGGTTCCGCCCGCGCCACCTCGCCCGCCTACACCAATCAGCAGCGAGGGGGTGGCGCCGGTTTTGTAAGTGACATCGGCCGACCCGTCAGCAGCCTGACCGCCACCGCCGCCGATGGACTGCACGAGCAGGCCATACGCCGCGTTGCCCCGGGTGATCAACTGGCCCGCACTGGCATTGCCGGATGATCCGCTGGCCTTGCCCGCGAAATTTAAATCGATGTCGCCGCCATTTCCGCCGTCGCCACCGCTACCACCCACGGCGATAGTGAGATTAGCGGTGCCTCTGGCGCCCTTTGCCGTGGCGGTACCTCCGACGCCACCACCGCCGCCAATGGATTGGACGATCATGGCGTCCGCCAGATCGCCCTGCGTTTGCGTGATGCCGGAGTAGTTCACCGTGATGGCCGATCCGTTGCCGCCCGCGCCGCCCTGGCCACCCACGGTCACCGACAACCCATAGGTGCCGAGATCGTTGTCATCCGAAGGAGGGTCGTCACTTGGATTGAACCCTGGATATGACGAAGGTCCGGCCGAAGCATCAGAGCCGGCCGAACCGCCCAACCCCCCGCCGCCGCCAATGGATTGCAGCAACACGCCATCGGCATCATTGCCACGGGTGGTAATGCTTGACGCATCAGTCAGCACGATGCTGCCACCGCTGCCGCCTTGTCCGCCAGTGGCGCCCACGGAAATGCTGACCGCCGCGGTGAAACTCGTGGTGGCCTCACCGCCACCGCCGCCGCTGTCTTCCAACGGTAAGCCTAAAGAGACGGTGGTGCCTTGCGAAGCGCCTCCGCCACCGCCAATCGACTGCATCAAAATGCCGCGCGACCCAGATCCAGCGGTGCCGATGGCGGTACCCGACCCAGTCGTCGCGGTCAGATTGGAGCCGGCGCCGCCCGAGGTGCCTTTACCGCCCACACCCACATTAACGGTGTATGACTTGCCCTGCGCGATGCCGCCTGTTCCGCTGCTGCCTACGCCTGCATTACCACCACCCCCACCGATGCCCTGAGCCATCAGCGCGTTGGAATAGTCGCCATAGGTGACGATCTGGCTCCGGTCATTGAGTTGCAAGTCGATTGCTCCGGCATGCCCGCTCGCGTTGCCGCTGCCGCCCACCGACGCGTCGACGTTTACTGCAATGCTTACCTCAGGCGTAGTGAACGTGCGGCTCATGGCATTCGAGTCGCCACCGTTGCCGCCTCCGCCGCCAATCGATTGTGCCAACACGCCGTGCGCACCTTGGCCGTTGGTGACCACGAGACTACTGCCGTTCAATACGACATCGACTTCACCGCCATCGCCTCCGAGCCCGCCCTTGCCGCCAACAGCAATGGAGGATGCAAGAGCAAAAACCGTGTCCTCGCTAATCGGGACGGGCAGGGCGACGCTGTTTCCTGTCGCGCTGCCGCCCGAGCCGCCACCGCCGCCGATGGATTGCGCAAGAACGCCGTAGGCGTCTGATTGCGCGACAGCTTGTGCCTGTGCTTGCGTCACTTCCGTGCTGGGGTCGACGGGCGAAGTCGCGACGACCGTATCGCTCAGCGTCATCAACACTTTTCCGCCGGCTCCGCCACCGCCTGCCGTGCCGCCGACGGCGACCGCCAGATTGAACCCCACGTTTAAGCCGGCCGACTCCGCGGTGCCACCAATGCCACCGCCGCCTCCGATGGCTTGAGCCACGATGCCAGAAGCGCTTGCCCCATAGGTCCGCACGTTGGCGCCGGAGGCCTGTACGTTGACCTGACCCGCGGAGGCTCCCGCTTCGCCAGCGCCGCCGATGCTGAGGGTGGCGTCTGAAAACAATGTCGCGTTCTTCGCCGATCCACCGCTGCCGCCTCCGCCGCCAATGGACTGTGCAAGGACCGCGGTCGCGCCCGCGCCGGATGTGACCACCGTGCCATTGTTGTTCACGGACAGATTGACGTTGCCAGCGTTACCGCCGATGCCGCCATTGCCGCCGATGGAGATGGCGGGGGCCGCCGTGCTTAGCGCGAAGGCATTGCCGCCATTGCCACCCCCGCCGCCGATGGATTGCGCAACGACGCCATAGGCATATTCGCCAGCGGTTTGTTGCTTGCCGTTCGCGTTGAGCGTGACGTCGCCCGCTTGCCCCCCGTTGCCGCCGGTTCCTCCAATCGATAGGAGTCCGGCCGCGGAGGCTGCCGTGCCGCCACCGCCACCGATGGATTGGCCGAGCATCGCAATGGCCGCATCGCCCGCCGTTGTGATGCTGCCGGCGTTGGTCATCGTCACCGACCCCGCGCCGCTAGTGCCACTGGGCGCCACGTTCCCGCCGACAGCGAACAAACCCGTGGCCGATCCCGCCGCTCCGCCGCCGCCGCCGATGGACTGACCCACCATCCCGTTGGATGCATAGCCGCTTGTCGTGATGTTGCCGGCGTTAGTCACTTGCACCGTGCTGCCGGCGCCACCCGCGCCGCTATCTCCGCCCAAGGCCGCGATCAAGCCGACGCCGACGCCACCCGTGCCGCCGCTGCCGCCAATCGATTGCGCGAGCAGCCCGTACGCGTGTTGGCCGATCGTGCTGATATTGCCCGAACTCGTTATCGTGACAGCCGCTCCGTTACCCCCATTGCCACCATTTCCGCCGCTGCCAGCGAGGCCCCAGGTGAAATCGGTGCCCGTGCCACCGCCACCTCCGATCGATTGCACGATCACGCCGGCGGCATAGTTCCCGCTCGTGCGAATCGAGGCAAGGTTGGTTGTCGCCGACGCGGTGCCCGCGTTCGCGCCCGTACCCCCCTGGCTCGTGCCGGTGCCGCCAAATCCACCAATACTTTGCGCCAGCAAGCCATAGCCATAAAGGCCTTGAGTCGTGATCGAAGAGGCCTGGCTCGGCGAGCTCGCACCAGCGTCCAGCGAAATCGATACGTTTCCGGCTTTGCCGCCATTGCCGCCGTTCGTGCTGCGGTCCGTGCTGTCTCCGGACCCGCCGTTCGCGCCCCGTGAGAACCCCACCACGCCAGCGATATAGTCTCCGATGCTTTGCACACTGGTGTTGTTGAGCTGGATGCTCACCGTGTCTGCATTGCCGCCCTGGCCCCCACTGGCACCGTGGGAGGTTAGCGTGCCGCCCACCCCGCCTCGCGAAATCGCTGTGATGGCCGCGCCCGCGCTCACACTAGATGGCGTGGTACCCATGGCGGCGCGCACGACAATAGACGTTCGCGCGGGATTGGATGTGCCGGGTACCTCGCCCACGTTGACCGCGACCGAGCCGGCATCACCACCGTTGCCGCCAGAATCATCACTGTATTGGCTTTCTCCGCCATCGCCGCCGACACTGCGCGCCATGACGCCCACTGCGCCGTCGTCTGTCACATCGGGGTCCTGCCAATAGAGCGCAATATTGGCTGTGTTGTTCAGCGTGACGCTGCTCGCACTGCCGCCCGTCCCGGCATTGCCATCGGTCCTTTGGCCCTTGGCATACATGCCTCCCCGGCCGCCGACGCTTTCCGCAGCGACTGCCCAGGCGCGTGAAGTTCCCGCCAATAGGTCGCTGCTCGTGCCCATGCCGATCGCACCATGATTATTGAGCGTGACTGCGCCAGCGTTACCACCATTGCCCCCATAGTGATCGATAGCGTGCGAATGCGCTGTGCCGCCCGTGCCGCCCGCGGCCTGGGCGTAAACGCCCATCACGCCATATTGGAAAACGCCGCCGTCCTCGCCTAGTGTTACTGACGCATTGTTTGTCAGCTGGACGGTGCCGCTGTCGCCGCCATGGCCCCCGTCATCGTCGTGTTCTGGCGAGTAACCCACACCGCCGCGACTGGAGGCGCGCAGACCTATGGCCATTTGCGATTCCCAGCCCGTCAGCGTGATGTCCACGCTCCCGTTATTTATCAGTGTTACAGCACCGCTAGCACCGCCGTTGAACTGATCGGCACTGCCGTCGACCCCTTGACTAATGATCTGCGCGCCCGCGATAACGTCGCCGGCGCTGTAGACCACGTTCGAGTTCGTCGTTACCTGCAGCGTATTGCCTTGATCAATTAAGACCGCCGGGTTTGCCATGGTCTGACCGCTGCTATTGCTGCAAACTTCGGCGCCCTGGCTGTTGGTACAACTTAGACCCTCGAGGTTGCTCTGCGCATGCGCCATGGGTAATGCGGAATAAGAAAGCACCAGCAGCAGCTTGCTCGCATAGTTAAGTGTCAGAACGTCGTGGCGCTGAGCTGGGTGATGCGTATCCAGAGATTGGCGAACGACTCGATGGCGCGGTTGGGAAGGGTTTGGCATCAATAACACTCGCGTAAGCGACCGCTGCGCGCACGGCAGCGGTGGCGATAAAAAAGGATGCGCAGAGTAACGCTATTGCGGATCGCTTGAGGTGAAGAGGGAGCACGCTGTCACGCATCTGCAGCCTGCGATATCGTCTTGCAACTTAATATTTCCGTCTATCGGATTGCTGGCGTCTGTTATCGGATTCGCGATATTTTTTCGTCGGGCCACAACCGATCCGATAAGATCTGCGCTCTCGTCGCTTGGGCCGAATCCTATGATCGTCACGCTGTTTGAACAGGTCCCGTTTGAGCGCTTTAGCGTCGTCGACACGGACGACCTGGACGAGGCGCGATCGGAAATTGGCAAGGTGCTGACCGCCTATCAACTGCAAATCCATCGGGGACGCGTGCAGCATTGCCGCATGGATCTGGTACCCAGCGGCAAGCTGGCGCTGTTGAAGCTGCGGCCAGGTTTTGGCGCTGAAATCGGCATCGACCTCGAGACGCAGTGCCTGGAGGACTACTACCTTTTAGTGGTGCCGACGCAAGGGAGAGCCGTTTTTTACTTCGATGGCGCATGTATCGACGTATCGCCGCAGAGACTGTTTCTCCTAAGCCCCGGTCGTCCGTTTCGTTTTAACGCCAGCGCCGACTACGAACATGTATTACTGCGGGTCGATCGACGCGCGATTGCCCAGGCATGGTGCCGCTTAACGGGCCATGAACAAGCGCCTGCAATACTCTTCGATGTCGTGGTTGCGCCTCATACGGCGGGCTGGCAGGCCATGTTTCCTATGCTGCAATGGGTGGTCAGGTGCGCGGGCCAAAGCAATGGACGCGCTGTTTCGGATACCTTATTGGCGCAGACGGAATCCTTACTGGCGACAACGCTGTTGCTACATCAACCGCACAACATGGCAACACTGTTGTGGCCCGCTCCGCCGCCTGCGTTGCCCAAGGCGATTTGGCGCGCGCAGGACTACATGATGCGGCATCTGGGAGAGCCCATGCCGGTATCCATGATCGCGGCGCATTGCGGCTTGTCGGTCAGGCGTCTTCAAGCCTTGTTTCGAGAGTCTTGCGGACAGTCGCCGCTGCAATGGTTGCGTATGCAGCGTCTGCAAGCGGTACGTCAGCAATTGCTGCAGCCGGAACGGCCCGCGAAAGTGGGAGAGCTTGCGTTACGGTTCGGGTTTAACCACCTCGGGGACTTTTCGCGGGCCTATCGCGAAGCGTTTGGCGAAACCCCTCAAGCCACGCACCGCGCCTAACGCGAGTACTGCATCTGGTTCGTAGCGCAAGGCGGTCGCGCACAGTCAAAGCCGGTTACCAACGACATTTTCGTGTGTCAACGCCCCTGATTGGCCGCACAAACCCCGGACTTTCCCTTGTTTCTGACAATTGCGGCTTTCGTCAAGCGAAATTTTACAGTATGCTCATTTGTATACAGATCGTTATGCAACTTAAATATACAGTCAGGACGTCGGATGCAGCTTTTACCGGCCTTGCCTACAGGGGTGAATCTGGATCATGTCGGGCTATTTGCCGATGATCTGAGCCACACAGCACGGCAATACGAGGCATTAGGGTTTCTCCTCACGCCACAGTCACAACATTCCCGTCCCCCCACCCCTGATGCCCCGATATCCCTGCGCGGCACTGCCAACCGCTGTGCAATGTTGCAGCAGGGCTATATCGAACTGTTGGGCGTGGTCGATCCGGGGCTGGACACGCTGGGTGTACCCGAGGCGCTCGCACGTTACGAGGGCCTGCACATCCTGGCATTCGGTTTGCGCGATGCCGATACCGAGCAGGCCAGATTGAAAGCCACTGGCTTTGAACCTGGCCGTACGATCCTAGAACGGCGCGTCGATCTGCCCGACGGCAGCGACGTCGCGCGATTCATCCAGGTGCGTCCCGACGCCTCGCAACTGCCAGAAGGGCGCGTGTTCATGCTGCAGCACGAGACGCCGGAACTGGTCTGGCAGCCGCGATACCTCACGCATCCGAATACCGCCATTGCACTGGCGGAAACCACCGTCGCCGTATCGAATCTGGACGAAGCGGCTGCACGGTACGAACGTTTTCTAGGCTGCGCAGCGCAAGCAGGGCCGGGATATCGCCTGTTCACTCTCACTCACGGCGCATTGCGCCTGGTGACCCCCGAGTACTTGCACGCAGTGGCGCCCGATGCGCGCGTGCCCGCATTGCCGTTTCCAGCGGCATGCACCGTGACCGTGGCCAGTCTGGAACGCGCGGTCACGCACTTAAACGCGCATGCAGTGCCGTTCCAATCCTGTCCTGGAGGCATCCGCATCGCGCCCAAGAACGCGGGCGGCATGACGCTCGTTTTCCAAGAATCCATCTAGTCATTTGAGTAGCAACACCAGGGTAGCGCGCGCTGACGCGCATTCCCTCATCTTTGGAGTTTGCATATGAAAGCAGCACAAAAATCGCGCCGTTCATTCGCGCGCTTGGCCGCGTTGAGCCTGTTGTCTGGTGCCGCGTTGACCGCTACGTTCGGTGCGCGCGCGGAAACGGTGAAGTTCGCCTTTCCCACGAACATCAACCTGTCGAACGCGCCGTTGTTGATGGCCAATGGCATGGGCTACTTCAAAGACGAAGGCCTGGACGTCGAAATCATGTTCTTCCAGGGCTCGTCGGTGATGATGCCCCAGCTGACTCAAAAGAACATCACCTTCGGTTGGATGAGCCCGGAGTCGTTGATCTCCGGCGCGCAGCCCGACCGCACGCGCCTACCGGTCAAGCTCTTTTATAACGGTATCTATCTGTCGCCCTACGAGATCGTGGTCAAGGAAGACAGCCCCATCAAGCAAGCCTCCGATTTCGCCGGCAAGAAAATCGGTGTGGGTGGCATGACCTGGGCCAACATTCCCATTACCAAGGCCATCATGAACGACGCCGGCTTGCAAGCCGGTAAAGACTACGAGCTGCTGCCCGTCGGCGTGGGCGCCAGCGCGTTTCGCGCGTTGGAAGACGGCTCGATCGCGGGCCTGAACCTGTTCGACACCTTCCATGGCCAGTTGGAAAACAACGGCACCAAACTGCGCCGCGTGCCAGTCGAGGACAAGTACCGCAAACTCTTTTCCAATGGCTGGCTGGCCCACGAAGACACATTGCGTGATAACCCCGAACTGGCCGTCAAGTTCGCGCGCGCCGCCGCCAAAGGCGTGGTCGCTTGCCAAGCCAACGTAGAAGCCTGCGTGAAAAACTTCTGGGCGATGTATCCCAACACCAAGCCTTCCCAAGGCACCGAAGAGCAAAAACTCGCCGACGCCGTACGTATCGTAGAGATGCGCCTGGCCACCATGATCCCGGCCGAGGGCCCGGCACAAATGGGACGCTATACCCAGCAATCGCTGCAAGACTATGCCAAGGTTCTGCACCAAGGCGGCCTGTTGTCGACCACCGATCTGCCGCTGGATACGCTCTACACCAACGAGTTCGTCGATCGCATCAACGACTTTGACGCCCGCGCCGTTGCAGCGCAAGCAAAGGCAAAATGATGCAAGCACGCGCGCAGGTAACGCCTAACGCTATTGACGTTGGGAATGACAGCACACCCTTGGTTTCCACGGAAAACCTGAGCGTTATCTTCCGCGGTAGCCGTGGCAGCGTCACGGCGCTGCAGGATATCAACGTGTCCGTAGGACGCGGCGAGTTCGTGTCGGTGATTGGGCCTTCAGGCTGCGGTAAATCGACACTCACCCGGGTGTTTAGCGGGTTGTTGAAACCCACGCACGGCACCGCCTATCTGAAGGGTGCGAAGATCGATCGTCCGCGCGGTGACGTGGGCATGGTGTTCCAGCAGGCAAACTTGCTGCCTTGGAAGACCGTGTTGGACAACGTGCTGGTGCCTGCGCGCGCGCTGCGTCAAGACATCTCCAAGGCGCGCGAAGCCGCGATGGATCTGCTGCGTCTCGTGGGTCTTGAGCGCTTCGCGCATAACTATCCCAGCGAACTATCCGGCGGGATGCAGCAACGCGTCGGTATTGCGCGTGGGCTGATTCATAATCCGGATCTGCTCTTGATGGACGAGCCGTTTTCGGCACTCGACACCATGACGCGGGATCACATGAGCCTGGAATTGCAGCGCATCTGGATGGCGCGCAAGACCTCGGCGATCTTCATCACCCACAGTATCTCGGAAGCCGTATTCCTGTCCGATCGCGTACTGGTCATGTCGGCTCGCCCCGGCACTATTGTCGAAGACATCAAGATCGATCTGCCGCGTCCCCGCACGCTGGAAACCATGGCTTCGCCCGAGTTCGCCGAATACTGCCTCGTGCTGCGTCGGCTGTTCGAGCAACTCGTGCATTTCAATTAAGTGAGCTCACTCATGTCGAACAAATTGAAAGCCATCGGCTATCCCATCGTGACCGCGCTGGTGCTGATTGCGATCTGGATCTGCGCGGTCGATGTATTCAAAGTGCCGGACTATCTGATTCCCGCACCACGCGCCGTGTTGGGGACGCTCTACACCGGGTACATTGAAGGCAAGTACTGGCCGGATTTCTTCTTTACCCTCCGCAATACGGTCGTGGGCTATGCCAGTGGCGCTTGCCTGGCACTGGTACTCGGCGCTTTCGTGGCGGAATCGAAAACGTTCGAGCGTTTTTTCTTCCCCTACATCGTCGCGCTACAGGCCACGCCCAAGGTTGCCATCGCGCCTTTGATCCTGGTGTGGTTTGGCTACGGCATGGCGTCCAAGGTGGTGCTGATCGCATTGATGACGTTCTTCCCGGTCTTCATCAACACGATCACCGGGCTGCGTCAAACGAATGCGGCCATGCTGGACCTCATGCAAGTCTGTTCCGCATCCCGGCTGCACGTCTTCCTGAATGTGAAGCTGCCGTCCGCAGCCGGTCACATCTTTGCCGGTCTGCAGATCTCGGTGGTGTTGAGCCTGATCGGCGCGGTGGTGTCGGAGTTTGTCTCCTCCAGCAAAGGGTTGGGTTATCTGATTCAGTCGGCGTCAGTAAACATGGACGTGGCGACGATGTTTGCCTGCCTCTTTAGCCTGATCGCCATCGGCGTGACCGGCACGCAGCTCATGAGCGTGTTGCACCGCCGTCTCGTGTTCTGGGAGCGCAACAGCTCGCAGACGCTTTCTACACACTGATTACACAAGACGATCGCGATGGAATTTCACGACTGTTACGCCACCACCTTTGAAAGCGCGCGTCAGCGCTTTCGTGCCGCTGCGACCGAACACGGCGCTAAGCTGTATGAATATCAACACCCTATGTCCGGGCCCAATGGCGAGACCTTGGCCGCGGATGTGGCTGTGTTCGGGCCTGCCGACGCCTCGCGCCGTCTGCTGATCATCAGCGGCACGCATGGGTTGGAAGGCTATTGCGGCTCGGCGGCCCAATTGGCCTGGATCCTGGAAGGCGGCTCGCAGGCATTGCCCTCCGATGTGGCGGTCGTCATGGTGCATGCGATCAATCCGTGGGGCTTTGCCCATGGTTCGCGCACGACGGAAAACAACGTCGATCTGAACCGCAATTTCGTCGACCACACACAACCGCATCCCGCGAACCCCGACTACGGACTGCTGCACGATCGCTTGCTGGAAAGCGAGTGGACGATGGGGGCCGTTGCGCGCGCGCAGGCCGCCATGGACGAGTATGCCGCAGCCAAGGGCTCGGATGCCTTGTTCGATGCGCTGGCTCGTGGACAGTACACGCATCCGGATGGGCTCAACTATGGCGGCACGCAGCGAGAGTGGTCGAATCTGTTGTTAGAGCAGATCTATCAGGAACACCTCAGCACGGCGAGCAAAATCGGCTTTATCGATTGGCATACGGGCGTCGGCGAATATGGCGAGCCGTTCTTTCTATGCTTTAACGACGAAGACGGCGACCTGTTTGCCCGGGCCTGCCAGTGGTGGGGTGAGTCGCGCGTACGCGGACAACGTCCGCACGGTAAAGCGCGGCCTTCCTATCAAGGCTTGCTCTTTCATGGCGTGCAGCGATTCGCCGGCGATATTCCAGTGTGTGGCGCAGTGGTGGAATTCGGCACACGCGGTTGGCATATGCGCCGCATCCTACGCTTGGATCTCTGGCTGAAATTTCATGCCACGCCGGGCACCGAACAGGCCGACATGCTGCGCGCCGACTTGATGGATGCGTTTAGCCCTGTTGATCAGATGTGGCGTGACGCGACCGTGCGGCATGCCTTGCAGATCACGCGCGAGGCAGTGGCCGGGATGGCAGACTGGTAAACAGGGGTGGGGCGGGCGCGAGGGTTTATGCTCGCGCGCACCTCGCCTTCTCCTTTGTATCAACGCTTTTAATCCGCCTTGGCATTAATCGCTTTGACGATCTCCGCCTGGCGTTTGACCTCATTCGCAATGTAGTCCCGTAGCGCTTCCGGGGTCCCACCTTCGACCGTGATTCCGCTGGCCTCCAGCCGCTCCTTGACTTTCGGGTCTTGCAGCACCTGATTGGTGGCTTGATTCAGCTTGGCAACGATTTCGGGCTTAACGCCCGCATTGGTCAGCAGGGCGAAGCACGTATCGCTCAACATTTCTGGCATGCCGAGTTCTGCGGTACTGGGCACCTGAGGCAACACCGGCGAACGTGTTTTTGACATCACGGCCAAACCTTTCGCCCGTCCATCATTGACATACGGCACCATCATCACGACCAGCGGCATCATGGAATCGAGTTGTCCCGACATCAAATCGGTGACCGCCACGCCCGGCGATGTGTATGGGACGTGCACCAGCTTCGCGCCCGATTCTTCCTGGATCATCGCGCCCGCGATATGCCAGGAACTACCCGTGCCCGTTGAACCATAGGTCAGCCCCTTTGGTCGGCTCTTGGCCAGTTCGATGTAGTCTTTCAAGTCCTTGACTGGCAGATCCTTGTTCACCGCGATGATGTTAGGCACGCAGCCCACCTTCGCGATGGGCGCGAAATCCTTTTGCGAGTCGAACCCTGGCGACTTGTAGAGCGCCATGTTAGTGGCCAAAGGGCCAGTCCAGCTCAAAACGATGGTGTTTCCATCCGCCTCCGCGCGAGCGGCTTCTGCCATCCCGACATTGCCGCCCGCACCCGGCCGATTAAACACTGCGACGGGTTGCCCCAACCGTTTGGATAATTCCTCTGCCAGCAGCCGCGCTGTAGGGTCAGAGGATCCCCCGGGCGCGGCGGGCAAGATCAATCGCATGGGCCGATCTGGCCATTCGGCGGCCGCTTGCGTGGGAACCAAGGCCGATGCTGTCAGCGTCGCTGCCGCTACGAGGAGAGCGGCTTGTGGGACCCTGCGTGGGGCGTGGTGAACTACGGGATTTTTCACACGGTTCATGGGGTTTGTCTCCTCCGGATGGACTCATTGTCCCAATTCGTTGTGCGTATCGTTTTGTTGGCTCACACGGCGATTCGATGCAGGGATACTTCAAAAGGCACCGACTTTCTGGGCACGAGCGCTGAACTCAATCCCACCACGGCGCGCACGCGCGATCCGGGCGAGGTCGTCGCCCATTTGCCGGTGCCGTAGGTGCCATTAACGGCCAGTGGGTCTACCTCGCGGCGCAGCTTCTCCGCGTCCGCGCGTGTTTCGGTACGGATGGCGATGCGCAAGACGACCTCATACGGGTCGCCGGTCCAAGCAGGCGTGGACTCGCGATGCACGGCATTGATGCCCACATAATCCATACGTATCTCTTGCGCCCGCAGACCGACCTTATCGAATCGTTGGCTCAGGATCTCTTTCGTGAGCTCTGCGCGTTCCAGCGCGCCCGGGCCGGCAAACAGCACCATTTCCTCGGTCATATAGCCCTCGGCCAACCCGATGAGTGCTTTCAGCGTATCGGTTTTCGGTCGGCCGGCGTTATCGATCAGGACTTGCACACGATCCGGCCCCGCCTGTTTAAAGGACACGCGTGTCAGGTCCGCGATGCAGTCGGGGCAATAGTAGGTCGACGGATCCTGCACCTCGTAAATCAGTTGTTCCTTGCACGTCGTTTCGCTGACCAAGCCACCGGTACCCGCCAGCTTGGTGATGAACACCGTGTCTTCGCTCACTTCGGCAATCGGTGCGCCCACGTTCGCCAGGTCGGGAACCTCTTTATATCCCGGGTCAGCGAAGTATCCACCCGTCACCTGAGTCCCGCACTCCATCAAATGACCGATGATCATGCCGCGCGCCATCGCATGGTGGTCGCTAAAATCCCAGCCGAACTCATGAGCCAGCGGCCCCAGATACACACAGGCGTCCGCGACTCGCGTGGTGATCACCACATCGGCGCCTTGTTCAAGCGCCTGTACTATCCCCTCGGCGCCCAGATAGACCTCGGCCGACAGTATCTTGTCGCGCGATAGCGAAATAGGTTCACCGTTCTCGATGAATGTCAGGCCCAGATCAGCGATCGACTGATGCAGCACGCCACCGGACACCGCAGCCACCTTCAAGTCCGGCAGGCCCAGCTCCCGTGCCAGCTCGGTGACGCGCTTGGCCGCCGCCACCGGGTCCAGCCATCCTTGATTCGTGACGATGCGTATCCCCCGGCGCTTGCAGTCGGCCAGAATCGGTCGCATCCGTTCGACAAGGTAGGGGTCATAGGGCACCGCATCCGGGCGCTCCATGCGCGCTACCTGTGCGGCGCTCATGGTGACCTCGGACATGGAGTCAAAGCACAGGTAGTCGATCTCTCCACGCGCGACCAGATCCGGGGCATGATCGAAACGATCGCGCGCCCAAGCCGCGCCACAGCCTAGACGAATTCGTTTCATGCTTTCCCCTTCGCCACCGCCACGGATCGTTCCTCCGTATCGTCGGGAACACGCACGCGCAACGTCAGCATCAAGGAAGACAGCGCCTTGCCCGATTCCTCGAACGCCAGCGTCCGGGATCGTCCGCCCTCCAGTGCGTTTTCGAAAACAAAATTCAAGGCACCGATGGCCGGCAGGGTATAACGGCGAATCGATCCCCGCGTAATCGGCCGGTAGAGTGGCGCGACGGCCTCGATTGTGACCTGCTGCTCAAGCACGGGATAAAGCGCGGGGTCGTAGGCGATCACGGAGACGTTCGAATCATTTCCTTTCTCGCCGGATCTGGCATGGGCCAGTTCGCGTAACGCGACAATCTTCATAGTTGGTCCTGTAGCCGTGGGATCACCGCCAGGCAGGCGGCCGGTGTCACTACGCAACCATCCTAAAGAGCGTCGATATATTAGTTAAATGAAATGTTCTTAAAAGTCGATAAGACTTTCTTATATATACCGGTCGGGAATGTCCCGTCTGGTTCATTTAACCGGGCAGCGTTGCGCTCCAGGCAGGCACCGCATCCCGCAAGGACTGAAGTCCCGTTTCCGCCTCTAACATTGCCAAGAACGCCTGTGTAGAAGGCGGCATGCATCGATCCTTGAGCTGAATCATGCAGAGCTCCCGATCGAAGCCTGGCGCCTCGATGGCGCGCGTGCGCAGCCGCTTGTCCTGGTCCAGATCAAAGCCACTCGCGGGCAATAAGGCCACGCCCAGGCCAGCCTGCACCATGCCGATGGCGGTGGTGTTATACGACGCCTGACACGTCGCGATGGCCACGCGGCCTTGCGCGGCAAAGGCGGTGTCCACGATGCGTCGCACGGTGCTTCCCGGGGCCGTCAGAATCAGATCGTGCCGGCTAAGCTCGTCCACATCGATACACGGCGCCTGCGCAATGGGATGCCCATCCAGATACAAAATCTGGATGGTTTCGCGCAGGAGAGGGCGTATACGCAAATCGTGCGCAGGCTGCTGCACGTCCGTGATCCCAAAATCGACCTCGCCACGTTTGACCATGCCTACGACCTGATCCCCCAGGCCATCGCTCACCACAAACGATACGCCGGGGTAATGCCGCCGAAATTCTGCCACTCGCCCCGGTAAATAAAGTGCCGCAACCGACGGTAAACATCCCAGCCTCACCGTGCCGCGACGCTTGTGCCGTAAGTCCTGCGTCGCATCCACGACATCGTCCAGCTGTTTGAGCATGGCCGAGAGCACAGGCACCAGATCCGCCGCTGCTTCGGTCAAGCGCAGATGCCTGGTTGTACGATCGAATAGCTTCAACCCCAGCGATTCCTCCAGCGATCGTATCTGTTGCGTAATCGCCGGCTGGGTACGATGCAACACCTCGGCAGCGCGCGTAAAGCTGCCGTAGCGGCTGACCGCCAAAAAAGCCCGCAGCTGTAATAACGATATGTTCGGTGAGGCAGTCATCGAAGCGAATCGGATAAGAGTGTGCCCAGGGCTGCCAGCGGTTTTAGACGGTCAACAGTTCCTTCCACTGTTTGAACGCATGATGACAAGGCTGCTTGTGCAGCGCCGGGTCTCCGTACCCCGACTCATGCAGCACGAAACGTACGCCGGCCCGCGCTGCGCATTCGGCGTCGACGGACGTATCACCAAAATAGAGGCATTCCTCCGGGCGCAGATTCAGCGTGCGTATCGTTTCCAAAAGCGGCACCGGAGACGGCTTTGCGGCCGACCAAGAATCCGCGCCGGTGATCGCGGCGAAATGCTGGCGGATGCCCAACGTGTCCGTTACCGAAACGGCATTGCGATAAATCTTATTGGTACATACCCCCAATGAGAAATGCTCGCTGCATTGCCGCAGGATTTCCCATGCGTGGGGATACAGCCGGGTGTTGGCATGCCCGCGCTCGGCATAGATGCGGTAATACGTCGCCTTCAGTTCAGTCAGATCGTCAGGGGCCGCCCAACCCATATCCCGCATGACATCGCGAATGATGCCGTCACTTGTCCCATGCAGATTTTCGGGGAAGTAATCTTGGGGGACCTCGCCATAGCCGGTCTCGCGCAACATGTCGCGCATACTGCCCACGATATCGTCCGCGCTGTCGATCAGCGTGCCATCCAGATCGAATATCAGCCCGCGCACGTCGGCTTGGCGGAACAAAGCGTGCAGCGCGCGCTGTTCAACCTTGTCCGTCGTCAGATCCGCCCGCGCGTGATCGCAGCCGGCATCGTCACCCACCACCGGGGTCGAGAAAATTTCAAGCGTGTTCATGCGCGTTTCCGTAATCCTTCAGGGCTGGCCGCGTAGCCGGTCAAAGTTCTGTCCATGTATCGCATGCGCCACGAAAGCATCTTTTGAGTATAGCGGAGCAGGGTGGGGCCATAGGCCGGGTCGCTCGCCACGTTGTTGAATTGCCCGGGGTCGCGCCGCAGGTCAAAGAACAGCGGTGGAGCATTGGTGAAATGCACATACTTGTAGTCGTGGTCGCGGATCACGCACAGCGAGCTGTCATCGATCCCCGTCCCCACGAACGACTCGGGTTGCGAATAAAAGATATTGCGGTAATCGAACTCGTAATGCACCTCCGTACGCCAGCCGGGCGGGGTCGCTCCCGTTTCGACAAAGGGCAACAAGGAATGCCCGTCGCAAGTCCGCGGTATCGGCAGGCCCATCCATTCCAATATGGTGGGCATCGTATCGATTGTCTCCGTGAATTCCCTGACTATCGTGCCTCGCGTCCCATCGGCGACCTTGCGTGGGTCGGCCACGATCATGGGAATATGGTAGCTCTCGTCGAAATATCCCAGCTTGCCCAGCAGGTGATGATCGCCCAATTGCTCCGCATGGTCGCTGGTAAAGATAATGAGCGTGTCTTCCCACTGACCCGTTTCTTCCAGGAAATCGAAGATGCGTCCCAAGTGCGCGTCGACCTCACTCATCAGGCCATAATAAGTCGCGCGCATCTGCTTGACCTCGTCGACCGACATGCGGCTGGCTACGCCTTTGCCATGGCGAAAAAAACGCTCTTTGCGTACATCTTCCAGATAGAACCCGAGCAAAGGATGTTGGGCGGCTTCCTCTTCTACCGTATCGGCCCGCAGCGGCGCCGGACAATCGCTCGGGTCATACATCTGATTCCAAGGCTCTGGCGCGATAAACGGCGGGTGCGGGCGATAAAAACCCAGATGGAGGAACCATGGTTTATGTCGCGCGCCATGCAGATACTCCAATGCGCGCTCGGCAAAAAATGCGGTGTCGGAAAATTCCGCGGGTACCCGCGACGGTTCGCCTGTCGCGTCCGTGCCGGCGCGATCCGGTTGCTGCGGCAGCCACATGTCTTCTGGCGTAGCCGGCATGTCGGGCCATTGTCGCACGACCCACGCGAAGTAAGCTTCCATCTTCAGCCCCCACGATCCCACCAGCTTCCAACCCTCCATTTCGCCTCCCAACACGCGGAATCGCGGGTCGTTCGCATCGGTATGGCGCGGGTCCGGCGTGGTCGTGGTGTAGCCCACCAGCGCTGGCTCGTACCCACCCTTGCGCGCTTCCCACGCCACGTTCGTATGACGGGCATCCAGAGGGATGGTGTTCTGCACGGCGCGATGATTCATCATGTACTGACCCGTCAACAGACTGGCCCGTCCCGGTCCGCACGGCACCGCCTGCGTGTAGTGATTGGCGAACGTCACGCCGCGCTGGGCCAGCCGCGTGATGTTTGGCGTTTTGATAGGGTGGCCCAGCATGGGCAGGGTATCCCCGCGCCATTGATCCACCACGATGAGCAGTACATTCTTGCGTGTCTTCATTTCGGTTCCTTAACGCAAAGCAGGGTCGAGCCGGTCGCGTAGCCAATCGCCAAGCAGACTCAGACTAAAAGTGGTGAGCACGATGATCAGGCTGGGGCACAGCAGGATCCATGGCGCCGATTGCAGATACTCGCGTCCATATCCCACCATATTGCCCAGGCTCGCCATTGGCGGCTGTATGCCCAGACCCAGAAACGACAATCCCGATTCCAGCAGCACGACACCCGGGAACGTGATCGTGATGTTGACGATGATCGTGCCGGCGATGTTGGGCAGCACGTGTTTGCCGTAAACCCGCCATGCCGATGCACCCAGATCGTGAACCGCCGCGGCGTAGCCCTGCTCATTAGCAGTGATCGTCATGCTGCGTGCAATCCGCGCGGCGCGTTCCCATCCATAAAACCCCATCAGGACGATGAATAGCGCAAGCGAGCTACCGAAGAACGCCAACACCGACAGGGCGATGATCATGAATGGCATGGCTGCCTGAAAATCGATAAGCATCAACACCAGGCTTTCCAGCCAGCCACGCACATGGGCGGCCATCATGCCCAACACCACACCCAACAGCGTAGATATCAGCGTCGATGCGAAAGCGATCATCAAGCTGACCTGGATGGCCGACAGGACGCGCGAATACACATCGCGTCCCAGCTCGTCAGTGCCCAGGGGATGGCTCCAATCCCCGCCAAAGAAAACCGGAGGCTGCAGGCGCGCGCGCAAATCGATCTGACTGAAGCCATATGGCATAAGCCAGTCCGCTGTGCAGGCGATAATCAACATCAGCGCAAGCCATGCCAGGCTCAGCAGCACCATGGGTGGCCACGCCTTCAGGAACGCAGCGATGTGGCTGCGCGAGCGCGAAAACGGGGCCGCGTGGGAAATAAGAGGCAGGCTCATTCGTTCGCACCATGGTGGCGCGTGCGCAGACGCGGATCCAGAATCACATACACCGCATCCACCATCAGATTGGCGATGACCATGCTAGCCGCGACGATGAACAACACCGCCTGCACCACCGACAAATCGCGACTCGTCACCGCGCTCACCAGCAGACGCCCTTCACCCGGCCAAGAAAATACGCTTTCCACCACAACGGCGCCCGCGACCAAGCCGCCCACCATCATGCCCACCAGCGTGACTGTGGGGATCGCGGCATTGGGTAGCGCATGTTGGAACACCACTTGCCGCCAGCTCAGTCCCTTGGCCAAGGCCGCCCGAATATAGGGTTGCGCCAACACCTCCACCATGGCCGATCGCGTAAAACGCGCCAGCACTGCGGCGCCACCGAAGGCGAGGGTGGCGACCGGCAACAGCGCATGCCGCCAAGTGCCATATCCGCCGGTAGGCAACCACCCGAGCGATACCGAAAACACCAGCACCAGTAGCAGCGCCAACACGAAACTTGGACAGGTGTGCCCGGCAATCGATGCACCCATCAACCATCGATCCAGCCGCGAATTGTGGTGCAGCGCCGCGTACACCCCTGCTGGAACGCCGATCAGCAATTGCAGAATAAGCGCAGGCACCGTGATCGCCAGCGTTGCCGGAACACGTTCGAGCGCCAACTGCATCGCGGGGATTTCGTCCTTCATCGACACACCGAAATTCCCTTGCAGCGCATTCAGGAAGTACCCAACGTACTGCTGCCATAGCGGTGCGTCCAGCCCCCAGGCTTTACGAAAAGCCTCCACGGCTTCGGGTGGGGCATCGGGTGAAAGAATGATTAGCGCAGGGTCGCCAGACAGTCTCAAAATGACGAACGAAAAGCTCAACACCAGCCACAGCGTGATCACCAGACGCAGGCTGCGCTCTCCCAGATAATTCAGCATCGGATTGTCCTTCTCTCAGCGGTACAGGCACGCAAGCCGCCGCCCATCGGCTGCCTCGCGCAAAACGGGCGAGGTTTCCCGGCACGCTTGCTTGGCGATGGGACAACGCGGATGAAACGCGCAGCCGCCAGGGATATTGATCGGATTGGGCGGGTCGCCCTTGAGCAAGATCCGCCGATGGACTTTGCCGCGCTGGATCGTCGGTATCGCCGAGATCAGGGCCTCGGTATACGGATGCACAGGATTGGTGAATAGCTGCTCTGGTGTGCCCTGTTCGACAATCCGCCCCAGGTACATCACCGCGACTTCATCGCAGACCTGCCGCACGACCTTCAGGTCGTGGCTAATAAACAGCATCCCGAGTCGCCGCTGCTGTTGGGTCTGCGTGAGCAGATTGATCACCTGCGCCTGGATCGATACATCCAGCGCCGATATCGGTTCATCGCAAACCAGCAGGCTTGGCTTCAGCACCAAGGCCCGCGCCAGCACCACGCGCTGGCGTTGTCCGCCGGATAGCTCATGCGGATAGCGCTGCCACAGCGACTCACTCAGTCCCACCTCGCCCAACACGCGCGCGGCGCGCTCGCGGCGGCTGGCCGGCGAGCCGCGTCGGAAAATGCTTAATGGCTCAATCACCTGCGCCATCACGCCCAGGCGGCGGTCGAGTGCGCTTAGCGGGTCTTGATACACCATTTGCATGCGCTGGCGCAGGTCTTTCCAATGTGCATTACGCTGAGCCGGTACGGGCCTGCCTTCGAAAAGCACTTGACCCGAGGTGGGCGAGGTCAGCCCCAGACTGAGCCGCGCGGTGGTCGATTTGCCGCAGCCCGATTCACCCACCAGGCCCACGGTCTGGCCACTGCGCACTTGCAGCGATACCTCGCTGACCGCCCGCAAGGTCTGCGCCGGTGAAAACCATCCTCGTCCGGATCGCACCCGATAATGTCGCGCCAGCTTGCGTAGCTCAAGTAATGGCGCGTTCATTTGGTCAGCCTCCAACAAGCGACCGAGTGGTCAAGGGCGTTGACTCTTAACCCGGGCCGACGGACTTCGCAATCGTTCTCGCGCTGACCGCAACGCGGCGCAAATGCACATCCCGCCGGCATGGCCATGGGGGAGGGCACCGTCCCAGGGATGGCCTGCAGCCGCCGGACCGGTCCATCGAGCTCGGGTAGCGCGGCCAGCAAACCACGCGTATAGGGGTGCAGGGGATGAGCAAACAGCGCATCGGCCGTTGCGGTTTCGACAACCCGGCCGGCGTACATGACCATCACGCGGTCACACACCTGCGCGATCACGCCGAGATCGTGCGAGATCAGCGCCAAGCCCATGCCTGTGTCTCGTTGCAGCTCCCGCAGCAGGTCCAGGATCTGTGCCTGGATCGTGACATCCAATGCCGTCGTCGGCTCGTCGGCCACCAGCAGATCAGGCTCGCCCGCCAACGCCATGGCGATCATCACGCGCTGGTTCATCCCACCGGACAGCTCATGCGGCCACGCCCGCATCCGTTGCGCCGCGCTGGGCAGTTGCACCCGATCCAGCAGTCTTAGCGCCTCCACCCGTGCCGCCTCGCCGCGCAGGCCTCGATGCAGACGGACCGCCTCCATGAGTTGACGGCCGACGGTATGAACCGGGTTCAACGAAGAGGAGGGGTCCTGGAAAATCATTGCGATGCGCTTGCCCCTCACCTGTGTCATCTGACGTTCGCTAAACGTGGCGATATCGTCAGCCCCCAACTGAATACGGCCACGGATTCGTGCACGCTCGCCCAGCAAGCGCATCACCGCCATCCATGTCACGCTCTTGCCGCAGCCCGACTCGCCCACTACTCCCAGCGTTTCGCCTCGGCGGATCTCCAGATCCACGCCATGCAGCACCGGCACCAGGTGCGATCCAGTGTCGAACGAGACGTGCAAGTCGCGGATACTCAATAGCGCTTGGCGCTCGCGTGCCGCCGCCGGTTGCGCGATGGTGGCTGAACCGATGAGACGCCTGTCGGTTCGCGTCCAGTCTCGCGTATCGATAAATCGGGTCAATACTGCCGTATTCATACGGACACCTCAGCGGTATTGCCGCGCCGGAAATCCATATAAAAGGTCGGCGACCATTTCCAGTGAATGTCTTTGCGTTTGGCGTAAAAGGCAGCCGTCTGATGCACGACCAGGTAGGCAGGGTCCTCATACTCCGCGATACGCAGCATGCGCGCATACACCCGTTGGCGTTCCGCCGGGTCGGTAGAAGTCTCGAGCAACCCTGAAAGGCGATTGAACTCTTCGTTGTTCCATTCGCCCTTTTGCTGCTGCTGGCCGTTGGGGCCATGTTGATTGACGAGCGAACTGACTGGATCGTTATAGCCGGCCGAGTTCGACCAGTCACGAATACCCCGGGGGCTGGACGCATCATAGATTTGCGACCAGTTCTCGACCATCTGCATCTGTACATTCAGGCCTACCGACCGCCACATCTCCACCATGATCTGCGCCTTTTGCACTTGACCGGTGTAGTAGTTATTCAGCACACGGTAAGGGATCACCTCGCCCTGGTAGCCGGCTTCTTTTAGCAGTCGCTGTGCCAATTCGGGGTTGTATTCCGGCGTGTGGTGGTTCCGATCGAACATTTCGCCGTAGAACTCGAACTGCAGCCCTTGGGGAACGACTGTGCGCCCGCCCCACATCATTTCCACGATCAGCTGACGATCGATTGCGTGCGCCATGGCCCGTCGCACGCGCGGATCGGCCAGGACCGGGTGATGCTTATCGAAGCAAGTGATCTGATGATTAATAATGGGCCCGCCCACAGCCTCAAGCTTGGACGCGGACTCGATCGTCTTGATCTGATCGGTCGGAATATCGGTAGCGAAATCGTATTCGCCCGCCAGCATCCCATTGATTCTCGAGGCGACTTCGGGCACTTCATAAAAGTGCACTTCGTCCACCTCCGGCGCTCCACCCCAATAGTCGGCGTGTTTCTCCAGAATCAGATGCTGATCCTTTTTGTACGTCTTCACCTTGAACGGCCCGGTGCCTACGGGTGCCGAGGCCCACGCCTGCCAGTCGCCCGCCTCTTGATATTGCCGTTTGCTGATAATGTCGCAGCCCATGCGCGCCAAACGACCTTCCAACGTCAGGTCCGGCACCGCGTTCACGAATCGCACCGTATACGGATCGAGCACCTCGACGGCTTCCAGCGAGGGCCACAGCCGGCGGCCCACCGCGGCAACTTCGGCGGGACAGCGTGTGCCCGACGCCCGATGCGCTGCGGCGTTATCCGTGCGAATCGTCTTGGCGCCCTCGCCACGGTGCGGTGGGGTGTCGCCGAACATGACGTCCGGTCCAAAGCTGAAAGCCACATCTTCAGCCGTCATCTCATCGCCATTATGAAATCGCACTCCGCGGCGAAGACTGATTTCAATGGTTTTGTCGTCAATGCGGCGCCATGACTGTGCGAGGCCCGGCTGCAAACTCAGGTCTCCCAGCACGTCCATCGCGATCAGAGGTTCCAGTAGCGAGGGGAGCACCCGTTTGCCGACGTTGCTCTGTTCCCGCAGGGTGGACAAGGTGCCGTTATTACTGATTCCAGAGACCGCGATGCGTAGAATCCGTTTTCCTCCGGATGGCTGATCCCGGTGCTGCGCCCATCCCGGCGTAGAAACGGCAGTGGTGATTACCCCAGCGGTGAATGCGAGCCACTGACGGCGGCTGATGTTCATGTAACGGCCTCACTTAGATTTCGACGGGTGCTTGTTTCCCAAGCGTCCCGGCAGTCTAGGCAGGGCGTGTTGCCGTCGCGTGACGGTAGCGTGATATTTTGATGACAGTCGACCCATTGGCACATACCGCAACAAAGCCTGCAGTTAGGGCCATCTTGGCGGACAAAAACGCTTTTTCTCGTGCTTGGCGCCGACACTCTCGGAGTTGGTCGGATTTCCCTACGGAATCATCCGTCGTCACATGTCACTGGTTATAAAATGCCTCGCTCGCTGCGGGCCGCCCTGCGGTGGTACACGGTTAACAGGCGAGCGCATGCATCTCCAATCCAGATTGAATTGACGTAGGGATAACACTTTGATGCTGTTCGAATTCGATGCAATGAGCACGCTGGTCATTGCGATTGTGGTCCTCTTGATCGGTCGGGCGCTCGTGAACCGTATCGGTTTCCTACGTCGCTACAGCATTCCCGAGCCTGTCGTAGGCGGGTTGCTCGCTGCCGTATTGATTACGGTTTTGCTGTTTGGCGCGGACGTCCAAGTCGCCATGGACCTTTCGTTACAAACCCCTTTGATGCTGGCCTTCTTTGCGACGATTGGCCTGGGCGCCGACCTGCGTACGCTACTGAAGGGGGGCAGAAGCCTGATCGTCTTCTGGGCGTTGATGATCGGCATGCTTGTTGTGCAGAACATCGCGGGCATCACCGCCGCATGGGCGATGGACTTGCACCCGCTGGTCGGGCTGCTGTCAGGCTCCATCACCTTGCTGGGCGGGCATGGCACCGGCGCGGCCTACGCGGGTCGTTTCGCCGAAGTCGACAACCTGCAAGGTGCGATGGAGCTGGCGATGGCCTGTGCGACATTCGGACTGGTGCTGGGCGGTGTCCTGGGCGGTCCAGTCGCGCAGCGGCTGATTAAACGCAACAAACTATCCAAGGAGACTGCCGTTGCGCCAGGCGTACCGGCGGCTGCTGCTGAGGCGGCCGAAGTTCAGCCAGACGAAACCGCCTCGGGCGCCAAGACCCTGACGCCGATTTCGTTCATGCATAGCCTGTTGCTAATCGTGGCCTGTGTCCTCTGCGGGCGATGGCTTAGCAACGTCGCGCAAAACGAATATGTGACGCTGCCGAGCTTTGTGTGGACGCTGTTTACGGGCGTCGTATTGCGCAACGGTCTGTCGTTTGCCCGGCTCTATAAAGTCGATGACAACACCGTGGCGCTATTAGGGGGCGTGTCCCTATCGTTGTTTCTGGCCATGGCGTTGCTCGCGCTGCGTCTGTGGGAGCTGGTGTCGCTTGCATTGCCCATTCTGGTGGTGTTAGCTATACAAACCGTGCTGGCGGCGATTTACATCACCTACTTGACGTTCCCTGTAATGGGACGCAACTACGACGCCGCGGTGATTTCCGCAGGCCATTGCGGTCTGGCGCTGGGCGCGACCCCGACCGCTATCGCCAACATGCAGGCGATCACGGCCAAGTACGGGCCCTCGCCACAGGCGTTCTTGATTATTCCGATCGTGGGAGCATTCCTGATCGATATCACAAACGCCTTGTTTTTACAGGGTTTTCTGACTCTCCCGATCTTCGGCTATTAAATAAGTCGCTCCCATGCTCAGGCTCTCCGTCTCTTCATGCCCCGTACCCGCCGCGCGTGGCACTTCGCTCTGGTCTTGCACTGTCCGCTACCAGTGGCTCGCACTTTGCCTGCTTTTGTTGACGTTTCTTACCGGCTGCGCTCGCGGTCCGGATGAGGCAGACGTGCGGGATGTGGTGAGCGAACGCCTGCGTTCGGCCTTTCACGACCCGCTACTTGAAATCGCCAGTCTCAAACGCATGGGCAGCGCGTCCCTGGCCGCCGGTGGTGACGGCGCGGCGCGCATGATCGTTTATTACAACGCGCGTTTCACGCTGGAGCGCGATTACCGATTTTCGGACTGGGATGCCCTGAACCCGGCGGCGCTGGCCAGTCTGCTGGGTGCCACTGAGCGTGGCATCAGCGGCATTCAGAGCACGGGCAACGCCGCGGGCGATTCCTTGCTGGTGCACGGCTCGGTGACATTCAGCAAAGAAGACGACGGCGACTGGAAACCCGTCCTCTTTGTGCCTCCCGAGGCCCCCGACGCCGTACCGGTGCAAGATCAGGCCAGCGAAACCGCGCGCGAACTCGTCGAACCGATCATGGAGCGTTTCTCCGTCATGCCGCCTTCGCAGGCCGCCGCCTCGCGCGCCATCATCGCGGAAGAACTGCAGGAGGCGATGCGCCAAATCGACTTGCGGCTGGATAATCTGCAACGCGTACTCGTCGTGGCCGGGGGGCAACCCAGCGGCGAGTACGCCGTGGTGGCCAAAGAAATCGCAACGCTCGGCAAGCCTGTCGGCGTCAGGGTCGCCGCCACCACTACCGAGGGCAGCGTGCAAAACGCGCAACTGTTGCGCAGTCATTTCGCCACCGTCGGTATCGTGCAAAGCGACGTCGCGCTGATGGCATTTCAAGGGACAGGTCCTTTTGCCGCACAGGGCGCGGCACCGTCGCTGCGCGCATTAGGCAGCCTGTTCCCAGAAGCCGTGCAGTTCGTGGTGCGCGCCGATGGCCCGACGTCGGTGTCGGCCTTGCGGGGTTTGAAAGTCGATCTCGGTCTGCCCGCCTCTGGGACGCGCAACACCGCATTGGCAGTGCTAGAGGCCCACGGCTTGCGAGAGTCCGACATCCAGGCCTCCGACATGGGCCCGGTAGAGGCCGGCCAAGCGCTCGCGCGAGGAGAAATCGACGCCTTCGTCACCGTGATCAGCGCTCCCGAACGCCAATTGCAGCGTTTGGCCGCCGATAACGCGATCCGCATTCTGTCGCTGTCGCCCGAGGCCGTTGCGATGTTGGCGCGCAAGTCGCCCGGCATCGTGCCAATCATGCTGCCCGCAGGCACCTATCCGGGGCAGGACACTGCCGTGCGCACCGTGGGCGTGGCGGCACTGCTGGTTGCGACCACCAGTATGTCGAACGCCGAGGTACGCCGGGTATTGACCGGCGTCTATACAGGCATCGACTTCGTCGCGGCGGGCAGCTCTGCCGGCGCCATGATCTCGCTGCGCCATGCGCTCACTGGCATCACCATCCCGCTGCACTCTGGCGCGGAGGCCTTCTTCGCTGAAACCAAGGCGTCAGAAGTACAGACGGCGCAATAGCGCCGCCATCGCCTGCTGTCAGGCGCTATTTGGCTGGCAGGACGCCCGGCGTCCGCCAGTCAGGCTACATTGCTCAGTGGTCTTTGCTCGCCGATGCCAGAAGCTTGTCGACATAGGCAATGCCGATCGCAGACAGAATAAAGGTGACATGGATAATGGTTTGCCACATGATGCCAGTCTCCGTAAAGCGCGAGTCGGGCGCGCCGATATTGCCTGCTTCAATAAACGTACGCAGCAGGTGAATCGATGAGATGCCGATGATGGCCATCGCCAGTTTGACCTTCAATACACTGGCGTTCACGTGACTCAGCCACTCAGGGCTATCCGGATGTCCTTCGAGGCGCAGTCTCGAAACAAAAGTCTCGTAGCCGCCCACGATCACCATCACGAGCAGGTTCGAAATCATCACCACATCGATCAGTCCCAGGACGATCAACATGATTTCGAGTTCGCCAAACGAAGACGCGTGTGTCACCAGGTGCCACAGCTCCTTCAGAAACAGCAAAACGTAAACCGCCTGTGCGACGATCAGTCCGAGATAGAGCGGGAGTTGCAGCCAGCGCGAACTGAATATCAAAGCTGCAAGTGGAGGTAAGGCGTGGGAACTACGGGCGTGACGAATCATGCTGCGTCGGAATTTGTCGAAAAAAGGGGCGAGAATTCTACCAATCAGGACAGCCCCGACGTTGGCTCATGGCCTGCGGTGTGACAATTCAGACTGCATGCTATGCTGCCCGCCACCTATTCATAGGATGAGTGCATACCGTGCAAGCGTATGAGTCCGTCTTTTGGGGAATGGCTATCGTGGTGCTTGCGGCGCTGGCCGGGGGCGCGGTGGCCGGGTGTTTCAGACGTCGTCGTAACAGCCTGATCGGCGTGTCGCTACAGTCCTGCGTGACCACCATTGTTGTCGCTTGTCTCGCCACGCGAGGGCCGGCCGCGGACATCACCACTTTGCTCGCCGTGGCGGCATTCTTGTTTTCCCTGGTGATCGGCACGGCGGCAGCATTGCTGACCCACCGCGTGCGCGGGCATCGGACGATGCACCGCGGCTAGGCTGTCTCAGCCGCTACTCTTCGTCTTCTTCTTCCTGTTCCAGCGCATCATGGCCTTTCCAGGTCAAGCGCCAGCCAGCCGACGCTTCGCCATTGACCGCGGCCGGCGCGATGAGCCCCGCGTCCAGCAAAATATTCAGATGATGCGTGATCGTCGCATCGGTCAACTCATCGGGAATACTCGCCCGCACAGCACTCACGAGCTCGTCTTGTGATAGCGCCGCGGCCTCTGCGTCGCGCAGCTCGCTTAACATCGTCACCACCAAATCAAAATCGCGTCGCATAGCCATCCTTACTATCGGTTAATTGAGCGGCCGGCCATCCGAGGGGCAAATACAACACGCTCAAGACGTGGCGGACGCAAGACGTACAGGTTAGGGTAAATCCGGGTCCGCTCATAGTGTTTTTTACGATTACTGCCATCGCAAGGCTGTTATAGTGCCGACCCCCGCGTACCAATGCATGAAGGAGGCACGCTCGTGGAAATAACCAGCACCAAGATCTCAGACATCGCTGGCGGCGTCGCGCTCGCGACCACGCTGGACGGTGAACGCATCGATAGCTACGTCATCGCTGGCGTGTCAGACCTCGAGGCCATCGCAGAGATCGTTCCCGCCGAAAAAGTCCAAGCCGGTGCCGATATTCACGCGACCATGGTCGACGATATCGAAACCGCGCAGGAACAGGTGGATCAAGTCCTCGAGAATGTGAATCCTGGAGACGTTGCAGTGTTTTTTTGCGCCGATGAGGACGCCTATAACGCTGCACTCGACCTCTTAGGTCTTCCCATCGACTGATTTTTGGGGCGCACACGACAGTGATGCGCGCCAAAAGTTCCCAAAAACCCGACAATCAAGTTGCGCTTTGTTGCATTATTGGTACGCGTTTTTGAGGAATATGTTGACTTGTCGGGACAACCTGACGATAGTGACGGCACACGATCTCAAGCGTTGTGATTTTCGATCAGTGCAGTGCCTCTCCGGCCGGCGTTATTGTTCTACTGTCCCCTTCTTGATTGATTCGTGACTCCCGGGCATGTTGCCCACATTATTTAGGAAATACAGTATGGAAACCGGCGTTGTTAAGTGGTTCAACTCGGAGAAAGGTTACGGCTTCATCACCCCCGAAGCTGGCGGTAAGGACCTGTTCGCGCACTTCTCGGAAATCCAAGCCAACGGCTTCAAGTCCCTGGAAGAGAACCAGCGCGTCAGCTTCGTGACGGCTAACGGCCCCAAAGGCCCCCAAGCGACGAAGATCCAAGTTCTGTAATCCACAGATCTAGGAACTGAATCCGAAAGCCCCGCAAGGGGCTTTTTTGTTGCCCGCGCCATCGCGGCGAAACATTCCGTCTTCGTACAAAACTTGTTTCCATTTGAAAGTTTGACGTCGGCCCGCGCGCCTCATAAACTGGATTTGCGAGATTTTCAAGCGACATGGTGTCGGTCTCATTGGCGCCCAGGTACCCGCAGTTTTGTTGCCCATCCTTGACGATCTAGCATCCCGCGAGCAATCGCTTCAGTAGGTAAGGACACTCTCATGGCAACAGGTATCGTCAAGTGGTTCAACGCAGAAAAGGGCTACGGTTTTATTACCCCGGATGATGGCAGCAAAGATCTCTTTGCCCATTACTCGGAAATTCGCAGCGACGGATACAAGTCGCTGCAGGAAAATCAGCGCGTGAGCTTTGAAGTCGGGCAGGGCCCCAAAGGCCCCAGCGCAAAGAACATCACCGTCGCCGGCTGATTCTTCGGGCAGGCGCGTGTGGGCCTCGCCCCTGTTAGCGCAACGCTTTCAGGGGCGTTTGCTCGTTCGAGCACTGCACTCTTAGCGACTGGACAGGGGCCGAGATAGACGCCGTACGCCGGGCTTAAGCGGACCCTTGGCAGCGGTTTTCGCAGCCTGGTCCAACTTTCCGGTAAAATGCCCGGTTTACCCGTTCGTTCACCCATTTCTCGGATAATTTTGATGCAGCCTGTGGTTGAAACCCTCTCTGGTCTGGAACGCCGCTTGGATCTGTCGGTTTCCGTGGCCGACGTCGAAAAGGAAGTCCAGGCGCAATTGAAGCGCGTCGCCCGTACGGCCAAAGTGCCCGGGTTCCGTCCTGGCAAGGCCCCTCTGGCCATGCTGGAACGTAGCCACGGCCCTGGCATCCGCTACGACGTGATCAATGGCCAAGTCGGCCGTGCGTTTGAACAAGCTATCGAAGCCGCGAAGCTGCGTGTCGCTGGCACTCCTTCTCTGGAGCCCAAGACCGAAGGCGTCGCCGAAGACACGTTAGCCTTTACGGCCACGTTCGAGGTCTATCCTGAAGTCGCCGTGCCGGACCTGTCCGCGCTGGCCGTGACCCGCTACGAGACCCCGGTCACCGACGCCGAAGTCGACCAGACCCTCGACGTGCTGCGCAAACAGCGCGCTACGTACGAAGCCCGTGAAGACCGCGCCGCTGCCAGCGGCGACCGTGTCACGCTCGACTTCGCCGGCACTATCGACGGCGTGCCCTTCGAAGGCGGCAAAGCCGAAGGCTTCTCGTTCGTGCTCGGCCAAGGCCGCATGTTGCCTGAGTTCGAAACGGCCGCGACCGGCCTGAAGGCTGGCGAGACCAAGGTCTTCCCGCTCAGCTTCCCCGAAGACTACCAAGGCCAGGAAGTCGCTGGTAAAACCGCTGAATTCACGATCACCGTGAAGGAAGTCGCCGAAGGCGTGTTGCCCGAAGTCGACGGCGAGTTTGCCAAAGCCCTCGGCCAAGCCGAAGGCGATGTCGAAAAGCTGAAGGCCGACATCCGCGCCAACATCGAGCGCGAAGTCAAAGCCCGTTCGCAAGGCCGCACCAAGGCCAGCGTCATGGACGCCCTGGTCGAAGCCGCCAAGTTCGACGTGCCCAAGGCCCTGGTCGACAGCGACGTGGAAAGCCGCGTTCAAGCTGCCCGCGAAGAGCTCAAGCAGCGTGGCATCCCGAACGCCGAGTCGGTGCCCATCCCGGCTGAAGCTTTCAGCACCGAATCCGAACGCCGCGTGCGTCTGGGCCTGTTGGTTGCCGAGCTGGTCAAGCAAGCACAATTGCAGGCTAAGCCCGAGCAAGTCCGCGCTCGCATCGAGGAATTCGCGCAGAACTACGAGCAGCCGGCTCAGGTCGTCAGCTACTACCTGTCCGACCGTCAGCGCCGCGCTGAAATCGAAGCAATCGTGCTCGAAGACAACGTCGTGCAACACGTGCTCGAACAAGCCAAGGTTACCGAAGAGCAAGTGCCCTTTGATCAGTTGATGGGGATGGCGTAAGTATGCAGAGGTTTACCGATTTCTATGCAGCAATGTACGGCGGGTCTTCGGTCACGCCGACCGGCCTGGGCTATATCCCCATGGTCATCGAGCAGTCTGGTCGCGGAGAGCGTGCCTATGACATCTATTCGCGCCTGCTGCGCGAGCGTCTGATCTTCCTGGTTGGCCCGGTCAATGACAACACGGCCAATCTGATCGTGGCGCAGTTGCTGTTCCTGGAATCGGAAAACCCCGATAAGGACATCTCGCTATACATCAACTCGCCTGGCGGGTCGGTGTATGCCGGGATGGCCATTTACGACACCATGCAGTTCATCAAGCCCGATGTTTCGACATTGTGCACGGGCTTGGCGGCCAGCATGGGCGCATTCTTGCTGGCGGCTGGCAAGAAGGGCAAACGTTTCACGCTGCCTAACTCGCGCATCATGATTCACCAGCCGTCCGGCGGTGCCCAGGGTCAGGCCTCGGATATTCAGATCCAGGCTCGCGAAATTCTGGACCTGCGCGAGCGTTTGAACCGCATTCTGGCCGACAATACCGGGCAGCCGGTAGAGAGAATCGCCGTCGACACCGAGCGCGACAACTTCATGTCGGCTGAAGATGCGGTATCGTATGGGTTGGTGGACAAGGTTCTCGCATCCCGCTCCGAGGGCTAAGCTCGCGGTAAAACCCGGAGCAGTGCGGTGACGTCCAAGTAAGCGTTGAATACGCCGGCCCTGTGGCTGGCGCATTCTCACCAGAGATACGAAACACATATGCCTGATAAAAAGGGACCGGCCGACGCCAAGGTGCTGCACTGCTCGTTCTGCAATAAGAGCCAGCACGAAGTCCGCAAGCTGATCGCGGGGCCATCCGTGTTCATTTGCGACGAGTGTATCGACCTTTGCAATGACATTATCCGCGAGGAGGCTCAGGCCACCGCGCGCGCGGCCATTCGATCTGAGCTGCCTACGCCGGCTGAGATCAAGACTTTCCTGGATCAGTACGTTGTTGGTCAGACGCTGCCCAAGCGCATGCTGGCCGTAGCGGTATATAACCACTACAAGCGTATTCGCCACGGCGAAATCAAGGGCGACGAAGTCGAGCTGTCCAAGAGCAACATCATGCTCATCGGGCCCACCGGCTCGGGCAAGACCTTGCTGGCGCAGACGCTGGCTCGCATGCTGAACGTCCCGTTCGTCATGGCAGATGCCACCACGCTTACCGAAGCCGGTTACGTGGGCGAGGACGTCGAAAACATCATTCAAAAGTTGCTGCAAAACTGCAACTACGAGGTAGACAAGGCACAGCGCGCCATTATCTACATCGACGAGATCGACAAGATCTCCCGTAAGTCCGACAACCCCTCGATCACCCGTGATGTATCGGGTGAGGGCGTGCAACAGGCGCTGCTCAAGCTTATCGAAGGCACCGTGGCTTCCGTGCCTCCGCAGGGCGGACGCAAGCACCCGAACCAGGATTTTGTCCAAGTCGACACCACCAACATCCTGTTCATCGTGGGCGGTGCGTTCGACGGCCTGGAAAAGGTGATCCGTGATCGTACGGAAAAATCCGGCATCGGTTTCTCGGCTTCGGTCAAAGCCAAGTCCGAACGCGGCGTGGGCGAACTGTTTAGCGAAGTCGAGCCCGAGGACCTGATCAAGTTCGGCTTGATCCCCGAGCTGGTTGGTCGGCTGCCCGTGGTGGCCACGCTGGACGAGCTGGACGAAGCCGCGCTGGTTCAGATCTTGACCGAGCCCAAGAACTCGCTCATCAAGCAATTCCAGAAGCTCTTCGCGATGGAAGGCGCTGAACTCGATGTACGGCCCGGCGCGCTCAAGGCGATTGCTCGTAAGGCGCTCAAGCGCAAGACCGGTGCGCGTGGTCTGCGCTCGATTATCGAGGGTGCTTTGCTCGATACGATGTACGACCTGCCGTCACAAGGCAACGTCAATCGTGTCGTGCTTGACGAAAACGCCATCGAAGGCGACGGCAAGCCGCTATTGATTTACGCTGAAGAGGGCGAATCGTCCGATAAATCGGATCAATCGCAGGTTCGCGGTGCGGCGGCTTAACACGGCTGACATACTAGCAACAGCGAGTAAACGGAACGGCGCGCGCCGAGCGCGCGCCACTGTGACGCAGCCGGCCGCTGAGTAGGCAAATGACCCGTTTTGTAACGGGTTTTTTTGTGTTTTGCTGCCCCTCTGCACGACGATAGCTTGAATTTTCGGCTATTGTTCCCATATGAGACGTGATGACGAGGATAGCTGGGTTTGCCTGGCGTCCGCTTTTCACTACGCCGAGTCAAATCAAGGAATCCGATATGTCTGCCAGCCAGACCCTGCCTTCTGAACCCATCGATCTGCCGCTGCTGCCGTTGCGCGACGTGGTGGTGTTCCCGCACATGGTTATTCCGCTGTTTGTCGGGCGTCCTCGCTCGATCAAAGCGCTGGAAGTCGCCATGGAGTCGGGCAAGAGCATCATGCTGGTCGCGCAGAAATCCGCCGGCAAGGACGATCCGACTCCCGAAGACGTCTACGAAATCGGTTGCGTCGCAAGCATCCTGCAGATGTTGAAACTGCCCGACGGCACCGTCAAAGTTCTGGTCGAAGGCACCCAGCGCGCGCGTATCGATACGATCGATGACGCCGAAACCCATTTTGTTTGCCGTGTTACACCGGTAGAACTCGACGTCACGCAAAGCTCTGAAACCGAAGCCTTGCGCCGCGCGATCGTCGCGCAGTTCGAGCAGTACGTCAAACTGAACAAAAAGATTCCGCCCGAGATTCTCACTTCGCTGGCGGGCATTGACGACGCGGGCCGTCTGGCCGACACCATCGCCGCGCATTTGCCGCTCAAACTCGAGCAAAAGCAAAGCATGCTCGAGGTGCTGGCCACGTCCGAGCGCCTGGAAGGCCTGCTGACCCAGCTCGAAACGGAAATCGACATCCTCCAGGTCGAAAAACGCATTCGCGGCCGGGTCAAAAAGCAGATGGAGAAGTCGCAGCGCGACTACTACCTGAACGAACAGGTCAAGGCCATCCAGAAAGAGCTGGGCGAGGGCGAGGAAGGCGCCGACATCGAAGAGCTCG
This sequence comes from Bordetella sp. 02P26C-1, assembly GCF_009763255.1. Taxonomy (GTDB): domain Bacteria; phylum Pseudomonadota; class Gammaproteobacteria; order Burkholderiales; family Burkholderiaceae_B; genus Bordetella_A. The sequence continues at coordinate 228,859 of NZ_WSJB01000032.1, read as the reverse complement.
AAAAGAAAATCATCGCGGCGCATATGCCGAAGGATGCGCGCAAGAAGGCCGACGCCGAGCTGAAAAAGCTCAAGCTGATGTCGCCCATGTCGGCCGAAGCGACGGTTGTGCGCAACTATATCGACACGCTCATCGGCCTGCCTTGGAAAAAGAAAAGCAAGATCAACAACTCGATCGGCAACGCCGAGAAAGTGTTGGACGACGATCACTACGGTCTTGAAAAGGTCAAAGAACGCATCGTCGAATACCTGGCCGTGCAACAGCGCGTCGACAAGGTCAAGGCACCGATCCTGTGTCTGGTTGGCCCTCCGGGCGTGGGTAAAACTTCGCTGGGTCAGTCCATCGCGCGTGCGACCAACCGCAAATTCGTGCGGATGGCGCTCGGCGGTGTGCGCGACGAGGCAGAGATTCGCGGCCACCGTCGCACTTATATCGGCTCGATGCCCGGAAAGATCTTGCAGAACATGAGCAAAGTCGGGGTGCGCAATCCCTTATTCTTGCTCGACGAGATCGACAAACTTGGCATGGACTTCCGTGGTGATCCCGCGTCCGCGCTGCTCGAGGTGCTCGACCCCGAACAAAACCACACCTTCCAGGATCACTACATCGAAGTCGACTTCGATTTGTCCGACGTGATGTTCGTGGCGACCAGCAACACGCTGAATATTCCGCCCGCGCTGCTGGACCGTATGGAGGTCATCCGTCTGTCGGGTTACACCGAGGAAGAGAAAATCCATATCGCACGCGATCACTTGCTGCCGAAGCTCATGAAGAACAACGGCGTCAAGGAAAGCGAACTGGTGGTGGATGACTCAGCTTTGCGTGACATTGTTCGCTACTACACCCGCGAAGCCGGTGTGCGCGCCCTCGAGCGCGAAGTGGGCAAGATCTGCCGTAAGGTCGTTAAGGAACTGCTCGCTCAAGCCGACGAAGCCAAGGCGTCTGGCAAGGCAGCATCTTCGCCCGTCACCCCCGTGCACGTCGATGCGGACAACCTCAGCAAATATCTGGGCGTGCGCCGCTATTCGTTCGGTATGGCCGAGAAGGAAAACCAGATCGGCCAGGTGACAGGACTCGCTTGGACCGAAGTGGGCGGCGATCTGCTCACCATCGAAGTCGCGGACATGCCAGGCAAGGGCGCGATTCAGCGTACCGGCTCGCTGGGCGACGTGATGAAGGAATCGGTCGAGGCGGCCCGCACGGTCGTGCGCTCGCGCGCGCGCCGTTTGGGCTTTGCCGATACCGTCTTTGAAAAGCGTGACATGCACGTCCACGTGCCCGAAGGCGCCACGCCTAAAGACGGTCCATCGGCCGGTATCGCCATCACCACGGCCATGGTGTCGGCCCTGTCGCGCATTCCCGTGCGGGCAGATGTGGCGATGACGGGCGAAATCACGCTGCGCGGGGAAGTCCTCGCGATTGGCGGGCTAAAGGAAAAACTCCTGGCTGCTCACCGTGGTGGCATCAAAACCGTGCTGATCCCCGAGGAAAACGTCAAAGACTTGGCGGAGATCCCGGACAACGTCAAAAACCAGCTGGAAATCATTCCTGTGCGCTGGATCGACAAGGTCTTGGAACTGGCGCTCGAGCGCATGCCAGAGCCCCTGGCCGAGGACGAAGTCGTAAAGGAGCCTCTGGCAGCGAAAGCTGCGGAAAGCTCCAGTGCGACGGCTGATCCTGTGATTAAGCACTGATCGCGGCAACCAGCGGGCGTCCGTAAGGGCGCCTGTAAGTAACACTGCTGCACAAAAGCCCGCGGCTGCAGACGTCGATACGACTGCAGCCGCGGGCTTTTGTGTTCGGCGGCAACGGGTCTTCGCTTCGTTATGGCGAGACTAGACCCTGAATTCCTATGGGAATTTGGGGCGTTCCTTCGATAGCACAGACTACTTCACGTTGCGCCATGCCCCGCGCTTACAGGTCCAGACACATCGCACCTGAAGCGTTAGCGCGACAACTATATTCTTTAGTGCAATGCGTGAGTACGGATCAGGCCGACGGCAATGCCTTCCAGCGCAAACTCTTGCGTGCCATCGACGCGAATCGGCTCAAATTCCGGGTTCTCGGGCAATAACTCGATGTGTCCCTGGCGATGCTGTAGGCGCTTGACCGTCACGTCGTCACCCAGGCGCGCCACGACGATCTGGCCATTGCGTGCCTCGGCAACGCGCTTGACGGCCAGCAGGTCACCTTCCAAGATCCCAGCATCGCGCATACTCATGCCGCGAACCTTGAGCAAATAGTCAGGCGTTTGCGCAAACAACCCCGGATCTACGCCGACTTCACGTTCCACATGCTCGGCGGCCAGGATGGGGCTGCCTGCGGCCACGCGTCCTACCAGGGGCAGCATTAACCGCGTAATCGTTTCCGTCGCCATGCCCACCAACGTGGAGGCAGCAGCGGCCGCTGACGAGCTCTCGCGCGCGGCGGTGGCTGTCTCGACCGATTCGATCAACCGAATGCCCCGCGAGGCGCCTGCCGTCAGCTCGATCGCGCCTTTACGCGCCAGGGCTTTCAGATGGTCCTCGGCGGCGTTGGGCGAACGAAATCCCAATGCGCGCGCGATCTCGGCGCGCGTGGGGGGGAAACCGGTGCGTGCCACCGTCTGCCGGATTAGGGTCAAAATTTCCTGTTGGCGAGCGGTGAGTTTGGTAGCCATGGCAATGATCCGCGTGGACTGTATGAATATACAGTCAGGATTCTGGACGAGACGGCTAGAAATTGCAAGTCGCCCGCATTGCGAGGGCGTGGCGCTGGGGGCCCGCGAGCGCTGTGTCGCCTAATCGTCCGGGGTAGCATTCAGCTTCGACCCGATCGGGTACGGCACTGAATGAACGTGATCCGCCAAAACCGGCCAAAAAAGCCCCTCCGCTTTCTCTGTCCTGAGCTGCACTTCAAAAGTTGGACATTCATCCGACTTCTTGGGATCGGTGCAGCTTGCAATGGGTCGGATTCTCGTCCGACCCGTTGCGACAGTTCCTTGGGGAGGGGCCTTCTCGATCGAGGCAGCGTTCGCGCGTGCCTCGATCTATGTGACGCAATGCTTACTTGATCACCGCGGCAATGGCTTTCGCCACCGTATCGATGTTACGGCTGTTGAGCGCCGCGACGCAGATACGGCCGCTGCTCACCGCGTAGATACCGTGCTCTTCGCGCAAGGTATCCACCTGCGCCGAGGTCAGACCCGAGTACGAGAACATGCCGCGCTGTTGCAGCACGAAGCTAAAGTCTTGCGTCGCACCCGCGGTCTTGATCTTTTCGACCAGCTGCTGACGCATCAGACGAATACGATCGCGCATGCCAGCGAGCTCTTCTTCCCAAAGGGTGTACAGCTCGGGCGTGTTCAGCACCGACGAAACTACCGTGCCGCCATGGGTGGGCGGGTTCGAGTAGTTCGTACGGATGACGCGCTTGAGTTGGCTCAGCACGCGCTTGGCTTCGTCTTGGTTGCCAGCGACGACCGTCAGGGCGCCGACGCGCTCGCCATACAGCGAGAACGACTTCGAGAACGACGAGCTGACCAGCATCGTCAGGCCGAGATCGGCAAACATGCGGACCACGGCGGCGTCTTCTTGCAGACCGGCGCCAAAGCCTTGGTAGGCGATGTCCAGGAACGGCACCAGATTGCGTGCCTTCACGACCTGAGCGATCTGTTCCCACTGCTCGATCGTGGGGTCCACGCCGGTCGGGTTATGGCAGCAAGCGTGCAGCACGACAATCGTCTGTTCCGGCGCGGCTTGCAGGGAAGCCAGCATGCCTTGGAAGTCCAGACCGTGCGTCGCGGCATCGTAATACGCATAGGTGTCCACCGGGAAGCCGGCGCGCTCGAACAGGGCGCGGTGGTTTTCCCAGCTGGGGTTGCTGATCAGAACCTTGGATTGCGGCAGCAGCTGACGCAGGAAATCGGCGCCGATTTTCAGCGCGCCCGTACCACCCAGTGCCTGGGCGGTCAGCACACGGCCTTCGGCCGCCAGCTTGGAATCCGCGCCCAACAGCAGCGTTTGCGCACCCTTGTTGTAACCAGCGATACCTTCGATGGGGAGATAGCCACGCGCGGCGGCGGCTTCAATACGCGCGATTTCGGCCTTACGGACGGCGTTCAGCAGGGGGATGCGACCGTCGTCATCGTAGTACACGCCCACGCCCAGGTTGACTTTCCCGGGACGCTGATCGGCGTTGTACTGTTCGTTCAGGCCCAGAATGGGGTCGCGCGGCGCAAGTTCGACGGAATCGAAAAGAGAGCTCATGAGGGTTCGCTAAGGAGAGATAGACGCAACAAGCAGTGCTATGGATAATGGGGGGTTTACCCTGAGAGACAGTCTAGCATGACAGCTCCTGGATTCGTCGAATTTCCCGACAGCCCGTTTCACCTCTATCAGCCTTATCCGCCGGCCGGTGACCAGCCGACGGCCATCGAGGCGTTGACCGAAGGCATCCGCGACGGGCTCATGTACCAGACGCTGCTGGGCGTCACCGGTTCGGGCAAGACCTATACGATGGCGAACATCATCGCGCGTCTGGGCCGCCCGGCGCTCGTCTTGGCGCCAAACAAGACGCTCGCCGCGCAGCTGTACGCCGAGATGCGCGAGTTCTTCCCGAAGAACGCCGTCGAGTATTTCGTCTCGTACTACGATTACTACCAGCCCGAGGCCTATGTGCCGACGCGCGATCTGTTCATCGAAAAGGATTCGTCCATCAACGAGCACATCGAGCAGATGCGATTGTCGGCGACCAAGAGCCTGCTGGAACGCCGCGACACCGTGATCGTGGGCACGGTATCGTGCATTTACGGTATCGGTAACCCCGGCGACTATCACGCCATGGTGCTCATTCTGCGCTCGGGTGACCGCATTTCCCGGCGCGAGATTCTGGCGCGCCTGGTGGCCATGCAATACACGCGCAATGATGCCGATTTCACCCGGGGCACTTTCCGTGTACGCGGCGAAACCGTAGACATCTTCCCGGCGGAAAGCCCGGAGCTTGCACTGCGCCTGACGCTGTTCGACGACGAAATTGAAACCCTGGAGCTGTTCGATCCGCTCACGGGCCGTGTGCGCCAGAAAGTGCCGCGTTTCACCGTTTACCCGGGTTCGCATTACGTGACGCCGCGTGACACGGTCCTGCGTGCGATTGAAACCATCAAGGAAGAACTGCGCGAACGCCTGAAGTTCTTTACCTCCGAAGGCAAGCTCGTCGAAGCGCAACGCCTCGAGCAACGCACGCGCTTTGACCTGGAAATGCTGCAGGAGCTAGGCTTTTGCAAAGGGATCGAAAACTATTCCCGCCACCTGTCGGGGGCCGGCCCCGGCGAGCCGCCGCCCACGCTGATTGATTACCTTCCCGCCGATGCGCTGATGTTCATCGACGAGAGTCACGTAACGATAGGGCAGCTTGGCGGCATGTACCGTGGTGACCGCGCCCGCAAGGAAACCCTGGTGCAATACGGCTTTCGCCTGCCTTCCGCCATGGATAACCGGCCGCTCAAGCTCGAGGAATTCGAGGCCCGCATGCGTCAGTGCGTCTTCGTTTCTGCGACGCCTTCGGCCTATGAGCAAGAGCATGCGGACAACGTCGTCGAACAGGTCGTGCGTCCCACCGGTCTGGTCGATCCGATCGTCGAAGTGCGCCCGGCACGTACCCAGGTCGATGATCTGTTGGGCCAGATCAAACTGCGCGTGGCCAAGCAGGAAAGGGTGCTTGTGACCACGCTGACCAAGCGCATGGCCGAGGATCTGACGGACTACCTGACCGAGCACGGTATCCGCGTACGCTATCTGCACTCCGACATTGACACCGTCGAACGGGTCGAAATCCTCCGTGACCTGCGCCTGGGGACTTTTGATGTGCTCGTCGGCATCAACCTCTTGCGGGAAGGCTTGGACATTCCTGAGGTGTCCTTGGTGGCGATCCTCGATGCGGATAAAGAAGGCTTCCTGCGTTCCGAACGGAGTTTGATCCAAACGATCGGACGCGCGGCGCGAAATTTGAATGGCTATGCCATTTTGTACGCCGATCAGATCACGGCTTCGATGCGCAAGGCCATGGACGAAACCGAGCGCCGACGCGAGAAGCAGTTGAAGTTCAATGCCGATCACGGTATCACCGCGCGGGGCGTGAACAAGGCCGTGCGCGAACTGATCGACGGCATTGTGGCCCCGGCCCGCGAGGAAGCGTTGGAGACACCCGTTAACACCGAAATCTTGACGGACGAGAAAGCGATGGCCAAGGAGATCCGTAGGCTCGAGAAGCTCATGATGGATCACGCCCGGAATCTGGAGTTCGAACAGGCGGCGGCCGCGCGCGATGCGTTGACGGCCCTCAAGCAGCGCCTGATATTAGGCGGATGATGCAAGGGCGGCCGGCGGTGGTCTTCAGGGGCCCTGTACGGGGCCCGAGTGGGCGCCGCAGCGAAAACTAAATGTCGTTGTTGCGCCGCAAAAGCGTTTAATGGCGGTTACTGTCCGGTCGCCGTTACAAACCTGATTTCTACGCCGAAAACGCGCTGTAAGTGCCTGAAGTATCGGCACAAAATGAGAGTTCTGGCGGCCCGTTTCCTGGGCTGCGCCACAGAAAAAACTCTTGCCATATTCCGGGTTTTCCCTCAGACTTACACCCATGATGACCAAGGTACTTTTCGTTTGCATGGGTAATATCTGCCGCTCACCCAGCGCAGAGGGCGTTTTTCGCCATATGGTGAACGATGCCGGTTTGGGCGACGTGGTCCACGTGGACTCCGCAGCTACGCACGCCTATCACATTGGCGAGGCTCCTGACGCCCGAGCTCAGGCGGCTGCACGTAAGCGTGGCTACGACATTTCGCACTGCCAAGCGCGCCAGGTGACCGCCGAGGATTTCCGCGATTTCGATCTCATTCTGGCAATGGACTGGGACAATCTGTCCGCGTTGCAACAGCAATGCCCGAAAGTCTATCAGCATAAGCTGATGCTGTTGATGCGCTTTGCCAATGAGTTCGAAGAAGCTACCGTTCCTGACCCCTATTATGGCGGATTGGACGGTTTTGGCAAGGTCCTCGACTACCTGGAAGACTCCTGTCAAGGTGTGCTCGAGTTGGTTCGCAAGCGGGCTACGCAATATCAGGCAGCCTGATCATCATCATCGCCGGCCATGGCCGGCTTTCCATACCGCGCTCAGGCGCGGTTTTTTGTGAGTAGGCGGCGCGCAACGCGCTGAACGGCGAGGGGTCTCGCTCCGCGCCTCCGGTGTTATTCCAGGCAACAAGAAGACCTAGCGATTTAGTCAGGAATTTGCTATACTTGACCTAATCACTCAGGTATTGGCCGCCCGGCTTTGGGCGCCAGCACGTTTCCACAGGAATGCACCATGCGGCTCACAACTAAGGGGCGCTTCGCGGTTACCGCGATGATCGACCTGGCCATGCGGCAGCACAGCGGTCCGGTAACGCTCGCGGCGATCAGTCAGCGCCAGAATATTTCGCTCTCGTATCTCGAGCAGCTCTTCGGCAAACTGCGTCGTCATGAGCTGGTCGATAGCGTACGCGGCCCCGGCGGCGGCTACTCGCTCGCCCGTCTGGCGCGCAACGTTACGGTCGCCGACATCATTTTCGCAGTCGATGAGCCGCTGGATGCGACCAGCTGTGGGGGCAAGCGCGACTGTACCAGCGGGCGCGACGGCAAGTCGGGTAAGTGCATGACGCACGAGCTCTGGACCACGCTGAATCGCAAGATGGTCGACTACCTGGATTCCGTTTCCCTGCAAGATCTGGTCGATCAGCAACGGCTGCGCCAATTGCAGGAGGCCTCCAAGGCGGCCCAAGGCTGCTCCACTGTCAGAGTGGAGCGCGGGGCAGGCGACGCCGTGGCCACCCCCTCTGTCGCCGCCGCCGGCGCCACCCTATAAGCAGGAGCATCATTCATGACTACTCGTCCCATTTATCTCGATTACTCCGCTACCACGCCTGTCGATCCTCGCGTGGTGGAAAAGATGGTGCCTTGGTTGTATGACAATTTCGGCAACCCGGCCTCGCGTAGCCACGCGTTCGGTTGGGACGCGGAAGAGGCCGTCGAAAACGCGCGTAACGAAGTGGCCAAGCTGGTGAACGCGGATCCGCGCGAAATCATCTGGACCTCGGGCGCGACCGAATCTGACAACCTGGCATTGAAGGGCGCGGCGAACTTTTACGCCGAGCGTGGCAAGCACATCATCACGGTCAAGACCGAACACAAGGCGGTACTGGATACCTGTCGTGAACTCGAGCGTCAGGGCTTTGAGGTGACTTACCTTGACGTTCGTGACGACGGTTTGCTGGATCTGGATGTGTTCAAGGCCGCGCTGCGCCCCGACACGATTCTGGTTTCGGTGATGATGGTCAATAACGAAATCGGCGTGATCCAGGATATCGAAACGATCGGCGAGATCTGCCGTGAAAAGGGCATCATTTTTCACGTCGACGCGGCCCAAGCCACCGGCAAGGTCGCGATCGACCTGCAAAAGCTGAAAGTCGATCTGATGTCGTTCTCGGCCCACAAGACGTATGGTCCGAAGGGTATTGGTGCCTTGTACGTACGCCGCAAGCCGCGCGTGCGTATCGAAGCGCAAATGCACGGCGGCGGTCACGAGCGGGGTTTCCGTTCGGGCACGCTGGCTACGCATCAGATCGTCGGTATGGGCGAGGCTTTCCGATTGGCGCGCGAAGAGATGGGCACCGAGAACGAACGCGTGCGCATGCTGCGCGATCGCCTGTGGGCTGGTCTGTCGCAGATCGAGGAAACCTATCTGAACGGCAGCATGGAACACCGCGTGCCGCATAACCTCAACGTGAGCTTTAACTACGTCGAAGGCGAATCGTTGATCATGGCGATCAAAGAGCTGGCGGTGTCCAGCGGATCGGCATGTACCTCGGCCAGCCTGGAGCCGTCTTATGTGTTGCGCGCGCTGGGTCGTAATGACGAACTCGCGCACAGCTCGATCCGCTTTACGCTGGGTCGCTTTACGACGGAACAGGAAGTCGATTTCACGATCGAATTGATCAAGAGCCGCGTGGGTAAATTGCGCGACATGTCGCCGCTGTGGGAGATGGCCCAAGAAGGCATCGACCTCAACAGTGTGCAATGGGCTGCTCACTGAGCGCCACGACAAAGATACGGGAGAAACATCATGGCATACAGCGATAAAGTTCTGGACCACTACGAAAACCCCCGCAACGTGGGTGCGTTCGAGAAGGGCGACACCTCGGTGGGTACCGGCATGGTGGGCGCGCCGGCCTGTGGCGACGTAATGAAGTTGCAGATCAAGGTCAACGAGTCGGGCATTATCGAAGACGCGCGCTTTAAGACCTACGGCTGCGGTTCGGCCATCGCGTCGAGCTCGCTCGTGACGGAATGGGTCAAAGGCAAATCGTTGGACGAGGCGCTGAGCATTCGTAATACCCAGATCGCCGAAGAGCTGGCCTTGCCGCCGGTGAAGATTCACTGTTCCATCCTGGCCGAAGACGCGATCAAGGCGGCGGTCGAGGATTACAAGAACAAGCATGCCGTTGCTTCCGCCAAGGATGACGCGGCTGCTGTTGCGACAGCGGGGTGAATATGGCGGTGACCTTGACTCAAAAGGCCGCCTCGCACATAGAACGCTATTTGCAGAAGCGCGGCAAGGGTGTGGGCTTGCGCCTGGGAGTGCGCACCACGGGGTGCTCGGGCATGGCGTATAAGCTCGAGTACGTGGATGAGCCGGCGTCGGAAGACATGGTCTTCGAGAGTTTTGGAGTAAAGGTCTTCGTCGATCCCAAGAGCTTTGCGTACCTGGAAGGTACGGAGCTCGACTACGCTCGCGAGGGCTTGAACGAAGGCTTCAAGTTCCGTAACCCTAACGAAAAGGCGACCTGCGGCTGCGGCGAGTCGTTCACGGTGTAACGTTGGCGGCAGACGATCACTTCAGCTTGTTTGGTTTGCCGGCGCGATTCGCCATGGATGCCCAGGCACTCGAAAGTGCTTGGCGCACCGTGGCGGCGCAGGTGCATCCGGACCGTTTCGCCACGGCCAGCCCGGCCGAGCGGCGCGTTGCCATGCAATGGGCCGCGCGGGCGAACGAAGCCTATCGGCTGTTGCGCGATCCGTTATCGCGCGCGCGTTACTTGTGCGAGCAGCATGGCGTTGATCTGCAAACGGAAAGCAATACGTCCATGGATGTGTCGTTTCTGATGCAGCAGATGCAGTGGCGCGAGATGTTGGACGATGCGCGCGACGATGCGCAGGCGCAGGCCGCGTTGAAGGGCGAGCTTGACGAGGCGCGCGCGCAGATGCGCGAGACGCTGACCCGTTTGCTGGACGAGCAACAGGACTACGCCACCGCTGGCGGCAAAGTGCGCGAATGGATGTTCATCGAGAAAATCGCGCAGGAACTTGACGCCGTATCCTCACATTAGCGGTTTGCCTGGCGGCGCCGCGACGCCCGCGCCGCGGGTGCGTTAACCGATTCAAAGCATATACATGGCCTTATTGCAGATTTCCGAGCCTGGCGAATCGCCGGCCCCTCACCAACGCAAACTGGCGGTAGGTATCGATCTGGGAACCACCAATTCCCTGGTCGCGGCGGTGCGTAGCAGCACGGCCGAAGTGTTGCGTGATGAGGAGGGGGCTGTGTTGCTGCCCTCCGCCGTGCGTTATTTTGCGGATGGCGGGGTCGCGATCGGCCGCGAGGCGCTGGCGCAGCAGGCGGCTGATCCGCTCAATACGATTGTGTCGGTCAAGCGGTTCATGGGGCGTTCGCTCGATGAGGCGCGAGCCAGTGGCGCGCCTTATGAATTCGTGGATGCTCCTGGCATGGTGCGGTTGCGCACGGTGCAAGGCGAGCTGAGCCCGGTTGAAGTTTCCGCGCAGGTGTTGGCAAAGTTACGCCAGCGCGCGGAAGACGTGTTGGGCGATGATTTGGTGGGCGCCGTGATTACGGTGCCGGCTTATTTCGACGATGCGCAACGGCAGGCGACGCGCGATGCGGCGCGTCTGGCGGGTTTGAATGTACTGCGTCTGCTCAACGAGCCGACGGCGGCCGCGATCGCCTATGGCTTGGATCAAGCTGCCGAGGGCACTTATGCCGTGTACGACCTCGGTGGTGGCACGTTTGACGTGTCGATCCTGCGTCTGACCAAGGGCGTGTTCGAAGTGGTATCCACCGGCGGCGATACGGAGCTGGGTGGGGACGACTTTGATTGGGCCATTGGCGAATTTGCCGTGGCGTCGTTGTCCGGCGAAGCCGCCGATGCGGAGGCTGCCGACGCGCCTGCACCAGGCCGTGCCGGCGCGCTGGGAGCATTGGCCCCCTCTGATCGCCGCGCCGTGTTGGTTGCGGCCCGCGCGGCGCGCGAGGCGTTGTCAGATGCCGGCAGTGCATCGCTTCAAGTCTCACTGCAAGATGGCCGTGAGCTCAACGTGACGGTCACCCGTGGTGCGTTTGAAACGCTGGCCGAGCCCTTGGTGCGCCGCACCCTGGATCGTGCTCGCGCCGCGTTGCGCGATGCGGGCTTGAAGGTTGCCGATGTCAAAGGTGTCGTCATGGTTGGCGGCGCGACGCGTATGCCGGTGATTCGGCGTGCGGTGGCGGAATTCTTCGGCACCGAGCCGCTGGTGGATCTGAATCCTGATGAAGTCGTGGCATTGGGTGCCGCGCTGCAGGCGAACCTGCTGGCGGGTAATCGCATGCCGGGTGAAGACTGGCTCCTGCTCGATGTGACGCCGCTGTCGCTGGGCCTGGAAACGATGGGCGGGCTGGTTGAACGCATCATTCCACGCAACAGCACCATTCCGGTCGCGCGTGCGCAGGAGTTCACCACGTTCAAGGATGGCCAGGGCGCGATGAGCGTGCATGTGGTCCAGGGCGAGCGGGATTTGGTGTCTGACTGCCGTTCGTTGGCCCGATTTGAATTGCGTGGTATTCCGCCCATGGTGGCGGGCGCGGCGCGTATTCGCGTCACGTTCCAAGTGGATGCCGATGGGCTGCTGAGCGTGACTGCGCGCGAGCAGAGTACCGGTGTAGAAGCTTCGGTGTCGGTCAAGCCCTCCTATGGCTTGTCGGACGACGAAATTACCCGCATGTTGTCCGATAGCGTGGCGCAGGCCGATAGCGATGCCCGTGCCCGTATGCTGCGTGAGCAACAGGTGGAAGCGCGCCAGCTCGTGGAATCCGTACAGGCCGCGCTGGCGGCGGACGGGGATTTGTTAGACGAGACCGAACGGGCGCTGGTGGACGAGCGTCTGGCGGCAGCCGCGGCGGCGCAGCATGCCGACGACGTCGACGTGGTGCGCGCGGCGGTGCAAGCGCTGTCGGACGCGACTGAAGACTTTGCCGCGCGCCGTATGGACCGCGGGATCCGCGCCGCCCTGGCCGGCCGTAAACTAGACGAAATCGCCTGAGTTATGCCTAAACTTACTGTATTACCTCACCCGGAACTGTGCCCCGAGGGTGCCGTCATCGAGGACGCACCGCAGGGCAAGTCGATCTGCCGTGTCCTGCTCGATCACGACATCGAGATCGAGCACGCGTGCGAGCTGTCCTGCGCCTGCACGACGTGTCACGTTATCGTGCGCGAGGGCTTTTCTTCGTTGGAGGATGCGTCCGATAACGAAGAGGATATGCTGGATAAGGCCTGGGGCCTGAGCTCTACATCGCGGTTATCCTGTCAGGCCATGATTGCGGATAAGGACTTGACCGTCGAGATCCCCAAGTACACGATCAATCACGCGAAAGAGGCACATTGATGAAGTGGGTCGACACATACGAAATCGCGGCGGCGCTGGTGGATGCGCATCCGGACGTGGATCCGAAGACCGTGCGCTTCACGCAGCTGCGTGAATGGGTCATGGCTTTGCCTGATTTTGATGATGAGCCCGGGCGCAGCGGCGAGAAGATTCTGGAAGCCATTCAAATGGCGTGGATCGAAGAGGCCGAATGAGTCGCTTTGGGTCGGCAATGATGGGTTGAAGCCTCTCGCGCAGTTTTCGCGTGGGCCATCAACGAATAACCCCGGGTATCGGATGCGTTCCGAACCGGGGTTTTGTGTTTCTGGCGGTATATGATTCAGGTTCGATTAGCTGAATGATTTGACCCTTATGACTGCGCCTGCTTTGCGATTTGGCCTGGCGGCCAACAGACTTCATCATGAAACGCCGGATGCGGCGCTGTTCACGTGGTTGCGCGCCTCCGGCGCCTCGATCCGCGAGATGGGGATCGAGCTGCATACGGTGGGACGCACCCATGACGCGATTATTCGGGAAGGCATGCTGCAAGGCTATAAAGGCTTGGTCCGGTATCCGTATGGGCGTGAGGGCGGATTGATGAAGCTCGTGGCGCGTGTGACGGAGGGTCGTGACGGACAAGCGCCGTTTGATGGCGCGATCTATCTGATTGACCCCGTGGACCCGTCTTCGATTTTCCCGGAAGCGTTGGCGTTGAAGCGCCAGTGCATCACGCATGGACGGCCGTTTATTTCGACGCTGGCGGGCGCGATTGAATGGATCGAGGTGGAGCGTGTGTTGGCGGGATTGGCACCCGATCCGGCGTTGTCGCGTTACTTCAATTTTGAAGGCCAAACGCTGGCCATGATCGCTCACGATGCGCTCAAAGACGAAATGGTGGCGTTTGCGGACGAGCATTTCGATCTGCTGTCGCAGTATGCGCGACGTGTCGCGACGGGCACGACCGGTGGGCGTTTGAACGAGCTGGCCTGGTCGAAGGGCTGGCCTAAGGATACGCCCTGGGTGACGCGTTATCTGAGCGGGCCGCTTGGCGGCGATGCGCAGATCGCCGAACTGGTGTTGGAATATCAGTGCCAGCGCGTGATCTTCTTCGAGGATCCGCATGTCGCGCGTCAACATGAAGCAGATATTCAATTGCTGGAACGCGCGGTGCGCGTCGTGACCGCGCATGCGACGTGCGCAACGTCGCCCTCGGTGGCGCGCCGGTGGGCCGAGGCGGTGCGTAAGCGTCAAGCGATGAAGTAGGGTTAGGCGGCGAGTATCGTCTAGCGACGGTGCAGCGTCTTGCGATGAGGTGACGTCTTTGCATGCTCGACGCAACGAGCATGCAAAGAACCTGGTCAGATCCTCATTCGACTTTTAGCTTGGCCTGTTTGACCAGATCGCCGAACTGACGGACTTCGCGTTCGATACGCTGTTGCAGCGCTTCGGGCGTGCTGGGATCGGGTTCGATGCCTTGGTTCAGTAGCTGTTGTTGAACAGCGGGATCGTTCACGACCGCGACCATTTCACGATTCAAGCGTTCCACGACCTCGGGCGGGGTGCCAGCGGGCGCGACCAAGCCCATCCAGGTGCCGACATCAAAGCCTTCCAGGCCGCTTTGCTGTAACGTCGGCACGTTGGGTAAAGCCGTGGAGCGTCGAGCCGTGGTGGTGGCCAGCGCGCGCGTTTTGCCGCTCTTGATATGGGGCAGCGCCGATGGGACGGTGTCGAACATCACCTGTACTTGATCCGACAGTAAGCCCGTGACGGCCGGAGCGCTGCCGCTATAGGGAATGTGCGTGAGCTGTGCGCCAGTGCGTTGCTTGAACATTTCCCCGATCAGATGGTGCGCCGTGCCCGGGCCCGCGGAGCCGTAGTTATAGCGGCCAGGATCAATCTTGGTATGCGCGACGAGTTGGTCGATGTCTTCAACGGGCAGTGTGCTGTTGACGACCACGAGGTTCGGGACCATGGCCACGGTGCCGATGGGTGCGAAGCTCTTGTCGATGCGGTAGTTGAGCGTGGGCAGCACGGCCTGCGCGATGGTGTGGTGCGCGGAGGCGGCCAACAATGTGTAGCCATCGGGGTTGGAGCGGGCCACGTTGTCGGCGCCCACCGTGGCAGCCGCGCCGGGCTTGTTCTCGATGACGACGGTTTGGCCGAGGCGTTCGGACAAGCGCGGGCCAATCATGCGAAACAGCACATCGGTCGATCCGCCAGGCGGGAAGGGGACTACGATCTTAATGGGGCGATCGGGAAAGGTGCTGGTCTGTGCAACAGCCGGCGCCGTGACGCAAACGGATGACAAACTAAGGGCGAGAATGCCCAACAACGGCTTCATTGAGGTGTCTCCTCTGGAGGGATGCGTTTTGCAATTCGAATTTTTAGCGCGGCCGCTTAATCCAGGCCGTGATACCGCAAATGAGCGCCAAGATACCGAGTACGCCGGCGATACGCAATAGTCCATTGCCGCTAAGCACCTCGCCGCTACCGGAGATGGCGCTGGTCGCGCCGCCCAGCCAAAGCATCAGGCAGAAGAGAGCGAGAATGATGAAGAGCAGCGCGGCGCTGCTGAGCAAGCTGAACACCAGCCGCCCGCGGCGAGCGGGTACGGCTGGGGCTTGGGGAATGCGTCGCTTAGGTAGAACGACGTAGAGGATGAGACCAATAAAGGCCGCGATGATCAGTATTTTGACGAGCATGGCGGCCGGGCCCTCGGTTAGTCTTCGCGTCGCAGGTGCGGGAAGAGCAGCACATCACGGATCGTGGGGCTGTCGGTCAACAACATGATGAGACGGTCGATGCCGATGCCGCAGCCGCCGGTCGGAGGCATGCCGTACTCGAGCGCGCGGATGTAGTCGGCGTCGTAGTACATGGCTTCTTCGTCGCCGGCGTCCTTGGCTTCGACTTGGGCGCGGAAACGGTCGGCCTGGTCTTCGGGGTCGTTCAGCTCGGAGAAGCCGTTGGCGATTTCACGGCCTGTCATGAACAGCTCGAAACGCTCGGTGATGCCCGGGCGCGTGTCCGAGGCGCGGGCCAGGGGGGACACTTCGACGGGGTAGTCGATGATGTAAGTCGGATTCCACAACAGCGCTTCGGCGGTTTCCTCGAAGAGCGCCAGTTGCAGTGCGCCCAGACCGGCGCGTGAGAGCGTGGGGCCATTCACATCGGCGCCCAGGCGTTTGAGTTCTCCGCGCACGAAGTCGGCGTCGTCCAGTTGCGCCTGGGTGTACTGCGGGGCGTATTTGAGGATCGCTTCGCAGATGGTCAGACGGTCGAACGGCTTGGACAGATCGAGTTCGCGTTCTTGATAGGTGAGCACGGCGCTGCCAGTGGCGGCGATGGCGGCTTCGCGGATCACGCGTTCGGTGAAGTCCATGAGCCAGCGGTAGTCCACGTAGGCCGCGTAGAACTCCATCATCGTGAATTCGGGATTGTGACGCGGGCTCACGCCTTCGTTACGAAAGTTCCGGTTGATCTCGAAGACGCGTTCGAAGCCGCCGACGATCAGGCGCTTCAGATAGAGCTCGGGGGCAATGCGCAGGTACATTTGCATGTCCAGCGCGTTGTGGTGCGTGACGAAAGGCTTGGCCGCCGCGCCGCCCGGGATGGGATGCAGCATCGGCGTTTCGACTTCCAGAAAGCCGGAATCCAACATGACCTGGCGAATGCTGCCGATGGCCTTGCTGCGCGCCTCGAAGGTGCGGCGCGTCGCCTCGGTCATGATGAGATCGACATAGCGCTGGCGATAGCGCAATTCCTGGTCGGCCACGCCGTGGAATTTATCGGGCAGCGGGCGCAGGGATTTGGACAAGAGACGCGCGGCGGTAGCGTGAATCGACAACTCGCCCTTGTTCGTTTTAAAGACCGAGCCTTCGATAGCGATGATGTCGCCGATGTCCCATTGCTTGAAGGCGGCGTAGACGTCTTCACCCAGCGTGCCGCGTTCCAGGTAGATCTGGATGCGGCCGGTGCTGTCTTGCACGGTGGCGAAGCTGGCCTTGCCCATGACGCGCTTGAGCATCATGCGGCCGGCGACCTTGACCTGGATGCCGGCGTCCACCAGGGCCTGTTGCTCCTGGTCGTCGTAGCGGGCGTGCAGGTCGGCGGCGCGTGCGTCGGGCACGAAGTCGTTGGGGTAGGCCACCCCGGCTTCGCGCAGTTTGGCTAGTTTGCCGCGCCGCTCGGCGATCAAGCGGTTTTCATCTTGGGCGGACGGGGCGGCGGGCGTGTGGTCGGTCATGGTGAATCAGTTGTAATTTCGAATGTCGTCGATTTCGGTGTTGCCGAAATCGTCACGGTCTAGGTAGGCCAGGATACGGGCGGCGACGTCAGCGGGCGCGGCCAGTTTGCCAGTGGCGTGGTATTCCTGAAATTTGGCGAGCGCCGGGAAGTTCTCCGGGTCGCTGGCGCGGATCGTTTCCTGCATCCCGGTATCGACGATGCCGGGGGCCAGGGAGACGGTGCGCACGCCACTGTTGCCTTGTTCGAGCTTCAGCACGCGGGTGTACATATCGAGCGCGGCCTTGGTGGCGCAATAGACGCCCCAGCCGGCGTTCGGGTTGCGGCCCGCGCCGGAAGAGATATTTAGCACCCGGCGATCCGCGGCCAGGTCTTGCACCGCCGCGACGAAACGCGCGGTCAGGAGTATGACGGCCGATACGTTTAGCGTGAAGGCGGCGTTGATGGCGGCGCCATCGGTCAGCTTTGCGGCGGAGGCGACAGGTTCGACGGTGCCGGCGTTGTTGATCAGCAGATAGCGTTTCGCATCACGAGGCAGACTGGCGCACACGCGTTCGGCGACTTCGCCTGCGGCTTGCAGATCGGACAGGTCGACCTCGATCTGTTCGAGTTCCACGCCGTGCTGCGCGGCCAGCGATTGCAATTCTGCATCGGGGCGGCGCGCTAAAGTGATAAGGCGCGTGCCTTTGCGCAGCAGGCCGCGAGCCAAGCCCGCGCCCAGGCCGCGTGACGCGCCCGTGAGGACTGCAATGGTATCGGTCATGCGCTGGTCTCCTGATGGGTGGGACGTCCGCGATCGCAGACGCCCAGCTAGATCACACGCCTTGTTTCAGACTGGCCTGAATGAAGGGATCGAGGTCGCCATCCAGCACTTTCTGGGTGTTGGAGATTTCCACGTTGGTACGCAGGTCCTTGATACGGCTCTGGTCGAGCACGTAGGAACGGATCTGGTGGCCCCAACCCACATCGGTTTTGGAGTCTTCGAGTTTCTGCTGTTCGGCCATGCGGTTACGCATTTCCAGCTCGTAGAGCTTGGATTTGAGCATCTGCATGGCTTCGGCGCGGTTACGGTGCTGCGAACGGTCGTTCTGGCACTGCACCACGATACCGGTCGGCATGTGCGTCAAGCGCACGGCCGAGTCGGTCTTGTTAATGTGCTGGCCGCCCGCGCCGCTGGCACGGTAGGTATCCACGCGCAGATCAGCCGGGTTGACCTCGACTTCGAACGAGTCGTCGACCTCGGGGTAGACAAACACGCTGGCAAACGAGGTGTGACGGCCACCGGACGAATCGAACGGGCTCTTGCGCACGAGGCGGTGCACGCCGGTTTCGGTGCGCAGGAAACCAAAGGCGTATTCGCCTTCGATCTTGATCGTGGCCGATTTGATGCCGGCGACTTCGCCCTCGGATTCTTCGAGGACTTCGGCCTTGAAGCCTTTGCGTTCGGCGTATTTCAGATACTGACGCAGCAGCATCGAGGCCCAGTCCTGGGCTTCGGTGCCGCCGGCGCCGGCCTGAATATCCAGGAAGCAGTTCAGCGGATCGGCGGGATTCGAGAACATGCGGCGGAATTCGAGACCCTCGAGCTTTTCCTGGAATCCGTCGGCGTCCTTTTCGATGGACTGCAACGTGGCGTCGTCATCGTCAGCCGCGGCGAGCTCGAAAAGCTCCAGCGCGTCAGCGACGCCGCTGTGCAAGGCGCTCAGCGTTTCGACGACGTCTTCGAGGGATTTTTTCTCACGGCCCAGATCCTGGGCGTGCTTGGGATCGTTCCAGACGGCGGGGTCTTCGAGTTCTGCGTTGACGACCTGCAGGCGTTCGGCCTTCAGATCGTAGTCAAAGATACCCCCGTAGCGCCAACTCGCGCTCGGCGTAGTCGGCGAGGCGGGCGGCGAGCTGGTTCTGACGTTCGGCTTCCATGGTGCTTCCTGATAGCGATTAGTGCGAAACCCCGCATTTTACCGTGGTTTACTCGGCATGCTCGACGACGAGTTGGGCGGAGACCATGCCGTTCCAGACGTTGGGTTCCAGGCGGTAGGCGACATTGACGCGTTCGGGTACGGACTGATCGTGGCCGAACCAAATGGCGTCGAAACGTTGGTGGCCGCGTTCGAGCGAGAGCTTCAGGTGTTTTTCGCCGACGAGCCGCTGATTACGAACGGTGAACTCGTCCAGGAACAACGGCGCCGCAAAGCCCGCGCCCCAGACTTGCTGTTGCAGCAATGTGGCGACCTCGGCATTGGCATAGCCTGTTTCGAGCGAACCGTCGGTTTCCAGTAGCGGCTCGAACTGGCTACGGCCCGTCAGCTCCTGCACGGCCGCATCGAAGGCGGGGGCGAAGGTCGGGAAATCCTGGCGTCCGAGGGTGAGGCCGGCCGCCATGGCGTGGCCGCCGAATTTGCGGATCAGGCCAGGGTGGCGCTTGGAGACCAGATCCAGCACGTCCCGCAAATGCACGTCGGGGATGGAACGGCCCGAGCCACGGATTTCGTCGTCGTCGGCGGGGGCGAAGGCGAGCGTCGGGCGCCAGAATTTTTCTTTCAGGCGTGAGGCGACGAGGCCCACCACGCCCTGGTGCCAGCCGGGGTCGAAGACGCAGACGGATGCGCCCGGGGCGGCGCCCGCGCTTTCCATGGCGGCCAGGGCCTGTTCCCGCATTTCGGCTTCAATGCCGCGGCGTTCGCGGTTGATCTGGTCGAGCTGGCGGGCCATGTCCAGGGCCTCGGCTTCGTCGTCGGTGGTCAGACAGGCGATGCCCAGGCTCATGTCCGCCAGACGCCCGGCGGCGTTGATGCGCGGGCCCAGCGCGAAGCCCAGGTCGAAGCCGCTGGCGTTGCGCGGTTCGCGGCTGGCCACGGCGAATAGCGCGCGTATGCCTGGCTGCATGCGGCCGGCGCGCATGCGCTGCAAGCCTTGCGTGACGAGCAGCCGGTTGTTGTTGTCCAGTTTGACGACGTCGGCCACGGTACCCAGGGCGACCAGATCAGATAGCGCGTCCAGGCGAGGTCCGCCATCCGGCGGATACACGCCACGGCGACGCAGTTCCGCGCGCACCGCGAGCATGACGTAGAAAATCACGCCCACGCCGGCGAGGTTCTTGGAGGGAAAACCGCAGCCGGGCTGATTCGGATTGACCAGTGCGAGTGCATCGGGGAGCCGGTCGCCGGGTAAGTGGTGATCCGTGACCACGACGCCGATGCCTGCTGCGTTGGCGGCGGCGACGCCGTCGACGCTGGCGATACCGTTGTCGACGGTGATGATGAGATCGGGCTTGCCGTTACGATGGGCGCAAGCGAGATCGACCACGGCCGGCGACAAGCCGTACCCAGTCTCGAAACGGTTGGGTACGAGAAAGTCGACATTGGCGCCAAAGGCACGCAACGCCCGCAGGCCGACCGCGCAGGCGGTTGCGCCGTCGCAATCGTAGTCCGCGACGATGAGCAGCTTTTTACCCGCTCCGATGGCGTCGGCCAGGATACGCGCGGCATGATCCACATGGGTCAAACCGCTGGGCGGAATGAGCGCGGGCCAAGCCAGGCGCGTCTGGTCAGGATGCGAGACGCCGCGCGCGGCCCACAGTCGGGCCAGCAGCGGGTGGATGCCGGCGGCTTCCAGCGCGAGACGCGCTTCGTGATTGGTCGAGCGGACAGTTAAACGGGGCGAGACCACCAGGTATTCCAATTCTTTTTAGGCGCAGGCAGCCAGGCGAGCAGGCGACTGCGCGGTTGCAAGGTGAGCGTGACGCGCCGGTCGGCGCCAAGCAGAATAAGCTGCTTGGGCTGTCCGGTGATTTCGGCGCGCAGACGTTGGTCCAGGGCGCCGAGCGCATCCAGCCAACTGGCCCAATCTTCGTCGCGATGGGCGGCGGCGAGCTCGGTGTACAGGTGCATGGCGGCGTCGGACGTGGCGGCAGGCCAGGCAGCGGCGCCGCCATAGAGCCAGAGAGTGTTGACCGGCGGTGCGCCACGTAGTGCGCGTGCCTCATTGACGGGATGCTCGTACCACGCCATCTGGATCTCATTGACCAGCCGGCGCCACGGGCGCGTGTCGGCGTCCTGGCTCCACCAGTCACGCAGGGGCTGGCCGGCCACGGCAGCCGGGCTGGCGCTGGCAGGATGCAGGTCCGCGGGCAGAATCAGGCGCCAGCGTTGTGGCGCGATTGGGGTCGCGGTGAACCCGGCCGCCTCGAAACTCGGCAGTGCCGCGGCAAAGAGCGCATCCGATTCCTCGGCGCGTACGTCCATATGGTCCGGGTGGAGCAGGGCGGCCTGATCCGTACCTAGCGAAAGGTGGGCAAGCTCGGCCAACCAGACTGGTTGCGCATCCGTGACACTCGTACCGGCCCGTAACGGGCCGAGGCCGGCGCCTGGTGGCATTCCAGGCTGGGGTCGAAAGCCTGCTTGTTCCAGTTGCCAAGCTTCGAACGGCGTGCAGCCCAGGGCGCGCAGGTCGAAATTTTCGGCTTGCGCCGTGGCGGCCTGGAACCAGCTCAGCAACACTGGCGCGCGCTCGGGTAGCAGTCGACCCAGCTCGCCGGCGACCGACAAAGGGGGGAGTGCCCCCGGAATCACAATTTGCATGCTGGAATTGTAGTCGCTACGGCGCGTCCAGGTGCAGGCCAGCAAACTGGGTCGCGTTACATGGCTAAATGGGCTGGTACGTCCGGTGACCATCATCGTCACGGCGCCGGGAACTGTCCCGCTCGGTTTAGTTCAAAATGGCGTCTTTCGTTAATGCCATAATGCACGCGTGCTGAAAATACCCTACGAACTTTGGATCGGCGCCCGCTATGCGGGCATGGCCAGACTCCGCAAAAGACGCGGCCGTCGCGACGGCTTCATCTCCTTTATTTCCGCCAGTTCCATGGTGGGTATCGCGCTGGGCGTGGCGGCCCTGATCGTGGTGCTGTCCGTGATGAACGGATTTCAGAAAGAGGTGCGCGACCGCATGCTGTCGGTGTTGCCGCATATCGAACTGTATATCCCGGGCGCGTCGCCGGAACGCGTGCTCGAGCAGTGGCAGCAGTTCGCCGATGTGGCAGAGCGTAATCCCGAGGTCGCGGGCGCGGCGCCCTTTGTCGGGGCGCAAGGTATGGTGGTGCGCGGACAGACGTTGCGCGGTGCGCAGATTCGAGGCATTGATCCCGAGCGCGAGGGCGAGGTGTCGGATCTGCCGCAGCAGATGGTCAGCGGCAAGCTGTCCGATCTGAAGCCAGGGGGCTTTGGCGCGGTATTGGGCAGTGACCTGGCCAATATGATGGGCGTCAGAGAAGGCGACACGCTGATGTTGATGGCCCCGCAAGGTTCGATCAACCCGGCCGGCTTTACGCCCCGGATGCGACAGTTCACGGTGGTCGGGATTTTCTCGTCCGGTCACTATGAATATGACTCGACGCTGGTGTTTGTCGACGATCAGGACGCCGCGAAGATGTTCCGCGACAGCGGTACGGGCGGCGTGCGGCTGCGTATCCATGACATGCAGCGCGCGCCGCAGGTGGCGCTGGAGCTGAGCAAGACGCTGCCGCCGTATGTGATGGCCAGCGACTGGTCGCGCAACAATCGCACCTGGTTTGCCGCCGTGCAAACCGAGAAGCGCATGATGTTTTTGATCCTCGCGATTATCGTGGCGGTGGCGGCGTTTAATCTATTGTCTTCGCTGGTCATGGTGGTCAAGGACAAGCAGTCGGATATCGCCATCCTGCGTACCCTGGGTGCCGGGCCCGGCGTGATTGCCCGTGTTTTTCTGGTGCAGGGCATGTTGATCGGTGTGGTGGGGACGATAGTTGGCGTATTGGCTGGCATGTTGATCGCCCATAACGTGGACGTCATCGTGCCGTTTATCGAAGGGCTGCTGGGCGTGCATTTCCTGCCACGCGAGATCTATTTCATTAGTGCGTTGCCATCCGATCCGCAATCGCAAGACATTATGGTGATTGCCGTGACCTCGCTGATTTTGTCCTTGCTGGCAACCTTGTACCCGAGCTGGCGCGCTTCGCGCCTGCAACCCGCACAGGTGTTGCGCCATGATTGATCGCGATATGACGACGCCCGCGCTGCAAGCGCTGAACCTGACCAAGGTCTATGACGAAGGCCCCGCGCGGATTCAGGTTCTGAATGATGTGAGCGTCACGGTTGAACGTGGCGAGATGGTGGCGATCGTTGGGGCCTCGGGCTCCGGAAAAAGCACGCTGTTGCATATCCTCGGCTTGCTGGATGTGCCTAGTACGGGTCAGGTGACGATCGACGGCGTCTCGACGACTGGCTTGTCGGAAAGTCAGAAAAGCGCCTTGCGGAATCGCAGTCTGGGATTCGTGTACCAGTTCCATCATCTGCTGTCGGAGTTTTCCGCGCTGGATAACGTGGCGATGCCGCTGATCGTGCGGCGCGAGAATCGCGACAAGGCGCGTGAAGCGGCGCGCGAGGTTCTGGCGATGGTCGGCTTGGCGGCGCGCGAAGGCCATTTCCCGGGGCAGCTGTCTGGGGGTGAGCGTCAGCGTGTGGCCTTGGCACGGGCGTTGGTCACGCGGCCCGCGTGCGTCCTGGCGGACGAGCCCACGGGGAATCTGGATCGCGGCACCGCGCATAAGATGTTTGAACTGCTCACCCAGGTCAACCGCGAATCGGGAACAGCGTTTGCTATCGTCACCCATGATAACGAGTTGGCCGCGCGTGCCGACCGGCAGTTGCTGATGGACGGCGGCCACCTCGTTTCCGGTTAAAACGGAACACGGGAGGTCGCCATGCTGGTCGATACGCACTGTCATCTCGATGCCTCGGAATTCGATGCCGATCGTGAGCAGGTGGCGAATGCCGCCTGGTCAGCCGGGGTGAAGCGCATCGTGATTCCGGCCGTGGAAGTGGCGAATTTTTCGACGGTCTGCGATCTGGCGCACGGTATCCAGGGTGGCGCCTATGCGTTGGGCATTCATCCCTTATTCGTTGCGCGCGCACGCGATGAAGACCTCGAATTCCTGCGGCAGAGCGTGATTTCCGCGATGGACGATCCGCTGTTCGTCGCGATTGGCGAGATCGGGTTGGATTTCTTTGTGCCCGAGATTTCGAGTGGCCAAGCGCGCGAACGGCAGGAATATTTTTACGACATGCAGCTTGCGCTGGCGGCGGAATTCGATTTGCCGGTGCTGGTGCATGTGCGTCGTTCGCAAGATATTGTGCTGAAGTATCTGCGTCGTCGCACCGGCGTGCGTTGTGGCATCGCGCATGCGTTTAACGGCAGCGCGCAACAGGCGCAGGGGTTTGTCGAACGCGGTTTTGCGTTGGGGCTGGGCGGAGCGATGACGTTCGAGCGCGCGCTGCAGATTCGGCGTCATGCCGTGGATATTGGACTGGAGCACTTGGTCTTGGAGACCGATGCGCCGGATATTCCGCCCGCGTGGCTACATGCGCCGAATCGGCGCAATTCACCGGATCAGTTGCCCCGTATTGCAGACGTGCTTGCCGAGCTGCGCGGGGTGGATGTGCAGGAGGTTGTTCGAGCGACGACGAGCACCGCGTATCGCGTCATTCCTCGATTGGCTGCGGCGGGTCAGCATTAAGTTGAAATCTTCGTTTGCAGTCTAAGTTCGCCGAAGTTTTATGCGTTGGACGCGGGCCGCACAGACCTTGCGAGCCTATTCGCATTAGGGTGTTGCACTGTCCCTCTCACGATTCCGCTTGAAACAATTTCAAAGGGACAAAAACGTTCACTGCGTCAGTATTTCTACCGTAATCACCGTTACGCTGCGGCTATCAACCGATAGAGTCAGGGTGGCCAGATATGAGACGCATCACTTGGAACGCACCTTTCAGCCGCAGGCGGTCGCTGGTTTTCTATACCGTCGTCATCATCTGCGTCGCATTGATGAACTGGCTGTTGTACGAAGCTATCGTCGCGATCCGCTACGACGATCCAATAGATATCGGCGACCGTACGTGTCGGTTTCCACGCGGTTTTGATGCCAAGTGGGTGGTTGAACCCACGACATTAAGTCTCACTGTTCCGGATCTGTTGCCGGCCGCCGAGCATGGGTCGCAAGACGCGACGAACGTCAGGGTATTTCACGCCGGGAATCCGGAATCGATGCGCTCGCGCGTGATGGCAACGCGCTTGTCCAGAGCGGCGCAAACCGCCACTGCGACGCGGATGGTGGGGACAACGAGCGAAGGGTTCGCTATCTATGTCTGCGAACTACAGCGCCACCCTTTGCGCGTGGATCGCAGTTATGTGAAACGTGATGCCAACGGACTATCCGTTTTGATTGACGACCCGGATATCAATTCGGAACGATTGCGCGTGTTGCGACAGGTCAGTGCCGAATTGGAAGTGGACTACGAGATGCCACGTAGCCTGCTCGCGCAATTCGCACAGACCGATGCCAGAGTGATGAAACTGATGAATCGGCACTGTTCAGCGCGGAGGCGGTGAAGGCGCGTGGCTCGCGCATTGCGGTAATTACTCATGGATGTTTTCGTTCACTCGGGGTGTTGGCGCGCGAGCGGTTTCTATATCTTGTCGATAGAGCGGTTTGGGCGGCAGACCGCATAGGCATGAGGGTGAACGGCGTGTTTTGGAAAAATTTTAAGGCAGAGCTGGTGAAACAGTTCGCGCCAGACGATGGGCTGCCGCGGATCACCTTGCGGCAAGCTGCACCGTTGCTGATCGGCGCGCTTGTCTTCATGCTGGTCGGTTATGCGTTGTTTTTTGCATCATGGCTGATGGAATATCCGCCCAATGACAGTGCGTGGATCGCCGAGTGGACCGAGCGGATTGATGCGCTGCGAATGGTGGATCGTGTCGCGGTCATGACGGGTTTGGAGCCGATGCCGATGAAGGTGGTGGTGCTTTACCTGTTTCCTGGGGCCATCCTGCTTACCGCGTGGGGGATGTTGTGGTCTGTGCGGCCAAGTATCCTTAAGACAGTGCTGCTTCGAGCCGAACTGAAGAAGATTCCCATGTGGAAGTCGATTTTGGTTGCGCTGTTTATCCCCCTTTTCGCTCTACTTGCCTATGACGTAATCAACCATGATTACGTTGGGCCGACGCTGTCCAGGCGGACGGTGCTTCTGTACGCCAGCACTTTTGCGTCTGCTACTCAGATTCTCGTTTTCACGGCCGTACCAGCGCTCTATCTGGCTGCTTTGATACCGGTGTGCGTCCGTATTCTGTCGACTTCACTTCAGCTGGTCCGAAGGCGAGGACAACCGAAATGACTGAAATGCGAGGAACAACCGCGATTGTATTTTTGAGTGTAGTTAGCGCTAGCCCTTTAGGTTAGCGCGGAGCGCTAACGGTGCTTTGGTAGGTCTGAAACCGCCATTGCCCGGCATTGCGCTCCGCGCCACTCTTCCATTCCGTTAAGTCAGCGCAATCAGCGATTGACCACCTTAGCCGGGATCAACAGAATCATCATGGCGCCGGCCAATAACACCGCCGCCGAGACATACATGGCGATGGTGGAACTTTGGGTCAGATCGCGCAGCCATCCAATGAAGTATGGGCTGACGAAGCCGGCGAGGCCGGCGAAGGCGTTGATGGCCGCTACGCCCGCAGCGGCGGCGCTGCCCACCAGAAAGGCCGACGGCAGTGCCCAGAATAGCGGGCCCGGGGTGATCACCCCGGCTGCGGCGAGCGAGAGTCCCACCAGTGCGAGCGGGATGTTGTTTCCAGCAATCGCCACGACCATATATCCGGTCGCTCCCATTAGCATGGGAATGATGAGGTGCCAGCGCCGCTCGCCGGTGCGATCGGAGCTGCGGCCGAATCCCAGCATAGCGATAATCGCGAAAATATACGGCACTGCGGAGAGCAGCCCGATATTGACCACGCCCGTCACGCCCGACGCTTTGATCAATGTTGGCATCCAGAACGTCAGGCCGTACTGCCCCATGATGACGCAGAAATAGATCAACGACAGCAGCAGCATGCGCGGGTCCCGGAAAACATGCCCGACCGAAGTCAGCATCCGCGCATGCGGATTCGTTGGGGGCTCGAGTTCCCTCGCGATATAGGCTTTTTCAGATGCGGTGAGCCATTTGGCCTTATCCGGCGTGCTGTCCAGCACAAAAAACGTGGCCACGCCCAGCGCGATTGACGGCAAGGCTTCTAGAAAGAACATCCATTGCCAACCGGAATAGCCGTGGAATTTGTCGAACTCGGCGATAATCCACCCGGATATCGGCCCGCCCAGTATGCCGGCCACAGGGATCGCCACCATGAATAGCGCAATGATTTGCGACCGTCTTCTCGATGGGTACCAGGACATGAGGTAATAGATAACGCCTGGATAGAAACCGGCCTCGGCGGCACCGAGTAAGAAGCGAAGCACATAATATTGTGTGGGAGTGGTCACCCACACGAATGCGGCCGAGATAACCCCCCAGGTGAGCATGATGCGAGCAATCCAGACGCGCGCGCCGACTTTACGCAGCGCCAGGTTGCTCGGCACCTCGAGCAAGAAGTACCCGATAAAGAAGATTCCGGCGCCCAGGCCATAGACCGTTTCGCTGAATCCCAGCTCGTCCAGCATCTGCAGTTTGGCAAAGCCGACGTTTACCCGGTCAATATAGGCCGCTACATAGCAAAACATCAAAAATGGAATCAGGCGCCAGGTGATTTTCCTGAACAGGCGTTTTTCCTCATCCACCGGCAGCGCCACTGGCGCTGAAAGTACAGCATCATTCATCGTTCTCCCCTTGAATTTCTGAATGCAAAATTAAGAATCGGCCAAACTCAACAACACCTCACTCAATACTCGGGCACCAGCGGCTGCGTCGGCCGCGGTAATGGATTCAGCTTCGTTATGGGTAATACCTTGGTGGCAAGGGATGAAGAGCATCGCGGACGGGCAGATCGGATGCAGATACCGCGCATCGTGTCCAGCCGCCGAGAGCATATCCATCCAGCTCACGCCTATCGTTTCGGCCGCAGACCGTATGCGTTGCCTCATCGACTGCGGAAATTCGAGCGACATCGCGTTGGACAATTCGTCGACCTTGACCGAGCAAGGACCGGCATGCGCCTGGCAAATCTGCGCCACCGCATCGCCTAACGTCGTCAGAGCTTCCGAATCGGGATGACGCAAATCGATAGAGAACTCAACGCTTTTGGCTACCACGGAAGGCGCATTCGGATGCACGTCGAGCCGGCCGACTGTGAATTTCACCAGGTCCTGGTCATCGTGCATGCGCTGGGTCAACGCATCGATAATGCGCACCGCGGCAAGCAGTGCGTCCTTGCGCTCGCGACGCAACGATGTTCCCGCGTGCGCGGCTTCACCATCTATGTGTACCTTGAATGTCCGTTTCCCCTGAATGCCGCTGACCACACCGATGGTTGTTCCCAGTCGTTCTAATAATGGGCCTTGTTCGATATGGGCTTCGACGTAGCTGTGGACCGGCGTGCACAGTGGGTGTGTAGGGATATCCGCGAACGCGTCATGCGCCGTTTGCAAAGCGCTGGCTACCGTGACGCCGTCACGGTCTTGGATTGAACCGATATCGTCCAATGTGCGTGCTCCGGCGAACACGGACGAGCCCATCATCCCTGGCGCAAAACGGGAGCCTTCTTCGTTCATCCAAGCTACGACTTCGATGGCTCGCTGTGGCTGGCATCCCGATTCGATGATCGCCTCGCAAGCTTCGAGTGCGGCCAGGACGCCATATGCGCCATCGTATTTTCCACCGCTGGGTTGGCTGTCAAGATGGGAACCCGATAGCACCGGCGCAGCGCGATCGTCGCGTCCGGCCAGGCGTAAAAATACATTGCCTGCGACATCGCGCGAGGGCTGCATGCCAAGCGATTTTCCCCAATCGATGAGCAGCCGGCATGCGTCGATGTCCTCAGCAGACAAGGCCTGACGATTCACGCCACCAGCGGCTGTGGCGCCAATACGCGCGAGTGCTTCATGACGGTTCCATAGCCGCTGCATCGAGACATAGTCAGATACCCGGGCGCTCATGATGTCTTCATGATTTGAGACGGCTGCGCGCGAGGGTCTCGGGGCAGCCATCGGTTCTGGCTAACGGAGGCGAGGAAATCGGCGACGACCTGGTTAAAGAGTGCTGGTTCTTCCAGGTTGAGCGTATGGCCCGCTTTTGGTAGAACCGCCAATCCCGAAGCGGGAATCGTCTGTTTAAGAAATATGCCGGGCTGTAGGCAATGGTCGTCTTCGTCTCCCACTACGATCAGAGTCGGGACGGTCATGGCTTTGAATTCGTCAGCCAGATCGTAGAGGGAGGGGCGGCGCGCTTGCACGCCGCGCATGGTCATCGCCGCACCCTTGGCCGAGTGCTGCGAAAGATGCTCGGCGAATTCGTCCCAGCCGCGCGGATCTTTCAGTAGAAAGGCGATGCGCGAAGCGGCCAGTGCGTAGGTCTTGGAGAATGCTTCTGCACCTTGTTTTTCGAACTGCGCCGCTACCTCTAGCGACACGTCGCGAAAGTACGCTTCGTGTTCCTTTTCCGCGCCATACCCGGCGCCGGCCACGACCAACGATAGTGCACGGTCGGGCGCGATCAGGCCCACATGCAACGTCGCGAAGCCGCCCATGGACAGGCCTACGATGTGCGCTTTTGGGATGTCCAGCGCGGTGAGCACATCCACCACGTCTAGCGCGGCGCGGCGCTGCGAATAGCGTTCGAGGTCGTCCGGCACATCCGATGGGGGATAGCCGCGCGCATTGAACGCGATGCAGCGATGACGACGCGCGAAGTAGCGCATCTGCGGCTCCCAGCTACGCATGTCACCGCCGAATTCGTGGACGAAGATGATCGGCTCGCCTTCTCCTGTTTCCTCGTAATAGAGCTGTATGTCGTCGGAGGTCTTGATATAGGGCATGGGGCTACGCTCAGAACAAGTTTTGAGGGACGTCGATGGTGCGCGCCAACTGAACCATCTCGGGCAGCAGTTCGCAGAACCGGTCGGCCCAGCCTTCCGGCACGGTCAGACTGACCTTGACGAAGCGATGACCGAATCGTTTGGTGTGATAGGCGCCTTGCCGGATCATGATGCCTTTTGTTTGATAGGCAGCCACCAACGCTTCGGGCGTGATGCCCGCATCGACGGTCTCGATGATCAACAGGTTTGCTTGCGACGGATAGACCGGTAGAACCAGGCCGGGTACGCGGGCGACGGCTTGGGCCACGACTTCCTGGTTGCGGCGCTGCCGCTGCCAGATTTCAGGAAACCATTGCGCCTTGGTCTTTAACCCTGCGATGGCGGCGCGCTGCGACAGTACGTTGCTGCCAAGATTGTTCGGCGGCGCACTGGCGAATCGTTCCACCAGGTCTTCATGCGCCAGCACTGCGCCCAGCCGCATGCCAGCCAAACCCAGCCATTTAGAAAAGCTGTAAATCTGGATCGATTTTTCGGGATAGAAGCGATAGGCGGGAGTGAAGCGTTCGGCAAAACTGCTGTAGGTGGCGTCGTGAATCAGATAGGCGCCGACCGAGCGCGCGATGTCGGTAAAGGCCTCGATCTCGTCGGCGGTGTGGCAGGTGCCCAAAGGGTTGTTCGGGTCGACCAGATAAATCACGCGCGTTTTCTCGGTCACGGCGGCGCGCAACTGCTCGGCCGTGAGTTTGTAGTGCTGTTCGGCGTTGTAAATGGGCAGCTCTATGATGTTCGCGCCGGCTTTGCGCGCAAAATGCACCGGCCACGCCCAACTTGGATCGGTGGTGATGAAGTCGGTGTCGGGCGCGCAGATATTGCTGCAGACGTTGTAGAGAGCTTCGACCGCGCCGTCGGTGACCAGGACGGCGGCGTCGGGCGTGCCCATGTCTTCACGGATCAATTGACGCAGCTCTTCAAAGCCCGCAGGCGGCGCATACGCGTGGTATTCGCCATTGTCCATCGCTTGAATGACTGCCTCGCGCACCGATTCGTGGGGAGCATAATGATTGGTGTTCTGGCCTAGCCACATCAGTCCCGATGTGTTGCATAGGCGGTCGAAATACTGATTACGGATTTCGAAGTTCTTCATGGTCTCGTTCACGGAGTGATAGGGCGGTCAGACGACGGCGCGGCGCGAGGCGATACCGCCATCCACCGTGAAAATGGTGCCGGAGGTGTAGCCAGAGCGAAACGACGCCAGGAACAGGAATAAGTCCGTGATTTCATGGACTTTGGCGGGACGGCCCAGCGGGTAGCGTTCCAGCAGTTCCTCATAGCGTCCGGCATCGCCAAGCCGGTTCTCGGCGAATTTTTTCAGCATGTTGTAGATCCGGGTCGTATCCACCGGACCCGGATTGACACCGACCACGCGTATGTTGTCGTCGAGACTGGAACCGCCCAGCGCGCGAGTCATCGCCATCAGGGATGCGTTGCCGGCCGCACCTGCGATGTAATTGGGGTCGCATACCTCGCCGCCATTGCCGATATTATTAAGAATGACTCCGCCGCCACGGCGTTTCATGCGTGGGTACACCAGGCGGATCATGTCGGCGTAGCCGAAACCCTTCAACGCCCAGCCGTCGCGCCATTTTTGCGCATCGAGGTCGAAAATCGTGCCGCTGGGGATGACGCCAGCATTGTTCACCAGCACATCAATATCACCGGCCTCGTCCACGATGCGTTCACACGCCCCTGATGTAGTCATGTCGATGGCCGTTGTGGTCACCGCGACCGCATGCTGTTCCGAAATTTGGCGCTGTAGTGTTTCCAGCTTTTCTTCGGACCGTGCAGTGAGATGTAGGTCGCACCCTTCTTCGGCAAAGGCGTAGGCCAACCCTTCGCCGATCCCTTGCGATGCCCCGGTGATGAGGACTTTCTTCCCCTTGAGTTGCAAATCCATTGTGGAAATCCTATTCGAAATACAAAAATCTTGTATGTGTATACATGATAGGGACTTCATGTTTTTGCTTGTAGCTCGGGATTACACCTATCTCGTTTTTGGTGCATGCCCTAAAAGTGGGCATTCGGGCCTGCTGTGGGTGCCTATGTGCACGGCGACGGAACATTAGTGGCCCACTGGAGTTATTACTTAAGGTATACATAAACTGGTTGAAACGTATACAAATAACCGGAGTTTGCGCGCTTAGCGTTAGAATCACGCCTCTCGATCATGGAGTCCGCTCAGTGCAAGAAGCCGCAACGTACGCCGAGACCATTCAGCAGACACTCGAACAAGAAATCTTGTCAGGCGTACTCGCCCCGGGCACTCGCCTCGAAGAGGAAGAAATCGCCGCGCGCTTCAAGTGCTCGCGAACCCCTGTGCGAGAGGCGTTCCGCCAGCTGGCTGCGGCTTCGCTTATCACCGTCCGGGCGCGCCAGCCCGCCGAGGTGTCGGCGCTGTCGGCGCGCAAGCTGATCGAGATGTTCCAGGTCATGGCGGAACTAGAAGGACTGTGCGCGCGGCTGGCGGCTCGCCGCGCGACCGGCGCGCAGATTGCCCGAATGCGCGATGCCCATGCGCGTCTGGAGGCGATTGCGGACGGTGACGATGTGGATCTGTTTTACGAGATCAATCGCGATTTCCATGAAGTCATCTACGAAGCCAGCCAGAACGAGTTCCTGGCCGAACAGACGCGGGGCCTGCGTAATCGCGTCGCGCCGTATCGCAAACTGGTCACGCAGCGCCGACGCCGGCGCGTTGACTCGCTCACAGAGCACGCGGCAGTGCTGCAGGCTATCGTCGACGGTGACGAAGATCTGGCGGACCGGATGATGACGGAGCATGTCAATCTCTTGGGCGAGAAATTGTTGGATTTCATCGCGTTGTTTCCCGAAATGCGGGGCGATTGATCTCAAGCCCTAGGGAAATATCCGCATGGATATTTTCGTTCACTTGCTCTTCCGAGGGACGAGGGGGGACTCCTATGCTTGACCATTTGGGGAGTCAACCATTATTGGTCGCTTGTTTCTGCTGGGCGTTGTCGCGGGCGCCGCTGCAGCGCAATGTCTCTCCGCGTTGCCGGCTTCGCGTTGGATTGGCGCCGGTGTGTCGGCACTGGCGGCGGCAATCCCCCTCCTGTACGCGGCGTCGCGGATCTCAAATCCATTTTCCTTACCCGCAGGTTCGAAACGACGAGGACGTTGTTTAAGAACGGTCGCTCTCAGCCTGGTGGCAGTCGTTTTAGGGTTAGGCCTCGGCTTAGGCACAGCGATCTGGCGCGCGCAAATCCGCATGGGCGACCGGCTCGCCTGGACCCATCACGATGTGGTAAGCCGTCTGGTCGTGCGTATCGCGGATCTACCCCAGGGCGACGAAGGGCATTACCGATTCGCGGCTGATGTGAGCGAACCTCGACCCGACGGCATACCCGCGCGTATCTCCGTGAGCTGGGATGTCGTGGGCGATAAGCCCGCGACTCAACTGAAGCCTGGCCAGCTGTGGCGTATGGCATTGGTGCTTCGTCAACCGCACGGGCTGCGTAACCCTTATGGCTTCGACGCGGAAGGGCGCATGTTCGCCTCGGGCATCCTGGCAACAGCGACTGTGCGAGGCGTCCCGGTACTGTTGGCGGACGAACCATTCCATAGCGCCGGCATATTGATAGAGCGGATTCGTCATTGGCTGCGCGAGGGCATGCGCCGCGCCTTGGGCGAGCGTCGATATGCGCCCGTGATGATTGCGTTGGCGTTGGGTGATCAGGCGGCTGTGGCGCGAGGCGATTGGCAAATATTCAATCGCAGTGGCATTACGCATCTGGTGTCGATCAGCGGCATGCATGTCACCTTAATCGCGGCAATGGGAAGCGTGTTGGCGATGGTGTTTTGGCGGCGAGCAAGCTGGCGCGGAGTAAGGCTGGCCGAGTATTTGCCGGCACAAGTAGTGGGCGCGGCCATCGCGTTATGGGTGGCATTGCTTTATTGCCTGTTGGCAGGATGGGGCGTGCCGGCAAGGCGGACTTTCTTCATGCTGGCCGTCGTGGCTTTGGCGGCGATGGCACGCCTGCCTT
Source organism: Bordetella sp. 02P26C-1 (assembly GCF_009763255.1). Taxonomy (GTDB): domain Bacteria; phylum Pseudomonadota; class Gammaproteobacteria; order Burkholderiales; family Burkholderiaceae_B; genus Bordetella_A. Next base: position 195,018 of record NZ_WSJB01000032.1, on the reverse strand, counting down.
TGTCGCCCTCGCGAATCCTGGCGGTGGCCGGGGCGTCGATTGCATTGATGGATCCTTGGGCGCCTCTCGCGCCAGGGTTTTGGTTATCGTTTGGCGCGGTGGCGATCTTGCTTCGTCTGGCCGTGTCCGTGGAGCAAAGCGGGTCGCTGAAAACCGACGGTTGGCGCACGCGTTTGCGAGCCATGCTTCGTGAGTTCGGTATGGTGCAGATGGCGATCACATTAGGCTTGGTTCCCTTGCTTGCTTTCCTGATGAATCAGGTATCGATCGTCTCGCCGTTGGTTAACGTGTATGCGATACCGATTGTCAGCTTCGTGGTGACGCCGCTCGCCTTGGCATGCGCGATGTTGAGCGCCGTGCCAGGATTGCATTGGTTGGCCGAAGTCACCGGCGTCATGGGGCATGCCGTGTTCGAGGCGATGATGGGCCCGGTACGCTGGATGAGCGATGCTTCATGGGCGGTGCTGGACGTGGCAGCGGCGCCATTGCCGTGGGTGGTCCTGGCGGTTTGCGGTGTCGTTTGGGCGGTGCAGCCGGCGGGTCTGCCATTGCGATGGGCGGGATGGCTGCTGATGCTGCCCATGCTCTTGTCTAAGCCCGACCGTCCAGCGCCGGGTTATTGGACGTTGACGGCGTTGGATGTGGGGCAGGGAGGCGCTATTGTGGTGGAGACGGCGACACAGGTTTGGCTCTTTGATACTGGCCCGAGCTCGCGTCAAGGCACGGATGCCGGTGAGCGCGTGGTGGTCCCGTATCTACGTGCCAGAGGCCATCGACACATTGATGGCCTGATCGTTTCGCATGCCGACATGGATCATTCGGGCGGTTCGGCCAGTGTGCTCGCGGCGATGCCGGTCGATCGTGCGTATACCTCCTTCGATCTGTCGAAATTCCTGCGTAAACGAGGTCGCAACGACAGCAACGCCGCGCTGACGAGCGAAGAACGGTTGCCTAATTCGATGGATCGCTGCTATGCAGGTTTGACGTGGACAGCCGATGATGTGCAGTTTCGCTTCCTGCATCCGGCGTCGGGGCAGGCTAGCGATGAACCGGGTAACGCGAGTAGTTGTGTACTGCTCATCCAGGGTAGAGCGCATACCGCACTGCTACCCGGAGATATCGGCGTTGCGCAGGAACGCCGTCTGATCGCCGCCTTGCCACAAGTTCATATCGTCCTTGCTCCGCATCATGGGTCGAAGACTTCATCGAGCGCCGCGTTGGTGCGCACGGTGCAAGCACAGCATGTCATTGCTCAAGCGGGGTACATGAATCGGTTTAACCATCCCACGCCCGCGGTACAAACACGTTGGACCGAGGCGGGCGCGCAGTTTTGGCGTACCGATCATCATGGCGCCATGATCGTGCAATCTTATGCGGGTGGCCTGGACGTGCAGTCATATGCTCAGTCCGCGCGCCGTTATTGGCATCGGGAAACACCTGCTGTCGCCGCCCCGGCCTTGCGATAAGATGCCTGTTTCTGTCACCCAGGAGCACGCATGTTCACGCCGCGATTCGATTACGTCACGTGCGCCAGTCCTGCCGGGCTGCATCGCATGGCCTATACCGAATGGGGAGACCCCGACAATGATCGCGTGCTCATCTGCGTGCATGGTTTGACGCGGCACGGGCGGGATTTCGATGAGCTCGCGCAGCGTTTGGCCGGTGAATTCCGAGTGGTGTGTCCGGATGTGGTCGGGCGTGGCCGCTCGGATTGGCTGACGACGCCCACTTTGTACAGCGTGCCGCAATATGTCGCGGATATGGTGACATTGATCGCGCGACTGCGGCCAGCGTCTCTGTCGTGGGTGGGTACCTCGATGGGCGGACTCATAGGTTTGTCCTTGGCTGGCGTGGCGAACTGGGCGCGCATGAGCTCGGTCATGCAGCCTCGCGTGGGGGGCTTGCCACCTGATGCGCAGATCCGTTTCGATAGCATGGTGCTCAATGATGTCGGGCCTAGATTGGACCCCCTGGCGCTCGGTCGTATCGGTCAGTATGTCGGTCAAACGGGGGAATTCAATTCGTTGGACGAGGCTATCCGGTCGGTGCGCCAGACAGCGGCGCCGTTCGGTCCCATGACAGATGAACAGTGGGAACGCTTTACCCGCCGAACCTACGTAGAGCGCGATGGGAAATGGGTCAAGCACTACGATCTGAATCTCGCCTTGCCGCTGGCCGCCCAGGCTGCGGAAGTCTATTCCACGGGCGAGCAGATGTTATGGAATGCCTACGACTCGCTGGATTGTCCGGTGCTGATCGTACGCGGTGAAGCTTCGGACTTGCTGTCGACGGCTACCGCGTCGGAAATGCTGCGGCGAAATCCTCGGGCGCGTCTTGTGACTGTCCCGCTCGTCGGACATGCGCCCACTCTGATGGATGCGGCGCAGCTCGATCCCGTCGTGGGGTTTTTATTGGAGCGTGAGCCGACTCACCCATGATCCCGCCCGGGTCCTGGGTGATGGGAACGATAGATGCTGGGGTTCGCGCATCGCGCCAGGAGCGGTGGTCATAGTAACGACCCACTTCGGGCAACGCCTATTTGAATGCTTCGAAGGTTCACTATGCGAAACCCCCTTTCAATCAAGCTTGGTCAGATCAATCCCACCATCGGCGACATGGAAGGCAATGTTGCCTTGATGTCAGCCGTCGCCGCCGAAGCGCAGGCTGAGGGCGTGGACATGGTGGTGTTTCCGGAGCTGGCACTCACCGGGTATACGCCGGGCGACCTGTTGGCCGATCCCTTGTTCGCCGAGCGTTTGAACGACGCGCGTGCGCTTTTGTGCGAAGCCAGCCGGAAAACTCCCGATGTTTACTGGGTAGTCGGCCAGCCTTTGCGCAAGGAGGGTGGCGCGAGCGGATCGTTTTATAACGGTGTGCAGGTCTTGCTCAACGGGGTGGTCGTCTTGACTCAGAGCAAGCAGTCGCTGTCTGGTGATGGCGTCTTTGATGAGCATCGGCACTTCAGCGCAGGCGGCGAAAGCGTGAAAGTACTGCGTATTCGCGATGCCACCGTGGGTTTTCTGATTGGCGCGGACGCGTGGTGCGACGGGGGCTCGGATTGCCCGACAGCGCCGCTGCGACGACTGGCTGATGCCTCGCCGGATCTGGTTGTGTCGCTGCAGGCAAGCCCAAGTAGCAAAGGCGCGCGTCGCAACCGTCACCAGCGTATTGCCGAGGTCTGCACGCGCTATCACCTGTCCATGGTCTGCGTGGCGCAGGTCGGCGGGCAGGATCATATTGTGTTCGATGGCGGGTCGTTTGCGGTCGATGCAGAAGGCACCGTGGTATTCGAAGCCAAACGGTTCGAGCCAGATGCGCCGACCTTGCGGTTCGAACTGGATCCGCCGCGGTTTGTTGACGGGCAAGGCGAGGCGCTCGCGCCGATAGACCCCGAAGGCTTGCCATTGATGGAGTTCTACCGACGTCAGGCTGTCGTGGGCCTGCGCGATTATGCACGCCGCTGTGGATTTAAAAAGGCCCTGGTTGGTTCGTCCGGCGGCATTGATTCGGCACTCACGATCGCTTTGGCCGCCGAGGCGCTGGGCGCGGAAAACGTCGTCGCCATTACGATGCCCTCCGTTTATTCCAGCGAAGGCAGTGTGTCGGATTCGGTGACGCTGTGCGGCAATCTCGGTGTGACGCTATATCAGGTCCCGATCCGCGACATCGTCTCGCAGTTTTCCTCCTCGATGGAGCAGAGCGACGTGCAGGAGGCGCCCAGTGGTCTGGCTTTGGAAAACCTGCAAGCCCGGGTGCGCGGCACGTTGTTGATGACGTATTCGAACCAGTATGGGCCCTTGCTATTGACCACGGGTAACAAGTCCGAGGCGTCGGTGGGGTATTGCACCCTTTATGGCGACACCAATGGTGGTTTGGGTTTGATCGGCGATCTATACAAGACCGAGGTTTTTGCGTTGTCGCGGCATATCAACGATACGGCGGGGCGCGAGCTGATACCGAACGCCATCATCGACAAGCCGCCATCGGCTGAGCTGGCGCCGGGGCAGAAAGATTCCGACGCTTTACCGCCATACGAGGTGTTGGATGACATTCTGAAAGTGCGCGTCGAAGGCGCGTTCCTCGCACCCGAGGAGCGCGAGGCGGCTCAAGGCACGGTTGACGATTTACAGCTGACGGAGAACGGCCGAGCCACATTGCAGAAAGTTGAGCAGCTCATCGCGCGCAGCGAATACAAACGGCGGCAGTCGCCGCCAATTATCAGAATGCGCGCCGCGCCCGAGGCGGGTAGGCGCGTATTTATCGTGGCGCGTCAGTATTGATGCGGCAGGCTCACATGGGTGCGAGGCACGGCTGTGTTTTATGGCGGCCCGTCGCTTAGCGCTTGTGGGCCTGGTTTGCAGCCGTACAATACCCGCTATGGATCCTACCGCCTTGAATATCGACCTGCATTGCCATTCCACGGTGTCTGACGGCATTCTGCCGCCAGCGGAAGTGGCGCGGCGCGCACACGCGAACGGGGTGGATGTGTGGGCGTTGACCGATCATGACGAAGTGGGCGGTCTGGCCGAGGCGCAAGCCACCGCGCAGGAGCTCGGCATGCGGTTCGTCACGGGCAGCGAGATTTCCGTGACCTGGAGCGGTCACACCGTGCACATCGTCGGCCTGGGGTTCGATGCCAGCAACGCCACGTTGGTCAACGGCTTGCGGCGCACGCGCGCGGGGCGCGCCGAACGCGCCCGCCGGATGGGTGATCGACTGGCGGAAATGGGCATGCCCGGCGCCTACGAAGGCGCAATTCCGCTGGCTGGAAACCCGGAGCTTGTCAGTCGCACCCATTTCGCGCGCTATCTGGTTCAGGCCGGCTATTGTCCCGACGTGCAAACCGTATTCAACAAATTCCTCGGCGACGACTGCCCGGGGCATGTGCCGATGCAATGGGCGACGCTCTCTGATGCGGTAGGCTGGATCCGAGGCGCGGGCGGTCGCGCGGTGATCGCGCATCCGGGACGATATAAATACTCCATCCTGCAGTTTCAGGCGTTATTCGATGAATTCATTCAACTAGGCGGGGAAGGCATCGAGGTCGTGACCGGTAGCCACACCCCGGATGAAGCGCGCCACTATGCCGGCGTGGCACGGCGTTATGGGTTTCTGGCCTCGCGTGGATCCGACTTCCATAGTCCAACGGAGAGCAAGGCGGATCTTGGTGCCTTGCCACCCTTGCCCGATGACTTAAAGCCCGTGTGGCACGATTGGTTCTAGGCGACGAATGAACAAGGCTTTTGTTAAAGAGTCGGATCGCGACGACGACGAGGAATTGCCCGAAGCGCAGGCGCTGCCCACGGGTACACGCAACTATATGACGCCCGAGGGCTATGCCCGTTTGCGCGATGAGTTGGCGCATCTGATGAACGTCGAGCGTCCTTCTGTTGTGCAAGTCGTATCCTGGGCGGCCTCCAACGGCGATCGTTCAGAAAACGGCGACTATCTTTATGGGAAAAAACGCCTGCGCGAAATCGACCGGCGCATGCGATTCCTCACGAAACGCCTGGACATTGCCGAGGTTGTCGATCCCGCCGCCCAGCCTAATCGTGATCAAGTTTTCTTTGGCGCTACGGTGACCTACGCCGATCAGAACGGCGAGGAGCAAACCGTCACCATCGTCGGCGTGGACGAAGCCGAGCCGCTGGCGGGCAAGATCAGCTGGATTTCGCCCGTTGCGCGCGCGTTGATCAAAGCGCGCGAGGGCGACACAGTCGTGTTGCGCACGCCTGGCGGTGTGCAGGAACTCGATATTCTCGAGGTTCGCTACCCAGACTAGCGCTTTGGTCCAAGCAGCACCGCTATCCCGCGAATTCCCGCATCCTGGCTTCGTTAAACGCCACATCAACTTGGGCGTGTACATCGATACGCTGGACCGCGCGTGTCATGGCTTCGAGCATTGCATAGGCCGAAGGCGACAGGGCTCGGCCGCGTTTTTTCACTATGTACAGGTTCCTGCGCAATACCGGTTGACGTAGGGGCTTGAATTTCAAGCCCGCTGTCACTAGCGGCGCCGCAGCCAGCGCTGGTAGGGCGGCGTAACCCAGTCCGCGTTGCAGCAATGGCAAAAGCGTGGACATCGATCCCACTTCATAAGCGGGTTTCTTATACCGCGTGGCGATGCGAGGATGTAGATCGACCAGCGCCCGTATCCCGTTAGAGGGATGCAGGGCCACCATGGTGTGCGAGGCCAGACGACTCCAGGGCATGGGCGAGTCTTCCTGAGCGAGTGCGTGGCCGCTGTGATAGACCGCGCCATAGTCGTCCGTCAGTATCAGTGTGCTGTCGAGCTCGGGTACGGTCTGGAACAGCGTCGTTACGCCAAAATCCGCATCACCCCCTAGTACGAGCCGACAGACGCCTTCCGTGGTTTCCTCGCGCATCCGTACGCTGATGCCCGGATACCGCGAGGCCATCTCCATCACTGCGGGTGACATCACATAGTTGATGAACGAAGCCGCCGCCGCGACCACGGCCGAGCCGCGCTGTCGCGTGACCGTCAGGCGCAGTTCTTCGAGCGACTCGGTCAGATCACGCAGCATGCGCTCGGCCGCTGGCAAGAACTGCGTGCCCTGAGCCGTCAACAGCACCGCGCGCGTCGAACGATCAAAGAGACGCACACCGATCTCGCTCTCCAGAATCTTGATCGATGTGGTGAGCGTGGACTGTGTCACGTGCAGCATTTCAGAGGCGCGTGTGAAGCTGCCTTCGCGGGCAACGGCGGTGAAGGCGCGCAACTGCTTGAGCGTGATGTTGGCGGAACTCATCTATTGAATGAAGCGATAAGTTAATAAATATTATTCGTTTGGAGCGATCCGGGTCGCTCAGTAGACTTATAGCCACGTTTTAGCAATGCCACAAGATGCTTGAGTGAAGGAGACCACGATGCAACAGCTTGCCAACGTGCAGGAAGATCTGCCGCCCGCGCGCCTGACCAGCCCCGGTGCTTGGCTGGGTGCGGAAATGGCGCGGGACACCCGATGGATTGAAGTCCTGACGCCCACCGAAATCGAGGAGATCGATGCCGCCATCCGGCACCACCTCACCTCCGGCCGAACCTTCGCTGATATTTCGCCAGAGACCTTTCTGCTACCCACGCTCGGACCGCGTCTGAAGGATATGCTGCAAGAGGTGCTCAACGGCCGGGGGTTTGTGTTGCTACGCGGCTTTCCGGTTGAGCGCTATACGACCGAGCAGGCGGCGATCGCGTACCTCGGGATTGGTTCTTGGTTCGGCAGTTTCCGCTCGCAAAATGCAGCCGGGCATTTGCTGGGCCATGTTCGTGATACGGGTGCCGACATCAATCAGCCGGCGACTCGTTACTATCAGACGAACCGGCAGCTGGAATATCACACCGACTCGTGCGACATCGTCGGTCTGATGTGTTTGAAAACTTCCAAGTCTGGCGGCGAGAGTCGTATCGTCAGTTCCTATTCGATCTACAACGCCATGATGGAACGCCGGCCCGACCTCGCGGCGGAGCTGTTCCATGCGTTTCCCACGGATCGTCGCGGCGAAGTCCCCGACGGGCAAAAACCCTGGTTCGATGTGCCGGTGTTCAACTGGTTCGACGGACAGCTCACCACTATCTATGTGGGCCAATACATCCGCAGTGCACAGAAAAACTTCCCACAGGCGCGTCGTCTGACCGAGCGGGAGATCGAGGCGCTCGCCATGCTCGACGAGCTGGCCAACGATCCGCAGTTCTGTCTGCAAATGGAGTTCCTGCCCGGCGACATACAGTTCCTGCATAACCATCAAATCCTGCACTCGCGCACCGATTTCGAAGATTGGCCCGAGCCGGAGCGCAAACGTCATTTGCTGCGCCTATGGTTAGCGCCTAAGGAAGCGCGTGCCTTGCCGCCGTCGTTCGCGGCGCGCTATGGCTCGCTGACGCCGGGTGAGCGCGGCGGCATTATTGTGAAAGGCACGACGCTGACTTTTGCCTTGCAACCGGCTTGAGCCGGATCGAGGGCATGATGTTGGCCGGTTGGAGGGGGACAAATATATGAAAAGACGTGAATTTCTAGGCGGTGTCGCGACCGCCATGGCGGGTGCGCTCGGCGCAACACACTCTATGCGAGCGTGGGCAGCGGAGGCGAGTGCCGCCGCGACAAATTGGCCGAGCCAGCCACTGCGCATCATCAACCCATACCCGCCAGGCGGGATCGTGGATATTCTGGCGCGGTTGGTCGGGGCGGAAATCAGTAAAACGCTGGGGCAACCCATTATTGTGGAGGACAAGCCCGGCGCAGGCGGCAATATCGGTACCGCGTTCGTGGCGCGGGCCTCGGGCGATCCCTATACGCTGCTGTTAGGCGCGAGCGGCCCTTTGGCAATCAATGTCTCGCTGCAGAAAAATCTGACTTACGACTCCACCCGTGATTTCACCCCGATCTCGCTGATCGCCGCGACGCCGCTGGTGTTGGTCACCGGCAGCCAATCGGGCATCAATTCGTTTGATCAGCTGATGAGCCGGATGCAAGACGCCAAGAATCCGCCCTTTTATGGTTCGGCGGGAACAGGCACACCGCAGCACCTGGCCGGCGAATTGTTAAAGCAGCGAACCGGTGGTCATGCCACGCATGTTGCGTACAAAGGTGGGGCGCCCGCGGTGGTCGCGGTGATTGGCGGCGAGGTGTTGTATTCGTTCGAAAATCTCGCGCTTGTGCAGCCGCATCTGCAAAGTGGAAAGATGAAGGCGCTGGCCGTCTCGAGCGCGCGCCGGACCGTGCAGCTACCGGATGTGCCCACGGTGGCCGAATCGGGCGTGGATGGCTTCGAGGCGCGGGGATGGTATGGTCTGTTGGCGCCCGCCAACATCGATCCGCAGATCACCAAGCGCTTGACCGAGGCGACCATGCAAGCGGCGAGCGTGCCGTCTGTGCGTTCCGTCATTGCTTCGTTTGGCTCTGAAAACGTGTCGACGGGCGGCGAGGATTTCTCGCGGCTCATCGCTGCAGAGATCGCCAAGTGGCGTGACATCATTCAGGCCGGCAACATCAAGCTTGAAGGCTGAAAAAAAACACGGACGCCTCGTGGCGTCCGTGCCGGATGCAAACACTTGCGTACTTGCCTCCCCAGGCGGTGTGACCGCCGATCCCCTTGGGTTACTGCTTATTTGTTGCGTGCCGCGATCGATTTCTCGGCCAGGTCGACCAGTTCGTTGCCCACGCGAGGCTTCCATTTTTCGTAGACGGGTTTGGTGGCCTCGACAAACGCCTTGTGTTGATCTTCGTTAAGCGTGGTGATGGTGACGCCATGGCTCTCGATCTCCTTGAGCAAGGAGGGATCTTCCGGCGTTACCCCTTTACGGGCGATAGCGATTTCCTTTTTTGCGGCTTCCAGTGCGGCTTCGCGCACGATTTTGCGATCTTCTTCCGACCAGGACTCCCAGACCTCGCGATTGACCACGAATACCAGTGGGTCGGCGACATAGTTCCAGAGCGTCAGGTATTTCTGGGCCACATCGTATAGCTTTGCACCGGTATAAATCGATAGGGGATTCTCCTGACCATCGACCGCGCCGCTGGCCAGCGCCGGCTGCGCATCGGCCCAGCTCATTTGCGTTGGGTTGGCGCCCAGGGCGGTGAACGTGTCGATGTAAAGCGGCGAGCCGACCACGCGCAGCTTCATGCCTTTCATGTCCTCGGGTTTGGAAATCACCCGGCGCGAATTGCTGAGCTGGCGATAGCCGTTTTCCCCCCAGGCCAGCGGCACGACGCCGGCTTTCTCGATGACCTTGAATAGTTCTTTGCCGACTTCGCCTTGCACCAATGCGTCAATGGCTGCGTAATCGGGCATCAAGAAGGGCAGGGAGAACAGGTTCAGCTGTTTTACCTGCGGGGACCAATTAATGGTCGAACCGACGGCCATGTCGATGACGCCTTGCCGGATCGCGGTGAATTCGCGGGTTTGATCGCCCTGGACCAGCGAGGTGCCTGGGTAGACTTTGATATTGATGCGGCCGTTGGTACGCTCGCGAACCAGATCCGACCAGATCACCGCGCCCTGGCCCCAAGGGAATGTGGTGCCGACGACGATGGAAAGCTTGTACTCGGGCTTGTACTCGCGCGCCTGTGCTGGCGCTAAGGCAAACGCCGTTGCCGCAACAAGAGCGGCGCAAAACAGTTTGTGTAGTTTCATCGGTTTGTCTCCTTATGTTTGTCTAATCTGTGCGTTATTGGAACGCCAACTGCGCCTCCTGGCTAGTACCCCAATTGATGCGGCAGCCATAACGCGAGCTGCGGAAACACGATCACCGCTACCAACACCACGAACATGGCCGCAAGCAGCCATAGCACCCACCGCGTGGTGGACTCCATAGGCACGCGCGCAATGCGGCAGGACACCATCAGGTTCACTGCCAAGGGCGGCGTGAACTGACCCAGTGCGACCATCAGCGTGAGGATGACACCGAACCATACCGGGTTCCAGCCATACGCATCGGCTATCGGCATCAGAAGCGGCACAAAAATCAGGAATATCGAGATGCCATCGAGGAACATGCCCATGACCATCAGGAGCAGCACCAATAAGGACATCACACCCCATTCGCCTAAGCCAGAGTTGACGATGGCATGCGTGATCGGGTCGATGATGCTCAGCGTCGACAATGCCCACGCGAATACACCCGCCAACGCCACCACCATCATGATGACGGCCGACAGTTCCGCCGCCTCGCGCAGGATCGTATAAAGATCCCGCACGCGTATCGTGCGATGAATAAACATGCCGACAAACAGCCCGTAGAACACGGCCACCACGGCGGCCTCGGTGGGCGTGAACCAGCCCAGCCGCATGCCGCCCAGAATCAGCACCGGCGCGGCCAGCCCCCACACCGCCTCGCGCAGGCTCGCCCAGAAAGGCGGGCGAGGCAGATGGGATTCATGAATGCCAAGTTTGTACTTACGCGAAAGCCACACCGCGGGCACGATCAGCGCGATCCCCGCCAGTAGCCCCGGCACCATGCCGGCGGCAAACAGGGCGGGGACGGACGCGCCGGGCACCAGAACGGAATAAACAATAAAGGCGATGGACGGTGGGATCAGAATATCCGTGGCCGCGCCCGCCGCGACGACCGAGGCCGAAAACGACGCCGGGTAACCGGCACGCGACATGGCGGCGATCATGACCGCGCCCACGGCAGCCGCGCACGCTGGACCCGAACCGGAAATCCCACCCAAAAACATCGCCACCGCGATCGCGATCAGCGGCAGCATGCCCGATCCCCGGCCCACGATGGCGATGGCTAAATCCACCAGCCGCCGCGCCACGCCCGATCGATCGAATATCGAGCCGACCAGCACAAACATCGGAATCGCCAAGAGCGGGTATTTCGCCAGCCCCGCATAAAAATTCTGAGGCACGGCCAGCAGACCGAACCAGGCCACGTCCAGATTCGACAGCGCGATCGCCAGCGTGCCCGCGATTCCCAATGCCACGCCCACCGGCACGCCGATAATCATCAAGATAGCGAAAACGACAAACAGCAGCGCAGCGATCATTGCACAGCGCCTCGCAGCAGACGGCGCAGGATGCCCAACGTACGCAACGTGATTGCCGCGGACATGGCGGGCAGCCAGATTGAATACCACCACGTTGGCACCCCGATGGCGGGGGAGGTGTCTTCGTAACGGTATTCATCCCACACCAGACGGGCGGACAGCACGGTGAGCAGTATGAAAAACAGCAGAACGATCGTGTGCGAGGCGATAGCCAAACCCCGTTTGCGCGCGGGTGTCCCGCCATCGGCGAAGGCTTCGATACGAATGTGGTGGTTCCTGACAAAGGCACTGCTCGCACCGGCCATGGTCAGCACAATCAAGAGAAATACCGAGATCTCTTCAGTCCAGGCGAACGACTGGTCGGTGAAGTAACGCACCAGCACGTTGCCCAGCGTGATCAAAGCCAGAGTGGCCAGCACGCCCACGGCGAGGCCGTCCTCGATGGCCAGCGGCACTTTCACTGGCGGGTCGGGTTCGACGGCGATGATGGGCTCAGGGGAAGACGGCGGGTTAACGGGAACGTCAGGACGGGACATGGATAGCGAACAGCCTGGACATAAAACGCGGACAAACAGCGTTGACCTTTCCTTATGGGAGGCAGCCAACGCCATCCAGTCCACCCTTGCGATGCGAACTTGCAGCATCCTACCTGCATGAATGGTGCAAGGTAGTGCGTGTTTTCCCGTGGGTGAAGGGCGGGCGCCTATGCTGCGGGGCGGCAATTTCGCCGTCATGCCGCCCGTGAGTGCAGGCAGGATTCAGGTGAATCGCGCCAGCGCCACCGCCTTTTTGCGCCGCAAAAAACGGGGGCAGGGTAACGATCCCACGAATTTGTAACGGAGGCAGCGGCTCAATTGCAGCTTCTTTTTGCTCCGCCGCTTCGGGAAAACCCCTGAAAAGGTAAAATGCTGCTTTTGCTTCTATTCACTTCTCCAAACGGCGCCCGCATCGTGTCTCTCGTCCAGCATTTGCCCGGTTCATCTGTCCTTTCCGCCTTCCGCCGTGAGCGTCTCCTGGCACAGCTGCGAGAGGCGGGCCTGCCCGTCGCGGATATTTCCGCTCGCTACGAGCATTTTGTCAGCACGGAGGCGGCGCTCGATGCCGCACAACAGCAACAGCTGACCCAACTGCTCGACTACGGCACGGCCGACGCGATCGAGCCGCCGGCCAAGAGCCTGTCGCTGCTGGTGATTCCGCGCCTGGGCACGATTTCGCCGTGGGCCAGTAAGGCCACCGACATCGCGCACAACTGCGGCCTGGATGCCGTGCGGCGCATCGAGCGCGGCATCCGCTATTTCCTGGTCCCGGAAAAAGGCCTGCTCGGCACGAAGTCCATCGATGACGCCATGCTGGCGCGCGCGGCCGACTGCCTGCATGACCGCATGACCGAGACCGTGGTGGGCGCCGATTTTGACAGCCAGGCGCTGTTCCAGCCGCTGGCGGGCAAGCCGATGCGTACCGTCGCGGTGCAAGCCCAGGGACGCGATGCGCTGGTCGAAGCCAACACTACGCTGGGTCTGGCGCTGTCGGAAGACGAAATCGACTACCTTGCGCAGTCCTTCACCACCCTGGGCCGTGATCCGACCGATGTCGAACTGATGATGTTCGCCCAGGCTAATAGCGAACACTGCCGCCACAAGATCTTTAACGCGCAATGGGTCATCGACGGCCAGCCGCAGTCCGAAACCCTGTTCGGCATGATCCGCGCCACGCACAAGGCCCAGCCGCAAGGCACGGTCATCGCCTATTCGGATAACGCCGCCGTGATGGAAGGCGGCCCCGCGCAGCGATTCCAGGCTGGCGTGCCGTCCGATGATGGCCAGGGCAGCGAAGCCGCGCGCTACGTGCGCCGCGACGCGCTCGTGCACACCTTGATGAAGGTCGAAACGCACAACCACCCGACCGCGATCGCGCCTTTCCCGGGTGCCTCGACGGGCGCGGGCGGCGAGATCCGCGACGAAGGCGCGACCGGCCGGGGTTCCAAGCCCAAGGCCGGCCTGACCGGCTTTACCGTGTCGCATCTGCGCTTTCCCGACGCGATTCAACCGTGGGAAGCCGACCATCACGGCTTGCCCGACCGTATCGCCTCGCCCCTGTCCATCATGATCGATGGCCCCATCGGCGGCGCGGCCTTCAATAACGAATACGGTCGTCCGAACCTGCTGGGTTACTTCCGTACCTACGAGCAAACCGCTGGCGATACGCGCTGGGGCTATCACAAGCCCATCATGATCGCGGGTGGTCTGGGCAGCATCGACGCCGAGCTGACCAAGAAAGAAATCATCCCTCCCGGTGCCTTGCTGATTCAGTTGGGCGGCCCCGGCTTCCGTATCGGCATGGGCGGCGGCGCGGCTTCCAGTATCAGCATGGGCAGCAACTCCGCCGAGCTGGATTTCGACTCCGTGCAACGTGGCAACCCGGAAATCGAGCGCCGCGCACAAGAAGTCATCGACCGCTGCTGGCAGCAAGGCAATAACAACCCCATCCTGGCGATTCACGACGTGGGCGCGGGTGGCTTGTCGAATGCCTTCCCCGAGCTCGTCAACGATGCCGGTCGTGGCGCCGTGTTCGATCTGAAACGCGTCCCGGTAGAAGAATCCGGCTTATCGCCTGCCGAGATCTGGAGCAACGAGTCGCAGGAACGCTATGTTCTGTCGATTCTGCCCCAGGACCTGGCCCGTTTCGATGCCATTGCCCGCCGCGAACGTTGCCCCTATGCCGTTGTCGGCGTCGCTACCGAAGAGCGCCAACTGCGCGTGGTCGATGGCGAGGGCCTGCCCGGTTTGGACGAATTGATTCAGGCTTCCGAAGCGAACGCCCGCCCGGTCGATGTGCCCATCGATGTGATCCTCGGCAAACCGCCCCGCATGACGCGCGATGTCAAGCGTCTGCCCGGCGTGTCCGAGCCGCTGGATCTCGTCGGCATCGATCTGACCGAGGCCGCCTACCGCGTGTTGCGCCACCCGACCGTGGCCAATAAATCGTTTCTCATCACCATCGGCGATCGTACCGTGGGTGGCCTGTCCAGCCGCGATCAAATGGTCGGCCCGTGGCAAGTCCCCGTCGCCGATTGCGCGGTGACGTTGGCGGATTACGAGGGATTCCGTGGCGAAGCCATGGCCATGGGCGAACGCACGCCGCTGGCCGTGCTGAATGCACCGGCCTCGGGTCGTATGGCCGTGGCCGAAGCGCTGACTAACCTCGCGGCCGCCGATGTGGCGCGTCTGGAAGACATCAAGCTGTCCGCTAACTGGATGGCCGCTTGCGGCGTCGAGGGCCAGGACGCCGCGCTCTATGACACCGTTTCTGCTGTCAGCGAACTGTGCCAGGCCACGGGTCTGTCGATCCCGGTCGGTAAGGATTCGCTGTCGATGAAGACCACCTGGAACCAGGACGGCGAAAATCGCCAGGTCGTCGCGCCAGTGTCGCTGATCGTCACCGCGTTCTCGCCGGTGGGCGATGTGCGCAACAGCCTCACGCCGCAACTGCGCGCCGAGGCGGGCGACAGTGTGTTGATCGTGATCGATCTGGGTCGTGGCCGGCATCGCATGGGCGGGTCCATCCTGGCTCAGGCGTTCAATCAAGTCGGCGAAAACGTGCCCGATATCGACTCGCCGCAGGATCTGCGTGCGTTCTTCGTGACGATCCGTACGCTGGCCGAAGCCGGCGTGCTGCTCGCCTATCACGATCGTTCCGATGGCGGTCTGTTCGCCACGCTGTGCGAAATGGCGTTTGCTGGCCGCACCGGTATTTCGGTCAACCTGGATATGCTCACCTTCGACGCCAATTCGGCCGACTGGGGCGACTACAAGATCCGTCCGGAACAGGTCGCGGTACAACGCGACGAGCTGACACTGAAGGCGCTGTTCTGCGAAGAAGCCGGCGCTGTCATTCAAGTCCCTGCCTCCGAGCGTGATGCCGTCATGCAGGTGCTGCGTGGCGCCGGGTTGTCCGCCCATTCGCATGTGATTGGTGGCTTGAACGACTCCGATACCATCGAGTTCTATCGCGATGGCAAAAAGATCTGGAGCCAACCGCGCGCCGATCTGGGCCGCGCCTGGAGCGAAGTCAGCTATCGCATCATGTCGCGCCGCGATAACCCCGCCTGCGCGCAAGCCGAGCTGGACATCTGGAACGACACACAAGATCCCGGCTTGTCGCCGCGCGTCGCGTTCGATCCGCAAGAAGACATCGCCGCGCCGTTTATCGCCACCGGCAAGCGTCCGCGTGTCGCCATCCTGCGCGAGCAGGGTTGCAACAGCCAGGTGGAAATGGCCTGGGCGTTCGATACGGCAGGCTTTGACGCCATCGACGTGCATATGACGGATTTGCTGTCCGGTCGCATCGACCTCAGCACCATGCAAGGCCTGGTCGCCGTGGGCGGCTTTAGCTACGGCGACGTGTTGGGCGCGGGCGAGGGCTGGGCGCGTACGATCCGGTTCAACAGCCGTCTGTCGGATCAGTTTGCCGAGTACTTTGCCCGTCAGGATACGTTCGCGCTGGGCGTGTGCAATGGCTGCCAGATGATGGCGGCTCTCGCGCCCATGATTCCGGGCGCCGAGTACTGGCCGCGCTTCACGCGCAACCAGTCGGAAAAATACGAAGCCCGTCTGTCGCTGGTCGAACTGACCGCGTCGCCCTCGATCTTTTTCAAAGGCATGGAAGGCACGCGCGTACCGGTTGCCGTGGCGCACGGCGAAGGCTATGCCGACTACAGTAAGCAAGGCGACGCCAGCCAGGTGCTGGTGGCCGCGCGCTTCATTGACCACCGTGGCAATCCTACCGAGGCCTATCCGTTCAACCCGAACGGCAGCCCGGGCGGCCAGACCTCGGTGACCACGGCCGATGGCCGCTTTACGGTCATCATGCCGCACCCCGAGCGTGTCACGCGAAATGTGATGATGTCTTGGGCGCCCAAGCAGTGGGGCGAGGCCGATAGCGGCGGTGCGTTTACACCCTGGATGCGTATGTTCCGTAATGCGCGGGTCTGGGTCGGTTAAGTCCGATTGACGGGCGTTTAAAGAAGCCTGGCTTTGGCCAGGCTTCTTTATATCAGCCGGTGGTTCAATGCCGCTGGATGAGCCGCAACGACGCCCGTCGTACATGGGCCAGAATTGTCCCTTTGGCATCGGTATCAGCGCGTTAGAATGCCCGCAACACACTCTTTGTGAGAACTCTCGAATATGCGTTTGATTTTGGCCCTGTTGCTCCCTTGGTTGCAGTTTTTCACCATCGGCCGTCCCATCGCGGGCATCATCTGCCTGATTTTGCAATTGACACTGATTGGCTGGGTACCCGCGGCCATATGGTCGGTGTATGCCCTCAACCAATACCACGTGGACAAAAAGATCGAGAAAGCGCTAGGCCCCAAATCTCGATAAAGCCACTGTATCGGCCCGGATGCCCGGCGGTGCGTCCGGGCAAAATCGCTCGCTTGCGGTGCACAGTCGGCGCCCCATGCGCAACTGTCGCGCACGAAAGGCATAAAATGGGGTTTGCTCTCTTTCGTACAGGATCTGCGCCATGAATGCACGCATCCCCGACGACGCTCTGCCGCCGACCTTAGACCCCGACGCCTTGCAGGCGTTTGTCGATCGCCAATGGGACGACGAAATCGTCCCGGCGTTGACCGATTACATTGCCGTCCCGGCCAAGAGCCCGGCGTTTGATCCCGACTGGGAAAAGAATGCGTACATCGAGCGCGTCGTGCGCGATGCCGCGCAGTGGGTCGAGTCCAAGAAAATCCATGGGTTGAAACTCGAGGTGGTGCGCCTGCCGGGTCGCACGCCGGTGATTTTCTTCGATGCGCCGGCCACGCGTGCGGATAATGGCGACACGGTGTTGTTGTATGGGCATCTGGATAAACAACCGGAGTTCTCCGGCTGGCGGTCCGATCTAGGTCCGTGGACGCCGAAATACGAAGACGGCAAGCTGTATGGCCGTGGCGGCGCCGATGACGGCTATGCGATTTACGCGTCGATCACGGCGATCATGGCGCTGGACGCACAGGGCATCCCGCGTCCGCGATGCGTGGGCATCGTGGAAACCTGCGAGGAATCAGGCAGCTATGACCTGCTGCCCTACGTCGATGCACTGCGTGACCGCCTAGGCAATGTCGCGTTGGTGGTGTGTCTGGACTCCGGCGCGGGTAACTACGATCAGCTGTGGATGACGACCTCGCTGCGTGGCATGGTCGCGGGCACGCTGGAGGTGCAGGTGCTCGACGAGGGCGTGCACTCGGGCGATTCCAGCGGGGTGGTGCCGTCGAGCTTCCGCATTCTGCGTCATTTGCTGGATCGGCTTGAGGACAGTTCCACCGGCCGTTTGTTGCCGCAGAGCCTGCACTGCGAGATTCCCGCAGAACGCCGCGAACAAGTCGTCGAAGCTGCGCGCATCTTGGGCGATGAAGTGTGGCGGCGTTTCCCCTGGAGCTGTGGCGCGGACGGCAGTTTTGTGCTGCCGATGACCACCGAGCCCGAAGAAGCCTTGCTCAACCGTACATGGCGCCCCACGCTCTCGGTGACCGGCGCCGAAGGCCTGCCGCCCTTGACCAGCGCGGGCAATGTCTTGCGCCCGCGTACCTCGTTCAAGCTGTCGCTGCGCCTGCCGCCGCTGGTCGATGCCGCCGCCGCGTCGGACGAGATCAAACACTTGCTGGAAGCGGACTCTCCTTACAACGCCAAGGTCATCTTCAGCGCCGACCACAGCGCGACCGGTTGGAACGCCCCGGCTTCCGAGGCCTGGCTGACCCACGCGCTCGATGCGGCATCGCGTCAGTACTACGATGCGCCTTGCGGATATATCGGCCAGGGCGGCACGATTCCCTTGATGAGCCTGTTGCAAGAGGGTTTCCCCAAAGCACAATTCATGGTGTGTGGCGTGCTGGGTCCACGATCGAACGCGCACGGCCCCAATGAATTCCTGCACGTGCCTTACGGCAAACGTCTGACCGCTTCCGTTGCGCAAATCATGGCGCAAATGCCGGTTTAATCTTTTTGATCGAGTAGATAAATGATTCACACCGACGGCGCCTATCAGCGTGTCATCGACGAGACCCGCCGATGGGTAGAGCAGGCCGTCATTGGCTTGAATCTCTGTCCTTTCGCCAAGGCCGTGCAGGTCAAGAACCAAGTGCGCTATGCGGTCAGCGACGCCACCGATGACGAGGGCGTGCTGACCGATCTGGAAAGCGAGTTGATGCTGATCTCGGAAGCCGCGCCAGAGGACATCGACACCACGCTGTTGATTCTGCCGGACGCGTTGAATGACTTCTATGACTTCAACGACTTTGAAGATTATTCCGAGCGTTTGCTCAAACGCATGCGTCTGGTTGGCGATTTCCAGGTCGCGACGTTTCATCCTGACTTTCAGTTTGCCGACACGAATCCCGACGACATAGAAAACTGTACGAATCGTTCGCCGCATCCGATTCTGCACATCTTGCGCGAAGACAGCATCGACCGGGCGGTGGAAGCCTTTGCCGACGCGTCGGAGATCTACGAGAAGAACATCGCGACGATGCAGCGCCTGGGCTGGGAAGGTTGGCGCAAGCTGATGTCGCAAGAATAGGCGCATCAAACCGGGCGGGCTCGCGATTAAAGAAGATCTGCCCGCGAGCCCGCCCGAACGAGACGCCTTGCGTGCGCGATCAGATCGCCTGTCCGCCCGACACCTCGATACGCTGCGCCGTTACCCAACGATTGTCGGCGGACAGCAGACTCGCGATCATGGGGCCAATGTCATCGGGCATGCCTACGCGGCCCAGCGCCGTCATCGCCGCGAACTGGCGGTTGAGCTCAAGGTTGTCGCGCACGACCCCGCCACCGAAATCGGTTTCGATAGCGCCCGGCGCCACCGTATTGACCGCGATGCCGCGCGGGCCTAGTTCCTTGGCCATATAGCGGGTCAGCACCTCGACCGCGCCTTTGGCGGCCGCGTAGACCGAGTACCCTGGTGCGCTGAAACGTGTCAGACCCGTGGACAGATTGATGATGCGTCCGCCGTCGGCGATGATTGGCAACAGCGTTTGCGTCAGGAAAAACACGCCCTTGAAGTGCACATCGACCAGGCCGTCGAACTGCGCTTCGGTCAACTGATCAATCGTCGCGTAGTCGCCGTGGCCTGCATTATTGACAAGATGATCGATAGTGTCGCGCGACCAGTTCTCGCGCAACGCGGCGCGCAGGCTTTCCGCGAAGGCCACGAAGCTGGCAACGTTGCCCGTATCCAAGGGCAGGGCGATTGCCTGGCGTCCCAGTGCTTGGATTTCTTCTACGACGGCTTGGGCTTCTTGTTCCTGGCTGCGATAGGTCAGGACGACATCGCCGCCGCGCTTGGCGATGCTCAATGCGGTGTTGCGGCCCAGGCCACGGCTGGCGCCGGTGATGAGGGAAATGGTGGTCATAGCGGTTCCTCAATTAAGTGGTGGAAGAGGGTGGACAAATGATGCGCCGCCACGAGAAACGCGCGTTGCCGGATATTGGGATTTTCTTGCCTGATTCTCCAACGGCCAGCCGAGAGTGCGCCATCGGCAGTAGACTCTGCGCATGGACTCCTTGCTCGATGCCGTCACGCGTTACACCGAGGCCCACGGCTTGCTGGAAGGCGTGGGGGTCACCCCTGTCGCGGGTTTGACAACCGTGCGTGCAGTGGCGCCCAGTGGGCTCGCGCACTCTATTCCGCGTCCACTGGTTTGCCTCATCCTGCAAGGCACAAAACACGTCACGCTGGGCCACCAGACCTTTATCTTCAATGCGGGCGACTCGCTCTTGATCACCGGCGATGTGCCCACCACAAGCCAGATCACGGCTGCGACCCTGGTCAAACCCTATCTGGCGCTGACCTTGGAACTCGATCTGGCGCTGATCGCCGAACTGACCGAACAGATCGCGGACAGCGTGCCCGAGGAAGAAAGTCCAATCCGAGTGATATCCACCGAGCGTGAAGTAGCGGACGCCGCATTGCGGCTGGTGCAACTGCTGGATCGTCCCGACGCGCTGGCCGTGTTACAGGCGCAACTCGTGCGTGAAATGCACTACTGGTTGCTCCAAGGAAAACATAGTCCCGCGATCAGACGTTTAGGCTTGAACCATGCCCCCGCCCGTCGTATCGCGCGAGCGGTAGCAGTGCTGCGGCGTGAATACACGCAGAAGCTGCGGATGGAAAAACTCGCCGACGTGGCGGGCATGAGTCCGTCGTCGTTCTACCAGCACTTTCGTCGCGCGACGTCGTTGTCTCCGCTGCAGTTTCAAAAGCAACTGCGCCTGATCGAGGCGCGCCGCCTGATGCATGGACAAGCCGCAACGGCTAGTCGTGCGGCTTTTGCGGTGGGCTATGAAAGCGTGCCGCAATTCACCCGGGACTATGCGCGATTCTTCGGCACGCCGCCCGCAAGGGATGTGCGAGCGGCGCGGCAAGACCAAGCCGTGTCGGCCTAACTCGCGAACGCTTGCCCCATTGGGCGCGTACGTATGCCAGGCGAAAGCCGCGTCCATGGCAGGTCCGCGCAGTCCGCCATCATGGGGCCGGGCGCTTTCGCCACGAGTACGGCTTCAGCAATCGGCTGAAAGTCCGCGCGGAAATGTACAGAGCTTTTGACCACCAGAATCTTCATGGTCTCTGGCTGTACGTTGCCAGTGCGAAATAGATTGCGGTCCAGCATCTGCGATTTACCTGAACTGACCACGACGCGCACGCCACCAATACGCAGACATACGACAGGCCCCACATCAGCCTGAACGCCATGCATCATCGGGCCATCAAAGCGGCATTTTCCATCCCCCACGTATTCGACGAGAAATTCGGCTAGCAAAGGTTCCACCCCGGCTACCTTGGATTTCCCGCCTAGCGAGAGTGTCACCTTGTTGCCCACGCCAGCAGCAATGGCTTGCTGGACGGCCTCGGGGTCCCAGAGCAGCCCCAGCGCGGCGTCCTGCGCATCCGCATCGATGAGCGCGCGTAGCATGCCGGTAGTGTTGGAGTCGCCGCCCGCACCCGGATTGTCCTGCGTATCGGCGATCACGACGGGCTTGGATGCATGTCTGGCCAAATCCTGCGCTTGCAGGATTGCTTCGGCGGGTGCCAGGAAGGGCACCGCCCATTCGGGTTCAGCCTGTTCGACGCGATCGTACAGGGCCTGCACCGCCGTGCGCAGCGCCTCGGGATCGGTGCCGTGGCCCCATACGACAGGTCCGCATTCGGGGAAATCGGCCGCCGGAAAACCCGGAGTAAACGACAGCGACGCCAGCCCCGCCTCAGCTTCCAATGACGCCACGGCGTCGTAAATCGAACGCGCCGGTTCCAGCAGCGTGCACATGCCATTGATCGGAATAAGAAAGGGCAGACGCAGCGAGAAGGTATGCAGTTTGCCGCCGGCTTGCATCACTTGTTGAAGCAACCGATAGGCGTTGGCACCCGTGTCCGCCATGTCCACGTGCGGATAGCTGCGATACGCCACCATCGCCGTCGCGTCGCGCAGCATGCCGGCAGTGACGTTCGCGTGCAGGTCCAGACTCACCACGATGGGCATGTCGGGTCCCACACAGGCCCGCAGGCGCGCCAGCAGTTCGCCCTCGCCATCGTCCGCATCAACCGTCACCATGGCGCCGTGCAGATCCAGATAAATCGCGTCATACGTTGCTTTGCGCGCGGCCTCGACAATCTCGGTGGCGATCGTTTCGAATGCTCGGCGCGTCACATGCGCGGCCGGGCTGGCGGCGGCCCAGAGGACTGGCACGATCTCATGCCCGTCGGCTTGGGCGGCCTGCAAGAAGCCGCCCGCGGGGATGTTGACGCCCGCTAGCGCCAGCACCTCGTCGCCACGCGCCAGGGCAGGAAAGCCTTCGCCGCGCACGAAATTATCGTAATCGGTCGGCGTAGGTGCAAAGGTATTGGTTTCATGCTGGAAACCAGCGACCAGAATTCTCATGACAGATTTATCCTTGGACACGCGCGTGGCGGGTAAACAGCAAAGGCAGAGTGCCGACAATCAGCAGTCCCACGATGACATACAAACCGGCATTGAGCGACCCGGTCGCGGTCTTCAACCAGCCGATCAATGCCGGGCTGGCAAAACCGCCGAGCAGACCGATGCTATTAATCAATGCGATACCGCCAGCGGCGGCCGGACCCGTGAGATGCTGCGACGGCACTGCCCAGAACACGGTATACGCGGCCCACATCAATGCGGTGGAAATCACCAGCAAGGTCATCGACAGCAGGAAATACTCGGGCATACGCAATGCGGCAATCAACGCCACGCCCGCCACAATCGCCGTGCCGGTCACATGCCAGCGGCGTTCGCGCATTCTGTCGGAGCTACGTGACAACACAAACATCGCGATGATGGCCGCGATATACGGCACGGCCGACCAGAAGCCGATCGCCATGGTGTCCTGCACGCCAGAGGCCTGTAGCAACGTCGGCAGCCAGAAGCTCACG
Organism: Bordetella sp. 02P26C-1; assembly: GCF_009763255.1. Taxonomy (GTDB): domain Bacteria; phylum Pseudomonadota; class Gammaproteobacteria; order Burkholderiales; family Burkholderiaceae_B; genus Bordetella_A. Next base: position 172,069 of record NZ_WSJB01000032.1, on the reverse strand, counting down.
GCATAGATACCCGAGATCAGGCAGAAATAAGGAATCGCCAGCGCGTAGATGCCGGGGTCTTTCAACACGTCGCGAAACGAGTGCGTGGTGTCGGCGGGCTTGCGGGTCTGCAGGTCGGCGGCAAGCAGCTTGCGTTCGTCATCCGTCAGCCAGCGCGCTTCTTCGGGTTTATCCGTCAGGCATCGATAGGCGATGAATCCAAGCAACACACAGGGCAAGCCTTCGATCAGGAACATCCACTGCCAGCCCTCCAGTCCATGCAGACCATTGAAGCGCGTCATGATCCATGCGGACACCGGGCCGCCAAGCATGCCGCCGATGGGCCCCGCGCACATCACCACTGCCATGACGCCCGCCATGCGCGAACTTGAATACCAATAGGTCAAAAAGAAAATCATGCCAGGCGCGAAGCCGGCTTCGAATACGCCGAGCAAAAAGCGCAACGCGTAAAAGCTGTATTCACCTTGCACGAACAACATGCTGGCCGATGTCAGCCCCCAAAGCAGCATGATGCGGCAGATGGTCTTGCGTGCGCCGATTCGCACCAGCAACAGATTGCTGGGCACTTCGAACATCACATAGCCCAGGAAAAATATCCCGGCGCCGAGTCCATACACCGCGTCGGAGATGCCGATATCGGCCTGCATCTGCAGTTTGGCGAACCCGATGTTGACCCGATCGAGATAGGCGAAGGTGTAGCAGAGCAAGAGCAGCGGCAACAAGCGCCAGCTGATTTTCTTATAGATCGCGGTCAATGCATCGGGTGTGCGCGCAGGCTGCGATACCGCGAGAGTCGTCCCGGAAGTCATGCAAGTTTTCCCTTTAGGTGTAGTAATGGACTGCCTTCTGGAATCGCCATCCTCGCAGAGAGCTGTGTTGTGGACAAGAGTCGATTCTGTCACTTATCGTTCGCTTTTAAGCAACACTAAACGGCAAGGCAAGGGCGATGAAAGAACTGAATCAGGCGAGGCTGCGCTATATGCACGAGGTGATCGTCTGCGGCTCGATTCGGGGCGCAGCGGAAAAGCTCGAGATGTCGCCATCGGTCATCAGTCGGCAGATTCAGCTGCTTGAAAAGGAAATCGGATTGCCGCTATTTGAACGCCGAGCACGCGGGTTGGCGCCCACCGACGCGGCGGAGATGCTGGAAGAATTCTTGCGCGGGTATAGAGCGCAACACGAGCACTTGCAGGACCGGCTACAGGAATTGCGCGGCATGCGCCGCGGACACGTCGAACTGAGCATTAGCGAAGGCATGATCGAAGCCCTGATGCAGTATGTGATGGGGCCGTTCTGCCAGGAGTTTCCCAATATCCGCGTCGGCATCAACACGGCGTCGGTCGACGAAGTCGTGGAGGCAGTGCGTACCGACCGCGTGCATATCGGATTGGCATTTAATCCCCCGGTGCATCCCGAGGTGCGCATCCGGGCTCGGCAGGCGCTGGCTGTGGGGGCGTTGGTGCGAGCCGATCATCCCTTGGCGCGCAAGCGGCGCCCGATCACCGTCAAGGATCTCATGCAGCATCCTCTGGCACTGATGACCGCGCCTTATGGCTTGCGACGTATCGTGGAGCTGTTGGAATTCACCGAGAAGATCCACATCTCGCCGGCGTTGACGACCAACTCGTTGGGTGTGCTGCGTCAGTATGCCTTGGCAGGCGCGGGCGCGGTGTTGATGACCGATATAGGCGCCTCGCTCGAGCTGTCCAGTGGGGAGCTGGTGCTGGTGCCCATCGCGCATCCGGTATTGCGGCAAGCGGAGATGCAGCTCATGGTCAGGTTGGGGCGGCCCTTGTCGAGCGCCGCCACCGAGATGTTGCGGCGGATCGAATCGCGTCTGCCTTTGTTCTCCGGGCACCCCCGGCGCGGGGTGCGAGGCGATGCAATTGGGGTTTAGCTCGTTTGGTATGGCGACTGGCTGTCACCGCGAGCGATCATCCTCGATAACCCAGCGCCTGGCTGATTTGTCTTGCGCCTTCGCGCAGGCGCGGTAGAAATCGATCCACGATATCGGGCCGTTTATGCTTGGCCAGCCGCAAGCTGGTGGTAAGCGCGGCGGCTATCGCGCCCCGATCGTCGAATATGGGCACCGCCAGCCCGCAGATGCCCAGCTCTAAATGTTCGGCGGCGATGGCGTAGCGGTCTTTGCGAGCTTGCATCACCGCGTGGCGCAGCGCATCGCGCTGCGTCAACGTATGTTCCGTCAACGGCTCAAACGGCGCGCGGCTCAAATAGGCCTCAAGCATCTCATCATCCAAGCCACCCAGCAAAACCAGGCCGCTTGATGTCGCATGCGCAGGCAGCCGCTCGCCTATGCCTAACCGTCGAGACACGGGGCTTGGCATTTCGGCGCGCGCCACATACACCACGGCGTCACCATCGAGCACAGAGGCCGTGCAGATCTCGCCCGTGTCTTTCATGAACGCCTCAACCGCAGTGCGCGCCAGATCACGCAATGGCAACGAAGCCAAGTACGCATAGCCGATTTCCATCACTTTTGGTGTGAGACTAAAGCTGCGATCTTGCTGGACGGCATAGCCCAGCGTCACCAAGGTATGTAGTAACCGGCGCGCGCCCGCCGGCGTCACGTTTGCACGCGCGGCAATTTCGCTCAACGTCATGCGCTGGTGCCCTGGGCCAAACGCGCTGATTACGCCCAAGCCGCGCGCAAAGGCTTCCACGAACAGGTCTCCGCCTTTGGGTAAATCCCTAGTTTCCGAGTTTCTCGTTTTTGGCATTATGGTTTTCGATTAAAGAAAACATTTTCGTACAACGAAAAATACCACACTTTGATGGAAGGAGACGTCATGATCGAGCTGACCGTCGTCAGACCCGATTTCGTGGCCGAGGTCTATGGGCTGAATCTCGCCCAAGGTTTGTCGGCCGACGATGCCCAGGCGCTGCGCGCCGCCGTGGACCAATATGCCGTGCTGGTGTTTCCCGATCAACCCTTGACCGAAGCCCAACAGCTCGAGGTGGCCAAGGTATTCGGCCCGCTGGAGATATCCGTCGGCGCGTCCGTCTATAACGCCCAGCGGCCGCGCAGGCTTGGCCATGCGGAGCTTTCCGACATTTCGAATCTGGATGAGAAAGGCCAGATCCTCGATGCGGGAGACATCCGACGGCTGATCAACCTGAGCAATCAACTCTGGCATACGGACAGCTCGTTCAAACGAACGCCGGCCAGTGTTTCCCTGCTTTCCGCGCAGGAAATCCCTCCAGTTGGCGGCGCTACCGAATTCGCCGATATGACGGCCGTGTGGGATGCACTGGATCCGGACATGCAGACCCGTCTGCTGCCGCTCATCGCCACGCACGATTATTTTCATTCGCGCGGTTTGACGGGCTTTGATGTCGACGGCATCCCTCCAGCATGGCGCGAAATGCAGCCGCCCGTACGACAAGTGCTGGTGCGACAACATGCGGCCACGGGAAAACATTCGCTCTACCTCGCCTCGCATATCAGCGGCATCGAAGGCATGGACGTCGATAAAAGCCGTGCGTTAGTCGATGACCTGATGGCTTTCGCCACGCAAGCTCAGTTCGTGTATCGACATCGTTGGCGCGTTGATGACCTTGTCCTGTGGGATAACCGGCGCACCATGCATCGCGGGACCGGATTCGATGAGCGTTTTCGTCGTTCGATGCGTCGCGCCACGGTACAAGACGCCGGCCCGACGGTTTCGTAACAGTCAGATTTTTGACGGGGTAAAAAAATGATCAAGCATGTAATGCGGTGGGCCGCTATCTGCGCCTTGAGCGCGACGAGCATGTCGCCAGCCTGGGCCGCGTATCCGGACAAGCCCATTAATATCGTGGTTCCATTCGGCGCCGGGTCGGCGACCGACATCCTGGCGCGCGGCATGGCAAAGGGCTTGAGCGAACGTTTGGGCCAACCGGTGACCGTGGAAAATAAAGCGGGGGCGGGCGGCAATATCGGCGCGAATGTCGTGGCGCGTAGTCAGCCTGATGGTTACACCCTGATGATGGGCACCAATGGGCCCATGGCGGCCAATGTCAGTCTCTACAACAATCTGCCTCACGATCCCGTCGCGGACTTCGCGCCGGTGGCATTGATGGGCAAACTGCCCATGGTGCTGATCGCGAACCCGGAGGTGAAGGCTCGCACCTTGCCCGAGCTGATTCAAGAGGCGCGCGCGAAGCCGGGTACGATCAACTTTGGCGCTAGCAACACCACCGCGCGCGTTTGGATCGAACTGTTGAAACGCGCGGCCGACATCGACGTAGCGACCGTGCTCTATAGCAATGTGGGCGGCATGATGACGGATCTGATCAGTGGCCGCATCTCGTACGCATTTGAAAACGTAGGACCGTCCTTGCCGCAGATCGCGGCAGGGAAAATCCAGGCGGTAGCGGTCACTTCCAAGGAGCGCGCGGCCTTCGCGCCCGAAGTGCCGACTGTGGGCGAGGGCGGTTTGGATAAATACGATCTGGTCGTCTGGTTTGCGATGTTTGCCCCTAAAGGTACGCCCGCCGAGGTCATCGACCGACTCAACCGCGAAGCCAACGCGGTATTAAAAAGCGACGAACTACAACAACTGGCCAAGCAGATCGGCATGACACCGACGCCGGGTTCTGCCGCAGACTTAAAGGCCTATCAAGCATCCGAGGTGAAGAACTGGCGCGAGCTCGTGGATCTGACGGGGGTGTCGATCAACTGATCATCAAAGTGTGGAATCATATGGCTTCACCGTTGCGTGCAGGGGGGAGCCATGTGCAGCCACTATCAAGGCATCAAGAAGCGCGAACAAATGGAAAAATACTTCCGTTCGCGCGGCTTGCCGCTACCGCCTGGCGCGGACATGTGGCCGCGCCGCCTGGGCGAATTTATCCGCCGGCCACCGGAATGGGATAGCGGTGACGAGGCCGTGCCCGAGCGCGAAACCGAGCTGGGCCGCTGGGGCCTGATTTCGGCGATGACGCGCGCCGATAACTTGCCGCGCGCCGAGAAATTATCGACGTTCAATGCGCGCTCAGAAACCGCGCATAAATCCTTCACGTTCAGCCATGCGTGGCGCAAAGGCCAGCGCTGCATCATCCCCGCCGAGGCCATCTACGAGCCCGACTGGCGCACGGGCAAAGCGATTTCTACCCGCTTTACCCGCGCTGATGGTGCACCGCTGGGGATTGCCGGACTCTGGGATCAATACAAGGATGCGTCCGGCAACTGGCGTCTGAGCTACACCATGCTGACGATCAACGCCGATCACCATCCGCTATTTCAGCGGTATCACCGTCCCAATGATGAAAAGCGCATGGTCGTGATCTTGCCCGATGAGTCGTACACCGGGTGGCTCAATGCCACGCTGCAAGACATGCCCTTATTCCTGCAACCTTATCCCGCTGACGCATTGATCGCCGCGCCAGTGGCTAAACAGGACGAACAGGCGCGCGACGAATAAAAGAGAAAGTGTCGGGAAAGCGAGAACTCAGTTCGCGGCCGGCATCTGCCACTTCCCGTGGCGCGCATACGAAGTCTTCTGCGTGGATGCCCAAGCACGCACGCAGTCAGCCGGTTTCATCGCCGTCAATGCGGCCGTTTCGCGTAGCGCGCCGCCAGTACGGCGCACACCATCAACTGAATCTGATGAAACAGCATCAAGGGCAACACGATCGCCCCGACCGCCTGTCCCGCGAAAATCACCTGGGCCATGGGAATACCGGTGGCCAGGCTCTTCTTCGAGCCGCCAAACAGCAAGGTAATGCGGTCAGCCAGATCGAATTTGAAGATCTTGCCCAGTACGATGCACCCCAACAACGCCACCGCCAGCAGCACCGCGCAGCAAAACACCAGCCCAATCAAGGCCGGCACCGGCGTATCGCGCCAGAGACCTTCGTTCATGGCTTCAGAGAAGGCCGTATAGACCACCAGCAGAATCGATCCCTGATCCACAAACTTCAACAAAGGCTTGCGGCGATGCACCCAGGCGCCAATCCAGCGGCGCGCGATCTGCCCCAACAGAAACGGCAGCAGCAGCTGCAGCATGATCTTGCCCACCGCGTCATACGAGATCGGCGCCGCGCTGCTGGACACCACGATCATGCCGGCCAACAGGGGCGTCAGGAAAATACCCAACAAGCTGGAGGCGGAGGCGCTGCATACCGCGGCCGGCACGTTGCCACGCGCCATGGACGTGAATGCGATGGCCGACTGCACGGTCGCCGGCAGACAGCAAAGAAAAAGAATCCCCGCGTAGAGCTCAGGCGTGACCAGCGGCGTGAGCACCGGCCTTAGCGCCAGCCCCAGCAGCGGAAACATTAGAAACGTCGCCGAAAACACCGTTAAATGCAGGCGCCAATGCAGCATCCCGGCCACGATCGCCTCGCGCGACAGGCGCGCCCCATGCAAAAAGAACAGGACCGCGATGGCCAGATTCGTGATCCATTCGAAAGCCGCCAGACCCTGTCCGTGTGCCGGGGCGAGGCTCGCGATGAGAACAGTGGCGATGATAAAGAGCGTGAAGCGATCAGGCAAAAAACGGATAAGGCGGGACATGTAACGTAGCAACCGGGCAGCGCCAAAAGGGGGCGCGTAAAGGCGCCTATTGTAGAGCGCCACGCCTGACACGCCGTTGACCGGAAGGATACGTATCCGCGGCGGCGGGTACCGCTACGCATGGCTCGGGTCATGCGCCCGCGCGATGCCGCCTGCAGGGTGCCCGCGCATGCGGCATACTTCGCTGGCCTACGGCGTCATGCGCAACGCGAGATCGAACGCCGCCACTAGCGAAGAATGATCGGCGATCCCCTTGCCAGCAATATCAAACGCCGTCCCATGATCCACGCTCGTGCGCACAAAGGGCAAACCCACGGTGACGTTCACGCCTTGATCGACACCCAGATATTTCACCGGTATCAACCCCTGGTCGTGATATTGCGCGACGACAATATCGAATTCACCACGGCGCGCCCGCATGAAAATCGTGTCGCCGGGCCAAGGACCCGACACATCCAGCCCTTCGGCGCGCGCTTGCGCAATCGCGGGCGCGATGATGTCCACGTCTTCGCGTCCAAACTTGCCATCTTCTCCCGCATGGGGATTCAAGCCCGCCACCGCAATACGCGGCTGCTCGATCCCCATGTGCCGACATGCCCGATGCGCGAGCCGGATCGCACGCATCTCGGCCTCTGCCGTGATGGCTTTGGGCACATCGGCCAGCGCCATATGGATCGTGACCAGCAACACCCGCAGTTCGTCATTGGCCAGCATCATGGCGAAATCCGCGGTGTTGGAACGCTCGGCCAGGATCTCGGTGTGCCCGGGCTGGTCGATACCGGCCATATGCATGGAATGCTTGCTCAGGGGCGCGGTCACGATGGCGCGGATGCGCTGCGTCATGGCGTCGTCGATCGCCGCGCAGAGATAGTCGTAGGCGGCCTGGCCTGCGGCCGCGCTGGCCTGCCGCAATGGCAGATCCGCCGGCAGCGGCTCGCGGCAGGCGATGACTTCGATCTGCCCCGGCGTGCCAGTCGCCGCGCTCACGTCGGGGATTTCGACCACGTCCAGCCGCGCGCCTAACGCATCGGCCGCGCGCCGCAGCGCGCCCGCGTCGCCGTACACCACGGCAGGCGCACGCAACCCTTGCGCGCAGGCTTTCACGACGATTTCCGGACCGATGCCGGCTGCATCGCCCATGGTGATGCCGACAGGATGCAATTCAGACATGATATGGCCCCACAACAAACCGCTCGCGCGCGATGCGCGTGCGCTCACAAAGGAAAACGGCGAGGCCTGCACCTCGCCGCGACGACATTTGCCTATTTTGCACTCAGCGCACGCGCATTACAAAACATCTCCGGCATAGTCGGCCAGACGCGACCGTTCACCGCGCTGCAGCGTGACGTGACCCGCATGCGGCCAACCTTTGAACCGGTCCACCACGAACGTCAAACCGGAACTGCCCTCCGTCAGATAAGGCGTATCGATCTGCGCCACATTACCCAAACAGACGACCTTGGTGCCCGGGCCGGCCCGGGTGATCAGCGTCTTCATCTGCTTGGGCGTCAGGTTCTGCGCCTCGTCGATGATCAAATACTTGTTCAGGAAGGTCCGGCCGCGCATGAAGTTCAGCGACTTCACCTTGATGCGCGAACGAATCAGGTCCATGGTGGCCGCGCGGCCCCAGTCGGCGCCAGACTCGCTGTCGTTCATGTTCAGCACATCGAGGTTGTCCTCGAGCGCACCCATCCACGGCAGCATTTTTTCTTCCTCGGTGCCCGGTAGAAATCCGATGTCATCACCGACTGGCACCGTCACGCGCGTCATGATGATCTCGTTATAGCGCTTGGTCTCGAGCACCTGGGTGATGCCCGCGGCCAATGCCAGCAGCGTCTTGCCGGTACCCGCCTGACCTAGCAGCGACACGAAATCGCAGTCCGGATTCATCAGCAGGTTCATCGCAAAGTTCTGTTCGCGATTGCGCGCGGTGATCCCCCAGACGTTGTTCTTGCCATGCGTGTAATCGCGCAGCGTTGCCAGTACCGCCGTTTTCCCGCTGACCTCGCGGACCTGGGCATGCAGGGGCAGCTGACCGTCAAAGTAGACGAACTGATTCACCACGAACTGCGAACACAGCGGTCCATGGATGCGATAGAACGTCGTGCCGCCTTGCTGCCACGATTCCACATCCTTGCCGTGCCGGTTCCAAAAATCGTCGGGTAGCTGCAGCACACCCGGGTACAACAGATCCGAGTCTTCCAACACGTGATCGTTGTAATAGTCCTCCGCCGCCATGCCAAGCGTGCGGGCCTTCAAGCGCATGTTGATGTCCTTGGACACCAGCACGACTTCGCGGTCCTTGTACTTTTCCTGCAACGCGCGCACGACTCCCAGGATCTGGTTGTCGGCCTTGCCCATGGGCAAATCGTCGGGCAGGGCGCTATGCACGGCCGTGGTCTGGAACATCAGACGGCCAGTGGCGTCCTTGTTGCCCAGCTTGCTCAGCTCCAGGCCATCATCCAGCCGGGTGGCGTCCTGCACCAATGCATCGAGCGAGCGACTCACCTGCCGGGCGTTTCGCGCGACTTCGGACATGCCCTTTTTCTGATGATCCAGCTCTTCGAGGGTCATCATGGGCAGATAAATGTCGTGTTCCTGGAAACGGAACAACGAAGACGGATCGTGCAGCAGCACGTTCGTGTCCAGCACGAACAATCGGCGCGGCCCATTGCCGGCCTGCGCACGGCCCTTGCGGGTCGATGCCTTTGCAGGCGAGGCCGCAGGCGCTTTCTTCGCGGGCTTTGGCGCCTCGGCGACCGGAGCCGGGTCCCCCACGGGCAATTTGGCGACATTCGGCGCGGGCGCCGCTTCGCGGGCCTTGGCCGCGGTTTGCAAACCACTGAGTTCTGGTTGAACCGGCAATGCCTCGGCGGCTTCCGGAGCGGGCGGGGTGGCCGCCTTCTTCGCGGCCTTGGTGCTACGTGCCTTGGGACTCGGGCTTTCGCCCGAAGGGAATGTCAGGATAGCTGCGGGGCGTGAGGGCAACTTGGGTAGCGGCATATAGGGGGTTCTCCTGGGGGGCCGGCTCTAGCGCCTGACAAATGCTGCTTGGGACAGCGTTAACCGATACTGCGCGCGGCCTGCAGGACTTCGCTGGCGTGGTTAGGCACCTTCACGCCCCGCCATTCCTGCACCAGCCGCCCGTACGCGTCGATCAAAAACGTACTGCGTTCGATGCCACGCACCTGTTTGCCGTACATGTTTTTCATCTTGATGACGCCATACAGATTGCAAACCGTCTCGTCCGTGTCCGCGATCAGCGGAAACGGCAAATCGTATTTCGTACGGAAGTTCTCGTGAGACTTCAGCGAATCGCGCGAAATACCGATCACGATCGTGCTGGCAGCGAGAAACTCGTCGTGCAGATCTCGAAAATTCTGGCTTTCCGTCGTGCACCCCGGCGTATTGTCCTTGGGGTAAAAATAGAGCACGACGGCTCGGCCTTGGCATTGTTCCAGGCTCAAGGGCCCAATCGTGCTTTCGGCGGTGAACAACGGCGCGGGTTTGCCGATGAGCGCGGTCATGTAGAAGACTCTCCATTAGTCGGCAGCAGGGCGACGACCACGCGTCGGCCTTCGGCCATCAGGATGTTATAGGTACGAGCCGCAGCCTGCGTGTCCATCACTTCGACACCAATACCGGCGGCCAGGAGCGGCCCGATGACAGACTGCGCGAGCATGCGCTGGCGCCCGCCCGTGCCGACCAGCAGCACTTCGGGCCCGACACCCTTGGGGATGCCGCCGCCTTCGGGCGCGTCCAGGAATGCCAGCGGGTCGCGTTTGACCTCGGACAGTCCGGCGGCCTGTTTCAGTAACGAAACCGTGATTTCGCTCGCGGCCCGGACTGGCCATTCGGAGACCGCGCCTTCGGGACCGAAGGTCACGGCATGGGAAAATCGGACCTGATTAACTTCGATGTAATCGTCGCCGTAGGCGGTGACCGTATTCAGGGCCGACGATGCAGGGTCGGTATGCAGCTTCAATAAAAACTCCGGCTTTATGCTTCTGATAATAGCGCATCGAGATGACGGTATGTTGCAGCGGCGCACATCCCGTGCCGCCATTTGCCGCCTGGGCCAGCTTGCGCTAGATTACTAGGTTTTGCTGCGCCGCAAAGGCGCGCGTCCACGCCCATCTAGGATACGGTTTTTCCCATGAGGAAATTCTCCCGCCAGGCGGTGCGGGTATCACAGATAGGTTCCCAAGGACGGCTTGTTGAAATAAATCGGTGGCGGCCACATACGTACGCGAATACGGACCCACCCGTCGGACACTGCATTCTGGAAATTTTGAGATGACGAACGTTGCAAGTACACCGCCCACCTCCGGGCCAGATCACTCCGGCACCGACCTGAAACCCATCAAGATTGGCCTGTTGGGCTTGGGTGTGGTGGGCGGCGGCACCTGGAGTGTGCTGACACGCAACGCTGAAGAAATCGCCCGCCGTGCCGGCCGTCGCATTGAGATCAGCCGCATTGCCGTGCGCGATGTCGCCAAAGCGCGCAGCCGCATCGGCGAAACCCTGCCCGTGGATACCGATGTTCATGCGCTCGTTCGTGATCCCGAGATCGACATCGTCGTCGAACTGATCGGCGGCGATACGTTGGCGCGCGAACTGGTGCTGGAAGCCATCGCTAACGGCAAGCACGTCGTGACCGCCAACAAGGCGTTGCTCGCCAAGCATGGTAACGAGATCTTCGCCGCCGCCTCCGAAAAGGGCGTCATGGTGACGTTCGAGGCGGCCGTGGCCGGTGGCGTGCCCATTATCAAGGCCATCCGCGAGGGCCTGACCGCCAACCGTATCGAGTGGGTGGCCGGGATCATCAACGGCACCACCAACTTCATTCTGTCGGAAATGCGTTCGCGCGGCCTGCCGTTCGCCGACGTGCTGGCCGAGGCGCAGCGCCTGGGTTATGCCGAGGCCGATCCGACCTTTGACGTCGAAGGCGTGGACGCCGCGCACAAGCTCACGCTGCTCGCCTCGTTGGCGTTCGGCGTGCCCGTGCAATTCGACAAGGCCCATATCGAAGGCATCTCCCACCTGGCTCAGGAAGACATCGCCCACGCCGAGCGCCTGGGCTATCGCATCAAGCTGCTGGGAATCACCAAGCGCCGCGTCGATGGGATCGAGCTGCGCGTGCATCCCGCGCTGGTGCCCGCCGAGCGTTTACTCGCCAATGTCGAGGGAGCGATGAACGCCGTGCTGGTGCGCGGCGATGCCGTCGGCCCCACGCTCTACTATGGTCAAGGCGCGGGCGAGGAACCCACCGCGTCGGCCGTGGTCGCCGATCTGGTGGATGTGACCCGCCTGCACACGGCCGATCCGGGTAATCGTGTGCCGCATCTCGCATTCCAGCCCGATGCGCTTTCTGACCTCGCGATTCTGCCGATCGAGCAAGTCGCGACTTCGTACTATCTGCGTCTGCGCGTGGACGATCAGCCAGGCGTGCTGGCCGACATCGCGCGCGTGCTGGCCGAACACCAGATTTCGATCGGTTCTATGATTCAACAACCCTCGCACATTGGCGGCGCGGACATTATTTTCCTCACGCATCAAGCGGTGGAAGGCCACGTCAACAAGGCCATCAGCGAAATCGAACAACTTCCTTTTGTGCGTTCCAGTGTCACGCGCCTGCGCGTGGAGACCTTGCAATGAAATACATCTCTACCCGTGGCGGCATGGCGCCGCAAGCCTTTACCGATATCCTGCTCGAGGGCCTCGCGCCCGATGGCGGATTAGCCGTGCCCGAGACCTTGCCGCAGGTGTCGGCAGAGACGCTCGAAACGTGGCGTGGCCTGTCGTACGCTGATCTGGCGTTCGAGGTGCTGTCTTTATTCGCGACCGATATTCCGGCTGACGACTTGCGCCGCCTGACGCATGCCGCGTATCGCGCGGAAGTCTTCGGCAGCGACGCGATTGTTCCGCTGCGACCGTTGGACGGCGGGCTGCAGCTGCTCGGTTTGTCCGAAGGCCCGACACTGGCCTTCAAGGACATGGCCATGCAGTTCCTGGGTCAGGTGTTCGAATACGTGCTGACCCAGCGCAACGAAACCTTGAATATTCTGGGCGCGACCTCCGGTGACACCGGCTCGGCGGCCGAATACGCCTTGCGCGGCAAGCGCGGTGTGGCCGTCTTCATGCTGTCGCCGCATGGTCGCATGAGCGCCTTTCAGCGCGCGCAGATGTATTCGCTGCAAGACGAGAACATTCACAACATCGCGGTGCGCGGCGTGTTCGACGATGCGCAAGACATCGTCAAGGCGCTCGCGCGTGATCTGTCCTTCAAGACGGAATATCGCCTCGGTGCAGTGAACTCGATCAACTGGGCGCGCATCGCCGCTCAAGTGGTCTATTACTTCCACGGCTGGTTGCGTGCGACCACGGGCGCGGGTCAACAGGTTTCGTTTGCCGTGCCTTCGGGCAATTTCGGCAATATTCTGTCCGGCCATATCGCGCGCCGTATGGGTCTGCCTGTGCGCCGTCTGGTGCTGGCCACCAACGAAAACAACGTGCTCGAGGAGTTTTTCCGTACCGGCATCTACCGACCGCGCGACGCCGCGCAAACGTACGAGACCTCGAGCCCATCGATGGACATCTCGCGCGCCTCGAACTTCGAGCGCTTTGTCTTCGATCTGGTCGGGCGGGATTCGCAGCGCGTCAATGCGCTCTGGGCTGATTTGGCGCGCGATGGTTTCTTCGATCTGTCGTCGCTCAAGCCCAAATTCGAATCCGAATACGGCTTTGTCGCGGGCACCAGCACCCATCAGGATCGCCTAGCCACCATCCGCAGCTTGCACGAGCGTACCGGCGTGCTGGTCGACCCGCACACCGCGGACGGCGTGAAGGTTGCGCAGGACTATGTCGAGCCCGGCATTCCGATGCTGGTGCTAGAAACTGCCTTGCCGGCAAAGTTCGCCGAGACGATGCAGGCCGCTTTGGGCAAGTCGGTGCCGCCGCCCGCCGCATTGGCCGGTCTGGAAGCCTTGCCACAGCGCGTAGAGGTGATGGACTGCGACCTCAACGCGGTTCGCAGCTATATCCAGGCGCACGCGAAAGTGTAACGAGCATGTCAGCCTGTTGAGATCGGCAGTGCAGGGCGGTCGTCGACCTCAATTCGGATACATTTTGGGCGGGTTCGTCACTACATGGCCGTGGCGAGCCCCTTACAGTGAAGACTCATTCTCGTTAGACGGAGTCTTCGCTTATGAAAACTAAAATGCTAATGCTCGCTTGCGCCATGTCTGGATTCGCGGTGATGGCGGGGTGTTCATCACCGTCCGTTATCGAGACGCGCGATGGTAATCAGATCATGACCGCCGATGAGCCGGAGACGGATAACGACACTGGTTTTGTCGAAGCCGAGAAAGACGGCAAGAAGGTCCAGGTCAATAAGAGCGATGTGAAAAGCATCGAAGAAGTGAAGTAAAGACGCGGGTGACCGCGAGGGCAAGCCCGCCGGCCATTCCGAGTCACCATAAAGAAACCCCTGGCGCTGAATATTCTCAACGCCAGGGGTTTCTTTTTATGGCGTCGATTTACGACGCCCGATGACCGCCGGCCAGCTTACCCTTGCTGGGCCTCGGCGTGGTAGCGACCCACGAGTTCGACCTCGTTCTTCGAACCCAGGATCACGCTTACGCGCTGATGCAGCGCCTCGGGCTGAATGTCCAGAATACGCTGCGTGCCATTAATCGCCGCGCCACCGGCCTGCTCGATAATCCAGCTCATCGGGTTCGCCTCGTACATCAGGCGCAGTTTGCCCGCCTTGCCCGGTTCGCGCGCATCCCAGGGGTACATAAAGATGCCGCCACGGGTCAGGATGCGATGCACATCGGCGACCATCGACGCGATCCAGCGCATATTGAAGTCCTTGCCACGCGGACCGGTCTTGCCCGCCAGGCACTCGTCGATATAACGCTTCACCGGGGGCGCCCAATGACGCATGTTCGACATATTGATGGCGAACTCCTTAGTGTCTTCCGGCACACGGATATTCTCGTGCGTCAGCACCCAGGAACCCATCTCGCGATCCAGCGTAAAGCCGACCACGCCTTGACCGATGGTCAGCACCAGCATGGTCTGCGGGCCATACACGGCATAACCGGCGACGACTTGATCCTTGCCCGGTTGCAGGAAATCCTGTTCGCAAACGACGGTACCCGCGACGTGATGCGGCGCGCGCAGGACGGAAAAGATCGTGCCGATCGACACATTCACGTCGATATTCGAGGACCCATCCAGCGGATCGAACATCAACAGGTATTCGCCCTTGGGATAGCGGTTCGGGATCAGATGGATGGTTTCCATCTCTTCGGACGCCATCGCCGCCAGATGTCCGCCCCATTCATTGGCTTCGAGCAGAATTTCGTTGGACATCACGTCCAGCTTTTTCTGGACTTCGCCTTGGACGTTCTCGGTCTCCAGCGCGCCCAACACGCCACCGAGTGCGCCTTTGCTGACGGCGTGGCTGATGCTTTTGCACGCGCGCGCCACGACTTCGATAAGCAACCGGACTTCCGGCGCCAGAGCCTGCGCGGAGCGCTGCTGCTCCACCAGGTATTGAGTAAGGGTTTTGCGTTTCAAGGATTTCTCCGTCATTAACGATAATCGTGAGGGCGCGCACGGCGGCGGTGTGGCTGCCGCGCGGGCAAGGCCGGACGAGGTTCCACCCCTCCGGCAGTCAATGGATCAGCCAGCCAGATCGAGCGCTTTGGAGACGATTTCCAGCACGTTACGCGACAGGCCTGCATGGTCGCGCACGCGCTGCAGCGCAGCTTGCATAGGCTGACGCAGGCTTGGAACAAAGCGTGCCCAGTTATCCAGCGCACGCGCCAGACGCGCGGCGATCTCGGGGTTCAGGGCATCGAGGGCCAGCACTTGATCGGCCCAGAAATCGTAGCCCTTTCCATCCGGGCGATGCAGACCGCGCGCATTATTCAGGCAGAACTGGAATACCAGCGCTCTGGCGCGATTCGGGTTGCGCAGGGTGAACGCCGGGTGGGTCATCAATTCGCGCGCACGATCGACGGTGGTGCTTTGCGATGCGGCTTGCAGCGCGAACCATTTATCCACGACCAGCGCGTTGTCTTTCCAGCGCTCATAGAATGCTTGGAGCGCGCGCGCCGCCACATCGGCCGGGGCGTAGTGCACCAGGGCGCCGAGCGCGGCGAGCTTGTCCGTCATGTTGGTGGCGTCGTCGAACTGCGCTTGCGCGAGGGCTTGGGCGCCCTCGACGCCCGCGGCCATCAGGTGCGCCAGCGCCAGATTCTTCAGCGCGCGTTTTCCGGCCGGACCGGGCGCGGGGCTGTATTCGCCCGGCGTTTGGTTATTGTCGAACGCCTGACGCCATTGATCGGCCAGCTGACGGCCAAGTTCCGCGCGCAGGAAATCCCGGGCGGCGGCCAGCGCCGGCGGATCGATCGCATCCTGGCGCTCGGCCAGCGTTTTTTCCGATGGCAGCGCCAGGGCGCGGGCGCGGTAGCCGGCATCCAGGTCCGGATCCGTCAACAGCGCGCGCCAGGCCTCGATGAACGCCGCATCCGCCACGAGAGATATGCCAGCCTGATGGCTGCCCGCAAGCTGCAGAATCTGGCGCGTGGCCAGTTCCTGTCCGGCTTCCCAGCGGGCAAAAGGATCCGTGTCGTGGGCCGAGAGTAGCGCGAGCTCTTCGTTGGTCCATTCGTACTCCACCATGACCGGGGCCGAGAACCCGCGCAGCAGCGAGGGCACGGGCTTGGCGGGGACGTGATCAAACACCCACTGCTGCGTACCTTCGGTCAGCTCCAGCAATGCCGTTTGCTCGATGGTATCGGAACCTTGGCGATGCAAGGGCAGGGCGCTGCCATCCGGGCCCAGCAAACCCAACGCAAATGGGATATGGAACGGTTGCTTCACATAATCGCCGCCCGCGCGCTTTTCCACGCCGACCGCCGGACAACGCTGGCTCAGCGTCACAGTGCAACGCTGCTGCGCCGCATCGTAATCGAGCTTGACCGTTACACGCGGCGTACCTGCTTGTTGATACCAACGGCGAAATACCGCCAAATCACGTCCGGGATTCAAGCGCGTGTACACCGATTCCATGGCAGCCACGAAATCATCGCAAGTCACGGCCTGGCCGTCATGTCGCCGGAAATACTCATCGATACCGGCGCGAAAACCCTCGGCACCCAACAACGTGTGCTGCATGCGAATGACTTCTGCGCCTTTCTCGTAAACCGTCGCCGTATAAAAGTTGCCGATTTCCTGATAGCTTTCCGGGCGGATCGGGTGCGCCATTGGCCCCGCGTCTTCGGGAAACTGCGCCGCGCGCAGCGTCACAACGTCATCGATGCGCTTGACGGCTCGCGCGCTGGCGGCAGCGGCGGCATCCAGATCGCGCGCCATCATATCCGCCGTGAATTCCTGGTCGCGGAATACCGTCAGGCCTTCTTTCAAACTCAGTTGGAACCAGTCGCGGCACGTCACGCGGTTACCGGTCCAATTATGGAAATACTCGTGGCCGATAACCGCTTCGATCCCTTCGTAGTTCGCGTCGGTCGCTGATTCCGGGTCGGCCAAAACATAGGCGGCATTGAAAATGTTCAAGCCTTTGTTTTCCATCGCGCCCATATTGAAGTCGCTCACCGCGACCACCATGAAGCGATCCAAATCGAGTTCCAACCCGAAGCGGTCTTCATCCCAGCGCAGCGCCCGGACCAGCGATTCCAGCGCCCATTCCGTCCGATCTTCCGAGCCGGGATCGCTATAGACTTGCAGCAGCACCTCGCGGCCAGAGGCGGTTTTCACCTTGGTTTCGCGATGCGTCAAACGCCCGGCCACAAGCGCGAACAGATAACAGGGTTTGGGAAACGGGTCTTCCCATTCGGCTTCTTGGCGGCCATCGGGGAGCGTGCGCATCGCCAGCAGGTTCCCATTGGAGAGCAGCACGGGATAATCGACGCTCGCGCGCATCGTCACACGATAGCGCGACATTACGTCCGGCCGGTCGGCAAACCAGGTAATCCGACGAAAACCTTCCGCTTCGCATTGGGTAAAGAAATTCCCCCCCGAAACATACAAACCCATTAATGCCGAATTCGCGCTCGGACGGCAGCGGCTGACAATTTCCAAGGTCGCCGAGGCTGGCAAATCCAGCACCGTCAATGTATGGGTCTCGACGCGATATCGGTCCGTGGGCCATTCCGCGCCATCGACGCGCAAGGACACCAGTTCCAGTTCTTCTCCATCGAGCACCAGCGGGGCATCCGCGGGCGCATCGGCACGCCGCTCCAGCCGCAGCGTGCTATGCACGAGCGTGACCTCCGGATCCAGATCAAACGCCAGCGCGACTTCCGGAATGGCGAAAGGATAGGGCTGATAATCTTTGCGATATACGGTGACTGGCGTTTCGGTGCGCATGCCTGGATTCGAATGGGTATGGGTAACGCCTTATTGTAGTAGTAGCCGCCATCCCGCAGCCGGGCAGACATATTCGGTTGAAAACTTTCCTGGGAAAAAAGGTCCAACCCTCTCGCAGTATCATGCCAACATGGTCGCCGCCGACCGTCCCGCTGCCGGGGCGTCGGCCCGGCGACTGGCTGGGCCAACGAACGAGCGGGAGGATCTTTTATGTTGAATACGCGTACCGGGCCAATGGTTTGGCGCGCAGCGGCGGTCGCGACCGTGCTGGCCGCGTCAATGCTGACGGGCTGCGCGGGTCCTACGGTGTCGGCCGCCGTGACGTCGTTCCAGCAATGGCCAGCCAATGCGGTGGGCGCGACTTACCAGTTCGTGGACGCCACGCCTGCCCAACGCAATAATCTTGAATATCAATCTTACCGAGACATCCTGCGGGCCAGCATGGGGCCAACGGGCTTGGTGGAGGCGCCGGCCGGGACAAATGCCCGTTTTAATGTGTCGTTCAACTACGGTAGCGAGCAGACGCAGGTAATGGTGCGTCAGCCTTACGATCCGTATTTCTATGGCGGATTCGGGGTGGTTTACGGGCCACCTTGGTGGGGCACCGGCTTTTGGGGGCCAAGCTGGGTCGATGTACCGTCGGTAGCGTTTCGGAATCGCTTGGCCGTCGAAATATCCGATAACGAGCGACATGGTGCCGAGGTCTATCGCGCCAGTGCGTACATTGTGACCGGGCGGTCGGATTTAATACGGACCATGCCCTATCTGACCCGCGCTATATTCGATAATTTCCCGGGTAATAATGGCTCTGAGCGCGAAGTGGAGTTTCCTGCGCGCTGATCGATAATGTCAGTGCGCACCCCCATAATCCACTTCGCTAGACTGCAGGAAAACGTTTGCCTAGATTACTACTCAGCAATCAGGAACGATTCACGCTGCTTGCCGGCGGCTTCTTCGGCGGCAAGCCAACGAGGGGCTTTACCACGGCCACTCCAGGTCTCGCCGGTTTTGGGATGGCGATATTTGGGGGCGACAGGGCGCTTGGATGTAGTGACGGCGCGGCGACCGGCTTGGCGAGGCGCTTTGCTAGCACTGTTAAACGCCGTGGCGATTTCCTCGGGAGTGATATTGTAGTCACGCATCGAGGAAATGATGGAGGCGATAACCGGCTTGCGCCGTTTGTTCTGCAGGGCCTCAGCTTTCTTTTGGAGTTTGCTGATTTCCTTTTCTATCTTGGCTTGAAGCGTAGCGTAGCTTTCACGGGGCATGAGTAATCCTATTAATTTGGTCGGCCGGTGGAGCACATGCTAATTGTTGTCTGCGCTAATTGTCGGCCTGTGCCAACATAATACCCAAAATCAGACTGATATTCATGGCATTAAAAGCTTTGTCACGGTTTTTATGGAGCAAGCATGAATGATCCCGTATTAACAGACTTCAACGTGGCCGCTATTCAAATGGTCTCGAGCCCCAGCGTTGAAGATAATTTGAAGCAGGCTGGCGAATTAATCGCGCAAGCGGCGGACCTGGGTACGAAATTTGCGTGTTTGCCGGAGTATTTCTGCTTCATGGGAACGAGCGATCGGCAAAAATTCCTGATTAAGGAACGCTTGGGGGATGGTCCGATTCAGGATTTTCTCGCGAATATGGCGGCCAAGCACGGAATATGGATTGCAGGAGGGACATTGCCCCTGGACTGCCCGGATCCCGAGCGCGTGTTTAATACGAGTCTGGTTTATGACCCCGACGGACGTCTCGCCTCGCGCTACGACAAAATTCATTTATTCAATTTCAAGCGTGGCACGGAGTCGTATGACGAATCAATTGCGATTCGTCCCGGTGAATCCGTCCAGGCGATTCAAACACCTTTGGGCCGCGTGGGATTATCCGTATGCTATGACCTGCGCTTTCCCGAGCTGTATCGCGCGATGGGGCAGGTGGACTTGATTTTGGTGCCGGCCGCCTTCACCTACACGACAGGTAAGGCGCATTGGGAATTACTGCTGCGCGCTCGCGCGGTCGAGAACCAGTGTTACGTATTGGCTGCCGCACAGGGCGGCCATCATGAAAACGGACGCCGCACCTGGGGCCATTCCATGCTGATCGATCCGTGGGGCGAAATTATCGACGTCCTGCCCGAAGGCCCGGGCGTAGTCAGAGGTACGATAGAGGCTGAGCGCCTGACTCAGGTGCGCGCATCGCTGCCCGCGCTGCGACACCGCGTCCTGTAAACCAGAGATTCTATGAACTTGATTGATCCTGATATCCAATCGTTGGCCACGGCCAAATCCTTATTGCTGGACCCTTGGGGCCTGACCGAGGCCGATATGGCCCGGGCGCTGGGGGAAATCTTTACCCATAAGGTGGATTACGCCGACCTGTATTTTCAGTACACGCGTAGCGAAGGCTGGAGCCTGGAAGAGGGTATCGTCAAAACCGGCAGCTTCTCGATTGGTCAGGGCGTGGGTGTGCGCGCGATCAGCGGGGAAAAAACCGCCTTCGCGTACTCGGATTCGCTCTCGCCCGAGGCCTTGTTGTCCTCGGCCCGTACCGTGCGCGGTATCGCGCGTCGGGGCGCGGGCCGGGTAAAGGTCGCCGCTCAAGTGCCGCCCGAAGCCGGCCGCAGCCTCTATGGGGATGTGGACCCGCTGGGTACGCTGACGGCTTCCGAAAAAGTGGCCTTGCTCGAACGCGTCGAGCGCATGGCGCGCGCGCGCGATCCGCACGTCATTCAAGTCATGGCTGGTCTGGGCGCTGAATACGATGTGATTCTTGTCGCGGGCAGCGACGGGCGTCTGGCCGCCGATGTGCGTCCTTTGGTGCGCCTGTCGTTGACCGTGATCGCCGAGCGCGATGGTCGTCGCGAGATGGGTCATGCCGGCGGTGGTGGCCGACTAGGGCTAGGATATTTTTCCGACGAGGTGCTGCAGGGCTATGTCGAGCGCGCGGTACACGAGGCGCTCGTCAACCTGGAGGCGCGTCCGGCGCCCGCGGGCGAGATGACGGTCGTGTTGGGTTCGGGCTGGCCGGGCATTTTGCTGCACGAGGCCGTCGGCCATGGCCTGGAGGGCGATTTCAATCGCAAGGGCTCCAGCGTGTTCTCCGGCCGCATCGGCGAACGCGTGGCGTCCAAGGGTGTCACGGTCGTGGACGATGGCACCTTGCCGGATCGTCGGGGCTCGCTCAATGTGGATGACGAGGGCAACGCCACACAGTGCAATGTGTTAATCGAAGACGGCATTCTGCGCGGCTATATGCAGGACACCTTGAATGCCCGACTGATGAAAACCTCCGCTACCGGCAACGGCCGTCGCGAATCCTTCGCGCACTTGCCGATGCCGCGCATGACCAACACCTATATGTTGGCCGGCAGCACGCCGCCCGAGGAAATTATTGCCTCGGTCAAGCATGGCTTGTACGCCGCCAACTTCGGCGGGGGGCAGGTCGATATCACTAACGGGAAGTTCGTGTTCTCGGCATCCGAGGCATACATGATCGAGAACGGCAAGATCACGTATCCGGTCAAAGGCGCAACCTTGATCGGCAACGGCCCGGATGCCATGAACCGGGTGAGTCTGATCGGCAACGATATGCGGTTGGATTCGGGCGTGGGCACCTGCGGTAAGGACGGCCAGAGCGTTCCGGTGGGCGTCGGGATGCCGACGGTACGCATGGAAGGCCTCACGGTCGGCGGCACGGCTTGACGCCAGCCCCCGGCGCAGCGGGCCTAGCCTTCACGCATGCGCCGGGACGCCGCCTGAATCGATCCCACGATGGGCAAGGTCACCAGGCCTTGTTCGACAAAAGTTGATAGACGGCCGATAAACATCTGTGCTAGAGTCTTTCGTTATGAAATTCGCGTCCCCCGCCTTTTATTTTTATTTTTATAAGTTTCTGAAGCCGCTGGCGGAGGAAGGGACGCACTCAAACTGAAGTTGCCCAGATCCTTAAAAAAGCCGCCAGCGCCCTGGCGGCTTTTTTCATGCCGTCAGACGGGCGGGAAACCCAGGAGTTACTCGTGTCGCACAATACCGATGACATTCGCATCCGCGAAATCAAAGAACTCAATCCCCCCTCGCATGTCATGCGCGAGTTCCCGTGTACGCAGGACGCGTCCAAGACGGTTTTCGCCGCCCGCCAGTCGATGCACCGCATCCTGCACGGCATGGATGATCGGCTGATCGTTGTGATTGGCCCTTGCTCGATCCACGACACCAAGGCGGCATTGGAATACGCCAGCCGGCTCAAGCCGGTGCGCGACCGCCTCAAAGGCGAGCTGGAAGTCGTCATGCGCGTGTACTTCGAAAAACCGCGCACCACGGTGGGCTGGAAGGGCTTGATCAACGACCCGGGTCTGGATGGCAGCTTCGATATTAATCGCGGTATCCGCGTGGCGCGCGAACTGCTGCTGGACATCACGAGCATGGGCTTGCCAGCGGGCTGCGAATTCCTCGACATGATTACGCCGCAATACATTGCCGATCTGGTGTCCTGGGGCGCCATCGGGGCGCGTACGACCGAAAGCCAAGTTCACCGCGAGCTGGCTTCCGGCCTATCGTGCCCGGTTGGCTTTAAGAACGGCACCGACGGCAACGTGCGCATCGCGGTCGACGCGATCAAGGCGGCGTCACAGTCGCATCACTTTTTGTCGGTGACCAAGGGCGGTCATTCGGCGATTGTGTCCACCTCGGGTAACGAGGACTGCCACGTGATCCTGCGTGGCGGCAAGGCGCCGAACTATGACGCCGCCAGCATCTCTGCCGCCTGCGAGGCCATGGCCAAGGCCGGTCTCGCTCAGCGTGTCATGATCGACGCCAGCCACGCCAACAGCAGCAAGAAGCCCGAGAATCAGCCACTGGTGGCCGAGGACGTCGCGCGCCAGATCGAAGCGGGCGACGGGCGTATCGTCGGTCTGATGATCGAAAGCCATCTGGTGGCCGGTCGCCAAGACCTGGTGCCCGGTCAGCCGCTCGTCTACGGTCAGAGCATTACCGACGGCTGCATCGATTGGGAGGCGTCGGTGGCCGTGTTGGAACGCCTGGCCGCCGCGGTTAAAGCGCGCCGTCTCGTGGCTTCCACCGTGAGCAAATAGGGCAGCACAGGGCGTAGAATGTATCTTTTCCTCTCTACGCCGTCTTTCTGCCATGAACGCGCCTGCTATTGCCGAAAACCTGCGCCGCCCGGTGCCTGCTGCTTGCCTGGATGCCTTGCGTGAGCGATTTGCCGACCGCTTGTCCGTTTCCCATGCGGTGCGCGAGCATCACGGGCGCGACGAATCCCCGTATCCGCCGATGTTGCCCGATGCGGTGGTTTTCGCGCGTAGTACCGAGGAAGTCGCGGTCGTCGCGCGGCTGTGCAATGAACATCGCGTACCGCTGATTCCCTACGGCGCGGGCTCCTCGCTGGAAGGGCATCTTCTGGCGATCCAGGGCGGCATCAGCCTGGATCTGTCGCAGATGAATCAGGTCTTGGCGGTTAACGCCGAGGATCTGACCGCGACGGTTCAGGCCGGTGTCACGCGCAAGCAATTGAACGAGGACATTCGCGACACGGGTTTGTTCTTTCCCATTGATCCGGGCGCCGATGCCAGCCTGGGCGGTATGGCGGCCACGCGCGCCTCCGGCACCAACGCCGTGCGATATGGCACGATGCGCGAGAACGTGGTGTCGTTAACGGTGGTGACAGCGGATGGTCGCATCGTGCGTACGGCGGGCCGCGCTCGTAAATCGTCGGCCGGCTATGACCTGACTCGCATTTTCGTGGGCAGCGAGGGTACGCTGGGCATCATCACCGAGGTGACGGTGCGTCTGTATCCTCAGCCCGAGGCCGTGTCCGCCGCGGTCTGCAATTTCCCCACGCTGGATGCCGCGGTTAAAAGCGTCATCGAGATCATTCAGATGGGTGTGCCCGTGGCGCGCGTCGAATTCATGGACGCCGCCGCCGTACGCGCAGTCAATTTGCATAGCAAACTGACATTGCGCGAAACGCCGATGCTGGTGTTCGAATTCCATGGCAGTCCGGCAGGCGTGCAGGAGCAGGCCGCTATTGTGCAAAGCATTACAACTGAGCACGGCGGCATGGATTTCGAATGGGCCGATCGTCCCGAGGACCGTAATCGTCTGTGGACTGCGCGGCACAATGCCTATTTCGCTGGTCTGCAATTGCGCCCGGGGTGCCGTGCCAGCACCACGGATGTGTGCGTGCCGATTTCGCGCTTGGCGGATTGCGTGCGGGAGACCGTGGACGAGCTGGATCGTGCCAGTTTTCCCTACACCATCGTGGGTCACGTGGGCGATGGAAATTTCCACGTGCTGATGTTGTTGGACCCCGACAGCGAAACCGAATGGCGCGAATCGGAAACGATCAACCATAATCTGGTTCGTCGCGCGATTGCCGCGGATGGTACCTGCACCGGCGAGCACGGCGTCGGATTGCATAAGATGCAGTTCATGGCCGAAGAACACGGCGATGAAGCGCTCGCGTTGATGCGCAGCCTCAAGCATGCGTTCGACCCGAACAACATTCTGAATCCCGGCAAAATCATCACTTGGTAAGTAAACTAAACGCCTAGGGGTCGGTTAGTCACTGAGCGTTACTGTCCTCAGTGTTAGCGGGGCGTGGATGCGGGTTATTCCGCCCTCCCACAAACCATAGTGTCAGGCTATTGTGTCTGCATGAATGCGTTTGCCGAACTCCTCTCGCCGTCGTCTCAGGCGGCTTTCGAGACCACCGCGCTGCTGGAGGCGCTGCGCGGTGTCCTACCCGCGCATTGCATCCTGCACCGCGAGGAGGATACGCGGCCGTACGAGTGTGACGGCTTGTCTTTGTATCGGGCCTTGCCCCCTATCGTTGTGCTGCCCGAGTCCGAAGGCGAGGTCGTCGCCGTCATGCGGGTGTGCAAGCGTCTGAATGTGCCCATTGTGGCGCGCGGTGCCGGGACGGGTTTGTCAGGTGGCGCGATGCCGCACACGCGCGGCGTTTTGCTCGGGATGTCCAAGTTCAACCGCATCCGCCGTATCGACCCGCAAAGCGCCACGGCCGTGGTCGAGCCGGGCGTGCGCAACCTGGCCATTTCCGAGGCGGCCGCGCCGCATGGGCTGTATTACGCACCCGATCCGTCCAGTCAGATTGCCTGTTCTATCGGCGGCAATGTGGCCGAGAACTCCGGCGGCGTGCATTGCCTGAAATACGGTCTGACTATCCATAATGTGTTGCGCGCGCGCGTGGTGACCATTGACGGCGATGTTGTCGAATTAGGTTCCGAGGCTCCCGACGCCGCCGGCCTTGATCTGCTGGCGGTCTTCATTGGCTCCGAAGGTATGCTGGGCGTGGTGACGGAAGTCACCGTCAAACTCATTCCAAAGCCCACCTGTGCTCAAGTCGTCATGGCGAGCTTTGCCAGCGTCGAGGCAGCAGGGCAGGCCGTGACCGATGTGATCGCCGCGGGCATCATTCCGGCAGGGCTTGAAATGATGGATCATCGCGCCGTGCAAATGGTCGAGCCCTTCGTCAAGGCAGGCTATGACGTTGACGCGCAAGCGATTCTGTTATGCGAATCCGACGGCACTGCGGAAGAAGTCGCGCACGAAATCGAGCGGATGGAAACGCTCTTTCGGCAAGCGGGGGCGACCCGTTTGCAAGTGTCGCGCTCCGAGGCGGAGCGCCTTTTGTTCTGGGCCGGACGCAAGAACGCGTTTCCTGCCGCCGGACGTGTTTCGCCGGATTACTACTGCATGGACGGCACGATACCGCGACGCCACTTGGCACGGGTATTGGGAGCCATCGAGCAGATGGAAGACGAATACGGACTGCGTTGCGCGAATGTATTTCATGCAGGCGATGGCAACCTGCATCCCTTGATTTTGTTTGATTCCAATAAGCCCGACGAAGTCGAACGGGCAGAGAAGTTCGGCGCAGCGATTCTGGAGCTGTGTGTGCAGGTGGGAGGCACCGTGACAGGCGAGCACGGGGTGGGAATGGAGAAAATAAATCAGATGTGCGTGCAATTTTCGCGTGATGAGCTGGATGCGTTTTTGGCGGTGAAGCGAGCGTTCGATCCGGCGGGATTGTTAAACCCCGAGAAAGTCATTCCGACTTTGGCGCGTTGCGCCGAGTACGGAAAAATGCACGTGCATAGTGGAGAGCTGCGTTTTCCTGATCTTCCGCGCTTTTAGGTTGCGCGAGTATGCAATTCGTTCTGTCTGAACTCTGTGATCAGGTGATGACCGCGCACGCCGGTCACAAGCCGCTGTACGTGTGTGGCGGCGGCAGCAAATCGTTTTACGGCAACTACCGTCCGGTGACGCCGCAAGACGGGCATTGCCTGTTGGATATGTCGGCCTACAACGGCATCATCAATTACCAACCTTCCGAATTGGTCGTCACGGTGCGCGCGGGCACTTCGCTAGCGGCCTTGGAAGCGGAGCTGGCCGAATATGGGCAAATGCTGGCGTTCGAGTCGCCTCACTTTGGCGCTTCGTCGACCGTGGGTGGGTGTGTGGCCGCCGGTCTGGCGGGGCCGCGGCGTATGGCGGTCGGCGGGGTACGTGATTTCGTGCTGGGTGCAAGACTGCTGGACTCGCAAGGCCGCCTGCTATCGTTTGGTGGCGAGGTGATGAAGAACGTCGCTGGATACGATGTGTCTCGTTTGCTGGCCGGATCGCTGGGTATCTTTGGTGCCATTATCGAGGTGTCGCTCAAAGTGATGCCTAAACCTTTCGAGGAGCTAAGCCTGCGCTTTGAAGCGACGCAGCAGGAGGCATTGACGCGTTTCGCGCAATGGCGCAGCCAGCCGCTGGCGATATCGGCAACGAGTTGGGCGGCGCTGGAGGATAGCGATACGCATCTTGGCGCCGATACACCGGGCTGTGTGACGGTGCGATTGTCAGGAGCACCGCCGGCCATCCGCGCAGCCAAGGCCGCGATCGGCGGCCACGAACTCGACGGTGCACAGGCGGCCGATTGGTGGCGTTCATTGCGTGAGCAGACGCATCCGTTTTTCAAACACGGACGGCCCTTGTGGCGTGTGGCTTTACCGCCCACCACGCCGGCAGAAGATTTCGGTGCGCCGACCTTGATCGAGTGGGGTGGCGGACAGCGTTGGTTCAGTGGCAGCCTGGATGCGCAGGCCGTGCGAGCCCGCGCACAAACCCTGGGCGGGCACGCCACCTTATTCCGCGCGGCAGGTGGGCCGATACCGGCGGATGGCGTTTTCCATCCGCTGGCGCCGGGCGTCGCCGCGATCACACGGCGGCTCAAGCAGGAATTGGATCCCTCGGGGCTGTTTAATCCCGGCCGATTGGTGATGGAGCTATAGCGCAGCATGCAGACCGATTTAGCCTCCTGGGCTCGAAACACCGAACAAGGCCGTGAAGCCGATGCGATTCTGCGGCGTTGCGTGCATTGCGGTTTCTGTACGGCTACCTGTCCCACCTATCAAGTGCTGGGCGATGAATTGGACGGACCGCGCGGGCGGATCTATCTGATCAAGCAGGTATTGGAAGGCAAAGAACCGACCCGGTCCACGCAGGAGCATTTGGATCGTTGTTTGAATTGCCGCAATTGCGAAACGACGTGCCCGTCGGGCGTGCAGTATGGTCATCTGGTCGATATCGGGCGCAATCTCGTGGACCAGAAAGTGGCGCGACCGTGGCCAGACAGGCTGCGGCGCTTGCTGTTGCGCAAAGGCATGAACTCGTCTTTGTTCGCGCCGGCGATGCGGTTGGGGCAGGCTATGCGCGACATGCTGCCGGATTCTTTGCGGCGTAAAGTTCCCGAGCGGCGTGATGTGGGCGCGCTGCCGGATGTGTCGCGGCATACTCGACAAGTGTTGATGCTCACCGGCTGCGTGCAGCCATCGATGATGCCCACTATCGATGCGGCGACAATCAGAGTGCTGGATGCGATCGGAATCGGCGCGCGCTTGGGGCCGGGTGCGGGTTGTTGTGGGGCGGTAAATTTTCACCTCGACGCGCAAAGCGAGGCGCTGGATCAAATGCGCGCCAATATCGATGCCTGGTGGCCCTTGGTGGAGGCAGGCTCGGTTGAAGCGATTGTGATCAACGCCTCGGGATGCGGCGCAATGGTGAAGGAATATGCGCACCATCTGCGTCTCGACCCGGCGTATGCCGCGCGCGCGGAACGCATCGTGTCACTGGTCAAGGACGTGGCCGAGATCGTCGCCCCGCATGTCGAGACCTTGCGGTCGCGGCTTACGCCAGGAGTCCGCGCGGCGTTTCATCCGCCGTGTACGCTGCAGCATTGGCAAGGGTTACGGCCGTTGAGCGAACGGTTGCTGCTGGATCTGGGCTTTGAGCTGCAGCCGTTTGCAGACACACATTTATGCTGCGGATCGGCCGGCGCGTATTCGGTGTTGAATCCCGAGATGGCATTGGAGCTGCGCGATCGCAAGCTCAGCGCGATTTCGCAGACGAGGCCAGAGGTAATCGTGTCGGCGAATATAGGCTGTGTGACCCACCTGCAAAGCGGGACGGAGGTGCCGGTGCGGCATTGGGTGGAAGTCGTGGACGCACAGCTGCGCGGATAATCCGTGTATTTGGCCGGTTTCCCCGCGCGACGCCGCACTCATTCTACGGCTTTGACCATGTCCTCCAAGACCTTTTTCGCGTCGCCAAATACCATCATGGTGCGGTCCATGTAGAACAGCTCATTGTCCAGGCCGGCATAGCCCGCGGCCATGGATCGTTTGTTGACGATGATGGTGCGCGCTTTATAGGCCTCGAGTATCGGCATGCCGGCGATGGGAGACGAAGGATCGTTTTTGGCAGCCGGGTTGACCACGTCATTGGCGCCGAGCACGAGGACCACGTCCGTCTGGCCAAACTCGCCATTGATGTCATCCATTTCGAACACTTGGTCGTATGGGACTTCGGCCTCCGCCAACAGCACATTCATGTGACCGGGCATGCGGCCGGCTACGGGATGAATGGCGTATTTGACCGTGATACCTTTTTCGCCGAGCGTGGTCGCAAGCTCTTTTAATGCATGCTGGGCTCGGGCGACCGCCAGTCCATAGCCGGGGATGATGGTGACGGTCTCCGCATTGGCCAATAGAAAGGCGGCATCGTCGGGGCTACCGGATTTGACGCTGCGTTGTTGACCATCGCCCGAGGCCGCGGCACCGCCGCCCGTGTTGCCGAATCCGCCCAGGATGACATTGAAAAACGATCGGTTCATCGCCTTGCACATGATGTACGACAGGATCGCGCCCGACGACCCCACGAGCGATCCCGCGATGATCAACATGGGATTGTTGAGCGAAAACCCGATGCCCGCGGCCGCCCATCCGGAATAGCTGTTGAGCATGGACACCACCACGGGCATGTCCGCGCCGCCAATCGGAATGATGATCAGCACGCCCAATACGAAGGCCAGGGCGGTCATGACGATAAAGGGCGTCCATGATTGCGTCGCCATGAACCAGAAACCCGCAGCCAGCATGGCCAGCGCGAGGATCAGATTGACGAGGTGCTGGCCCGCGAACACCACAGGCGCGCCCTGGAACAGGCGGAATTTATATTTTCCCGAGAGCTTGCCGAACGCGATGACGGAGCCGGAAAAGGTAATGGCGCCAACAAAGGTGCCAATGAACAATTCCAGCCGGTTGCCTACAGGCAGGGCTTCATCCGGCGCGGCAATACCAAAGGCATGTGGCTCGGCCACGACCGCCACGGCGATCGCGACGGCGGCCAATCCAATCATGCTGTGCATGAACGCCACGAGTTCCGGCATCTTTGTCATTTCGACGCGCTTGGCCATCAGGGTGCCGACCGCGCCGCCCACGAGCAGGCCAAGCACCACCCATCCGAGCCCGATACCTGCCGTTCCCGCACTGGCCAGTTCGACGATCAGTGCCGCCGTGGTCAACACGGCGATGGCCATGCCGGCCATCCCAAACGCATTACCCATGCGCGAGGTCGTCGGATGCGAAAGGCCTTTAAGCGCCTGAATAAAGCAGACCGAGGCCACCAGATACAGCAGGGTCACCACATTGAGCGAGATCATGGGCGCGGCTCCGAGGTGGGCTTCTTGTCCTTTTTCTTGAACATCTCCAGCATGCGGCGCGTGACAAGAAAACCGCCAAACACGTTGACAGCCGCCAATGCCACGGCAAACACGCCCATGCCGCGCGCGAGGTTGCCTTCGGTCAGCGCGGCCGCGAGCATCGCGCCTACGATGATGATGGCCGAAATCGCGTTGGTGACAGCCATCAAGGGCGTGTGTAGCGCGGGGGTGACGTTCCACACCACGTGGTAGCCCACATAGATCGCCAGCACAAAGATAATCAGGTTGATCAGTGTTGGATTAATGGCGTCCATGCTCAGCCTCGCTTTTGGATGACATTGCCGCCTTCGCATAGCAGGCAGGCAGCGACGATTTCGTCTTCGCGTTGAATTGCCAATGCCCCATCGGCATTGGTGATCAGCTTGAGAAAATCGAGCAGGTTGCGCGCGTAGAGGGCGGATGCGTCGGTCGCTACTAAGCCGGGCAGGTTTGTCAGGCCAATAAGCGTGACGCCATGTTTTTCCACCACACGGTCGCGCTCGGACAGCGGGCAGTTACCACCGCGCTCGACCGCGAGATCGACGACCACAGAGCCAGGCTTCATGGCCTGGACGGTTTCCTCGGTCAGCAGCGTCGGGGCAGGGCGGCCGGGGATCAGGGCGGTAGTGATGACGATATCGGCTTGTTTGCATCGCTCGGCAACCCGTTCGGCCTGCCGCGCCATCCAGGCGGGCGGCATCGCGCGCGCGTAGCCGCCCGTGCCTTCAGCGATCGCGCGCTCTTCATCGGTTTCGAAAGGCACATCAATGAACTTTGCACCGAGTGATTCGACCTGCTCGCGCGCGGCGGGACGCACGTCGGAGGCTTCCACCACCGCGCCCAGACGCCTCGCGGTGGCGATGGCTTGCAGACCGGCGACACCGGCGCCCAACACGACGACGCGAGCGGCCTTCACCGTGCCCGCGGCGGTCATCATCATGGGAAAGAGCCGCCCGTAGTAATGAGCCGCCAGCAATACCGCTTTATAGCCAGCGAGGTTGGCCTGCGAAGACAGGACATCCAGGCTCTGCGCGCGGGTGATGCGCGGCGCAGCCTCGAGTGCGAAGCCGGTTACGCCAGTGTGGGCTAAAGCCTCTATCCCCACTTCGTCATAGGGATCGAGCATCCCGACCACCACAGCGCCTGGTTTCAAGTGCGCCAGCTCATCGCCCTCGGGCGCGCGGACTTTCAGAACCAGTTCACTGCCCAGAGCATCCTGCGCCGATCCCATCGTCGCACCGGCCGCGGCGTAGACCTCATCCGGATATCGCGCCGCCAGGCCGGCGCCGCGTTCTACGACGACGGTATGTTTGCCGGCTATATATTTTTTTATCGTCTCGGGTGTCGCTGCAACGCGAGTTTCGCCCTCTCGGGATTCTCGCGGGATTCCGATCTGCATCGTCGCTCCTCCTCCACAGTTGGGTAGTTATACACGAAGGGCAGGCGCTGCACAGCGTCTGTAACGACCCTACCGTCAGCAGGGGAAAGCCACCGGCTAAAATACCGCCATCATGTCCTTACCTTCTCCATCCTCCTCCGCCCGGGGCCGTGTCGTTGTCGGCATGTCCGGGGGCGTCGATTCCTCGGTCACCGCCTGGTTGCTTAAACAACAGGGGTACGAAGTCATCGGTCTTTTCATGAAAAATTGGGAAGACGACGACGATTCCGAATATTGCTCGACCCGCCAGGATCTGCTGGACGCCGCGAGCGTCGCCGATCGCGTGGGCGTGGATTTCGAATACGTGAACTTCGCGGCGGAATATAAGGACCGTGTTTTCGCCGAGTTTCTGCGCGAATATTCCGCGGGCCGCACGCCCAATCCCGATGTGTTGTGCAACGCCGAGATCAAGTTCAAGGCGTTTCTCGATCACGCCATGACCTTGGGCGCCGACCATATCGCCACAGGCCATTACGCCCGCGTGCGCGCGGTGCAAGGCCCCCAAGGCACGGAGTATCAGCTCCTCAAAGCGCTGGATAGCACCAAGGACCAAAGCTACTTCCTGCACCGCTTGAATCAGGCGCAGTTGTCGCGCACCCTGTTTCCCTTGGGCGAGATACCCAAAACCGAGGTGCGCCGTATCGCGCACGAAATCGGTCTGCATAACGCGGCAAAAAAGGACTCTACCGGTATCTGCTTTATCGGCGAGCGGCCATTTCGCGAGTTTCTGAATCGTTATCTGCCCACGGCTCCTGGCGATATTTTGACTCCAGAGGGCAAGCGCATCGGCCGTCATCATGGGCTCGCGTTCTACACCTTGGGGCAACGCAAGGGCCTGGGCATCGGTGGCGTCAAAGGCAATCAGCGCGAAGACGGCACTGCCGACGCATGGTATGCCGCGCGCAAAGACCTCGAGCGCAATGTGCTGTACGCGGTGCAAGGGCACGACCATCCCTGGCTGTTGTCGCGTGGGTTGCAGGCGTTGGACGCCAGTTGGATCGCCGGCCGCGCGCCAAGCGTCCAGCAATACGGGGCGAAAACCCGCTACCGCCAGCCGGACGCAGCCTGCCAGCTCGTGAGCGCTGACGCCAGCCAATTCGAGCTGTCGTTCACCGAGCCCCAATGGGCCGTGACCCCCGGGCAGTCCGCGGTGCTCTATGACGGCGATGTTTGTTTAGGCGGCGGGATCATCGCGAGCGCGACAGATTGATACAGCTGGGCTGTCGTTAACGTTAGCATGCATTGCGTCAGGCTCTTACAATGGCGCTCGCGCCCGTGTGGCTGACGCGTTGATCGCGACCCCCGGGCGCTCGTTATTTTCAGGATGGATAGCTTCCGAGCCTGTGCGCGTGTTTCGATCACTGTAAACCTGAGGGGAATGATGTGGATGTGTTGATGTTGGTATGCCTGCTGGCGCTGGGCGCGGTTGCCGGTTTTGCAGCGGGATTGTTGGGGATTGGCGGCGGCATGCTGCTGGTGCCGTTTCTCACGATGTTGTTTACCTGGCATGGCATGCCACTTGAACTGGTGGTGCACTCCGCGATCGCCACCTCAATGACCTCGATTCTGTTCACGTCGCTCTCTAGCGTGCGGGCTCACCAGCGCAAGGGCACCATCCAGTGGAAGATCGTCCTGGCGATGGCCCCGGGCATCATTTTGGGCGGCCTGCTGTCCGGCGGTGCCGCGTTTGCGTTCATCAGCACTGCCTGGCTGTCGACGTTCTTCGCGCTGTTCGTGGGGTATTCGGGCTTTAGCATGCTGCGCAACACCAAGCCCAAGCCTAGCCGTCAGATGCCGGGAATTGTGGGTACCAGTGCCGTTGGCGTGGTGATCGGTTTTCTGTCGGGGCTGGTGGGCGCGGGTGGCGGCTTTCTGTCGGTGCCGTTCATGGTGT
Organism: Bordetella sp. 02P26C-1; assembly: GCF_009763255.1. Taxonomy (GTDB): domain Bacteria; phylum Pseudomonadota; class Gammaproteobacteria; order Burkholderiales; family Burkholderiaceae_B; genus Bordetella_A. The sequence goes on along the minus strand of NZ_WSJB01000032.1, from coordinate 138,754 downwards.
GGTGTAACGTCGCCCTGCACGCGGCGGTCTCCACCTCGGCCGCTTTGGGTTTCCCGATCGCATTGGCCAACACCATCGGCTATATCGCTTCGGGCTTGACCATGGATATCGACTACCCGCATATGCTGGGCTATATCTACTGGCCCGCGCTGCTGGCCTTGGTCGCCACAAGCGTATTGATGGCACCGGTGGGCGCCAAAATGGCCTATCGCTTGCCGGTCAGCACGCTCAAGCGCGTGTTCTCCGGACTGTTGTTCGCGCTGGCGGCCTACATGCTGTTCAAGGCGGTCCAGGCGTTTGGTCTCTGATCGGGCGCTCCTAGCCGCCGGAGCCCGGCGTGTTTGATCTCTGATCGGATGCGCCAGGCTGTATGAGCCGGGAGTGAAAGCCCATAAAAAAACTGCAAGCCGGCGATGTCTCGCTGCTTGCAGTTTTTTTATGCCCGGCCGGTGGATCGGGGGGATAAAACCTGGGGCCTTCGATTTATACAGCGGGTGGTGCGCTGTCGATGAACGACTGACGGGCCGACACTTTTTCGTAATGGCGCGTCAGATTGGGGTGCGAATCACGCCAGTTCAGGTGCGGGAAGCGCAGGTCCAGATAGCCCAACGCACAGCCCACGGCGATATCGGCGAGCCCGTAGTTGATTCCCATGCAATAGGGTTGTTCGCCCAGGCTTTCTTCCATGGCGTGCAGCGCCGCATCGATCTTGCCGTATTGACGATCGATCCAGTCCTGGCTGCGCTGGGCCTCGGGGCGCATGTTTTCGCGCACGATCAATACGCACGCGTCCAGCAAACCGTCGGCGATGGCTTCCCAGCACTTGACCGCCGCACGCTCGCGGCCCGAGGGCGGGATCAAGCGCGCCACCGGGGAAAGCGTGTCCAGGTATTCCACGATCACGCGGGAATCAAACAGCGTGCCGCCATCTTCCATGGCCAGGCACGGGACCTTACCCAACGGATTGAACGTCTGGATCTGCGAGTCGGGTGACCATACATTTTCGATTTCAAGCTGGTAGTCCAGCTTTTTCTCGGCCATGACGACCCGTACTTTGCGAACGTAAGGGCTAGTGAGAGAACCGATCAGTTTCATGGGAGCCACAGGCGAAGTCGGAAAGCGGCCGAAGTATAGCAGGCACAGACCTAACTCTACTGCAAAGCGGGCTTACCGGCATCCTTTTCGGGCGGACCTGTGCGCCCTCAATGATAAAATCGCGGGTTGCACCACTTTTACTTTTTTTCACAACGCCATGCATATCGCCGACCAGATCAGTCATCTTAACGCTCTTTCGCCGCTGGACGGCCGCTATGCATCGCGCGGCGACGCGCTGCGCGGCCTGTTGTCCGAAGCCGGCTTCATGGCGCACCGCGTCGAGGTGGAAGTCGCCTGGCTGGTCGCCTTGTCCGACGCCGGCCTGCCCGAACTGCCTAGCTTTTCGCAAGGCGCCCGTGACCGTCTTGCCCAGTTGGTGAGCGATTTCTCCGAGGCTGACGCCGCGCGTATCAAAGATATCGAGCGCACGACGAACCATGACGTCAAGGCGGTCGAGTACTGGCTGAAAGAAAAGGTCGCCGGTGACGAAGAACTCGCCCGCGCCGCGGAATTCATCCACTTTGCCTGCACGTCCGAGGACATCAACAATACCTCGCACGCCTTGATGCTCAAGCGCGCCCGCGCCGATGTCATCGTGCCGCGCCTGCGCGAGATCGCCGACAAGCTCAACGAGATGGCGCAGCAACAGGCCGACCAGCCGCTGCTGTCGCGCACCCACGGCCAGCCGGCCAGCCCCACCACGCTGGGCAAGGAATTCGCCAACGTGGCCGCCCGTCTGCAACGCGCCATCGCCGCCATCGAGGCTGTCGAGCCCCTGGCCAAGCTCAATGGCGCGACCGGCAACTACAACGCCCACCTGTCCGCTTACCCGGAAATCGACTGGCCGGCCTTTAGCGCCCGCGTGTTGAACGGCCTGGGCCTGACCCAGAACCGTCACACCATCCAGATCGAGCCGCACGACTGGATGGCGGCGCTGTTCGATGCCGTGGCTCGCGCCAACGTCATCATCCTGGATCTGGACCGTGACATCTGGGGCTATGTGTCGCTGGGTTATTTCAAACAGCGCCTGAAAGAAGGCGAGGTCGGTTCGTCGACCATGCCGCACAAGGTCAACCCGATCGACTTCGAAAACTCCGAAGGCAACCTGGGCCTGGCCAACGCCGTGCTGCGTCACCTCTCGGAGAAGTTGCCCGTTTCGCGCTGGCAGCGTGACCTGACCGATTCGACGGTGTTGCGTAACCTGGGCGTGGGCTTCGGCTATAGCCTGGTGGCTTGGGATTCCTGCCTGCGTGGTCTGGGCAAACTGGAAGTCAACGCCGCTGCCATCGACGCCGATATCGACGCCTGCTGGGAAGTCCTGGCCGAGCCCGTGCAAACGGTCATGCGCCGTTATGGCCTGCCGCAACCGTACGAGCAGCTCAAGGCGCTCACGCGTGGCAAGGGCATTACTGAATCGGCGTTGCGCGAATTCATCAGCGGTCTGGAATTGCCTGATGACGCCCGTGCGCGCCTGTTGGAGATGACGCCGCGTTCCTACATTGGCCTGGCCGCGAAACTCGCGCGCGAAGTCTAGTCGCGCGGTATAGTCACTGCTGCCGTCAGGGCATGAATGATCTGGGCCGGCGTATGTCGGCCCTCTTTTTTCCGGAGGTTTCCATGAAGTCGTTTTCTGCGCTGGCCCTTGCGGCTTGTACGTTTGCCTTGTCCTCGTGGACGGCTCCGGCTGCGGCCCAGTTCGCCAAGCCGGCCGATGCGGTGAAGTATCGGCAAGCGGCGCTGACGCTGATTGCATCGCATTTTGGCCGCATGCAGCCGGTGGTCAAGGGGCAGGCACCCTATGACGCCGAGGCGATCAAAAACAACGTGAAGCTTCTGAGCACGCTATCCGAGCTGCCGTGGGCCGCCTTCGGGCCCGGCACGGAAGGCGGAGACGCGCGGCCCGAGGTCTGGTCCGACGCATCCGGCTTTGCGCAAAAACGCGATGCCTTCAAGGAAAACATCGCCAAGCTCCAGACAGCCGCCGACTCCGGCGATCTGGATAAAGTGCGCGCCGCGTTTGGTAACGTCGGCGCGAGCTGTAAGTCCTGCCACGACAGCTACCGGGCGAAGAAATAACAGATGAAAAAACCCCGTGAGAACGTCACGGGGTTTTTCATCATTATTGATTTGGGGCGCGGGTTAAGAAAAGCTAAAGTCCGCCACCAATTCCAATGACTGGATCCACAGCACGAGTGCCGTGGCGAGGGCCGCAACCACGAGTGCGCGCAACCACAGCATGAGCCCGTCTTGTGAGGGCGGCGTGCCAGGCGGCAGGTCGGTGGCTTGGGCATCCCCGGTGATCATTGGACGCACCAGGCGTTTGCGCCTCACGCAGACGTACCAGAGTATGGCGCAGAGGTGCAGCGCCACCAGACCCACGATGATCCATTCATTACGATGGTGCCAAGACGCGAACCACGATGCCAGTGCTTCGGGAGCGCGTCCATGGAGCGGGCCTTGGGTCAGGATGTCGTCGCTCACAAAAAGACCGCTGACGGCCTGAAACGCAATGATGGCCAGCATGGCGATCACCGAGAGGGCGCCCAGCGGAGTATGTCCCGCGACAGGGGCTTGGCCACGCAGATAACGGCCGAGCGCGGCAGGGCCGCGCACAAAGCTGGAAAAACGCGCGTAACGCGGCCCAACGAAGCCCCAGATCAAACGGAAGGTCACCAGTCCGAGCGTGGCAAGACCAAACCGTACATGCCAGTCCATGTATAAGCCGCCGAGCTTTACGCTCACGTACGCGCCGATGACGCAGACGGCTAATGCCCAATGGAATAGACGTGTGGGAAGGTCCCAGATCCGGACGCTTGAGCGAGGTGACGGCATGACGTGGACATACTCAATTAAGAGGAGGCCACTTTATCACGCCACTGGAGCGCAAAAAATCGGTCATCCGACCGACTCGACGCCGTGCAACCAGGGCGGTAGAACACCAAGCGGGCGAGCCGCCCGCCATAGCGACACTAGGATATTAGGCAGCAGCCTGGCGTACCGACTCGATGCGATGAACATGTTCGTGACGGAAGCGGATGCGCATGCCCGGCTGATCGGGGCGGCCGCAACGAACGACGTCTGTCGTATACGTGACCGTGCCGTTGATGGGCGCGTTGTAAATCACCGTGGCGCGGATATCCGGGCCATTGGCCGGGCGCAATACGACGGTGTCGCCGATATGGATGGGCGTTTGGTCGATTTGGCTCTTGGCGCGGCGGGGCAGCAGATCCGACGGGGTGATGGGGCGAATGGTTTGAGTCATGATGATCCTATTTTGAATTGTCATTATGGAAATGCGATGACAGGCCTCAACGGACTTCAAAAAGAGCCAGGCAAGGACAGCCATCCGGCTATAGCAATCATCGTGCCCAGGATGAGCAACAGACAAGATGCTACGGCAGTCCCCGGGTGAAAGCGGGGAAGAATTTCAAGCTGAAGGGGTGAAACGCGCCCAGCGCGTTATGTGCGAAACACACACGTGGTATTCGCGTAGGGCTACCCGGGTTACATATGGGTTTTAGTAGTAGGTCGGCATTATTGCCTGACCAACCCAGGGCGCCTGAACAGCAGTTTTTAAATTTTATCGAAAAGCGATAGATCGCGCAAGCATTTTCTGCCCTGACCCATCGGGCCAGGGTAAAATTTACTGCTTTAACGCGCTTTGATGCTGAGCGAGACGTTGCGCCTCGATGATCTGATCTTCCAACTCGGGGGACATCTGCAACGCCACCTGCGGGCCGCGGCCACCTTGGGCCGGTTCCAGCTTCAACAAGATGCGTTGTCCGCGGAAGGCGGCGGGAGCGGCTTCGATGTCGATGTATTTTTGAACCAGGGCATCGACCGCGTCTTGCGCGACCGTCATGCTGGCATTGTCCAGCGCGCGGCCGGACAGTGCCTCGTTGACCACGCGCGCAAGGTCAGAGACGAAAAATAGAAACGCGGACGAGCCTTTGCAATCGGGATGCGTGTAGCCCCATGGCGGCGTTTCGCGGGAGTCGGTTGGTTGAGGTGTGGTGGATGAATTCATTCACATATTGTAGGGTAGGGCACCTGGCTCGCGCGTCCGGGGTCGATGCATCCATTTGCCCCGCGCGAATCAGCCATTTTGTTAAAGATTAAAGAACAAACATCATGCGGATTGCCTATAGATTGCTCGTGCTGGCGTTTTCCAGTCTGATTCTCGTCGCTTGTACGAACAAGGAGCCCGAGGAGCGCGCCGCGTTTATCGCCTGGCTGCAGACGCAAGTGGTGGACGCGCCCGGTGCGCGCGTGCCGGAGCTCGATGAAAACCAGCGCGAAGCATTGGGCCAGTACGCTGAACAGTACGCAGTGCTCAACGATTTCCAAGCGCTGGCGCAGACACAGGTACTGCATCTGGCCAATACCTTCGATCATGAGCGATTGGGGTCGGTCGCGCAGATCCAGGCGCGCCACGAAATCTTGCGCGCCGATCGCCGTGCCCTGACCAACGGCTTGCAGTCCCTGCGCCTCGCTGTTGAACGCGCGCGGGCGTCGCAAGCAGAATGGGATCAACCCGCGGATCTGCGGGCGGTTTACGACGCAGCCTTCAATAAAACGGTCACCTTTTCGATGGCGGAGCTCGAAGCCATGACCCTGGTGGCATTGGCCGCGCTCAACGACACTTTATCGGTCGCGGATTATCTGCAAGCGCACGCTGATCAGTTGATCACCGACGGAGATACCGCCGCAGTGCGCGACCCGTCGGTACAGCGCGATCTTAATCAGCTTCTGGAGAAACTCAACGGGCATACCGACGCGATCGAGGCGGCGACGGCGCGGCTGCAGGAACTGCAATCTTATTGACCAAGACGATGGCCAGGCGTTTGTACAATGGAGCACCCGCGGCCGGTGCCGCGCCTGGAAACACGCGTCATGAACGGTTCTAGCCAGCACTACCGACCTTTTCTTATTCTTTTGGTGGCCGTCTCGGTCGCTTTTGCCTGGATCCTGTGGCCACTCTACGGCGCCGTATTCTGGGGCGCTATTCTGGCCATTCTATTTGCGCCCATTCACCGGCGCATTGCCGCCAAACTGGGCAGCCGGCGTAACGTCGCGGCATCGATCTCATTGCTGGTGGTGCTCATCGTTGTCATCGTGCCGGTGATCTTCATCGCGGGCTCGCTGGTGCAAGAGGGCGCCAATCTGTACGAGCGCGTGAAGTCCGGCAACCTGAATTTCGGCTCTTACGTGCAGCAAATCCTCGATGCCATGCCTGCCAGCGTGCAAAGTATGCTGGCACGCTTTGGCGTGAGCGATTTATCCAGCCTGCAAGACCGGCTTACCGAAGGAGCCATGCAGGCAAGCCAATTTCTCGCCACACAGGCGGTGAACATCGGACAGAACACGGCCGAGTTCATCGTGAGTTTTGGCGTGATGCTGTATTTGCTTTTCTTCTTGTTGCGCGATGGCTCGATTGTCGCCGCGCGAGTCAGAGAAGCGATTCCCTTGAACGACGGGCACAAGATGCTTTTGTTGCGCAAGTTCACCACGGTGATCCGGGCCACGGTTAAAGGCAATATTGCCGTGGCGGCCGCTCAGGGTGCACTAGGCGGTGTGATCTTTTATGTGCTGGGCATCCAGGGTCCCGTGTTGTGGGGCGTGGTGATGGCGTTTTTGTCCTTGCTGCCCGCGATCGGCGCGGGGTTGGTCTGGGGACCGGTCGCCGTGTATTTCTTGGTCAGCGGCGCGACATGGCAGGGCATTGCGTTGGCGCTTTATGGCGTGCTGGTGATCGGCATGGTCGACAACGTGTTGCGACCCGTGCTGGTGGGCAAGGATACCAAGCTGCCCGATTACGTGGTGTTGATTTCTACGTTGGGCGGCATGGGCCTGTTCGGATTGAACGGATTTGTGATCGGGCCTTTGGTGGCGGCCTTGTTTTTCTCGTGCTGGGATCTGTATACGTCGGATTTCGCCACGGTACCCAGCAAGCGCAAGCGCGGTCGGCGCTTGTCTCCCAACCCATCGCGTGGCCCGCGCGAAGCAAATCCTGGCGGGCTGCAGGAGAGCGCCGCACCGGTTAATGTGTATGAGCCGGAACGCGGCGCGGCGACAACAGGCCATAGCATGGCGGCGCAAGTGGCCGAAAGCGTGTCCTCGCGAGCGCGGGGTCGTGGGCAGCGGGGCGCTGGCCGGTAAATGGGCCACACGGCGGGGGAACAGCCGCCTTTCCCTCGCAAACGGACTCATGTGTTGAATTATGACGAATGTAACGCGAGGGTAATCGTTCTCAAACATTGCAAAACCGCACCGCCTCTCCAGTAATCCTGATCTACCCTGAAAGCGTAGGACATCGTTAGGGAGATCGGCTATGGACACTCATTCAGCGTTTGCTTGCCCGGTGAGCTATACGATACGCCCACGGGTTCATGAAATGGATGCGGGGCAATACCGAGGATGTGTGGAAGTGATCGGGCGCGATGGCGAGCGCACGTTCAGCTTCACCCGTTTTTCACCGCTGATGTGCTCGACGCGTGAGCGTGCGGAATTCGAGGCGATGCGTTTGGCCCAACAAGTTCGCGAGTCCGAATGCTCGGATGGAAGGAGTTGGGTGTTGCCGGGCCAGCTGAGTCAGCGTGGAGAGGTGGCGGAGCTGGCCGGCGTGCCAAGCAGCTTGCTCAGCCCGCCGGCGACGCCTACCAGGCGCGGCAAGCGCCACCTGCGGGTGGCGGCCTAGGGCTGGCGCGTGATGGAACCCGGGATTAATCCAGCTTCAAATTAGCGGCTTGGATCACGGGTTTCCATTTGCCCAGATCGTTCTTGATCGTTGCGGCAAATTCTTGTGGGGTGGTGGGCATGGCGGTTGCGCCTTGCGCCGCCAACGCATTCTGAATATCGGGAAGCGCCAGGATTTTATTCAACTCGGCGTTTACCTTTTCGATCACGGGCTGTGGGGTCTTGGCCGGTGCGAGCAGGCCATACCAGACACGCACATCGAAATCCGGGTAGCCTAATTCGGCCACGGTAGGCACGTCGGGCATAGCGGGACTGCGCTTGGGCGACGTGACGGCAAGCGGGATCACGCTTTGCGATTTGATCTGTGGGGCCGATGACGGGATAGAGGTGAAAATCACCGGCACCTGACCGCCCAGCAAGTCCGTCATCGCCGGCCCTGAACCTTTATAAGGCACATGCACTAACTTGATTCCGGCTTTTTGCTGCAGGAGTTCAGCGGCCAAGTGCGTGATCGTGCCGGCGCCCGGCGATCCATAATTAATCGTGCCCGGGGCCTTTTTGGCCGCCTGGATCAGATCATCCAGCGTTTTATACGGGCTGTTCTTTCCGGCGACGACGATGAGGGGCGCTTCGCCCACGATACCGATTGGCTGGAAATCATTGATCGGGTCGTAGCTCAACTTGCTGTAGAGCGACGGCGCGACGGCGAGGTTGTCGGTTTGACCCATGACCAGTTCGTAGCCATCGGGTCGCCCGCGCGCGGCAGCGGAAATGCCCACCGTGCCACCCGCGCCCGCGCGGTTTTCCGCCACCACATTCCATTTGGCCGATTCCGAGAGCTTCGCCGCCACCGTGCGCGACAGAAAATCAGTGCCGCCGCCCGGCGTGAATGGCACGATGATACGGATGGGCTGCTCGGGATAGTTGTTTTGGGCGAAGGCGGGTAGCGCCAAGGCCATGCAGCAGCTTGCGAGGAAGGTGCGACGTAACATGATGTCTGTCTCCTAGATGTTTTTCGCGCTGATCATGCGGTGTCAGCGTTGTTTCATGATGGCGTAATACTACGCCCGGCTTAAATCTTTTTGGCTTGGCGCAGCGACTCGATCTCTTGGGTAGATAACCCTAATGATGTCAATACCGCGTCAGTATCGGCACCTAATGCGGGCGTCGGGCGACTGATGCGGCACGGGGCCTGATCGAATTTGACGGGAAATCCGAGCATACGCACCTCGTCGCCGTTCTCGTGAGGCACCGAGATCATCATTTCCTGATCGACAACCTGCGGGTCGTCAAAGACCTCCTGCATGTTTTTCACCTGTCCGCAGGGTACGCCAAAGGCATTGAGCCGGTCTATCCAATACTGGCTGGTGTTTTCCCGGGTGCGCGATTCGACGACGGTCTTGATGGCTTCGCGGTTGCGCATCCGATCCGCATTGGTGCGAAACGCGGGGTCCTCCCGGAGGTGCCGCAGATCGAGGGCGTCCAGCAGCTTGTAATACATCGTGTCGTTCGACGGCGCGATGGCGACCTGCCCGTCAGCCGTCGCGAACAGGCCGTACGGAGCGACGATGCCATGATCGTTGCCCGTGCGCGCTGGAATCTTGCCATCGGCAAAGTAATTGGAGGCGTGAAAGCTCAATAGGGCGACCATGCTGCTGAGCAAGCTGACGCTGATGGCCTCGCCCCTACCCGTGCGCTCGCGCCGCAACAACGCTGCCAGAATACCAATCGCGCCATTCATGCCCGCCACCAAATCGCTGATGGGCGGGCCTGCGCGTAATGGCGGGTCGTCCTCTACGCCATTGAGGCTCATGAATCCGCTCATGGCCTGGGCAATGAAGTCGAACGATGGCCGGTCGCGATAGGGACCGGAGGTGCCGAACCCATTGATGCTGCAGTGAATGATGTCGGGTTTTAAAGCCTTTAGTTCGGCCTCGCCAAAGCCCATCTTGTCCATGATGCCCGGCCGGTAATTTTCGACGATCACATCACAGCTTGGGATCAGGGCACGCAGAATATCTTTGCCTTCCTGGCTATACAGATCTAGCGTGACAGATTGCTTGTTGCGGTTGTAGTTGGCGAAGTACCAGCTCAAGCCATTGCGGATGACACCCTGATGACGCACGGGATCGCCCTCGCCGGGCGGTTCGATCTTAATGACTTCGGCGCCCATGTCAGCGAGGATCGAGCTGCAGTAGGGCCCCGAAATAATGCGCGTGAGGTCGAGTACCCGGATTCCAGTCAGCGGCATATGCGTATTTCTTTTCCGTAAAGCGTAAAGATTGAATCTAGCGCGCGTCTTGCTTCTAACCCACGGCCGATACCACCGCCTCGACATCGTAGAGCCGTAGCCGTGGCCCGGCCTTCATGAGCTGACCGGGCAGCTTGCGGCCGATGACACGTTCGAGCCGCTGCGCCACGTCGATCAGCGCGCGCAGATCGATCCCGCTATCAATGCCCATCTCGTCTAACAGATAGACGAGATCTTCGGTGCAGATATTGCCGGTCGCTCCCGGCGCGAAGGGACAGCCGCCCAGTCCGCCTAGGGATGATTCATACGAGGTAATGCCTGCTCGTAGTCCTTCGACCACATTCACCAGTCCGATGCCTCGCGTATTGTGAAAGTGCAGCGAGATGTTCATGTCCGGCGCTTCGGCCCGCAGCGCTTCGACGGTGCGGCGAACCAATGCGGGGGTGGCCATGCCGGTGGTGTCACCAAGCGTCACGCCATCGAAACCCAAACGATGAAACTGGCGGAAAATCGTCTTCAGCGTGGCGAGATCCACGTCGCCCTCAAATGGGCAGCCGAAAGCGACGGCGATTGCGCCTTTACGTTTCATCGGCTGATCGCCTAATAATTCGGCGATTTCTTCGATATCTTGCAGCGACTTTTCGATGGGGCGGTTCAGGTTCTTTTGGTTGTGAGTCTGCGAAGCCGACACAAACACTACCACCTCGTCCGCTTGCGACTGCAGCGCGCGCTCGACGCCTTTGCGGTTAGGCGCGAGCGCCGCCAGCACGACGCCGGGTCGTTTGTGGACGCCCGCGAGCACCTCCTGGGCATCGCGCAGCTGTGGCACGGCGCGGGGCGATACGAACGAGGTCGCCTCAAAATGCCGGACGCCGGCATCGATGAGCGCGTTGAGCATTTCGACCTTGGTTTCAGTAGGCACGAACTCGGGCTCGCTCTGCAGCCCGTCGCGTAGCCCCACTTCCACGATGTCAACCTTGTCGGGGAGGGTCACGATGTCTGTCTCCGAGTGGTCAGGCGGATTGGCTGGGCCTGATGTCTGGTTTTAGCCGCATATGTTCGGAGAAGCAGCGCGAAGAGGCAATTCGTGAATCGTCAACCGGCCATCGCGAAACGCGATGGCTCGCGGGGCGCCTGGGCCGTGAGCGCGCCATGTCGCCGCGGCTGCCATAGCACTTAGGAGCTAGCGGGTATGATTAGCGCTTTTTTAAAGACGGTCATGCCGTCGACTCTGCCATGGCCCTGCGCGCGACGATTTACAAAGCCGACCTGAATATCGCGGATACGGATCGGCACTATTACGACAGCCACGCGCTGACGATCGCGCGTCATCCCTCGGAGACCGACGAACGAATGATGGTGCGATTGCTCGCCTTCGGCCTGCACGCGCAAGATGGCCTGGCGTTCACCAAGGGACTGAGCGAAACGGATGAACCCGACGTCTGGCTAAAAGACCTGACGGGCGCTATTGATCTTTGGATCGAAGTCGGCCAGCCGGACGAGCGTCGTATCCTCAAGGCTTGCGGCCGCGCGCAGCAGGTGGTGGTGTACTGCTATGGCGGCCATGCCAGCTCTGTCTGGTGGGAAGGCGTGCGCAACAAACTCGAACGCGCGCGCAATCTGCGCGTGGTGCATTTGCCATCGGCGCAAACGCGCGAGATGGCCGCGCTGGCGGAACGCACCATGGTCGTCAACATCAACGTGCAAGACGGCGAAGCCTTTGTCTCCAGCGTGAAGGGCGAAGTCACGGTCGTGCCAGAGGTCTGGCGCTAAATCCGCCGCGCCGCTGCGAAGCCGGACATGGCATGAAGATCGCTAGATCATTTCAGCATTGCTGCGTGGCCAGGTCCCAGAATTCGGGTAGAAAACATTCCGCGACCAGTAGCGGTTGTCCATAGCGCCAGAATACCGAACGACGAGCCCATAATGCGCGCAGATCGGCGTCAGTTTGCACCGAACGCGCCGTCGCGTAAAAGGGTACGGGCGAAGCCAGCCTCCGGCACACGAAGGGCGACCGCACAATCGAACGATCGTGATAAAGCATGTCGGCCAATGGACGCGTGAGCAGCCGACGCATGCCTTGCCAAACCCCATGCGACGCGGTGAGCGGCGTGAGGCTGCGCGCCACGACACTGTCCACGCCGTCGACCGACATCAGGATTTCGCGTATCCATACCGGCGTGTTGACCGCCAGGCCCATCGCCCGGGCCTCGTCTAGCGGCGCACCATCGGCGTATTCGCGCAACACGCGCAGATCCATCTTGCCCAGTTGCCGCAAGCCCGCCGTCAAGGCGCCCGGGCGCATTAACCAATACTTGTGTGCCGGTGATAAGGATGGCGGCACGCGGCCGTGCCAGCCCGCTGCGAGAGGAAGAGTCTGTGTCATACCCTTAATTATGCCAAGACTGGGCAGTGGACGAGGGCGATGGAGGTTCGGATGGACGTGTCGCAAGCGCTGCGCCCGGCGGACGTGACAGTGCGCTTGCGCGGTGGGTTCCGGGGCGCCTTGCCGCCTGGGCCTAAAATAGCGGCTAGTCGGCCCGCACAGATACACCGTGAGCCGCCGGCGCAACCAACCAGGCATATGGAAAAAGTCAGAATCTCGAAATTGATGGCCGAACGCGGCCTGTGCTCGCGTCGCGAGGCCGACAGCTACATCGAACGTGGTTGGGTAAAGGTCGATGGCGTCGTGGTATCCGAACTCGGCGCGCGCGCTTTCCCGGATCAGGTCATCACGCTGGATCGTGCGGCCAAGGCTCAGCAAACCTCGCGCGTGACGATTCTGATCAATAAGCCCGTGGGCTATGTATCCGGCCAGGCCGAAAAAGGCTATACCCCGGCGGCGGCGCTTATCGACGCGCGCACGCGAGATGCGCGCGACCGCTCGCCGCTGCGTTTCTCGCGCAGTCATTTGCAAGGGCTGGCCGTGGCCGGCCGGCTGGATATCGATTCGCAAGGCCTCTTGGTGCTGACGCAGGACGGACGTATCGCGCGGCAGCTCATCGGCGAGGACTCCGATGTCGATAAGGAATATCTGGTACGTGTGCAAGGACGCCTTAGCGAGGGCGGTCTGGCGCTGCTCAATCATGGTCTGTCGCTCGATGGCAAGCCCCTGCGTCCCGCAAAAGTCCGGTGGCAGAACGAAGACCAGCTTTGCTTCATTCTCCGCGAAGGAAAAAAACGCCAGATTCGCCGTATGTGCGAACTGGTCGGATTGCGCGTGGTGGGTCTCAAGCGCGTGCGCATCGGCCGCGTGAGGCTGGGCGATTTGCCGCTTGGCCAATGGCGCTATCTGCGCCCAGATGAACAGTTCTGATGACGTGACCGCAGATGCGCGGCGCTGTGCGGCCCGGCGTCCTACAGCGATAAATCGGCCGTCTCCTGATAGACCAAGCGTCCATCGCGCAGTCGTTCGATCAGAAACTCGATGAATATTCGGGTCTTGGCGGGTAGCAGACGCGTATCGGTCACTGCGTGGACGGGGAAAGGCCCGGCGCTCCATTCCGGCAAGACCCGTTGCAGGCGCTGCTCGGCGACGTCCTGCAAAACGCTGCGCGCCGGGCCCAGTATCGCGATTCCCGCGCCCAACGAGGCCAGGCTGCGCACCATCGCCATGCTGTTGACGGAAAAGCGCTTGCCCGGGGTGATCTCGATATACTCATCCCCGCGCGATAGCGGCCAGCGGGTGACGCGACCGTTGTCGGCGCGAAATTCGATACACTCATGGTGTTGCAAGTCGCTGGGGTGCTTAGGCACGCCATGACGCGCCAGGTATTCGGGCGAGGCATACAGATGCGCCGACAGACGCCCCAACATGCGTGCGATTTGCGTGGAATCGGGCAGGGCGCCGATCTCGATGGAAATATCGCAGGTCTGGAATACGCGTCCCGCATGTTCGGGACTGGCGAGGTCCAGGTAAAACGTGACCTCGGGATAATGCTCGGCGAATTCGAGAAACGCTTCTGCCAAAAAGTCGGTGCCGAAATCCGCGGGCATATTGACGCGCAAGGGGCCCGACGGCGTCTGTACGAGATTCTGTAGCTCTTCGTGCGCCACCTGGGCTTCGGCGACGATGCGCTGGCAGCGTTCGAAATACAGCTTGCCGGCTTCAGTCAGCTCGACTTTACGCGTGGTGCGGCTCAGCAGCTGCAGTCCTAGCGAACGCTCCAGCTCTGCCACCTGTCGGGACAAGGTGGATCGTGGGATGCCCAGATTGTCAGCGGCGCGCCCGAAATTGCAGGTTTTTGCCACCTCGACAAAGAGCTCCATCCCTTGCAGGCGTTTCATCGGTGGGTTAGTCGTTGTGAAGAATCGTTGATTATTCCATATATGGGATGATGTTTTGCCGTGTCCCTACTTTGTTTCTGAATTGGCATAAAGCAAAATAGCGCGTTGCGCAGTGCAACATATTGCACTGCGTCCGTCTGGATCACGCACGGATAGTGGCGGGCCCCCTCGCAAGGTGGCCGGTAAAAAAGCTCGGAAAGGATCGTATGAATTGCTCTGGATTGCGGCGCGGCGCCGCTTTGTTGACTCTCGCTGTGACGACGCTGGTACTGTCGGCATGTGGCGAGAAGGCTGCGCCACCGCCTGCGGGCAAGCCGCAAGTCAGTGTCGTGACGCTGCGCACACAGCCAGTGGTGCTGACGACGGAGCTGCCTGGCCGCGCTTCGCCCTACCGCGTGGCCGAGGTTCGCCCGCAGGTCAGCGGTATCATCAAGAAGCGGCTTTTTACCGAGGGCGGCCAGGTGAAGGCCGAACAGGCGCTTTATCAGATCGACCCCGCGTTATATCAAGCCAGCTACAACAGCCAGAAAGCCGCACTGGCGCGCGCGCAGGCGCAGTTGAAGACGGCCACGCTGCTCGTGCAACGCTATAAGCCCTTGACCGAGACGCGCGCAGTCAGCCGGCAGGCCTATGACGATGCCGTGGCGGCCCGCGATCAAGCCGCGGCCGATGTAGCGGCTGCGAAGGCGGCCCTGGAGACCGCACAGATCAACCTGGTCTACACCCAAGTCCTGTCGCCCATCGACGGCATTATCGGGCGTTCGTCTGTGACGGAGGGGGCGCTGGTGACGGCCAATCAAGCCGAGCCGTTGGCTTTTATTCAGCAGATCGATCCCGTTTATGTTGATGTCACACAGTCCAGCGTCGAACTGCTGCGCCTGCGCGATGCGATCGAGAGTGGCTTATTGCAGCGTGATATGAGCAAGGATTCGGCGCGAGTGTCATTGGTGTTGGCCAATGGCCAACCCTACAGCCTGGAAGGAAAACTCGAGTTCTCTGAAGTCACCGTAGATGAAGGCACCGACTCGGTAACGCTGCGCGCGGTGTTCCCGAATCCCGACCACAAGCTGTTGCCGGGCATGTTCGTGCGTGCTCGCATCCTGGAGGGCGTCGCGCCCGAAGGCCTGCTCGTGCCGCAGCGCGGCGTGACGCGTAATCAGCGCGGCCAAGCCACCGCGCTCGTCGTCAATGCCGAGGACAAGGTTGAATTGCGCACGCTCAAGACTGACCGCGCCATCGGCGATCAGTGGTTGGTTACCGAGGGCCTGCAGGCGGGCGATCGCGTCATCGTCGAAGGTCTGCAAAGCGTGAGACCCGGGGTGGAAGTGGTGGCCAAGCCCTTCGAGCCCCAGGGCGCGAATGCCGCGGCGGCCGATGCCGCGCCGTCCGCTGGCGCGACCAAGTAAGGAGCCCGCATGGCCAAGTTTTTTATTGACCGGCCGGTCTTTGCCTGGGTCATCGCCATCGTTCTGATGTTGGCGGGCGTGCTGTCGATCCTGGCGCTTCCGGTGGCGCAGTATCCGAATATCGCGCCGCCCGCGATCAGCATTCAGGTGAACTACCCGGGTGCGTCCGCCCAGACCGTGCAAGACAGCGTGGTTCAGGTGATCGAGCAGCAGATGAACGGCATCGATAACCTGAGCTATATGACGTCGGAAAGTAACTCCGACGGCAGCATGAGCGTGACGCTGACGTTCAAGCAGGGCACTGATCCGGATACGGCTCAGGTGCAGGTGCAGAACAAGTTGGCGGTGGCGCAACCGTTGTTGCCGCGCGAAGTGCAGCAGCAAGGTATCCGCGTCACCAAGGCGACCAAGAACTTTCTGATCTTTGCTGGCTTTATCTCGACCGACGGCAGCATGGCCAAGGAAGACTTGGCCAACTATGTGGCCGCCAACGTGCAGGACCCGATCAGCCGCACGCAAGGCGTGGGCGATTTTCAGCTATTTGGATCGCAGTACGCGATGCGGATCTGGCTGGATCCGGCCAAGCTGTTGAACTTCCAGCTCACCACCAACGATGTGGTGCGCGCGATCGAAGAGCAGAACGTGCAGGTGTCCTCTGGCGCCTTGGGTGGCTTGCCTTCGGTGCGTGGGCAGCAATTGAATGCGACCATCATCGGGCCAACGCGTTTGCAGACGGCCGAAGAGTTCGGCGATATCCTGCTCAAGGTCAACCCGAACGGATCGCAAGTGCGACTGCGCGATGTGGCGACCGTGTCGCTGGGTGCGCAGAACTACGCGATCGACAGCTTCTATAACGGCACACCCGCCACGGGCCTGGGCATCAAGCTCGCGCCCGGCGCGAACGCGCTGGATACCGTCGAGGCCGTGCGCAAGACCATCGAAGGGCTGAAGCCTTACTTCCCGCCGGGGATGGAGGTCGTCTATCCCTATGACACCTCGCCCTTCGTATCCCTGTCGATCGAGAGCGTGATTCATACGCTGATCGAGGCCATCATTCTGGTGTTCCTCGTGATGTATCTGTTCCTGCAGAACTTCCGCGCCACGCTGATTCCCACGCTGGCCGTGCCGGTGGTGCTGCTGGGCACGTTCGCGGTGCTGGCGGCGTTCGGCTACACCATCAACACGCTCACCATGTTCGCCATGGTGCTGGCGATCGGTCTGCTGGTGGATGATGCGATCGTGGTGGTGGAGAACGTCGAGCGCGTAATGGCGGAGGAGGGGTTGTCGCCCAAACAGGCCACCCGCAAGTCCATGGAGCAGATTACCGGTGCGCTGGTAGGTATTGGCCTGGTGCTGTCCGCGGTGTTTGTGCCGATGGCGTTTTTTGGCGGATCGACGGGCGTGATCTATCGACAGTTTTCCATCACTATCGTGGCGGCGATGACGCTGTCGGTGTTGGTGGCGATCGTCTTTACGCCGGCCTTGTGCGCGACCATGCTCAAGCGGATTCCAAAGGGCCATCATGGTGCCAAGACAGGGTTCTTCGGTTGGTTTAACCGGATGTTCGAGAGCTCTAACCGTCGCTACGCCAACTCGGTCGCGCGTGGCTTGGGACGCACGAAACGCCTGATGGTGATTTACGCGCTGCTCGTGCTGGGGATGGGCTTTCTCTTCACGCAGATTCCGACGTCCTTTCTGCCCGACGAAGACCAGGGCATCCTGTTTGTCCAAGTGCAGGCGCCCACGGGGGCGACAGCGGAACGCACCAGTGCGACGGTGCGTGAGGCGACCCGGTATCTGCTCGAGGATGAGAAAGATGTCGTGGCATCGGTGTTTGCGGTGCATGGTTTTAGCTTTGGCGGACGTGGTCAGAACTCGGCCATCATGTTCATCAAGCTGCGCGACTGGGCGGACCGGCCCAACGCCGATCAGAAGGTCGCGGCGCTGGCACAACGCGCGAACGCCTTTTTCGCCACGAACTTGCACGATGCGCGCGTCGCCGCGTTCGCGCCGCCCGCGGTGATGGAGCTGGGCAACGCCTCGGGCTTTGATTTTCAGCTGATGGACCGAGCCGGTCTGGGGCATGAAAAGCTCGCCGAAGCGCGGGACCAGTTCCTGGCCGAGGCCGCCAAGAGTCCTATCCTGGTCGGTACGCGCTTGAACGGCATGGTCGATCAGCCGCAGTACCAGTTGAATATCGACCGGGAAAAGGCCCGTGCGCTGGGCGTGGCGATCGCTGACATCAACAGCACGCTGTCGACGGCTTGGGGCAGTTCCTACGTCAACGACTTTCTCGACCGGGGTCGCGTCAAGCGGGTGTATGTGCAGGGTCAACCCGACTCGCGCATGCTGCCCGAGGATCTGAACAAGTGGTATGTGCGCAATAGCAGTGGCGAGATGGTGCCGTTTTCCGCCTTCTCGTCGGCCGAGTGGATCTATGGTCCGCCGCGTCTGGATCGCTTTAACGGCGTGGCATCGTTCAACATCCAGGGCAGTCCCGCGCCGGGTTATAGCTCTGGCGATGCCATGGCAGAAATGGAACGGATCGCTGCCACCATGCCGACCGGGGTGGGGTATCAGTGGACCGGGTTGTCGTTCGAAGAACGCTTGTCCGGGTCGCAGGCGCCTGCCTTGTATGCGATCTCGCTGCTGGTGGTGTTCTTGTGTCTGGCGGCTTTGTACGAGAGTTGGGCGATTCCGACCTCGGTCATGCTGGCCGTGCCGTTGGGCGTGGTGGGCGTGCTGGCGGCGACGATGGTGCGGGGCTTGTCCAATGACGTGTACTTTCAGGTGGGTCTGCTGACCACCGTCGGCCTGACGGCGAAGAACGCGATTCTGATCGTCGAATTCGCCAAGGCCCACTATGAGGCCGGCGCCAGCCTGATCGAAGCGGCGGTGCATGCGGCGCGCCAACGTTTGCGTCCTATCTTGATGACTTCGTTGGCGTTTATTCTGGGCGTCGTGCCGCTGGCCATTTCTAACGGCGCGGGCTCGGGCAGCCAGCATGCGATTGGTACGGGCGTGATCGGCGGCGTGTTGGCCGGTACGTTCCTGGCGATCTTCTTTGTGCCCGCGTTCTTTGTGGTGATGTTGCGTGCGTTCAAGATCAAGCGTCTGAGCGAGCGACTGGCCGAGGAAGACGATGACGACCAGGATGGCGGCAGTCACACTGGCACCCATCCCGCACCGCTGCCCGGTCATACTGGGGGGCAATCGTGAGAATGACATCCATCATGCATAGACCTTTTATGCTGGCCGCGCTGACCGCGGCCCTGGCGGGCTGCTCGTTGGCGCCGACTTACGAGCGGCCGGTCTCCCCTGTCAGCGCCACATATCCCGCGGGGGAGGCGTATGTGCCGCCGCGTCCGGCTCAGGGGCCGGCCGCGCAGGCGCCGGTCGCGGATATAGGGTGGCGTGATTTCTACGCCGACCCGTTGCTACAGCAACTGATCTCCATGGCGCTTTCGGCGAACCGCGATCTGCGCGTTGCTGCATTGAATGTGGAACAGGCGCGCGCGCAATATCGTATTCAACGTGCTGATGTTCTTCCTTCGGTCGGCGTGGGCGGCGAAGGATCGGTACAGCGTGTGCCCGCGGATCTGAGCAGCACGGGCAGCAGCGCCATTAACCGATCCTACCAGGTCGGTGCCGCGGCTTCGTGGGAACTGGATCTGTTTGGACGTATCCGTAGCCTGAGCGATCAGGCGCTGGAGAACTATCTGGCGCAGGATGAGACCCGTATTGCCGCGCAGCTGGCGTTGATCGCGGAAACGGCCTCTGCCTATTTAACGCTGCGCGCCGATCAAGAACTGTTGGCGTTGACCCAGTCGACGCTGGCCTCGCAGCAACAGTCGTACGATCTCGTCAAGCAAAGCTATGACTTGGGTGTTGCGACCGCGCTGGATCTCAGCCAAGCCGAGGCCTCGTTGCGTACCGCGCAGCGTAATCAGGCGGAGTACACGCGGCGTGTCGCGCAGGACCGCAATGCACTGGTGCTGTTGGCCGGCCAGCCATTGCCGGAAGATATTGCCGCCAGATTGAACCAGGCCAAGACCCTGCCCGATAACGTCGTGCCATCGGCATTACCTCCGGGCCTGCCTTCCGATTTGTTGATGCGGCGGCCGGATATTCGCGCGGCCGAACATCAGCTGCGTGGCGCCAATGCTTATATCGGCGCGGCACGTGCCGCGTTTTTCCCGAGGATCAGCCTGACAGGCAGCGCCGGTACGGCCAGCAGCAGTCTGGGCGGCTTGTTCGATGCGGGTTCGGGTGCGTGGAGCTTTGCACCATCGATCTCCGTACCGATTTTCGCTGGCGGGGCGCTCAGAGCGGAGCTGGATGTCGCCAAGGTACGCAAGAACATCCAAATTGCGCAGTATGAGCGCGCCATCCAGGTTGCATTCCGTGAAGTCGCCGACGCCCTGGCCGGGCAGGGCACGTTGGAAAATCAGATCGAAGCCCAGGGGCTCTTGGTCGCTGCTTACCAGCGCGCCTATGACTTGTCGCAATCGCGTTTCGATCAAGGCATTGATGACTATCTGAGCGTGTTGGATTCGCAGCGTTCGCTCTACACGGCACAACAGACCATGGTCGAGACGCGGCTCGCGCGTTTGACCAATCTCGTGACCTTGTATCGGGTACTGGGCGGGGGCTGGACAGAGTCAACCATCGCATCTCAGCCCGAGCAGGGGACAGGTGCTGCGGTCGCACCTGGGGAGCGCTGAAAGGGCTGTTCATTGCAAGGGTACAGCCTGCCCATCCCGCGCCCGGGCCGTCATGCCACTGACGTGCGAGCAGGTTGCGAGACAGCTTTGTACCGAAAATGAAAACGGGCGGCTTCGTGAAGAAACCGCCCGTTTTTGCAATCATGCGCCTGTGGGCGCGAGACTGGCGCGTTATGCTCGTTTTTTCGTCACCAGACCCACGACGAACAGCACGATGATGGCGCCTACCACCGAGCCAATCCATCCTGCGGGCTCGCCCGGCTCGTACCACCCCATCGCCTGCCCTAAAAATCCGGCAACGACCGCGCCGATGATCCCTAGAATAGTTGTCATGATGATGCCCATGGATTGATCCCCGGGCATGATCGCGCGCGCGATCAGACCGACGACAAAGCCAACGATGATCATGATGATGATGCTCATACGTGTACTCCTCTCAGGCGGTGGGTAACGTTTTGATCATACTCATCGTGGCGAAGCGCGGTGTAACAACACGTATTTGGCGTCTACGAACAACACTTTTAATGCATCAAACTTCCGCTCTATTCGCCAGCGGCGTGAAGATCGCGCGGCTGGGATCGAACGTATATTGATCCACGTATTGCGAGGCATCAGCAGCCAGCGTCGCGACCGAATTCAGGATGAATTCGACCTTGGCGTCGTCGAGCAGGATGCTCAGGTTCAGTCGCGTGAAGCCTGGCTTTTCGATCTCGTTGCCGGACAGAATCGCCTCGCGTATGCGCGCGGATTCCTCGGGCTCGATGTCGAGCAGATCATGAACGTAGGGGCCTGCGCATGCGCATCCGCCCCGGGCCTGGATACCGAAACGGTCGCTCAGCATGCGGGTGACGAGCTGTTGATGCACGAGGCCGCCAGCGGGATGACGCACACGGAAGGAAAAGATCGGCAGACGTTGCGCCGTCAAGGAGCCTAGCAATTCCAGGTTGGGCACGTTCTTCCACTTTTCCAGCGCGCGTTGCACCAATTCCGCTTGCCGATCCTTGAAATAGGCTTCGCCAATGGACTCCTTGACCAAGAGCGCCAATGCGGCGCGAATATCGCCGATGACGTTGGGGGTGCCGGCTTCCTCGCGCGATTCCAGACTGTCGCTGTAGTCATGGCCCGTGGGCGATACGAATTTCACCGTGCCACCGCCTGCCCACGTCGGCTTGGCGGTGGTGACGGCGTCGCGTCGTACGATGAGTACGCCGGATGCGCCCGGGCCGCCGATGAATTTATGAGGCGAGAAAACGAGCGCGTCGATAGGCGCGTCGGCGTCGGGCATCATCGTGATGGGCAAATAGGGCGCACCGCCTGCATAGTCCCACACCATTTTCGCGCCGGCCTGCTTGACCTGGCGGGTAATGCCGGCCACGTCGGCCACGATGCCGGTTACGTTAGAGGCCGCGGAAAATGCGCAAATCACTAGCGTGTCGGACGGCGCTTTCAAGGCAGCGGCCAGCGCGTCGCGATCCGGACCGCCGTGTTCGCATTCGGGCAGAACGATCAATTCGGCGCCGCTTTCGCGCCAGGGCAGGATATTGGAATGGTGCTCATAGGGGCCGATGATGACGCGCGCCGCGCGGCCCTCGGCGACCGCCGCCTTGACGCCCAACAGATTCACCAGCCGATTGATCCCGGCGGTCGCGCCAGAGCCTGCAAAGATCACCGCATGCTCGGCCGAAGCGCCGCAGCAGCGAGCGATGGCCGCGCGCGCCTCGCGGCGCAGGCGCGTGATGTAGCCGCCACAGTACGATGCTTCGGTGTGCGAATTGGCGTAGTAAGGCAGCACGTGTTCGAGCACGAATTGCTCGACTTGCATCAGCGCGCGACCCGAGGCGACATAGTCGGCGTACACCATCGGCTTGGGTCCGAACGGACCGGGAACTATGGCGTTGTGACCGATCAGCCCTTTGGCGAGGGACTGTGTGAGTTCGTGGGCCGGGCCAGGGAGTGAGGCCGGAGACTGGGGGGAGCCGGATTCATGCGCAAAGGTGGAATCCGATGCATTCAGGGAAGCTTGAAACTGCTGCAAAACGCTAAGCGTTGCAGGGGCTGCGGCGGTGTAGGTGTCCATCTAATTCAGGCGCTAGGTCATGCGAAAAGGTCCTGGATATCATACGATGGACGAAAATTTGAAACATCACCTATTTTTTGCGTGATTCGCTTAAAAACGGGTCATATGAACGAGAATATGGAAAAAATTGATAAGCTTGATATGGCTATCATCTCCGCCCTGCAAAAGGATGGGGCCTTGTCCCAGCGTGAACTGGCCGATCGGGTGGGTCTTTCGCAAAATGCGTGCTGGCGCCGCCTGCAACGGTTAAACAGCTGCGGCGTCATTGAAGGCACCCGCGCACAGGTTAATTTGGTGGCGCTGGGCCTGGATCTGACGGTCTTCGTGATGATACGCACCAGCCGGCATGCGAAGGAGTGGGCCGACGAATTCCGCCAGCATGTCGAGCGCTTGCCGGAGGTAACCGGGTTCTATCGAATTGGCGGCGACTGGGATTATCTGATCAAGGTCGCGTGCCGAGGCATGGCGGGCTACGACCGCTTTTATCAGCGTTTGATCACGGGTTTCGAATTGACCGCGGTGACGGGGTTCTTCAGCATGGAGGCCATTATTGACAACCGCCCGCCAGATCTGCGTCTGTTGGACGACGCGGCAGCTTAGCGCGTGATGTCGACTAGCTGACGGACGTCTTTGACAATTGCTTCCGTGCTGTCGGTATCCGAGGCCAACAGCCGCGCCCGGCCTTTATTGTCGAAAATATAAACGCCACGGCTATGCGTGACGTCGTACGTCTCGGCCGAGTCACCAGGACGGGGCTTTTCGATCTGATAAGCGACCCGATACCGACGCGCCAGATCCGCAATCTGTTTTTCGGCGCCAGTGACGCCAATGGCTTGTCGATTAAAGGCATCGACGTAGGCTTGCAGCTTGTCGGGCGTATCACGGTGCGGATCAACGCTGACGAACACAATGCGTACATCGCGCGCGTCATCGCCCAATTGTTCGATCACCGAGCTCAATTGCGCCATCGTGGTGGGACAGATGTCGGGGCAGCTCGCGTAGCCAAAAAACAGCATAACGGTTTTGCCCTTGAGCTGATCGCTGGTGATTGTCTGGCCGCCTGCGCCCGACAATGAAAATTTCAGGTCAGGCAAGTGTCCCTTGACGTCATACAGCGTCCAGTTAACCGCACGGTCGCCGCAAGCGGCGAGCAACGTGCAAGTCACGAAGAGGAGAGCGCGCCAGAAACGGCCAGTGAACGATGCAGGCATCTTGGATTCGGGACGCGACAGGCGTCGGAGGTCACGGTAATGCCTGGGATTCTAACGCGGGTGGGCCAATAGGCCACCGTTCGCACCCGCGTTGGAGACTTCGCTACCGAATTATCCGGCCATGCCGCTATGACGCAGCAGCGCGTCGATGCGCGGCGCACGGCCACGGAAAGCCTCGAACGATTCCGCCGCGGGACGCGCGCCGCCTACCGCCAGGATCTCCTTGCGGAAACGGGCGCCGGTGGAGGCGTCCAAGGTGCCAATCGCGTTGTCCGCGCCAGCCGCGGCAGCGGCTTCTTCGAAGGCCTCGTAGGCATCGGCTGACAATACCTCGGCCCATTTGTAGCTGTAGTAACCCGCGCCATAGCCGCCCGCGAACAAATGCGAGAAAGCGTGGGGGAACCGATGCCACGCGGGCGGGAACAGCACGGCGACTTCTTTGCGCACTTCCTCGAGCAATGCCAGCGTTTCCTGAATGCTGGCGCCGTTCGCGCGGCTATGCAGCAGCATATCGAAGAGCGCGAACTCGATCTGGCGCACCGTCTGCATGCCGCTTTGGAAATTGCGCGCGGCAACCAGCTTGTCATAGAGCGTACGTGGCAACGGTTCGCCGGTTTCTACATGCGCGGACAAGCGTTGGACGACGGGCCATTCCCAGCAGAAATTCTCCATGAACTGGGAAGGCAGCTCGATCGCGTCCCACTCGACAGCGGAGAAGGCCGAGGCACCCGGTTCATCGACTTCCGACAACAACGCGTGCAACGCGTGGCCGGATTCGTGAAATAGCGTGATCACGTCGTCGTGCGTGAGCAGCGCGGGTTTGCCGTCGCCTGGGCGTGCGAAGTTGCACGTTAGATACACCACGGGCGTTTGCACCCGATCACCGACGCGACGACGGCTGCGTTCGCTATCGACCCATGCGCCGCTTTGCTTGCCGGAACGGGCGTACAAGTCCAGATAAAGATGACCGATCAGCGCGCCATCCGGGGTTTCGACGCGCACGCCACGCGCATCGGCATGCCAGCAGGACACGTCGGTTGGACGCAGGCGCACGTTGAACAGCGACTCGGCCACGTCGAACAGGCCTTGCAGCACGCGCGGCTCGGTGAAGTACTGTTTGATCTCGTCTTCGGAATACGCGTAACGCGATTCACGCAGGCGTTCCGCCGCGTAGGGGACGTCCCAGGGTTCCAGCGATTCCAGGCCCAGCTCGCTGGCGGCGAAGGCCTTAAGCTCAGCGAGATCGCGTTCCGCGTAGGGCCGCGCGCGCGAAGCCAGATCGCGCAGGAATGTGGTCACTTCATCCGCGTCGCGCGCCATACGCGTCTGCAGGCGCAAGGCGGCGAAGGTGCCATAGCCCAATAGCCTAGATTCCTCGGCGCGCAGCGACAACAGCTCCTCGATCAGAGGCGAGTTATCAAAGCGCGTTTCACCTTGCTCGGAAGCCACCGTGCCGTAGGCGCGATACATTTGCGCGCGCAGGTCGCGGTCTTTCGCGTACTGCATGACGGGCAGATAGCAAGGCATCTTGAGCGTGAGCTTCCAGCCGCTGCGGTCGTCTTCTTCGGCGGCCTGGCGGGTGGCCCGAAGCACGTCGGCCGGCAGACCCGCCAGACGCGATTCGTCTTCGATGTAAAGCGACCACGCATCGATCGCGTCGAGCACGTTTTCGGAGAACTTCTGCGAAACCTGCGCTTCACGGTCGGAGATCACGGCATAGCGTTCACGCGCCTCGCCTTGCAGCTCCACGCCGCTCAAGCGGAAATCGCGCAACGCCAGCTCGATCACGCGACGGCGCACGGGATCCCATTGCGCAAAATCGGCAGCGGCATGCAGACGTTGATATTGCTTGTAGAGGCCTTCGTGCAGACCTACCCAGGTCGAGAACTCCGTCACCAAGGGGAGCGCAGCATTATAGGCCTCGCGCAGTTCCGGCGTGTTGACGACCGCATTCAGATGCCCGGCCACCGACCAGGCGCGCCACAGGCGTTCAGAGGCGGTATCCAAGGGTTGTACAACGGCCTCCCACGTCGCCGGCAGGCTCTCGTCGGCTGCGGCGTCGACCGCCTCACGTGCGCCCTCCAGCAAGGTTTCGATCGCCGGCACGATGTGGGCGGGCTGCACGGCAGCGTAGTCGATCAGATCTGAGACGGGAGCAAGCAGGGGATTTTGGGTCATGGGAGGACGCAGCGAAAGAGACGAGATATCTCTAGGATGGGGGCACTTGCCCAAAAGGCAAGTGCTTGTCGCCGCGGGCAATCAGCCAGCGACGCGTTCCGCGGCTTCTACAGTATTGACCAACAGCATCGCGATGGTCATCGGGCCCACGCCGCCCGGTACGGGCGTAATGGCGCCAGCAACTTGACGCGCGGAGGCGAAATCCACGTCGCCACAGAGCTTGCCATCGGCGCCGCGATTGATACCCACGTCAATGACAACCGCGCCCGGCTTGATCATGCTGCCATCGATCATGCCAGGTTTGCCGGTAGCAACCACTAGTACATCGGCGCGGCGCGTTTGGGCGGCCAGATCGCGGGTTTTGGAGTTACAGATGGTGATGGTGGCGCCGGCTTGCAGCAGCAGCATCGCCATGGGCTTGCCGACGATGTTGCTCGCGCCCACGATGACGGCTTCCGCACCGCGCAGGGCCACGCCCTCGGATTCCAGCATCTTCATGACGCCGTAGGGCGTGCACGGACGGAACAGCGGCTGGCCGGTCATGAGCAGACCGGCGTTGCTGATGTGAAAGCCGTCCACGTCTTTCTCGGCGGAGATCGCTTCGATGACCTTGTGGCTGTTCATATGCGGCGGCAGCGGCAGCTGCACCAGAATGCCGTGGATGGCCGGGTCGCGGTTCAAGGCGTCGATGCGCGACAGCAGCTCGGCCTCGGTCATATCGGCCGGATATTGCTCTTTCACCGAATGCAGGCCGGCTTTTTCGCAAGCGGCGACTTTATTGCGCACATAGACTTGCGAGGCCGGGTCTTCGCCCACCAGCACGACCGCCAGGCCGGGACGCACGCCCCGGGCGGCGAGGGCTTGCACGCGTTGTGCGACGTCTTCGCGTATGCGTTGCGACAGCGCGGTGCCGTCGATGATGCGTGCGCCCGATTGGGCGGACGTGTTGGGGTCCTGCTGGGTCATGCGTGTGCCTCGGGTTTTGCCAGTGCGACCTTCATGAGGTCGGCAACTGTAGTGACTTCAAGTTTTTCCATGATGTTGGCGCGGTGCGCCTCCACCGTTTTGATGCTGATGCCGAGATCGTCGGCGATTTGTTTATTCAGGCGCCCCGCCACGATGCGTTCGAGCACCTGCTGTTCGCGCGCGGTCAGGCGGGCGAGCATGGCCTCGTGGTCCTTTTGGGCTTGGAACTGGCTGACGCGCTGCGTGGCCTGCTCCAACATGCGGGCGACGATTTCGCGCAGATCCGATTCGTTGAACGGCTTTTCCAGAAAATCCACCGCGCCTTTCTTCATTGTGGACACCGCCATCGGCACGTCGCCGTGGCCGGTGATGAACACGATGGGCAGGGGCGCCTTGCGGGCGATCAGTTGCTCTTGCAATTCGAGACCGCTCATGCCGGGCATGCGCACGTCGGCAATCAGCACGCCAACCTGCGACGCGTCATATTCATCCAGGAACGATTCGCCGCTGGCAAACGCGCGCACACGGTAGCCGTTGGCTTCGAGCAGCCAGCGCAGCGAATCGCGTACCGCTTCGTCGTCATCAACTATGAATACCGTGCTCGACTGTAGGGGGGTGTTCATGCGTGCAACTCCTCGGACTGATCACTCTGCGCGGCCGGCTCGGGCGCGGCGCAGGGCAAGGTAAAGCGGAAAATAGTACCGCCGGCGGGATTCGGATCCGCCCAGAGGCGGCCATGATGCGACTCGATAATCGTACGGCAGATATTGAGCCCCATCCCCAAACCCTGGGATTTGGTGCTGAAGAACGGTTCGAACAGTCGCTCGGGGTCGGTCAACCCGTGGCCCCGATCGACAACGGCCACCTCGATATGCTGATCGTGGGGAATGACGGCGACTTTCAACTCGTCTGACTCGCTGTTCTCCATCGCTTCCAGGCCGTTTTTTAACAGATTCAGCAAGACCTGTTCGATCAAAATCGGGTCGGCGAGCACGGCCGGTGCGTTGGACGGAACAAAGGACTCGATGCGGATGCGGCGTTTACGCGCGTCGATCTCGGCAAAACCGATGGCGTTATCGACGATGCGGCCAACCGCCACGCGCTGACGGCGCGGCTCGCTGCGTTTGACGAATTCGCGGATGCGGCTGATGATTTTGCCCGCTCGTTCGGCCTGCGCGGCGGCTTTTTCCAGGGCGGGCAGCAGCATGGTCGGGCTGGTGTGACCGGCCTTGACTAACGCCACGGCGCCCATACTGTAGTTAGCAATGGCGGTCAGCGGTTGATTCAGCTCGTGCGCGAGCGACGAAGCCATTTCACCCATGGTGGTGAGGCGGCTGGTCAGCTGGATTTTCTCTTGTTGCACGCGCGAGGCTTCCTCGTGAACGCGGCGTTCGGTGATGTCACGGGCGACCTGCATGCGCACGCGGCGGCCATCGGTCCAGGCCAGCATGCGGTGGTGGACCTCGAACCAACGTTGCACCGAGGGGGCGAAGATTTCGACGGCTTCGTCGGTGAATCGACCCCGGCGCTGCGCGAGCAGCTCTTCGTGGCCACCTGTTTGCGCGCCGAATACGCGCCGATAGGTGCGATTGGCGAATAGCAGCTCCAGGCCATCGGCGGTGTCGGCCGTCACCGAGATCGCATCGTCCAGCCCCTCGAGCACGGTCATGAAGCGTTCGTGCGCGGCGGTGAGGGCTTCGCGGATGCGTTTGGGCTCCGTAATATCGGTCATGGAGGTCATCCAGCCGATCTGCGTGCCGTTCGGGTCCAACAGGGGCGATACATACATGCGCGCCGTGAATCGCGAGCCGTCGCGCCGCTGCGCCTCGATTTCCAGGCCACTGCTGGGGGTTTTGCCGGAAGTCAGCAGGTCTAGCGTATGCTGGTGTTGTTCGTGGCGACCCGGCACCCAGTAAGGGAAGGGCGGGCTGCGGCCGATCAGGTCGGCCTCGTTCCAGCCTATCATGCGGCAAAACGCCGGGTTCACATAGGCGATGCGGCCTTCCATGTCGAGTACGCGCATCCCGGTGGACATGGAGTTTTCCATGGCGCGGCGAAAACCCGTCTCGGCGATCAGTGCCGCTTCGGCGGTCGAACGGAACCGGGTATAGCGCCACAGCATCAGCAAGCTGATGATGATGACGCAAGACAGCGCGATCACCAGCCACGTCAGGCGCTGCTGGCGCACTTCCTGGTCGATGGTGACGAACATGACGCTGTCGCCATGCATGCGTTGCAGCCAGAAAAAGGCGCCCATCACGCACAGGTACAGAATCAGTACGACGGCCGGCGTGATCCAGTACACGCCACGGCGGCGACTGCGCGCATGGTCGTGAAAGGAGTTCGGGATGCTCGATTTGACGGGGCTGGACATGACGGAAGCGACGTGTGGAGCGGGCATTTTAGAGCGTGTTACGGCTCTGTGGGGCCAGTGCAGGCGGCACGCGTTACACGGCACGCATATTCTAAACCGAAATACAGGTGTTTTTCATATTATGAAATTCCGTACCGCAACATGAAATTTTCCTCCGAACGGGTTAATCTTCGCGTTTTCGTATTAAAGCCTTACGCGATAGCATTGACCGTTTAGGCGCAAGACGCCCGGCCAGGAGCCGGATTATTGGATTGCCCGACCCAGCTGAATCATGGATCGGGCCTGCTCAGACTCCCAAAGGAGACCACGATGTCCTCTAACAACCAGGCTAGCGCGCTATCTGCCGCCAACGACGACGACGCTCTGGAAACCCAAGAGTGGCTTGAGGCCCTGGCTGCCGTTCTCGATCGCGAAGGCCCCCAGCGTGCGCATTACTTGCTGGAACGCCTGATTGACGAGGCTCGCCGCTCCGGGGCGCACATCCCGTTTTCGCCCAACACCGCGTATGTGAACACCATCCCGCCGGGCCTGGAGCCCGCACATCCGGGCAATCTGGAACTGGAAAACCGGATCCGTTCGTACGTGCGCTGGAATGCCATGGCGACGGTCGTCAAGGCGAACAAACATAATCCGCCCGATGGCGGCGACCTCGGCGGCCACATCGCCTCGTTCGCCTCGTTGGCGACGATGATCGAAACGGGTCAGAACCATTTCTGGCACGCGGATGACGCCGAGCACGGTGGCGACCTGGTTTACTTCCAGGGCCACACCTCGCCCGGTATGTACGCGCGTGCGTACCTCGAAGGCCGTCTGACCGCCGAACAGCTCGACTATTTCCGTCAGGAAGTCGATGGCAAGGGTCTGCCCTCGTATCCGCACCCGAAGCTGATGCCGGAATTCTGGCAATTCCCGACCGTGTCGATGGGCTTGGGCCCGCTGATGGCGATTTATCAGGCGCGTTTCCTGAAATACCTGCACGCTCGCGGCATCGCTGACACCAGCAAGCGCAAGGTCTGGGTATTCTGCGGCGACGGCGAAATGGACGAGCCCGAATCCCTGGGCGCGATCTCGCTGGCCGCGCGCGAAAAGCTCGACAACCTGATCTTCGTCATCAACTGCAACCTGCAGCGCCTGGACGGCCCGGTGCGTGGTAACGGCAAGATCATCCAGGAACTCGAAGGCGATTTCCGCGGTTCGGGCTGGAACGTGATCAAGCTGATCTGGGGTGGTTATTGGGATCCGCTTCTTGCGACGGACAAAGAAGGCATCCTGCGCAAGATCATGGAAGAAACCGTCGACGGCGAGTACCAGGCGTACAAGGCCAACGACGGCAAGTTCGTGCGCGAACACTTCTTTGGCAAGCACCCGAAACTGCTGGAAGCCGTCTCTCGCATGAGCGACGAGGACATCTGGCGCTTGAACCGCGGCGGCCACGATCCGCACAAGGTCTACGCGGCCTTCAAGGCAGCGACCACGCATGAAGGTCAGCCGACCGTCATCCTGGCCAAGACCATCAAGGGCTACGGCATGGGTCAGGTGGGTCAGGCCAAGAACCCCACCCACCAGCAAAAGAAACTCGAGCTGGAATCGATCCGCGAATTCCGCGACCGTTTCGCGATCCCGATTCCGGACGATCAGCTGGAAAAACTGCCGTACTACAAGCCGGCTGAAGACGCGCCCGAAATGCAGTACATGCACGAGCGTCGCAAAGCGCTGGGCGGCTACCTGCCCAAGCGCCGCGTGAAGGCCGACGAACAGCTCAAGGCCCCCGCGCTGGAAGCGTTCAAGTCCGTGCTCGAACCCACCTCCGAAGGCCGCGAGATCTCGACCACGCAAGCCTTCGTGCGCGTGCTGAACCAGATCCTGCGCGACAAGGAAGTCGGTCCTCGCGTCGTGCCTATCCTGGCCGATGAATCGCGTACCTTCGGTATGGAAGGCCTGTTCCGCCAGATCGGGATTTACGCGCCTGAAGGCCAGAAGTACATCCCGGTCGATAAAGATCAGGTCATGTACTACAAGGAAGCGGCCAACGGTCAGCTGCTGCAGGAAGGCATCAACGAAGCCGGTGCCATGAGCTCGTGGATCGCGGCGGCGACGTCGTACTCGACGAATAACCGCATCATGATCCCGTTCTTTATTTATTACTCGATGTTCGGGTTCCAGCGCATTGGCGATCTGGCCTGGGCCGCGGGTGATATGCAGGCGCGTGGCTTCCTGCTGGGCGGCACGGCTGGTCGTACGACCTTGAACGGCGAAGGTCTGCAGCACGAAGACGGTCACAGCCACATCCTGGCCTCGACCATCCCGAACTGCGTGTCCTACGACCCGACGTTCGCGCACGAATTGGCTGTGATCATCCAGCACGGTTTGAAGCGCATGGTCGAAGACCAGGAGAATGTGTACTACTACCTGACGGTGATGAACGAAAACTACCCGCAGCCGGGCCTGACCGCCGGCGACGAGGAAGGCATCATCAAGGGCATGTACAAGCTGAAGTCGCACGGCAAGAGCAAGCTGCGCGTACAGCTGATGGGCTCTGGCACCATCTTGCGCGAAGTCATGGCCGCGCAAGAGCTGCTGGAATCGGATTGGGGCGTGGCCTCCGATGTATGGAGCGTGACGAGCTTTACCGAGTTGCGTCGCGACGGTCTGGATGTGGATCGCCACAACCTGCTGCACCCGGAAGCCAAGCCGCAAGTGCCGTACGTCACGCAGCAGCTCGAAAAGAGCGAAGGCCCGATCATCGCGTCGACCGACTACATGAAGTTGTTCGCCGACCAGATCCGCCCGTTCGTGCCCAAGGATCGCACCTATCGCGTGCTGGGTACCGATGGCTATGGCCGTTCGGATTTCCGCTCCAAGCTGCGCGAGCACTTCGAGGTCAACCGCCATTTCGTCGTACTGGCCGCCTTGCGCGCCCTGGCCGATGAAGGCAAGATCCCGGCTGCCAAGCTTTCCGAAGCGATCAAGAAATACGGCATCAATCCGGAAAAAGCCAACCCGCACCACGCTTGAAGGTAAACAGACATGAGCACACTCGTGGAAATTAAGGTACCCGACATCGGTGATTTCAAAGAAGTC
The DNA here is from genome assembly GCF_009763255.1 of Bordetella sp. 02P26C-1. Classification (GTDB taxonomy): domain Bacteria; phylum Pseudomonadota; class Gammaproteobacteria; order Burkholderiales; family Burkholderiaceae_B; genus Bordetella_A. Next base: position 106,408 of record NZ_WSJB01000032.1, on the reverse strand, counting down.
GAAGTCATCGAGGTCCTGGTGTCGGCTGGCGACACGATCGAGGCCGATCAGAGCCTGATTACGGTTGAGTCCGACAAAGCCTCGATGGAAATCCCGGCCTCCGCTGGCGGCGTGGTGAAGTCCGTCAAGGTAAAGGTGGGCGACAAGATCGGCGAAGGTTCGGTGATTCTGGAAGTGGAGGCTGCGGGCGAAAAGGCCGAGGCAGCTCCTGCCGATAAGGGCGGCGACGATAAAGCCGCCGCTGCCGAGAAAGCCGAGGATAAACCCGCTGCCAAAGCCGAGGAAAAGGAAGCCAAGGCCGACGCTCCCGCCGCTGACAGCAAGAAAGCCAAGTCTGGCGGGGTAGTCGAGGTTACGGTGCCGGATATCGGCGACTTCAAGGAAGTCGAGGTCATCGAGGTTCTGGTCAACGTTGGCGACACCATCGAAGCCGATCAAAGCCTGATGACGGTCGAATCCGACAAGGCTTCCATGGAGATCCCCTCGTCTGCGGGCGGTGTGGTCAAGGAAGTCAAGGTCAAGGTTGGCGACAAAGTCAACAAGGGCTCGGTCATCGTGCTGGTCGAAGGCGAGGGCGGTGCGCAAGAGGCACCTGCCAAGGCCGAGCCGGCTGCCAAGTCCTCTGACGAGGACAAGCCGGCTGCCCAGCCTGCCAAAGCCGAGTCGGCCAAGTCCGCTTCGGCCTCCACGTCCGCGCCTGCTACGAAGGCATCGCCCACTGCATCCTTGGAAGACCCAGGCTTGAAGCCGGGTCAGTTGCCGCACGCATCGCCTTCCGTGCGCAAATTCGCGCGCGAACTGGGCGTCAATCTGAGCAAGGTCAAGGGTTCCGGTCCGAAGGAACGTATCACGGCTGATGACGTACGCGCTTTCGTCAAACAGGCGTTGTCGGCCCCCGCCGCCGCTGCCGCACCGGCGGGCGGCGATAGTGGCGCTGCGCTCGGTCTCTTGCCGTGGCCGCAGATCGACTTCACCAAGTTTGGCCCGGTCGAGGCCAAGCCGCTGTCGCGTATCAAGAAGATCTCCGGCGCGAATCTGCATCGCAACTGGGTCATGATCCCGCACGTCACCAACAACGACGAAGCGGACATCACCGACCTGGAAGCCTTCCGCGTGACCCTGAACAAGGAAAACGAGAAGGCCGGCGTCAAGGTCACCATGCTTGCCTTCCTGATCAAGGCCGTGGTTGCCGCGCTGAAGAAATTCCCTGAGTTCAACGCTTCGCTCGATGGCGATCAGCTGATCTACAAGCAGTACTACCACATCGGTTTCGCCGCCGATACGCCTAATGGCCTGGTGGTGCCGGTGATCCGTGACGCCGACAAAAAAGGCATCCTGGAAATCGCCAAGGAAATGGGCGAGCTGTCCAAGAAAGCCCGCGACGGCAAGATTTCGCCCGCAGAAATGCAAGGCGGCTGCTTCTCGATCTCGTCGCTTGGTGGAATTGGCGGCACGCACTTCACGCCCATCATCAATGCTCCGGAAGTCGCCATCCTGGGCGTGTCGCGTTCCGCGCACAAGCCCGTTTGGGACGGCAAGCAGTTCGTCCCGCGCCTGATCGTGCCGCTGTCGCTGTCTTACGATCACCGCGTGATCGATGGCGCTGCTGCCGCGCGCTTTAACGCGTACCTGGGCCAATTGCTGGCGGATTTCCGCCGCATCGTGCTGTAAGGGGGCTTCATGAGCAATCTAGTGGATATCAAGGTGCCGGATATCGGTGACTTCAAGGAAGTGGAAGTCATTGAAGTGCTGGTCGCCGAAGGCGATACGATCGAGGCTGAACAAAGCCTGATCACGGTTGAATCCGACAAGGCCTCGATGGAGATCCCTGCCTCCGCCGGCGGCGTGGTCAAGTCGGTCAAGGTCAAGGTCGGCGACAAGGTCGGTGAAGGTGCGGTGATTCTGCAAGTCGAGGCGCAGGCTTCGGCTGGCAAGTCGGACGACAAGAGCGCTGCCGCTGGCAAGAATGCCGAATCGGACAAGTCGGCGGAGAAGGCCAAGGCCGCCGAAGGCGATAAAAAGGCTGATGGCGGAAAAGCATCCGCCAGCCAGCCATCGGGCGAGAAAGCCGCGGCTCCCGCCGCTGCTTCGTATTCCGGCTCGGCCGATCAAGAATGCGATGTGCTGGTCCTGGGCGCGGGCCCCGGCGGATACTCCGCTGCGTTCCGCGCGGCCGACCTCGGCTTGTCCGTTGTGCTGGTCGAACGTTACGACACGCTGGGCGGCGTGTGCCTGAATGTAGGCTGCATTCCGTCCAAGGCGCTGTTGCACAACGCCGCTGTGATTGACGAGGCTCGCGCCCTGGCCGCGCATGGCATCAGTTTCGGCGAACCCAAGATCGATCTGGACAAGCTGCGTGGCTACAAAGACAGCGTGGTCGCCAAGCTGACTGGTGGTTTGGCAGGCATGGCCAAGGCCCGCAAGGTCAAGGTCGTGACCGGCGTAGGCGAGTTCGCCGATCCGCATCATCTGTCGGTCAAGAGCGCAGATGGCAAGACTCAGACGATCCGTTTCAAGAACGCCATCATCGCCGCTGGCAGCCAGTCGGTGAAGCTGCCGTTCTTGCCCGATGATGCACGTATCGTGGACTCGACCGGCGCGTTGCAATTGCGCGAAGTTCCGAAAAAAATGCTGATCATCGGCGGCGGGATTATCGGCCTGGAAATGGGCACTGTGTATTCCACGCTGGGCGCACGCCTGGACGTGGTGGAAATGCAAGACGGCTTGATGCAGGGCGCCGATCGCGACCTCGTCAAAGTGTGGCAGAAGATGAATGCCCATCGCTTTGACAACATCATGCTCAAGACCAAGACCGTGGGCGCCGAGGCCAAGAAGGACGGCATCTACGTCACGTTCGAAGGCGAGGGCGCGCCGAAAGAGCCGCAGCGCTATGACCTGGTTCTGCAAGCGGTTGGCCGCAGCCCCAACGGCAAGAAGATCGCCGCTGACAAGGCGGGCATCGCGGTGACCGATCGCGGCTTTATCGAAGTCGACCGCCAGATGCGCACGAACGTCGAGCATATCTTTGCGATTGGCGACATCGTGGGTCAGCCTATGCTGGCGCACAAGGCCGTACACGAAGGTCACGTCGCTGCCGAAGCCGCCGCTGGCCAGAAGTCATTCTTCGACGCCCGTGTCATTCCGTCGGTGGCCTATACCGATCCGGAAGTGGCCTGGGTGGGTCTGACGGAAGACGAAGCCAAGAAGCAGGGCATCAAGGTCGAGAAGGGCCTGTTCCCGTGGGCCGCTTCAGGTCGTGCGATTGCCAACGGTCGCGACGAGGGCTTTACCAAGCTCTTGTTCGACGCCGAAACGCATCGCATCCTGGGCGGTGGCATCGTGGGCACGCATGCCGGCGATCTGATCAGCGAGATTGCGTTGGCGATCGAGATGGGCGCGGATATGGTGGATATCGCCAAGACCATCCATCCGCATCCCACGCTGGGCGAATCGGTGGGCATGGCCGCGGAAGTCGCCGAGGGCGTGTGCACCGACTTGCCACCCGTGCGCAAGAAGTAAGGCGGGCGTAGCCCGTCTGCCGTGCCATGAGCGTCAAGACCGCACTGCGCGTCATCGAGATCATAGAAACTTATGCTCGCGAGCGACGCGCATTGCCTTTATCGGAACTGGCGCGCCTGTTGGGCGTGCCGGTGTCCAGCTGTCTGGCGTTGATACGTACGCTGGTGGACTTAGGCTATCTCTACGAGACCGGCCGGCGTCAAGGCTATTACCCGACCGGCAGGCTGCTGGCGATGGCGCAACGCATTGCCGCGGCCGACCCGGTGCTTGATCGTGTGTATCCCACATTGCTGGAGCTGCGCGAGGCCACGCGCGAAACCATTGTGTTTGCCAAGCTCAGCACGGAAGGCAAGGTGGTCTACCTGGAAGTGCTCGACTCCCCCCACACGATCCGCTACGCGCCTGTGGCTGGCGAATTTCGTGAGGCGCACGCGAATTCATTAGGCAAAGCCTTGTTGTCCGTCATGGACCCCACAGCAAGGCACGCGTTGCTCAAGAGCTATCCGCTGACACGTTATAACGAACGCACGTTGACCACCATCAAAGCGATTGACGCGGATCTGACCGCGTCGCGCGAGCGTGGTTGGTTTATGAACCTGGGCGAATCGATCCCCGATGTATGTGCGCTGGCGTGGCCGCTGACCTTATCGGGCGAAACGTATGCGATTTCCGTGGGGGGACCGGTGTATCGCTTGGAACCCCGTCAGGAAGAGTGCGCCAGCGTGCTCAGGGCGGCATGCACTGCCCTTGAACAAGTTTGAGGGCAGTGGGTTCCCCGAGGCGTGGGCGGGCTAATACGACTTCGGCAAGCCCAGCACTTTCTCCGCGATAAAGCACATGATCAACTGTGGGCTGACCGGTGCGATACGGGCGATATAGCTTTCCCGCAGCAATCTTTCGACCTGGTATTCCTTGGCATAACCCATGCCGCCTAAGGTCAGAATCGCCGTCTGACAGGCGTTATGCCCAGCCTCGGCCGCCAGGTACTTTGCCGTATTGGCAAACGGCCCGCAAGGCAAGCCAGCGTCATACAGGCTGGCCGCTTTGAATACCATCAGATTCGCGGCCTCGAGTTGCATCCAGGCCTGCGCCAGCGGATGTTGTATGCCTTGGTTCTGACCAATGGGCCGGCCGAACACCGTGCGTTCGCCCGCATATTTGACCGCCCGATCCAGCGCCGCGCGTCCGATGCCCACCGCCTCTGCCGCGATCAGGATCCGTTCGGGGTTCATACCATGCAGGATGTACTCAAAGCCCCGCCCTTCCTCGCCGATGCGATCGGCCACAGGGATACGCAAGCCATCAATAAACAGCATGTTCGAGTCGACCGCGTGCCGCCCCATCTTCTCGATCTCGCGCACTTCAACACGCTCGCGGTCCAGGTCGGTGTAGAACAGCGATAGCCCTTGCGTGGGCTTGGACACCTCGGACAGAGGCGTCGTCCGCGCAAGCAACAGCATCTTTTGCGCCACCTGCGCCGTCGAAATCCAGATTTTGCGGCCGTGCACGATGTACTCGTCACCTTGACGTTGCGCGCGGGTCGATAGCTTGGTGGTGTCCAATCCCGCATCGGGTTCAGTGACCGCAAAGCAGGCTTTCTCTTGTCCGGCGATCAACGGCCCGAGCCACCGATGCCGCTGCTCGTCCGAGCCAAACACCACGACGGGGTTAAGCCCGAAGATATTCATGTGTACCGCCGAGGCCCCGGAAAATCCCGCTCCCGAAGCGGCGATCGTCTGCATCATCAGCGCCGCCTCCGTCATTCCCAGCCCCGCGCCGCCTAGTTCCTCCGGCATGGCTATGCCCAGCCAACCGTCACGCGCTAAATCGGCGTGCAGCTCATGCGGGAAGCCTCCATCTCGATCGCGTTCCCGCCAATAGTCGTCGGGATAACGGGCACAGATACGTTCAATGGCATCACGCAAGGCGAGCTGATCAGTCGAAAACACGAAGTCCATCAAATGCTTCCTTTGTTGAGCGAGATATCGGCGGTGGCGCGTGCCGCGATCAATGCATCGATCTCCGCGTCCGTGCAGCCGGCCTCGCGCAGAATCTCTCTGCTGTGTTCTCCCAGGCGGGGAGCCGGGCGACGAATAGAGGTGGGCGTTCCGGTATATCGCCCCAGCGGTGCGGGCGTGCGTAGGTGCCCCTCACTCGGATGCTGCTGTTCGCAGATAAACCCGGTCGCGCGCAGGTGCGGATCCTCGATAAGGTCATCCACGGAATACAGCCGCGCAGAGGGGATATCGGCTTGTGCTAAATCCGCCAGCCATTCGGCGCTGGAACGGGTGCGCATGACCTCGGCCAAAAAGGCATAGGCTTCATCGATGTGCTGCGCCCGGGCGGTGTGATTGCAAAAGCGGGGATCTTGCGCCAGCTCGGGACGGCCAATCAGCTTGAAGAAACTGCGCCAATGTTTGTCGTTGTAGATCAACAGGCAGATATAGCCGTCCGACGTCGCATACGGTCGTCGATGCGCCGCCAGCAGCCGGGCATAGCCAGTGCTGCCCAGCGGCGGCTCAAACGTCGCGCCGCCCAGATGATCGCCCAAGACCAGATGCGCCATGCCCTCGAACATGGGTATCTCGACGGACTGTCCCTCGCCGCGTTGCCGCGCATGCAGCACCGCTGACACCATCGCGATGGCCACATGCAGGCCGACGGCACGATCGGCCAGCGTCAAGGGCGCATAGCGCGGTACATCTCCGCTTTGCTGCTGGATCAGATGCGCAATCCCGGTTTGCCCTTGAATCAGGTCGTCATACGCCGGCCGCCCGGCGTAGGGGCCGGCCTCGCTGAATCCGTACGCGCCGACATACACCAGGCGCGGGTTGCGCGCGCGGACCGCCTCATAGGACAAACCCAAGCGCGCCATGGCCTGAGGCCTGATGTTGTAGAGCAGCACATCGCAGCTCTGCGCCAAGCGCAAACAAGCCTCACGCCCCGCCTCGTTTTTCAGATCCAGCACGATGGATCGCTTGTTGCGATTCAAGTGTAGATACAGATGCCCCATGCCGGGATGCCGCATGGGGCCGACGGCCCGCATATTGTCGCCATCGGGGGACTCGACCTTGATGATGTCAGCACCCAGATCCCCCAACACCTGCGTGGCATACGGGCCCATCACGACGGAACTCAGGTCCAGTATGCGTATGCCGGCCAGGGGTCCGTGGCCGGTAGAAGCGAGTTGAGTCATTGTGCCTGTATGCCTGCGTCTTTAATCAAATTGCCCCACAAGTCGCGTTGTTCACTGACGAACTCCGCAAAGCTCTCCGGGGTCCCGCTAAAGGCGTCAAACCCTAGCTGGGCCAGGCGTTTTTTCGTCTCCGGATTTGCGACGATCTGATTGATCGCCGCGTTCAGCTTGCTCACGACCTCAGGCGGCAGGCCCGCCGGTCCAAAGTAGCCGTTCCAGGAATTAAGGTCGAAATTCTCCACGCCGGCTTCTTTCATCGACGGCAAATCAGGAACAATATCGCTGCGTTGCGCGGTCGATACTGCCAACGCCCGCAACTGACCCGACTGCACAAAGGGCAAGCCCGACGCCAGGTCGGTAAACATCATGTCCACCTGCCCGCCGACCAAGTCTGTCAGGGCCTGAGGCGTGCCTTTGTAGGGCACATGCAGCAAGTCGATGTCAGCGCGTCGCGCCAAGGTTGCTCCAGCAACGATCCCGGTGCTGTTGCCACTGGCATACGAGACCTTGCCCGGATTCTTGCGGGCATACTCGATCAGCTCTTCAACACTCTTATAGGGCTGCTTGGGATTGGTGACGAGAATGAAGGGCAGGTTGCCGCCACGCGCGATGGGCGTGAAATCCTTGACGGGGTCGTAGGACACGCTCTTCATGAGGAAAGGCGCTGCCGAATGCGAGGTGTTGGTCGTCACAAACAAGGTGTACCCGTCGGGCTTGGCACGCGCTACGTACTGCGCGGCGATGGTGGCGTTGGCGCCGGGCTTGTTCTCGACCACGACCTGTTGCCCCAGGAGGTTGCCCAGTTCGGCGGCGAAGATGCGTCCCACTGCATCGGTGCCGGACCCTGCGGGGAAGGGCACGATGAGGCTGACGGGTTTATCGGGGTAAGCCGCCTGAACCGGCGCGGCGGCTAATGAGACGATGGCGGCACTGCAAAGCATCGCGGCGCGTAGGCTGCGTAAAAGCATGGTTGTCTCCTTTTGCGGGACGGCTCTGGCGTGGCCGTTTGGAAATCGTGTCAACGGACAGGGGCTGCTCTCGGGGTGGCCGCGCACGCTTACGGTGGTGGTGCGCGACCGGGAAATTCGCGGATGACTCTTTCTGGGCATTCTTCGTAGGGGGGCGAATAGATCACCAGCAGGCGCGCGGGGGTGTCGCTGGTGACGGTAAAGACGTGTGGAATGTCAGGGGGGAAATAGCAACAGTCGCCAGCGACCATATCGGCGACCTCATCGCCGACTTGCGCACGCGCGGTGCCTTCAAGCAGATAACAGACTTGTTCGATACCGGGATGGGCGTGGGGCAGGGCGCCTTGGCCTTTCTCGATGACGCCTAACAGGACTTCCACGTTCTTCGCGCCGACGTTGGCGGGGCCGATTAGGCGTCGGTTCAGGGTGCCTGTGTGATTTGCCGGGTGGTAGCCGGGGACATCCTGCTGGCGGATTAGCCAGTGGGGTGGTTGGGTCATCCTCGGGGGTTCCTTAATTTATGTGTATGAAAAGTATTTCATGGATATGAAAGATGGTGCAAGGGGGGCTGGGTGTGTGCGGGGTTGTTGTTCGTGTACGAGGCGGCTGTTGATGCTTGTGGCTGCCGTCGATGCTTGTGGCGTCGATGGGGGGCAGTGACGGCGTCGGGGCTTCACGTGGTCGGTCCGGCGCGCGGGCGCCGGACACCGCGTCGCTCGTCTCGTCCGCTACTCGCATTCGTGCTCCGAATAGCTATCGATTCACATACCGATGCAGATGCCGATGCGATGCCAATGCCGATACGGATACCGGTACCCCTATCGGTACGGCGGCTGACACCGTTACTGATGTCGCACATCCCGCGCTAGCATCTCCGATAGCGTAAATCGGGTGTGCAGGGCACCCGATTTACGCAGCCCCGCAAAATCTTCCAACGGTCGCCAGCGTCACGCCAAAACGCCAAGAACCCCTCTCTCCCCCAAGACGTTCCGGCTTTCTAAACCGCCAGTCGGAGCGGGGTGTGCGGGCCGTGGGGGCGCCTCGAGGTCGAGCGAGCGGAAGTCGAAGGGAGCGCGAAGGCGCGGACGAGACGAGCGACGCGGTGTCCGGCGCCCGCGCGCCGGACCGACCTCGTGAAGCCCCCACGGCCCGCACACCCCGCTCCGACGACCAGAAGAACGCGAACAACCTACGCAAATACACCGATAACCCTCCACAACTCTAGGGGTTATCCCTCGTACAACCTCCGCAGACTGCTAAACTCCCACGTCTAAGCAAATTTCAGATACCCCGTCATGTCAGCCCCCCATCCCGACGCCGCCACACCGTTGCCAGAGTGGCTGCAGTACCTAGAGTCCATCCATAGCAAAACGATCGACCTGGGATTGGATCGGGTCAAGCAAGTCGCTGACCGGCTGGATCTGAAAATCGACGCCGTCAAATTCATCGTCGGCGGCACCAATGGCAAGGGTTCGACCTGTGCCATGCTAGAGGCCATCCTGCTAGCCGCCGGCTATCGCGTAGGCCTCTACACCTCGCCGCATCTCATCGACTTCAACGAACGCGCACGCATCAATGGCGAAATCGCCTCCGATGCCGCGCTGACCGAGCAGTTCGCCGCTATCGAAGCCGCACGCGGCGACACCACGCTGACCTATTTCGAATTCACCACGTTGGCGATTTTGCGACTCTTTTCGCAATCGTCTCTCGACGCAGTGGTGCTGGAAGTCGGTCTGGGCGGCCGCCTGGACGCCGTCAACATCATCGATGCCGATTGCGCCATCATCACCAGCGTAGACCTGGATCACACGGATTATCTGGGCGATACCCGCGAGAAAATCGGCTGGGAAAAAGCCCATATTTTCCGCAGCGGCCGTCCGGCGATCTGCAGCGATCCGCAGCCCCCGCAAACCCTGATCGACTACGCAAACGAGATCGGTGCCGAGCTTTGGCAATTCGGTAAAGACTTCAACTATTCCGGCGACCGGCAGCAATGGGCTTACGGTGGCCGCGCACAACGGCGCAACGCTCTGGCGTATCCCGCATTACGTGGCGCGAATCAGCTACTGAATGCGTCGGCTGCGCTGGCCGCATTGGAAGCCGTGCGAGACAAATTGTCCGTCCCGCAACAAGCCGTGCGCGTTGGGCTCTTGCAAGCCTCCGTGCCGGGTCGGTTCCAGATTCTGCCTGGCCAGCCGGTCATCATCCTTGACGTCGCACATAACCCCCACGCCGCAGCCGTCCTGGCCCAAAACCTCGACAATATGGGCTTTCACCCCTACACACATGCCGTCGTAGGGATGCTTAATGACAAGGATGTAGACGGAGTGCTTGCCAAGCTGCGTGGCCGCATCGATCACTGGTACTGCGCAGGTTTGCCCGGCCCACGCGGTAGCTCCGGCGAAGATTTCGCTCGTCACGTCACCACCGCGCTGGAAGACGGCCCTGCGGGTGCCGAGGCGCCGTCTGTCCAAGCCTATCCCGACCCGGCGGCCGCGTTCGCCGCAGCCCGCGAGCGGGCGGGCGAGGGTGATAGAATCGTGGTGTTTGGCTCGTTTCTCACCGTTGCCGCGGTTTTGCAGGCATTGGGTCGCAAAGTTTAAGGTTTACGGCAGTCGAGGCGGTGTCCTCGAACAGGTCGCAAGGAATTCCTGCCCATGGGATTGTTCACTCGCAAAGATTCCGCCTCTGAGGCATCGCGTGCCAGACCGCGTCCATCGGTCTCCAGCGAGGCCCAGGCGGCGGAACTCCGTGGGCGTGCGCGTCGCCGGCTGGCTGGCGCCGTCGTGCTCGTGCTGGCCGCCGTCATCGTGCTGCCCATGGTCCTGGACTCCGAGCCCGTACCGGTGGCGGCTGATATCCCGATCCGCATGCCCGAGCGCAATACGCCGTACCAACCGCAGATCTCCGCGCCCACCTCCGTCGCGGATGCAGGCAGCGGTGTCGTAGGCGCGACCCCCGGTGCCACCGGCAGCCAACCCGGCGCCACCACGCCGGGCGAAGTCACCGCCCAACAGCAGCCGCCGGAACCGCCCGCGGTAACGATACCGCCCGCTGCGCCCACGCCACCGGCCCAGCAGCCGCAGCCGCCCGCGAAACCGCCCGCTCCGCCACCGGCCAAGCCATCCGCGCCGCCGGCGCCGAGCAAGCCCACGGCGCGCGATGACGACGGCGCCCGCGCGCTGGCGTTGCTTGAGGGCCGTGCGCCTACCGACGTGCCGTCGCAACCCGCACCCAAGCCCGCCGCGAAAGGCAACTTTGTCCTGCAGATCGCATCGTATGGGGCCCAGGCAGACGCGCAGTCGCGTCGTTCCAAGCTTCATCAAGCCGGCGTGACCAACGCCTTTGTCGAGCCCGCGACCATCGGGGGGAAACAGCAATATCGTCTGCGCGTGGGTCCATTCCCTTCGCGCGAGGCCGCACAGGCTGCCCAGGCTCGTTTACGCACCCTGGGTTATGACAACGGCTTTATTGCTAGCCAGTGACCGGTTTCGATTTCGTCGTCTTGGCCATCCTGGCAGTCTCCGGGCTGCTGGGGTTAGTGCGCGGCCTGCTCAAGGAAGTCCTCTCTCTGATGGCGTTTCTGCTGGCCTTTGTCGCCGCCATCTGGTGGGGGCCCACGGTGTATGGATGGCTCGAGGCCTACGTCGAAACCGCCATGCTGCGCATGGGCATAGCGTATGCGGCGGTATTTATTTTGGTGCTGCTCGGCGTGGGCTTGGTCAATATGACCCTGGCCGCTCTGATTCGCACCACGGGATTAACGCCCGCGGATCACGGCCTGGGTGCGGTTTTTGGCCTGGCGCGCGGGTTGTTATTTGTATTGGTATTGGTGGCGTTGGGCGGCTATACGCCGCTGCCGCAAGAGCCCTGGTGGCAAAACGCCATGTTTTCGCATTCGGCCACCGAGGCCGTCAGGCATATCAAGTTGTGGCTGCCCCCGTCGTTGGCGACGTGGGTGCCCTACTAAGTTTCGTTTAACGGGAAATCACCATGTGTGGAATCATCGGGGTCATTGGGCGCGGGCCGGTCAACCAGCTGCTCTATGACGGTTTGTTGCTGCTGCAGCATCGTGGCCAGGACGCGGCGGGGATCGCCACCTCGTCCCAAGGCAGACACTTCAACATGTTCAAGGCCCATGGCCTGGTGCGTGACGTATTCCGCACGCGCAACATGCGGTCGCTGCCGGGTAACAGCGGTATCGGGCACGTGCGCTACCCCACGGCGGGTTCCAGCGTCAGCGAAGAAGAATCCCAGCCGTTCTACGTGAATGCGCCTTTCGGCATCACCTTTGCCCATAACGGCAACCTGACCAACTGGCGCGAACTGCGCGAGTCGCTCTATCGCGTCGATCGCCGTCACATCAACACGAATTCGGATTCCGAAGTCCTGTTGAATGTGCTGGCGCACGAGTTGCAATCGGCAGCCAATGGGGTGTCGCTCGACGATGACACGATGTTCAAGGCGGTTGCCGCCGTGCATAAGCGCGTGCGCGGTGCGTACGCGGTTGTCGCGCAGATCGCCGGCTACGGGATGCTCGCGTTCCGCGATCCGAATGGCATTCGTCCGCTTTGTATCGGCCGTCAGGATACCGAGCAGGGTCCGGAATGGATGGTCGCCTCGGAATCCGTGGCGCTCGAAGGCAGCGGCTTCGCGTTTGTGCGCGATGTCGAGCCGGGCGAGGCCGTGTTCGTCGATCTGGACGGGCGCATGATCAGCCGTCAGTGTGCCGACAACCCGCAACTGGTGCCGTGTATTTTCGAATACGTGTATTTCGCGCGTCCCGATTCCATGATCAACGGTGTGTCGGTGTACGACGCTCGATTGCGCATGGGCGAATACCTGGCCGATAAAGTCGCGCGCAATATGCGCCTGGGTGACATCGACGTGGTCATGCCTATCCCGGATTCCTCGCGTCCGGCCGCGATGCAGCTGGCCGCGCGCCTGAACCTGGACTATCGCGAAGGTCTGATCAAGAACCGCTACGTGGGTCGCACGTTCATCATGCCGGGGCAGGCCGTGCGCCGGAAATCGGTACGCCAGAAGCTCAACGCCATCGGCAGCGAATTCAAGGGCAAAAACGTGCTGCTGGTCGATGACTCCATCGTCCGTGGCACCACCAGCCGCGAAATCGTCGACATGGCGCGCGCCGCTGGGGCCAATAAGGTGTTCTTCGCCTCTGCCGCGCCTCCCGTGCGTTTCCCCAACGTCTACGGCATCGATATGCCCACGCAGAGCGAGCTGATCGCAACCGGCCGTTCCGACGAGGAAATCGCGCGCACCATCGGCGCCGATGGCTTGGTCTATCAGGATCTGCGCGATATGGAACAGGCTGTGACCGACATCAATCCGGCGTTGACGCGTTTCGAGTCATCGTGCTTTGATGGCCAATACGTCACGGGCGACATTACCGCGGAATACCTCGAACGTCTGGGGCAGTCGCGTGGCGGCTCCAGCGACGAGGAGTCCACCGGTGGTTTGCAGTTCAATATGGGATATGTAGCAAACGACGGTTGATCTTGCGCGGCACATGTCCGGCTGGTCTCGTACCGGGTGAACATGTGGTAGCTTAATGTGGTTTGTAAACTGGCCGGGCTGCAATGTAGTCCGGCTATTTTTTAACGGTTTGATCAGGTTAAGCTACATGGAACAATCCCGCCGCCTCTTATGGTTGATCGCATTACTGTGCTTTGGCGCCGTGGGCGCTGCCTTGGTGTCGCAGCATGTCTTCGATATGCCGCCGTGCGCATGGTGTGTGTTCCAACGGCTGCTGTATCTGGTAATCGGCGTGCTGGCACTCTTAGGGGCAAATATCCGCGCGCTCACGCGGCTGTGCGCGACCCTAGGGCTGCTGTTGAGTGCGGGCGGGATCGCGGCGGCTTGGTATCAGTATGACGTGGCCGCGCACATGTTTTCGTGCGATATGACCTTCGCCGATCAATTCATGAGCGCATCGGGTCTGGATGGGGCTGCACCCTGGCTATTCGGTATTTATGCCAGCTGCATGGATGCCATGGTCGAGATCCTGGGCGTGGAATATGCCCTGTGGAGCCTGGCGTTGTTCGCCATTTTGCTCGTGATGAATTTGATCGCGATGTTGCGGCGCGATTAAATCGGGCGGCCGTGGGCGTGCATATTGCACGCCACCCCTGACGTTGATCGAGGTCGGCTTCGCGCGCGTGAGCGTTGCTCTTGCGCGCGGCGCGAAACCGGTTGCCCGCAACCTTAGTCGGCGCGTTGCTTCAACGTGAAGGCCGCGCGCTCGTCCTGAGCAAGTAGCTTCGTCAGAAAAGGCATGGTGTCTTTCAACGCCGCGTGCAAGGTCCACGGCGGGTTGACGATGAACATGCCACTGCCGTGCAGGCCAAAGCCTTCGGACGCCGGCTTTTTCACCGTCAATGAGACGTTCAGCCAGTTCTTGATCTGCAGGTTTTCCAGACCGCGCACCATATCGGTGGCTTCCCGTCGCTGCACCAACGGATACCAAACCGCGTAGGTCCCCGTGGCAAACCGCTTGATGCCTTCCTTCACCGCGGTGAGCGTACGCCGGTAATCCTGTTTGTCCTCATACGAGGGATCGATCAACACCATGCCACGCCGTGTCGGCGGCGGTAGCAAGGCCTTCATGCCCTCGAAACCGTCGGTCGCATAGATCGTCGTCTGGCGCAGATTCACGCGATCGAGCTTATCGAGATTGCCGGCCAAGATGCCCGATTCCGTCGGGTGCATCTCGAACAAGCGCAGGCGATCACGATCGCGCAGCGCATCGAGCGTCAGCCATGGCGATCCAGGGTAGTGACGCAGACGGCCGTTCGGGTTGTACCGTTCGATCTCACGCACGTAGTCGGCCAGCAACGCCGGCAGATCGTTGCGGCCCCACAGACGGCCAATGCCATCTTCAAACTCGGCGTTTTTGCTGGCCCATTCGCCGTCCAGCGCGTAGAGGCCGGCGCCCGCATGGGTGTCGATCACCCAGTAGGGTGCGTCCTTGCGGTTAAAGTAATCCAGCATCTGGACCAGCACGGCGTGTTTGAGCACGTCGGCGTGGTTACCGGCATGGAAGGCGTGTCGATAACTAAACAAAATGGAATCCTAAGGTCACGCAGTAGGGGAAATACGGGCGAGTTCGTCGGTGAAGATCGCGTCCATGCCCCAGGATAGCAGCAGGGCGGCGCGCTCCGGGTCATTCACCGTCCAGGCGGCGATCCGGTAACCCGCGGCGTGGACATCGTTGATTAGCGCTTGCGTCGCATCGCGTTGATTGATGTTGAGCGCCACGCACTCGTACTTGGCGAGTTTTTCGCGCCAATCCGCCGGGATTTCCTCCACTAGCAACGCGCGTGGCAATTCGGGCGCGGCGGCCTGTGCGGCAGCCAGCGACTCTTCGGAAAACGACGAAAGCAGGGGGGGCACGGTAGCGCCTTGCCAGAGATTGCGCGCCGCCAGAGCGATGGCGGTACCCGTTTCAGCCTCGCGGCCCGTGGTGGGCTTGATCTCGACGTTGCAGGCGATCTGATTGGCAATCGCGTATTGCGCCACCGCCTGAAAACTCGCCACCGGCTCGCCGACATAGGCGGGTGAATGCCAGCCGCCAGCATCCAGGAGCGCCAGCTCGGTAAAGCTGCGATCGCCGGCCAGACCCTTGCCGTCCGTGGTGCGATCCAGATCGTCGTCGTGCAGCAGAAACGCGATGTCGTCACGGCTGAGCTTCACGTCGAATTCGACCATGCGGAATCCATGATCGCGGCCGACGCGCATGGCGGCCAATGTGTTTTCCGGCGCCAGACGGCCGCCGCCGCGGTGCGCGATATGAGTAGGATAGGGCCAGTTTTGGGAGGTGGACATAACAGTAACGATACGAAAACAAGACCAAATCACGGTCGAGGGTAAAAGCATAACCCTTCATTGTTTATCGGACCGGGTTTCCGGCAAATTAACTATGTCTGCTTTTCCAACCCTGGCGCGTTAGCTGTCCGGCCCGCCAGTGCGTGATCCAGCGCGCGTATGCGACGGGGCCCTTGGGGAGCCGCGCACCCTCAGTGATGAATTTCAGGCCGACAATGGTAAACTCCGGCGGCTAAACCAGCGCGGTTTAGTCGTGGCAAAGGCGAATCGGTTCGCCTTTTTTTACCGTGGCGTTTGTCTGTCCGAGGCGCCGCGTGGGGCAACAAGGATTCCATGTTCGAACTAATACGCAGTCACCGTCGTTGGATGCAGGTCATCCTGCTGATTCTGATCGTGCCGTCGTTTTTCCTGGTCGGCATACAGGGCTATGACAGCTTCATGAGCAGTGAGCCCGAGCTGGCCAGCGTTGGCGATCAGCCCATCACGCAGGGCGAGTTCGACATCGCGCTACGCAATCAGCTCGAGCAATATCGTCAGACTTTGGGCTCGCGCTATGACCCCGCGATGCTGGACACGCCCGCGATGCGCGAGCAGCTGCTCAACGATTTGATCGACCGTCGTCTGCTGGCCCAGGTCGCGCAAGCCGAGCGCTTTTCGGTTTCGGACACCACGCTGCGCGATACGATCGCGTCCATCCCGGCCGTGCAGGACAATGGCCGTTTTTCCGCCGAGCGCTACCGCCAGGTGCTCGCTGCACAAGGCATGACGCCCGCGCAGTTCGAGGCAGGCCTGCGTGGTGATCTGGCGATCAACCTTGTTCTGCAGCCCGTCATTCAATCCGGCTTGGCGCCCGCCGAAGTCGTGGCCTCGCTCGAATCGGCGTTGACGCAAGAGCGCACGATCCAACTGCGCCGGTTCCCGGCGGCCGACTATCGTGCTCAAGTGTCGGTCACGCCCGAGGAAATCAAGGCCTGGTACGACTCGCATCAACAGGAACTGACCATCCCAGAACAGGTGACTGCGCAGTACCTGGTGCTGGACGAGCCGGCCGCCTCGAAAGACGTGCAAGTCAGCGATGCCGACATCGCCGGTTATTACGACCAGAACAAATCGCGCTTTGGTCAGCCCGAGCGCCGTCGCGCCAGCCACATCCTGATTCAAGTCCCCGCCAACGCGAGTGACAGCGATCGTCAGGCCGCGCGCGCCAAGGCCGAATCCTTGGCCCAACAAGCTGCCGCCAATCCGGCCGAGTTCGACAAGCTCGCGAAAGAAAACTCGCAAGACGCTGGCTCCGCTCAACAGGGCGGCGACTTGGGTTGGCTGGGCGCCGGCATGCTGACCGGCTCGCTGGGCGAGGCGGTATTCAGCCTGAATAAGGATCAAATCTCCGGCGTGATCGAAAGCCCCTCGGGCTATCACGTGTTCAAGGTCACCGAGATTCAGCCGGCCGCCACCAAGCCACTGGCCGAAGTGCGTGACCAGATCGTCGCGGAAATCCGTAAACAGATCGCTGCCAATCGCTTTGCCGAAATGGCGACCAAGCTGACCGAGATCGTTTACGACCAGCGCGATAGCCTGCAGCCCGCCGCCGATGCCTTGGGTCTGAAGACGCGCACCGCCAGCGGCATCACCCGCAAGGGTCTGCTGTCTGCTGACGACACCACCGGCGAGAGCCCGGCCTCCGCTGGCGAAGATGCCGCGCTGCTGGACAATCCTCGCGTACGTGAAGCCCTGTTCAGCCCCGAATCCCTGCGCGAAAAACTCAACTCTGGCGTGATCGAGCTGTCGTCCGACAAGTTGCTGGTGGTACGCGTCGAGAACGTTGAGCCCCAGCACGTCGCGCCCCTGGAAAAGGCCGAGGCCACCATCCGTGAACGCCTGATCGAGGAACGTGCCGCCGAGGCAGCTCGCAAGGCAGGCGAGGACGCCCTCAAGACTTGGTCCGCCGACGCGGCTAGCCTGCCCGAGGGCTTCGGTGAAAGCATTGTGGTGTCGCGCCAGCAGGCTTCCCAGCTGCCTCCTTCGGTGCTGCAAACCGCCATGCGCTTGCCCGCGCAGAAGCTGCCGGCCTATGCCGGCGTGGAAGAAGGCAACGACTTCGTCGTGATTCGTCTGGACAAGGTCGAGCCGGGCAAGACCGACGCTTCCGCCAACGAACTGCTGGCCCGTCAGCTAGGCAGCACCTGGGGCGAGGCCGAGGCTGCCGCCGTCCTCAAACAGCTGCGCGAGCAGTACAAGGTTCAGATCTTGCCGGCCGCGCAGCAGGCAATCCAGGGCGCGGAGTCGTCCGAGAACGCTGGATAAATCGCAGACCCCTGACTAGCGTTTTTGCGCTAGGGTCGTCTCCAGTATGGGCCGCAATGCGGCCCATACGTTTTCTAGCAGCGCCGGTTGAGCTTGCTCGTTAGGATGTATCCCATCCGCTTGGAACTGTTCGCGGTCCGTCGCGATGCCATCGAGCAGGAAGGGCGCCAAGCTCGCATCCTCCGCTTTGGCAATCGTTGGAAAGAGCGCGGCAAAGCGCTGGGTGTAATCCCGCCCATAGTTAGGCGGGATTTGCATGCCCACGAGCAGCACCTGCGCGCCGGCCTCGCGCGCGCGCTGCGTCATCCCGCGCAGATTCTGTTCGGTCATCTGCAGCGATAGCCCGCGCAAGGCATCATTCGAACCCAGCTCGATGATCACGACCGCGGGATGCTCGCGTTCCAGCAGCGCTGGCAGCCGCGACAGACCGCCGCTGGTGGTATCGCCACTGATGCTGGCATTCACCACACGGTAATTCGGGTATTGTTCGGCAATGCGCTGCGATAGCAACGCCACCCAGCCCGATCCGCGCTGCAAACCATATTCGGCCGACAAACTGTCGCCCACCACCAATATGGCGCGGGGCTCGGAACTCGGTGACGGCGAGGGTGTCTGAGCGAAGGCGGCCGTGGCAAAGCAGAACGCACTGACGAACAAGCACAGCAGTTTGGGATACACACGCATGGATAACAAAGTCTCGATTGAGGTTTCAGGGCTGGGCAAGCAGGTATCGGATGCCGGCGGCACGCTTTCTATCCTGCAGGATATCGACTTTACGGTCGCAGCGGGAAGTGCGTTGGCCATTACGGGCAGCTCGGGGTCCGGCAAGTCCACCTTGCTGGGACTCATGGCGGGGCTGGATGTTCCTTCGACGGGGACGGTGCGAATTGCCGGGCAGGATTTGTTTGCCCTGGACGAAGACGGCCGCGCACAGCTACGGGCTCGCCATGTGGGCTTTGTGTTTCAGTCTTTCCAATTGCTGCCGAATCTGACCGCGCTGGAAAACGTCATGCTGCCATTGGAGCTTGCCGGGTCGTCTGCCCGCACGGCCGCCGAGGCCATGTTGCGGCGCGTAGGCTTGAGCGAACGCCTGCATCATTATCCGCGGACCTTATCCGGCGGCGAGCAGCAGCGCGTATCGCTGGCGCGCGCCTTTGTCGTGCAGCCGGATCTCTTATTCGCGGATGAGCCCACCGGCAGTCTGGATGCCGCGACTGGCGAGACGGTCGTAGATCTGATGTTCGATTTGCACCGTGAGCATGGTACGACGCTGGTGTTGGTCACCCATGATGCTCAACTCGCGGCGCGCTGCGGCCGCCAGCTGATTCTTTCGGCCGGGCGCATGGTCGATTGAGGTGCAATGAGCCCGAGGCGTGCGCCTACGGGCTGAAAAAACGCATCGGCGCTGTCAGCGTTTCCATCCCATTAAAGCCCGCCGTTGACGGGCGTGCTCAGGCGTTCTTGGCCTCGCGCGCCAACGCAGCAGTCGTTTTCTGACTGCGGCGCCACTCGATCAGCCCGATCACAATCCCGCTGGCGCAGATGATCGCGATACCGAGCCACGTCAAGGCATCCGGGAAATGCCCCCAGAACAGCCAGCCGACCGTCGTCGCGCTGACGATTTGCAGATACACAAAAGGCGCGAGCATCGAGGCCGGGGCATTTCGGTAGGCGCCGATCTGCAACAGATGACCCAGCGCCCCGGTAAACCCGGTGGATATCAGCAAAATCCAATTCGCCGTGCTCAGCTCACGCAGTGCAGGCAGGGCGGGCGGCAAAATGAAAGGCAGCATCAATGTCAGCGCGATCGCACCGACCGCGCCGCTCCAGATCAGCGACGTGTACGGATCGTCGCCCGCCACGCGCCGGGTCGCGATGAACTGCGCGGCAAAGCAGCATGCGGTCAGCAGACCGAAGACCACGCCCATGAAGGGCAGACCACTATCAGGGCGGATGATGATGAGCACGCCGCCAAAGCCTACCGCTGCGGCCACCCAGCGCGACATGCGAGGCGGTTCCTTCAATACCCATGGCGCCAGCGCCAGCACCAGTAAAGGCGCCAGAAAGTTAATCGCGGTCGCTTCGGCCTGCGGCATATAGCTGAGCGCCTTGAAAAACACCACCGTGGCACACAGCATCGCGCCGCCGCGAACCAGCTGTTCCTTAGGGCGTGTGGCTCGCAAAATTTTGACCCCGCGCGAGGGCAATACCAGCCCCAGCACCAGCACCAGGTGAACCAGATAGCGCACCCAGCATAAAACCCACAGCGGCACTCCGGCGCCCATGACCCATTTGCCGCTGGCGTCCAGACATGACAAGGTCCATGCCGACAATATCAGCAGCGTGATGCCAATCACAGGGCGCGTCGCAGGCGGACGCGGCGCGGATGTCGTAGCGGCCGGGACAGCTCCGGCGACGGCCCGATGCATGAAATAATCCTCCGTTCAGGCGCTCGGCAAAGCCAAGCCGGCACACGGCCGGCTCGATCAACGCGACATGATACGCCTATCCTCTGGCGGGACAGCGGGCTATGATGCTCACTATGCTCGATCTGCGCAACATAGAAACGTTTTTCTGGGTAGCCACGCTCGGCAGCTTTCGCGCGGCGGCCGAAAAGCTCAACACCACACAACCTGCCATCTCGCAGCGCATTGCCTCGCTCGAGGGCGATCTCGGCGTGCGGTTGTTCGAGCGTGACGCGCGGGGGGTCACGCTGACTGGCAAAGGCCAGGAACTCGTCTCGCATGCCGAGCGGATGCTGCAATTACGCAGCGACATGCTGCGCGCGGCGCGCGAGCAAAACGTCATGCGCGGGCCCTTGCGTCTGGGCGTGGCCGAGACCATTGTTCAAACCTGGCTCCCACGGCTGATCGAACACGTACACGCCGCGTATCCGGCCCTGGTGCTGCAGATCGAGGTCGACACCTCATCAGTACTGCGCGACCATCTGACCGCGCGGCAGATCGATCTGGCCTTCTTGATGGGGCCTGTCCTGGAGCCACGGTTCGAAAACTTGCCGCTGTGCTCCTATCCCTTGGCCTGGGTCGCAAGCCCGCGTTTATCGTTGGGGCCCGAGCCGCTCACGCTGACACAGATCGGCACCTTGCCGGTTATTACCTATCCCTCCAGCAGCCGCCCCTATCAGATGGTGCGCGACATGTTGACCCGCGCCGGCGTGCGCGCGCCCCGCATGTACGGCAGCGCGTCGTTGTCCATGGTGGTGCGCATGACCATGGATTGCATCGGCACCAGTGTCATCGCGCCGGTGTTCCTGGACGACGAATTGGCCAGCGGACAGCTCCAGATTTTGAACGTGCAGGCGGATCCCTTACCCGACCTGGCCTTTACCGCGACCTGGATTCAAGGCCCGGACAGTCATATCGCGCGCACCATCGCCTTGTTGGCGCAACAGGCGGCTGCGGGCACGCTTGCCCCTGCAGACAGCTAAAAACAAGCGATTGTCCTTTCGTAGTCACCTAGGGGTTTCCCTAGGATTCGCCTCAGTCTAAATGAAGTGTAGGGCCTAAGACTGGTCCGATATTGGCAGCACCACTGCCTGGAAACCCGCGTCGTTACTGGATTTTGCCGATATCCTGATTTCGGAGCCGAGGGGGTATAAATATTTTTTATGTCTGCGCATCGTAACTTACGATTGGACAAGGTTTTGCCCAAACGGTGGAATGCGCAGCATGGCAGGACTGATCGCCGAACGCTGTTTCTGCACCAGCCACATCGTCTATCCCAGCGCGTCAATCGGGTAACGGGGCCCGACGCGCGTCGAATCCCGCCTGCAAGGAGAGCTCCATGAAAAAGCTGTTAATCACCGCAACCAGCGCTGTCGCGCTGTTGGGCACCGCCGTCCACGCCCAGGATCTGCCGAAGACCCATTTGAAAGTCGTCGGTGGCCTGAGCAACCTGACCGCCTACAACGACTACGAAAAGCCGTTCTGGACCAAGACAGTCCCCGAGCTCTCCAAAGGGCAGGTGACGGCCGACATCAAGGGCTTTAACGAAATGGGGCTCAAGGGTCCGGAACTGCTGCGCCTGATGTCGCAAGGCGTGATCGAATTCGGTACCGCTACGCTGTCGTACTTCGCCAGCGACAATCCCATTAACGAAGCCATCGACCTGGCCGGCCTTGCGCCGGACGCGAAAACCGCTCGCGCCGTCACCGACGCGTTCGAGCCCGTCTACGCCAAGGTGTATGGCGATGGCGCCAACGTCAAGCTGCTGGGCATTTCCACCTATCCCGGTCAAGTGCTGTTCTGCAACGCTGACATCAAGAGCCTGGCCGACCTGAAGGGCAAAAAGATCCGCACCAGCAGCCGCACCACGGCCGAATTCGTGCAGGCCCTCGGTGGCTCCAGCGTCACCATGGCGTTTGGCGAAGTCGTACCGGCACTGCAAAACAAAGTGGTCGATTGCGCGATCACCGGTTCGCTGTCGGGCTATTCCGCCAAATGGTACGAGGTTGCCACGCACCTGTACGCCTTGCCCATCAACTGGAACCAGCAGATTCACGCTGTGAACCAAAAGGCATGGGACAAGCTCGATCCCAAAGTGCAGCAGTTCCTGCAAGAGAACGTGGACAAGATGGTCGATGACATCTGGGCCGCTGCCGCACGTCAAACGCAGGAAGGCTACGACTGCAACACGGGTTCCGATGCTTGCCCGTACCCCGTGAAAGGCAAGATGGTGCTGGTCGAGCCCACCGAAGAAGACCGCGTGTTGCTCAAGAAAGTGCTGAACGACGCCGTGTTGCCAAAATGGGCCGCACGCTGCTCGGCGCAATGCGTGGAAGACTTCAACGCCACCATTGGTAAAGAGCTGGGCGTCGTCGCCAAGAAGTAAACGCCTGGCATGACGGGCGCTACTGCGGGCCTTGCATGGCCCCGGCGCTCGTCAATCTGACAGTCTCTATAAGGCGTGGTCGCGGCCACGCTGATCTCTTCATCGCAGTCCAGATCGTGCGTACGGCGGGCTCGCGCCGCTCTGCGCAATATCGCGGAGGCAATCTATGACCTCACATGAAAAATACCGGACGCTGGGCACGCTATTGCGCTGCGCAGAGTCCTTCTCGCGTGCCGCCGTTTGGGTGGGCGGTGCGCTAATCCTCGCTAGCGTGCTGCTGATTTCGTTCGATGTGCTGGCACGTAAATTCTTTGGCTTTACCACGGGTGGTGCCGATGAATTGTCGAGCTATGCGTTTGCGATCAGCACCGCATGGTCGTTGGCATTCGCGACCTTGCAGCGCGCCAACGTTCGCGTGGACGTGCTCTATCAACACTTTCCCGTGCGCGTGTCGGCCTTGCTCGACTGGATCGCATTAGTCGCGCTCGGTGTCTTCATGGTCTATCTCTCGTACTACGCCATGGAAATGGTGCAAATGTCCTGGGATAGTAGTTCCGCTGCCAATACCCCCTTGGCTACGCCCCTGTGGATTCCGCAAGGTTTATGGTGGCTGGGTCTGGTTTGGATGTGCATCACCGTCGCGCTGATGCTGGTGCGTGCATCGCTGGCTCTGGTCACGGGTGACCTTCAATTGGTCAAATCGATCTGCGGCGTGCGCTCCTCGCAAGAAGAGGCCGAAGAAGAAGCCGCCGCCGGCGAGCGTCTGGTTAAAGGGAGTGCAGCATGATCGCCACCGCACTGATACTGCTTTTGGTGCTGATCGGAATCTCGATCCCGGTAGGCGCCGCGCTTGGCTTGCTGGGGCTGATTCTCGATCCCCTTTATTCCATGCTGCCGCTCACGCGGGCCATGGGGGAAGTATCGTGGAGCACGAACAACGAATTCCTCATGGTCGCCATTCCGCTCTTCATCATGTTGGGCGAAGTGTTGTTGCGTTCGGGTCTGGCCGAACGCATGTACAGCGCCATGAGCCTGTGGCTGTCGTGGCTGCCGGGCGGACTGATGCATGCCAACATCGGCGCATCGACCTTGTTCTCCGCGACGTCCGGCTCCAGCGTCGCCACGGCCGCGACGGTCGGCACGGTCGCTATTCCGCAGATCAAGAAGTATGGCTATAACGAGCCGCTGTTTTTGGGCAGTCTCGCCGCCGGTGGCACGCTGGGCATTCTGATTCCGCCGTCGATCAATCTGGTGATTTATGGCGTTTTGACGAATTCCTCGGTGCCGAAACTGTACTTGGCCGGCATCATCCCCGGCTTTGGCCTGGCGTTGCTGTTCATGTTGACCGTGATCATGGCCTGCATCGTTAAACCCAGCTGGGGCGGCCGCAAGATCGAGGCATCCTGGGGCCAGCGTTTGGCCAGTCTGGTGCATCTGGCGCCACCCATGGGTATCTTCTTCTTGGTGGTGGGATCGATCTACGCCGGGTTGGCCACACCGACCGAGGCGGCTGCACTGGGCGTGTTGGGTGCATTGATCTTGGCCGCCTGCTTTCGCCGTCTGACGTGGACGATGCTGCGTGAAGCGATCGAAGGAACGATGAAGTCGACGGCGATGATCATGTTGATCGTCATCGCGGCCAGCTTCCTGAACTTCGTGATGTCGGCGACCGGCCTGACCGATGCGCTCACTCAGTCCATCACTGGTCTCGGTTTGTCGCCCGGTTGGATGCTGTTGATCCTGGTGATTTTTTACCTGATTCTGGGCTGCTTCATGGAGACGCTGTCCATGATGATCACGACGATTCCCATCGTCGCTCCCATCATGATCGCCATGGGCTACGACCCGATTTGGCTGGGTATCGTCATCATCGTGCTGGTCGAGGCAGCGTTGATCACGCCGCCCGTGGGTCTCAATCTGTTCGTGGTTCAGAGCCTTCGCAAGAGCGGCAACATGACCGCCGTCATCCTCGGCAGCCTGCCTTTCGTCGCAGCGATGTTTGTGATGGTCGCGCTCTTGGCGTTCTTCCCCGATCTGGCGCTATGGATGCCGCGCGTATTCGGTTGATGCCCGCCATCGTTTGAATTTTAAATATTTAAGCAGGAAGTATTATGAAAGCCGTATTCCAAGTCCAGCCCGTCGACGGGCGCGAAGCGCAACAGCTCGAAGTCGATATCCACAATCTGGTCGTCGCCGGCTGGGCCGGTCGTGACATGGCCGCCATCGAACACCATATCGAAGAACTCGCCGCCATCGGCGTGCCGCGTCCGAGCAGCGTGCCGCTGTACTACCGTATCGCGGATAACCAGCTCACGCAGGCCGATCGTATCCAAGTCGTGGGCGATGCTTCGTCGGGGGAGATCGAAACCTTTGTGTTTGCCGTGGATGGTGAACTCTACGTCGGCATCGCGTCGGACCATACCGATCGCAAACTCGAAGCGCACAGCGTGGCCTTGTCCAAACAGGTTTGCGCCAAGCCCGTCGGTACGACCGCCTGGCGTGTGGCGGACGTGGCCGAGTACTGGGACGAACTCGTGATCCGTTCGATCATCGTCGAAAACGGCGCGGAAGTCTTGTACCAAGAAGGCACGCTGGATTCGCTGCGCACGCCGCAGGAATTGATCGCGGGCTATACCAATGGCTCGGCCTTGCCCGACGGTACGGGCATGACTTGCGGCACGGTTGGCGCGATTGGCGGAATCCGTGCGTCCACGACGTTTATCATGGAACTCTACGATCCGCGTCGTCAGCGTTCGCTGCGTCACCGCTACGAAGTCGAGATTCTGCCCGAAGTCGCTTAAGTCAATATTGGTGCTGGTTTGCATGTGCGCGTGGATTGGTCGCGCGCCGTGTGAACCACGAAGTCTCCGCCGCCATGGCGGAATGAGGACATTATGCTTCCTACCTTGCATGACACCGCCGACGCCTTGCAACAAGGGCGCGTCACCTCGGTCGAGTTAACCGAAGCCGCACTTGCGCGCGCTGCCGACCCGGCAGGAGAGGGCGCGCGCGTTTACACCCGCGTTTATGCGGAACAGGCTCGGGCATCCGCTCGCGCCTCCGATACGTTGCGCGCCGCGGGCTTGGCCCGTTCGCCCATTGATGGTCTGCCGATCTCGATCAAGGACTTGTTCGATGTCGCAGGCGAGACGACCATGGCGGGGTCCGTCGCGCGCGAAGGCGAACCCGCGGCCGACGAACACGCGGTCGTGGTGCAGCGTTTACTTGCCGCCGGTGCGGTCATTATTGGCCGCACCAATATGGTCGAGTTCGCGTATTCCGGCCTGGGTATCAATCCGCACTATGGCACCCCGCGCAATCCTTGGGACCGCACAACCGGGCGCATTCCCGGCGGCTCGTCCTCCGGCGCTGGCGTGTCTGTGACCGACGGCATGGCCCTGGGCGCGATTGGGTCAGACACGGGGGGGTCCGTGCGCATTCCCGCCGCGCTTTGCGGTCTGACGGGTTTCAAACCAAGCGCCTGGCGTGTGTCGATGGCGGGTGTGTTGCCCTTGTCCACGAACCTGGATTCGATCGGCCCCATCGCGGCGACGGTGCGTTGTTGCGCCACGCTTGACGCGATTTTGGCCGGTGATGAAATTGGCGCGACCGAGCCCGTGTGGCATGCGGCATCGCTGCGCGGACTGCGGTTCGCCGTACCGACCACGGTGGTGCTTGACGGCATGGACGAGACCGTTTCCGCCACGTTCTCGGCTACCTTGGACAAGCTCGCCCAAGCCGGCGCGCTGATCGAAGAAATCGAAATCCCCGAGTTCGCACAGCTGGCTCAGATCAACGCCAAAGGCGGCTTTACCGCGGCCGAAGCCTGGGCATGGCATCGTGACCTGCTCGCCCGCGCCGGCGATCGCTATGACCCACGCGTGGGCTCGCGCATCCGTCGCGGCGAGGCCATGTCCGCCGCCGACTATCTGGATCTGCTCCAAGCGCGTGAAGCCTGGGTGGCCGCCGTCGATCATCGCATCGCCGGCTACGACGCCATGCTGATGCCTACTGTGCCCGTCGTGGCGCCCACCATCGCCGAGGTCACGGCCAGCGACGAAGCCTACTACGCCGCCAATGGCCTTATCCTGCGTAATCCCACATTCATCAATTTCCTGGATGGTTGCGCACTTTCCGTACCCTGCCATGCCGAGGGCAGCGCGCCCGTAGGCCTCATGATCGCGGGAGCGAACGGCGCGGATGCACGTATTCTGTCCATCGGAATGGGTGTCGAAGATTTGCTGCGTGGTTAAACGATGAAACAGTCTGACGTTGAACAAAGCCCGTCTTATCTGGCACGGTTGGAAGCTCGCGACGGTCGGTTGACGGGGCCCACGGCGAACATCGCTCCGGGATACGTCCAAGCTAACTTGGCGATCCTGCCGGCTAGCCTGGCGGGAGACTTCCTGCATTTTTGCCAGCGCAATCCCAAGCCATGCCCCTTGTTGGCGATGTCTGAGCCGGGCGATCCGGCGCTGCCGGATTTGGGCCACGACATCGACATCCGCAGCGATATACCGCGCTACCGGGTATGGCACAAAGGCGAATTGGTCGCAGAGCCGACCGACGTGCGAGACATCTGGCGCGAGGATCTGGTGTCGTTCCTGATCGGCTGCTCGTTCTCGTTCGAAGAAGCCATGCTCGAAAATGGCTTGCCTGTCCGCCACATCGAACAAGGCTGCAACGTGCCGATGTACCGCACGTCTATCCCCACGTTGCCGGCTGGCCCGTTCCATGGTCCGGTGGTGGTGTCGATGCGCCCCTTAAAAGCCGCCGACGCGATACGCGCGATCCAAGTGACCTCGCGATTCCCTTCGGTGCACGGGGCGCCGTTGCATTTCGGCGATCCCGCCGAAATCGGCATCGCCGATATCAATCGCCCGGATTACGGTGACCCCGTCGAGATTCGTCCTGGCGAGGTCCCCGTATTTTGGGCATGCGGCGTAACGCCACAGTCCGTGGTCGCGGCGGTGCAGCCCGAGTTTTGCATCACGCATGCTCCGGGCCACATGCTGATCACCGATTTGCTGAATAGTCGGATGGCGGTTCTTTAGCCGGATCGCCGCTAATCGGGTCCACGGTGCGCGAGGAAGCTGATCGCAGCGGGGCTACGTCGGCGTGCGGCGGCGCGTTGGGGGTTACGGCAGTACCCGTAGCGGGCGGGCTCGCGCGCAGGACTTCTGCTTCGACGCGTCCGGCTTCATCGGCTTGCTGCAGCGCGCGGGCGCGCTCGGCCTCCGCTTGCAGTCGCGCTTTTTTAGCCTGTACACGCGAGTGCTCCGCATGGAGTGCCTCTGTCTGGGCGGCCATCCTCGTTGCTTGCGCTTCGCGAGTTTGCGCTTCTGCTTCCTTCGCTAACGCTTCGGCTTCTCTGGCCCGCAGCTCGCGCACCCGCTGCACCTGTTCGTCGAGCTCCCGGCGTACGCGTTCCACGTCTTCCGGGCGCTCGGCCTGTGCCATGGCGTGCCGCAAATCAGCAGCCAGTTGCGCCAAGCGTTGCATCTCGGGGTCGTCAGGCACTTCTCGAACCTGATTACGTCGGTTGAGAATTTCCGCTACCCGCTGACGTACAGCGACCAAAGCCATCGCGCGTAGGGGCTTCCGAAGGAATCGTGGCCAGCCTACAGCCGCACCAGCAGCCAGAGCGGCCGTTGACGCCCAACCTTTGGTGGTCTTGGTTTCGGGGGTAGGGTGCACCAACGCATCGGCCAGTTGGGCCCGATCCAGCTCCATTTTGGCCAACAGGGTCTGCTTCTCAGCTTGATGGTCTATCTTGGTCATGTTGGCTCCGGACAGTGGCGGTATCCAGGCGTACCTGGCGACTCAATTCAGCGAAAGGCGAGGACTTGGGCGCGTTGCGCGTTACAACAACGAGGGCGATCAGGGTAATGAGCAGCCAAGCGCCGGCGACGGCCCATGCCGCCAGTGTGCGGTGCTCCGTATCCCAAAACGTGACAATGGCCCCCACGGAGATGAAGGCGAGCGTCCCCAATGTGCAAAACAGCAAGGCCACGCCGCCAATCATCGTGGTCACGAGCGCTGAGCGGAACAAGGAAAGTTCGATGCCGGCCAGTTCTACATAGTCACCGCTGCGTTCGACCACGAACTCCGCGATATGTCGTATCCGTCTCAAGCGTTCAGAAATCATGACGTCTCCTTGACTGAATTCTCGTGGGCAGCAAGTGGCATACCTGTCTCCGTTTGGGCGTCTAAAGCGTAAAACTCCCGCGATTTGTTATGATGGCTGGATAAATATCCAGCTTTATCCTCGATGGTACCCCCGCACCGTTATTACTACCTGCAGAATTTCAGGCGTGCGCTGGACGTCGTGCGGCGGTGCTATTGCGATCTGCTGGACGCGCGCGAGCAGGCTTTCTTTGTGAATTTTGACCGCTTGCCGCACTCGGCACAAGCCTTGTTCGTGCGCATGGCGATGCGCCGTGGCCCGTGGTTCCGCGCGAGCCGGCTGGTGTATGAAGAAATTCCCGACATTCTGGCCGCCGCCGAGGCATTGGTTGCGTTAGGCTGGCTGCAGGATCAGGCCGACATGACGCTCGACGAGTTGTTTGATGTCTGCACGATGCCGGAACTGCGAGCGATCTTTGGGGCCCCGGCTGTCGCGGCTCGCCGCAAAGGCGAGTGGTTGGAGGCCTTACGCGGGCTCGATGTCGCGCCTCGTCCGTACGCGGAGTGGTGTCCCGGCGCCGAACCGGCTTGGCGTTTTTCACTGGGCGATCATTGCGACCGTCTGCGTCTCATGTTTTTCGGCAACCTGCATCAAGATTGGTCGGAGTTCGTGCTGGCGGATCTGGGCGTGTTTCGTTACGAGGCGGTGGCGTTCGACGGCGATGCCCGGGCGTTTCGCGCGCGCGGGAATATCGATGTTTATCTGACCTTGCACGGCTGCAGGCAGGCGTTGGAGGCAGGAACCCCAGTGCCCGATTTACTGTCGGTCGTGCATGCCTGCGTCAGTGACAATGCGTGGCTGGAGCAGCGGCGCGCGAAAGTATTATTTCGTCTAGGGCAGGCGTGCGAGCGCGCACAAGACTGGCACACCGCACTGCGGGTTTATGAACAATGCGCCTATCCTGGCGCGCGCCATCGTCGCATCCGTGTGTTCGAGCGGCTGGAACGCCATCAAGACGCCCTGGCATTGGCGCAAGAGGCGCAAACCCAGCCGGAAAGCGCTGCGGAACTGCAGGCGGTCACGCGGATGATGCCACGTCTACAACGTCATGCCGGTGAACCACGGCCCCAGCGCCTCCAGCGACCGCCAATCGCCCGCCAGGATCTGGTATTGAGCAAACCGAGTGATCCCCTGAGTGTGGAAATCGTCGCGCGTGACCACCTGCATACGGAGGATGCCCCGGTCTATTACGTCGAGAACACGCTGATTAACGCTTTATTCGGTCTGCTGTTCTGGAAAGCGATATTCGCGCCCTTGCCCGGAGCGTTCTTTCATCCGTTTCAGCGCGGACCGGCGGACCTGACCGCCCCGGACTTCGCTACCTGGCGAGCGGCGTTGTTGGAGGAGTGCTTCGCACAACTTGATTCGGACGCCTACCGCGATACCGTTTGGCGGCACTACGAAGAGAAGTGGGGTCTGCTATCGCCTTTTGTCGCTTGGGGGGCTTTGTCGGACGAGCTTATACGCCTGGCGCTGGACTGTATTCCCGCGGATCACCTGCGGCGCTTCTTCACGCGGATCTTGCAAGACCTGCAGAACAATCGAACAGGGCTACCGGACTTGATTCGGTTTTACCCGGCCGAACGACGTTATGAGCTCATTGAAATCAAGGGGCCGGGGGATAAGCTGCAGGACAATCAGTCCCGCTGGCTGCAATATTGCGCGGAGCATGGCATCGCGGCGCATGTCTGCTATGTTCGGTGGCACGAAGGTGAGACATGCAGTATTCAGTAGCCGTCCGTACGTTGTGTGAGTTCACGGCACGCGCAGGCGATCTGGACCTACGCTTTACGCCCGCGCCGACGGGCGCGGAAGGGGTTGCCGGCCACGGCAAAGTCGTCGCGCGTCGCGGGCCGGACTATGAATCCGAAATCGCCCTGTTCGGCCAATACGATAGCCTGCTCGTGCGCGGGCGCGCTGACGGCTATGACGCCGCCGCGAATCAGCTTGAAGAAATCAAAACCTATCGCGGCGAGCTCGGCAGCGTGCGCGAAAACCACCGCGCGCTGCATTGGGCACAAGCCTGCGTATATGGGCATTTGATGTGTCAGGCGCGCGGCTTGAGCAACCTACGCATCGCGCTCGTGTATTTCAACCTCGTGACCGAGGAAGAGACCGTCCTCACGCGGGACTACGACGCTGCGACCTTGCAAGCGTTTTACGAAACGCAGTGCGCGTGTTTTATGGCCTGGGCGGAGTCAGAACAGGCGCATCGACAAGCGCGTGACGACGCATTGGCGCAGCTGCAGTTTCCCATGGGCCAGTTTCGCGCCGGCCAGCGGGAGCTGGCGGTCGCGGTCTATCGCAGCGCGCGCGAGGGGCGTTGTCTGCTGGCTCAGGCATCGACGGGCATTGGCAAGACGCTAGGCACGTTGTTCCCTTTACTCAAGGCAGCGCCCGATACCGGTATCGATAAAGTTTTCTTCTTAGCGGCCAAGAATGCGGGTAAAGCATTGGCCCATCTCGCGCTCGCGCAAATCAACGACGCACCGGTGTCGCCGCGCTTGCGCGTGTTGGATCTACAGGCCCGCGAAAAGGTCTGCGAGTATCCCGATCGCGCGTGTCATGGTGAATCGTGTCCTTTGGCGCAGGGCTTTTACGATCGCTTGCCGGCGGCACGGGCCGCGGCGTTAAGCGCACAACGGATGGATAGCGAGGCGCTGCGTGCGGTGGCGTTGGAACATCGGGTCTGCCCGTATTACCTGTCGCAGGAGCTTGCGCGCTGGGCCGATGTGGTGGTGGGCGACTATAACTACTACTACGATGCGAACGCGATGCTGCATGCTTATACCCAAGCCAATCAATGGCGCGTCGCGGTACTCGTGGACGAGGCGCACAATCTCGTTGACCGTGCGCGGCAGATGTACACGGGCAAGCTCTCGCAACGCGCGTTGAAGCTGGCGCGTCAAGCGGCGCCCAAGGCGTTACGTCGTTCCTTGGACGGTCTTGCGCGTTCGTGGAGTACCTTGAATCGCAAGCAAGCAGAGCACTATCAGGTCTATGAAAGCGTGCCCGCTGGGGTACTGGCCGCGCTGCAAAAAGCCATCGCGACGATAGGCGACCATATGGGCCAGACGCCGCTGCCGCAGAACGATCCCTTGCTGCAGTTTTACTTTGAGGCGTTGCAGTTCATGCGTCTGGCCGAACAGTTCGGCAGTCACGCGATGTTCGACGTGACCCAAGATCCGCCCGGGCGGCGCGATACCCTGAGCTCGACACTTTGCGTGCGTAACGTGGTACCGGCGCCTTATCTGGCCGCGCGTTACGCGGGCGCTCATGTCTCCGTGTTGTTCTCAGCCACACTGAATCCTCAACAGTACTACCGCGACACCTTGGGCCTGCCAGCGAACACCGGCTGGATCGAGGTCGCTGCGCCATTCAAATCGGATCAGCTCGCGGTGCGCGTGGTGGGGAATGTTTCGACGCGTTATCGAGATCGTGGCGCGTCCCTCACGCCGATTGTCGAGCTTATCGCCGCGCAGTATGCCCGGCAGCCCGGCAACTATCTGAGCTTTTTCAGCAGTTTCGATTACCTGGAGCAAGTCTGCGCGCTGTTAGCGCAGCGCTATCCGGATATCCCACTTTGGAAACAGGTGCCCGGCATGGATGAAGCCGGCCGCGCGGCATTCTTGGGACGTTTTACGGAAACGGGTAGTGGAGTCGGCTTTGCGGTGCTCGGCGGTGCATTTTCCGAGGCGGTGGACCTGCCGGGTAAACGCCTGATCGGGGCATTTATCGCCACGCTGGGATTGCCGCAGTTCAATCCCGTGACCGAACAAATGCGCGTGGCGATGGACAAGTTGTATGGCGCCAACGTGGGATACGACTACACCTATCTTTATCCTGGTTTGCAAAAGGTGGTGCAGGCAGCGGGTCGGGTCATTCGGGGGGAAGACGATACCGGCTCGGTGTATTTAATCGATGACCGGTATCGGCGCGGCAAGGTACGCGCGTTATTGCCAAGCTGGTGGCGCATTCAATGAGGCTTTCGCTAGCTAGGGCAGCCCCGCATCATGACACCAAGATGGCATCAAGACGCGGGACTGACCTTAGATGGGTGCCTGCAAGATCACTGCAGGCTCATCATGTGCTGAGGCAGCCAAGTCGCGATGCCAGGCACGACATACAACAAGAGTACCGCTAGGATCATGAGGATGAACATGGGCATGGACGCGCGCGCTACATAGGGTAATTCGCGGCCCGTCATGCCCGACAGCACGAACAGGTTGAATCCCACGGGCGGGGTGATTTGCGCCATCTCCACGACGAACACGACGAAGATCCCGAACCAGATCAGATCGATGCCCGCGGCTTGCACGGTGGGCAGCAGCACGCCCATCGTCAGTACCACGATCGAGATACCGTCCAAGAAGCATCCCAGCACAACAAAGAACACCATCAGCGCGATGATCAGCCCAAACTGCGACAGCCCAAGCCCACCGATCCACTCGGCCAATGCGCGCGGCAGGCCGATGTATCCCATGGACAGCGTCAGGAACTGCGCGCCGGCCAGGATCAAGGCAATCATGCAGTACAGCCTTGTGGCGCCCAGGAGCGCCTGCATGAAGCTTTTTCGGTTCAGCGACCCTTGCGAGGCCGACAGGATCAGTGCCCCAACCACGCCAATAGCGGCAGCTTCCGTCGCGGTAGCGATACCCGTATAGATCGATCCCAACACGGCGGCGATAAGGATCAACACAGGTATCAAATGACGCGAGTGATAGAGCTTCTCACGCAACGACATTTTCTCGTCGGAGGAGGGGACTTCGTCCGGATGTCGGATCGCCCAACACGCGATATAGCCCATGAATAGCACGGCCAGCAAGATGCCGGGCAAGATTCCGGCAATAAACAGGCGTGCAATCGACACGTCGGCCGCGACACCGTAGACGATCATGATGATCGAGGGTGGAATCAAGAGACCAAGTGTGCCCGCGCCCGACAACGTGCCGAGTACCTTGCTTTCCGGGTAGCCGCGTTTTTTCAGTTCCGGGATGGTCATCTTGCCCACCGTCGCGCAGGTAGCGGCCGACGAGCCAGACACTGCGGCGAAGATCGCGCAGCCAATGACGTTGGTGTGCAGGAGGCGTCCGGGCAAACGGTTTAGCCAAGGGGCCAAGCCCTTGAACAGATCCTCCGACAGCCGCGTGCGGAAAAGGATCTCTCCCATCCACAGAAACAGCGGCAACGCCGTCAGCGTCCAGCTCGACGCCGCACCCCAGATGGTGACCGCCATGGCATCGCCAGCGGGGCGACTGGAGAAAATTTCCATCCCGATCCACGCCGTGCCGGCGAGGGTCAAACCAACCCAGACCCCGCAACCCAGCAGCGCAAAAATCGAGACGACCAATAGTGTGATGACGAGGACTTCATTCATGGGTTTGCTGAGACGTAGGAGCAGGCAGGCCGCGCAGGCGGCGGAACAGTTCATCGACCAGCGAAACCAGGAACAACACGGTACCGATGGCCATGCTGAGCTGTGGAATCCACAGTGGCGTGGCATCGTTGGACGTCGAAACGTCGTTGTACATATGCGAATCCAGCGTCAATTTGATGCTGAAAAACGCAAAAGCCGCGGCCAACAGCGTGCCCATGCACAGCGCGAAAATATCAAGACGGCGGCTGCTGCGTTCCGCGAGGGAATTCAACAACAGGGTCACCCGGATATGTTCGCCGTGCTTGAACGTGCTGGCCAGCGCCAAAAAGCCCGCAGCCGCCATGAAATAACCCGCGTAGGCATCGACGCCCGCCACGTGCCAATCGATCTGACGGCCAATAATGGAAATAAGTACTGAAGCCAGTACCCCTATCATGCACAAGCCGGCCAGAAGGCCGGCTGCGCCGTACAAAGAATCAAGAAAACGGCGCATTGGGATTACATCTTGCGATAGGAATCGATGATGGCTTTGCCATCGTCTCCGGCACGCTTGACCCATTCGTCGATCATGACCTGACCAACCTTGCTCAGGCCTTCTTGAAGTTCAGCAGTCGGCTTGACGATGGCCATTCCGTTCTTCGTGAGCTCCTGCTTGTACCACTCGCCTTTTTCCTGGGACAGCTTCCAGCCGCGTTCCTCGGCCTGAGCGCCCGCCTTTTTCAGGGCTTCCTGCGTGGCCGGATCCAAGGCGTCAAAGGCGCGCTTGTTCACAATCACGGCGTTCTTGGGCAGCCATGCTTGATTGTCATACCACTTCTTGATGTACTCGTACGTCTTGGTGTCGTAGCCGGTGGAGGCCGAAGACATATACGAATCGATCACGCCAGTAGCCATCGCCTGCGACAATTCGGCCGCTTGCACCGTGACCGGTTGCGCGCCCACCAGTTCGGCGATCTTCGCCGTCACCGGGCTGTAAGCGCGCCACTTCAGGCCTTTCAGATCATCCACGGTCTTGAGGTCGCGGTTGGCAAAAATGCCTTGGGCGGGCCATGCCACGGAGTACAGCAGCGTCATGCCTTGCGAGGCGAGTTTCTTTTCCAGATACGCTTTTTGCGCTTGGTAGAGCTTGAAAGAAGCGTCGTAACCCGTAGCCAGGAAGGGCAGGCCGTCCAAAGCGTAGATCGGGTCTTCATTGGCGAAGTTGGTCAGCAGGATCTCGCCGATCTGGGCTTGGTTGCCCTGCACGGCACGCTTGATTTCCGGGGCCTTGTAGAGCGAGGCATTGTTGTGGACGACGATCTTGAGCTTGCCGTTGGACAGCGTATCGACGTCCTTGGCAAACTGGTTCAGGTTTTCCACGTGGAAATTGCTGGAGGGGTATGCCGTGGGCAGATCCCATTTGGTCTGTGCCGTAGCGCTGGCGCTAAAGGCCAGCGCGAAGCTGGCGGCCAGCAGGGAGAGGGTCTTTTTCATGAGAACGATCCTTCTTGGCTTAGAGTAGCGATGCGGCCGGTACGAAACACGGAAACATCATGAAAATTCGAGGCTTTTGCCTTGTGCGATGCAATTCTACGGGTCTGGACCGCCTACAAGTCCCTGGAATGCGCCACATAGGGGTAATTCCTAAGTAGCGAGAGTGTGCGAATTCAGACGCTCCTGATGCTGACATCTGCGTCCCTGAGCGCCCGCGAGCTGCGAGATCTGGTATGTTGGCTGGACCTTCTTGTTTCTAAACTTTATTGTCATGACGTCAGGTCCCCAAATCACTAAGCGCCAGCCTCAATTCCGTCTTTTGACCCGCGAGGACATAACCCCTATGCGCCGGTTGCGCGAGGTCATGCTGACCAACTCACCCGAGTGCTTCCATGCCAGCGTGGCAGATGAGGCGGCGCTGTCGGATGCTCAATGGGCATCTCGTATCGGGCCGGACGAGGACGCGTTCATTGTGGGCGCGTTTCTCGATAGCGAGCTCAAGGGAACCGTCGGCGCATTCCGCAACCACGCGCGTAAAACCGCGCATAAGGTGACGTTCTGGGGCGTCTACATGGATCCGGACTTGCGCGGCAGCGGCGCGGCCGAAACTATGCTGACCATGGCGATCGAGCAGACGCGCAAGCTTGATGGCATCCAGCGCATTACGCTGACATTGACGGGTTCGAATACTCGCGCATTGCGCTTATATGAGCGGCTGGGCTTTCAGGTGTATGGTGAGGAACCGGATGCGTTGCTGATTGACGGCACTTTGTATGCCGAGAAATTGATGAGCTTGGATCTCGGGGTGGCGCTGGACGGATGATGCGTTTTGCGTTGAGTTGATCGGCTCAATCTCAGGCGGGCACGATCATTTAGGTTTGAATAATCGTTTGTGCGCAAGATGTTTGGGCGCGTTGTGAGGGGTTACTCGGTATGTCAGGACAGTGCCCGATTCTCGAGCAGGTGCTGCGAACCGTGGAACGGCGCTATCGCATACCGGCGCGCCCCTCTTTAATTGCAGCGGCGCACCCGGCCATACAGGAGCAGGTTTCAGCTAATGGCGCGGTCCCCGCGACGCCGGCCAATCGAATCGCTATTGCAATCGAGCACGCGCGCGCAGCCATCGAAGCCCAGGCGAGCCCGTCCGAAGACTTAAGCGTCGAATTCTGCGGGGCATTAGCGCTTCTCATCGAAAGGGCGGCGCACCCTGTTCATGGTGATCCGGCCTTTCAAGCGTTGCTCTTGCAACGGCAATCCGCGGCGGTAAATGAGTATGTCTTGCTTTCAGCTGGGCAGAACGACGACCGGCGCGCGGTTACCGCGAACATCAACGCCATCGCGCATCCGCAGAAGGTGCTACGGATGCCCGTTGGGCCGGTCCGTGAAGTCGCCGAGCGGATGTATCAGCAGTATGCCGCAGAAGCTTGGGACAAGCTCGCTGACGAAGCGCAGGCGATAGTGCAACCGGAACCGATCCGCGGTGATCTTGTTTTTACGGCGTCCTTGAAACGGCTGCTGAGTACAGGCGCACTTTCACGGTTGCAGCGTCTGTCGGTCCTCCAAAATCATACCGACGTAATGAAGTATCGGGCATTGCGAGCGCGTCAGGGTCCGCTTGCGGGCAGTGCGTACGCGCGAGAGCAAGGGGCTCAAGCGCGTCAACGAGGCGATGCCGTAGAGCTGCGCGCTGCACATGCTCTGAAGTATCTGGCGGCGCGTCTCGAAGCATTGTGCGATCACCATAACGTCTATCGCGTTGTCACCTCGCTACGTTCCCCTGCGATATTGCCGATGGCGACAGATCATGCCAAGGGCGAGTGGGACGTCGTGCTACTTAGGCGTTCGGCGTCCGCGAGTGAGGCTTCGCCTTATGACCTTTGCCTGTTGATCGAAGCGAAAGCCTCGGCGGACGCAGCCACGGGGGACTTGCCGCGTTTGATACGTGGGTTACAGGCTTTGGCTAGTGCGGGCCGGGACGTCCACTATGCGTGCATGACAAACGAAGGCGAAGTCAGTATCCATGGTGCATCGCTCGCCGGATGGCCTACGTGTCAGGCCGAGGCGTCGTGCGGCGTGCTTTATTGCTCTGATTCCCAGATCGAGCCCCTTGTTGGATTGTTAAGCCCTGGTAGCCGTATGCAGCTTCTTTCGTGTGAGGACAGCCTTACCTTTGCGGCCCGCTTGCAAGATGGAGAGAAGCCATGTGCCGACGCCTTGCAGCCAGTCTGGCAGCAGGTATTGTATGCGCCTCGTTGGCAGCCGGTCATGCAGCAATATCAATCTATGTACAGAGCGCGGGAGATGATGGTGCATGTTGATGACCTGCTGGCGGCCGCGCGCCGGTGGGGGGACGCGCGGGTGCAAGGCACTAGTTAGTAGCGTTATGCAGTCGCCTGAGGCTCGACAGCCTTTTGCTTCGCCCGATGGTGTGCGATGCCAGCCAGGAAGCCGATGCCTACACTCAATGGGCCGCGAGATTGGTAAACATCTTCTGTGTGGTAAGCAAGGCTTACTGCCAGCGGGGCAACCCAGCCTGTCAGGGCGGAGTGCAATGATTCGCTGGAGGGAAGCTTCTTGAAGCCGCTATCCCATAATTCAGCGACGAGGTAGCCTGCCCCTTGACCCACGATGCCCGCCGCTAGTGTGCAGCCCACTTCCGTAGCGGTGACCGCGCCGCCTACCATCGACAATTCATTTGTTGAAACTTCACGCATTTAGTTCTCCAGCTTTATTACGATTAATTCGGCAACCAGCGCGCTTGTCTACGCTTGATCGCTATTTGTGATGGGCCAGCGGGCGTAGCTCTGTAATAGGGCGGACAAAGTGCCACATGTCAAGCGGATGTAGTGCTCATTTCCCCCTCCACCCGCCTGAGCCAAATTCATGCAGCCATAATCGATCGCCGTCGTCAGGACCCACCCTCTCTGGGCGGAATCAATGGCGCTACCTAAACTCAGATCGGTGCTCGCGCTTCCCAAAACTCCTCGAATCACAGCGGCCACCGAATTTACAAACGCACCATTCACCACGTTCCCACCGCCAATGTCGGTCAGATCGTGCAAAGTCAGTTCACGCATCATATCTCCGTGCTTTAAAGCATTTATCGATTGAATGCATCCAAGGATGCGGAAACGCCGCCATCACCAGACACGATGGCGAGCGGATCCAAGCCTAATCTCCGTCGTGAACAGCACGGATAAAAGTTAGTCTTCTCCCCAAAAATAAGACTTCAGTCAGGCACCGATACGCAGATCGCGTGTTGTCGGAGGCTGCGACGTCGAGCGTCCTCACATGTGCATGGGTCCTGTTTTCCGCGAGGACATGGAATCTTCCGCGGCGGGTTTGCGGACTGTGGCCCAATACTTCGCTCGATGACTGATCTACACCGTTGTACCAAGTGAGGATAGGATGATGACCAAGTTTATTGGGTGTGCGCAGGGTGACCAGACGGCTACCGAGCACATGCGGCACCGTAGGAATCCGTCGTGGGTTTCATGCGTATTACTGGCGTCCCTGGCCGTTCCTAGCGTATCGCATGCGTTGGGCGAATCGCAGCGGCAGCCACAAAAACCAGGGTTGAATGCGATGTCTCCCAAGTCGGAGCGATCCAGCTCACCGCCCGTTCCTTGGTCAACGGTTGAGGAATTGCCGACCGCTGTCAAAACTATCTTGAAACCCCTCATGCCCGAGCTCCAAGACGCAGTGGGCGTATGTGATGGAACGGTGCGATGGCTCGTGCGGCAAACAGATGAGATGGAAACCGCAGCGAAGGCCTTCGCGCAACAACAAACATCAGATATTGCGGAGGTGCTCCTTGCGACCAGTCTGGTGTCCGAGTTGGCCGACGCCCTGAAAACCGGGGTCGCCTTGACTGCTCTGGCAGATCAATCCGAGGAGGAAGTGAAGGCCTTTGCGGGACGAGAGAGTGAAGACCTTTTAAAGGTCATAGCCCCGGTAGGGCCAGAGTTGGCAGACGCCGCACGCGTGGCAGGAGAAGCCGCCAAGCTTATAGACCGTACGTCAGTCGCACTCGAAGACGCCGCCAAGCCACTCGCTGCCAGCGAAGCATCATATGTCGTAGCCGTGATTAGCGAAACGTCGCTTGGGGACGAGATCAAGGATGCCCTAACGACGTTGAAGACAACTGGACAAGAGATTGTTCATTTAACCGATTACGCCGAATCTGCCGCTCGGGCTACGGTAGAGGCAAGCACTGAGAAGCAAACAGCCAGCGCGCCTGGGCAGCATCAAGATTCAAACGCGTCGCCGGCAGTGTCCGCCAAGCAGTCAAATGGTCAAGGCGAGCCAGAAGAGGGGGCGGAGGATGCGGAGCAATCGTCTCAGAAAGAAATGAATCCCAATGCCAAGGCTGCCCCAAATAAGGAAACCCACCCGTTAACGCAGGAACCGCCGGTCGAAGAAACTCCGCCGGATAACCCCGAAGAAGCATCTCAAGAATCAAATCCTGAATCCGCTGCCGAATCCCCGTCCGCCGTGATGCCGGAGACGGAGACCACGCCGGTCCATGCTCCGCCGTCAATCGCCACCATGCCGATACATTCGCCCAGGGCCGGCGCATTTGCGAGCAATCTGTTGGCGGCCAACACCATGTTCCAGTTGTCGCTGCAAGAGCGACTGGCCAACTATCAACCTGGCGATATGAGCGCTGGGAACACGCATGGCAATGCATGGATCCGCTATAGCGGTTCCCACAGTCGCTTTAACGACGCTTCCGGTCAACTGCACCACAAAGGCGACAAAAATGCCGTCATGCTTGGCGTCGATCTTTTCAACGAAGCGGGTCGGCGTGGCGATCAAATCGTCTTGGGCATTATGGGCGGGTATGGTCACTATCACGGCAAAACCACTTCTAACCGGAACAAGCCTTCTAGTTCAGGCACGGTGAACGGCTATAGCTTCGGTGCTTATGGGACCTACTATGAAAACGGCCGTCGTCAAGATCGCGGCGCCTACATCGATAGCTGGTTACTCTGGAACGTTTTCGACAACCGGATCAAGACAGATCAACTCGCGGCCGACAAGTACAAAGCCAAAGGGCTGACCGCTGGGCTGGAAGTCGGCTATGACGCGATGCTCGCGGAGCGCGGCAATGTTAAGTACAAGTTGCAGCCACACGCACAACTGATCTATCAGAATGTTCGCGCACGGGGCTTTGACAGCGGGGACGCAAGACGCGTGTCTGTAAGCAATAGCCCGAGATTGCAAACAGTGCTTGGAGTCCGGGCCGCGGCCAACTTTGCAGGCACATCAAACTCGACCTTCACGCCTCATGTTGAACTCAACTGGTTGCACACCAACAAGGCCTACAAGGCTCACGATGATGGTGTCACCACGACACTCTCGCACGCGCGCGATGTGGCGCAAGTCAAGCTGGGTGTCGAGGGCGAAATCGACAAAAATCTTTTGCTGAACCTGGCACTGTTTCACAATCAGGGCCGGGCGGGATATAAGGAGAACGGGGGTAACCTGACCGCGACGTTCCGTTATTAAGGTGGCGTGTCGAGTGCGGCAGGGCGCCTGTAGCCGCACTCGACATATACGCGATACACCGTCTTTTAACGGCAGCGGTGCTTCACTTCTTGTAGCTACTACGGTTTTCTGAAGCCTGCTGCAATTGCGCTGCGTCCCTGAATCAATCGCGCTTGGCGATTGTTGCCGCCTGCTCCCGCTGCTCCAGCGCGTCGGTGAATCCCGCCAGTGTGCCGTACAAGAACGCTACGGGGAGCCGTGATTCATAGGTGTCGCTATCGAAGAATACGTCGGCGATGCCTGGGACAATCCAGCCTTTGGTCCATGATGGCTTGAGCCCTTCGAGCGTGCAGGAGCCGCCAGTCACACTGGAAGTTACTGTATAGGCAAGCGCTCGGGATAAGGTGCCAGCAATCATGGCGGCGCCGGTGGTGGAATCCAGGCCGCCGGAAACAGCTGGCATGGTTGACAGAGCGAGTTCGCGCATTTGTGTCTCCTTATGCAAAACGTTAGTTGGCAGTGCCCAGCTCGGCCAACGGGTTCACACCGAAATGAAAGAAGCTTTGAACGGTGCCGCTGAGTATGGCGCAAGCCCACCGGTTGTAGTTGGAGTTGATCGGGCCTAGCGGGCCGTCTATCGCTGGGTCAGGGAATGCCTTGGCGCAGACAACATCGACGATGGCCGTCGGGATCCAGGATCGTTTGATCGCCGTGAAAAGCGCCTCGGTGTTTGTTCGGTCGGTCCAGGAGGACCATACACCTACCGTCGCGGCGGTGGCCAGCACCTGCACGGCAAGGGCGTCGTCTCGACCACCGCCAACGGAGTCCAAACCATATAAAGAAAGTTCGCGCATCATTGCTCCATTTATCTAAGTCGACAAGCCAGGATGTCGTAGCCGAAGACGGTGTTGTCTTCTCGAGTTGCGCCATCTGCGCGGGGCTCGAACGGCTGGCGACGAGGGTAGCCGAAGAGGAAAATCGGACGAAAGGCGGGGTGCGTTTTCGCCTTAGAATCAGACAAACGGTAGACACCGATTGTTGAATGGTCCCGCCCGAGCTTACTGTGCCTCTTCGACGGTCCGTTGTGGTCGGTGGTGCAGGCTGGGCATCCCTTCGTGGGAAAGGAACTCCACCGCGCATATGAGCGCAGCGAAACCCGCTCCCAGCATAGGGTGTTGCGCTAGATGGATACCCTCTGACAGCGCACCGAGCGCGCGAGTCACAAAATTGCCAGTAATGCCTGTTTGCCGGCTCACGCTGCCAACCAATGGCGGTTGTGCGTCCGTATCCAAATCCGTGGTCGCCATCGTCGCCATGACCGGAATGCCGCCAGCAATATGGCCAATTTGGTACTTAGTTAGGTCGTGCATCCTTATCCCCCGATCGAAATCAGTCCATTGACATGTCGGACACCGCGGTGGCCAGTCGTGCAGGCTCCGTTTTGCGAATTGCTCACATACGATGCGGGCCGAAACGGGCTACCTAGCCCGTGTTCGTACAGCATAGGGCCGCCGATTGCTGTGGATGAGATACGAGCGATCAGTCGATGAAAATCGGACGCGGCGTCGGGGCTACGGTTTGGTAGTGTCAGCGCCGTCGTATCTACGCCATGACAGGAACAAGCGCCCTGCGCGAGCCATGACGCATAGAGGATTTAGCTCTTGACCCGCACGATCTTCTGGATGTGCGGCACGTGGCGAATCGCGCGAATGACCTGTGCCAGATGCTTGCGGCTATCTACCTGGATCGTCAAATGCAGCGAGACCGTTGAAATGGCATCGTCGTGCATGGTGATCTGTACGATGTTTGCATCCGCGGCGGTGACTTCGGCGGCAATACGGCCCAATACACCGCGTTCATTGCGCGTGATGACATCCAGTCGCGTCGACAGGTGCTTCGCCGTTTGTGCATCCCAGGCGACGTTGACCCAACGCTCGGGCTCGCGCGCACGCAGGCGCGTCGCGGTCGGACAGTCGGCGGTGTGTACCACCAGCCCTTGACCGAGGCGCATGCCGGCGACGATGGGGTCTCCGGGCAACGGACCGCAGCAGGACGCAAGCTGAACGGCTTCGCCTTCGTTGCCCTGGATAAGAATCGGGGCGCTGCGGGCCGACGTGATTTCGTCGACGGCGGCGGCCGTCGTTGCCACCAGCTGATGCTCTGGCGCGAAACGCCGTGCGACCACGGCCGCCAGGCGCTTGCCCAAACCGATATCGGCGAGAATTTCGTCACGCGAACTCGCGCCTGTACTACGCGCGAGTTTCTGCCACATGGGATCATCCGAGGCGGGTAGAGTGAGGTGTAATTCCTGCAGGGCTTGCGCGAGCAGCCGCTCGCCGAACGCGACCGATTCCTCGTAGCGGACCGTACGCAGATAATGTCGGATTTCCGACCGTGCGCGGCCAGTACGCACGTAATTCAGCCATTGTGCATTCGGGCGCGAGGCGGGCGAGGTGATGATTTCGACCACGTCACCGCTACTGAGCTCGGTGCGCAGCGGCACGAACTCGCTATTGACCTTGGAGGCGACCGCCTGATTGCCAATGTCCGTGTGTATCGCATAGGCGAAATCCACCGGCGTGGCACCACGGGGCAGGGAAATGATCTTGCCGCGCGGCGTGAAAACGTACACCGCATCGGGAAACAGATCGACCTTGACGTGTTCCAGGAATTCGCCGGAATCGCCGGTCTGGCTCTGAATATCCAATAGCGATTGCAGCCACTGGTGCGTACGCTTCTGCAAATCGTTCAGGGTGACGTCGGTGCCCTTGTACAACCAATGCGACGCGACGCCTTCTTCGGCGATGTGATGCATGTCGCGCGTGCGCAGCTGAAACTCCACGGGCGTGCCATAGGGGCCGACCAGCGTCGTGTGCAACGACTGATAGCCGTTGACCTTGGGAATCGCGATGTAGTCCTTGAATTTGCCAGGGACCGGGCGATAAAGCTGATGCAGGGTACCGAGGGCCAGATAACACTCCGGCAGCGTATGCACAATCACCCGAAATCCGTAGATGTCCAGCACCTCGGA
The DNA here is from genome assembly GCF_009763255.1 of Bordetella sp. 02P26C-1. GTDB lineage: Bacteria > Pseudomonadota > Gammaproteobacteria > Burkholderiales > Burkholderiaceae_B > Bordetella_A. The sequence goes on along the minus strand of NZ_WSJB01000032.1, from coordinate 62,167 downwards.
AAAGGATTTCTTCTGTTCGACCATCTTGGTATAGATGCCGAACAGTGTTTTTTCGCGGCCAGAGACTTCGGCTTCGATACCGGCAGCCGGTAGGGCGGCGCGCACGGCATCGCTGATCTTGCCGATGACTTCACGACGATTGCCGCGAGCGGCGAGCACCGCCTTGTACAAGACCTGGTAGCGATTGGGATACATCGCCGCAAAGCACAGATCTTGCAGCTCGCGAAAGAGAACATTCAGGCCCAGGCGGTGCGCGATCGGGGCGTAGATCTCCAGGGTTTCACGCGCGACGCGACGACGCTTCTCGGAGCTGACCGCATCCAGCGTGCGCATGTTGTGCAGGCGATCGGCGAGCTTGATCAAGATGACGCGCACATCGCGCGCCATCGCCAGCAGCATTTTGCGGAAACTCTCGGCTTGTTGTTCGGCCTTGGTGGCGAAATCCAGGCGATCCAGCTTCGACAAACCGTCGACCAGTTCGGCTACCTGGGTGCCAAATTTCTCGGCCAGTTCGTGCTTGGCGACGCCTTGGTCTTCGATAACGTCGTGAAGCAGGGCGGCCGACAGGGCATTCGCGTCAAGCTTCCAGCCGGCGCAGATTTCCGTGACCGCGATAGGGTGCGAGATATAAGGCGCGCCGCTAGCCCGGAATTGGCCCAGGTGCGCTTGATCGGCGAAGCGGTAGGCTTCCCGGACGCGTTCGACGTCTTTTTGATCGAGATAGCCACCGATGATTTCTGTCAGCGGCGCCAGCGATGCAACGGGAGAGGCGGGGGTATCCGCCAGACTGACATCGCTGGTGGTCTTGGACAGCTGGACTGGCGCGTTTTTCTTGTCCCGGCGTCCCAGGCGCGAGCCTGCCCGCAACGCTGCCAGCAGGCCGGACGACGCGTACTTCAGCCGGGGAAAAGCCATGTTGCTGCCCCCTGATCCGGATCAGGTCGGAACTTTACGGAGCATTTCCAGGCCGGTATGGCCGGCGGCGATTTCGCGCAGCGCGGTGACCGTGGGCTTGTCTTTGCTGTCAACGCGCGGGGCATGGCCCTGGGCCAGTTCACGGGCGCGGTAGGTTGCCGTCAGCGTCAGCTTGAAGCGATTGGGGATTTGATTCAGACAGTCTTCGACAGTAATGCGAGCCATGAATTACACCTGGAACGGGCTGTGAAAGGGAACGCCTCAATGATCGGCCGAAATGCCCAGCTGCGCAAATAGTGCGGCGTGGCGTACGGCCTGAGACGAAAAACGTAGCCGGGCGGCGCTGATGACTTGGATCAGCTCCGCCAAGGCTACGCTAAATTCTTGATTAATAATAACATATTCGCATTCCGGCGCATGGGCGATCTCGCCTCCGGCGGCCAGCAGGCGCCGCGCGATGACCTGCGGCGCATCTTGGCCGCGCGCCTTTAAGCGATGCTCGAGTTCCTCGATAGAGGGTGGCAGGATGAATATGCCAATCGCATCGGGAAAGCGTTGCCGCACCTGACGCGCGCCTTGCCAGTCGATTTCGAGCAGTACGTCGCGACCTTCGGCCGTGGCGCGGTCAATCAGGTCGCGCGGCGTGCCGTAAAAGTTGCCATGAACTTCCGCCCATTCCAACAAGGCTTGTTCTTCGCGCAGGGTCTCGAACTCTGCTTTGCTGATGAACCGGTATTCGCGTCCATCCACTTCGCCCGGGCGTGGCTCGCGGGTGGTGCAGGAAATGGACAAAACCAGTGAGCGGTCTTGATCCAGCAGGGCTTTTACAAGGCTGGATTTGCCGGCGCCGCTGGGAGCGACCACCATGAACACGTTGCCGGAGCGTTTAGACATAAAAGGGGAGTGGCGTGCGAGAGACGCGAAGCATAACAAATTCACACTATTATAGGAGTTGTATCCGCGAGCTCTTGTATCGTAGAGCGCCGTTGGGATGCCGGCGTGCGGCGCGGGTTGTTACAACGGTAGCGGTATCCGCGACAACCATTCAAAGAGATTACCGGGCTACCCCCTTAAAGGAGATATAAAAAGATGCACGATAACGAGGCGATCGTTTCGCCGGTGGCGTTGGTTACCGGGGCGGGCAGTGGAATCGGACGCGCGGTGGCGTTGGAGTTTTTGGCGCAGGGCTACCGGGTAGTCTTGGCTGGTCGCAGACGCGAGGCGCTAGAACAAACCCGCACGGCAGCCGGTGAGGACGGTATTCGGGCGCTCGTCGTGCCCACGGATGTCAGCGACGAGCAGTCCGTACGCGCCTTGTTCGATGAGTTGCAACGCTCGTTCGGGCGCTTGGATGTCCTGTTCAATAATGCCGGACGGAATATGCCAGCGTTGCCGATCGAGGATGTGCCCGTGGATTTGTGGCGAGAGATCGTGGACGTGAACCTCACGGGTATGTTCTTGTGCGCGCAAGCTGCGATCCGCCTGATGAAGGCGCAGCAGCCTGGCGGCGGTCGCATTATTAATAACGGCTCCATCTCTGCCCATGCGCCGCGTCCGCTGTCGGTGGCCTATACGGCGACCAAGCATGCGGTTTCCGGCCTGACGAAATCGATTTCGCTGGATTGCCGGGCGTATCGCATCGCGTGCGGCCAGATCGACATCGGCAATGCCGCCACGGAAATGACTCAGCGCATGGAAAACGGCGTGCTGCAGGCCAATGGCGAACGACGCGTCGAGCCGCGGATGGATGTGGCTCACGTGGCGCAGGCCGTGGTGGCAATGGCGAAACTGCCGTTGGATGCCAATGTGCAGAACATGACCATCATGGCGACAAACATGCCCTTCGTCGGACGAGGCTAAGTCGTCAGGACGTCGTTGATGCCGCTTGGATGCGGAATAAAAAAGGGAGCTGATCGCTCCCTTTTCTTTTGCCGATTCGTGGCGCGCTGAGCCGGCGAGGGCTCACGCACCCGTCGGATACGGTTTATTGGTGGTCTGCCTGGGCGATCATACGCACCTCGGGCATGGGCGTCTCGGCCGGGGCTTCGATATAGCGTCGGGCTGCGACGTAGTGACGCGACCAATATTTGTTGTCGAGGCTATCGATTCGCACGGTGGAACCACGCGTAGGGGCGTGGACGAATTGGTTCTGACCGATATAAATGCCGACATGCGATACGCCACGGCGTCGCGTCGTCGAGAAGAAAACCAGATCGCCGGGCTTTAGCTCTTTTTTGCTAACGCCGGTACCCTTGCGGCGCTGTTCACGCGCGGTACGGGGCAACTCGACGCCGACAATCTCACGGTAGACGAATTGAGTCAGTCCGCTGCAGTCGAAACCAGCGTCGGGATCTTCCCCACCCCAAACGTAGGGGGTGCCAATCGCTTCTAATCCGGCTTGCACAACCATTTCTGGCAGGCTGGGCACCGTCAGGGCGTCGACCATGCGCAGGCCCTGAACCGAAGGGATGGCTTCGGCCATGATCGTGGCGTGAGCGGGGAGGGAACAAGAAAGCCCCAAAGCTAGGAGCGGGGCGCTGAAAAATGCGGTGAAAAGGGAACGGGCAGTACGTGCTTTTCGCGTCGGTGGAGTCATTGCGACACTTCAGAAAATCGGAGTGGGCGGAAAGAGGGCTGACTACGTCAGGCCGGCGAAAGTGTGGCGGCGGAACAACTAAGCCAGGCAGGATTGTACATGAATGACTTTTTTTTGCATTTCGGGGTTAATACTAACCAAATAGAAACATATCGAAGCATTTTCCAGGCGGCTTGGAGACAGTCATTGCGTTGTCTTAACTTCGGCTTATGCTTGAAGGCATGGCAACTTTGCAGAAAATAAAAAATGACAGTTGACTTTTCTGGTGGTTCATTGGGTTTTCCACCTCGCTGGGAGTTCGAGGCGTTCAACGATGCCGAGGCAGCGGTGGATCGATTGACGGCGATCTATGAGCGGAACACGGCCTATATCCGAGATGGGTTTCAACAGGTTGTCGCGGGCCACGACCTGCCAGATCGGGTGCGCACCTGCTATCCCGCCATCCGGATCAAGGTTGATACTTACGATCCCATTGATACGCGTCTATCGTTCGGCCACGTCGCTGAGCCGGGTATTTATCAAACCACTGTCACGCAACCTAAGCTGTTCCGTGAGTATTTCTTGGCGCAAATCGGACTGTTGATACAGAACCATGGAGTTGCCATCGAGGTAGGCGAGTCGCAAACGCCAATTCCCTTGCATTTCGCATTTCCGGAAGGGGCGTATGTCGAGGGTGAGCGGCTGGAAGGCATGCGGCGGCCGCTGCGGGATCTGTTCGATGTGCCGAATCTCGCGGTGACCGACGATGCGATCGTTAATGGCTCGTGGCAAGGGCGGGAGGGCGAGCCGCGTCCATTGGCGCCGTTCACGGCACCGCGGGTGGATTATTCCTTGCATCGCTTGCAGCATTACACAGCGACAGCACCGTCGTACTTTCAGAACTTCGTCCTATTTACGAATTATCAGTTCTATGTGGACGAATTTTGCGCTCGGGCGCGCGCGATGATGGCTGACGGCCAGGGTGAGTACGAGGCGCTGGTGGAGCCTGGCAATCGCATTACACGGCGCGGAGAGTCGCCTGAGCTGGCGCCACCCGGTGGCATGCGGCTGCCGCAGATGCCGGCTTACCATTTGGTGCGCGCCAACCATTCCGGGATTACGCTGGTCAATATCGGGGTGGGGCCTTCCAATGCGAAGACGATTACAGACCATATTGCCGTGTTGCGTCCGCACGCGTGGTTGATGTTGGGGCATTGCGCGGGCCTGCGGGATTCGCAGCGGCTGGGCGATTATGTGCTCGCGCATGGTTATGTGCGCGAAGACCACGTGTTGGACGATGATCTGCCGACTTGGGTGCCGGTTCCGCCGCTGGCGGAGGTGCAGGTGGCGCTTGAACAGGCGGTCGAGGAAGTGGCGGGGCTCTCAGGCTGGGAGCTGAAGCGCATTATGCGGACGGGCACGGTCGCCAGCATCGACAACCGGAATTGGGAACTGCGCGATCATGATGAGTTGGTGAGGCGGTTTACCCAGTCGCGGGCAATTGCGCTGGATATGGAATCGGCAACCATCGCGGCGAATGGTTTTCGGTTTCGGGTGCCCTATGGCACTTTGTTATGTGTGTCGGATAAGCCTTTGCATGGCGAGTTGAAATTGCCTGGAATGGCTAGCGCGTTTTACCGGAATCAGGTTAATCAGCATCTGGAGATTGGGATCCGGGCGCTGGAACGGCTGCGTGATATGCCGTCTGAGCGCTTGCACTCACGCAAGCTGCGTACATTTATGGAGACCGCGTTTCAATGATGGTACTAAAGTAGTAGAAAGTTCTAAAAAACTACTTTATTGCCATCTTCAATTGCTATGACGATTGCTTCAGTAGCATTAAAGTAGTAAAAAACCTGTAAACACTACTCTATTGCTACTTTGCACGATTTTTTGCAGCGCGTCGTGCAAAAACGCCGCCCATGACAACCCTTCCAGAAATCGCCAATATCCTTCGAACTCGGCTCCGGGAGCAAGGGCACACCCAAGCTCAATTGCGCGAATCGGCGGGCATTTCTCAACGCACGCTCACTAATGTGTTCAGCGGCGAGCAAGATTTCAAAGTCAGTACGCTGCTTGCCCTCGCGGACCGGCTCGGCTTGGAACTGCTGCTCGTCCCGAAGGGGGCGGCCGCTGCCGTCGAAGCCGGTGCTGTGGCCAAGCCGAAAGTGCCGACTCGCATCGAGATGGCGCGTCGCCGGTGGAGCGAAGAGCCATGAACGTTCAAGCATTGGCAATCTATATCGGCAAGCAACGCGTTGGCGTTCTGTTTCAATACCGCATGCAGGGCGCTGACGTCGTCACCCGCTTTGTCGCCGACGATGCGTTTGCGCGGCGCACGGAAGCGCCGGTGATCTCGGCCGCTTATTTGGCCGCTAGCCCGGAAGATCAGGCGGCGTTTTGGGCCGATGTGCGCAGCGAGCCTTTAAATGGTCGCTATTCGCCGCAAAATGGTTGGCTGCTACCCGCCTTTTTCCAGAACCTATTGCCCGAGGGCGTCTTTCGTGACCATGTGGCGAGGGTGCGCGGATGCGATCCCAGGGACCATTTCGAGATGCTGGCCGCCTGCGGGGGGGATCTGCCGGGCAATGTGTATGCACGACCCGTGGAGCTGTCGCGCAACGAGCTTGCACAGTATGTGACGCAAAACCAGGACGCACTGGAGATGACCGTCACCGCCGATCCAATGGAAGAGGGGGTGTCCCTATCCGGCGTGCAACCCAAGCTGGGCGTGATCAAGGAAGGGCAGCGTTACGTCGGACGCACGCGTGAACACGACACACACATCATTGCGAAACTGCCCGTGGTAGGGCAGCCACTGTTACCCGAATTGGAGGCGTTGTCCTTGCAGCTGGCCGAAGCAGCAGGCGTGCAGATTTGCCAAGCTTACCTGGAGCCCCTGGAGAATCTGGTCGCCGAGCATGGCTACGATCTGGGCGACGCGGATGCGTGCACGCAATTTCTGGCCGTGGTGCGCTATGACCGAGAGCCCGGCCGCCGCATTCATTGCGAGGACTTTGCCCAAGTGCTGGGCGCGATGCCGGAACAGAAATATCAGGCCGCGAGCTATCTCGACGTGGCGGCCGTGATGATGGCGTTTCCGTCGCTAGGCGAGCCTGCTGTGCACGAGCTATTGCGTCGCATGACGGTGAACGAAATGCTCGGCAATCCTGATATGCATCTCAAGAACTTGGGATTGATCTATCACGACGGAATCACTCCGACGCTTGCGCCCGCGTATGACATCGTCGCGTACTCGGCCTACCATCCGTGCCAGGGTCATGCGTTGCGCATCCTGCCGCCCGCGCTGGCGCCACGGCGTAACGCCACCGGCAAACCGTCGCTGTCGCCGGCCGTGCTGCGGGCGTTTTGTGCGCAGCTGCGCATTCCTGAAAAGCCGGCTGCGAAGGCGGTAAGCGACTGCGTCAAGGCGGCGCATGCACAATGGCCGCTGATGATCGAGGCGTCCACCCTGACAGAGCGACAGCGGAAGAATCTGCTGACGCATTTTCAAGCGCATCCCATGGTCAAATCCGTACGGTAGGGCGTGGCGGTCCGGCATGGGGGCCTAGCGCTACGAAGAAAACCCCTACAATATGGAAAACGCGATGCGTCTTATGGGTCGCGTCGTGGTCAATGGGCCGGCGCTATCGCGCCGGTACGCGGTACGTAAGGCTGCTGAAGCAGCGGTTTGAGGAAATCATGGGGTCGGTCCCTATCATCTTCGGTACATTCAAGTTGCTCGTCTTGTTCACGGGCATGTTCTTCGCTATCAAGTCGCATTTCGACGGCGAGAAAAAAGAGAAAGCGAAGGAAAGACAAGAGCAGGAAAAGCGAGCCTTGGGCAAGGACCCCGGTAACATCCTCTGATATCACTCAATATTCTGCGCCTGCTCGCGCATTTGCTCGATCAGCAGCTTGAGGTCCATCGCTGCACGGGTGACTTCCATGCTGCCCGCTTTGGAACCCAGCGTATTGGCCTCGCGGTTCATTTCCTGGAACAGGAAATCCAGGCGTTTGCCGGCGCTGCCCGTGGGTCGCGTCTGAGCGGACGCTTTGCCTGACTTCGCCTGTGCGGCGTTGTTGCTTGAGCCGGCTTTGCCGCCCAATAGATGGCGCAGTTCGTCCAGATGCGAGCTGAGGCGTCCCAGTTCCTCCGCAACGTCAATGCGCAAAGCGAACAAATTGCTTTCCTGAGCCAGGCGCTCGGTGAGTTCGGCGCCAGAGATATGGGAGAAGCCTGCCGGAAAGGCGGATTCCATCGCTTCGCGCAGCTTGTTGGAGAGCTTTTCGCGATGATCGGCTAAGAGCTGCGGCAGGTGCGTGTTGACCAATTCCACGATTTTTTCCACATCATCGGCGCAAGCCAGCATGATGTCGGCCAGGCGTTGACCTTCGCGGGCGCGGCCTTCTTGTAGCTGCGCCAGCGCCTCTTTCCCAGCTTGCAGACAGGCAGCGGTCCAGACTTGCGGGTCCAAGGCTTCGTTACTGCGCTGACCCGGCCAATTGAATAATTCGGCCAGACGGGGTGCTTCGATATCCGGCAGGATCTGGCGCGCGGCCGCGAGCTGAGTGGCCAGATGTTGCAGCCAAGCGGGATCGAGCTTGGTGAGCTCGGCGCCAGCGCTGCGGGTGAACGAGGCACGCACCTCGACTTTGCCTCGGCCAAGGTTCGCCGTCAGCAACTCGCGCAGCGGTGTTTCTGCGTGGCGCAGCTCGTCTGGCAAACGGAAATGCAGATCGAGATAACGGCTGTTGACGCTGCGAAGTTCCAGTACCAACGTGCCTGCGTCGAGATCGACGCGGGCGGTGCCGAAGGCAGTCATGCTGCGAATCATGGAAGTGTCCTGATGAAAGAGAAAAAGCGCGGACCGCAAATTTAGATTTCAATGGCCGCAGGATACCTTATGCCGTGCCGAAAGCGACGCTTGGCCTTGATGACGTCGCGGTTTGCAGCCAACGGGAAGGGCCAGCAACTCGCATGCTGTAGACCGGTGTGGCGACCGCAGCCTCGTACAATGCGATTTACTGCCACCACCTGTCATGGAGCCTGCCTTGTCGTCATCTTCCCTTATTTCCCGCCCCTCTGGTCGTGCTGTGGACGAGCTGCGCCCGTTCAGCCTGGAGCGCGGCTTTACCCGCTATGCCGAAGGCTCGGTGCTGGTGCGAGCCGGCAATACCCATGTCCTATGCACGGCTAGCGTGTTGGACAAGGTGCCGCCGTTTCTGAAAGGCCGGGGCGAAGGTTGGGTGACGGCGGAGTACGGCATGTTGCCGCGTGCCACCCACACGCGCGGCGATCGCGAGGCCGCGCGTGGTAAACAGAGCGGCCGTACGCAAGAGATCCAACGTCTGATAGGCCGCAGCCTGCGCGCGGTGTTCGACATGCAGGCGTTGGGAGAACGCACGCTGCATCTGGATTGCGACGTACTGCAGGCCGATGGAGGCACGCGTTGCGCCAGTATCACCGGCGCCTGGGTGGCGGCGGCGGACGCGGTGGCGTTGTTGATGCAACGTGGCGATCTGGCGACGAATCCGATTCGCGATACCGTCGCCGCGGTGTCAGTGGGAATGGTTGGCGGCCGCGCGGTGCTGGATCTCGATTACGAGGAAGACTCCGCCTGCGATGCCGACGTTAATGTGGTGATGACCGGCGCGGGCCATTTCGTGGAAGTGCAGGGCACTGGCGAAGGCGCGACGTTCACGCGCGCGGATCTGGATGCGCTGTTGGGGTTAGCCGAACAAGGCATTGCACAGCTGACGCGCGCGCAGCGCGAGGCGCTGACTTCGGCGCAACGCTAGACGGAACTTCAAGAACGGCGCGGCTTCGCGCCGTGTGGCTGCTGGCAGGTACGCGGGACATTCGTGCGTGACAACGATGCCAGCAGCCAGCCTTGGAATTACCGGGCGGGCAATAACCGGTCTACGCGGGATTGCTGTTCCAGACCCCAAATCGTCTGGATCAGCTCGCGCACCTCTGCTTCGCTAGCGGCCTGTGCGTAGACGCCAAGGCGCAGCGTTTTTTCCTCGATTTCCGCGCGCGACAGCGTGTTGCCGGGATCGCCTTTCGGCTCATCCACGCGCGCGTGCAGGGTGCGTCCGTCGGTGGTGCGGACGGTGACCTTGCCGATCCAGCGCTCGGGGTAGGCGGAATCGACTTCGGCATCCAGCTCCATGCGCACTTTCTCGCGCAGCGCGGCGACTTCGGCGTCTCCGGGTGCGGCGTCGAATTCGGCCAGACCGGCGTGACTCTTCAGGGCAATCAGGGCAAGCACGGTGCCCATGGAGAACTTGGATTGGTGCACCGTCTTCGGATCCACCACGGGTCCCAATACATCGATGGCGCCTTGATGCACGTGGGTAATGACTTCCGCGATGTCGGCCGCGCGCAAACCGTGCTCGCGCATGGCCAGCTGCAATGCGTCGGCGGCCGGATGGGTGTGGCGGCAAGAGGCGTGATACTTAAAAGAGGTTTCCGCGAGCGCCCAGCGCTCTCCCAGGCGATCGGTCAGACGCGCCGGATTGGCGTCGGTCGACATGCCGGCGCCCATGCCTTGCGGGCCTTCGAGGATGTGACGCGCGCCGGTGAAGCCTTCGCGTGCCAGATACGCGGCGGTAATCCCGTCAGCAGCCGCCTTGGCCGTGTGCAGCTGTTTTGAGTCCGCCGCGTCGCGCAAGAACTCCCACAGGCCCGCGGCTTGGGTGCCAGCCGAACCGAGGGCGTGCAACATCTGGTCTGCATCCAGATCAAGCAGCCGTCCCACCGTGACGGCGGCGGCCAACGTGCCGGCCGTGCCCGTAGTGTGGAAGATCTTGTAGTGCGAACGGCCCAGAAACTCGCCCACGCGGATACCGACTTCATAGCCGGCCACGGAGGCGACCAGCAGATCCTTGCCTGACTTTCCGAGCGCCTGGGCGACTGCCAGGGCAGGGGGGAACACCACGGCAGCCGGGTGAAAGACCGAGCCGTTATGCACGTCGTCTTGTTCCACCACGTGTGCCGCGCCGGCGTTGACCATCGCGGCGAACAGCGGCGAGGTCTGGCGCCGGGACACGAGCACTTCCGCGCCGCCCTCGGCCGGCCCCATTGCGCGGGCGAAACGTTCAATCGCTTGGATGGGGCGGGTATTGGCGCCAGCAAGAATGGACCCCAGGCAATCCAGCAGCAGGTCTTCGGCGCGTCGCAGGACGGGGGCCGGGATGTCTTCGTAGCGCAGGTTGGCGGCGAACGCGGCCAGCACGGCGCTGGGAGAGGAGTTGTCGGTCATGGCGGGTCGGATTGGGTGATTGAGTAGCGGTGCGTGAGGCCCGTCCCACGATGCGACGCGCGGCGGGCCTGAAACAGCGGGCGGCGATTTAGAACGAGCGCGGCAGACCCAGCACGTGTTCGGCCACGTAGGCCAAAATGAGGTTGGTGGAGATGGGCGCGACTTGATAGAGGCGAGTCTCACGGAATTTGCGCTCGACATCGTATTCGGTGGCAAAGCCGAATCCGCCGTGGAATTGCAGGCAGGCGTTGGCGGCTTCCCAGGAGGCATCGGCGGCCAGCAGTTTCGCCATATTGGCCTGCGCGCCGCAGGGCTTGTGCGCATCGAACAGGCGGCACGCTTCATAGCGCATCAGGCTGGCGGCCTCGACGTTGATATGCGCGCGGGCGATGGGAAATTGCACGCCTTGGTTCTGGCCGATGGGGCGGCCGAACACGGTGCGTTCCTTGGCGTAGGCAGTGACCTTGTCGACGAACCAGTAACCGTCGCCGATGCATTCGGCCGCGATCAGCGTGCGCTCGGCGTTAAGGCCGTCCAGGATGTATTTGAATCCTTTACCTTCTTCGCCGATCAGGTTTTCGACGGGGATTTCCAGGTTGTCGAAAAAGAGCTCGTTGGTCTCATGATTCACCATGTTGGGAATCGGGCGGACCTCCATGCCATTTTTGATCGCATGATGCAGGTCCACCAGGAAGATCGACATGCCTTCGGATTTGCGCGTGACCTGGTCCAGCGGCGTGGTGCGCGCCAGCAGAATCATCAGGTCCGAATGCTGTACGCGTGAAATCCAGACTTTTTGGCCATTGACCACATACCGGTCGCCACGGCGCACGGCGGTGGTTTTCAGCTTGGTGGTGTCGGTGCCGGTCGTCGGTTCGGTCACGCCCATGGACTGCAAGCGCAGTTCACCGCTGGCGATGCGGGGCAGGTACTCGCGTTTCTGCGCTTCGGAGCCGTGGCGCAGCAGCGTGCCCATGTTATACATCTGGCCGTGGCAGGCGCCCGAGTTGCCGCCACTGCGGTTGATTTCTTCCATGATGACCGAGGCCTCGGTGAGTCCCAGGCCCGAGCCACCGTATTCCTGCGGGATCAGCGCGGCGAGCCAGCCGGCTTCGGTCAACGCGCGGACGAATTCCTCTGGATACCCGCGTTCCTCGTCGATTTTGCGAAAATACTCGCCGGGAAATTGCGAACACAGGTCGCGTACGGCTTCACGGATGTCTTGGAAATCGTGGTCTTGGTTCAGCATGGTTCGATGTCTGTGTTTATGATGAGGGCGCCGCGGGGCGGGCAACCCCGGCACTTTGCCGCAACCCGGGGCCAGTTGCCAATTCAACATTCATTAACACCGGGTTTGCAATTGCCTAAGCATTGAGGATTCCATGGCAGGGCATTTTGATTTGATCGATCTCCAGCTGATTGTCCATATCGGCGACCAGCTCAGTTTGACGCGTGCGGCGGAAAAAACGCATCTGTCCTTGCCGGCGGCTAGTACGCGCGTGAAAAACCTGGAGGAGTACTTTGGCACCCAGTTGCTGTACCGGACGAGTCAGGGGGTGACGCTGACCCCCTCGGGCGAGGCACTGACGCGGCATGCGCGCACGGTGATGCGGCAGGTCGAGCAGCTGCGCGGCGATATGCAGGAATTCGCGCGCGGGGTAAAGGGGCATGTGCGGGTGCTGGCCAATACCACGGCAATGACCGAGTTCATGCCCGCGGTGCTGGGCCGGTTTCTGGCGGCGCACCCGGATGTCAACGTGGAGCTGCGCGAACGACTGAGTTATCTGATCATGCGCGCCGTGGCTGAAGGCGCGGCCGATGTCGGCATTGTGGCCGGTTGCACGGCTGACCCGAATCTGGAGTTCATCCCCTATCGGCGAGACCGGCTGGTCCTTGTCGCGGCGCGCAGCCATGCGTTGGCGAAAGAGTCCGCAGTCGCTTTTGCCGATACGCTCGACAACGACTATGTCGGGTTGTCGGAGTGGAGCGCGATTCACCCCTTTTTGGTGCAGGCGGCCGCCGCGTTGGGGCGCACCTTTAAATTCCGGGTGGAAGTCGGAAATTTCGAGGCGGTTTGCCGGATGATCGAGACCGGCGTGGGGATCGGCGTGATTCCCGAATCCGTCGCGGTGCGCTTCGCGCGCGTCCTCGACATCGCGATCGTTCCCCTGACGGACGCGTGGGCGCTGCGCGCCTTGCAGATCTGTGTGCGCAGTCGCGATGCCTTGCCCGCCTTTGCCAAGGAATTGGTCAATATGTTGGTGGACGATGTGCCCGAAGCGGAGCGCGAGCGGCCCCATGAGCCCGAGGTGCCGGCAGTTTAATGGAGTGGGCGGAGGGCGACGGGCGCGGATCGGCAGAGGCGATGATCCAATGGAACGTCGTCCGATCCGTTTAATGGGCGTCATACAATGAGGTTTATGACTTCCGCATCCATTGATTCTTCTCTGCGCCGCGTTGTGCTGGCGTCCAATAACGCCGGCAAACTGCGCGAATTTTCGGCGCTGTTCGCGCCATTGGGTATCGAGCTCATTCCACAAGGGGAGCTAGGCGTGCCAGAGGCTGAAGAGCCTCACGTGACGTTTGTCGAAAACGCGCTCGCCAAGGCGCGCCACGCCAGCCAGTTGACGGGCTTGCCCGCGATCGCGGACGACTCCGGCCTGTGCGTGGGCGCGCTCGGCGGCGCGCCCGGTGTGCTGTCGGCGCGCTATGCGCAACTCGCGAATCCCGGCGCTGCGCGTAGTGACGATGCGAATAACGCACTGCTGGTTAGCAACCTGGCTGGCATCGCAGACCGACGTGCCTGGTATGTCGCGTTGCTTGTGCTGGTGCGCAGCCACGACGATCCCCAACCTCTGATTGGCGAGGGCGTCTGGCACGGCGAGATCATCGACGCCCCGCGCGGCGAGCACGGATTCGGCTACGACCCGTTCTTTTTGTTGCCGGACCTCGGCCGTACCGCCGCGGAACTCGAGCCCGCCGAGAAAAATCGCATCAGCCATCGGGCCCGCGCGCTGCAGGCGCTGTTGGCCAAACTCGCAGCTGGCAATTCCTGAGCGGATTTCATCGTGGCCATTACCATCCCTATACGCCCGGCAGGCGCCGCCCCGCAGCCGGGCAAGCTGACGCCACCGGGCGCCACGTTGACGAGCCTGCCGCCCTTGTCTGTTTACGTGCATGTGCCATGGTGCGTGCGCAAATGCCCATACTGCGATTTCAATTCGCACGCAGCACCGACGGAGATTCCCGAGCGCGCGTATTTGGATGCCTTGCGAGCGGATCTGGAGCAGGCATTGCCGTCGATCTGGGGCCGGCAAGTCATCTCGGTGTTTCTCGGCGGCGGTACGCCAAGCCTGCTGTCGCCGGCGGCGTTGGATGAATTGCTGGGGATGCTGCGCGCCTATCTCAATCTTTGGCCCGACGCCGAGATCACGATGGAAGCCAATCCGGGTACGGCCGAAGCCGGACGCTTCCTGGACTATGCCGCGAGTGGCGTGAACCGTCTCTCGCTGGGCATCCAGAGTTTCGACGACGCGCAGTTAAAGAAACTGGGGCGCATCCATACCGCCGATCAGGCGCGCGCGGCCATTGAGATGGCGCACCGCGCTGTGGACCGCGTCAACCTGGACCTGATGTTTGCCCTACCGGGCCAGGATCTGGACGGCTGTATGCGGGACTTGAACGAGGCCGTGTCCTATGGCACCGAGCATCTCTCGTACTACCACCTCACACTAGAGCCCAACACCGTTTTTGCGAAATACCCGCCCGAGTTGCCAGATGACGATACGAGCGCGTCCATGCAGGACGCGATCGAGGAACGCTTGAACCTGGCGGGGCTGCAGCGCTACGAGGTGTCCGCCTATGCCAAGCCCGGTGCGCGTAGCCGCCACAACCTGAATTATTGGGAGTTCGGTGATTACCTTGGCATCGGCCCCGGCGCGCACGGCAAGTTGTCATTCCACGATCGCATCGTGCGCGAAGCGCGCCTGCGCAACCCGGAAAGCTGGATGGCGGCGGCGGTGCGACGCGATGGCACGCATCTCGCCGAGACTCGCCAAGTGGGCCCCGAGGAGTTGCCCTTTGAGTTCATGTTGAACGCATTGCGGCTCAAAGCGGGAGTGCCCGCTACGCTCTTCGAAGAACGCACCGGTATGTCGCTGGCGGCTCTTTCCAGACCGCTTGCAGATGCGACGAGCAGGGGCCTGCTCGATGCAGACCCCACACGTTTGTGCGCCAGTGCACTGGGTTGGCGCTTTTTGAACGATTTGCAGGAAATGTTCCTGTAATTTGTGCGCTAACATGGTGCATCACATGCACCATGTTTTGCACCATAGCGGTGCATAGTCGCCGCTCTACGCTCTCCATTGGTGTCATAGTCCTGCATCAAAACTTGGCACGCATATTGCTTTTACCTGTACATGCCAGCCGGAACCAGGCGTCGCCACCGGCCTTTTTATCTAATGGAGATGACATGGCAAGCCCGCAAGACATCCTGAAGCAAATCGAAGAGAACGGCGTCAAGTTCCTCGACTTCCGTTTTACCGACACGATGGGCCGTGAGCACCACGTGTCCGTGCCGACGAGCGCCGTCGACGAAGACAAGCTGGAAAGCGGTCAGGCGTTCGACGGTTCGTCGATTCCGGGATGGAAGGGTATCGAAGCTTCCGACATGCTTCTGATCCCCGATCTGAACACCGCTAATCTGGACCCGTTCCGCGAAGAGCCCACCCTGATCCTGAGCTGCGACGTGGTTGAACCGTCGGACCTCAAGGGCTATGACCGCGATCCTCGCTCGCTGGCCAAGCGCGCCGAAGCCTACCTGAAGTCCTCCGGTCTGGGCGATACCGCCTACTTTGGTCCGGAACCCGAATTCTTCGTGTTCGATGGCGTGACCTGGAACACCGACATGTCGGGCACGTTCGTCAAGATCAAGTCCGAAGAAGGCTCCTGGTCCTCGGGTCAGGAATTCGAAGGTGGCAACATGGGCCACCGTCCGCTGGTCAAGGGTGGTTATTTCCCCGTGCCGCCGGTCGATTCCTTCCAAGACATGCGCTCGGAAATGTGCCTGTTGCTCGAGCAAATGGGCGTGCCGGTTGAAGTGCACCACCACGAAGTGGCCGGCGCTGGCCAGCTCGAAATCGGCACCAAGTTCAGCACGCTGGTTCAGCGCGCCGACTGGACGCAGATCATGAAGTACGTGATCCACAACGTCGCCCACGCCTACGGCAAGACCGCGACCTTCATGCCCAAGCCCGTCGTCGGCGACAACGGTTCCGGCATGCACGTGCACCAATCGATCTGGAAAGACGGCCAAAACTTGTTCGCCGGTAACGGCTATGCTGGCTTGTCCGAGTTCGCCATGTATTACATCGGCGGCATCATCAAGCACGCTCGCGCCCTGAACGCGATCACCAACCCGGGTACGAACTCGTACAAGCGTCTGGTGCCGCACTTCGAAGCCCCGGTCAAGCTCGCCTACTCGGCTCGCAACCGTTCGGCCTCGATCCGTATCCCCTACGTGGGCAACCCGAAGGGTCGTCGTATCGAAACGCGCTTCCCGGATCCCCTGGCCAACCCGTACCTGGCTTTCTCGGCCCTGATGATGGCCGGTCTGGACGGTGTGCAGAACAAGATTCACCCCGGCGATCCCGCCGACAAGAACCTGTACGATCTGCCGCCGGAAGAAGACGCCAAGATCCCGACCGTGTGCGCCTCGCTCGACCAGGCGCTGGAAGCCCTGGACAAGGATCGCGAGTTCCTGACGCGCGGTGGCGTGTTCAGCAACGAAATGATCGACGCCTACATTGCACTGAAGGAAGCCGAAGTGCAGCGTCTGCGTATGACCACGCACCCTGTCGAATTCGACATGTACTACAGCCTGTGATGTCTCTGGCTTAGTTGGGGCGACGGGCCGGCCCGCCGGCCCGTCCACCCCCGGTGTGCTTCAAATGATTAATGTAGATGCGTTTGATTTGTTGGCCACGGCCGTCCTTCTTTTGAATGAGAAGGGTCATGTCGAACGAGCCAACGCCGCGGCCGAAGACCTGTTTGGTCGGTCCCGCCGACAGCTAGTCGGGCTATCCGCGGCCACGCTGTTTGCCCATCCCGAGGCAGTACAGTCATCCATCGACCGGGCTGTGTCGGGGCATTTTGCTGATGTGCGCCAACTGTCATCGTTGCGTCGCGCTGGCGAATCGGTTGAAGTCACCGTCACGACGGTATCGTTGAGTGGCCAAGATTGGCCCGTATTGATCGAAGCTCGCGAAATCGAACAACGCGTGTTGGCCGACCGCAATCAGCGGCTGGTCGACGAAATCCAGGCGCATCGAGAGCTGTTGCGTAACCTGGCTCATGAAGTCAAGAATCCCTTGGGCGGTTTACGGGGCGCTGCGCAGTTGCTAGAGGCAGAGCTGCCCGACCCATCGCTTGCCGAATACACCCAAGTCATTATCTCCGAGGCGGATCGTCTGCAGGTGCTGGTCGACAGACTCAGCGGCCCTCAGCGCGTGCCCCTGGCGGCCCAGCCCGTCAATATCCATGAAGTCTGCGAGCGCGTTTGCGCCCTGATTCAGGCGGAATTCCGCGACAAGGTCACGCTGGTGCGCGACTATGACGCCTCGGTGCCGGACTTGCAGGGCGACGCTCCACGCCTGATGCAAGCCGTATTGAACGTTACCCGCAATGCCGCGCAAGAGCTGGCATTGCAGAAAGTCGGTCCCGACACGCCGCCGCCGCAGATCACGCTGCGCACGCGTGTCGCGCGACAAGTCATGCTTGCCCATCGTCAGCACCGTCTGGCGCTGGAGCTGGCCATTATCGACAACGGTCCCGGCGTCCCTGACGCCATCCGGGATCGTATTTTTCATCCGCTAGTGACGGCACGTCCCGGCGGCACCGGGCTCGGTCTGAGCCTGGCCCAGGACTTCGTGCAGCAACACGGCGGAATTATTGAATTTGAATCACGTCCCAGGCATACCGAATTCCGTCTGGTCTTACCTATGGAGCAGACGCAGTGAGTAAACCGGTTTGGATCGTGGACGATGACCAGGCCATCCGCTGGGTGCTCGAAAAAGCCCTGGCGCGGGCCGACGTCCCGACGCGTAGCTTTTCACAAGCCCCCGATGTGCTCGAGGCGCTGGCGACCGAGATGCCCTCCGCATTGGTGTCGGATATCCGCATGCCCGGCGGCAGCGGCCTGGATCTGTTGCGCCAGATCAAAGAACGCCATCCGGATCTGCCTGTCATCGTCATGACCGCGTTCGCGGATCTGGATAGCACGGTGTCGGCGTTCCAAGGTGGCGCTTTCGATTATCTGGCCAAGCCGTTCGATGTAAACGAGGCCGTGGCGCTCATCGAGCGCGCGCGACAGGACTCGGCATCCAAGGCGCAACCCGAAACCACCGTCGAGGGTGGGGATTCGGCCCAGAACAACGAACGATGGATGATGACGCAGTCCGCATCCAGCGCGATGCAGGAAGTTTTCCGCGCCATTGGCCGCTTGTCGCAGTCCAAGGTCACGGTGCTGATCACTGGCGAGTCCGGCACGGGTAAAGAATTGGTGGCGCGCGCGCTGCACGGGCATGGCGCCCGCGCGAACGGTCCGTTCGTGGCGCTTAACGCCGCAGCAATTCCCCGCGATTTGCTGGAAGCCGAGCTGTTCGGCCACGAACGCGGCGCGTTCACGGGTGCCAACACCTTGCGCCGAGGCCGATTCGAAGAGGCCCATGGCGGTACGCTTTTTTTAGACGAAATCGGCGATATGCCGATCGAGTTGCAGACGCGTCTGCTGCGGGTGCTGGCCGAAGGCAGCTTTTATCGCGTCGGTGGCTCGCAGCCCGTGCGTGTCGATGTGCGCATTGTCGCCGCGACCCACCAGCCCTTGGAGCAACGTGTCGAACAGGGTCAATTTCGCGAGGATTTATTCCATCGTCTGAATGTGATCCGTCTGCGCTTGCCGCCGTTGCGCGAGCGTACCGAGGACATTCCCGCGCTGGCGAACCACTTTTTGGCCGCGAGCGCACGCACGCTGGGCGTGCCGGTCAAGCGCCTTACCCCGGAAGCACTCAACGTTCTGAAGCGGTTTGATTTCCCGGGCAACGTTCGTCAGCTTGAGAACTTCTGCCATTGGCTCACCGTGATGGCCCCGGGCCAGATCATCGAGCCAGCCGATCTGCCTCCAGAAATCCGCGCGCTGGACCTCGCGGAGCCTTTCGGTCATGTGAGCCCCGCGGCAAGCTACGAGGCAAACCATTTCGGCAGCGCCAACGGCACAACCATTACGTCTACGCTGGGCGGCCAGGATCGCGCGGTCGTCGGTGCCGTTCCCACGGCGCCATCGTTTGCGCCGTCCGGGTATGGCGTCACGCCTCAGGCAAACGTGGCTGACTGGCAGCAGGCTTTGCTACGCGAAACCCAGCAACGTTTAGACAGAGGTGAGCCCGCCGTGATGGCCACCATGACGCGCCAGTTTGAACGCGTGTTGCTGCAGACTGCCCTCGATGCGAGCCGCGGGCGCCGTGGCGAGGCGGCGTCGAGGCTGGGCATTGGCCGAAACACCATCACGCGCAAGCTGCGCGAACTGGGCATGGAAGAGTAGGGCGCGCGAGCGCGGGCATGCAGCGCAGCGGCCCGGGCTAACGCCCCTGCATACCGAGCAAACTTTCGCACAGCCGTGGTGAGCGCAGTTTATCCAGCCACCACTGCAACGCGCGCCCCGGCCTGCGTTCGCGCCATGCATACACCGTCTGTTCGGTAATCGGCACCACGTCATCCGTCGCGCATTGCACCAGCTCGCCTCGCAAGATGTAGGGCGCGGCCAGTGACAGCGGCAAATAACCGCAACCCAACCCGCGTATCTGCGCTTCGATCTTGTCTTGCATCGTCGGCATCACGATTTGCGGCTGCTGCATCAACAGCCCGCGCGTGCGCGCTGATAGATCGCGTGATGTATCCGCGAGTACGACGGCGCAATAAGCACTGATATCCGCCGCAGTCAGCGGACGGCCCAGCTGCGCCAATGGATGGTGAGGCGCCACGCAAAAGCCGAACTGCAACTCGCCCAATGGATGCGACCAGTATGCGCCGCTCGGAACGCCACCTGCATCGGCACCAATGACCAGATCACAGCGCGCGCTAGCTAGCGCGTCCCAGGTTCCGCTCAATACCTCAGTGGACAGTCGCAGTGTGGTGACGGAAGCCAATTCCCGGAACTCGGCAATCACGTCATAGAGCGGGTCCATAGGTAATGCGGCGCTAACCGCGACGCGCAGATCCAACTCCCATCCTGTTGCCACGCGTTTGACCCGGCCCGCGAGCGCGTCCAATGACTGCAAAACTTGGCGCCCGTCCTGTAGCAAGGTTTCCCCGGCGGGAGTCAGCTTTGCCCGATGGCCGCTACGGTCAAACAGGAGCACGTCGAGCGTGTCCTCTAGCTTGCGAACGGAGTACGTCACGGCCGAAGGGACTTTGCCCAGTTCGCGAGCGGCCTTGGCAAAACTGCCATGTCGCGCGATTGCGTCGATCATGTAAAGCAGCTCGGGCGTGATGGTGTTCATGTCGTGAAAACTCGTTCAAAAAGTTTGAATGAGTTTATCAAAACGCCTTTATCACGGCCCTCCAGTTGAGAAGCACAATGTGTTTCATCAAGGGCGCTGCCTCATTACTGGCTGAGCCCAACTATTCAAACTACCGAAAGGAGATCATCATGCTGACTCTGCGCCGCCGCGAAGAACGCGGCCATGCCAATCATGGCTGGCTCGATAGCTATCACACCTTCTCGTTTGCCAACTACTATGATCCGGCGCATATGGGATTTGGCCCGCTGCGCGTGATCAATGATGATCGTATTGCCGCGGGACGTGGTTTTGGCACGCATGGACATCGCGATATGGAGATCATCACCTATGTGCTGGACGGTGCCATTGCACACAAAGACAGCATGGGCAACGGATCGACGATCCGTCCAGGCAATGTCCAGCGGATGAGTGCGGGCCGCGGCGTGATGCACTCCGAATTCAATCCGCTCGCGGATCAAAACACGCATCTGTTGCAGATCTGGATTGAACCGAATGTCGTGGGCATTACCCCGGAATACGAGGAAAAGCAGGTTCCGGAAGCCGACAAGCGTGGTCGTCTACGCCAAGTGGCGTCGCCAGATGGCGCGGAGGATTCAATGCGCATCCATCAGGACGCACGGTTGTATGTGGGGTTGTTCGACGGCGATGAAAACGCGCAACTGCCCTTGGCGGTGGGTCGGCGTGCATGGGTCCATGTGGCGCGTGGTGAAGTGCGCGTCAATGGCGAATGGCTGACCGCCGGGGACGCGATCGCGTTGACCGACGAGGCCAATGTCCAACTGTCAGCGGGCCGTCAAGCCGAGGTCCTGGTATTCGATCTGCCGTAAGCCCCGCAATTTCATGCCTCGGATGCTCGGGCGTCCGAGGCATAGGGGCGGCAGCGACGTTATGTGTGATGCTAAACGAACATAACCGCCCGCGAATGCCGTACAACGCTATTCATACACTTAAGGAGGCCCTCATGTCCCCGATCGAAACTCTCGTCGTGCCGCGTACCAGTGATCTGGGCGACGGCGTCAAAGTCCGCCGCGCACTACCTTCGGCGCAACGCCGCATGGTTGGCCCCTTCGTCTTCCTGGATGAGATGGGCCCCGTGTCCTTTGCGCCCGGACTAGGCATGGATGTGCGTCCTCACCCGCACATCGGCTTATCGACGGTGACCTATCTTTATGAGGGTGCGATGATGCATCGCGATAGCGCCGGGCACGTGCAAGAGATACGTCCTGGTGAAATCAACTGGATGACCGCCGGACGCGGCATCGTGCATAGCGAACGCAGTCCCGACCTTGCGCGGCGCGATGGCCAACGCCTGGCCGGTCTGCAGATGTGGGTGGGATTGCCCAGCAGCCATGAAGAAACAAACCCAGGCTTTGTCCACTACGGCCTAGACGCACAGCCCGTCGTCGAAGGCGAGGGCGTGCGCGCACAGGTCGCAGCCGGCTCCCTGTTCGGCAAAACCTCGTCGGTGCAAACGCTATCGCCTCTTTTCCTGGGCGACATTCAGATGCGAGCCGGCAGCACGTTCGAGCTGGCGGCTGAATATGAAGAACGCGCCGCCTACCTCAGCCGGGGCAGCGTCGAAGTCGATGGCCAGGTCTATGCCCCCGGACAACTCATCGTTTTCGCGGCCGGGGTGCCTGTCACGATACGCGCCGTCGATGACGTCAGATTGGCGGTGCTGGGCGGCGAGCCGTTAGACGGCCCCCGTTTTGTCTGGTGGAATTTTGTTTCCAGCAGCAAGGATCGCATCGAGCAGGCCAAGGCGGACTGGGAGCGCAATCGGTTCGACCAAACGGTGCCGGGCGACGAAACGGAATACATTCCTTTGCCCGCGGCTCGCGGTTGAACCACGCGGGACATCTGCCATGGCGCTGTCGCGCAGCGGCGTCTTAAACGCTCCTGCGTCGAACATGCCGCTGCCGCGTGGGGCGCTCTAAATACCGGTGGCAAGCTGCCTATGTCAGCGGCCTCGCGCGTAAGCTTGCTCGCGCTGCTCCACCAGCGCCTCACGCCGGATAAAGTCGCGCACGAAATCGTTGACCGGATGATGATGCAGGTTATAGGGCGTGTCCCACTGCACCATATGGCCTTTATTCATCACCCCGATTCGGTCGGCGATGGCGAAGGCTTCGGCCTGATTGTGGGTCACCAGGATCGCCGTATGCCCCGTTGTAATCAAGATCTCACGGACTTCAAACGCCAGGCGCTCGCGCGTGTCCACATCCAGGTTGGAAAACGGCTCGTCCAGCAACAACAGATCCGGCGAGGGCGCGAGCGCACGCGCTAGCGCGACACGCTGTTGCTGCCCGCCAGACATCTCGTGCGGATAGCTATCGGCGGCCGCTTCCAGTCCGACTAGCGCGAGCATTTCCTGCACGCGCTCGGCACGCTCGGCCTTCTTCATCAATTTACGCAAGCCGAATGCGACATTCTGCGCGGCCGTCAGATGCGGGAATAACGCATAGTCCTGAAACATCATGCCCACCCGGCGATGTTCCGGTGCCACCTGCACGTCGGGCGACGAAATAATGTTGCCGTCCAAAGCGATATGCCCGCCACGCACTGGCTCAAAACCCGCAATGGCCCGCAAAATGGTCGTCTTGCCACAGCCGGACTGTCCCAGCAAACAACCGATGTGGCCAGAGGGCAGCGTCAACGACAGCTCATCGACCACGGGCTTCGGTCCGCGCGGCGTGTCATAGGCCAGATGGATGCGATCGAGTTCAAGCAGATCGGCCAAGATTCAATGTCCTATTTTCAGATTGGTGCGTGCCAGCAGGATCACGGGTATCAGCCCCGCCACGACGATGGCCAGCGCGGCCACGGCGCCTTCTTCATAAGTGCCACGTGCCGCTTCCGCATACAGCCATGTCGCCAGCGTCTCGAAATTCAGTGGTCGCAGCAACAGCGTCGCGGGCAACTCCTTCATCGTGTCCACGAACACCAGAAGCGCCGCCGTTGCTAGCGCCGGGCGCAGCAAGGGGAGATGAACACGGCGCAGCGTGCCACCAGCGGTTTCACCGAGCATTCGGGAAGCCTGTTCCAACGAGGGTGGGATACGTGAAAGTCCCGCTTCGATACCACCCACCGAAATGGCTAGAAAACGCAGGGTGTACGCGCCTACCAGAGCGCCCACGGAGCCCATGATCAGCAAGCCTTGCATGCCCAGCAGCGCGCCCAGTTGCCGGTCAAGCCAGGTCAGTGGAATGAGCAAACCAATGGCCAGGACCGTGCCCGGGACCGCATAGCCCAGGCTCGCAATGCGCGCACAAGCGCGACCTGGATTCATGCGGGCACTTTCGCGCAGCGTGCGCCCGGCCCACGCAACGATTAGCCCGCACACGAGCGTGACCAGCGTTGCTATCAAGGCCACCGTGACCGTATTCCTCAGTCCGTTGATCAACTGATCAGATACGCTGCCCACGAGATGCAGTCGCTTGGTGGTTTCGACCACCAAGTACCAGGCCGGCGCTACGAACCCTATCAGTACAGGAGTCCAGCCCAGCACAACCGCGACGGCGGCAGCCGTACCGCACAGCTGCTTCGGCTGCATCGGCCGCATACGTTGCGCGTTGGCATAGCGTTGGCGTTTGCGCCCATGGCGTTCCAACAGGATGAGCGCCACCACGATTGCCAGCATGGTCAACGCAATCTGCGCGGCGCTGGCGAGATCCGAACGGGTCACCCATGTCGTGTAAACCGACACAGTCAGCGTTTGCACGCCTAAAAATTCCGACGCGCCGATATCATTCAGCGTTTCCAACAGGGCCAGACTCGCTCCCACGGCGATGGCCGGCCGGGCCAGCGGCAGCGCGACCCGGAAAAACACGCCGACCTTACCCGCACCTAGCGTACGCGCGGCCTCCAGCAAGCTCGCGGCCTGCGTCATGAACATCACGCGGGTGCTCAGATACACATAGGGGTACAGCACGAAACCCAGTACGAAGATCGCCCCATAAATCGAGCGCAAATCCGGCAGACGAAACTGCCGTGGGCTGTCATAGCCGAGTAGCTCTCGTATCGCTGTCTGGATAGGGCCAATTGGATGCAGCAGATCCAGATACGCGAACGCGATGATATAGGTCGGTACCGCTAGCGGCAGCAGCAGAGCCCAGGTCAGAATCCCCCGCGTGGGAAACTGATAGGCCGTCACCAGCCATGCCGCGCCCGTGCCCAGCAGCGTGACCAGTATGCCCACACCTGCCAGCAGCATCGCGGTATTGGCCAGCGCTTGCGGCAACACATACCGTGCTAAATGTTCCCAGTGAGACAGATCGGCGTCGAGCGCCTGCCAGGCTAACGCGCCCAACGGCGCTAATACCGCGATCGCGATCAGGACCGCGCCCAGCAGCCAACCAGCCCCGCGTTCGGGGCCGCGTAGTCGCCAGGGGCGAGGCAGAGATTCAGTGTGCATACATCAAGAATCAAGCCGCCCGGACGGGCGGCTTGGGGTAGACGGGGGACGGAAATCCGGCCAAACCTCGCATGATGCCCGATACGGGCCGTCACCTCAACAACGATCAGTTATCAAAGCCCACCTTGTCCACCAGTTCGCTGGCCTGCTTGCGGTATTTGGCGATCTCCGCCACGGGCAGCGAGTCGATCTTGAGTTCGCCAAAGCTGGCCACCACCGGATCGAGCTTGACGCCCTTGCGGATGGGATATTCGTAATTCGCCTGGGCATACAGCGTCTGCGCGGGCTCCGACACCAGGAACTCCAGCAGCTTGACCGCGTTTTCCTTCTGCGGAGCATGTGCGGCCACGGCGGCGCCGCTGATGTTCACGTGCGTGCCGTCTCCGCCGTTCTTGAACGTCGGGCGTACCACCTTGATCGCATCGCCCCATTTACGTGCGTCCGTGCCGGGCTGGGCGTTCTTCATATGGCCCACATAATAGGCATTGGCGATCCCGATATCGCAGATCCCGCCCAGGATATCGCGCGCCACGTCACGGTCGCCACCGGCTGCCTTGCGAGCCAGATTGGCCTTGACGCCACGCAGCCATTGTTCCGTCGCCTCAGCGCCGTCATGAGCAATCATGGCGGCAACCAGACCGGTGTTATAGGGATGCTGACCCGAACGGATGCAGACTTTGTTCTTCCACTGGGTGTCGGCCAGGTCCTCATAATGGAAGGAGTCGAGTTTCACATCATTGGCCACATACAGGACCCGGTCACGCAACGACAACGCGTACCACTGTCCATCCGCGCCGCGCAGGTTGGCGGGAATCACCTCGTTCAGCGTCTCGGATTGAATAGGTTGCGTAATGCCGCCATCCACCAGATCGATCAGATTGCCGATATCCACCGTCATCAGCACGTCAGCCGGCGACTGCGCGCCCTCGGCTTTGACCCGCTCGAGCAGACCATCTTTGACGAAAACCGTGTTGACCTTGATACCGGTTTCCTTGGTAAAGGCGTCCAACATCGGTTGAATCAACTTCGGTTCACGCGTCGTGTAGAGACTGACTTCCTCGGCGGCGCCAGCGGGCGCAGCCAGCACAGCGCCTGCCAAGGCAAGCGCGCCTGTCAGAGAGGAAAGGGTAAAGCGTCGGTTCCACATAGTGTCAGGTTCCGTGACAGTATCTAAAGGGGACGGGATCTTTGCATGTCGTGCGTAGCGAAGGGGACGCCAGCGCCATCGACAACAGCCGCCATTTGTTAACGAAAACTATTATCATCAAGCAGGAGCGACGATAACAGGAACCTGTCAGCTTCACAACTTGCATCAATGCCCCGGCTCGTCAATCACCCATTGAGTTATAAGGGCATTACAGATTAATGAGATAAGTTATCAACTCACCTTGGTAAAATCAGGAAAAACCCTGAGCCCGCTGCGCCGACATGTCTTTGGTCGCCACGCGCGGAAACCCACTCGGCGCACCTGTTGCGTTGCATTTTCTCGACGATATGGCAGCTTTTAACACCGAACGCGTACTGAGCGTGCGTCACTGGAACGACACGCTTTTCTCCTTTACGACGACACGCGACGCCGCCCTGCGTTTCCACAATGGCCACTTTGTCATGATCGGCCTGGAAGTCGAGGGCAAGCCCTTGATGCGCGCCTACAGTATCGCCAGCGCAAACTACGAGGAAAACCTGGAGTTCCTGAGCATCAAGGTTCAGGACGGCCCGCTCACCTCGCGCCTGCAGCATCTGAAAGAGGGCGACACCATTCTCGTCAGCCGCAAGCCGGTTGGCACCCTGGTGGTCGATGATTTAAAGCCGGGCAAAAATTTGTTCCTTTTCGGCACGGGTACCGGGCTTGCCCCGTTCATGAGCATCATCAAAGACCCCGCTGTCTACGAGCGTTTTGAAAAGGTCGTGCTCGTGCACGGCGTGCGCTGGGTCAGCGAACTCGCTTACGCCGACTACATTGAAAACGAGCTGCCGAACAACGAGTTCTTCGGCGACATCGTGCGCGACAAGCTGATCTACTACCCGACCGTCACTCGCGAGCCGTTTCGCAACCAAGGCCGTATCACTCAGCTCATCGAGAACGGCAAGCTATGCGCCGACATCGGCCTGCCCCCCCTCAATCCGGAAACGGATCGGGCCATGCTCTGCGGCAGCCCGCACATGTTGGCTGACATCAGCGCCATGTTGAACGACCGTGGTTTCGTAGTCTCGCCCGGTGTGGGCGAGCCGGGGGACTATGTTGTCGAACGCGCGTTCGTCGAAAAATAAACTGTGAGTCGACGGAGCACGACTGCCGTGCTTCGTCATCGCGCGCTCGCTAGATTCGATCGAGCGCTGCTCCCCCACGCCAGCCATCAAAGACACCGCAGGCGCATTCCGCGAATTCGCACAAGCCTGCCGCCCCCAACGTGCCGACGTCCGTCACAAATCTCTTCCAGATTTGCATGGCGCGCTGAATAAATATTCCCATCCTGTCGCGCGCGGGCAAGAAAAAGACCATCATGACCGTAATCGCACCGGGCCCATTCCCCGTGCGCGTCCTAGTGTCACGCCTGTCGCACGTAGTTATACGAGCTTCCCCGTCTATCTGTTGCCGTTTAAACTTCGATCATCCAGCGTTCTCAACAACAATCAAGGAATCCGCCAATGAGCAAACAAATCATTCATACCGATGCCGCACCGGCCGCTGTGGGCCCTTATTCTCAGGCCGTCGCCGTGCAGGGTGGCAAGACCGTTTATCTGTCTGGCCAAATCGGCCTCGAACCGGGCACGGGCGACCTCGTTTCCGAGAACTTTGACGCGCAAGTCCGCCAGGCCTTCGCCAACATGACCGCCGTGATCGAAGCCGCGGGCGGTACGCTGAACGACATCGTGAAGCTCACCCTGTTCCTCACCGATCTGAGCAAGTTCACCGCGGCCAACGCCATCATGTCAGAGCTGATTCCTCAACCGTATCCGGCACGTTCCACCATCGGCGTGGCCAGCTTGCCCAAGGATGCGCAGTTCGAGGTCGAAGCCATCCTCGTCCTGCCCTAATTTCATAGGATCCATTCATGCCACTATCCGCCGCCACCCGTGATCGTACCGGAGCGATACGTCGTTCCAGTACGGCGTCGGCCAAGGCGGGCAGTGAGCAGCAGCGGGTTCCGCCGCGTAGCAAACCGGGTGGCGGTAAATCGTTGACCGAGGTGCAACGCAAACTGCATAGCTTGGGCCTGATCACGCCTAACGACTGCATTCTGCATCTGCCGTTACGCTATGAAGACGAGACGCGGGTCGTGCCTATCGGCGCGCTGCGACCCGGCGCGCCGGCGCAAGTCGAAGGCGAGATCCTGCGTAGCGAGGTGCTATACCGCCCGCGCCGCCAGCTCACGGCGGTGATGGCGGATGATTCCGGCGAGCTGCAGCTGCGTTGGTTGAATTTTTATCCTAGTCAGCAAAAGCAACTCGCTCCTGGGCGTCGCCTGCGTGCCCGGGGCGAAGTGCGTGGCGGTCTGTTTGGCCGCGAGATGGTGCATCCTCGCATGAGCAGCGCCGACGCCGCGCTACCCGAGGCGCTGACACCCGTGTATCCCAGCACGGAAGGGCTCAGCCAGATCTCTTTGCGTAAAGCGATCGCGCATGCCTTGGATCACGCCGATTTACACGACACGCTGCCCGCCGAGGCGTTGCAGCGTTATGACTTGATGTCGTTCGAGCCGGCCATACGCTTTTTGCACGCGCCTCCTCCCGGGGTATCCGAAGCGGACCTGTTAGAACGTGAGCATCCCGCGTGGCGTCGTATTAAATTCGATGAGCTCTTGGCGCAGCAGTTATCGCTTGCCGCAGCGCGCGCGGCAAGAAGGAGAGTTCGCGCCGTACCCTTGCCGTCAGATGGCGCCGAGACTTCTGATTTGGTGGCGAGACTCTATGCCGCGTTGCCATTTTCCTTAACCGGAGCGCAACAGCGTGTCGTTGCGGAGATATCGCGCGATCTCGCGCAGCCCTATCCCATGCACCGGTTGTTGCAAGGTGACGTAGGCAGCGGCAAGACAGTCGTGGCGGCCGTGGCCGCCGCGCAGGCGATTGCCTGCGGCGCCCAGGTAGCGCTGATGGCGCCCACTGAGATCTTGGCCGAGCAACATTTCCACAAACTGCTCGGTTGGCTGCAACCGTTAGGGGTCACGGTCGCTTGGTTAAGTGGCAGCCAGAGCGCGCGCGGGCGCCGCGAATCTATCGCGGGCGCTGCGGACGGCAGTATTCAGTTGTTGGTGGGCACGCAAGCCTTGATTCAGGACCATGTCGAATTCAAGCAGCTCGGCCTATCCATTGTCGACGAACAGCATCGGTTTGGTGTAGGCCAGCGCCTGGCACTGAACCGCAAAGGCGAGGCGGCCGACGCCGCGATGATCCCGCATCAGCTCAATATGAGCGCCACGCCCATACCACGCACGCTGGCGATGACATTCTTCGCCGATCTCGACGTCTCGGTGATCGATGAGCTACCGCCGGGTCGCACGCCCGTCGTGACCAAGCTCGTGTCAGATAATCGTCGCGACGAAGTCCTGCTGCATATCGCAAGCGCGGTGCGGCAGGGCAGGCAGGCTTATTGGGTGTGTCCGCTCGTCGAGGAAAGCGAGGCCTTGCAACTGCAAACCGCTGTCGATACCTACGAGCTCATGCGCGCGGAGCTTCCGGATATCCGCATCGGCTTGGTGCATGGCCGACTGCCTCAAACCGAAAAAGCCGCCGTGATGCAGGCATTTCGCGATGGCGAAGTCGATTTACTGGTCGCCACGACCGTGATCGAAGTCGGTGTCGACGTGCCCAACGCATCGCTCATGGTGATCGAACATGCAGAGCGATTTGGCCTCGCCCAGCTGCATCAACTGCGCGGCCGCGTCGGGCGAGGCAGCGCCGAATCGGTATGCGTATTGCTTTATCAGACGCCGCTTTCGCAGATCGCTCGCGAACGGCTACGCGCCATGTTCGAAACCAACGACGGATTCGAAATCGCGCGGCGGGACCTCGAACAGCGTGGTCCCGGCGAATTCCTTGGTACTCGTCAATCGGGTACCGCATTGTTGCGCTTTGCCGATCTGGAAAGCGACGTAGGCATCGCCGAAGACGCGCGCGATGCCGCCGTTTGGCTTAGAGCCGAACACCCCGAAGCCGTAGAAGCGCATCTGGCTCGCTGGATGCGTGGACGGGAAGACTTTCTGCGCACGTAAAGGGTGGCGGTCATGCTCTCCGTGATCAGTCACGTTCCCACATATTATTCTTGCCGTTAGTGGCGACTTTTCTTAGGTAAGACTCTCCATGACTCTGACCGAACTTAAATACATCGTCGCCGTTGCGCGCGAACGCCATTTCGGCCGCGCCGCAGAAGCTTGTTTTGTTAGTCAACCCACGCTGTCCGTCGCCATTCGCAAACTCGAGGACGAGCTGGGCGTCACTTTGTTTGAACGCGGTGGCTCCGAAGTCGGCGTCACCGCGATAGGCCAGCGCATCGTTACCCAAGCGCAGAAAGTTCTTGAGGAAAGCGCCAGCATCAAGGAAATCGCGCGCCAGGGCCACGATCCTCTGGCCGGCCCGTTGCGGGTGGGAGTGATTCATACCATTGGCCCGTACCTGCTGCCTCGACTGGTGCCAACGCAGATCGCGCGCACACCCCAGATGCCGCTGCTACTGCAGGAAAACTTCACGCTGCGTCTGGTCGAGCTGCTACGCCAAGGCGAGATCGATTGCGCCATCATGGCATTGCCTCTGCCCGAGGCCGGGCTGGTCACCCAACCGCTTTACGACGAGCCTTTCATTGTCGCGGTGCCAAAAGATCACCCCTGGGCAGAGCGCGAATCGATCAGTTCCGAGGACCTGAAGCAGCAGACCATGTTGCTGTTGGGCACAGGCCACTGCTTTCGCGATCAGGTGCTTGAGGTCTGTCCGGAGTTGTCGCGTTTCTCCGCCGCGAGCGACGGTATCCAGCGCACTTTCGAAGGGTCGTCGCTGGAGACCATTCGCCACATGGTGGCGGCGGGAATCGGGGTTACCGTCCTGCCACAAACTGCTATCCCAGAAGTGCCTTCAGACAAAGGCCTGATCCGCTATGTGCCATTTTCGGGCCGTCCGCCCGAGCGCCGTGTGGTACTGGCCTGGCGCCGCAGTTTTCCCCGACTGGCCGCGATTGAAGCCCTCGCCAAAGCAGTCTACGAATGTCAATTGCCGGGCGTGACGATGCTCGACCACGAGGTCGCGACAGAGCACTGATTTGGTGCGCGCGAGAGGGCGTATCCACCCGACGCAACTCGGCTGAATACGCCCCTTAACAGTGGTATTCTTGTCTTATGTTCAACGTGGATAAGGAGCACTACATGTCGAAGTCGTCTAACTCGGGTCTACACATCAGCATTGGCATCTCGGATTCGGACCGCGAGGCGATCGCGGCCGAGCTCTCCAAGGTGCTGGCGGATTCCTACACGCTCTACCTGATGACGCACAACTTCCACTGGAACGTCACGGGTCCGATGTTCAACACGCTGCATCAAATGTTCATGACGCAGTACTCGGAAGAGTGGGCGGCACTTGATGACATCGCCGAACGTATTCGCGCGTTGGGCGTGCACGCACCGGGCACCTATCGCGAGTTTTCCAAGCTGTCCTCTATCTCCGAACCGCAGGACGTTCCGGACGCCATGGAAATGATCCGTCTGCTCGTCAAGGGCAACGAGGCCGTGTCGAAAACCGCTCGCGCTGCCTTCGAGAAGGCCGATGGCGCCAACGATCAGCCGACCGCAGACCTGTTGACGCAACGTATGGACATCCATGAAAAGAACGCCTGGATGCTGCGCAGCTTGCTCCAGTAATCGTCTCGGTATTATTGACCTGACACGCTGAAGCGGCGCCAGCGAAGTGCTCGCGCCGCCAAAGTTTCACCGGCTTCCTTGCGAGGAGGCCGGTGTTGTTTCTATTGAGCCATAATCCATATGCCGCGTCCGCCCATCTCCGACTCCGTTCCCGCCTGTGTGTTGATTACCGGCGCCACTGGCGGCATTGGTGGCGCTTTGGCATGGGAATATGCACGCGCGGGTAGCACCACGTTGATTCTGCAGGGCCGCAACAAAGATAGGCTCGACGAGCTGGCCAGTGAACTAGGCGACGTCGGCGTGCGTGTGATTACACAGGCGCTCGACGTGCGCGATGAGTCCGCGCTCCGCGCATGGTTGACCGAGATGAGCGAGACCGAGGCACCCGACCTTGTCATCGCGAACGCGGGCGTCAACATCAATGTTGGTGCCGATCAGCAAGGCGAACGTTGGGAAGACATGCATCGTCTGTTCGATGTCAACGTCAAAGCCACCATGGCTACCCTCCATGCCTGCTTGCCCGCCATGCAAGCGCGTCGCGGTGGGCAGATAGCGTTGTTAAGCTCCTTAGCCGCCTGGCGCGGGTTGCCCGAAACGCCGAGCTATAGCGCCAGCAAGGCCGCCGTCAAGGTTTACGGCGAGGCCATGCGTGACCTGGTGGCGGGGCAGGGCGTGCGCATCAATGTGATCATGCCGGGCTACGTGGAATCGCAGATGTGCTTCGACATGCCGGGACCAAAGCCATTCCTCTGGCGCGCCGATCGTGCGGCGCGCGTCATTCGCCAAGGTCTCGCGCGTAATCGTGCGCGGATAAGTTTTCCGTTTCCGTTGAACCTGGGGTGTTTCTTGTTGGCGGTGATTCACCCTTCAGTGTCGGGCTGGATATTGCGACGCTTGGGCTACCGATAACCCAGACCAGCTTAGCGTCGACGCCATATTGAACGGTAGTAGGCGTAGCGCAACGCCTGACTGGAGAGAGCCTTAAGGCTGCAGGACCAGGCCGGCCTCGCGATGCCCAGACGCATCGAGCTCTGGCTGTGAAGTGGAATGCCGCTCAATCGCGCGCTGGCGAAGCGTGTTCAGACGCGCTGAGTCATCAATGAGCCCGATTATTTCTTCTACCCAAAGGTCGGGATCATTAGCTAGTAAAAGACCATCTTCTCGGTCTTCAATCGCCGTTGCGTAAGTGCTGGGGTCGGAATAGATCCCTACCGCGCCGCAGCGGGTAATATCAAAAATCTTGCTATGCGACCGCCCCATGTTGAACGGAGAGGGCAACAAAGGGGCCAGCCCAATATGAGCGTTTAGCGTCCTGCAATGGCTCACATAATTCTGCCAGGACAGCGGATGCAATACCCGCGTACGGGGCAAATTTCTAAACTGCTGATTGACGCCATGACTGCCGATCAACTCAAAGTGCGCTCTCGGCCTGGCGTTCAGCACCTCTCGCATTACCGGATACAACCAATCCATCTCGGCTTGATGCGTGGCTGAGCCGTGATAAAAGATTTGTACGGGTCCTTTGGACGACTGCGGATGCCAAAGCTCCTGTGTTTCTGCGTCCTCCGGCAACGGCCTGGGCGCGATGACCTGCGCGGCCTGGTACGGATAGCGCGCGCGTAGTTCTTCGGTTGAAAACCAATAAACAGAAGCCAGGGCCTGAATATCGGGAGCAAAGGCCGCGCAATATTTATTCAGCTTCTTAATATAGACGTTCGGTAGCCCCGCCCAGTGCTCAGGGTGCAGCAGATCGTCATCCATGAAATACGCAACTTCGCTCAGCTGGGCGCGGTGTTGGCGTAGCGCCTTGGCCCAGCGCGTATTCATGTATCGAACAATGACTACCCCGGTTCCAGGCGCCAAATCCCCAAACTGTGGGTGGTCGGCATCCAAATCCTTGTAAACCACGGGCAGACCTGTGGACCGAAGGAAGGGGCGTATGTAATAGTCAGTAGAAGGATTATCTTTTTGTTGCAGAACCAGCCACCGTTCCACCTCGCGCTCCGGCCGGTGAGGCAAAGCGCGTGAATACCGCATTCGCGAGAGGAGGCGGGATAACGGCGTTAACACTGGATACTGAGAAATATAGAATTTCCGGAGATCGCAATGTTACATTACTCTGCTGCTCGTTGATACTGAGTGTCTACGATCAGGCTTAACAAAAAATGTCCGCTGCGGCACACTATGCCGTTGGGGTCGAGTACAAGATCTCAGTTGGAAGAGCAGAACGATTCGAAATGACGATATTGGTGACAGGTGGGGCCGGATTTATTGGTGGCAATTTCGTGCTGGATTGGTTGCGACAATCGGACGAGCCGGTCATCAACCTGGATAAGCTGACCTACGCAGGGAATCTCGAAACCTTGGACGCGCTGCAGGGCGACGCCAGGCATCGATTCGTACGTGGCGATATCGCCGATGGTGGCTGTATTCAGAGTCTGCTTACGGCGTATCGGCCGCGCGCGGTAATTAATTTCGCGGCGGAATCGCACGTTGACCGTTCGATTGACGGTCCGGCCCCATTTATCCAGACCAATATCCTCGGCGTGTTCTCCTTATTGGAGGCCGCGCGCGCTTATTACGACACCCTGAGCGGTGAAGAGAGGCAGCGATTCCGCGTACTCCACGTTTCGACCGACGAGGTGTACGGGTCCCTGGCCCCGACCGATCACCCCTTTACTGAAGCGCATCCGTATCAGCCTAATAGCCCCTATTCGGCTTCCAAGGCGGCGTCCGACCATTTGGTCCGGGCATGGTGTCATACCTATGGATTGCCGGTATTAACCACTAATTGCTCGAACAATTACGGGCCCTATCAGTTCCCGGAAAAACTCATTCCGCTCATTATCCTGAATGCCCTGGCGGGCAAAGCCCTACCTGTTTATGGCGATGGGCAGCAGGTACGTGACTGGCTTTATGTCAAGGATCATTGCCAGGCGCTAGCGACCGTGTTGCGAGCAGGACGAGTAGGGGAGACGTACAACATTGGCGGTAATAGCGAGCGCGCCAACCTGGACGTAGTGCATACGATCTGTGCGCTGTTAGACGAAATGCGGCCACGTGCGGATGGTCAACCGTATGCGCAGCAAATCGCGCACGTTACGGATCGCCCTGGCCATGATCGGCGATATGCCATCGATGCCAGCAAAATTACCCGCGAGCTCGGCTGGAGCCCATCGGAGACGTTTGAATCAGGGTTGCGCTCGACCGTCGCTTGGTACCTAGACCATTCGCAGTGGACCGAGAGGGTATTGAGCGGCGCCTATCGCGAGCTGGCTTCAGCCCAGACTGGTTCGCCGGAGCTGCGCGCGTGAAGATTCTACTGGTGGGCAAGAACGGCCAGGTCGGACAGGCCTTGCAACAAAGTCTCGCGGCGCTGGGTCATATCGTTGCGGTCGATCGGCAGCGATGCGACCTGGGTGATCCGCAGACCGTGTTGGCGACTCTGGATGCCGAGCAGCCGGACATTATCGTCAACGCCGCTGCCTATACCGACGTCGATCGCGCGGAAACCGAGCCGGAATTGGCGATGAAAATCAACGCGCATGGACCTCGGCTATTAGCCAAAGAGGCCGAGGCCAGCGGTGCGATGTTGATCCACTATTCGACCGACTATGTCTTCAAGGGCGATAAAGATGCGCCCTATGTGGAGACGGATAGCACTGCACCGCAATCCAGCTATGGTCGCAGCAAGCTCGCCGGCGAAGAGGCCGTTGCTCAAGAATCCTCCCGTTATCTTTTACTGCGGACGAGCTGGGTACACAGTGGGATTGGTAAAAATTTCGTCAAAACCATTTTGCGGCTGGCACAGAATCAGGCCGCTTTAAAGGTCGTCGCGGACCAGATCGGCGCGCCCACTAGCGCCGCCATGATTGCGCACGTCACCGCCGACTTGATTAGTTTTTGTCAGAAATATGCGATGGCCGGGCTGCTGCCGAATCAGAAGATTCCATACGGCTGTTATCATCTCACCGCTCTGGGTCAAACCAGTTGGCATGCGTACGCTTGTTTAATCTTGGACCTGGCTCGACAAGCCGGTATGGTGCTGAAAGCATCGCCGGAAACTGTAACGCCCATTCCTACTGCAGCGTATCCCTTACCGGCCGCAAGGCCTGCTAATTCGCGGTTAGATACTACTAAATTGCGCCAGGCATTTGGAGTGTCGCTCGATCAATGGCAGGACGGTGTTCAGCAAACTATTGCGCAATTAGCGCGGTGATATGGCAAGCGAGAGTTCAACTGCATGAAGAGTCGCAAGGGCATCATTTTGGCAGGAGGTTCGGGTACGCGTCTGTATCCGGCGACCTTGGCTGTTTCAAAACAGCTGCTGCCCATCTATGACAAACCGATGATTTATTACCCGCTCAGCGTGCTCATGCTGGCGGGCATACGCGACATTCTGGTGATTGCCACGCCGCAGGATATGCCGCGATTCCAGCAGCTATTGCTCGAAGGCAGCCAGTGGGGCCTCAATCTGCAATACGCGATTCAACCCGAGCCGCAGGGGCTGGCACAGGCCTTGGTCATTGGCGAAGCCTTCTTGGACGGCGCGCCTTCGGCACTGGTGTTGGGCGACAACATTTTCTATGGTCATGACTTTTCCCGGTTGCTGCATAGCGTCTCGGCAAAGGAAACCGGCGCGACCATATTTGCCTATCACGTGCAGGATCCTCAGCGCTACGGGGTAGTCGAGTTCAACAAGCAGGGCAAGGCGCTGAGTCTTGAAGAAAAGCCGCTGCGTCCGCGATCCCACTATGCGGTCACCGGCTTGTATTTTTATGACGAGCAGGCGCCTGAAATCGCCGCCACGATCAAGCCGTCAATACGTGGCGAGTATGAAATCACCGACCTGAATCTGGCATATTTAAAGCAGGATTTACTCGAAGTCGTCACGCTTGGCCGGGGTTATGCCTGGCTCGACACTGGCACGCATCAGTCCATGCTGGAGGCGAGCCAGTTCATTGCGACCATCGAGGCACGTCAAGGTTTGAAGGTGGCTTCGCCCGAGGAAATTGCCTATCGTCTCGGATATATCGATGCGAATCAATTGTTGGCTTTGGCTGAACCGATGAAAAAGAACGGCTATGGTCAGTATCTCCTGAATATTGTCACCGAACGCTGAAGTCCAATGAACATTATCCGCACTGCCATCCCCGAGATATGTGTGCTGGAGCCGCGCGTGTTCGAAGATGCGCGCGGATACTTTTTCGAGAGTTTCAATCAGCGTCAATTCGAAGAGGCAGTTGGCCACACGGTCACATTCGTTCAGGACAATCAGTCGAGATCCGTTAAAGGCGTGATTCGCGGGTTGCATTACCAATTGGCTCCGCGCGCGCAGGGCAAGCTGGTGCGCGTGGTCTCGGGCGAGATATACGACGTCGCGGTCGACCTGCGACGAGGGTCTCCCACGTTGGGGAAGTGGATCGGCGTCGTGTTGTCAGCAGAGAACCGCCGGCAGTTGTGGATCCCGGCAGGTTTTGCGCATGGGTTTATCGCGCTTTCTGAGACTGCCGATGTGCTTTATAAAGCCACGGATTATTGGGATAAAGATCTCGAACGCTCGATCCGATGGAATGACCCGCAATTAAAAATCGAATGGCCGTCCGGTTCGGGTGTCATCCTGTCGGAAAAGGATCAGCAAGCGGAAACATTCGCCCAAGCGGATCTGTTTGATGATTGACGGGGCGTCATGAAACGGGCCCGCCTCATACTGTGTACGGCGGGCGTGCGCAAACACAGCACGCTTGCCGCACTGCTAGATGATTTCGAACTCGTGTACCCGCCACCGAGGCGTCCCGAGGCAGATGATTGCGTACTTGCCTGGGGGCAGCGGCCCAGCGCGTTGAAGGCGCAACGCTATGCGCACCGTCATGGGCTGCAGGTGCGATACATCGAAGACGGTTTTCTGCGTTCAGTCGGGTTGGGGCCGGATGATCCGCCGCTTAGCATCGTCATGGACGACCAGGCGCTATACCTGGATGCTGGTCAAGCGACCCGACTAGAGGCCATGATCAAGCGGCAGCTTAATGCGAGCGAAGCGCGGCGGGCGACGGCTTTAATCCATGCCTGGCGTGACGGCATGGTCTCGAAATATAACCACAGTCGCGATGATGCATGCCCAGGGCTGGAGCCCGGCTTTGTCCTTGTCGTGGATCAAACCTTCGGCGATGCCTCGGTTAGTGCCGGAGACGCCGCGCCCGAGGATTTCCTTCGTATGCTCGATGCGGCGCTTGCCGAGCATCCCACTCGAACCATAGTCGTCAAAGTTCATCCCGACGTGGTGGCCGGCCGCAAACGCGGGCATTTCAACCTCGACCAACTGCGGGCTGAGCCGCGGGTCGTGCTGCTTGATCGGGACGTGCATCCGGCGAGTCTATTGGCCAAGGCGCATGCGGTGTACACCGTCACGTCCCAGCTGGGTTTCGAAGGGCTACTGTGGGAGAAACCCGTCCGGACATTTGGCATGCCGTTTTATGCAGGGTGGGGGCTGACATCAGATGCGAAGCCCGCGCCGGCCCGGCGGCAGACAGTCTCGCTGCTGCAGCTCGCGCATGCGGTTTTAATCGACTATTGCCGCTATGTGGATCCAGAGACTGGCCAGCGCTGTGATGCGGAGGTGGTGCTGGCGTGGCTAGCGTTGCAGCGGCGCATGCGGCAGCGTTTCCCTGAACAAATCACGGCCATTGGTTTTTCCGGCTGGAAGCATGGCTATGTGCGCGAGTTTTTTAATGGAAGTCGCGTCAAATTTTCCTGGTTTCCGCGCAGGGTGTTGCACCACGACGGACTAGCAACATGGGGATGTAAGCGAGATTCTGTCCTTTCTCAGCGCTCGCCGGCCAAGCCGGTTATCCGCGTGGAAGACGGCTTTCTTCGTTCGGTGGGCTTAGGTGCTGATTTAGTCAGGCCTGTCTCATGGGTGCAAGACGACGTAGGTATCTACTACGATGCCACTCGACCGTCGCGGTTAGAAAGGATCCTTGCTGAGACGGATTTTACGGACGAGCTACTTGCGCGTGCCCGGGCCCTGCGCGAAGCCATATGTGCAGCCGGTATTACTAAATACAATCTTTCGACTCAGCGCGATTGGACACGGCCCTCCCAGACTGCACGCGTGTTATTAGTCATTGGTCAAGTCGAAACAGATGCATCGATTCGTTTCGGTGCTCATGGGGTCCGTCGCAATATAGATCTGTTGCGCAGCGTCCGGCAAAGTAATCCTGATGATTATCTACTATATAAACCCCACCCCGATGTATTGGCGGGGTTGCGAGAATCTGGCGACGGTGAAAAAGAGGCGCTGCAATGGTGTGATGAAATTGTCGATAATGTTTCGATCGAGCGCCTGCTTTCGCGTGTAGATGAGGTGCATACGTTAACCTCGTTGACGGGATTTGAAGCCATCCTGCGCGAGGTACCGGTTGTCACCTACGGGCAGCCTTTTTATGCTGGGTGGGGCTTGAGTATCGACCGCGGCCTAACTGATCCTGTGCGTGCAAGGCGCCAGCGGAGGCTGTCCGTCGATCAACTCGTCGCTGGCGCGCTCATCTTATATCCCACCTACGTGAGTCGAACTACCAAGCGCTTCACCACGCCGGAACGGGTTCTCGCTGAATTAGTTTCCTGGCGTAAGCAGCCTAGTCGTATAGGCTGGCGGCACTATATAGCAAAAATTTTCCGGGAAAAATGATCAATCAGCGGGCAAAAATGCTTTAATTGAGCGTTTTGCAAACCTGAATTATTAGGTTACTAACCTGATACTCCGTTGCACCCGCTGCTGTGCGTCTAGGCACAATGGCCGCCTTGCTCCAATTTCGAAAGATTTTTCATTCTCGCGCTTTTTTTGTAGGACGCTATGAAACCGATCCGTAAAGCTGTATTTCCTGTCGCCGGGCTAGGCACGCGCTTCCTGCCTGCGACGAAGGCTATGCCGAAAGAAATGCTTCCCGTCGTCGACAAGCCTCTCATCCAATATGCTGCTGAAGAGGCAGTCGCAGCCGGCGTGACGGAACTGATTTTCGTAACTGGCCGTAATAAGCGGGCGATCGAAGATCATTTCGATTCCATGCCGGAGCTAGAGGCCGAGTTGGAGGCGAAGAACAAGGAAGAGCAGCTGCGCGCTATCCGTGGGATTCTTCCTTCGCACGTGAATTGCGTATATATTCGACAGCCCGCACCGCTGGGCCTCGGCCATGCGGTGCTCTGCGCAGCGCCTGTCGTCGGCAATGAGCCGTTCGCCGTGTTGTTGGCCGATGACCTCATTGATGCCGACGTGCCGGTAACGCGGCAGCTGGTGCAGGTCGCGCATTCATGCGGAGGCAGCGTGCTGGGTATTCAAAACGTCGAGCGTCGCGAGACCAACAAATACGGCATCATTTCTGGAAATCAGATTAATGAGGAAACGTGGCGCCTGGACGCCATGGTAGAAAAGCCCGCGCCCGAGGAAGCGCCGTCCACGCAGGCCGTGGTGGGTCGCTACGTCCTTGAACCGGAGATTTTCGAGTATCTGCGCCAGACCGGAAAGGGCGCGGGCGGCGAAATTCAGCTCACCGACGGTATCGCCGCCATGTTGCGCGATCGCCCGGTATTTGGATACCAGTATGCTGGCACCCGCTACGATTGTGGCAATAAACAGGGCTTCTTCTCCGCTACTCTGGCGTTGGGTCAGAAATATCACGGCTTCAGTATCTGACCGCAGTTTGCTCTAACACGCATAACAACCATTTTGATCATCATCCTATGAAGTTTGCAGTGGGTGCGATTTTCAAGAACGAAGACGCATATGTATTGGAATGGTTGGCGTTCCACAAGGTTGTGGGGTTCAGTCGGTTTTTGATCGCCGATAATGGCAGCACCGATTTGACCCGACAGATACTGTCTACCCTGGAAAAGCACGAACCGATCACGGTCGTTGATTATCAGGATGAGCCGGACGTGCGCCCGCAGCTTGGGGCGTACAACCTGCTGACCAAAATGTGTCCGTCGGACGTGGACGCGATTGCGTTTATTGACGCCGACGAGTTCATCGCGCCTATGGGGGGTGCCTCATCGGTTGTGCCAAAACTGACAGAGCTGTTTTCCGACGCGGATGTGGGTGGTCTGGCGCTGAATTGGGCGTGCTTTGGATCCGCGGGGCATCGATTCTGGGAAGACGGCTTGGTCATCGAGCGCTTTCTCAAGCGTTCTTTGAATAAGTTTTCCGTGAACCAGCATTACAAGGCAGTCGTCCGGCCGGGATATGTTGATCACTGGACGACGCCCCACCACGCGACATTAAAGCGTGGGCGCTACATCAACGCATTAGGGCAGGAGCTGGATTTTCGCGAGGGCCGTAAAGATAGTTTGAGCAAAACGGTGGTTTGGGACCACCTACGTGTTAATCATTATGTCGTGAAGTCATTCGAAGAGTTTGTGCTACGCAAAAGCCCTAAAGGCAGTGCTTCAAAGGCCGGCCGGGTCAAACATAAGAAATATTTCGAACTGCACGATAAAAATAATGAAGTTTGCGATGCAATGTTGACTCTGGTCCCCGCCGTCAAAGCGGAGATTGCCCGGCTCGAAGCCCTCATTGCACCTGTCGTGGACTCAGTTGACCCCGAACCGACCTGGAGACAATGGTTGCATAACCTCAAATCCGGTTTGAAACGAGGTTGATTCGGGGCGACATGTTTTTACAGACCAAGGTTTTCATACCGCATCCCGAATCTGACTGGTCGGCGCCTGCCAATTCAGACAGCGGATCCGCCGCAGCTGGAAGATACCTGGTACA
Organism: Bordetella sp. 02P26C-1; assembly: GCF_009763255.1. Taxonomy (GTDB): domain Bacteria; phylum Pseudomonadota; class Gammaproteobacteria; order Burkholderiales; family Burkholderiaceae_B; genus Bordetella_A. The sequence goes on along the minus strand of NZ_WSJB01000032.1, from coordinate 20,809 downwards.
AGGACTGGCCACCGGGCACGACCGCGCCTACGGGGCCGTATTGTCATTTAAGCTGCGCGGTGGGCGGGTTGTCGACCTGGATATCCTGATACCCCGTAGCGGCCGTATCTTAGAGATCGTTTCCGTGCCGGATGCCATTGAGGCTGTAAAGCTTCAAGGCCCTTCCGATACGGAACAGGTGTTGGATCTGTCGATAGAACTTCGACGGCTGACCTGGGTTGAATATCGCCTGCGCCAGTTACGACGCGCGGTGCCGGTCTTTTTCCGCCAGCCTGTCGAACGACGTCTTCGTGCTGGCTTTCGGGTGCGTACGCTGATTACTGATCTTGATTACGCCTACGGCGTGGCTTGCCGCTTCCGCGCCAACGCCTACATGCGTAGCTACGCGGACTGGTACGCGGAGTTTTACCGGATCGCGCCCGAAGACCGCCAGGCAATGCGCAGGCGTTTGGCCAAGTGGTCTAGCCCCCCGCAGTTCCAAATCGTTGTGTTAGCAAGGAACGGTCGGGAGTCCGCCTCTGTGCTTTACCACGCCGGTTTGGATAAGCAAATTTATCCGCATTTCACCGCGGAAGTCTGGCCCGAAAACGGGTGGATACCGAGGTTGGTGGCCGCCTCTCGCTCGGCGCATGCCATCGCGCCGGGCGCTTCCAAGTCGCCCGGGGACAAGTGGGTGATTATCTTGAGGGAAGGCAATCGCCTTGCCGAGGCAGCCCTGTATTGGCTCGCCCACGTCATCGATGGCAGCCAGGGCGCCGACGTCGTATATGCGGATCATGATGAGATTGGCGTCGATGGCCGATTGTGCGATCCAGCTTTCAAGCCCGACTGGTCGCCGGAGCTCTTACGGGCGACGAACTATATGGGCGATGCTTTTACGTGGCGTCTGCGCGACGTGACCGGATTCTGGGACAGCGCCGAAGCGCAACGCTACAGCGTGAACGGAGCGCTCCACAGCCTTTTATTAGCCCTGGCGGCAGAGGGCAGGGAACCGGTGCATGTGCCGGCGCCGCTATGGCACATCCGCCACGACAACCGCTCGGCGGATCCTACCGACGGGGAAGAAACGCGCGAGATAGTGCAAGCGCATCTGGCAGCCCACGGGGTGACCGCGTGCGTCGCGGCGTCAGGGCCCCATCGTTGCCGCGTTCGCTACGCTCTGCCAGACGCGCTGCCGCTGGTGAGTATCATCATCCCTACGCGAGATGGTTTAGAACACCTGCAACGCTGCATAGAGAGCTTGATGACGCTGACATCGTACCCGCGATATGAAATTATCGTCGTGGACAATCAGTCTGTCGTGCCGGAGACGTTGAAGTACTTGGGAGAAATTGCCCGCGCGTCAAACGTACGCGTACTGCCGTTTGATGAGGCCTTCAACTACTCCAAAATCAATAACTATGCCGTGGCTCAGTCGAATGGTGAGCTGGTCTGTTTGCTGAACAACGATACGGAAGTTATTTCGCCGGATTGGCTAGATGAGATGGTGGGCCGCCTGTTGCAAGAAGGTGTGGGAGCGGTAGGCGCCAAGCTGTTGTACGGCAATGATACGGTCCAACACGGTGGGGATACGGTGGGGCCAGGTGGATGCGCCAATCATTTGCATTCGGGGATTGGTCGCGATGATCCCGGCTACTGCGGCCGTGCGCTAGTCGCTCAAGACCTGTCGGCGGTGACTGCGGCTTGTTTGCTGACTAAGAAATCCGTGTATCAAGCGTTGGATGGGCTCAATGAGGTCCAACTGACCGTCGCGTTTAATGACGTGGATTATTGTCTCCGCGTGCGTGAGGCGGGCTATCGGGTCGTGTGGACGCCTCACGCGCTGCTCTACCATCATGAGTCGGTAACACGCGGGAAGGACACTAGTCCGGATCAGATCGCGCGCGCGAGGGCAGAAGTTGAATATATGCGGACGCGGTGGGCGCATTTAATGCATCATGACCCTTTTTATAATCCGAACCTGAACTACCAGCATCCTGATTTTGGACTGAGTGGTATGCCTAATGTTCAATTTCCTTGGAGCATGATATGACGAGGCCCGTCACCGGCGCGTCCTGCGGCGATTGAACTTTTTGGAACAAACAGTCAGGTTAATTCGCCCCGATCGTAGGTATACTGCACCGCAGCACTCTTCACGCAAATTGATTCCTAATGATTCATCGCAGCCCATTTCAGATAACTCGTGCCGTAGTCTTCGCGTTGCTACTTCGCGAGATGCGCGCGCGTTTCGGGCAGCGGCGCATGGGTGCTTTTTGGATGCTGGCAGAGCCAGTGATTCAGCTCGTAGTGATGACCGTAGTGATCGGCATCATACGGGGTCGGGGCGATGTTCAAGGGATACCTTTTCCCGTCTTTCTGCTCTCCGGGATCGCGCCTTTTGTGATGTTCCGCGGAGTAGCGATGTTGATTATGGAGGGTCTATCGGCGAATCGGGGTTTGTTTGCCTATAAACAGGTGACCCCCATGGATACATTTGTCGCACGGACGATTTTGCAGTGCAGCCTTGCGTGTATTTCGTATCTGATAGTGGCTCTCGCGTTTGCTTGGTACGGGTACGACATGACGATCGCGCACCCGTTGGAGTGGTTGGCACTACTCGCTATAGGGGTGGGGTTGGCATTCGGCATTGGAATGGTATTAGCCGTGGTCGTCGATCTACTTCCCGAGTTGCGCACGTTTGTTCGCTTCGCTTTTTTGGTGCTCTATTTTTCCTCGGGCGCAATATTTCCCGTTTCTCGATTCCCGAGTTACGTCCTGCCCTATGTGCAGTGGAATCCTTTCTTGCATTTAATCGAGCTTATCCGAGAGGCCGCGTTTCCCTTTTACCGAGTGTTGGACATTACTTCATTGCGTTACGTGCTCTTTTCCGCAGCAATCTTTCTATGCGTTGGCCTGGGGCTTTTTAAACTGCGGAAAAATCGAATGTTGGCAATTAAGGGAATTGTTTAGCGATGTTTACGCTCGATAACATCACTAAGTCGTATTTGACGGCAAGCGGACGGAAATACATATTTCGAAATCTCTCGTTCACTTTTCCTGCTGATAAGAATATTGCGCTTATTGGTAAGAACGGTGCGGGTAAGTCGACACTGATGCGACTGTTGTCCGGCGTCGATGCGCCGGATTCTGGCGTGATTCGCACGGACAAGAGTATTTCCTGGCCGGTTGGACAGGCTGGAGGATTTCAGGGCAGTATGAGCGCCCGCGACAACGTAAAGTTTGTGTGCCGGGTGTATGGGTTCGTCGGCGAGGAAATGCGCGCGAAGGTAAAGTACGTGCAGGAATTCGCCGATATAGGTGACTGGTTTGATGAGCCTATCCGAACCTACTCCTCCGGGATGAAGTCTCGGATCGCATTCGGCCTCAGTATGGCGTTCGATTTCGACTATTACTTAATCGACGAGGTAATGGCGGCAGGCGACAACACTTTCCGCCAAAAATGCGAGGAAGTTTTCGCCCAGAAGCTTGTAAAATCGAAGATTTTCCTCACCACGCATAATATGCGGGAGGTTGAGAGACTCTGCGACCTGGTGATTCTGGTTGATAAAGGCCAGCTTATCGTCTACGACGATGTGCAGCAAGGTATTGAAGCATATCGAAAAAAATAAGGCATGGAAAAGCGATAATGGATAAAAGCTCTAAACGGCGGAATAGGCGATTGCAGCTCTGGATCATAGGGATCCCGATGCTGCTTGCGGCGATTTACTACGCAGTACTGGCCGTCGATCGCTATGCCAGCACCGCTCAAGTGGTGGTGGTGGACTCCGCTGGAGCGGCGGCCATGGCTCAGCAGAATGCCGGCGCCGCTATTCTTGCAACGTCGACACGTCAGATCTCAAAGGCTGAAACCATCTTCCTTTACGAGTACCTGACCTCCCCCGACATGCTTCACCAGTTGGAGCAACGACTGCAGTGGCACGAGCATTTCGCAGACCAGCTGACGGATCCGTTTTACTGGCTCAGTAAAACCGTTTCCAAGGAAGATCTGTTGAAGTTCTACGAGCGGGTGGTGACGGTCCATATTGATGAGATGACGGGCCTGATTTCCATCGAAGTCCAGGGCTTGACCCCGGAGTTCGCTCATAAGACCTTAAGTGTCATCCTTGACGAGAGCCAGAAATACATCAACGACGTTTCTCGTCAGATTGCGCGTAACCAAGTGTTGTTTGCTGAGGAGGAGCTTGCGAAAGCCCATGCGGACTACGAGCGCAAGCGAGAAGAACTCGTCGAATTTCAAAGCAAGAACAGTCTGTTGGATGCGGAAGCCTCGGCCAAGTCACAGGCAGGCATCATCGCTGGGCTGGAAGCGACGATCGCCACAGAGAAAGCAACGCTGAAGAGCTTACAAGCGACGCTGAATGCGGATTCGCCCCAAGTCCGTCAGCAAAAGAACCGACTTTCGGCATTGGAGCGGCAATTGAACGCCGAAAAGGCGAATCTGGTTTCGTCCTCGAAAGGGGGGCACCTGAACGTCGTTGCCGCAGCCTACCGCAAGTTGAGCGTCGACGCGGAAATTGCTGAGCAGGCGTATCGCCTCAGCGTCTCGGCATTACAGAACGCCAAAATCGAAGCGAATAAAAACGTCCACAGCCTCGTGACTGTTGTTCAGCCAAACGTGCCCGAGGACCCCACCTACCCACACAAGCTCTACAACTTAATTACGTTGTTCGTAGCTTTGCTTCTTATCTACGGCATTGTCCGCTTCGTAATTGCGAGCATCGAGGATCATCGTGACTAGCACAGCGTTTCCCCTGCGTAGTTCCTCCCGGCTGTTTATGTCGCTGGGTTTAGTGGTGCTGCTCTCTGGTTGTGCGGGGGGAATCCTCTCTGGCACCGGCCCGCGCATTGGCGCGATTGTAGAAGCGCCCGAAAAACGCACGATCCCCTATGAACTAGTGGATTTGGCTCCCACGAACATCGGCACTTATGCTCGGCTGCGAGATGAGACTGTCGCGACGACGGTCTCCTCACCTAAAAGCTTTGAGGTGCGGTTAATCCCCGGCGACGTTTTGCAAGTAATGATCGCTGATATTGGCGCCGAAAGTGCAGTATTTGCACCGTTAGCTGCGGGAGGCACCAAGTTCGAAGCGCGTGTGGATTCCGCTGGGAAGATCTCGTTACCCTATGCTGGCCGGTTTCCCGTCGCGGGCAAGACACTGGTTGGGGTAGAGGAGGAGATTCGCCGTCGACTCAAGGGTGTTGCATCCGATCCGCAGGTGATGGTTAATCTACTCGGGGATGTTTCGGGGTCGGTGCTGGTGGCGGGTGCAGTGAAGCAACCTGGACGTTTCTCGGCGTTGCAAGGGCCGCTGACGCTTTTAGACGCGATAAATCTTGCGGGGGGACCGCTATTGGAGCCGCATCTGGTGTCGGTTACCGTGCGGGATGGAAAAGATGCGAAGGTTTATTCGTATCAGAGTCTCTTGAATGGTCTGAATCGGCCCATCTCACCACGTTCGGAGATCGTGGTATCGCGGGCGAAGAAGCGGTTTGTGGCGATGGGTGCGGTCCAAACGCCAGGGTTGCACGATTTGCCTTCTGATCAGCCGAGCCTTCTGGAAGTCCTGGGGCAGGCGGGGTGGTTAAATGATTCGATGGCGGATCCACAAGGCGTTTTTGTATTCCGCTTAGAACGTAAAAATGGGGCGAGCGAACCAACGCCCGAGGTCTTCCGCTTGAATATGCGAGACCCTGCGGCAGTATTTCTGGCCAAGGAGTTTTTGGTCAAGGCTGAGGACGCTGTTTATGTGACTAATGCCGCCGTTCATGAGTGGCAGAAGATCATCACGCCAATCGTCCAAGCCATGGCCTTCGGTCGCACGCTGCAAAATGGTTTTTAGCAGCGGAAATCTATTTGAGGATGATACTGGCCAACGCCGCTGGGGTTTTTTGGGGCGGTGCTGTAAGGTTAAGCGAGCTAATTAATCATGTTATTTTTCCGGCGTAAGCGAAAGCTCACATCAATTGACGACGCGGTTAGCCAAATCGTGCGCCAGAGCGATCTGTTCGACGCCGGTTGGTATCTTCGCCAGTATCCGGATGTTGCTGATGCTGGCTTTGACCCAGCAGTCCATTACGTGCGTCACGGCGCTGCAGAGCAGCGACGGCCGGGGCCTTGGTTCGACCCGGAAACGTATATCCACGCGATAGGATCGGATGAGGCGACTGCTAATCCGTTGTTGCACTACATCCAGCATAGACCTTTTGTTGCAGGGCCGGCAGCGAGCGTCCCCAAACCGTACACGAACTTGAGTGAATACCTAATATTCAGCCTGTTGTGTCCCATCGTGCGTGCGCCCTTCACCGAAGAAGACCGGCGCTGTTTTGCCGCCATGGAAAACATCAAGAATTGCTTGGTTAATCGCTTGACCGATCACACCATTTTGGTCTCTGTCATTATGCCTGTGCGGAATCGTGACTCTACCTTGAGGCGAGCCGCCGTGTCCGTGCTGACTCAGAGCTACCTGAATCTAGAGCTCATCATTATTGATGATGGAAGTGAGGATCAATCGGTCGCTGTAGCTAGCGAACTAGCGTGCGTCGACAGCCGAGTTAGACATGTAGTGCTCACAGAACATGTTGGTGTATGTGCAGCTAGAAATATCGGCTTGAAGGAGGCGCGCGGCGACATAATTGCGTATCTGGATTCTGATAACATCTGGTTATCCGATTTTCTGGCAGCATCAATCGCGTCGCTCAACGATCATACCGAGATCGATGCAGTATACAGTGGGCAGTATCTTTATGACTCGATTCATGCCAAGGCACCGTTCGCAATTAGATTTGGGGCGATGAATGAATCTCTGCTCGAGCAGCACAACTATATCGACTTAAATTGCCTAGTGCACCGGCGTCGCGTGTTAGATGCCGGAGTTCGTTTTGACGAGAACTTACAAAGGTTGGTCGACTGGGACTTCATCTTGCAAATTAAGGCCAGTGGCCGCATATGTTCCGTTCCGTTTGTCCAATCGAATTATTACGCCGCTTCGGTCGCTAACTCGATTACAAGCACGGTGCCTTTCCAGCCGGCTTACGACTATGTTTGCCATAAATGGACAGGCGCTTCTTCCTCTGCAAAGGCTACTCTCGCCAGGCGCGTGTGTGTCGTGATTCCGAGTTTTGAGGCTTTAGAGCATTTGCGTCGATGCGTGGACTCCCTGCAGCCGTATCTCTCGCAAGAATTATTTGAGTTGGTCATCGTCGATAATAACTCCTCCGACGAGGTAAAGGAGTTTGTCACTAGTTTGCGTCACCCAAACGTAAAAGTTATTCTCAATGACGTGAATTATGGCTTTTCGTACGCTGTCAACCAGGGAGTGGCGGTTGCATCAAGGGACGCTGACGTGCTCTTATTAAACAACGATGCCGAATTGGAAACCGATGCGTTAACCATTCTGCAGCAGACCGCATATCACGACGACGAGATTGCGATTAGCGTGCCAAGGCAGGTTGTACCGGCAGGAACGGCTAACATGCGTGATCATGTTCCATACGCCGATCTGCAAAGGGAATGTGACGTCTCCCTCTCTGCGCACCATAGAAACATAAGTGATATTTCATTGTTCCATGAGGGCCGATTGGTAGAGTTGAATTTCGCGCCTTTTTTTTGCGTGTATATAAAACGCCCTGTTTGGGATAGCTGCGGAGGTCTGGACTACGCGAACGGCCGCCACTATCGATCCGACAGGATTATGTGCGATCTGGTCCGGAATATGTTCAGAAAACGCATTGTTTATGTGGCGAACGCTAAGGTCCGCCATGCGGCACAGGCGGCGACACGCGAGCTTCAACGTAGCAGCGCTGCGGTTAGCGAAGATTTTAAAATTATGTTCGTTCAGAATCGATGGCCTGACCAATTACGAGCGGCTCTAAATATTGTGGAACTTCCTTGGATGAGCTCATGAAGAGTCCCGGCCTGTACGGCGGATATGCTGCGCCACAACTTACGCTGAATTGCTTGCGGCTTCTGGCTTTACCTAGCTTATCCCATTCCCTCGTCATTTCATTGCGTGATAAATAGAGGTCTATATGAAGATTGCCGTTGCAGGCACGGGCTATGTAGGGTTGTCTAACGGCGTGCTGTTGGCCCAGCAGCATGAAGTAGTCGCTTTAGATATTGTTCCTGAGAAAGTGGAGATGTTGGCGCGCAATGAGTCGCCCATCGTGGATCAGGACATCGAAATGTTTCTCCGGGAGAAGCCGCTCAACTTCCGAGCCACACTGGACAAACATGAAGCCTATACTAACGCCGAGTATGTCATCATAGCCACGCCGACGGATTATGATCCAGAGACCAACTACTTCAATACCAAGTCGATTGAGGCGGTCATTAGTGATGTGATGGAAATAAATCCCGAAGCTATCATGGTCATTAAATCGACTGTGCCCGTTGGGTACACGGCGAGGGTCAAAAGCGAGTTCGGGTGTGATCGGATCATTTTCTCCCCGGAATTTCTGCGTGAAGGTAAGGCGCTCCATGATAATTTGTATCCAGCAAGAATAATCGTCGGAGAGGTGTCTGAGCGAGCGGAATGCTTTGCGAATTTACTCCGCTCTGCTGCGCTGGTTCCAGACGTCCCCGTATTGTTTACTGGGTCGACTGAAGCGGAGGCTATAAAGTTGTTCGCTAACACATATCTGGCAATGCGAGTTTCTTTCTTTAATGAGTTAGATACATATGCCGCCATCCACGATCTTAATACACAACAGATTATTGAAGGTGTCTGCCTCGATCCGCGCGTGGGCCATGGTTATAACAACCCGTCATTTGGCTATGGTGGCTATTGTTTACCAAAAGATACCAAACAACTTCTGGCGAATTATAACGTCGTGCCACAGAACCTAATCCAGGCGATCGTCACATCAAATACAACCAGGAAAGATTTTATCGCTGACGATATTCTCCGTCGGGAGCCTAAGATTGTCGGAATACATAGACTTATTATGAAGAGCGGGTCCGATAACTTTCGCTCATCAAGCATTCAGGGAGTGATGAAGCGCATTAAGTCCAAAGGCGTGGAGGTCATCGTGTATGAGCCTACGCTTCAAGAACCAGAATTCTTTCACTCTCGTGTCGTCAATGACTTTGAGGAGTTTGTGAACCTCTCCGACGTCATCGTTACTAACCGTATGTCCGAGGCACTACTTAGCGTATGCCACAAAGTGTACTCGCGTGATGTGTTCGGTGGCGACTAGTTGCGGTCATCTCGTCAGGTTGTCGGGCCGATAATTTCTTGCACGAGATGTTGCAGGAGTGGACACACTGTCGTCAGGCGATGCATACATAACTTCGTTGGGTGCTGCGGTATTTACCGCGCCAGTTACTTCTGGAGAGGAACGTGGTCCAACTTGCTTTTCCGCAGCGACTTTTCGGGGCTAGATGCGTTGCTTGGGTGGTCTGGCTACTTATAGAGATTTTTCCGGCGTTCGCGGCTAACGCCGCGACATTGGAGAGCCCCTGGGACAGTACGACATCGTCGTACGGAAATCAGAACGTCAGTTGTCCTACCGGCGTCGCGCCGGTTAGGAACATTAAAGCGTTTAAATACTATGAGGATGACAGCTATACCGTCGACCCCGCGAAGAGATCGGCGTACCTGGACGCTACACGGAATGCGCGCACGGCAGCAAAACAAGTTGTTGAATTGGCAGACACGTATCGGGCTGCTGGAGATACTGAAGTGGCGCGATGTGCGAGCCGCTTGTTGCTGGATCAAGCTAAGGGCCGCGCTTTGACCGGAAAGCTCACCGGGAATCAGGCAGAATTGTTCCGTGCTTGGATATTGAATTCGTACGCCACGGCTTGGCTCAAGGTGCGCCACGCAAGTGGCTTGGATTCGAACCAGCAGAGAATAATTGTTGAATGGCTTGTAACGCTCGCTGAAGGAGTTATGCGATTCCATTCGACCTTTATGCCTAAAACTAGCGAGCATAACCTCAGATACTGGGCTGGCCTTGCTGTAATCAACGCGGGAATTGCCGGCGGGAGACCTGATCTTTATGAATGGGGTGTCCAGTGGGCTCGGCATGGGATCAACTCAATTCGGCCGGACGGAACGCTGCCGCAGGAACTAAAGCGTGGAGCGCGGGCGCTTCGCTATCATCTGTTTGCGCTTCAGCCTCTAATAGCTATTGCCGAGATCGCATGGATTAACGGTGACGATTTATATTCGCTTAACGACAACGGACTGTACCGTCTAGTTAACCTGTCTTTGGATGGCCTTAACGATCCGCGAATCGTACAGCGGGAGGCCGGCGTTAAGCAGCTCAAACAATCCGTATCCGGGACGGACTTAGAATGGTTGGTACCGTTCGCTAACCGATTTCCGGATGCGAAATACAACGCCTTTTTGAAAAAATATCCAATAAAAGGAACTTTGTACCTTGGTGGCAAGCTGACTTCTACACCTTACCAATAGTGTCCGTGTCTCGCTGCCGGCCATGTTACCCTGCGGACAGCTGCCGGGGAATTACGCGGCACTGGTGCGGAGATCACGCGACGAGCGGTGTATTTATTGGCCTGTGCTCTTTAATGCACGCTAACCACGATCAACGATTAGTTAATATGCATACGGAACCTGAACAAATTCGTAGCTGTAGTTTGGCTCATCCTATAGAAGCGTTGGGGTCAGCAGCGATGTTTTGGCGTCCAAGAAACATCCGCTCGTCTTCGTGGATTGAGCATGCACCTTTTGTTTTCTGGATGATAGACGCCGTACGTCCACGCCGAATTATTGATTTCTGCACGGAAGACATGAGCTCATTAGTGGTGATGAGCGAAGGCGTTCAACGTCTGCAGTTAGATGTAATTTGTGACTACGCCACGTTATCTGACGCTCCAAAACGGGCTCGAGATGTCCTAACTTCCGCCAGGCGAATGCGGGGGACGCTAAGTGAGTGCTTGCCGTCGTTGCCCGCTGAAAGTATTGACATCGTTCACCTCGATATAGCTCATCTTGCAGACATGAACTCGGAGACGGTGCGGACGCTGTTGGAACGAGTCTCGCAGCGGGGGGTCATGATGATTTCTGGTACGCGGTCTGAACGTATGACTGAAGAAGCATCCAGAATACTGGCCAGTATGGTTCCGCGCTATCGGTCAATCGAGTTCGTTCACGCATCAGGCCTCCGTATGTTCGCGATTGGGGGCTCTCTGTCACATACCGTAGAACAGTTGTTCTCTTATACTAAAACGCGTGAAGAGCGGATGGTTTTGCGAAATATGTTCGAGCATTTAGGACGCGGGCTTTCTGCAAAAGGTGCGGCAGGAGGGAGCGTGACACATGAGGATCCGCCAAGGAATCAAGCTGAAGTTGCTCCGACGTTGGCCGCAGTTTGTACCTCTTTAAAGTCGGGGCAGGGGGATAGGGATCCTACTGGTTTGCGAGACTCCGAACGCAAGACTCTCCGCGAGGAGAACCTAAGGCTACAGAAGGCTTGGACCGAGATGCGAAACCGAGTGGAGGCATTGGAAGAGGACCTCACGAAGCTGAGCGCTTTAGTCATCGAGAAGCAAGCGTTAATCGACCGCTGTTCGAAAAGGCCGCCAGCATCTTCGAATAAAAAGCCCACCCAATTTGACTTCAAGCGCGTAGCAAGATGGTTCAAACCGTCGGCAACACGCAAGACGTCAAATTTGTCAGCGGCCGTTCGCTTAATTGAAAGCTCGGAGTTTTTCGATAGTGCTTGGTATGCTCGCACCTATCTCGGTAACGAGAAGATGCAGCGCAAGAGTGCGTATCACTATCTGACGACTGGCGCGACGCTCGGCTTCAATCCCTCACAGAAATTTAATACGAATTTCTATCTGGAAAATAACCCGGATGTCCGAGACTCGAGTTTAAATCCATTAGTCCATTTTCTTAGGTTCGGTCAGGCGGAAAATCGAAAAATAAATAGCCTATAAATTTTGATTGTAATGCATACACAGATTTGGAAAATGGAAAGTAATCATATCATTGAGTACATTAAAAAAAACGGGGAATTCGATTGCGAGTGGTATCTGCAGCGATACCCAGATGTTCTTCGTCTGGGTGTCGATCCCATTTATCACTACGTCCATCTGGGGGCGCTTTTGGACCGCGACCCTAGTCCCGAATTCTCCACGCGGGTGTACCTGAATACGTATCCGGACGTAAAAAAGGCCGGGTTAAATCCGTACTACCACTTCTTGAAATATGGCCAACGTGAAGGCAGAAGAGCTCAGAAATCTGTCGAAATTGTCCCGCGTCTAGAATTTCCTCAAGAGGGCTTACACACTGTGTCAGCAGCGGCCTCGGAAATCCAGAGGCCCACCAGTAAGTTCGCCGTTGAGGAGCTTGATCGCAAGCTGTGGGGTGGTTATTCCAGATTTTCCTCTTCTCTCTTAGAGGAGACTAAGAGAGATGAAGGTGTCTTGTCCGCTGAGCGCGCTGAGGCCGCCTGGTTTTTAGCACGTTGGTACTATTTCCACGAAGACAATCTAAGGGCACTAGAAAATATTCAGTTTTATAATATTTTCCACCCAGAGTTTGAAAAGAAGGTGTTGTTGTTGGAGGTCCTCGTATGCATAAAGTTGCGTCGATGGGATCAAGCACATGCTCGAATAGATTTCGGCATGAGGCACATGAAAGTTAAGACCGATCTGCTCTTACTCAAGGCGACACTTATACGTCATGAAGGTCTTTATCGTGGCGAGGACTTGCTTCAGGTGCAGTCGGCGCAGTTGGCGGTCCTTAATGAAATGTTTTCGGAAGGGAAATTGTCCGGCCTTCAGTTAAAAGATCCTTCCCAACCACTTCACTTTTACAATCTGGCATCCAAACGGGGTAACGCGGCGAAAGCGACCGGCGGGCCGAAGGTATCGATCGTCATCCCGATGTTCAACGCGCGACAGACGATAGCGCTGGTACTAGATAGCTTATTAAACCAGACGTGGCGAAATTTAGAGATAATCGTCGTCGATGATGTCAGTACGGATGACAGCGTTAGGATTGTTCAAGAGTACCAGCGCGAACACAGACGAATAAAGTTAATTAGACAGAAGCGGAATGGGGGCGCGTATGCTGCTCGCAACGCTGGTCTGCGTCACGCCACGGGAGATTACATTACTGTTCATGATAGCGATGATTGGTCTCATCCTTCTAAGATTGAACTACAGGTCAACGCGCTAAAGCGTAACGCGACTGCGCACGCCTGCATCTCATACTGGGTTCGTGTAACCGAGAACTTAGAGGTGGTTGGTCCTTGGCGAGCAAAGTCATCACTCTTAGACCTGAACTTTTCGTCGCTGATGTTCGACCGGACTGTATTGCAGGAACTGGGTGGCTGGGATGTGGTGCGCGTGAACGGTGACGCGGAGTTTCGTACTCGTCTATTACAGCGATTTGGGCCTGACGCTATCTGCAAGACACGATATAGTCAGATTCTTTCGCTGGCGCTGTCTCGAGACGACTCGCTTACCAGGTCTAAGGCTACGGCTGTCCGCAGTCTTCTGTTCGGCATGCGTTGGTTCCACCGCGACGCCTATCAATATTGGCACGCAAAGCGTGTTGTTTGGCATAACCAATCGTTGCTGAGCGGCAAACGTGAGTACCCACTTGCGCGGGGCATGCGCGTTAATCGTGGGGACGACGTGCACTACGATTTTGTGGTTATTTCGGATTTTGCACTTAAGGGCGGCGCCTTCGTTTCGACTCTAAATTACATAATTGCCGCGTGTAAGCTCGGTAAAAAGGTTGCAGTCGTTCACTGGAGGAAGTTTGACCTAAATATCCATGCCTCCGTAAACCCAAAGTTGTATGATGCTTGTTTAAATTATGACGTGGATATATTGACGCCTGGTGACAAAGTCACGAGCAAATTCGTACTTTTTGGTTATCCGGCCATTATAAATAATATGCTCGATGACTTCCCCGAGATTCGAACGGATGAAGTGATCGTCATCGTCAATCAGTTTGCAGAGCGCTTATACGACGGTTCGGACCCGCAGTATGACCCTCTGATCGTGCGCGCCAACCTGCGTACGCTGTTCGGTAAAGAGGGTATTTGGATTGCTATTTCGGAATTGGTTCGTGGCTTAATGGAACGCGACGAGCGATATCCAAAGCCGTATCCGGGCGTGTGGTCTCCTATGATCGAGGCGGAGGAGTGGACAAAGGGCACATTGCGCTGGCGCGGTGGCTATTCAGCTGTCCCCATAATTGGAAGGCACGGCCGCGATGCGTACACTAAGTGGCCGAGTAATCCTGACGCTTTGAGAGCGGCCTATCTCGCGAACAAACCTTGGCCGGTACGCATGCTGGGTGGAGCGTCATGTGCCTCAGATGTTATAGGCGACCTTCCTCCCAATTGGGAAGTTATCCCGTTCGGTAGCATCGAAGCAGACGACTTTCTCCAGGATCTAGATTTCTATATCCATTACCCTCATGAAAAGTATATTGAAGAGTTCGGCCGTGCGGTGATGGAAGCAATGGCTATCGGGGTAGCTGTGGTTTTGCCCCCAGTATTCCGGCAAACTTTTGGTGATGCCGCGCTATATGCCGATGCGGAGGACGTGGGAGACGTGATAGAAGGATTATGGCGTTCAGAGGCCCGTTATCTCGAACAGGTGCGACGGGGCCGCCAGTTTGTTGTGCGATATTGTGATGTGCGCACATTTGGTGAACGTATTTCGCAGCTGGAATCTGTGCGCCTTCAGGCTGCCACATTAACTTCGGCAGTTGAAAGCCAAGCTGCGTAGTAATAGGCTTCACAGGTAGGGCGAGCGTGCTATAGGCTACCCGCCATTTCCAAACGATGGCGGGCGACCATTACTATTTGATTTTTAAGTCGTCGGCATTAATATATGCGGAAAAGTACCAACGCCAGGGCTGTATCGACGCTTCCTGAAAGGGGGCAACGCGATAGCGAGCCGCGATGCATTATCAGCCTGGGGGATAACGATCTTCGGAACGAATCACGCTGGGGAGGGATGCGGAATTATTTTGAAAGCTTGGCGGACTTCGCTGCGGCTGAGGAATTGAAAGACGGCCTTACGTCGGTCAATATCGGTGCTACCTACCTTGACTTGTACTCTGTTATTAAGCCTGGTATGCCTCTATATATCTATTTCCAGGGGGCGCAACGCCGTGTAGAGCGAAATATTAAACTGCCGATATTTTCCGGAAATCGTATTCATCCTCAGGAATGCTCTCGGCTAGCGATTAGTGATCCGGCGCTACACTTTAACAAGGAAATCATCATAGGTTGGTATGCAGGATCAAAGGAATTCGCCACTCAGAAGGTTATAGTTCCGCTAGTGCTCGACAAGTTGATTTCGTTAGCTAAGCCAAGCATGCTTGTGTTCGTTGGAGCTTCCGGAGGAGGCTTTGCCAGCCTGTATTTTTCGCGGCTCTATCCACGGTCGATCGCGCTAGTCTGTAATCCTCAAACCAATATACTCAAGTATTGGGAAAGAATTGTCCTGGAATTTTTACGGACTTGCTATGGCATTGATGATATTGAGTTAGCCGCTAAAAAGCCGCAATTAACTCTAGGTATAGTGAAGAATCTTTGCTGGTTTTATCGGCCATCTCAAGGAAAGATGCTTAATCGGATTATCTATATGCAGAACGTGAATGACAAGTTTCACGTCGAACAGCATTACTCTAGGTTCATGCGCGCCTTGGGTGTGAAGATGTCGATGGAAGTTGGTCCGTTTCAGCAGGGCAACGTGCTTGCCCTAATGGGTAATTGGGGGAAAGGCCACACCGCAGCTCCCGGTGATGTTTGGTCGCAAATCCTGTCCAATCTATACCTTGAACAAGGATCTGTAGACGAGTTGTTTGAAACGGGACATGCTCAGAAAATTTTAGGACGAGTGTAGGCGTAATTTTGAACTCCCCGCTCGTTGGTTGCTCCGGTTCTTCAGATCATGCTTGATACCCTGGCATTGAGCTAATTACGCGGGCTGGAGTTACGCTTTTTGGGGTCGGTAGAAATTAGGCCAGCCTGGCTGCGGCAAAGAGGGTACATCGCCAGCACGCTCGGCGCTCGCAACGTATGGGTGGCTGGTGATTGTGTTCTCTCAAGGAGGTCGGCTATGAAGAAAATCGTCTCCGGTGCAGGGCTAAAGATGGATACAGTCCGGGTGCAAGCTCGGTTTCACGCTTCGTTTATCTTTTAAACTCGCAGCAGAGCGCAAGAGAATGGTGATGTGAATTGAAATACGGGTACGAAACTAAAGAGATTTTTGATAACGGAAATACAATCGCGTTGTTCACGCGCGCCGTCTCCCCCGTGGCCACGCTTGTCGTCACCTTCGAGGCTGGAGTCAAAGCGCGTTATACGAAGGATGAGCTGCTCCGTCACCCAACCTTCGGTAAGAGTTTTCTATTAAATCTCGGGTGTGACGTGCTCAGCTTCTGTAGGAGGCGGCCCCTGTGGTATCAAGATCTATCGCTGTGTGAGTTCGACAACGTCCTAGCGGGCATATCGGGCGCGTATGAGCGGGTTTATTTGTATGGAAGCAGTGGAGGGGCATATGCGGCTTTGTATTTCAGTAGGAATAATGACTTTTTCCCAATTGCCATCTCACCGCGAATGTCTATACATCCAAAGTTCGGGAGTGATATTTATCGCCGACGACATGTACCCTATTTACACGAGCAGATGGAGCGCTGGAGTATCCAGGGCAAGAAGGGGGCAGTGATTTACGATCCTCATGATAAGTTTGACAATCAATATGTGAGACATATCGTCAAGCGGGCCTTCCCGCGACTTGATTACGTCAAAGTTCCGCATTCTGGTCATCCCTCTGGCTTGATCCTGGCGAGGTCTGGCCAGTTGCAGCAACTGGTGCGTGGCTATATCTCTGGAGACAATCCGGTGTTTTCGGGTTTGTCCACGGAGGCTAAAAATACCCGATTCTATGTCTTCAATCTGGCAAAGCATGCCGTACGACATGGCCGGTATCGGGCTGCGTTGAGGCTGTTAGTTGCCGCTGAAAAGATGCCTGAAATGGGTAGAAAAGCGAACGAAAAAAGCATTAAACAACTTCGCGATCGGTGTGTGGCGGCGCTGCAGCATGGGAATCATCTCGCATAAGCGGCGCAGCCGGATGCAAATTGCCTGAGTAAAACCTCCGTATCCGAGTCAGGGCGGAGGAAAGGTTTGTGGGTTCGAGATGATTGCAAACTGTTGGCCTAATGGCTCTGTGTGCTATGACCTGTCCGGGAATTTCCTACGGTAATCCCCCCGCTAGTTAACCGTCGTGGAAGGTAGAATTTTCTAACAGCAGGACCTTGGAAAATTTTGCATGAAGACCTCACGATTTACCGATAGCCAAATCATCGCGATCCTGAAACAGGCTGAGGCCGGAACGCCCGTGCCTGAACTCTGCCGAGAACACGGAATGAGCAGCGCCAGTTTCTACAAGTGGCGGGCCAAGTATGGCGGTATGGACGCAGGGCTGATGGCGCGCATGAAAGAGTTGGAGGCGGAAAACGCTCGGCTCAAAAAAATGTACGCCGAGGAGCGGCTAAAGGCTGACGTTCTGAAAGAGGCTATCGAAAAAAAGTGGTGAGGCCATCTCAGCGACGTGAGATGGCCATAAGAGCGGTTCGAGAACGGTCAATGACTGTGCGCCTGGCGTGCGACACGTTTGGCGTGAGCCAGACCTGTTACCGCTATCAGGCTAAGGGTTCAGCCGAAAATGAAGCTATTGCTGACTGGCTGATCAAGTTGACGCACAACCAGCGCAATGTAAGCGTCCGGCCCAGGCCGTCTTGCTTTAGATTTGTATCTGGCTCAACCGCTGGTTGACCTCATTGAGGTCGAAGGCGGCGGGATCGAAGCGTTTGCCATGCCAGATCAGCATGTCATCGTACTCAGGGTGATTTCTATCAGAGAGCACTTGCCGGAAGTGTTCATAGCCTGGCGGGCCGCCGACATCTTCCGGCGGGCAGGCGTTGGCGCCGTCCAGGCACCAGGGTGAAGTCAACGGGCCGTTGAAGGAAGCCACCTCGAGGATACGCAGATCGTGTTCCCAGTAATCACCGAAGTCGTAGAGATAGAGGAGGCTTTGGGCATCGCCTAACGCTTTGTCCAGTCGCACCCGCTTTTCGCTTTGCAGGTTGAGCTCTGGATAGTCGGGGTCCGGTTCGCCATAGCGCTTGCCATGGATCGTGAACTCATGCAGATGCCCGCCCTGCCAGCCCATCGCCCGCAAAATCGTCACGTGCAGCTTGGGTAGTGTGATGCGGCTGGGCACGACGATCGTGCGATGGATGACTGGCGTGATGTGGCGCAGGTCAATGCGTAACACCAGCGCCGTGCCTTGCAAGGCAACGACCTTTGCGCGGCTTACGCCGCCTTTTCGTTGCAGGGTAAAACCAGATTCCATGGCAACAACTCCTGGATGCGGTTGATGGGGTGATCCGCGATGCGCGCCAGCACTTCTCGCAGATAGGCCATGGGTTCGATTCCATTGAGCGCCGCCGTACCCAGCAGGCTGTAGATTGCCGCTGCGCTATGACCGCCCGCATCCGATCCTGCGAACAGATAGTTCTTGCGCCCCAGAGCGACCACGCGTAAGGCTCGCTCGGCTGCATTGTTGTCGATCTCGATGCGACCGTCATCGACGTAGCGCGTCAAGGCAACCCAGCGGGCAAGCGCGTAGCGTATCGCCTCAGCGAGCGCCGACTTGCGCGAAAGCGCGCGTAATGTCCCATGTAGCCAGTCATGCAGCGACGCCAACAAGGGGCCGGCCCGCGCCTGGCGTACCTGCTGTCGTTGATCTGCCGGCTGGCCACGTATTTGTGCCTCGATGCTGTAGAGCTCGCCGATGAGTGCGATGGCCTCCAATGCCAGGGGGCTGGCCTGCTGCTGCGCGATGTCGTAGAACTTGCGGCGCACATGCGCCCAACAGGCGGCTTCCAAGACGTTGCCCGTCTCGTACAAACGGTTGAATCCCGCATAGCCATCGGCTTGCACGATACCGGCGAAGTGCTTCAGGTGTTTGGCGGGATGTTCGCCCCTGCGGTCCGGCGAGTATCCGAACCAGACGGCGGGTGGCGTATCGAGGCCGGCCGGTCGATCGTCACGGACATAAGTCCATAAGCGCGCCGTCTTGGTCTTGCCACGACCTGGGGCCAACACCGGCACTGGCGTGTCGTCAGCGTGGATCTTCTGGCTGGCCGTCACATGGCCGTGCAGGGCCTGCACTAAGGGACGCAACAGCCGACTGCTGGCGGCGACCCAATCGGCCAGCGTCGAACGAGATAGTTCCACGCCGTGGCGCGCATAAATCGCGCTTTGGCGGTAGAGCGGCTGATGGTCGCAGTACTTAGACACCAGTACCTGGGCGAGCAAGCCGGGACCGGCCAGGCCGCGTTCGATGGGGCGGCTGAGCGCGGGGGCTTGCACGATGGCATCGCAACGCCCGCAAGCCAGCTTGGGGCGTACCGTGCGCACGACCTTGATGCTCGCTGGCACGTATTCCAGCATCTCGCTGACGTCCTCACCCAGTGGCTTGAGCATACCGCCGCAGGCCGGACATCCACAGCCCGTCAGGGGAAGCAGCACATGCTCTTCGCGTGGCAGGCTCTCAGGCAAGGGTTTACGGTGCGATGGCTGACGTGGCGTATCTGACTTGATAGGCGCAATGACGGTATCCGCGGCCGGCGTATCCATAGGAATCGGCGCTTCTTGATACAGCGCTAGCTGATTGAGCAGGTCACCACGCTCGCTGCTGCGCCCGAAGCGCTCTTGCCGAGCCTTGGCAAGCTGCCAACGCAGGTAATCCAGCTCTTGCTGCATGGACGCAATGACTGCCTTGAGGGCAGCAATGTCGTTCGTGTCGGCAGCAGGTGTTGTTTGCATAGCCGATATTTTATCGGGCTATGCCAGCGTCATGCATGATTGACGCCATTACCGCTGCAATTTTTTATCACGCCACAAGCGTCGGCGCCGTGCGTCGCGGGCTGCGCCAGTCGATGCCTTCAAGCAGCATGGCCAATTGTGCCGATGTCAGCGCCACGCGTCCGTTCTCGGCTTGCGGCCAAACGAAGCGACCCGCTTCCAAGCGTTTGCAGAATAGGCACATCCCATCGCCATCAAACCACAGGATCTTGATGCGATCACCACGCCGGCCACGGAACACAAATACATTGCCGCCGAACGGATCTGATCGCAAATGCAATTGCACCTTGGCCGCCAGCCCATCGAAGCCACAACGCATATCGGTCACGCCAGCCACAATCCAGATGCGGGTGTTGGTCGGCGGCAGCATCACGCGCGCAACGCGGCAATCGCCGTCTTGAGCATTAGAGGATCAACTGTGCCAGACACGCGCAACCGTGCCGAACCGATCGTGATCTCAAATTGGCCTGCTGGCGAGGTCCCGGGCGACTTCGGCTCGACATCGACGACGTCAACGGCCAGCAACGGTTGCGCCGCCATGTTCAAACGCCCTTCGTTATACAACTTGCGCCAGGCCCAGATTTGGTTGGCGTTGATACCGTACTCCAGCGCCAACGCCGCGACTGACGTCCCCGGCACCAGCGACGCCTCGACAACCTGGCGCTTAAACGCGGTGGGGTGGTGTTGGTACTTGCGCGGCCTGTCTGTCATCTTATCCCTGAAATTTATGTCCATAAATTTTTTTGTGGACACGAATTTGAAGGTGCCCGAGATCGGTATTCTCGGGGCTGATTTATTACCGCGCTAGACGGTGTTCAGCGGACGCTTACAGCGCAATTGGGGGTTCGGCCTATGCTTCCTGTATCTGCGCAACGTGAAGGGTTTGAAATACAACCACAAACGCGTCTACCGGATCTACCGCGAGTTGGAA
>NZ_WSJB01000031.1 GCF_009763255.1 Bordetella sp. 02P26C-1 | reverse complement strand
CACCGAATTTAAAAAGTGTGTTAATATTTCGGGCTCGGCAGTTGGTGAGAATTCAGGGTTTACCCGGATGCGAACTAACAAAGCGATTTGGGGTTTTCCCGAGTGTGTGCTAAAATGTCGAGATGCCGGAAACGGCGGTTGTGAAGTTCAAGTCGAAACGTTCTGTGAAATGCAAAACAAAACGACTTGACAGCTTGAAAAAAAGCCTTCATAATCTCGTTTCTCTGCTGCTAACACAGCGAGGCAAGCAGTAAACGCAGTACCTGCTCTTTAA
>NZ_WSJB01000030.1 GCF_009763255.1 Bordetella sp. 02P26C-1 | reverse complement strand
CCGCCGCAAAGACAAAACCCCACCGGAGATCTCCGATGGGGTTTTGAGGATAAGAGCCTGACGATGACCTACTTTCACAAACGAATGTTCACTATCATCGGCGCTAAGGCGTTTCACTGTCCTGTTCGGGATGGGAAGGAGTGGGACCACCTTGCTATGGTCGTCAGGCGTAACTGGTTGGGCGGGTAGTGGTTTAGGACTACCTACCCCAATTTGGAAGAAGCACATCGAGTTGATGCGAGCGGCTCAGGTGAGTGAGGCTTCGCAACAACGATGGGTTATGTTTGACGAATTTATATAAACGGCACTTGTCGCTACGCTCATATCAGGTCATTAAAACCTACAGAGTTATAGGATCAAGCCGCACGGGCAATTAGTATCGGTTAGCTCAACGCATTACTGCGCTTCCACACCCGACCTATCAACGTTCTGGTCT
>NZ_WSJB01000029.1 GCF_009763255.1 Bordetella sp. 02P26C-1 | reverse complement strand
TTCGATCCCGTTCACCTCCACCATTAACTGCGGTTTTGAAGCGCAAACGAGTGATTCAAAATTGTGTATAATGGAGGGCTTCGCTGAAAACGCAGCGAAGTGTAGAAAACAGCGTAGAGTTCAACAGATAGCGTCGAGACCGCAGTAGTTAAGTGGTTAAAACTTCGCTGTTATCTGTTGAGTTTTACTCAGCAAGTTATACATTCGTTCTTTAACAATTAGGAAGAAGCACAACGAAATGTGTTCATGAAGTAGTGTGCGGAAA
>NZ_WSJB01000028.1 GCF_009763255.1 Bordetella sp. 02P26C-1 | reverse complement strand
GCCGATGATAGTGAACATTCGTTTGTGAAAGTAGGTCATCGTCAGGCTCTTATCCTCAAAACCCCATCGGAGATCTCCGGTGGGGTTTTGTCTTTGCGGCGGCGCCTTAACCACGCCCAAAGACTCGGCATATACACGCTATAACGCATCCTAAAAGCCATGCAAAAAGCCCGACGAAACGATTCGTCGGGCTTTATTTATTTGAAGTGCGCCTCAGGATACAGTGTGTCCGTTCACGGGGCTATGCAAAACGCTGACGTCCTGCGGCTTGAAGTTCACCACTTGGCAGGCGATATCGAGACATGCACCTACCAAAGGCCGTAAATCGCGTTCGCGCGAAATGAGAAAGTAATCTAACGCCGCGAGTGGTGGCACGCCGCGCAGCCGTACTAACGTGCCCGCTTCAACAAGTTGATTCGCCCAAGATTCCGGCAGTACGCCCAAGCCCAACCCCTGTATAAGCAACTGGGCAATGACCGCCCAACTGTTGCAGTGCAGACGTCGAGTTACCAGGGCGTCAATGGAACGCAGAGATTGCTCGATGATGAGCGCAGTGCCACTGGAGGGGGGCAGCGAGATCAAAGCCACATCGGGCAACATGGCTGAGAGCCTGCCTTCGCGCTCGCGTGCGAGGTCCGGCGCGCAGACCCAGACGAACCCGGCACTGCCCAGGAATTCGGCTTTGATACGAGTATCCGTTGGACGGTTGGCCACTACCGCAAAATCAAGATCCCCTTCCGCCACGCGGCGGGCCAGGTTACCTAATGAGCTGCCGGCTTCCACCACGGGGTCGAGTTGCAAATTGGGATGCGCTTTTTGCAGTTGGGCAATGAAGGACGCAAGCCAGGTCAGTGCGCTTAATTCCCCCACGCCGAAATGGCATCGTCCCCGTAAACTTTCAGTTTGCCGGCCAAGGCCAACGATGTAGTTCGCTTGTTTGAGTAGCTGTTCTACGTGGGGCAATAACTGTTCTCCCTCGCTGGTCAGACGAGCGCGTAGCGAGCTTCGGTCGAAGAGAATGCTGCGCAAGCTGTGCTCGAGGTCGGTGATGCGCTTGGATAGTGTCGAGACAGAGATGTGCAAGCGTTCGGCGGCCACCATGAAGTTTGGGCTGGTGGCCGCGAGGTAGAACGCTTCGAGCTGTTTGAGTGTCATCGGGAAATCAAGGGCTGCGCCAAGTCGCCGGCGAGCTGCCCAGTGGTTGCGAACCGCAAATTTCCCCTGTCTTCATCCCGAGGGAATTGACGGCAGGGGCGACATGATGCGTCGCGCCGAATGCGCCTTGGTACGTAATCATCCTTGGCTCAAGAGCATCGAATTTGTCGTCGCCCCGATGCGCAGGGTCTGCCCAGGCTAATAAATACGTCGCTACGCGTGCTAATGATACCTGTACCGTCCAACTGCCGCCGTGACGTTGACGCTGGCGCAGCGCGCCTAGCACGCCGACAATGCCCAACTGGCCGGTCAGGTAGTCAGTCAGCAAGCGCGTGGGGGACAAGGACGGTTTGCCATCTTTCTCATGTAGCGCAGCGATGCCCGTGGCCGCTTGTACAACTTGATCGAATGCCTTGCGGGTCGCCCAAGGGCCAGCAGGTCCGAATGCACTGACGGCAACATAGATAAAGTCGCGTCCGCCACGACGTGCGATGTCATCAGCGTCAAGTCCGAACTGGGCGAGCGCGCCAGGTCTCCATGAGTCGACGATCACATCAGCCTGTTCAGCCAACGCTTGCACGTGGGCCAGATCGCCCGGCTCATGCAGATCGGCGAACGCATTGCGCTTGCCGATTCCGGTATCGAGGATCTGTGGCAAAGGGTCTGGTTGTGCGGGTGAGGATACTCGTAGAACATCACCGCCGCACAATGCGAAATGCCGGGCGATTATGGGGCCGGCGATCACATGCGATAGATCAAGCACGCGTTGACTCGCCAGATCTGCGCGGACCGCCGCGCCGGGACGCAGCGCGCGCTGCATCAACAGCGGTGAGGCCGCCGTAGCCCTTCCTGCTTCGCTGCTCAGCCAGGATTCTGGTGTGCGGACGTACGCGCCCGGCAGCCCGCGCTCGGCGGCCGTTGCCTCCAATTCATCTGCGCTGTACCGGCTGATTGCTGCTGCGATCGCAGACTTCGTATTTGCGCAGTTCAGCAATGCCAGCGTGCCATCGCGCAGATGAGGGTACGACCCTGAAGTTAAAAACCAGTGTCCGTCCGCCGTCGCATAGAAATCCGATTTCAGTTCTCGGCTGTGCGATGACTGGGGAAACCGGTGGCGATGGATACGCTGAAAATGGGTCGGCTCTAATCCCGCCAGCGCTTGCGCGGGCGAGACTTCGTAGCGATCTGCTTGGGTTGCGGGTGGGCTGGCACCGGCCTCGGTGGCAACCACGGCCGTTGCATGCGCGACGGCCAATTGGAAGGCTGCCGCGATTTCTGCCAGCGGCAACGGCGAATCCAAACGCGGGCACGGTGCCGTCAAGGTGAACGCAGGCACGCCAGGCAGGCCCGCGCTTTTCAGCACATCGTTAGCAATCGTGAGGATGCGCTGCTCGGACGTGATGGCGCCTTCATTTTCCATGGAACACCGGTGCGCGTTTGGCCGTGAATGCCTCGCGCCCTTCGATATAGTCGCCGCTGCGGAAACAATCGAAGATTGCGTCTTTGCAAGCCTGCCAGTCCCGTGCCTCGGGGGAAGCGGAAGTCTCGATCGCCAGTTTGCTGGCGCGATGCGTCAAGGGCGCCAGACTCGCAATGGTATGGGCCAGCGCGATCGTGTCGTCGCGCGACTGAATACGATTAATCAGGCCCATTGCGCAGGCTTCCGTCGCAGAGTAGCGGCGGGCGGTAAACATGATCTCTTTGGCATTGGCCGGGCCTACCAACTGCGTCAGACGGTGTAGCCACAGTTCGTGATAGCCGACACCGACTTTACCGGCCGGGATGCAGAACTGCGCCTGCTCAAGGCCGTAGCGCATGTCGCAGTGCAAGGCGATCGCTACGCCGCCACCGAAGCAGTATCCATTGATAAATGCAATGGTCGGTTTACGCACCGCGCCGATACGATGCATGGCGCGTTCTACTGTGGCGTTATAGAGGCGTACGTTTTCTTCGGAGTTGCGTTTTTCCCCGAACTGCGAGATGTCCGAGCCGGCCGCGAAGGCGCGGTCGCCCGCACCTTCGAACAGGATGACGCGTATTCCGTCGTGGTTTTCGAGCTCGTCGAGCAGACCCGGCAGCGATTGCCACATGTCGAAGGTGAGTGCGTTGTGCTTGACCGTATGGTCAATGATGACGCGGCCCAGGTGTTGATCGACTTCGATACGGATGCGGCCGTGGTTATCAGATGACATGTTCGTTCCTCAGTTGCTGCAGGGCTTCGCCCTCGATGCCGATCTCGGCCAGGATGGATGCATTGTCTTCCCCTGGCATGGGGGCCACACGCCGGACTCCGGGCTGATGATCGCCGATACGGAAAGGTTGGCCCACCAGACGGATATCGCCCAGTTTTTCGTGTTTGGCCGGCCATGCGATGCCGAGGTGCTGTACCTGCTCGTCCTCGAAGGCCTCTTGCACGTTATTCACTGCCCCGCATGCCAGACCGCTGGCGTTGAGGTGTTCGATCCAATATCCATTGGTCTGCGTGGCGAAGATCTGTGCGATTTCCGCGTTCAGCTCGTGGCGATTGGCCGAGCGCGCTTTGTTGGTGGCAAAGCGCGGATCGCTGAGCCAGCTTTCGCGGCCCATCGCCATGCAGAAGCGTTTCCACATCACCGTGCCGGATACGCAAATGTTGACTTTGCCGTCCAACGTATCGAAAACGCCGGTCGGGATGATGGTTGGGTGGTCGTTGCCCACCTGCTTCGGTACTTCGCCGGCCACCAGATATCGGGCACACTGAAAATCCATGGTCGCAAGCATGGATTCGAGCAGCGAGGTGCGAACCCATTGGCCGTGACCGGTTTTTTCGCGTTCGTATAGCGCGGTCAAAATGCCCAAGGCGCCATACAAGCCGGCAGTCGTGTCGGCGATGGCGATGCCGGCCCGCACCGGGCCTTGGCCCGGCAATCCGGTCACCGACATCATGCCGCTCATGCCCTGAATGATCTGGTCGTAGCCAGGCCGCCGCGCGTAGGGGCCGTCCTGACCGAAGCCGGAAATGCTGGCGTAAATCAGGCGCGGGTTGCGCTCTCGCAGCGTTTCGTAGTCGATACCCAGTCGTTGCTTGACGTCGGGACGATAGTTCTCTACCAGCACATCAGCGTGCGCCGCCAGTTCCAGCAGCAACGCGCGTCCTTTTTCGGATTTCAGATTCAGGGTGACGCTGCGCTTGTTACGGTGTAGGTTCTGATAGTCGGGACCCAGGCGCATTCCGCCCATCTCGTTCTCGTGCTCGGGATCGACAGGTTCCTCGATCTTGACCACATCGGCGCCCCAGTCAGCCAGGACGCGCACAGCCGTGGGGCCCGCGCGCACACGGGTCAGGTCGAGTACGCGCACACCACTCAGTGACAATCGGTCGTGTTGTTCAGACATTTGATTTTCCTTACTTCACTGAGAATTTTTCGAAGTTCATTTCGGCGGTCGTATCCGCCCACATCTGGCGCTCGCTGGCTACCTTTTTGGCGAAGTCGTCCGCGGAACCGGGCGCTGCTGCTACGCCCTGACGCTCGTACAGCGTCACGACTTCGGGAGAGGCCAATGCTTTGTTCAATGCTTGATTCAAGGCCTCGACACGCTCTTTCGGGATTCCGGCTGGGCCAACTAAGCCGTACCAAGTCGGCTTGTTCAGCTCTTCCATATTCAGTTCGGCATAGGTCGGCACGTCGGGCAGACTTTCCAGGCGCTTGGGGGCTTGCACCGCCAGCGCACACACTTTGCCGCTCTTGATATGGGTCATCGCCGAGCTGACATTGTCAAACACTGCGTGAACCTGCCCCGCGTACAAGTCGTTCATCGCGTTGGAAAGACCGCGATAGGGCACATGCAGCATATTGGTACCGGTGGCTTGCAGGAAGCGAGCGCCGTTCAGATGCGAAAGCGAGCCCACGCCTGCCGAACCGTAGGAGTATTTCTCCGGATTGGCCTTGAGCGTTTCGAGGAATGCCTTCATCTCGCAGTTGGGGGCAACCGATTTATCGACCACCAGCACGCCGGGCGCAGTGATGAGGCCGCCAATGAAAGTGAAGTCCTTCACGGAATCGTAGGGCGATTCGGTATAGATGTTTGGCGCGATGGCATGGGTCGTTGCCGAGGCCACGCCCAGCGTGTAGCCGTCGGGTGTGGCTCGCCGGACGAAATTCATGGCGATCAGGCCGGCGGCGCCGGCTTTATTTTCGATGACGACCGATTGGCCCAGGGCCGCGCCCATGGCTTGCTGAATGGCTCGCGCCGCTGTGTCGGTGGGGCCGCCCGCGGCCATCGGCACGACAACCGTGATGGGCGCGTTGGGGAACGACTCTGCGACGGCGGGGGTTATCTGTCCGGCGCCTAATGCGGCCAGCAGGACGGTCAAAGTGGTCTTTTTCATGAAGTTCTCCTCATCATTTTGAAGTTTTTTGAGTGCGCTTTATACCTGTAGAAGACAATGCGGCCCGAGCTCGTTCAAACGGCTGACCCCCAACATGGCCATATTGCGATCGATCTCGGCGTGCAGCAGTTCGCTGGCGCGAACAACGCCGGTCTGACCGCCTATCGCGGCGGCGCATATAAAGGGGCGGCCGGTAAAGACGTAGCGGGCTCCCAATGAGAGAGCAATCAGCACGTCGCTGCCTCGCCGGATCCCACCGTCCATCATGACCGTCATGCGTTGGCCAACGACATCGGCGATGGTGGGCAATACACGCAAGGGTGCGGCAGCGCCGTCGAGTTGCCTGCCACCATGGTTCGAAACAATGATGCCGTCCGCACCGACGGCGAGTGCCTGACGGGCATCGGGCACCGATAAAATCCCTTTGATGACGAGATTGCCGCGCCACTGACGGCGTATCGTTGCAATGTCGCCCCAGGTCAGATGATCGCGGCCCGTGGTATCGCGTACGGCCTTCGCGGAAAAGGCGGGCGCGCCACGTTCGGCGAAGGAATTTTCGAAATACGGCATGCCGCGCGTGGTCAGGGTTCGCAAGAGCGTGCGCGTCAGCCAGCCCGGATGGGTAACGCCCTCCCATGCCAGACGGAGCGATGGTCGCAGCGGCAAGGAAAAGCCGGCGCGGATATTGTTCTCGCGGTTGGCCCACACGGGGATGTCCACGGTGATGAC
The DNA here is from genome assembly GCF_009763255.1 of Bordetella sp. 02P26C-1. GTDB lineage: Bacteria > Pseudomonadota > Gammaproteobacteria > Burkholderiales > Burkholderiaceae_B > Bordetella_A. The sequence goes on along the minus strand of NZ_WSJB01000028.1, from coordinate 125,283 downwards.
CAGCGTCTCATAACCGGCACGACGGACACGCTCGATCAAGGCGGAGCGGCGCGCGGCGTCACCGGGCAGGTATGCCTGGAACCAACTGCCAGGAGCGTTCTCGTGAATATCTTCCAGACGCATCAGCGATGATCCGCTCATGATCATGCAAGCGCCGACTTGTTGTGCGGCGCGGGCCATCGCCAGATCACCCTCGTAAGCCAGCAAGGCGCTGATGCCAACGGGCGCTACGCCAAAAGGCACGCGGTAGCTGCGGCCAAAGAGGGTGGTCTGAGTAGAACGACTAGAAACATCTGCCAGCACCCGCGTGATCAGCTGATATTGCTGAAAAGCCTCGCGATTGGCCGCCAGCGACCGGTTGTCTTCGGCTGCACCCAGCACATATTCACGCAATGGTCCTGGAAGATAGCGGGCGGCGGCACGCTCGAAATCATTGAGATTGAGCGCCTTGCGAATTGCTGCGGGAAGCCCGTCGGTGCGAGCTTCGTAAGCGGCCTGGCTGGACGGTGTTGTCGGCGGGTACGTCGTCATCATGTCGCAAGACTACCGACACCGATCAATTTGAGAAAGTGAAATTATTCGGTCTGGTTACTTCTAAAAAATCGAAATAGCGGGCGGCGTCTATCTCCACGCATTGGGGATTCGCGCGGGGATTTGCGACCGTGGATGCGTCTTCAGAAATGAAACGGCCTCCAGGTGTTTTCGTCCTGAACCTGGCGGACGGAAGGCCGGATGCGCGTTGTAAGAGATGAGAAAGTGGATCGGCCGGATGCGAGACGGCCGGGACAATTACTTTGCCGCCCAGCGGTCGACGGCGAATCGTTCCGCCATCATGAGTTTTCCCGTGCCCGTCAACATTTCCGCCACGACTTCGCCCACGGCTGGCGATATCTGGAAGCCACCGCCGGAAAAGCCGAATGCGTGAATCACTTGTGGCGCCTTGGCGCTAAAGCCGATGACGGGGTTCTTGTCGCTGAAATAGCCTTCGATGCCGGACCAGCAGCGAATGACTTGGGCATGGGCGAGCGCCGGAATGATGGTGGGTGCGGTGCGCCCGAGCTCCACGAGAGCGCCCGGGCCGGGCCGAGAACGGTCACCCGGGATGGCGAATCCATAGCCTCCGCCCATGACCACGTTGCCGCGTGCCACCTGGCGTGCGTAGAAGCCCCCGCCTTCGACCCCGAGAGATACCGATATCTGCGGCGTTAGCGGCTCGGTCACCAACATCGTGGGGTATTTGATCTGCAGCGGAATCTCGTCGCCGAAATGGCGCGCGATCACGGCGCCCCAGGCGCCAGCCGCATTCACCACGCGTTCGGCCCGGATGCGTCGGCCATCTTCCGCAGTGATGAGATAGCCGTTGCCGACGGGTTCGATCTGCGTGACGGCGCAATGTTCTAGCAAGCGTGCACCCGCGCGCACGGCCGCTTGTGCGAAAGCTGGTGCGACGAGGCGAGGGTTGGCCTGGCCATCCTCGGGGCAGAGCGAGCCACCCACGATGGAGGGGCTAAGCGCGGGGAAAAGGCGTCGTAGCGTGGCGCCATCCAGAATCTCCAGACCCAGATCGAAGTCGCGCACTTTGTCGCGGTAGGCAATGAGCTTTTCGAGATCCGCTTCGGAGCGGGCTAACTTGAGATGGCCCGACCGGATGTATTCGCCGTCTGTACCAAGGAGCTCGGGCAGGCGTGCCCAAATGGTATGAGCCCGTTGGGCAAGATGCAGTTGTTCGATTGATCGGCCTTGGCGACGCACGCCGCCGAAGTTCACGCCGCTGGCACGCGCGCCACAGAGTCCGCGTTCAATCAAGACCACGGGCACGCCGGCGCGGCGCAGCGCGAGGGCCGCACTCGAGCCGACCAGACCGGCTCCGATGATGGCAACTTCCGTGTGGATGACTGTCATGATGGATGAACGATAGAGGTTCGACGCGCGCGTGGATCAGCAGGCTTCGCCTAATGCAGCGAGGTTTAGCGGTTTGATGGGTGCTTGGCTGCGCAGGCGACCGATGGATGACAACGGTACGTTTTGGCATTGAGCCAGGAGTTCGGCGGCGCCCGTGTGACACATGCGACCTTGGCATAGGCCCATGCCGATGCGGGTCAAGGCCTTGAGTCGATTGAGGTCGGTGATGTTGTATTCGATCGCCGCCTTGCGCAGCGCGCCAGCGGTGATGCTCTCGCAGCGACATACCGTGACGTTATCGTCGCAAGACTTTGGGACCGCGGGCTGCGGAAAGGCTTGATACAGGCCCCGGCGAAAACGCGCGTAGGCGGCTTGTTTACGCTGCAGAGGCGCGATCCGATGTTTGTCGATGGGAACACCGGCATCATTCAGCATTGCTAGCGCGGCGCGTTCGCCGGCCCATTCCGCGACGATGGCGCCTTGGATGCCCGCACCATCGCCCGCGAGGTAAACGCCGGGCGTCGTGCTGCGGCCGTCCGCGTCACGGCGTGGCAGCCACGCACGCTGTGCGTCGTCAAAGTCGAAATCGCAGTCGAGCAGGTCGGCCAATTGTGTTTCCGAACGCAGTCCGTGACCGACGGCGATAGCGTCGCACGCGATAAACCGAGTGGAGCCGCCAATCAAAGCGTTCACGCCTTCGACACGGCCAGTGCCCGTCGCGGCGGTGATGTGCGCGTCATGGTGGATAGGAACGCCATGCGTGCGCAGCCATGACAGGTAGTACATGCCCTTGGCCAGCGTCAGCGGGGCATTCAGCAAGGCGGGCATCGCGCGAATCTGTGCGGATTGTGGTGCGCTATCCAGAACCGCCAGAACCTGTCCGCCCGCCCGCGCGTATTGGTAGGCGACCAGATACAGCAAGGGGCCGGTGCCCGCGAAAACAATGCGCGGGCCAAACAGGCAGTTTTGGCTCTTCAATGCGATCTGCGCCCCGCCCAGCGTAAAGACTCCCGGTAAGGTCCAGCCAGAAAACGGCAGTACGCGATCCGTTGCGCCCGTGGCGAGCAGCAGATGGGTGTATGGAATCGAATCGATGTGTCCGTTGTGGATGACGTCGAGCTGGCCGGGCACGGCATTCCACACGGTCGTTTGTGCACGATAGTCCGCACGCGCAGCGTTGTCCGCGCCCGCCGCATGGATGGCTTGCGCGCGTTTCCATTCAAAGCCGTAGCGGTGGCGCGCGTGCGCACGACCGGCTGGACCCTGACGATAGATTTGTCCGCCAGGGAGTGCCACCTCGTCGATGATGACGGGACGCACGCCATGTTGCAGCAGCGTTTGAGCAGCGCGTACACCGGCGGGACCTGCACCGACGATGACCATTTGTGCAGCGCTTGTGGTCTCTATCGACATGGCAGTTCTCCGGGCAAGGCATTGACCAGCGCCATACCGGATTCAACCGGTGTGGAGCAGGCGCGCAGCCGCTGTCCCTGCTCAGTCTGCACCCAACAATCCTGACAAGCGCCCATGAGACAGAATCCCGCACGCGGCACGTTGTCGCCGATCGTGCGGCGGACGTGGTCGGTCGCAAGCAAGAGGGCGGTCAGGATGGTGTCTCCCTCCTGGGCAGTGAGGGGTTGCCCATTCCAGGTGAATGTCACGCGAGGGGCATCGGGCGCGCGCACACGGTGCAGCAGAGCAGTCATGCGGATTAACTCGTTTTGCGAATCTGAGTGAGCGTGCGATCCGGCAAAATCAGGTCGGCATCGTAGCGCAGGTCAAGGATGGCCGGCATGTTTTCGCGTTGCGCAAACGCAAGCGCGGCATCGTAAGCGGCGGCAAAGTCCTCGGTACGGGTGATCACGCGACCGAACCCGCCATAGCTTTGCGCCAGGACCGCGAAATCGGGATTAACCAAATCGGTGCCCAGGGGCCGGCCCGGATAAGCGCGTTCCTGATGCAGACGTATCGTGCCGAACAGGCCGTTGTTAAACACCAGGATCACAATACCCAAACGATACTGTGCGGCGGTGCCAACTTCCTGCATCGTCATCTGGAAACAACCGTCGCCGGCGAAACAGATCACCGCGGCATCGCGTTTATTCAACTTGGCCGCGATCGCGGCGGGCAAACCATAGCCCATGGCGCCCACGGCGGGCGCGAGTTGGCTACCTAAGCCTTTAAACGCAATGTGGCGATGCGCATAGAGCGCGTAGTTGCCCGCGCCGACCGTCACGCAAGCGTTGGCCGGCAAGGTACTGGCGACATGACGCGCGGCGATGTTCAGATCCAGCGGCCCCGGCATGGGTGGCATCTCGGCGGCCGCTTGCATCGCTTGCGAGCCACGGCGGCGAGGTTGCCATCCTGCCGTAGGATGCAGGGTCTGCACGGCATCGGCGAAACCGCTCACGCTTGCGACGATACCGAGAGCGGGCACGCAGAGGCGGCCGATCTCGTTGGCATCGGGATAGATATGCACGAGCGTTTGTTTCGGTACGGGCGAAGCAAGCCACTGATAATTTATCGTGGTGGGTTCGCATAAGCGCGTGCCGAGTGCGATGACCAGATCGCTCTGCGTCACGACATCTTTCTGGTGCGCCGGCATGCTGGCGCTGACTTGGCCCACGAAGTTGGGATGATCGTTGTCGAACAGTTCGAGACGCCGCCACGCAGTGGCAACTGGCAGATCGAAACGTTCGGCGAACTCGCGGATGGTGTCACGCTCAGAATCCGACCAGCGCGCGCCGCCTAGTAATAGTAAGGGACGCTCTGCCGATTCGATGAGCTCGCGCAGCCGCACCATATCGTTGCTTGCGGGACTGCCTTGTGAGGCCCTGGGCAGCGGAGCAAGCGGCGCATCAACGGTCTGCGCCAGCATGTCGTCGGGCAAAGCGAGGACGACGGGGCCGGGCCTGCCGCTGGTAGCGATGGCCCAGGCGCGCGCGATGTACTCAGGAATGCGGTCCGCACGTTCGATTTGCGCCACCCATTTCGCCAGGGGCGCATACATGGCGCGATAGTCCACCTCTTGAAAGCACTGGCGGTCTACCGTGTCTGTGCCAACCTGGCCAATGAACAAAATCATTGGCGTGGAGTCTTCGCGTGCGGTGTGTACGCCAATGGCGGCGTTCGTGGCACCCGGGCCGCGCGACACGAAACAAATGCCAGGTTCGCCCGTCAGTTTGCCGTGCGCCTCGGCCATGTAGGCCGCGCCGCCTTCCTGGCGGCACACGACGGATTCGATGACATCGCGCCGTCCGTATAGCGCGTCGATGCAAGGCAGAAAGCTTTCGCCTGGCACCATGAAGACGCGGCGCACGCCGTAGGCCTGTAGTTGCGCGACGAGGAGCTCTCCGCCGTTCATCATGCTTGGTTCCCCAGCGCGCGGGCGACGTGTTCGACGCCATAGTCACGCTCCGCGGCTGCACGGCTGACTTTGCCGCCCAGTACGTCATCGCGAATGGCGGAGAGCTCGCGCTCTGCCGGGGCACCGTATCCGCCGCCTCCCGGGGTTTCCAGGCGAACGGATTGACCCGCGGGTAGAGCGTACCCCGATATTTTGTTGGACAGGCGTTTCTCGTCGCTGCGACCGGCATTTAGCACGACCCGCGAGGTTCCGCCGGACAAGCCACCATTCAGACCGGCCGCGCCAAACAGCGCGGCATCACAGCGCACCGAGCAGGTCAGACGATCGTCGAGGGACCGGATCTGGCGAGCGATGCCCATGCCTCCACGATAACGGCCGGCGCCACCGCTGTCTTCCACTAACGCATACTCCTCGACGAGCAAGGGGTACTCAATTTCGAGCGCTTCGGCGGGCAGGTTGGAGGTGTTGGTCACATGGACCTGAATACCATCCATGCCGTCGCCTTGAGCTCTGCCACCTGCGCCGCCGCCGAGCGTTTCCAGATAAACGAATGTGCCGTTGCCATCGCGTTTCGGCCCGGAAAACAGCATCGACGGCATCACGTCATTGCACGAAGCCATCGCGCGATCACCGGGTAACAGCTGACCGATCGCGCCAATGACCGTGCCTGCGACGCGTTGCGCGGTCGTCACGCGAGCGCCGATAGCGGCGGGGAATATCGGATTGGTGATGGTGCCGGCCGGGGCACTGATCGTAATCGGTTGGAACAGGCCGTTGTTAGGCATCAGCTCCGGATCGAGCGTGGCCTTGACCGCGAAATAGACGCTTGCGTTGAGCGCACTGGCGGGCAGGTTAAACGCGCCGCGCGCCTGCGGGCTGGTGCCCGTGAAGTCGACATAGAGTTGGCCATCGCGCGCATGCACATTGGCCTGGATGGTCACCGGGTCGCCACCCAGACCATCGTCGTCCATGCGCTCGATGAACGAAACCGTTTGATCCGGCAACTGGCGTATGCGATTGCGCAGTCGCCGCTCCGTGTATTGCAAGATGCCTTCAATCGCTGACAGCACGGTGGGCAAGCCGGATTGCTCGACCAGTTCCAGCATCAGTTTCGCACCCTTGTCGTTGGTTGCGATCTGCGCACGGATATCGTGCATGCGGTTGTCGGGTTCGCGCGTGTTGTGCGCGATCATTTCCAGCAAGTCGATATCGAGCTCGCCTTGGCGCACGATGCGCATGGCGGGCAGGCGGATGCCTTCTTCCCACACCGTTTTCAGATGATGCGAGGTCGAGCCGGGAACCGCGCCGCCCACATCGGTATGGTGGCCGATGTTAGCCGCGAAAAATCGCAGCACGCCGTCGCAGAAAATCGGGCTGATGACGGTGATATCCGGAGCGTGCGTACCACCGGCCAGGTAGGCGTCATTGCACAGAAAGGCATCGCCGGGTTTGATGCCATCGGCGCCATAGCGGCGCAGCACGGCGTCGATGCCGCCCGACAGCGAGCCTAAATGCACCGGCACGTGCGCAGCCTGTGCGATCAGCCGGCCCGCGGCGTCGAAAAGCGCCACCGAGCAGTCTTTGCGTTCTTTGATGTTGGTCGAAAACGAGGAGCGGATCAGCGTGTTGCCCATCTCCTCGGTGATCGACAGCAGCCGATTGCTAAACACCTCCATTTCAATGGGATCGAAGGCGTCCGCGGCGGAATTTGATTGCTTGGTCATGGCAGTCGCGTCAGGCATGGAGGTTGATGATGAGGTTGCCGTATTGATCCGCCTGGGCCACTTGCTGGGGCAGGACCACCGTGGTGGAACTCATTTCTTCGATGATGGCGGGGCCTTGAATCGGCGTTTCGACTGGCAGGGCCGCGCGGCGATAAATCGGCGTGTCGACCCAACCGGTCTGTTCGAAATAGACTTGACGACGTTCCTTGATCGCGGATTCCAGACTCGTGCCGCCAGCGACTTTGGCCAGCGGTGCGCGCGGAACAATGCCTACGGCACGCACGCGGCAGTTGACGATCTCGACCAGCCGCCCTTCGGCGTCGTAACCGTACTCACGGACGTGCGCATTGCGGAACGTGGCGAGGAAGGTTTCGAGCTGCATCAACGTCATGCCATCGAGCGGGATGGGGATCTCGAAGTTCTGGCCTTGATAGCGGGCGTCGATGACGGCGGACAGGCGCTGGTTCGAAGCCGCGACGCCTTCGCCGTCCAGCCACTCGCGCGCACGCTCGGCGAGCGCGTCGAGGGCTTGCTGTACGGTAGACCATTGCGTGTCGGTGGCATGCGCCATCAAGGTCTGTACGAAGTCCATCGAGATATCAGACAGCAAAATGCCACGTGCGCACATGGTGCCGGGCTCTTGCGGAATCAGCAGCGTGGTGATGCCACAGTCGCGTGCGAGTTCAGCAGCATGCAGGCCACCGGCGCCGCCAAACGAGCACAGGGCGAACTGGCGGATATCGTGACCACGTTCGGTCGATACCGCGCGCACGGCGCGCGCCATGTTGGAGTTGGCGATGCGCAAAATGCCGTAGGCCGCGTCTTCCAGGCTCAAGCCCAGCGGTTCAGCGATCTGTTTGCGCATGGCATCTCGCGCCTGTTCCGCGTAGACCGCCATACGGCCCTCGAGCAACGAGACCGGATTGAGGCGGCCGAGGACCACGTGGGCATCGGTGATGGTGACGATCGTGCCGCCACGGTTATAGGCAATGGGGCCGGGCACGGCGCCCGCGCTTTGCGGGCCAACCTTCAACGCGCCGGCATCGTCGATGCGAGCGATACTGCCACCGCCGGCGCCGATGACATGCACATCCACCATCTGCGTTTTGACCGGGTAATCGGCCACCAGGCGGCTGGACGTGAATAGCGGCTGCAGGTCGGCGATCAAGGACACGTCCGTGCTGGTGCCGCCCACATCGAAGGTAATGAGGTTCGGCGTCCCGGCCACGCGTCCGAGTTCGGCCGCGCCGATCACGCCGGCAGCCGGCCCCGATACGCAAGTGCGCACGGGGGCGGTAAGAACGGCCTCGACAGACATCAAACCGCCGTTCGAATGCACGGTCGTGGGCGGTGTGGTCACGCCCATGTCGCGCACCGAGCTCACGAGATTACGCATATACGACGCCATGCGTGGCCCGACGTAGGCGTTAAGCGTCGTCGTGGACATACGCTCATATTCACGGAACTCCGGCAGGATCTCGCTCGATACGCTCAAGTACACATCGGGCAGATATTGCGCGAGGATGTCGCGCGTGCGTTGTTCATGCGTCGGGTTGCGATAGCTGTGCATGAAGCAGATCGCCACGGCCTCGACTTTCGCTTCAACGAGCTGTTGCGCGACGGCAATGACTTCCGCTTCATCCAGCGCTTGCAGCACCGTGCCGTCTGCGGCGACGCGTTCGGTGATTTCGAAGCGCAATTCGCGGGGCGCGAGAGGGGCTGGTTTGGTGACGTTGTAGTCGTACAGATGCGGGCGCGTCTGGCGGGCGATTTCCAGCACATCGCGAAAGCCTCGCGTGGTCACCAGTGCGCAACGCGAACCACGGCGCTCGATCACCATATTCGTGGCGACGGTCGTGCCATGGCCTACGTGCACCAGCTCCGAACCGGCGATGTCGTGCGCTTGCATCAGATGCGCCAAGCCGGTTTGAATCGCCTCGGAAGGATCGTGCGGGGTCGAAGGCACTTTGAAGTAATGCAGCTCGCCACTGTGCTCGGCCAGCAGCGTGAAATCAGTGAAAGTGCCGCCCACGTCGAAGCCGACGCGGTAACGGCGTGCGCCCGTAGCGGAAGCGTTCTGGGTCACGCGTATCTCCAGGAATACCGGCGCGACATGCGCCATCAAGATTCCGGAATGCTATCGATGCCCCGTCATTCGGTCTAATCAAAGATTAGTATTATTCGTCATCACTGTTATGAATGACTGTCGAGGCCTGGGGGCTGCGGTTTTTTCGTCTGCTCGAATTGCATGCCCTGCGCCTGACAAACGGTCAGTATTTCCTCGCGCAACCAGCGGTGCGCCGGAATATCGTCCGAGCGTTCGTGCCAGATCAGGTTGACCGTGCGCGGCGCAAAAGGAAAGGGGGCTTCTACCGCTTCCAGCAAGTGGTTGTAAGGGCTATTGCGCACCGCGTTGTGCGGTAGCACGCAGATCAGATCGGTTTCGGCAAGCAGCCGGGGCGCGAGCGAGAACTGGTTAACGGTCAACACCACATTACGGCGATAGCCATGCGCGGCAAGCTCGTGATCGACCAGCGACGAGACGCCCAAGAGGCTCACCATCAGATGTCGGGCGCGCAGAAAATTATCCAAGGTCAGTCGGGACTGCGACAGCAGGGGATGACCCTTGCGCATCGCGCACACATAGGTAAGCGTCTCCAGCGGCAAGGTGCGCAGCGAAGAGCCCAGGTTGGAATAGACGCCGGCGGCCATATCGACTTCGCCTTTTTCCAGCATCTGTCCGGCGTTATCCAGGGAATAGGGATGCAGGTGAATGCGGATATTCGGGGCGACGGTCTGTTGTTGGACAAAGAGTGGGCGTATGACCTGATCGGCTACATAATCCGACATCGACAAGCGAAACACCGCTTCCGAGCGCGCCGGTTCGAAATCGTTTCTCTCGAGTGTGTCGGCGATGCGGGCCAGGGCGTCGCGGATCGGAGGCCACAGCAATTCGGCGCGTTGCGTCGGCAGCACGCCGCCGGGAACCTTGACGAATAGCGGATCCTTGAGCGTCAAGCGCAGCCGGTTGATGGCGTTGCTCACGGCCGGCTGCGTCATATGCAGGGCGGCGGCCGCGCGCGTGACATTACGCTCTGTCATGATGGCGTTGAAGATACGCAGCAGGTTTAAGTCTATGGCGCCCAGCATGTCGGACCGTTATCAATTTCCGTGATGATGTTTTATTTTAATTGTTGATTAGTCTTGATGACGCAACCAGCCTTAAGCTTACGAGCGTTTTGAAGTTGCCCGTAAATTCAGGGGAATGGGTCCATGGTCAAAAAACTGAAAGTGATGTTCGCTGCCTGCATGGCGGCATTGAGTCTGTCAGCCGCCGCGGCAGAAGACTATCCTACCAAGCCAATCACCATTGTTCTGCCGTATGCCACGGGCGGCTCGGCCGACTTGCTGGCGCGACTGGCAGCCCAAGCCATCCAGGACAAACTCGGCCAGTCCGTGATCGTTGAGTCCAAGCCGGGCGCGGGCGGCGTGCTGGGTACCGAATATGTGGCTCGCGCCAAGCCCGACGGTTATACGCTGTTGGTGACGGCCAGCGGCACCATGGCGGTGAATCCCTATGTGTACAAGTTGCGCTACAGGCCGCTAGAGGATTTCGAACAGGTAACGGTGTTGGTGGACTTGCCGTTTGTTGTCGTCACCAACAACGAGTTCCCGACCAAGAACCTCAAGGAATTCGTCGACTATGCACGCGCCAACCCCAATGCCATTCGCTTTGGCAATGCGGGCATGGGCACGCAGCAGCATCTGACGCAAATGATGATCGGACGCGCGGCGGATGTGCAGCTCAACATCGTTCCCTATAAAGGCAGCAGCCCCGCGATGAATGATTTGCTGGGCGGTCATATCGATGCCGTGCTCGATAACACGGGCGTGCAGACGCCATTTATTAAATCGGGCAAAGTGCGCCCGTTGTTTGTGACCGCGCCGGAACGCGTTGCGGCGCTGCCGGACGTGCCCACCGCAGCGGAAGCTGGCCTACCCGGGTTCCAATCTGTCGCGTGGTTTGGTCTGGCCGCTCCGCACGGTACGCCAGAGGCCGTGGTGGCGAAAATTCAACAAGCCGTGGCCGAAGCCTTCGCCAAGCCAGAAATGCAACAGCGACTGTTAGACGTGGCGATGATCCCGAAGGCGTCCACGCCCGCTGAGACCACCGAGCGGGTCAAGGCGGATCTGCAAACCTTTGGCAAGATCGCCAAGGAAATTGATCTGCAGCCCATGTAACGCCAGTGCGCGCGCCGCAAGAGCGGCGATGAGAAGCGAGCAACGCCCGACGAATGCAATTTCGTCGGGCTTTTTTTTGTGCGGGAAGCACACCCTTGAGGGGATCTTTACCTGGCTTTCGATGGCGGGGCGCAGACAGACATGCATGTTCCGCGACACACGTTATTCGGAACCAACTGAAATCATGCGTTACTCAGCCTTCAATCCGATTTTTTGAGGACTGAAGAATGACCATAGATTCGGCCAAGCAATTACGGGATTGGGGGCGCAGCTTAGAGGAGGCGCTGGGTATCTCCGTCATGACCGCTGATGACCGCGGCATGATGCTAAAGACCAAGGGTGGCAATCTGTTCGGCGTCGCGCCAGTGCCGGGTCTGCCTGGATTAGTGTTTACAGGCGTCATCGGTGTGGCGAATGAACACACGAGCACGCAGACGCTCTGTAGTTTATTGGCGATCAACCTCAACGCTACCTTGTCAGCCATGGGATACGTCGGGTTGGACGCTGCGACACGCGAGATCCTCTATCGCCTGATGTGGATGCCTCGTGATGAAGGATGGACCGAACAGGCCTTCGCCGCTGTGCTCGCGGCGTTTTCAGAACATGTCGATCAGCTGGCAAAAGCACTGGCTAACGGCGAGCTTGAGAAGCTTGCCGCCGTGGCGCCGGCGGGGGGATCACGGGAACAGCCGTTGAATCCAAACTTTACCAATATGGCTTGATTGCTATGTATCTGAACGCATTGCCGGTTCCTTTTGCGCCGACGGTCGAACAGCTGACCGCGCTGGTACCGTCGGTGAACAGTGTGCGGGACGCAGTGAAGGTCGCTGCACCTTGGATAGCGACCATCGCAGCCGCGATCACGATAGAGTCCGTACTTGATCCCGACAACGCAGTGCTTCAATGTATCACCGGCATGGCGGAACAATCTGCGTTCGCCGGCTTGAGTTTGATGTCGATGGTGGGGGCATTCCGTCACTGCATGGAGCATGGCTTCTTTAGTCTGGAAGGCCTGAGCATTCTGACCAGTGGCGCAAGCGCGTTGGTGTCGCTCGATGGCCTGCTAACGGTGGCGGCGGGTGTGGGCCTGGGCCTCGCGGAGTTCAGCGGGGTGGCCGGTTTGCTGGTGACGGGGGTGACGTTTGCCAAGTACGTACGCGACGGAGACGTGCCCGGTGCGCTTTTGACGGGCGCAAAGCTTGTCGCGCTGGTCGCTCTAACGGGGCACCCCGTGGCGTTAGGCATTGTGGTCGGGGCCAATGCCGTTTACTCGATGTACTGCAGTTATAAGGCCTATGCCGCGGGCCAGGCGGAGAAACAGGGCACGGGCGCCACAGAGGCGACGCAAGTCGACAATACCGCCTCGGATAACCAAGCTGACGCTGACGTGTCGTCCGTGTCCAAGGCATTCGACGAGGGCTGGGATTTGCCGAACTTCTTTACCGCGTTACCCGCGGCAGGGATTTGATCCTCGGTCAACGTGAGTCTTTTACAACGAAGCAAGGCGAAGTCGCGGCGCAACCAAAGCGAATTGGTCTGCGTCGCTGATTCATGAGCTATGTTAACGTTCCCATCATTTTTTCAGAGTGGAATCGTTCCCATGTTCTCGAAGTTGCGCCGTTATAAAGAACTCGTACTGGCTCTTTCTCTTGGTTTATCTGCTGCAGGAGCGCACGCAGCACCGGTCGACAACTATCCGGCCGCACCGATCAACATGATTGTGGGCTGGGCAGCGGGTGGTCCAGCCGATGGCGTGGCGCGCATGGTCGCGGCAGAGATGAGTAAGCATCTCGGGCAATCGATCGTGGTCGACAACAAGGCCGGTGCCGGTGGCAATATCGGCTCGGTCGCGGCTGCGCGCGCCAACCCGGATGGCTACACGATCATGTTGTCCACCGTGGCCTCGCACGGGCTGAATTCGGCGCTTTACGACAACATCGGCTATGACCCGATCAAGGACTTCGCGCCGGTGGGGTTGATCAATACCTCGCCTTCGACGATGCTGGTGCCGGCGGACTCCCCGTTTAAATCAGTGAAGGATTACGTCGACCACGCCAAGGCGAACCCGGGTAAGTTGACGTATGCCTCTGGTGGCGTTGGTTCGTCACAGCATCTGGCGGGTGCAAGCTTCAAGACCCGTACGGGCATCGACATCTTGCACGTGCCGTTCAAAAGCACCGCGCCCGCGCTGACGGACGTGATGGCGGGCCGTGTCGATATGATCATTACGACGGGCGCCATGGCTCCGATCGCTTCCGGCAAGGTACGCCCGCTGGCGATCACGTCAAAGGCGCGTATCGACGCCTTGCCCGAAGTGCCGACCTTTGATGAGGCCGGTGTACCAGGCTTTTACATGGATTCCGCGTATGGCTTGGTAGCCCCGGCCGGCACGCCCCGGCCTATCCTGATCAAGCTGAACGAAGCGCTGGCGAAGGCACTGCAAAGCCCGGAACTGCGTGAAAAATTCATCGCTGCGGGCTCCGTGCCGGCCGAGCCGATCTCGATCGATGCCTACTGGGATATGGTGCAAAAAGGCATGGGCGAAGCCGCGGAATTGGTGCGCATTTCCGGCGCGAAGAAGGAATAACCCGCCCACCTGACCTCGTGACCCGGCGCTGTGCTTAGCCGGGCGGCAGGCCACTGCTATCGCAACGAATCGACTCGCACGCAGTCACCGATTCATCAAAAAAACGCCCGACGATCCCCTCGTCGGGCGTTTTTGTTTGTCACTCTGGGAACTGAGAGAAATCTAGGGTTACCAAGTCTTCGATCCATTTTTGGGAAGCGAAGATGAGCATAGATTCAGTGATAAAGCTACGCGAATGGGGCCATGGCCTGGAAGAAGCCATGGGTGTTCCCATCATGCTCGCGAATGATCGCGGCTTGATGTTGAAGACCAAGGGAGGAACCTTATTTGGCGTCACGCCAATGCCTGGTTTGCCGGCACTGGTGTTCACCGCCGTCATTGGCGTTGCCGATGAGAAGACCAGTGCGCGCACGCTATGCGAGTTACTGGCGCTCAATATCAGCGCGAACCTCACTGGAATGGGGTTTGTGGGCATGGATCCAAGCACTCGTGAGATCCGTTTTCGTCTCATGTGGATGCCGCGTGATGAAGGCTGGACGGGCGAGGCTTTTGGCGCGATGTTCGTCGCTTTTTGTCAGCACGTCGATGTGCTGGCGAAGGCGTTCGCTGCGGATGAGATCGAAAAGTTACTGTTGCCGGCTCCAGATGAAGGTGCGCAGCCCGATTCCGGTTATGACCTAACGCCCAAGGCCTGATAACCATGCAGATCACCCCTTTTTCTCTGCCCTTTTCCGCCGAAGCGCTGGCATCGATTGCACCCCCGGTCAGTAGCGTAAAGGAAGCGTTTGAATGCGTCGAGGTTTGGATACATGCGGCCGTTACCGCGGTCGAGATAGCGTCGGTCCTCCACACCGCCGAGGACGCGTTTCTCAGCATCGCCGACTTCGCCTCTACCACAACCGTAGGGACACTGAGTTTCCTTTCAGCGGTTTCTGCTTTGCATACGTGCATGAAGGAAGGCTTTTTCAGTCTTGACGGCGCGGCCATGCTCACGAGTGGTCTCAAAGCGTTGGTGTCGCTTGACCAGGTACTCAACGTTGCGGCGGGCGTGGGCTTAGGCCTTGCCGAGTTCAGCGGAGTGGTGGGTGTTGCAGTTTCCTTGGTGACGTTTGCCAAGCAAGTGCGGGCAGGCGATGTTCCCGGCGCCATACTCACCGGTGCCAAGCTCGCAGCCACGGTCGCGCTGACGGGCCACCCCGTAGCGCTGGCAATTGTGCTGGGCGCTAATGCGGCTTATGCCTTGATCAGTACTTATATGAAGGTCGCCGAGGAATCAGCCAAGCATCGTCACGCGGCAGCGGAGGGCACGCACGAACTCGCTAACAAGCCAGCGGATGAGCCTGCGAGGACGCCGGACCGCGAGCGGCCGGGCAGCCTGGAATCCTTGCCGGCCCCTGAGATACCGATTCCGCCGGCCGCGGTCTGATAGGGGGTCTGCAATCGGGTGTTCGCCGCTGGGGCCACGGCGTGCATCATCTTGGAATCGCCGGATTTTCGCAGTCAGGGTAGTGCGATGCCCACCCGGCGCAGCAGCGTGGCCGTTTCGAACAATGGTAACCCCATGACGCCGGTATAGCTGCCCGAGAGGTGCTCGATGAACGTGGCGGCCAGCCCTTGTATGCCATAAGCACCGGCTTTGCCGTAAGGTTCGTCGCTGTCGCAATAGCGGGCGACGTCCTCCTCGCTCAGTACACGGAAACGAACCTCGGAAATGGAGACTTCGGTAAGGAGTTCACCACGATGAGCCACGACGACGGCGGTGTGCACGTGGTGAGTCGTGCCACTGAGGCGGCTCAACATCGCGACCGCATGAGCGCGGTCCACGGGTTTGCCCAGAACATCGCCACGCAGGATCACCGTGGTGTCGGCGGCGAGGATCGGCAGCTCGGGCAATTGTTGCGATAGCAACCATTGCACGCCGCGTTCGGCTTTTTCGCGCGCGGTACGGCAGACATAATTGGCGGCGCTTTCACCCGCCAATTGCGGTTCGTCTTCGCCCGGCGGCGCGGGCACTTGCAGCACGGTATGCGCCAAGCCTATCTGTGTCAGCAGTTCACGCCGGCGCGGACTCGCGGATGCGAGGTAGAGACGGGGCGAGACGGCGGAGGAAGAAGGCGATGACGTCATGGTGTGTATTGAGAAATCAGAACGCAGGACGGCCGATAAGAGCTGGATGCCGTGCGATGTGCATCAGGCTCTGTGGTAGGGGTGACTCGTCATGATCGCCCAGGCGCGATAAAGCTGCTCGGCGAGCACGACTCGCACCATGGGGTGCGGCAGGGTCAGCGATGACAGGCGGATCTGCCCATCACAGGCGGCTTTCAGCGATGCGTCCAATCCATCGGGGCCGCCCACGATAAACGCGACGTCACGTCCGTCGCCGCGCCATTGTTCCAGGCGCTGAGACAGTGCCATCGTGGTCAGGTCACGACCACGCTCATCCAGCGCCAGCCGCAGCGCGCCGGCCGGCAGCGCCGCCTCGATGCGACGCGCTTCGGCCGCCATCATCTGCGCAGGCGTTTTACCCGTGGTGCGCGGCTCGGGCTTTACCTCGCGCAGTTCGAGCGCGCAATCCGCGGGCAGCCGCTTGGCGTAGTCATCCCAAGCCGTTTCGACCCAGTCGGGCATACGATGGCCCACGGCAATAACGATGAGTTTCATAAGCTGGCTGTGCCTCGCAACGGCGTTGGCGCCGCGCAAAAAACAGGCATCGCGTCGTCCCGATCAGTCTTCGGCGTCGTCAAGCTGACCCGGCTGGCCACCGGAGGCGGGCAACAATTTGACGCGCACCGGTTTATCGCCCCAGATTTCTTCCAGGTTGTAATACTGGCGGATCGCCGGTTGCATCACGTGCACCACGATATCGCCCAGATCCACGACGACCCATTCGCCCGTGTCTTCGCCTTCCACGGTAATGCCGGTGAGCTTGAGCGCGCGACCGCAGTCGGCCACGCTGGAGGCCAGCGCACGCGTCTGGCGATTGGAGGTGCCGCTGGCGATGACGACGCGATCGAACAGGCTGGTCAGATGCGTGGTGTTGAACACCTTGATGTCTTGCGCCTTGACGTCTTCAAGGGCGTCGATGACGGCGCGTTGCAGTTTTTGAATATCCATGTTTGTAAATATAACCCGCGAGGGCAGCGCACGGGGGCGAGATGAGGCGCCGATACGTCACCCTTTACGCCAAACGCGAGCTATCAGCGGTAGAGATCGTGGGTCGCGATGTAGTTGGCGACTTTGGGCGGCAACAAGCCCTCGGTTGGCGCACCGCGAGCCAAGCGCGCGCGGATGTCCGAGGCTGAGACGTCCATCGGGGTGAAAGGCAAGGTGGCTAGCTGCCGCTCGGGGTGAGCGGCGAGCCAGTCCTGCAGTTCCGCCGGGGGCGCAAGCGGTGAGCCTGGGCGCACGGCGACCGCCAGATCCACGCACTGGACGATGTCCTGCCACCGATGCCAGGTGCAGAAATTGGCGAGCTGGTCCGCGCCCAGTATCCAGACATAATGCGCGATGGGCGGCAGGGCCAGGATGGTGTCCACCGTATAGGTGGCGCCACCTCGCTCGATCTCGATGGCGTCGACGTCCAGGTCCGGGTCGCCGTCGATGGCGATTTCGATCATGCGCAGGCGGTGCTCCGGCGACGCGGCCAGGGGCGCGCGCTGCCAGGGATTCGCGGCTGGGATGAATTGAACTTGGTTCAGGTCCAGCCCGCCGAGGGCGGCGCGTGCCAGCGCGAGATGGGCCACATGAATCGGATCGAAACTTCCGCCCAGCAGGCCTACCCGCGGCAGCTGTGCCGCGGTGTTAGCGGAGGACGGTAGCTCGTTTCGCGTCACACCCAATCCCGTGGAGTTAAAAACGCGGTCAATTCAGCCTCGGGCGTACCCGGTTGTGGCTGCCAGTCATAACGCCAGTGTGCGACGGGCGGCATGGAGAGCAGGATGGATTCCGTGCGCCCGCCCGATTGCAAGCCAAACAGCGTGCCGCGGTCAAAGACCAGGTTGAACTCAACATAACGGCCGCGCCGGTACGCCTGGAACTCGCGCTGCGCTTCACCGTAGGGCAGGGCATTGCGGCGTTCGACGATGGGCATGTAGGCCGGCAAAAATGCATCGCCTACCGACCGCAGCAATGCGAACGAGGCGTCGAAGCCCGGCTCGTTCAAATCGTCGAAGAACACGCCGCCAATACCACGCGTTTCCTGGCGATGCTTCAAAAAGAAGTACTCATCGCACCAGCGCTTGTACTTGGGGTAGTAGTCCGCGCCGTGCGGCGCCAGGGCGTCCCGACAGACCTGATGAAAATGACGCGCGTCTTCCTCGTACGGATAGTAGGGCGTCAGATCCAGGCCGCCGCCAAACCAGAAGATATCTTCTTCGTCCTGCCCCGGTCGAGCCGCAGCCATGAACATGCGCACGTTCATGTGCGTGGTGGGCACATACGGGTTGCGCGGATGCAGCACCATCGACACGCCCATGGCTTCCCAAGGGCGGCCGGCCAGCTCTGGCCGATGCGCGCTGGCTGATGGGGGCAGCTGGCTGCCTTTGACATGGCTGAACAATACGCCGCCGCGCTCCAGAAACTGGCCGCCTTCAATCAACCGCGAAACGCCGCCGCCGCCTTCGGCACGCTGCCATTCGTCGGTGCGGAACGCTTCGCCGCCAGCTTCTTCCAACGCCTGCACGATACGCGTCTGCAGACCGGTCAGATAATTTCGTACGTCGGAAACGGGGAGTTTGCTCATGCTATGTCCAGATGGGTGAGGGCTGTCGCCGCCGATCAGGCGGCGAGCTGACGCGGCTGCCAGGGTTGACACCGCGCGTGCTTGGGTAAGCTTAGCCCTGACAACCCATCCGTGCTTTGAGATTAATTAAGGTTTGGCCTTTTGCTGCGAAGGCTTCAATGCACGCCAGCCGATGTCGGAGCGATACTGGCGGCCGTCGAAATGCACCCCATCGACTGCCGCGTAGGCGCGTTCGCGTGCCATCCGAACAGAGTCGCCGAGCGCCGTCACGCACAGTACACGTCCACCGGCGGTCTTGAGCTCGCCATCCTCGAGACGCGTGCCCGCATGGAAAACCATGCAGTCTTCGGTCTCGGCGGGCAACGCGGCGATGACATCGCCCTGACGCGGCGTACCAGGATAGTTGTGCGCGGCCAGCACCACGCCCAGGGCGGTACGGCGATCCCAGGTGATGTCGGCTTGGTCCAGCGTGCCTTCGACGGCGTGTTCAAGCGTATCGAGCAGATCGCTCTTGATCCGCATCATGATGGGCTGTGTTTCGGGGTCGCCCATGCGGCAGTTGAATTCCAGCGTCTTGATCGAACGGTCTTGATCGTCGCCCGGGCCGATCATCAGCCCCGCGTAGAGGAACCCGGTGTACGGAATACCGTCGCGCGCCATGCCTTGCACCGTGGGCAAGATGATTTCGCGCATGATGCGGTGGTGCAGGCCCGGCGTGACAATCGGGGCGGGCGAATAGGCGCCCATGCCGCCCGTGTTGGGGCCGGCGTCGCCGTCTTTCAAACGCTTGTGATCCTGGCTGGTCGCCAGCGCCAGTACATGACGGCCATCGCACATCACGATGAAGCTGGCTTCTTCGCCGACCAGGCATTCCTCGATCACGACCCGCGCACCTGCCTGGCCGAGGCTGCCATCGCCGAGCATGGCGTCGATGGCGGCATGGGCCTCGGCCAGATCGGCGGCGACGACCACGCCCTTGCCAGCGGCCAAGCCGTCAGCCTTGATGACGATGGGGGCGCCTTCCTGGTCGACGTAGGCGTGTGCCTCGGCGGGATCGGTAAAAGTCTGATAGCGCGCCGTCGGGATGTTGTGGCGCACCATGAAAGCCTTGGCGTAGTCCTTGGAGCTCTCCAGCTGCGCGGCGGCCTTGGTGGGGCCAAAAATCTTTAGCTTGCGTGCGCGGAACACGTCGACTACGCCCGCTGCCAAGGGCGCCTCGGGGCCGACGACCGTGAGGGAAACGCCTTCGCGCTCGACGAAATCCGCCAGCTCTTCCGGATCGGTGATGGGCACGTTTTGCAGCAGGTCGCCCTGCGCGGTGCCGCCGTTGCCGGGCGCGACAAAGACCTTGTGGACGCGGGGCGAGCGGGCCAGGCGCCAAGCCAGGGCGTGTTCGCGGCCACCAGAGCCGATTACCAGGAGTTTCATGTTCGGTGAGTTCTTAAAATAGCCGGGCGTTGCCGTCCCAGGCTAGGCACAAAAGGTTGGCGGGCTGATCCGCCGTGTTGGTGTGTCTTGACTGCTGCCCCGCGCGACGCGACCGGCGCGCCGCACGGGTCGCCGCGATGGAGTTCCTTAAAGGGAAATCCACGCGGCATACTGATTACTGCGATTCGTCGAAAACGACGTTCGTATAGACTTCCTGCACATCGTCCAAGCCCTCGAGGACATCGAGGAGCTTTTGCATTTTTTCCGCATCTTCGCCCGTCAGTTCGGTCTCGTTTTGCGGCTTCATGATGATGCCTTCGACTTCGGCCTTCAGGCCGGCGGCTTCGAATGCCTGGCGCACGGCGGCGTAGTCGGCCGGGGCGCAAATGACTTCGATCACGCCTTCATCGTCCGTGACAACGTCCTCGGCGCCGGCTTCGAGCGCGACTTCCATGACCGTGTCTTCCGCGGTGCCGGGCGCAAAAACGAACTGGCCGCAATGCTTGAACATGAAGGCAACCGAGCCTTCTTGGCCGAGGTTGCCGCCATTTTTGGCAAATGCGTGGCGAACCTCCGCGACGGTGCGGGTGCGGTTGTCGGTCATGCAGTCCACGATCACGGCCGCGCCGCCGATGCCGTAGCCCTCGTAACGGACTTCCTCGTAGTTGGCGCCATCGGCGCCGCCGGCCCCGCGCTGAATCGCGCGCTGGATGTTGTCCTTGGGCATGTTGGCGTCGGTAGCCTTGTCCCACGCCATCCGCAGGCGCGGATTGCTGTCGGGGTCAGGGCCGCCGGCTCGCGCGGCGACGGTGATCTCACGAATGATCTTGGTCCAAAGCTTCCCGCGTTTGGCATCCTGGCGGCCTTTGCGGTGCTGGATATTGGCCCATTTACTGTGTCCGGCCATGGTGTCCCAAATAAAATTGTCGGCAAAACGGGCATTTTACCGTGGTTGACGCGCGCGGGCGCGCGGCGAGGCCAGGATGCGACGCGCCGAATTGCTTCTACACATGTCGCGGGCCGTTTTACGCTGTGCCTGGGCACGCATGCCGCACAATTTCGCGCGTTCGCTCTACACTTGTCACAATTCTTGCATGCCGGAGAGCATAGATGTCCGACCCCATCGTCGTCGCAAAAAACGAACATACAGAATTGCACTTGCTGCCGGCACTGGCGAACCGCCATGGCTGCATCACTGGCGCGACGGGCACGGGCAAGACGGTGACGCTGCAGGTGCTTGCCGAAGCGTTTTCGCGCATTGGCACGCCGGTATTTCTGGCCGACATCAAAGGCGATTTGACGGGAATTTCTCAAGCCGGGGAATCCAATTCGAAGCTGCAAGCCCGCCTGCAGCAAAACGGCTTGCCCGAGCCTGTCTGGGGCGCCAATCCCGCGGTCGCCTGGGATGTGTTTGGCGAGCAGGGCTTGCCGGTTCGCGCCACGATTTCCGACATGGGGCCCTTGCTGCTGTCGCGGATGCTGGAACTCAACGATACCCAGGAAGGCGTGCTGACCTTGGTATTTCGCGTGGCCGATGACGAGGGGCATCTGCTGCTCGATCTAAAAGATCTGCGCGCGATGCTCCAAAACGTCGCAGACCGCGCGGCGCAGCTCAAGACCAAGTACGGCAATGTGTCCGCCGCCTCGGTGGGCGCCATCCAGCGCAGTCTGTTGCGGCTGGAGTCTCAAGGCGCCGAGAAATTTTTCGGCGAGCCCATGTTGGATGTGTTGGATCTGATGCGTACCGACGCCAAGGGTAGGGGCATCATCAATATCCTCGCCGCTGACAAGCTGATGCAGTCGCCGCGTCTCTACAGTGTGTTCTTGTTGTGGATGCTGGCCGACCTGTATGAAAAGCTGCCCGAAGTCGGTGATCGCGATCAGCCCAAGCTGGTGTTCTTTTTCGACGAGGCACACCTGTTGTTTAACGATGCGCCCAAGGCGCTGTTAGACAAGATCGAGCAGGTCGTGCGCCTGGTGCGTTCAAAAGGCGTGGGCGTGTACTTCGTCACGCAAAATCCGTTGGATATCCCCGATTCCGTGCTGGGACAATTGGGCAATCGCGTTCAGCACGCATTGCGCGCGTTTACCCCCCGTGACCAGAAGGCCGTAAAAACCGCAGCAGAGACCATGCGGCCGAATCCAGGGCTCGATATCGAAGCCGCGATCACGGAGCTGGGGGTGGGCGAGGCGCTGGTGTCCTTGCTCGATGCCAAAGGGCGTCCCGAGCCCACGCAACGTGCCTGGATCATGCCGCCGGGCAGTCGCATCGGCCCGGCTACGGATGCCGAACGCCAGGCACTGCGCGATGATCCGACCATGTCAGCCAAGTATGCCAAGGCCATCGATCGCGAATCGGCCTACGAGGTCCTGACCGCGCGAGCCAGCGCAGAAGTCGTGCCATCGGGCGGCACCGAAGGGAAGTCCAACAGCGCCGCCGAGGAGCAAGCCTCTGGTGGGTTAATGCAGGGCTTGAACGAGCTGCTCTTTGGTTCCACCGGGCCGCGCGGCGGCAAGCGCGATGGCGTGGTGCAGTCAGTCGTCAAGAGCACCGCACGATCGATGGCCAGACAGCTTGTGCGCGGCGTATTGGGTTCCTTGCTCGGCTCTAAACGCCGCTAAGCCCAAGGTCGCGCGCGGATCTTCGAGCCCTGGGCGGGGAAATCCCCTGAACCCAGCAAGATTGACGCCGTGGCAACGCGCTGTTTGTGGCAGCATAGCGGACTTGATCCGCAGCTGAGAGCGTAATTCATGAAGATTCTCGTCGTTTCGTCGCATCCCGCCACGCAAGAGCGGTGGGTGGAACCGATCTCCAACGCTATCCCCGAAGCAGAGGTTGCCCTGTGGCACCCCGACCTGCCCCCGCAGAATGCGGACATCGCGGTGGTCTGGTCGCCGCCCGCTGAACTCTTCGAGCGCGAGCGCAACCTGCGCGCGGTCTTCAATCTGGGCGCAGGCGTCGACGGCCTGCTAAAGCTGCCGACCTTGTCTGCGGATACCCCCATCGTTCGGCTGGAAGACGCGGGCATGGCCGTGCAAATGGCGGAATATGCGGTGTGGGCGATCACCCGCGCGAGCCGCCAGTTCGACGACTACGTCGCTCAACAGCAAGCCGGCGTTTGGGCAACATTGTCCGAACTGCGCCGTGCGCAATGGCCAGTGGGCGTGCTGGGTGCGGGCGTCATGGGGAGCAAGGTTGCGCAAACCTTGGCCGCGCTTGATTATCCCGTGGCGGGTTGGTCGCGCAGCGGCAAGGTGCCGGCGGGGGTGGAAAGCTTTGCTGGCTTGGACGAATTGCCCGCGTTTCTCGCCCGTTCGCGCGTGTTGATCAACACGCTGCCCTTGACGGCCGAGACGCGCGATATCCTGCGTCGTGAAACGCTGGAACAGCTCATGCCCCAGGCCCACATCATCAATATGGGGCGCGGCGAGCATTTGGTGGAAGAAGACCTGCTGGCGTTGTTGGATGCAGGACATATCGAGCGTGCGACGCTCGACGTGTTTCGCCAAGAGCCGTTACCCAAAGACCATCCGTTCTGGAAACATCCCAAGGTCACGATCACCCCACATGTGGCGGCGATCAGCCTTCAGCACGAAACGGTCGCGCAGATCATCAATAAGATCCAGCGTCTGATGCGTGGCGAGCCGTTGTCCGGGGTGGTGCAGCGCGATCGCGGCTATTGAGCTCGCGTCTGCGTCAGCACTGATGGGCTGACCCGGGTAGGCCAGCCCGTCTGGGCCAGCCCCGAAAGACTGGCCTGTCATCGTTTTACTTGCCAGAGGCGATGATCTCGGCGATCGCGCGGCCCACGTCGGTCGTGGATGCCGTGCCCTGCATATCGCGCGTGCGCGGGCCTTCGGCCAGCACCGTTTCGATGGCGCTGACCACGGCCTTCGAGGCTTCCGGATAACCCAGGAAATCCAGCATCAACGCGCCGCTCCAGATCTGACCGATCGGGTTGGCGATGTTTTTGCCATAGATGTCGGGCGCCGAGCCGTGCACCGGCTCGAACAACGACGGGAACTTGCGTTCAGGATTCAGGTTGGCCGAGGGCGCGATACCGATCGTGCCGGTGCAGGCCGGGCCCAGATCCGACAGAATGTCGCCAAACAGATTCGATGCCACGACAACATCGAACCAGTCCGGGTGCTGCACGAAATGCGCACACAGGATGTCGATGTGATACTTGTCCCAGCGCACGTCCGGATACTGCGTACCGATGTCGGCGACGCGCTCATCCCACCACGGCATGGAAATCGAGATGCCGTTGGACTTCGTGGCAGCGGTCAAATGCTTGCCACGCTTCTGCGCCAATTCGAAGGCGAACTTCAACACACGGTCGGCGCCGATGCGGGTGAACACGCTTTCCTGAATGACGACTTCGCGTTCGGTCCCTGCAAAGAGGCGGCCGCCGCTATTGGAGTATTCGCCTTCGGTGTTCTCGCGGACGATGAAGAAATCGATATCGCCCGGCTTGCGATTGGCCAGCGGCGAGGGCACACCCGGCATCAAGCGCACGGGACGCAAGTTGATGTACTGGTCGAAGTGGCGGCGGAACTGAAACAGCGAACCCCACAGGGCTTCATGATCCGGCACCGTGGCGGGCCAGCCGATAGCGCCGAAGAAAATCGCTTCATGGCTGCCGATCTGTGTTGCCCAGTCGTCGGGCATCATCTTGCCGTGCTTGGCGTAGTAGTCGCAGCTCCAGTCAAAATGGTCCCACTGAAAATCGATGCCAAAGCGTGTCGCGACAGCGTCAAGTACGCGCAATCCCTCGGGGACTACTTCCTTACCAATGCCGTCGCCGGGAATGACTGCGATTTTATGCTTAGTACCTGCCACCAATGTTCTCCCAATGTTTTTCGATGGATGGCCAGTGCGCCGGACACGACGTATGACATGTTGGCCATCGAATGCGCAGTTTAATCGCAGTCCGACCGCTTTAGTGAGCCCCGGCTGCAGCTTCGGCAGCGCCGCCGCCCGCATTGGCGGTTTTGCGACGCCCGTGCGCGAACCAAACCAAGCCCGTCAGCAAGATAAAGATGACACCCGAGGCATAAAACACGTCTGTTGCCGACATGGTGTAGGCCTGCGTATTGATGATCCCATCCAGCCGGGCGAGCGCGGCATCCCGCGGCATCGCCAGGGTGTTCTGCAACGTATCCAGTGCCTGATCAAACGGCGCATGACCGGGCCGCGCGATTTCGGTGAGCCGCGCATGATGTTCGGTGGCGCGGTCTTCCCATACCGTGGTGGCGATCGACGTTCCGAATGCCCCCGCCGTCAGCCGCAAGAAATTCGATAATCCCGAGGCGGCGGGGATGCGCCAGGGCTCCAGCCCAGACAGCGTGATCGATGTCAACGGGACAAAGAAAGCCGCCATGGCTGCCCCTTGCACCAACGTTGGGAGAATCAACGTACGCATATCCGCATCGGTATTGAAGCCCGAGCGCATGAAGCACACCAGCGCGAACACCAGGAACGCAACGGTCACCAGCTGCCGTGGGTCGCGTGTGGCGAGCAGTTTGCCGACGATGGGCGTCAGCAAGATGGCCAGCAAGCCAACCGGCGCGGTGACCAGCCCCGCGTAGGTGGCGGTATAGCCCATTGTGCTTTGCAGCCACAGCGGCAACAGCACCACGTTGCCAAAGAACACGCCGTAGGCCACGGCCAGCGTCAGCGCGCCGACAGTAAAGTTGCGGACCTTGAATAAGCGTAGATCGACGATTGGATGCGCATCCGTGAGTTCCCAGATCAGAAAGAATACGAAGGCGACGAAAGCCGTCAGTGCCAGCAGCTGGATAACTGGGCTGGCGAACCAGTCAAGCTCCTTGCCCTTGTCCAACATGATTTGCAGCGCGCCCACCCACACCACCAACAGCACCAATCCGAGTTTGTCGATGGGCAACTTGCGCGTGACCGATTCGCGATCGCGGTAGACCCGCCAACTGATCCACGCGGCTAGCAAGCCTACCGGTACGTTGATATAAAAAATCCACGGCCAGGAATAGTTATCCGAAATCCATCCGCCGAGTAATGGCCCGGCCACTGGCGCGACCAGCGTGGTCATCGACCAGATGGCCAACGCCATGCCGGATTTTGCCTTCGGAAAGCTCGAAAGCATCAGCGCTTGCGACAGCGGGATCATCGGCCCCGCCACCGCGCCTTGCAGCACGCGAAACGCGATCAGGGCTTCCAGCGAAGGCGCGAAACCGCATAGCCACGAGGCCAGCACGAAGAGCAGGGTAGAAATAATAAAAAGCCGCACCTGGCCAAAACGCTGGGTCAGCCACCCTGTCAACGGCACCGTGATGGCGTTGGCCACCGCGAACGAGGTGATGACCCAAGTGCCTTGGCTGGAACTCACGCCCAGATCGCCAGAGATCGTGGGAATCGATACGTTCGCGATCGAGGTGTCCAGCACATTCATGAACACCGCGGTCGACAGGGCGATCGAACCGATAATGCGCGTCGCGCCCTCCAGCGGCGGCAAGGCTTCGCGCGAAGCAGGGGAACGGGAGGCGCTCATGATCAGAGATTGGCCTGGATGATGCGGTCAATCAAGGCGTCCGCGCCGTCGTGGGTGTCCGCATAGACCTTGGTGGACCACGCGGGTTCATGCCTGGGAGTCGCGGGGGCGTTTTCGTCCACCGCCTGGCTCAGATCGACTTCGACTTCCATCGACAAACCGACGCGCAACGGATGCGCCTGAAGCTCTTTGGGATCGAGCTCGATACGCACCGGCACGCGCTGCACGACTTTAATCCAGTTGCCGGTGGCATTTTGCGCGGGCAAGAGCGAAAACGCGCTGCCCGTGCCGGCATCCAGGCCCACAATTTTGCCGTGGTAGGTAACGTCACTGCCATACAGATCAGATACCAGCGTGACACGCTGACCGGGCCGCATGTGGCGTAGTTGGCCTTCCTTGAAATTCGCTTCAACCCAGACCTGGTCCAGCGGCACGACGCTCATCAACGTGGCGCCAGGCGCGACACGCTGACCGACTTGTACGCTGCGGCGCGCGATGACGCCATCTACCGGGGCAGGGATGACCGTGCGCGCGTGGGCGAGCCATGCTTCGCGCAGTTTGGAAGCCGCGAGCAGCACATCGGGATGGGTGGCGACCGTGGTGCCGTTGGTCAATGCCTGATTCGTGGTCAGGCGCGCTTGCGCGGCGGCCAATGACGCCCGGGCTTGTGCCAGCCCGGATTGTGCGGTCTTAACCGCCGTTTGCGCGTGCAGCAGCTCTTCTCCACTCACGCCGCCGGTCTTGGCGAGCGTTTGCCGACGTTGCAGATCGCTTTGCGCACGCTTCAGGTCGGCCTGCGCGCGATCGATATTGGCTTGCTGCACATGAATGTCGGCCTCCAGCGATTCATTTTGTACATACAGCGTGCGCACTTGGCGCACTGTTTGTGCCAGCTGTGCTTCGGCCTGTCGTAGCGTTACCTCGGCGTCGGCGGGGTCAAGACGAATGATCGCCTGCCCGGCTTGAACATGCTCGGTATCGCCGGCCTCGATAGCGATCACCGTGCCGGGAACTTGCGGCGTGATCTGCACGAGGTTGCCATGCACATAAGCGTCGTCGGTGCTCTCAACATGAGAGCCGAAAAGCGCCCACCATATTCCATACAGAACGGCGAGCACGATAAATACACCCGCTGCGATCAGCAGCAGGCGTTTGCGGGCGGGGTGATGTTCAGAAGTCGCAGTCATGACGTCGGGGATGTGTACGGTCAATGAGTAGAAGCATTCGGTGCGTCCGTGGCGGGCTCATAGCCACCGCCCAGCGCATACGCGAGATCGGCGTCTAATTGATAGGCGCGGAATTGCAGGTCGGTGTCTAGCCGTGCCTGGGTCAGCACACTGGTTTGCGCGATCAACACCGTGAGGTAGTCGCCCATGCCGGCGCGATAGCGCTGCACCGCCAAGTCATAGGCCGCATCAATGGCGGTGCGCGCCTGATGCTGTTGCGTGCGTTCTTCGCCAATCAGACGCAGGGCCACAATGGCGTCAGCGGCTTGGTTCACCGCGTCAAGCACGACCTGGTTATAGTCAGAGACCGCCAGATCGGCCTGCGCGCGCCGGCTGGCGAGGTTGGCATTTAAAGCGCCGCCGTGAAAGATCGGTAGCGAAATCGCAGGGCCTATGCCTGCCATGCGGCTGCCCGCATCGAGCAGATTGCCCGTCCCGATGGCCTGGAATCCGGCGAATGCCACGAGATTGATATTGGGATAAAACTCCGCGCGGGCCGCGTCGATATTGCGCTGTGCGGCCTCGGCTCGCCAGCGTGCCGCCACGACATCGGGGCGGTGGCCTAGAAGGTCCAGCGAAACTTCGTTGGGCACCACGCCTGCGGGGGCGGCTAACGCCGATTCTTGAATCGCCTGTCCGCGCGCCGGACCCGTGCCGGCCAAGGCCGCGACTTGATTGCGCAATTGCGCCAGGGTCGTCTCGATCTGAGTTAAATCGACACGGGCGGCGGCCAGCGACGATTCTGCTTGTTTGACTTCGACTAGCGTATCCAGTCCCGCACGTTGCCGGTCGCGGGTCAATTGCAAGACCTCCTCGCGCTGCTTCACGATGCGCTGCAGAACCTTGCGTTGCGCGAAGGCGTTTTGCAGATTCAAGTAGCTGCGCACGACCGCGCGAGAAAGCAGATTGCGGGCAGCATGCGTGTCCGCCTCTGCCGCGGCGCTCTGCGAAATCGCTGCATCCAGTCGGGCGCGATTTTTTCCCCAGAAATCCAGCTCATAGCTGAAATCCAAGGCGAGTCGAGTATCCGAGCTAACCGACCCCGCCATGGGGGGCTGATAAATGTAATGCTTCGAGAGATGTTCGCGCGTCAATGCGTAGTTGGCATCCACCGCCGGCATCAGCGGGGCGCGAGCGCCGCGTACGGCCGCGTTGGCCTGGGCCAGTCGGGCTTGCGCGGATGTCATCGACGGGTTGCGTGCGAGCGCCTCGTCGACCAGCGCGTCGAGCTGTGGATCGGCGTAGCGGTGCCACCACTGCTGCTGCGGCCATTCGACAGCGCTGGCTTGCAAACCGAGCTGCGCGCCATCGAGGCGCGACAACGGGGCTGCCGCCTCGTCCATCTGCGCGCAGCCCGCCAAAGCGAGCACAAGTGCCAGGGGGAATAGAGGTTTCATCCTTACGTTTTGCTGAATGTGTTTGTCGTGGCTGTATCTGCCTAGGCAGTGATTATGTCGTAAAACCTGCAGGCTGGGCACAGTACCCGCGAACTCAGCAGGGTTTCGTCAGGTATCTCAGGTGTCTTGCGGACCGCCCTCTGAGCCGTTTGCCAGCATGCGGCCCAGCAGATGGCGCATTTGCGCGACTTCATCGGTGGAGAATCCGCGCAGATGGCGATTCAGCACGCGGGCAATGCAGGGGGGAATGCCTTTGGCCGTCTCCAGGCCAGCCTCGGTCAATTCGATTTTCACGACGCGGCGATCTTCGTGACTGCGTACGCGACGTAGCAGGCCTTTGGTTTCCAGCCGGTCCAGCGTGCGCGTCATCGCGCCGGTGTCCACACCGTTGATACGAGCCAGCTCGGCCGGGGTCGCGGCGAGGCCGCGAGCCAACTGGGCGATCGGCCGCCACTGAATCGCGGTCAGGCCCAATGGCGCAGTTTCCGCGTCCAACTGACGGTTGATCGAGTTATAGACCTGCTTGATGAGGAAACCGACATTGTCATCGGAAATGTTGCGCGGAGTCGCTCGGTAGAGCGTCTGAGTGTCCGGGTCGGCAGGGGGGCGGGTCGCAGTCATGGCGCGATTTTATTGCCTGAGCAGATATTGTCAATACAGGTGTTTTAAACGCCGCCGGCAGATTACACCAGCATAGTCTCGGGGTGAGGCTTTCGTAAACCCGACCAGACGATTGCCAAAATAATCAGTGCCGCGCCCGCCAGCATGCGCAGCCCGGGCTCTTGCGCGAATAGCAGCCACGCGAACGCGATGGCGTATACGGGTTCGAGCGCGATGACCACCCCCGCACTGCGCGCATTGAGCTTCGCCAGACTCGAGACGAACAGATAATGCGACAACCCGGTGCAGAAAACACCCAACAGCGCGATCCAGAATAGATCAATGGCCGCCAGTTGAGGCAGTTGGCCAGCGGCAAAAGGCAGCATTGCCAACACGACGACGATATTCTGTCCGCAGGCGATCTGCATGGCGTCCAGACCGACGGCCGAATGCCGATTGCTGACCGCCAATAATGCAAATGCCAGCCCTGACAGCAGGCCCCAAGCCAGTCCCACTGTGCCCGCATTAGCCAGATCAAACGAGGGCGTGACCAAAATAAGCCCAGCGGTCACCAAACCAATAATCGCCCACTCCGCGGCACGCACTTTTTCCCGGAAAAGCAGCCCTTCGAATAGCGTAATAAACGCCGGGAAACTGGCGAAGCCCAGCGTGGCAATAGCAATGCCTCCGGTTTTCACGGAAATGAAAAAAGTTACCCAGTGCACCGCCAGCAAGCCACCGGAAATGATGAGGGTAAATAGCTGAGCGGGCGTCAGCGCACTGAAGAGCCGTTTGCGTTGCAGGCGGGAGAACGCCATGAGCGACAACACAGCAAAAACCGCGCGGCCTAATGTGATCAGTGCGGCACTGGCTTGAATGACTTCGCCGAATACGCCGGTCAAGCCAAACAGCACAGCGGCAACATGGATATAAACAAGAGCGCGTTGGCGAGTCATGCGTGGGGCAGGAAAAAAGAATGGGCAACACCGTGCGGCACACTATCCGGCCGGCAGAAAAATGCGAATAGAGCCGGTAATTCTGGCCGCTGCAAAGATAAAATCATCGCATGAAACCTCTCGCCCAGTCTCGTTTGCCTGCGTTTGTCTCGCCTCGTACTCTTGGTTTTCTGCTAGCGACGCTGGGGGCCGTGCTATTTGCCGGCAAAGCGATTGTAGTCAAGCTCACCTATCGCTATGACATCGATGCGGTGACGCTCATCGCATTCCGCATGCTGTTTTCGCTGCCGTTCTTCGCCTTCATGGCCTGGAAGGAGTCACGTCGCGCCGCGCGTGGCGAGCTACCGGTGCTGACTGCGCGAGAAAGGGTGGAGCTTTGCTTGTTGGGGCTGCTGGGTTATTACATCTCGAGTTTCCTGGATTTCCTGGGGCTGCAGTATGTCTCGGCGAATCTGGAGCGCTTGATTCTGTTTTTATCCCCGACCCTGGTCGTTCTGATATCGGCTTGGTGGTTAAAGCGCGCTATCTCGCCGCGACAGTGGTTTGCCATGATCGTTTCGTATCTGGGCGTGGTGCTAGTGTTTTTCCAGGATTTGTCGCAGGGCGCCGGTTCGAATGTCGCATTAGGCGCGATGTTCGTCTTTGGCTCCGCGCTGACGTATTCGATTTATTTGATTTGCTCGGGCGAGCTCGTCAAGCGCGTCGGGGCAACCAGACTGGTGGCTTACGCCATGAGTGTGTCCTGTATTGCCTGTATTGTGCAGTTTTTCGTGGTACATCCGCCGTCTATGCTAAGCCAGCCCTTGGGCGTGTATGGGTACTCATTCGTGCATGCGACTTTGAATACTGTCGCGCCGGTGTTCATGCTGATGTGGGCCGTGGCGTTGATTGGCGCGCCGACTGCGTCTCTGCTCGGCATGGCCGGACCCGTATCGGTGCTGTTTCTGGCCGCCTGGCTGCTGGACGAACCCATTACCCTGTGGCAGCTTGCGGGGACAGCGCTTGTGCTATGCGGCATCTTTGCGCTGGCAGGCGGAAAGCGTAAAGAAGCAAAGCAATAATGCGGTGTCCCGCCGCGTATCGGTTAGCGATTCATTTCAACAGAGGAGGCTGGTATGTCCAGCAATGTCGTCAAGGCAATTCGTATTGAACAGCACGGTGGACCCGAAGTCCTGAAGCTCGTCGACGTCGAGGTGTCGGCACCCGCGCCCAACGAGGTCACGATTCGCCAGCATGCGATCGGGTTGAACTTCATTGATATCTATTTCCGTACCGGCTTGTATCCGCATCCGCTACCGCATGGCCTGGGTTTCGAGGCCGCCGGCGTGGTCGAGGCGGTCGGCGCCGACGTGCGTCATCTGAAAGTTGGTGATCGTGTCGCCTACGGTCAAAGCCCGCTGGGCGCGTATGCCGAGGCGCGCAACGTACCCGCCGCGCAAGTCGTCAAGATCCCCAAGGGAATCAGCTTCGAAGAGGCGGCGGCGATCATGCTCAAGGGCTTGACCGTCCAATACCTGTTCCGCCAGACCTATCGCTTGCAAGGGCACGAAACCATTCTGTTTCACGCGGCCGCCGGTGGCGTGGGCCTGATCGCCTGCCAATGGGCCAAGGCGCTGGGCGTGAAACTGATCGGCACGGTTTCCAGCCCAGAGAAAGCGGAGCTGGCCAAGGCTCACGGCGCGTGGGAAACCATCGACTACTCGCGCGAGAATGTGGTGGAACGCGTGCTTGAGTTGACGGGCGGCAAGAAAGTCCCCGTGGTCTACGACGGCGTCGGCAAAGACACCTGGGAAGCTTCCCTTGACTGCATCGAGCCGCGCGGATTGATGGTCAGCTTTGGCAACGCGTCGGGGCCGGTGAAGGGCGTCGACCTGGCTATCCTGAACCAGAAAGGCAGCCTCTATGTCACGCGCCCCTCGTTGGGCGTGCACGTGAATACGCCGGAAAAGCTGGCGGCGGCGGCCAAAGAATTGTTCGATCTGGTGACTAAGAAAAAGATCAAGGTCCGCATTGATCAACGTTATACGTTGGCCGAAGTTGGCGAGGCGCATGCCGCGCTGGCGTCGCGTAAGACGACCGGCGCGACGGTTCTGACGCTCGACTGAAACGCCTGAACATCAGGCCAGGCCCGTTCCGCGCGTTGCGGGACGGGCCGGTTGCCATCAGGCGACGCGCATGCGCTGCAGCGCGGCGATACGGTTCTGAATCGGCGGGTGCGAGGCGAACAGCGCGGCCACACCACCTTTGCCCGCAATGCCCGAAGCCTCGAAGTTCTTCGGCAGATCGCCGGGCTCCAGGCCGCCCAAGCGGGCTAATGCGCGCATCATCGGCTCACGCGAGCCCATCAACTGCGCCGCACCTGCATCGGCGCGATACTCGCGCTGGCGCGAAAACCAGGCCACGATAATAGAAGCCAGGATGCCGAAGGCAATTTCACAGACGATGACCGTCACGTAATACCCCACCCCGACACCGCGCTCGTTCTTGAATATGGTGCGGTCGATGAAGTAACCGACGATGCGCGCCAGGAAGACGACGAAGGTGTTCACCACGCCTTGGATCAGCGTCAGCGTCACCATGTCGCCATTGGCGATGTGGGCGACCTCGTGACCCAGGACAGCGGCGACTTCTTCCTCCGTCATGCTGTCTAGCAAGCCCGTGGACACGGCCACCAGGGCGTCGTTCTTGAAAGCACCGGTCGCAAACGCGTTGGGAGGGCCTTCATAAATGGCGACTTCCGGGTGCCCGATGCCGGCGCGATCAGCGAGCTGATACACCGTGTCGACCAACCACGCTTCACGGCCGCCGCGCGGATTGTTCGGGTCGATCACCTGCGCACCCGTGCTCCACTTGGCCATGGGCTTGCTGATCAAGAGCGAAATGATCGCCCCGGTAAAGCCGACGACGACGGAAAAGACCAACAGCTTCTGGACATCCATGCCCTGGGCCGTAATGATGCGGTCCACGCCCAAGATGCGCAGCGTGGCCGACAGCACCACGATGACCGCCAAGTTGGTGAGGACGAACAGAAAAATGCGTTTCATGCGGTTTAGTTTCCTCTGCGAGCGATGAGGGCCTCTTTTGACTGGTAACGAGGCGAGCCAGTTCCCAGCGGGCCAATGTTGTTTTTTCGGACGGGGAGTATAGTAGCGTTTTCCCGTCTTCCATTCTTCTGCTCGCGCCTCCCCATGCAGGCTCTTTGGATGTTGGTCGCTTCGGCCATGTTTGCCCTGATGGGGTCATTTGTAAAAATGGCCACCGAGTACGGTGCGTCCTTGCCGCAGATCGTCTTATTCCGCGGTTTCCCCTCGGTCGTGGTCCTGCTGATTTGGGCGAGAGCCGCGCGGCAATCCATCGTCCCGGTTAGCTGGAAGCTGCATTTATGGCGCAACGTGGCCGGGATTTCATCGATGTGGCTGGGCTTTTTCGCCATCGCGCACTTGCCCTTGGCCACGGCTACCAGCCTGAATTACACCGCTCCGCTATTTATCGCGGCCTGGATGCTGGGTTGGGGTGGGGCGCAGCGCGACCCGATCCGTATTCTGGCCGTGGCATTGGGCTTCGCGGGCGTGATCGCCATTTTGCGGCCCAGCATCAATCCAGATCAGTGGCTGGCGGCGGCGCTGGGGCTAGTCGCTGGCGCCGCCTCCGCCGTGGCGATGTTGCAAATCCGGCAACTCGGTCGGGTGGGCGAGGCCGAATGGCGCACTGTCTTGTTTTTCTCGGTGGGTGTCTGTTTGAGTAGCGCGATCGGGCTGGCTCTCGATGGCTGGGGCTTGGACTCGTGGCAGGGTTATGCCGCGTTGGTCGGCATCGGGCTGGCGGGGCTCTTGGGTCAGTTAACGATGACGCGCGCGTTCGGCGTGGGGTCGGCATTGCTGACCGCGGCGTTGCAGTACACCACCATCATATTTGCCGCGCTGTTGGGCATGGGCCTATGGGGCGACCAGCTGGATTGGCTGGCCTGGGCGGGGATGGGGTTGATTATCGCGGCCGGGTTGCTCTCGGTATGGCGCACCATGCGCCTGCCGGCGGAAAGCTAAAGCGGCCTCGCCGTTACATTTCGCTTGGTGAGACGGCGGCCAGCGATGTACGCTGTCTGCTTGTTTTCCAACCCATAACGATTATGACAACGACCTTGATTACAACGGCCGCGTTGGCTGGCATGTTTGATGATCCCAACGTGCGTGTGTTCGATGTCAGACACGACCTGATGGACCATGCGGCCGGGCGCCGCGCCTACGAGCAGGGGCATATTCCCGGCGCGCGGTATCTGGATCACGAGACAGAACTGGCGGCGCCTCGTACGGGCAAAAATGGGCGCCATCCCTTGCCCACGCGCGAGCAACTGGCCGCGCTTTTTGAAGCCCATGGTGTGAGGCCCGAGACCTTCGTGGTTGCCTACGATGCCAGTGGTGGCATGTACGCCGCGCATCTATGGTGGATGCTGCGCTGGCTGGGTCATGAGCGCGTCGCCGTGCTGGACGGCGGCTGGCAGGCGTGGCAGGGTGCTGGCCTGCCGGTCAGCCATGACACAGCGCCGAATGCCTCGCTTCCCGCCACTGAGGCTTATGCCGAACAGACGGAAAGTCCCTCGTTGCTCGCTCCGCCCCTGGTCGAAACCGTCGATGCCGATGCGGTGCTGGCCAATATCTCGGACCCGCGGTTTACTGTTATCGACGCACGTGCGGCTAATCGTTTCCGTGGCGAAGTCGAGCCCATGGACCCGGTGGCCGGCCATATTCCGGGCGCTCTGAATCGCCCCAATGGCGAGAACTTGCAAGCGGACGGGCATTTCAAGCGTCCCGAACAATTGCGTGCCGAATTCACGGCTTTATTGGGCGGACGGGAGCCGGCGACGATCGTGCATCAGTGCGGCTCGGGCATCACGGCTTGCCATAATTTGCTGGCCATGGAAATCGCGGGCCTGAATGGCGCGCGTTTGTATCCGGGGTCGTGGAGCGAATGGTGCAGCGACCCCTCGCGACCGGTCGCGCGCGGCGAAGCCTAGACTCGCACGGACGCGAAGCCTTGCCGGACTGTGGCGACGCCCCAGGGGGAGCGCGCCACAGCGTGACGACAGTCACAGTCTCACGATGAACGAGCAAGGTCTAAGCCCCTTTAGGGGCCCAATGCCGAACGTCAGCCGCGAGGCCTGGAGCGCCGTTTGTTCAAAACGGCGCGCTGCGCCCAGACGCGACAGACAAGGCAAATCAAAATTTACGGATGACGCGACGGATCTTGCCAACCAGTCCCGACTCCTGCGTGCTCGTATCGAACGCAGCCGAACCGGAGGTTTTGCGTTCCTGGACAGGCTTATAGGCCTGGCCAGCAGCACCACCGGAGAAGTCCACAGCGCAGCCCTTGCGGGCGCAGCTCTTACGACCCTCGGCGCTAGTGTCGCTGCGGCTACCGTAATCGGCCTGTTGGGCCGCGGCGGTCAGGGGCAGAGCGGCTGCCAAGGCGACAATAGCGCCCGCGGCTACCATTCCTAAGGTGTTTGTCTTGCTCATCGTGGGTTTAGCTGTCTGGCTCATGCAAAACTCCTTTGGAGTACTAGGACAATGGAAATGCCGGCGAATCCGGCGATTAGCGCGTCCGTGTGGGACGCGGGCCTACTGTGCCTTCAAGTCCATCGCCTGTTTCCTTCTTCCCTCACAGTTGGTCACAATATCGGACTTAACGAACGTCAAATCCTGCGTTTGTAACTAAAAGATAGTGCCAATTCTGAGCAAATTCTCGAGGGAAATCGCCGTCTTCTCCCGTGAAGTTGGCACTATCTCACTCAATTGTCACAACATATTTGTTTGACCCTACCCATTACGGCGCTTACTATTTGGGTAGAATCATTTGAGTAGAAATGAATCCTACTGAACATATTCCTGTCATGAACAACGTAACTCCGTCCGATTCGACCCAGCAGTACGACCTGCGCATTTTGCGGGCGCTACGCCGCATTACGCGGGCGATCGCGCTGCATTCGCGCCAGCTGGCGGCGGTCAGCCATATCACCGCGCCGCAGCTGATGTGTCTGCGCACGGTAATTGCTAATGGTCCGATGACGGCGACCGCGATAAGCCGGGAGATCCACGTCAGTCCGAGTACGGTCGTGGGTATCTTGGATCGCTTGGAGGACAAAGGCCTGGTGCGCCGCGAACGTGGCCGCGAGGATCGCCGGATTGTGTTTGTATCGGCTACCGACGCCGGTCGCGAATTGGAGGCGACATCGCCTTCGCCGCTGCAGAAACACCTGGCCGAAGGCCTGAATGCCTTGCCGGAGTTAGAACAAGCCACGATTACGTTGGCATTGGAGCGCATAGTGACTTTGATTGAACGAGACAGCCGGGTGGCTGAACCGCATGGCGACACCACGTCGCCGATCCTGGACTTGCCGGCGGGCGATACGCCGCCGGAATCGGGGTTGGTCGTATGAGGGGGCCTGACCTAGCCACCTCTAACGATGCTTCGGCCGTGCAGCCGGCCAGCGCTAGCGCGCCTTCGCTGCAATTTCGCCAGCCGCGGCGCGCTGATGGCGCCGCGCTGCACCGATTGATCACCGAGTGCCCCCCGCTCGATGTGAACTCTTTATATGCCTATCTGCTGCTTTGCGAGCATTTTGCCGCCACTTGCGTGGTTGCCGAGAGCGCCGGCGGCAGCATCGATGGGTTTATCTCCGCTTATGTGCCGCCGGCCAAGCCTGACGTCATTTTCGTCTGGCAGGTCGCTGTGCACGCCCGAGCACGCGGCCAACGTTTAGGCCGCGCCATGCTGCAAGAGCTGTTGCGCCGCGACGAGCTCAAGCACATTCGCCATCTCGAAACCACGGTCGGGCCTGATAACCAGGCTTCGCGCCGCACGTTTACCGGCCTCGCCGCCGAATTGGGTGCGCATATCTCCGAACAGCCGTTCTTTGATCGGCAGTTATTCGGTGGCGCCGACCATGACGACGAGATGCTGCTGAAGATCGGCCCTTTCGCGTTGCGTCCCGAGTAGCGCGTCTGCGGTTGTTGGACCGAGGACGTTGAACCACCTGGCTTTCCAAGGTGGGTGGGCGACGTTTTTCATTTAACGAGACGAAGGGAGGATTCTATGGACTTGAAAATCTTTGACCGGATGGAGTCGGAGGTGCGTGGCTACATCCGGTCATTTCCGGTGATATTCAAGCAGGCACGAGGGTCAGTCCTGATCGACGAAGAGGGCGGTGAATACATCGACTTTTTCAGCGGTGCCGGGACCTTGAACTACGGGCATAACAACCCTGTCTTCAAAGAGAAGTTGCTGGAGTACCTCGAGGCCGATGGCGTTGTTCACGGCCTGGACATGGCTACGACCGCCAAGAAGCAGTTCCTGGAAACGGTCGACCGTGTGCTGCTTAAGCCGCGCAATTGGCAATACACCCTGCAGTTCACTGGCCCGACTGGCACCAATGCCGTCGAGGCCGCGCTGAAAATCGCGCGTCAGGTGAAGGGACGATCCAACATCATTTCGTTCACGCATGGATTCCATGGCGTCAGTGGCGGATCGCTGGCCGCGACGGCCAATATGAAGTTCCGTGACGCGGCCGGCTACGCATTGGGCAACACGACCTTCATGCCCTATGACGGTTATTTCGGTCCTGACGTCGACACCATCACTTATCTCGAGCGCATGCTCGAAGACCCGAGCAGTGGCCTGGATAAACCCGCCGGCGTCATCGTCGAGACGGTGCAAGGCGAGGGTGGTGTCAACGTCGCGACGCTGCGTTGGCTAAAGGAACTCGAGAAGCTGTGCCGTCGTCACGACATGCTGTTGATCGTCGATGACATTCAAGTGGGTTGTGGCCGTACGGGCAACTTCTTCAGTTTCGAGTCGGCAGGCATCCGTCCCGACATCATTACGCTATCGAAGTCGCTCTCTGGTTTCGGTTTGCCGATGTCGCTGGTGATGATGCGTCCGGAGCTCGATATCTGGAAACCCGGCGCCCATAGCGGGACGTTCCGCGGCAACAACCTCGCGTTCGTTACCGCGACGCAGGCGCTGGACACCTACTGGGCCAGCGATGCGTTCGCGAGCGAAGTCCAGCGCAAGGAGCGCATCGTGCGCGATTGGCTGGAAAACCTGGCCCACAGCTTCCCGGACGCAGGCTTGGCGGTGCGTGGCCGCGGCTTGATTCAAGGCCTGGTCGCAACCGCAGAGCCAGCACTGGCCAACCGTATCGCCCACCAAGCGTTCAAGCGCGGTGTCGTGATCGAAACGTCCGGCGCGCAGGACGAAGTGCTGAAGCTCTTGCCCGCGTTGACGATCGAAGACGAACTGCTCACACGCGGTTTGGAAACGATCGAAGCGTCCGTGGCGGAAGCGTTGGGTGAATCTGGGCAAAGTGCCCGTGTTCTCAAATTTGGAGGAAAACGTCGATGATCGTACGCAATGTGAAAGATGTGATTGGAACCCCGGACGAAGTTCGTACCGATACCTGGGTCAGCCGCCGCGTCTTGCTCAAGAAGGACGGCATGGGCTTCTCCTTTCACGAGACCACCATTTTCCCGGGTGGCCGCACCCACATTCACTACAAGAACCACCTCGAAGCCGTCTGGTGCATTGAGGGTGATGGTTCGATCGAAACCATTGCCGACGGCAAGAAATATGACCTCGGCCCGGGTGTGGTGTATGCGCTCAATGAGCACGACGAGCATTGGCTGTGTGGCGGTAAGGAGCCGCTGCGTGTCATCTGCGTGTTCAATCCCCCGCTGACCGGGCAAGAAGTGCACGACGCCGAAGGTGTCTACGCGCTGGCCGCCGAAACCACCGAAGCCGCTTAAGGCTCAACACCTAACAGGAGGCTATTGATGATCTCACCTGCTCAGGATCCGTACGCCTCACGTACGGATCGAAGCTCCGCCATCATCGCGCGCCAGGACCCCGTGGTCTACGGTGGCGGTGATTATGCAAACGCTCTGACGACTGATCAAGTCGAGAGCTACGATCGTGACGGATTTCTGCTCTTGGAGAACGTGTTCTCCGACGAGGAAGTCCAAGCGCTGGTCGCTGAAGTCGGTCGCATGACGCGTGATCCCGCGATTGTGCGCCGTGAAGAGGCGATTACCGAACCCGGTAGCAACGCCGTGCGTTCTATTTTCCGGGTGCATGTGCTCAATGCCATGCTCGGTCGCCTGACGCGTGACCCACGGCTGTGCAACGTCGCGCGGCAGATTCTGGGTTCCGAAGTGTATATCCATCAGTCGCGCGCCAATATGAAGCCCGGCTTCAAGGGTAAAGAGTTCTATTGGCACTCGGATTTCGAGACGTGGCACGTGGAAGACGGGATGCCGTCGATGCGCGCGCTGAGCTGCTCGGTGCTGCTGACGGACAACAACGAGTGCAACGGGCCGCTGATGCTGGTGCCGGGTTCACATCGTCAGTTCATTTCGTGTGTCGGTGAGACGCCGCGTGAGCATTACAAGCAATCGTTGAAGAAACAAGAATACGGCGTTCCTGACCCCGTCAGCCTGCAGTTGCTAGTCGAGCAGGGCGGTATTCGCACCATGACCGCGAAAGCGGGTTCGGTGATTTTCTTCGACTGCAATACGATGCACGGCTCGAACAGCAATATCTCGCCCTGGCCGCGCTCAAATGTGTTCATGGTCTATAACAGCATGGAGAACACGCTGGGGGCGCCTAAATATGGGCTGAGCCCACGCCCGGAGCACATCGCTACGCGCCAAGCATTCAAGGCGGTCACGCCTTTGGATAAGTTAAAGCTGGTGCAGTGATGGTGCTTGTTCACCGCAGTCCGATCGCCATGGGCTGCAGTGAGTGCCCCTCAGGCCATGCCTGAGTAACGGGCGGCAATCAGAAGATTGCCGCCCGTTTTGCTTTCCGGGCGCCGTGTCGTTTTAACCCTACGTAAATGGCTGAGAATTAGGTTGTACGTACAGCTTGTACGTAACGGATGTACACTACGCGTTTTTAACAACTGGCAAAGGTTTCCGGCGGACGGAGCCGAGCTACAACATAAGCGTTGGAGACGCACTCTCATGAACTCCGAAGTTTCTCGTTTCCCCATGTTCTCGGCGATGTTGAAGATCCCGGGCGGGTTGATGTTGCTGCCGTTGATCCTGGGCTCCTTGATCGGGACGTTCGCGCCCGAGGCGTTGGCGATCGGTAGCTTCACCACTGCGCTGTTTAAGAACAGCGCCATGCCCTTGATCGCGCTGTTGATTTTCGCCACTGGTACGCAAGTAAACATGCGCACAGGCGGTCCGATCCTGGCGACCGCCGGTACCATCCTGTTGATGAAGACCATCGTGCCCGCGACGCTGATCATCATCCTGGGCAGCTTTGTCGGGCTGGATGGCATCTGGGGCGTGTCGATCCTGGCCATGCTGGCCGCGTTCGACAACAGCAACGGCGGTCTGTGGCTGGCGTACACCGGTCAATACGGCGATAGCCGTGATCGTGGCGCCTACGTCGCCAGTGCGGTGAACGATGGCCCGTTCTTCAGCATGTTGTTCCTGGGCGCTTCGGGTTTGGCGGACATTCCGCTGATCGCGCTGGTCGCGGCGCTCATCCCGTTCCTGCTGGGTGTCTTGGTGGGTAACCTGGACGTGCAATGGCGCAACGTGCTCAAGCCCGTGCCCAATATCGTGATTCCTTTCTTCGCTTTTGCACTGGGTACGGGCATCAACCTGGGCGCTGTGCTGTCTGGCGGCATGACCGGGATTATCCTGGGCCTGTTGATCAGCCCGATCACGGGTTTCCTGGTTTACCTCGGCTATCGCTTTATCCTCCGCCGTGGCGGCAAGAGCGGTATCGGTTTCGCCGCCGGTACCACTGCGGGTAATGCGATTGCGACTCCGGCCGTTGTTGCCGCTGCCGATCCTTCGCTGCAGCAATATGTGGCCACCGCCACCGCCCAGGTCGCCGCCTGCGTGTTGATCAGCTCGATCCTGGCGCCGGTGCTGGCGTCGTACTTCCTCAAGCGTGCTGGCGAGCTCAAGCCCGCCGATGATGTCGCGGCAATGATGGGCGACAAAGAAGCGCTCGTGCCCGACGCGAAGGTGTAAATGTGACTTTGTTCATCGCTATCGTCGCAGATGATCTGACGGGCTCCGGCGATACCGCCGTGCAGTTCGTCCGCTCTGGATGGCCCACACAGCTGTCGGTGGGTCGCGCTAAACAGGCGCTGGCCGACCCTGC
This sequence comes from Bordetella sp. 02P26C-1, assembly GCF_009763255.1. Taxonomy (GTDB): domain Bacteria; phylum Pseudomonadota; class Gammaproteobacteria; order Burkholderiales; family Burkholderiaceae_B; genus Bordetella_A. The sequence goes on along the minus strand of NZ_WSJB01000028.1, from coordinate 83,408 downwards.
GGCTAGCGAGGCAGAGGTCGTTGCCGTGACAACGCATAGCCGCGCGCTGCCTGCGGCAGAGGCAGCCGCGGTCGTGCGCGAAGACGTGGCCGCCTTGCGCCAGGCTGGCGTCAAGCGGCTGTACAAAAAGGTCGACTCGACCTTGCGCGGCGCGTTCAAAGCCGAAATCGATGCCGCGCGTCAGGCGTGGCGCGAAGACGCCATCGCGGTGGTATGTCCCGCGTTTCCTGACACGGGGCGTACCGTGCGCGGTGGTGTGCTGTATGTGAACGACAAACCCGTGACGGAGACATCCGCCGCGACGGACCCGGTGACGCCCGTCACCGAAAGCCATATTCCGACGCTCTTGGGCGGTGCCCAAATCGAAGTGCAGGCGAATGAATCGCCGCGATCACTCGCGGATCGTATCGTCGCCGCCGGTGACGTGGTCGTGGTGGACGCCACCACGCCGCAAGACATGGACCGTCTGGCGCATGCGATCGCCTTGATCGGCGAACGTGCGCTGCCGGTGGGCTCGGGCGGCCTGGCTGCGCCGCTGGCTCGCCTGTGGGCCGGCGCCGAGACGCAGGGCGCGGTGCTCGTGGTGGTGACCTCGCAGCACAGCGCGTCGCGTCGTCAAGCCGCCGCCTTGCAGGCCGATGGCGCCAAAATCTGGTCGCCCACGCTCGCGCAACTGGCCGATGACGCCGCCTGGGCTGAATGGTCGGACGCCGTATTTGCCGAGGCGGAACAACAGCCCGCGGAGCGCATCTGGCTGTTGCTAGCTCCGGAAGGCCGGATGGACGGCCTGGATTCCGACAAGGTCGCTGGGCGCCTGGGCGAATTGGCTGGCCGACTGATACGTGGCCATTTGCCTGCCTTGTCCCAAGAAGCCGGACGGGATACCACCGTCGAGCCGGTTCAGGTCGCGGTATCCAAGCTATTGGGTACGCGGACGGTGGCCGGTGTGGTGGCCACCGGCGGCGATGGCGCCAGCGCGGTCCTGAACGACCTGCAAGCGGGCGGCATCGCGTTGGTAGACGAAGTGACTGGTGGCGTGCCTTTGGGCACGTTGACCGGTGGGCCGGCCGCAGGCCTGCCCATTGTGACCAAGGCCGGTGGCTTTGGCACTGACGATGTATTGATCCGGGCTGCGCGAGCAGTCCGTGAACGGAGGTTCTAATCATGACGCAAGACGCAAATCCTACTCGTACTCCCCTCCTGGCGGTGACGCTGGGCGACGTGGCGGGTATCGGTCCCGAGATCACCGCCAAGATGCTGCTCGGCCATGACGACCTGCGCCAGCGCGCCCGTCTGGTGGTCGTAGGCGATGCAGCCGCATTGCGCAAGGCCGCGCAAGCGCTGGGCGCGGACGCGTCGCGCGTGCGTGTGGTCGAAGGCCCGGAACAGGTCCAAAACGAACCCGGCGTGATCGAAGTGATCCAGGCTGGCCCGTCGCTCGAACATGTGCCGTACGGCCAACTCAGCGCCGACGCAGGCGCGGGTTCCGTGCGTTTCGTCACGACCGCTTGTGAGCTGGCACGCCAAGGCCGTATCGACGGCATCGTGACCGCGCCTCTGAATAAGGCCGCCATGCACATGGGCGGCCATAAATGGCCCGGCCATACCGAACTGCTCGCTCATGAATTTGGCGTGAAGACTTTCTCGCTGGTGTTGTCGGCCGGCGATCTGTACATTTTCCATGCGACCACGCACGTCTCGTTGCGCCAGGCGATCGAAGACGTCAATCCGCAGCGCATGCGCGCGGTGCTGCGTCTGGCCGGTTCCTTTGCTCGTGCCCTTGGCCGTAGCGACGAGCCGGTGGCCGTGGCCGGTCTGAATCCGCATGCCGGTGAAAACGGCATCTTCGGCACCGAAGACGCCGAGATTCTGGCCCCCGCCGTGGCCGAAGCCAATGCCGCCGGCATCCTCGCCGCCGGCCCGATCCCGGCCGATGCCCTGTTCCCGCAAGCCGTGCGCGGCAAGTGGAAGTTCGTGATCGCCTGCTACCACGATCAAGGGCATGCGCCGTTTAAGTCGGTCTACGGCGATGATGGCGTGAACATCACCGTCGGCCTGCCGGTGGTACGCGTGTCGGTTGACCACGGCACGGCATTCGATATCGCGGGCAAGGGCATTGCACGTGAAGACAGCTTGGTGCTGGCCGCTGAACGCGCCGCGCATCTGGCACCGGGATGGCATCAAGTGTGGGAGACCGCGCGCTCGACCACCGGGGGTTGAGTGCATGGCAGCCAGGCCTAAGCCCGACGCGCTACTAGATCGCACTAGCGAGCTTCCGCTGCACGCTCAGCTTGCTGAGGCGCTGCGGCGCGATATCGGGCTGCGTCAGCTCGCCACCGGCACGGCTTTGCCGAGCGAATCGACGCTGTGTCGGCAATTCGGCGTGGCCCGCAGCGTGGTGCGGCAAGCGCTGGCCGCGCTGGTCGCGGAAGGGCTGATTCGTCGTGAACCGGGGCGACCCGCGACCATCGCGCCACCCGTCGAACATCGGCGCATGGTGCAACGCTCTACCGGTCTATACGAGCAGTTCGCCAGTACCGGCACGACCCTGCGCACCCAAGTGCTGCGCTTGGTGGCGACGCCGCCACCGGCCGAAGTCGCGGCGTTTTTTAATTCCGATGACACGTGGCTATTGGAACGCCTACGCCGCGTGGATGCCGAGCCGCTGGCGTTTGTGCGCACGTGGTTGCCGCGCGAACGTTTGCCCGAATTGACGGCTAACCAGTTGGAAGACGCGTCGCTGCATCGCACCTTGGTCCAGCACTATGGGCTGCACCCGGGACGCGGTCGCAATCGCATCCGCGCGGTGGGTGCGGACGCGGCATTGTCGCGGGCGCTGGAAGTCTCTACACGTAGCCCGCTGCTGATGTTGGAAGGGCAGGGCTTCGATCAATACGGGCGCCCGCTCGAATGGTTCACCACCTGGCATCGGGGCGAAAAGCTCGTCTTCGACGTAGACGTGACGCCAGCGGGGGAACGCGTGCAAGCTTCCTTGCCGGCCGTCAATGACGCCGTGGCCCTGACCGCGTCGAGCATGCCGCAGAGCAATGCTGCGGATTCGCCATCACCCCCGTCGTTGGCCGACATCGAGAGAACCCTGCAACAGGCGCTGCAAGCCCTGCAACAGCTGCGTGCCAAGCAATAGTCTCAATGTTAAGCTCGGGCTCGTCTTTTAACGATGAGCCCGACTCAGCATCATGACTGCACGCATCGTCAGTTTGCATATTTATCCCGTTAAATCCTGCGCGGCGATCGACCTGCAACGATCGCCCATTGACCGCGCAGGACTGCGGCACGACCGCCGCTGGATGGTCGTGACCGAGCACGGGCAATTCATGACGCAACGACAGTGGCCCGCCATGGCACGCGTGCGACCGTCGATCAGCGAGACGCATCTTGAACTGCACGCCCCTGGCATGCCGGTGATGAACATTGCCCTGGATGGCTCCGAACTACACGGAGCCACACAATCCATCGCGGTGTGGAAAGACAAGGTCCCGGCTCGCGAAGAAAGCGCCGAAGCCGCGGCATGGTTAAGCGAGTTGCTGGGCGTGCCGTGCAAGCTCTACAAAATCGATACCCAAGCGGAACGTGCCGCCAGCTCGGAGTGGGTAGACCGCTGGCGGGCGGCGAACCCGGATGCGGCGCAGGGATTCGAGGGCGATCACTGCTTTGGGTTCGCGGATGGATTTCCGCTGCTCGTCACGAACCAAGCGTCGCTGGATGACCTCAATGCCCGCCTGCAATCGCGAGGCGAATCTCCTGTGCCGATGGACCGTTTCCGGCCCAACATCGTCATAGCGGGTGACTGGGAAGCATTCGATGAAGACGTCACCGAGTTGATCGTGATTGGCGACGTGCGACTTGCGCTGGTGAAACCGTGCACGCGGTGTCCTATGCCGAATGTGGATCAGCGATCGGGAGAGCGGTTTTTGGAGCCTGGGCGCACGCTCGCCTCCTACCGGATGACAGATATCGGTGTTGTGTTCGGACAAAACGCGATTGTGGATGCGCGGCCGGGCAGTTATCTCCAAGTGGGCGACGAGGTCCAGGTGTGACGTATAAAAAAAGGCGTCTCTTCCGAGACGCCCTTTTGCACAAACCCTCACTGGTACACACGTATCAAGGCTGCGTTTCCTGCATGACCCGCCGATACCACTCATGGAAATGCTGCATGCCATCTTCCATGGGCGACTGATACGGCCCGGCTTCATTCACGCCGCGCAGCATCAGGGCCTTGCGACCGGCATCCATGCGTTCCGCGATCTCGTCGTCTTCGACTGCGGTTTCCATGTACGCGGCGCGTTGCGCTTCAACGAACTCACGCTCGAACGCGGCGATTTCCTCGGGATAGTAGAACTCGACCACGTTCACGGTTTCTTGTGGGCTCTTGGGATAGAGCGTAGACAAGACCAGCACGTGCGGATAAAGCTCGATCATGTGCGTCGGGAAATACGTCACCCACACCGCGCCAAAATCCGGTGCATCGCCGCCCCGGAAATCCAGCAGGCGATCGTGCCATTGCTTGTACACATCCGAGCCCGGTTGAGCCAGCGCCTTGTGTACGCCTACGCGTTGCAGGCTGTACCAGTCGCCGAATTCCCAGCTTAGATCGTCGCAGGTGACAAACCGACCCAGTCCAGGATGGAAGGGCCCGACGTGATAATCCTCGAGATAGACCTCGATAAAGGTCTTCCAGTTGTAATTGCACTGGTGGATTTCAACGTGATCCAGCACATAGTCACCGAAATCGAACTCGGGACGCGCAAACAAAGGCGCCATATCCGCTGCAGCGTCGCGCGGGCCTTCAAACAGCAGACCGTGGCAATCGCGCAAACGGTATTTCTGCAAATTCATGCAGGGCGTTTGCTCGAACTGAGGCGCGCCCAACAACTCGCCTTGGTTGTTGTACGTCCAACGGTGCAGGGGGCAGACAATATTGCCTCCCGTGCTCTTCAGATTGCCGTGCGTATTGCAGTGGCCCGTGACATTACCTGCCTCGCCGCCCAGCATCAAAGCCTGGCGGTGACGGCAAACATTTGAGATGAGTTCGACGCCATTCTGGTTGCGAACCAGAACGCGCCCTCCGTTCTCTTGGGGCAACGTGCGCCAATCGCCGACCTCGGGCACCAATTTCTGGTGGCCGACGTATAACGAGGATTGACTGAAAATGAGTTCTTGCTCGCGCTGGAAGCGGGCTTCGTCAAAATACGCGCTGACGGGCAGCTGGGTGCGAGCCGGCATTACATGCGCCATCCGACCAATGTCGGTCATGATTCCCTCCGCTCGGATAAAAAAGCCAGGACGGGTAGGGTTACCGTGCTGGCGCGAAGAAAAATCGGTCCGGCCGATCAAACCCTGGAGTTTACCCTATTCGGCCTCTGCAGGGGAAAACATCGGCAGGAATCTCGTTTAAACGATAAAGAGCGGGGATACCAGCCTATGCCAATATGTGGGGCCATCTACACCAGCTTACGCGTAGTTGGGTGTTGTCGCAGCAGCCAGCATGCCGCGGCAGATAAAGTGAACACGCTGAACGCCTGCACCGGCAAGCTCCAGGCGGCATGCATGCTTGTCTGGGCGCTCGTACGCTGAGCGATATCCAAAAACACGGGATGAATCAGATAGATCCCGAACGTCAGCGGCGCCAGCATCGAGAGCGCGGGCAGCCTCGTCATCGTCATGATGCATTGGAAGGCCGCCAGCGACATCGCCAACACGGTCAGGCTGAAATAGTCATAGAAATAGAAATTAAGCCCGACATGATCCGACAACCAGTACACACCGGCTGCCGTGGCGGTGACGGCGCCCGCCAGCACCCATCCGGGGCTCGGAACGCGCAGCTCGCCGTCGAACATCATGCGCCCCGCGATGAAATAACCCAGGTAAGGCACGAACCAGGTCAAGAAAAAACCATGTCCTGTGTCCATCATCTGCCGATACAGGGCGTCCAGGACGGCGATTCCGAAGAGCCCCGCGAGATACCACGCCCGGGCGTTCTTCGTCCCACGATGATAGAGCGTGCGTACGAGCGGGGTGATTAGATACAGCCCCATGATCATGTACAGATACCACAGGTGATAGTACGGCTCGCCTTGAGCGATCTTGGTCGGCCAGAACGAAATGTCGATTTGGCCGTCATCGAGCCATCCCAGCAGGGAGCGCCACGCCAGATAAAACAGCGTCCAAAAGACCAGCGGCGCGCAGATACGCGCAGCGCGGCGTAGATAAAAGGTCTGCGGATCCAGCGGCTTGCGGTTGTCCAGCATCAGCGCGCCGCTCACCATGACAAACACCGGCACGCACCAACGCGCCGCCGAGTCATAGAGGTTGGCGGCCACCCAATCGCCACTGGCATAGGCGTCGGGGTCCGAGACCGCTTGCGCGGCGCAATGCAACAGCACAACCGCCAAGGCGGCGATCCACCGCGCGGCGTCCAGGCGCGCCAGCTTATCGTTCACCGACAATGTGGTTGAGGTCGGTGCCGCTGGCAAGAGGGCGTCATTTCCGGTTCTATGCATGCGATTACCATAGCAGTGCTCGTGCCCGACGATGTTTCCAGGCGTTAACCGGCGAATGCAAACGCAAACAAAATCCTCATCTGGCGAGGCCTGGGCACGCTAGTTGCGATACGGCGGCGCGTTATGGGACGGCTCGACAGGAATCTGGATGCCCTGGTGATATAGGCCCCGCCGCGCCCACCATGATTTCGAAACCCGCGTGCCCAGGCGGTCGAGCTTCGTGATCTCGTACAATTCACCCTTAGACGACTTTTTTCCGCGTTCGGAGTTCCGCTTGGCCATTTCCCCGCACACCGATTCCCCTCAAGACGATCGCCCTTTGCCGCAAGATTTCGAGACGGCGCTGGCTGAGCTTGAAACGCTGGTGGCTGCCATGGAAGGCGGTTCCTTGCCGCTTGAGCAGTCGCTGGCGGCTTATCGCCGGGGCGTGGAACTCACGCGCATTTGTCAGGAGCGTCTGACGCAAGCAGAGCAACAGGTGAAAGTCCTCGAAGGCGGTCTGCTGCGTCCTTTAGACCCCCACGCGCTGGATGAAGAATAAACCGCAATGACCCAACAACATCTCGCGTTTACCGACTGGCTGCAGGGTAGGGCGCAGCACGTCGAATCGGTACTTGACGAGTACCTGCCCAGCGTAGACACGCCGCCGGCCCGTTTGCACGAAGCGATGCGCTACGCGGTGCTAGGCGGCGGCAAGCGCGTGCGCGCGGCACTGGTATATGCGGCGGGGCAGGCGTGTCAGATCAGCGGCAATACGGTCGCGGTCACCGCCTCGCTGGACCGCGCGGCCGCGGCCGTTGAGCTGATTCATGCGTATTCGCTCGTCCATGACGACTTACCTTGCATGGACGATGATGTGCTGCGGCGCGGCCGGCCCACGGCCCATGTGCAGTTTGACGAAGCTACCGCCATGCTGGCCGGCGACGCCTTACAGCCGCTCGCCTTCGAACTGCTGGCCGAAATGCCGATCGCGCCCGCTTTGGTCGTCCAGGCCTCGCGCGCCCTGGCGCAAGCTGCCGGCAGTTTGGGCATGGCGGGCGGGCAGGCGATCGACCTGCATAGCGTTGGACACACGCTCTCGCGCGACGAGCTGCAAACCATGCACACCATGAAAACCGGCGCGATGCTGGCCTGCAGCGTGGCGCTGGGCGGTATCGTCTCGGGCGCCAGCTCGGCCACGCGCGCTGCGCTGGACGACTACGCCGCGGCGATTGGCCTGGCGTTCCAAGTTGTTGATGATATTCTCGATGTGACCGCCGACACTGCCGATCTCGGTAAGACCGCGGGCAAGGACGCCGCGGGCAACAAGCCCACGTACGTGTCTTTATTGGGGCTGGATGACGCCCGTGCCCTGGCCGAAGAATTGCGCACCGCCGCGCACGCGGCATTGCTCCCGCTGGGAGACAGCGCCTCGATGTTGGCCCGACTGGCCGATTACATCGTACTCAGAGATCGCTAATACCGAGCATGACGACAGACATTCTGGACCGTATCCACAGCCCGGCCGATTTGCGCCAGCTTGACCGCCGTGACTTGAAAGTCCTGGCGCAGGAGCTGCGCGGCTTCGTGCTGGAATCAGTATCCAAGACGGGCGGCCATTTGTCGTCGAATCTGGGTACCATCGAGCTCACGCTGGCCTTGCACCGTGTATTCGATACGCCGCACGACCGCATCGTATGGGACGTGGGTCATCAATCGTATCCGCACAAGATCCTGACGGGCCGGCGCGCCGCCATGGCGAGCTTGCGTCAAGCCGGCGGTCTCTCGGGTTTTCCGAAGCGTAGCGAATCCGAATACGACGCGTTCGGTACGGCGCACTCGTCGACCTCGATTTCCGCCGCTTTGGGCATGGCGGTCGCCTCGCGCAACGCTGGTATCGATCGCCAGCATATCGCCGTGATCGGTGACGGCGCGATGTCCGCCGGGATGGCGTTCGAGGCCATGAACAACGCGGGCGTGACGCCTGACGTCAACTTGCTCGTGGTGTTGAACGACAACGATATGTCGATCTCACCTCCCGTGGGCGCATTGAATCGTTATCTCGCGCGGCTGATGTCCGGGCGCTTTTATGCCGCCGCCAAGAACGTCGGCCGGGCCGTCTTGCAACACGTGCCCCCCGTGCTCGAATTGGCGCGTCGCTTCGAGGGCCATGCCAAGGGGATGGTTACACCCGCGACGATGTTCGAGGAGTTGGGCTTTAACTATGTCGGTCCCATCGACGGTCATGACCTCGATGCGTTGATTCCGACTTTGCAAAACCTGAAAGCGCTGGGCGGCCTGCAGTTTGTGCATGTGGTCACCCGCAAGGGCCAGGGCTACAAGCTCGCCGAAGCCGACCCGGTGCTGTATCACGGCCCCGGCAAATTCGATCCGTCGGTCGGGATCGTGAAGGGCAAGGCCGCGACCCGCAAGACATTCACCCAGGTCTTTGGCGACTGGCTTTGCGACATGGCCGAGAAAGACGAACGCCTGGTGGGCATTACCCCCGCCATGCGCGAAGGCAGTGGCCTGGTGGAATTCGAACAACGCTTCCCCAAGCGTTATTTCGATGTGGGCATCGCCGAGCAACACGCGGTGACGTTCGCCGCGGGTCTGGCCTGCGAGGGGCAAAAACCCGTCGTGGCCATCTATTCGACTTTCCTGCAACGTGGCTACGACCAGCTGGTCCACGATGTCGCGCTGCAAAACCTGGATGTAACCTTCGCGCTCGATCGCGCGGGTCTGGTCGGCGCCGACGGGGCAACGCATGCCGGCAATTACGACATCGCCTATCTGCGTTGTATTCCCAACATGGTCGTCGCCGCGCCATCCGACGAAAACGAAGCGCGGTTGTTGCTGTCTACCTGCTATGAATATCCGGGTCCGGCGTCAGTGCGTTATCCGCGCGGCTCGGGCTGTGGCGCGACGATCGCTACCGATCTGCCGACTGTGCCGCTCGGTAAAGGCGTTTTGCGCCGCGAGGGCAAGCGCATTGCGATTCTAGGGTTTGGCACGCTGGTACAAGCGGCCTTGGCAGCGGCCGAAGCGCTGGATGCGACTGTCGCTGACATGCGTTTTGTCAAACCCATCGACCGCGAACTCGTGCTGGATCTGGCTGCGCGTCACGATGCGCTCGTGACGATCGAAGAGGGCTCTATCATGGGCGGCGCCGGCAGTGCTGTGACGGAGCTGCTCAACGAAGCGGGTGTCACCATTCCTGTTCTGCAACTGGGTTTGCCCGATCGATTCATCGATCATGGCGATCAGGCCGTCTTGCTGGCGGGTGTGGGGCTGGACGCGGCAGGCATCGAGCAATCCATACGCGCCCGGTTTGGCGACGATTCGGGGAACTCCTTGGGACAGGCCCAGGTCGAATAATGGCGATCGGGCGGCTTCGCTGACCTACTGATAAGAGGGTTATGCTGGGTCTGCCCGGCCTTTTGGGCGATAATTGCGCAATTGACATATTTCGGGGCGGAACCGACTTCCCTCGCCCTGACAGGAACTTATGAACTCTCCGATTGATTCCGCCCTGGTGATGCCTGATGTCCAGAGTTCGGCGGATACGCGGCACATCCCGATTCAGCGTGTAGGCATTCGTGGGGTGCGTCATCCCATGCTGGTTGCGACGGCCGCTGGCCCGCAGCCCACCGTGGCAAACTGGACCCTCACCGTGGCCTTGCCGGCCGAGGAAAAGGGCACGCACATGTCGCGTTTCGTGGCATTGTTGGAAAAATACCGCACTGTGCCCATGACGCCGGCGTTGTTCGCCACCATGGCGCGCGACATGCTGCCGCTGTTGCACGCAGAGCGTGGCGACATCACGGCTGCGTTCCCGTATTTCGTCAACAAATCTGCCCCGGTTTCCGGCGTGCAGAGCTTGCTGGACTACGAAGTCCAATGGGTGGCCCGCGCGGCGGGCGATCAGGTGGAATTCGAGCTCGTCGTCCAAGTGCCGGTGACGAGCCTGTGCCCGTGTTCCAAGGCGATTTCCGAGTACGGCGCGCATAACCAACGCTCGCACGTCACCGTGTCGGCCGTGCTCAACGCCGATGTCGAGATGGACCGCATCATTCGTCTGGTCGAGGACGAAGGTTCCTGCGAACTGTGGGGCCTGTTGAAGCGCCCGGACGAGAAATTCGTGACCGAGCGCGCCTACGACAATCCCAAATTCGTCGAGGACTTGGTGCGCGACGTGGCTGCCCGTGTGGCGGCGTTCCCGGGTGTGTCGCGTTACCGCGTCGAAGCCGAGAATTTCGAATCGATTCACAACCATTCGGCCTACGCTGTCGTAGAAGGCTGATGTTCCGGCGGGCACTTGCCCGCCAGATTATCGCGGTTGATGCCGGGCGTAGCTTGACGCTCGCGGCGTAACGGCGCGCTACCTATTGCGTGATGCGCGTAAATCGGCGATAATCGAAGGCTTTCTTGCTCGATTGCCCGGATATTTCGGGTAGCGGGCTGTCCCTTGGTGGGGTGCTTTGCGCGGATGTTGGCGCGGGCGGCCACCAAGACATCCTCAAGGAGTTTTACCTATGCGTCACTACGAAGTAGTGTTCATCGTCCATCCGGACCAAAGCGAGCAAGTGCCCGCCATGGTCGAGCGTTACACCTCGCTCGTGACCGGTCAGAGCGGCACCGTGCACCGCCTGGAAGATTGGGGCCGTCGCCAACTGGCTTACCCCATTCAGAAGCTCGTCAAGGCTCATTACGTTTGCATGAACATCGAGTGCGGCCAAGCCACGCTGGATGAGCTCGAGCACTCGTTCCGCTACAACGACGCCGTTCTGCGCCACCTGGTCATCAAGACCAAGAAAGCCCAGACCGCTCCCTCGATCATGATGAAGTCGGTCGAGCGCGAAGAGGCCCGCAAGGCCAGCGCCGAAGCTGCGGCGCCTGCTCAAGCTCAATAACCCGATAACACTGCTGTTATCACCACGACCTGGCGGATGAATACCCTGGAACTCAGTGCCCGCGTTCTCGAATGCGAGCCTTTGCGCCACACTCCCGCCGGCGTGCCAGCGCTGGAAATGCTGCTGGCCCACGAATCGGAAGTCATCGAAGCCGGCCATCCGCGCCGCGTCGAGCTGACGATTACGGCGGTGGCCCTAGGCGATTTGGCGCAACTGTTGGCCGGGACCCCCTTGGGGACCGAATTGCAAGTCCAAGGCTTTTTGGCTGCGGCGCGCAAGGACTCGGTAAAGGTCAAGCTGCATTTGCAGCGGGCCCGTCGAGTTTCCGGCAGTGCAGGGCAGGACCCGTTGGTGGCATAGCAGAGACGTCGGAACAGACACCAGATTACGGACCGGTGTAGAACACCCCGGCCCAGATAGACTAAGAGGCACATCATGGCTTTCTTCGGAAAACGCAAAGAAAAACGTAAATTCACGCAGCAGAACCCGCTGTTCAAGCGTCGTAAGTTCTGCCGCTTCACCGCCGCCGGCGTCGAAGAGATCGATTACAAGGATCTGGACACCCTGCGCGACTTCGTGCAAGAAAACGGCAAGATCATCCCGGCCCGTTTGACCGGCACCAAGGCTCACTACCAGCGTCAACTGGACACCGCTATCAAGCGTGCCCGTTTCCTGGCTCTGTTGCCTTACACCGACAACCACAACTAATCCGGGGTTACTGAAATGCAAGTCATCCTGCTCGAAAAAGTCCTGAACCTCGGCAACCTGGGCGAAATCGTCCGTGTGCGCGATGGTTACGCTCGTAACTTCCTGATCCCTCAGAAAAAGGCCCGTCGTGCTACCGACGCCGCTCTGAAGGAATTCGAAGCCCGCCGTGCTGAACTGGAAAAAGTCCAGGCCGAGAAGCTCGCCGCTGCTGAAGCGCTGGGCGCCCGTCTGAACGGCTACCAGCTCAAGATCTCGCAAAAAGCGGGTGTTGACGGCCGTCTGTTCGGTTCCGTGACCAACGCCGACATCGCTGAAGCCCTGCGCAAAGCCAATTTCGACGCTGTTGAAAAATCGCAGATCCGTCTGCCGAACGGTCCGTTGAAGGCCGTCGGCGAGTTCCCGATCCAAGTCGCGCTGCACCCGGACGTGGTTGTGGACGTGAACGTGGTCGTCGAAGGCGAAATGGCCTAAGACCTCGCGGTTAGCCCAAGAAAAAGCCGGCGCAGGTGCCGGCTTTTTTCTTGAGCGCGCGGATTTCGACAAATGCCCTCTACGTCGTTGCCAACCCACCATGACGCGCCACCGGGCTTGCAGGCCTGGCTCGACACCGTGGACGCCTCCAAGGAACCCTCCGTACGCGAGGTGACCATCGATGGCGTGCGCTGTGTCGTCAAGCGTAGACGACCCGGTTTGCTACGTGGATTGAGCTATGGGCTGCGGTATCTGCGTGCTTTTGGGCTCGCTCTGGGCAGTCTGATGTTCCTGGGCGAGTTCCCGCGCCCGTCGGTGCTGTTGCGCAATGGGTTGACGTACGAAGGCCAACGTCTGCGTCGCTTATCCGAAGCCGGTTGCCGGGTGCCGAACGTCTGGGCAGAAGGGCCCGGCTTGCTCGTGCTGGAACACGTTGGCGACGATATGGCCGACCTGATGCGTGCCGCTTTCGTCGAAAAGCGGCGCGAATGGGCACGCGGGATTGCCATCGATCTGGCGCAGTTTCATGACCAAGGGCACTGTCACGGCGGCGCACAGATCCGGAATGTGACGCTGCGCGACGGGCAATTCTGGCGCATCGATTTCGAGGAAAACATCGGCGAAGCACTGTCCTTGCCGATGGCGCAGGCGTATGACCTCTACCAGATGATTTCTTCGCTGATGGGTCTGCGCAAGCTCGACGATCCGGACCCGGTAGGGCTGGGCGGGCTGATGCTGAATGCCTATTTCGAGGCCCGGCCGGCACCGCAGGTGCGTGCACGTCTGCGGCGCTTGGCGCGGATCGTATGCGGCTCGGCGTCTGTGCTACGTCCGATAGGCGGGCGAATGCGCGGACGTGATATTCAAGGTTTCTTTCGCGTCGCCGATACGCTGCGCGCGCTGTTGTAATCTTCCGGTCGTCCCTAGGGCCTTTTGCCAAGCGCATCCGGTTCTAACTGACTTATCATTGACACTGTTTGTCGCAGTGCTGCTGTCCTGTTCTGTTCCCTCGTTCTTATCCCGAATGCGTCTGCGCGCGGCACGACCGCTCACTGCTTGCTGATATTTGGCTTTCTCCATGTCCTTGAATACACCCGCTGATCCCCAACTGGAATATCTCCGCGTTCCGCCCCACTCAGTCGAGGCCGAGCAGTCGGTCCTGGGCGGTTTGCTGCTGGACAATACGACCTGGGACCGTATCGCCGATGTGCTGGACGAACAGGACTTCTATCGGCACGATCACCGGCTGATCTGGCATCATATTGCGCGTCTGATCGGGCTGGCGCGTCCGGCCGACGTCATCACGGTAAACGAGTCGCTCGTCAGCGCCGGTAAGGCCGAGGATACCGGTGGTCTGGCATATCTGAATGCGCTGGCGCACAACACCCCTTCCGCTGCGAATATTCGTCGCTACGCCGAGATCGTGCGCGAGCGCTCGATGCTGCGCAAACTGGTCTCGATTGCCGACGAGATCTCGGCCGCGGCGTTTAACCCGCAAGGCAAGGAGGCCCGTCAGTTGCTGGACGAGGCGGAATCCAAGGTGTTCAAGATCGCCCAGGAGGGCGAGAAGGGCTCGGCCGGTTTCCAAGAGATCCAGCCGCTGCTGACCCAGGTGGTCGAGCGTATCGACGAGCTATATCACCGCGATTCCGATTCGGACGTGACGGGCGTGCCGACGGGTTTTGTGGACTTGGACAAGATGACCTCGGGCCTGCAGCCGGGCGATCTGGTCATCGTGGCCGGTCGTCCCTCGATGGGTAAAACCTCGTTCTCGATGAACATCGGCGAACACGTGGCCATCGAGCAGGGTCTGCCCGTAGCGGTGTTCTCGATGGAAATGGGCGCGGTGCAGCTGGCCATGCGTATGCTGGGCTCGGTCGGGATGCTGGATCAGCATCGCATGCGTACGGGTAAGCTCGTCGCCGATGATTGGCCGCGCGTCACCCACGCGGTACAGCTGATGCAGGATGCGCAGGTGTATATCGACGAGACGCCGGCATTGAGCGCCATGGAAGTACGCGCCCGCGCCCGACGCCTGGCCCGGCAATGCGGCCAGCTCGGCCTCATCATCATCGACTATATGCAGCTGATGGCGGGTAATGGCGGCGGCGAAAACCGTGCAACCGAGATTTCGGAAATCAGCCGGTCGCTTAAAGGCCTGGCCAAAGAACTGAATTGCCCGTTGATTGCGTTGTCGCAGCTCAACCGCAGTCTGGAACAGCGGCCGAACAAGCGGCCGGTGATGAGCGATCTGCGCGAATCGGGCGCAATCGAACAGGATGCCGACTTGATCCTGTTTATCTATCGCGACGAGGTGTACAACCCCGATTCGCCAGACAAGGGCACGGCCGAAATCATTATCGGCAAACAGCGTAACGGCCCGATTGGTACGGTGCGCTTGACCTTCCAGGGTTCGAGCACGCGCTTCCTGAACTTCACGGGCGCACCCACCTACTAACGCGTGACTGCATTGCCTGCGCGGGCACACCGTGCCCGCGTCTGTAAATGACCGGGGAGTTCAGCTTCCCGGTTGAGCGGGCTGATCCGGCCGCTGGTCCGACTGCGCGAGCGGGTCCTGAATATCGAACACCGTTGTATAGGCGGGATAGAAACTGCAGTACAGGACGCCACCGGCCGCGATGTTGAACGGGATCTGCAAGGTCCCCGCCAGCTCGGGCGACAGGCCGATGCTGACCAGCACCCCGGCGCACAGATCGATGAACAGAAACACCAGCACCCACGTCGCGCCGTAGACCAGAAATGGCAGTTTGTTGCGCCAGCAGGCCACGCCCGAATAGAACAACGCCTGCGGCAAGCGCAGTCCATGCCAGGCGACCAGAATCGGGGTATGCCAGAACAGCGCGGCAATCACGAGGTAGGCGACGGCGAATAGAATCACCGGCACGCGCATGGCCTCCAGGAAGGGCGTCAAATCCTTTTCCATGGAGGCAACGCGCAGGCCTTCGGTCAATTCGCTCGAAAAGGGCAGGAAGGTTACCAGCCCGGCCGTGATGCTCAGGCCGGCATAGAGCGCACCCATCACCAGCAGTTTTTTCAGAAGGCCCGGGCGCGTCAAGGGTTGCGGCCACATCGATGGCAGCATCGTACGGCCGGCTTCGATGTGTCTGCATGCCGCCAGCGTCATGACGGTGATGATCGGCATCAGCGCCACGAACAAAAGCGGGCCGACGGGCGGGGTGAACGTCGCAAACATCACCAGCAGGCTGATGAAGAGCGCCCAGGTGAACACGGCCAGGGGCTGCTTCTTGAACAGACCGAAGCCGTCGCGAACCCATTGCCAGCCATAGGATGCGGGTAAGGATGCTGCTTGCATTAGTCTTGTCTCGCTCAGGGCAATTCGGGCAAGGCTGCGCGGTGGCGTGCCAGCAACACTCTTTCGAAGTGTCGCGGGTCATGGGGTTTTAGCGTCTGAGCCGGGCGCGGCAGGTAGTAGTCGTACAGCCGCGACAGCCAGAACCGCAGTGCGGCGGCGCGCAACATGGTGGGCCACGCTTGCCGTTCGGCGTCCGTGAACGGGCGCACTTCGGCATAGGCCGCCAGCCATGCTTGGACGAGTTCAGGAATGAACAGGCCGGTCTCGCGTTCAATGCACCAGTCGTTAACGCTGACCGCCACATCAAAGAGCCAGGTATCGCAGCCGGCAAAATAAAAGTCGATGAACCCACCCATGAGCGGATCGTCGAACGTGCCCGCGAACAGCACGTTGTCGCGAAACAGGTCGCAATGGGCAGGCCCCGACGGCAACGTCTGCCATGCCGGGTCTTGCGCGGCGCGCTGCTGCGCCGCCAGCTCAGCATTGAGCAGCTGCGTTTGCGTGGGATCAAGGAAAGGCAGCACCTTGGGCGCGGTCTCGACCCACCAGGCCAGACCGCGCAGGTTAGGCTGCTGCAGCGGAAAATCCTGCGCAGCCAAGTGCGCGCGGGCCAGCGTCGCACCCGTCAGCCCACAGTGCGCAGCACTTGGCGCGGGCTCGTATCCACCGGGCAAACGGGTCACGATGGCGCACGGTTTGCCATGCAGCGTCGTTAACCGGCTGCCATCGCGCAATGTCTGCGGCTGCGGCACCGGCACGCCGCGCGATGCCAGATGGTGCATTAGCTCGATGTAGAAAGGCAGTTGCGCCTGTGTGAGGACTTCGAAAATCGTCAACACATACTCGCCGCGCGTGGTCATCAGAAAATAATTGGTATTTTCGATGCCGGCGGTGATGCCGCGCAGCGACACCAGGTCGCCCAGATCGAATTGCGTCAATAGCGTGCGGGCGTCGGTATCGGAAACAGGGGTGAAAACGGCCATGGGTCAGCGAGTCAGGTTAGACGGCGGCAGGATAACGGTGATGCCGGCCGAAAGGGGCGCAGCAATTTTAGTCTACGTAATCGGATGCCAAGAGCGAACCGCCCGAGCAAAACAGGGATACACCGTAAAATACGTGATTCCCTTGCGTGTTTAGGTATGTTGAAGCCCTCCGACTGGCGGCTATGCGTCGCCCCGATGATTGATGTCACCGATCGCCATTGCCGTTTTTTTCACCGGCTCTTGGCGCCCCGGGCGCGTCTGTACACCGAGATGATCACGACCGGCGCACTGACGCACGGCAAGCTCGATCGGCACCTGGATTTTGACCCGTCCGAGCATCCCGTCGCCTTGCAGCTCGGCGGCAGCGAGCCGGCGGCGCTGGCGCGCGCGGCGAAGCTGGGCGAACAATGGGGCTATGACGAGATCAATCTGAATTGCGGTTGCCCGTCAGAGCGTGTTCAGCAGGGCGCCTTTGGCGCTTGCTTGATGGCCGAGCCGGCCTTGGTCGCGGATTGCGTCAAAGCGATGCAGGACGCCGTGAGTGTCCCGGTCACCGTCAAACATCGGCTGGGGTTGGACTATGACGAGTCCTATGCCTTCGTGCGCGATTTTGTGGGCGCGCAATACGATGTGGGCTGCCGCGTATTCATTGTCCATGCGCGCAACGCCGTGCTCAAGGGGCTGTCGCCCAAGGATAATCGCGAGATTCCGCCACTGCGCTACGACGTGGCGCGCCAGTTGATGGCCGATTTCCCGGATGCGATCTTTGTGCTGAACGGGGGCATCGCCGATGCCGACCAATCGGTGGCGGCCTTGGCGGATTTTCATGGCGTCATGTTGGGCCGTGCCGCATGGCATACGCCCCGGGTGCTGACCGAGGTGTCGGCCAGACTGTGGCCGGAAGATGCCATCGCCACGGATGCTGAGGTGGTGGAAGCGATGGTGGGATATACCGCGCAGCAAGTGGCGCGCGGCGTGCCGCTGCGGGTGATGACGCGCCCGTTGCTCGGGCTATTCAGCGCCCAATCCGGCGCACGCCGCTGGCGGCGCATGCTCTCGGATGCGGCGCGGCTGTCTTCCGACGACCCCGGCTTGATCCGTGAGGCTTGGCTGGGCATACAGCGAGCCGCTGGCGAAGCCGTTGCTTGAGGGTGTCCGGCGTTATTCCGACTTTGGCGCCTCGGGATCGGTGTCCGTGGGCCAGTCGCGGATATAAGCCTTCAGCATATTGTTTTCGAACTGCTGAGCCGCCACGATGGCCTGCGCCATATCGTAGAAAGAAATCACGCCCATGAGGGTGGGGCCATCCATGACCGGAATGTAGCGCGCGTGCTTTTCCAGCATCAGGCGCTGCACTTCCTCGGCGCTGGTGTTGGGCGAAACGCTGACCGGCGCGTCGTCCATGATGGCGCGGATCGTGGTCTTGCCCCAGTCGCGGTCGGTGTGGTCGTGCAGATGACGAATGATTTCGCGAAAGGTCAGCATGCCAGTCAGCATGCCGGATTCCATGATGACCAGCGAGCCGATGTCTTGTTCGCTCATGGTCTGTACCGCCTGCGCGACAGGGGTATCGGGGGTCGCGGTGTAAAGGGTGTGCCCCTTCACGCGCAGGATTTCGCTGACTTTCAACATGATGCTTCTCCAGGGGGCGGCGGCCCCGATTTTATTGGTGTATTGGCGAGCGGCGTCGGCTGGGCGTCGGTGGCCATTTCCTTCGTTGGCCCGGCTCGCTCGAGCTGGTCCAGCGAGGGGGCAGGGGCTCCGGCCAGCGTGGCCGCCGCGATTTCGATGATCTGTGGCTGTTCGCGCAACCGGGGCTGCGCGCGGTCAATCAGAAAGTGGTCTACCACGGGCGCTAGGGAAATTTTACGAGGATCGCAGGCTAATACCCAACGGTCTTCCGCTGTGCGTGCGACCAGGCCCATATCTTCGAGCCTTTCCAGCACCAGGTTAAGCTCGTCCTGGTGCAGGTGCAGGCGGCGCGCCAGGGTGCTGGCGCGTTTGCCCGCCGGGCGGTGGCCTTGCGCGCGATTGAGTGCGCGCAGCACGGCTATCGCATCGATATACACGGCGCCAGGCTGACGTTGGATTTCCCAGCGGCCCATGCGGATCAGCGGTAAATTCGCCGCCATCGTCGCGCCGCACAACACGGCCAGCCACGATAGATAGATCCACAGCAGGAAAATCGGCAATGTGGCAAAGGCACCGTAGAGCACGGTGTAAGTCGGAAAGCGCGCCACGTAATAGGCGAACGCGACCTTCATCAGTTCCAGCACGACAGCCGTGGCGAAGCCGCCCGCCAGCGCGTCGCGCCATACCACCTTGCGATTCGGCACCACGACAAACAAGGCGGCAAAGCCCAAGCCGGTGAGCACGACGGGCACGATGTAGAGAATCGCACTCATGATCTCCGGCACGTCGCGCACCAAGCCCATCGATTCGCGGGCGACATAAGAGGTCGCCCAGAGGCTCGCGCCCGCGACCACGGGCCCCAGCGTAATCACCGCCCAGTAAATCAGCGCGCGCTGCGGCAGCGGCCGCTGGCGTGTTACGTGCCAGATATCGTTAAAACTCTTGTCGATTGTCATGATCAACAAGATTGACGTGACGATCAGGAAACCGCCGCCAATGGTCGTCAGTCGCGTCGCCTGGCGCGCGAACTGATTCAGGTAATTCATGATGTTGTCCGACACCGAGGGCGGCATCAGACTGGTTTCCAGAAAATGATCGAGCGCGAGGCGGAATTCCTGGAAAACCGGAAAGGCGGTGAACAGCGACAGTACAACGGCCAGCATGGGCACCAGACCCAGCACCGTGGTGAACGTCAGCGCCGAAGCCACCTGGAGCAAGCGTTCTTCCGCCGCTCGGTGCGCAGCGAATTGCAGCATTTTCCCGGCACGCGACCACCTCCGCGTGTGCGGTGTAGCGGTGGCGGCGGGCTGCGTGGCAGCGGGTGGCTCAGCGATGCGGCTCATCGGGCGATAATAGCAGTTCGAATGGCGTTTTTTATGGGCAAAACCCGGGATGAATGCTGAATTGAACCCTCGTTTCCGATGGGCGGCCTCGGCCTCGTTGCTGGCTTTAATCGTGCTGTGCGTCGCCTGGGAAACCGTGCTGGCGCCCATACGGCCGGGGGGATCCTGGTTATTGCTCAAGGCGTTGCCGCTGGCGTTCCCGCTGCGAGGCGTGTTGAAGGGCAACGTCTATACCTATCAATGGGCATCGATGCTGGTGCTGCTGTACCTGATGGAAGGCGTAGTGAGGGTCATGTCGGACCCCGCGCCCGTTTCCGCCGCGCTAGCGGGCATGGAAGTTGCCCTTTCACTCATATTCTTCATTTCGGCGCTTTGCTACGTACGACCCGCCAAGCGCGCGGCGCGCAGCCAGCGATCGGCTTCTTAAAACGCGGCCCCGTTCGGCTGCCGCGAGCCTGACCCTATACTTTTCGTTGACGGATTTCTCGACTATGACTTTATCCACCTCGGGGCTGCATGACGACCTGAGCCAACTACGGCTGGACAACTCGTTTGCGGCGCTACCGTCAACGTTTTATACACGGCTGCAACCGCAGGGCTTGACGCAGCCGCGTCTGCTGCATGCCAACGAGCAGGCGGCCGCCCTGATCGGGCTATCGCCGCGTGCGCTGCAATCGGAGGCGTTTTTGCAGGTGTTTTCCGGCCAGCAGCCGCTGCCTGGGGGCGATACGCTGGCCGCCGTCTATAGCGGCCACCAGTTCGGTGTGTGGGCCGGCCAATTGGGCGACGGCAGGGCACATTTGCTCGGTGAAGTCATCGGACCCGAGGGAAACTGGGAATTGCAGCTAAAGGGCGCGGGCATGACCCCGTACTCGCGCATGGGCGATGGACGCGCCGTGTTGCGGTCGTCCGTGCGCGAATATCTGGCCAGTGAGGCCATGTACGGGCTAGGCATCCCTACGACGCGTGCGCTAGCGTTGGTGGTATCCGACGATCCCGTGCAGCGCGAAACCGTAGAGACCGCAGCCATCGTCACGCGCATGGCGCCGAGCTTCGTGCGTTTCGGGTCATTCGAGCATTGGGCCTCGCGCAAGCAGCCCGACGAACTGCGCACGCTGGTTAATTATGTGATCGACCGGTTTTACCCGGAATGCCGACAAACGCCCAAAGGGGAAACCGCGGACGAAAAGGGCGCCATTCTGCGTTTTCTGGACGAGGTCACCCGGCGCACGGCGTTGCTCATGGCTGATTGGCAAGCGGTGGGCTTCTGCCATGGTGTGATGAACACGGACAATATGTCGATCATGGGGCTGACCTTGGATTACGGCCCTTATGGCTTCATGGACACATTCCAGCTTGACCATATCTGCAATCACTCGGATACCCAAGGCCGCTACGCCTGGAACCGTCAGCCCTCGGTGGCGCTGTGGAACCTCCATCGGCTGGCTAGCAGCCTGCACACGCTGGTGCCGGACGGCGACGCGTTGCGCGCGGTCTTGGATCGCTATGAGGCCCAGTTCATTCAGGCGTTTCACGCGCGGATGGCCAAAAAACTCGGCATTCAGCACTGGCGGGCCGAGGATGAGGCGTTGCTCGATAGTCTGCTCAAGCTTATGCATGACCAGCGTGCTGATTTCACGCTGACATTTCGCCGGCTCGCGGATGCGGTTCGTGGTCAGACGCAAGGGTTTCAGGATCTGTTCATCGATAGAGCGGCCGCGCAAGCCTGGTATGAACAGCTGGCCGCGCGCCATGCCGAAGATCCGATCGCAGAGGAGTCGGCAGCCGACGACGCCTCAGCCCAGCTTCGGGCGGACGCTATGGACGCCGTCAATCCGCTTTACGTGCTGCGCAATCACTTGGCCGAACAAGCAATCCGCGCGGCCAAAGAGGGTGACGCCAGCGAAATCGAAACCTTGCTGACCCTCTTGCGCGATCCCTATCGCGCCAAGCCCGGCTATGAGTCCTACGCTGCATTGCCGCCCGATTGGGCGGGGGGAATCGAGGTGAGTTGCTCGTCGTGAACGGCCGGGTGCGTATCGCCTGCGCGCATTCACATCCGCTGCCGATTGTCACAGCTGCTCGTCAATACCACGCCCGCGTGATGTCATAATCGGGCCTGCCCCTTAATGCTTCCTGACTCCTTTCGTTTATGTCCGGCAACACACTCGGTACTCTCTTTTGCGTCACCAATTTCGGTGAATCCCATGGTCCGGCCATTGGCTGCGTGGTGGATGGCTGCCCCCCGGGGCTCGCCCTGGATGCCGCCGATATCCAAGCCGAGCTCGATCGTCGCCGTCCCGGTACGTCGCGCCACGTGACGCAACGCCAGGAGGCCGATCAGGTCGAGATTCTGTCCGGGGTCTATCAGGGACGCACCACCGGCACCGCTATCGCGCTCTTGATTCGCAACACGGATGCGCGCAGCAAGGACTATTCGAACATCGCGGACACGTTCCGCCCGGGTCATGCCGACTTTACCTACACGCGCAAATACGGCCTGCGTGACCCCCGCGGCGGTGGCCGTTCTTCCGCGCGGCTGACCGCGCCCACGGTGGCCGCGGGCGCCATCGCGAAGAAATGGCTCGCCGAGCAGCATGGCATCCGGATCCGTGGATACATGAGCCAGCTCGGGCCGATCAAGATTCCCTTTGTCTCCTGGGACGATGTGCCCGGCAATCCTTTTTATGCGCCAAACGCGGCCATCGTGCCTGAGCTGGAGGCCTTTATGGACCAGTTGCGCCGCGACGGCGATTCGATCGGTGCGCGCGTCGAGGTGATCGCCGAAAACGTGCCCGTGGGCTGGGGCGAACCCATTTATGACCGCCTGGATGCCGATATCGCCCACGTGATGATGGGCTTGAACGCTGTGAAAGGCGTGTCCATCGGCGCGGGCTTCGATTGCGTCACGCAGCGTGGTTCGGAGCATGGTGACGAGATCACGCCCGATGGGTTTATCGGTAACCACGCGGGTGGCGTGCTGGGCGGCATTTCCACCGGGCAGCCGATCACGGTGTCGCTGGCGATCAAGCCCACTTCCAGCATCCGCGTCGAGCGGCGTTCCATCGATAGCAATGGGCAGCCCATCATGGTGCAGACGCTGGGCCGGCACGATCCCTGCGTCGGCATCCGGGCCACGCCCATCGTCGAAGCCATGTTGGCGCTGGTGTTGATGGATCACGCGCTGCGCCATCGCGCGCAGTGCGGGGCTTGATCGGATCATTCGCCGCCCCGGTCCTGAACTGTCGGATTCAACGAGTCGCCTTGGAGAACTCAAATGACCGCGAAGCATAAAAACATGATGCGCCGCATGCTGGCCAGCGCTGGCTTGGTAGCCACGCTCGCCCTGGCGGGCTGCGCTGGCGTGCAGACCACCCAATCGGGTACCGTGGGCGTGCAGCGTACGCAATATATGTCCAGCCTGGTGCCCGAGCAGGCGCTCGTGCAAGAGGCGGGGCAACAGTATGCCGAAATGATCCAGCAGGCTAAATCCCAGAATGCACTGGATCGGGACCCCGCGCAGGTCAAGCGCGTGCAAGCCATTTCTCAGCGGCTGGTGCAGCAAGTCGGCGCATTCCGTCCCGATGCGGCTAACTGGGACTGGGAAGTGCACGTGATCACCTCTGACGATGTGAACGCCTGGTGCATGCCGGGCGGCAAGATGGCCGTCTATACCGGTTTGTTGAATCAGATCAAGCCCACCGACGACGAACTGGCCGCCGTGATGGGCCATGAAATTTCTCATGCCCTGCGTGAACATGCTCGCGAGCGCGTGTCTCAGCAGATGGTCACGAACGTAGGGCTTTCCGTGTTGGCCGCTGCGACGGGCGTATCGACGGATCTGGGCAGCAAGCTGACCGACGTGATGTTCACCTTGCCCAACAGCCGTACACACGAAAGTGAAGCCGATCTGATGGGTGTGGAACTCGCCGCTCGGGCCGGCTATGACCCCCGGGCCGCGGTGACGCTATGGCAGAAAATGGGCGCGGCCAGCGACGGCGCCCCGCCTGAGTTCCTCTCGACGCACCCCTCGGCGGCAACACGGATCAGCGAATTGCAGTCGGCTTCCCAGCGTGTGTTGCCGTTGTATGAGCAGTCCAAGGGGGCTAAATAGCCCGGTGCCCTGCGGGTAGTGAAGCCATCACACGGACTTCAGCAAAACCCTGACTGCCGGCGCCCCTCGGAAGCGCACGTCATAGCGCCTCATGGTTCAAGCCGTGAGGCGTTTTTTATTGGCCCCGACTCTCGGTCCTCGTCCCGCCTGCGCCGCCGCGTCGGCATGCTGCAGGCCCGCAAGGTGGTGCTATTTATACTAGGATAAATGATGCCGTTGTACTAGCTTGAGGGCATGGGCATAATGCATCTTTGCTTTCGATGTCCACCGGCCCAGCCGGCTACTGTGTGAGTCTATTCATGGCCCAAACCCTCTACGACAAACTCTGGAACGCGCACGTCGTGAACCAGGAATCCGACGGCACCTGTTTGCTCTACATTGACCGGCACCTGCTTCACGAGGTGACCAGTCCGCAAGCCTTCGAAGGGCTGTCCATTGCCGGCCGCAAACCCTGGCGCATCAGCGCCAACCTGGCCGTGGCCGACCACAACGTGCCCACGCTCAATCGCGAGCAAGGCATCGATGACCCGATCTCGAAACTGCAAGTCGATACGCTGGACGCCAACTGCGACAAGTACGGCATTACCGAATTCCGCATGAATGACCTGCGCCAGGGCATCGTGCACGTCATCGGGCCGGAGCAGGGCGCGACCTTGCCGGGCATGACGGTCGTCTGTGGCGACTCGCACACCAGCACCCACGGCGCGATGGGCGCACTGGCATTCGGTATCGGCACGTCCGAAGTCGAACACGTGCTGGCCACGCAAACGCTCTTGATGAAAAAGAACAAGAGCATGTTGATCAAGGTCGAAGGCGAGCTGCCCTTCGGCTGTACGGCCAAGGACGTGGTGCTGCATATCATCGGCATCATCGGCACGGCTGGCGGCACGGGCTATGCCATCGAATTCGCCGGCAGCACGATTCGCGACCTGTCCATGGAAGGCCGCATGACGGTGTGCAATATGGCGATCGAGGCCGGTGCTCGTTCGGGTATGGTCGCGGTCGACGACAAGACGATCGAATACTTCCGTGGTCGTCCGTTCTCGCCCACGGGCGTGCTGTGGGATCAGGCTGTGACCTACTGGCGCACGCTGCATAGCGATCCCGGCGCGGAATTCGACCGTGTGGTGGAAGTCAACGCGAAGGACATC
Organism: Bordetella sp. 02P26C-1; assembly: GCF_009763255.1. GTDB lineage: Bacteria > Pseudomonadota > Gammaproteobacteria > Burkholderiales > Burkholderiaceae_B > Bordetella_A. The sequence continues at coordinate 58,259 of NZ_WSJB01000028.1, read as the reverse complement.
AAGCCGCAAGTCACCTGGGGCACCTCGCCCGAGATGGTGTTGCCCGTTGACTCGCGCGTGCCGGATCCCGATCGCGAAAAAGACGACGTGCGTCGCAGCGGCATGGAGCGCGCATTGCAATACATGGGCTTAAAGCCCAACACCCCGTTGACCGATATCCGGGTGGATCGCGTGTTCATCGGCTCGTGCACCAACTCGCGTATCGAAGACCTGCGTGCGGCTGCCGCCGTGGCGCGCGGCAAGCGCGTGGCGTCCAACGTCAAGCAAGCCATGGTCGTGCCGGGCTCCGGTCTGGTCAAGCTGCAAGCCGAACGCGAAGGCCTGGACAAGATCTTTATCGAAGCCGGTTTTGAATGGCGCGAGCCGGGTTGCTCGATGTGCCTGGCGATGAACGCCGACCGCCTCGAACCGGGCGAACGTTGCGCCTCGACCTCGAACCGCAACTTCGAAGGCCGTCAGGGGCAGGGCGGGCGTACCCATCTGGTGAGCCCGGCCATGGCCGCCGCCGCCGCCGTGGCGGGTCATTTCGTCGACGTGCGCAACTTCCGTTAAGAGTCCAGACATCATGCAAGCATTTACTACTCACGAAGGCCTGGTGGCCCCGCTCGATCGCGAGAATGTCGACACCGACCTGATCATTCCGAAGCAGTTCCTGAAATCCATCAAGCGCACGGGCTTTGGCCCCAACCTCTTTGACGAGCTGCGCTACCTGGATCATGGCGAACCCGGCATGGACAACAGCAAGCGTCCGCTGAATCCGGATTTCGTGCTGAATCAGCCGCGTTATCAAGGCGCATCGATCCTGCTGGCACGCAAGAACTTCGGCTGCGGTTCCAGCCGTGAACACGCGCCCTGGGCCCTGACGCAATTCGGCTTTCGCGCCATCATCGCGCCCTCGTACGCGGATATCTTCTTCAACAACAGTTTCAAGAACGGTCTGCTGCCGATCAAGCTGTCCGAGCTGGAAGTCGCGCGCTTGTTCGATGAGGTCAAGGCATTCCCGGGCTATAAACTGCGTATCGATCTGGAACGTCAGGTCGTGATCGCCGCCGATGGCCGCGAGCTGGAATTCGACATCGAGCCGTTCCGCAAGTATTGTCTGGTGAATGGTTTCGACGATATCGGCTTGACGCTGCGCCAAGCCGACAAGATTCGCGCCTTCGAGGCCGAGCGCCTGGCACGCCATCCCTGGCTGGAAAGCCGGCCGATCGCCTGACGATCACTTGAAGCCTCGAACGTTTAGATTTTCATTAATAGGTTTTCTTCATGACGCATAACATCGCCGTATTGCCCGGTGACGGCATCGGCCCCGAGATCGTCGAACAAGCCGTGCGCGTGCTGAGCGCGCTGGGCCTGTCGCTGGATATCAAGCAAGCCCCTGTGGGTGGGGCGGCCTACGATCAGTTCGAACATCCGTTGCCGCAGGCCACGCTCGATCTGGCGCTTAACTCGCACGCCGTGTTGTTTGGCGCCGTGGGCGATTGGAAATACGACAGCCTGCCGCGCCAGTTCCGTCCCGAGCAAGCCATCCTCGGCTTGCGCAAGGCCATGGGCCTGTTCGCCAATCTGCGCCCCGCGATTCTGTACCCCGAGTTGGCCAGCGCGTCCTCGCTCAAGCCCGAGATCGTTTCCGGCCTGGATATCCTCATCATCCGCGAACTGACGGGCGACATTTACTTCGGCACCCCGCGCGGCGTGCGCACGGCCGAAGACGGTGCCTTCGCCGGTGAGCGCGAGGGTTTCGACACAATGCGCTATGCCGATTCCGAAGTGCGCCGCATCGCGCGCATTGGTTTCGAATCGGCGCGCAAGCGTGGCAAGAAACTCTGCAGCGTGGACAAGGCCAACGTGCTGGAAACCTCGCAGTTCTGGCGGGACATCGTGATCGAAGTCGCGCGCGACTATCCCGATGTCGAGCTGTCGCACATGTATGTCGATAACGCCGCGATGCAACTCGTGCGCAATCCGCGCCAGTTCGACGTCATTGTGACCGGCAACCTGTTCGGCGACATTCTGTCGGACGAGGCCGCCATGCTGACCGGCTCGATCGGCATGCTGCCGTCGGCGTCGCTCAATGCCTCCGGCCAAGGCTTGTACGAACCCAGCCACGGCTCGGCTCCCGACATCGCCGGGCAAGGCATCGCCAACCCGCTGGCGACGATTCTGTCGGCCGCCATGCTGCTGCGCTATTCGCTGAACCTCGCCGCCGAGGCCGATCGCATCGAAGGCGCAGTGCGCAAGGTGTTGGGTCAGGGCCTGCGCACCGCCGACATTTACGAAGAAGGCACGACGAAAGTGTCGACCTCGCAAATGGGCGACGCCGTACTGAAAGCGCTCGCCTGATAGCAGCCGGTCGTCTTCAGAGCCCGGCGAATCTCGCCGGGCTTTTTGTTTGGCATGACGCCATTTGATTCACGGTGGCGTGCCGCCAGTGCGATGCAAAACCGCACAACATCAGCCCGTTTAATCTGATAAATTGTCGGTATTGTTCGTTTTTTCCCTTATTTATCAACCTCAAGAGCATTGAAAATGACGCAAGCAGTAGGCCTGGTCGGTTGGCGCGGCATGGTCGGTTCCGTTCTCATGCAACGCATGCGTGACGAAAACGACTTCGCCCTGATCGATCCCGTATTCTTTTCCACCAGCAACGCTGGCGGCGCGGCGCCCTCGTGGGCCGACGGCGCAGGCCCGTTGCAAAACGCCTACGACATCGATGCTCTGAAAAAACTGCCGATTATCGTCACGGCCCAGGGCGGCGACTACACCACCGAGGTGTTCCCGAAACTGCGCGCAGCCGGCTGGAACGGCATCTGGATCGACGCGGCGAGCACCCTGCGCATGAAGGACGACGCCATCATCGTGCTCGATCCGGTCAATCGTCCGGTCATCGATGCGGCGCTCAAGCGCGGCGTGCGCAACTTCGTCGGCGGCAACTGCACGGTCAGCTGCATGCTGATGGGTCTGGCAGGTCTCTTCAATAACGATCTGGTCGAATGGATGACCTCCATGACGTACCAGGCCGCCTCCGGCGGTGGCGCGCAGCACATGCGCGAGCTGCTCACGCAGTTCGGTCTGTTGAATCAGGCCGTCAAGCCGTTGTTGGATGATCCCGCCTCGGCGATTCTGGAAATCGATCGCGGTGTGTTGACCGCACAGCAAGACCCCGCGCTGCCGCAAGAGCATTTCGGCGTGCCGCTGGGCGGCAACCTGATTCCCTGGATCGACAAGGATCTGGGCAACGGTGTATCGCGCGAGGAATGGAAAGCCGAAGCCGAAACCAACAAGATTCTCGGTCGCGGCGAAGCCTTCGGCACGCCGGCCACGCCGATTGACGGTCTGTGCGTGCGTATCGGTGCGATGCGCTGCCACAGCCAGGCGCTGACCATCAAGCTCAAGCGCGATGTGCCGCTGGACGAAATCGAAGGCTTGATCGCCGAAGGGACGCAGTGGGCCAAGGTCATTCCGAATACCAAGGAAGACACCGTGCGCGCGCTCACGCCAGTTGCAGTGACCGGCACGCTCGACATTCCCGTGGGTCGTTTGCGCAAGCTGTCGATGGGCCCGCAGTATCTGGGCGCCTTCACCGTGGGCGATCAGCTGCTGTGGGGCGCGGCCGAGCCGCTGCGCCGTATGCTGCGTATCGCGTTGTCGGAAGCCTGATCGCGCATCCCGCAGCAATGTCATAGCGAAAAGCGCCGGCAGCGATGCCGGCGTTTTTTTATCGCTGGTGTTACTGCTTATTCGTCGAGATCAGCGGCAGGCTCGTCACGCAGGCCATCGGTTATTCGGCTGCTTCTCCCGTTTGCGAGACTGCGCGGGCGGCATCAATTTGTGAATCGGAGTCGATCCATTACACTTTCGCCCAGCATAGGCCGGTATTTGAATCCGCAGGACTTCCTCATGAATTCGCCTTCTCGTCGCTATTCGCATCCCTACCGCATCCGCGCCGCATACTGGGCCGTCGCGCTGGCGCTAGGTTCATTCAGCGGATCGCTGGCGCAGGCCGCAACGGTTGGACACGCGCGCGTGGTGTCTGCGCCCGGCGCGCCGCTGCAGGTGGTGGTCCCGCTTGCCGATCTGACACCTGAAGAACAGGCCTCTTTGCAGATAAGTGTGCCGCCGGCCACCGCCTGGCAGCGCGCCGGCGTCGTGCCGCCCGTGCCGGTCGACAGCTTGCGGGTGCGTGTTCTGCCCGGCGCGCAAGCGAACCGCAAAACGGTGCGCCTGGAGTCGACGCAACCCATTGCGACCTCGACGGTAGAGGTCTTGCTTGACTTGCGCTCGCAATCCGGCAGTCGTCAGGTTCAAGTGACGATACTCGTTCCCCAACGCGCTAGCGCGACGCCCGTGCAATCGGCGCGGGTGGGCGATGTGGACCCTGCTCGCGGCGCGGCCGTGACCACTACCGTGCGAGCCGGCGACAACTTATTCCGCATTGCGCGGCGTTACGAGGTTCCCGACGCCAACATTATTCAGATGCTGGTGGCCATCTGGCGTGCGAATCCCGAGGTGTTCATTCAGAACAACATGAATCTGTTGCGTACCGGGGAGCGCTTGACGATTCCCGATGCCGCCACGATACGCGCCGTGGACCCGGCGCAGGCGCAACGCATTTATCTGCAGCATCTCGAAGAATTCGCGCAGTATCGGGGGCGGGCCGGGGCTCAGGTCGCCAGCGCCGCTGCCGTGGGCAATGCGGGCAGTGCAGATGCCGGGCAAGTCAGCGCCACCCCGGCCGTCGAGCACAAGGCCGCGCCGGTCGCACAAGACCGCCTGAAACTGAGCGCCTCCAATCCGACGCAGGCGCAAGAAGATGTACGCACCTCCGGTCAGCATGCGTTGCAGGATGCACGGCTGCGAGTGGAGACCCTGGAAGGGAATGTGCAGGCATTGAACGAAGCGGCAAAGGCGCAGGCGCTGCGTGAGAACGGTGGCGTTTCGCCGACAACTGTGCCTGGGCAAAGCTCGATAGGCGGTTCGTCTGCTGGGGCCGAGGGCCAGGTTGCGACAACCGGTGTGCCGTCGCAAGGCGCAGATCCGAACAATGTAGCGGGGCAGGGTGGCGCAGCGGGTGCTGGGCAGGCCGGCGTAGCTGCCGGGTCAGGAACGGTCGGCGGTAGTGCAGCGGGCTCTGACGCAGCGAGGACAAACGCAGGAGGCTCCAACGCACAGGGCGCAGAAGCGGCCTCCAGCGCCTCGGGCTCAGCTGCGGCAGGATCGCTCGCAGCAGGCGGCTCTACGGTAACGGGATCATCGGAGGCGGGCTCAGCAGTGCCGGGATCACCGGCGACAGATTCGTCAAGTGTGGGTTCATCAGCAGCCGGATCGCCAATGGCTGGATCGTCCGCGGCAGGAGCACCCGCGACCGGTTCTGGCGCAGCCGGATCAGCAGCGGGATCAAGCGGGACAGGCGGTGGATCATCGGCCGGCTCCAATGCGGCGAATTCGACTCCCGGAGGCGTTGGCACGCCTGGATCGTATGGCGCGCCAGGCACTACGTCGCCTGCTGGCGCGGCATCCGCCTCTTCGGGCGATGGCCTCGCTCTCCCCGGCGGACCGAGTCGAGCGACTACCGAAGCGGAGGCCCAGGACCTTGCCGCCGCTGCGGGTGGCGCAGCGTCCCAAAGCAATGCCTCGACAGGGAATTGGCTGGTGGACAACCTTCTCGCCATCGTTACCGCAGCGCTCGCCCTGATCGTTCTCATCATCGCTTGGATGATGCGCCGTGCGGGTGCGCGCCGCGCGGATGAAAACGAGGACGCCGCCTATGGCGAGCAGGTCGTCGACACGGCCATGCTCACGCGCAAGCTCGAAGGCATTGACCTGAACCTCGACACGCCACCCTCCGACGAAACGCCACCACGCAATCCGCGTCCCTGACCGATATGCCGCGCATCGCATTAGGAGTGGCGTACGACGGTTCGCCGTGGCAAGGTTGGCAGACGCAGCCACACCGGCAAACCGTGCAAGATACGCTCGAGGCCGCGCTCGGCCGTTTCGCGGGCATCGATGGCGTTGTGCCGACCCTATGCGCCGGGCGCACGGACACGGGTGTGCACGCCGCGATGCAGGTCGTGCATCTCGATACGTCCTTATCGCGACGCGCCGAGTCCTGGGTGCGTGGCGTCAACGCATTTTTGCCTCCCAGCATAGCCGTGCAGTGGGCCCAACCCGTCGACGAGGCGTTTCACGCTCGATTCTCTGCGCGCTCGCGCACCTATGTTTATCTGCTATGGCGTGGGCGAGTACGACCACCGCTCTGGGCTGGCCGCGCCGGCTGGTGTTTCCAGCCGCTCGATGTCGCGGCGATGCGGCAAGCCGCATCGACCTTGCTGGGTGAACATGATTTCTCGAGTTTTCGCTCGTCGCAGTGCCAGGCCACCAGCCCGGTTCGGACGCTGCATCAGCTGGATATCGAAGAACGCGGCCCCTTTCTCGTCTTCACATTACGCGCCAACGCATTTCTGCACCACATGGTTCGCAACTTGATGGGCGCGTTGCTGCAAATCGGTCAGGGACGCGAGCCGGTAACCTGGTTGACGACATTATTGGCCGCGCGCGACCGGCGATTGGCAGCTCCCACCTTTTCGCCAGACGGCCTTTATCTATCCGCGATCGAATACCCGCCGGAGTTTGGCTTGGCTGACACGGATGGCGGAAAACACTTGCTGTCACCCTTCACCTCTGCTTAGGGTAATCAGCAGGAGGGCAAGCGCGTGCGCTCGCTATATGATTGCCAACGCCCACGCGGCGAGGCCCTTTTTTGTAGAGCCTCGCAGCCTGAACCGATCATTTCGGCTCAGGTGATCGCGGAAGAAAAATATGTCGGCTCTTACGCGAGCTGTCACCCAACGCCGCCGTTTCACACGAACGGCGCGCGTTCGCAGCGTTGTCTAATCAGGAGACTCCCTTCATGCAACGTCGTTCGTTCCTCAAAAAGGCTACGGTAGGTGCCGCGGCAGGTGGTGCGGCTCTGGCTGCTCCCGCGCTGGCGCAGGATGCCCCCACACTCAACTGGCGCCTGGCGTCCAGCTTTCCTCGCAGTGCCGACGCGATTTACAGTGGCGGCGAAAATCTCGCCAAATACGTCTCGGAAGCGACGGACGGAAAATTCAATATCCGTGTGTTCCCCGCGGGTGAAATCGTGCCCGCGCTGCAGGTGCTCGACGCCGTTCAGAACAACACGATCGAATGCGGCCACACGGCTTCGTATTACTACTTCGGTAAAGACCCCGCGCTGTGCTTTGATGGCGCCGTGCCCTTCGGTCTGAACACGCGCCAGATGAACGCCTGGATGCGTCATGGCAATGGCTTGACGCTCACGCGCGAACTCTTTCAGAAGTACAACATCGTCAACTTTCCCTGCGGCTATACCGGCACGCAGATGGGCGGCTGGTTCCGCAACGAGATCAAGACGCTCGACGATCTGCGTGGCCTGAAATTCCGCGCCAGCGCCTTTGCCGGCGCTGTGCTGTCGGGCCTGGGCGTTGTCCCGCAACAAATCGCCGGTGGTGACATCTATCCGTCACTGGAGAAGGGCACGATCGATGCCGCCGAATGGATCGGCCCTTACGACGACGAGAAGCTAGGCTTTCATAAAGTCGCGAAGTACTACTACTTCCCGGGCTGGTGGGAAGGCACACTGCAAGTCTCGCTCTACGTGAACCAGGGCGTCTATAACAGCCTGCCGAAGCACTATCAGGCCGTCTTGGCGCAAGCCTCCGCTGCCGCCACCGCGGACATGATTGCCACTTACGACGCCGAGAACCCCGCAGCGCTGCGCCGGCTGGTGTCGCAGGGCGCTCAACTCAAGGCGTTTCCGAGGGCCGTCATGGATGCGTGCTACCAGGAAGCGCTCAAGGTCTACGATGCATTCTCGGCCAAGGACCCCAATTTCAAGAAAATCTACGACGATATGGTCGCATTCCGCGACAACGAAATCCCGTGGTTCCGCGTGGCCGAAGGTAGTTTCGACGGGTTTATGGGGACGATTGTGCGGGGCAAATAAATCGCCCTCCAGACAGGCGGTCGGGGACAGATCAGCGGGACGTTATAAAATCTAACGCTTTCCGCTCGTTTTCGTACCGCCAAAAGCCGGGGCGACAAGGGGGCGGCGCACGTCTGGGACGATTGGCCGGTTACCCCCGGTGACGCCTGCGTGCCCGTGCGTTCAGCCATACCCGGCTGTGCGCTCCTTCTTTCTACCTCAATACTTCATCATGAAAGCATTACTCGCTTTATCGCGCGCTATCGATGCGCTGAATGTGCGGGTTGGCAAAGCCGTGACTTGGGTCACCCTGCTGGTCGTGTTGGTGAGCGCTGGCAACGCAGTGGTCCGTAAGGTGTTTGGCGTCAGTTCCAATGCCTGGCTGGAATTGCAGTGGTACATGTTCGGTGCCATGTTCCTGCTGACCGCTGGCTACACCCTCCTGCAAAACGAACACGTGCGGGTGGACATTCTGTCCTCCCAATTACCCAAGCGTACGCAGATTTATATCGAAATCTTCGGCCTGCTGTTTTTCCTGATGCCGATGGCGATCGTCATCATGTATCTGTCGTGGCCGATGTTCATGGATTCGTACATCACGAACGAACAGTCGTCGAACTCCGGCGGCTTGGTGCGTTGGCCGGTCAAGCTGATGATTCCCATCGGTTTCGGGTTGCTGGTACTCGCGGGGATCTCGCGTCTGATCAAGTGCATCGCCTATCTGCGCGGTCAAGGACCTGACCCTCTGGCCAGGACAGACGCCAAGACCGCCGAAGAGCTCCTGGCCGAAGAAATCGCCCGTGAAGCCCAAGAGCGTGAAGCCGCGCTCCTGCAACAACAACAGAACAAGGGCGCCTGATCATGGAGTTCTTTATCGCAAACATGGCGCCGATCATGTTCGGCACCCTGATCGTGTTCTTGCTACTGGGTTTTCCAGTGGCTTTTGCGCTGGCCGCTAACGGGATCCTGTACGGCCTGATCGGCATGGAGTTGGGTCTGTTCAGCGCTTCGCTGTTCCAGGCCTTGCCGCAGCGGGTGTTCGGTATTGTCTCCAACGACACCCTGTTGGCTGTCCCGTTCTTTACCTTGATGGGACTGGTACTTGAGCGATCCGGCATGGCGGAGGACCTGCTGGAGACGATTGGGCAGGTTTTTGGTCCTCTGCGTGGGGGGCTGGCAATTGCCGTCGTGCTGGTCGGCGCAATGCTTGCCGCCACCACGGGTGTCGTATCCGCCTCCGTGATTTCAATGGGCCTGATTTCGCTGCCCATTATGCTGCGCTACGGTTATGACAGGCGTCTGGCCACGGGCGTGATCGCGGCGTCAGGCACGCTGTCGCAAATCGTTCCTCCTTCGCTGGTGCTGATCATTTTGGCCGACCAGCTTGGGCGTTCCATCGGCGATATGTATCGTGGCGCCATGGTGCCGGGCTTTTTGCTGGCGGGTTCGTACATCCTCTACATCGTGCTGCTGTCGATCATCAAGCCGTCCAGCGCGCCCGCATTGCCCGAGGAAGCACGCGCTTTCCGCGAGCCCAATGGATCGCGCGGTGGCCGATCGCTGCTGGTGTTGATGTTGATCTCCGCGGCTTCTGCCTATTTCCTGACGCTTTGGTTGGAGAAAGACACCGCCCCGGTGGACGAGAAAGTGGTGGTGAGCCTGCTGCTGTGGGGATTGACCGCTTTTGTCATCGCCATCGTTAACAAGGTCTTCAATCTGAAGATGTTGTCAGCGCTGGCCGAGCGCGTCACGTTTGTGATGATCCCGCCGCTGTTCCTGATTTTCCTCGTCCTGGGGACGATCTTCATCGGTGTGGCCACGCCTACAGAAGGCGGGGCAATGGGTGCCGTGGGTGCCATCATCATGGCGCTTATCCGCCGGCGCCTCACCCTGGATCTGATGCGTCAGGCAATGGATACCACGACCAAGCTGTCCTGCTTTGTGGTGTTTATCCTTGTTGGCTCAACGGTGTTCGGCCTGACCTTCCGCGGTGTCAACGGGGACCTGTGGGTCGAGCACTTGTTGATCGACCTGCCGGGCGGGCAGTGGGGGTTCTTGATCGTGGTGAGTCTGCTGACCTTCGTGTTGGCGTTCTTCCTCGATTTCTTCGAGCTGGCCTTCATTATCGTACCGCTGTTGGGGCCGGTCGCTGATAAGCTGGGGATCGACCTGATCTGGTTCGGCGTCCTGCTGGCGGTGAATATGCAGACCTCGTTCATGCACCCGCCGTTCGGTTTCGCGCTGTTCTTCTTGAGATCCGTGGCACCGAAGGAAGCCTATATCGACAAAGTCACTGGTCATCGCATTGAACCTGTCACCACAGGCCAGATCTACTGGGGCTCGGTACCCTTTATCGTGATTCAGTTGGCCATGGTGGCAGCGGTGATGGTGTTCCCGGGTATGGTCATGCACTATAAGGCCGGGCAGTCGACCGTTGACCCCGACACGGTGAAGATCGAGATCGAGTCGACTTACGGCAGCAATCCGTATGGCGACGACAGCGATCCCAGTGCGGTGTTTAAGTAACCCGCTGGGCATTTGAGGAACGAACACAGCATCATGCGTACTCGCGTCAAAATCTGCGGTCTGACCCGCGAATCGGATATTGCCTCCGCCGTGCAGGCGGGGGCGGACGCGATTGGCTTTGTGTTCTATCCGGGCAGTAAGCGTTACGTGGACCCTGCACGGGCTGCCGAACTGCGGCGGCTCGTGCCGGCCTTCGTCGACGTCGTGGCGCTGTTTGTCAATCCGCAGCCGCAAGAGGTCGAAGCCGTGTTGCAGCAGGTCCAGCCGGACTTACTGCAGTTCCATGGCGACGAATCCCTGCAGGACTGCAGCCGTTACGGTGTGCGTTTTATGCGGGCTTTCCGGGCAGGTGCGCCGGGAATGGATACCGCGCAGACGCTCGCCTCGGCATGCCGCGAATATGCAGCTGCCGCCGCGTGGCTGTTTGATAGCTACAGCAAGGGCTACGGGGGGAGCGGACAAGCCTTTGACCATGGCTTGCTTCGCGACGTGCGCAGCGACGTGCAGGCCCGGCCCATTGTGTTGTCAGGCGGGCTGCACGCCGAAAATGTGGGCGCGGCCATTCGCGCCATTCGACCCTGGGCCGTGGACGTGAGCAGCGGCGTAGAGGATGCCCCGGGCATCAAGTCGGAGTCCAAGATCCGTGCATTGATGCACGCTGTTCGGACTGCCGACTGCGTGTAAAGCAGCGCGGTCTTCGACCGCGCTGCTTGGCCTGCTGGCCGCCGTGCAGACGCTTTTTCCCATTTCTGTCGAGATGCTCTGCGCATGGCATCGGTGCCAAGATCTGTAAGTCAGACGACTTGAAGTGGCATAAATGTCACACATCGCCGTGCCGCGTCGGCTTCGTTGTCTATACTCGAACCCTTTTGGCCGCTGTGGCCCGACAGAGAGTGACCTATGGCCACACCGGCCCGTGGCATGCCCACATATGCCTTGGATCAGCATGAGCAGCAGTTGAGGGAAGCACAGTCGGTCGCCGTGCTGATGGCGCCGCGCTTGGGCGACACCTTGCTCATGATGAATATGGCGCAGAACTTGGCGCGCAATTCCCGCCGGGTGACGGTCTTTGGCGACTACGCGTATATGCTTCGCGCTTGGTTTCCCAAGCTGGACGTACGCCCCTCGCTTTCAGAGGCAGAAGCCGGCAAGGTGCTCGCCGATTTCGATTGCGCGGCACAGATGCATGTGGGCTGGCCGTATGCTTTGCACGACCATGCGCGGCATTACTTTTACTACGATGCACACGTAGTGATTACCGGCAAAGGTTTCATCAAGCTCAACCAGATTCGTGACTATTGCCACGATGCACTGGGTTTGCCCGAGGTAGGTTTGGATAATGGCCTGGTGCCGCTTGCTGGCCTGCGGCACCGCCATCATGTCCGCCGCGTCGCCATCCATCCCACCTCGACAGGATCGCAACGCTGCTGGGCTCCCGAACACTTTATTCAGTTGGCACAGCAGTTAGTGGCGATGGGGTATGAGCCCATGTTCATTCTGGCACCGCATGAGCGCGCTGAATGGCGCTGTCTTGAAGCGCTGGGGCTCGGTATCTGCCAATCGGAATCGCTATCGGATGTCGCCGCGGCCTTGCACGAATCGGGATGGTTTATTGGGAACGAGTCCGGCGTAGGCCATCTCGCCTCGAACGTTGGGATACCGACGCTGACATTAACGGGAAGGCCCACTCGCACCCGCGCCTGGCGGCCCGGATGGTCGCCATCACGAATTGTCTACCCGGCGTATATTCCCGGCGGGCGCTTGCGCGATCGACTCTGGCGCACATGGCTAAGGCCGGCTCAGGTCATGCGGGCGTTCAGACGGCTGGTAAAGCAGTACGAAGGTCAGCCTGCGATTTCGCGCTAGGCTTTTTTTAACCGGATTCAGTCAGGTTGTTTAGATAAAAATGGTTGTTGCAAGTCATCCGGCGGGTCTCGCACCGAGCGCCAGCCTGCCGCGTCGTTCTTCCGCAGTCATCACAATATTGGCGCTTCTGGTGCCCGCGATGGCGCTCATCAGCGATATTGGTGGGCCTATCGCGCTTTATCTTGGCGCGTTGCTAAGTGTGATGTTGATCATTGCTAACATCAGACAAGGCTGGGTGCCTGGTGACTGGCGATCGCTGGGACCAGTTGCGCTCGCACTTGCCGCTCCGTTTGCCGCCATGTTGCTAGCCAACGCCATCAACGGCAGCTGGAGCAATTCAGAATTCGAAAAATTACTGCGGTTCGCCCTCGCGATTCCGATCCTCTGGGTGTTGCTACGCGTTCCCAAACCTTGGCTGGAGCACGTGCAGTGGGGTTTCTTGATCAGCGCATTCGCAGGATCGGCGATGCTGGTGGTGATTCTGTGTTCGCCCGACCTGGGCCGGGGGGCCGTATCGGAGTTTGGCGGGCGGTATAACGCCGTGGCCTTTGCCGATCTGACTTTGTTCTTTGGTTTTGCCTGCTTGTTGGCCATTCCGGTGAAACTGTCACGCTGGCCCCGGTGCGAAACCTCTATCAAGGTGTTGGCTTGTATCTTTTCCGTCGTTGCGATGTGGGTGTCTGAAACGCGTAGCAGCTGGGGCCTTTTTGTCGTGCTGATTGTGGTGCTGTTGCTGGCCAAGCGCGAGTGGACGTGGCGGACAAAGACGCTATTCGCGGTCGGGGCCGTGTTGTGTCTAGCCATCGCGACGGCGCTTGTGTGGCGTTCCGAAAGCAGCCGTTTCCGCGAGATCGTCACGGATGTACAACGTTATGCGGAACGAGATCGCGATACCTCGGTAGGCATACGCATGCAGCTTTGGACGGCGGCGGGGATGATGTTCAAAGATCATCCTATCGCGGGTGTGGGCGTCGCGAATTTCCGCCAGGAGCTGGCTGAACTGAAGTCGCAGGGTGTCGTCACCGACGTGGTCGCGCGCGAGTTTGGCGAACCTCATAACGACTTTATCGGTGCCGCGGCGGGGTATGGCTTGCTCGGTTTGCTTAGCATTCTGGCGCTTTACTTCGTGCCCGCTGCGGTGTTCTTGCGGCGCGCGGCTGATCGGGATCAAAGGATTCATACCTGGGCGACGATAGGGCTGTTGTTCACCCTGGGATATGCGCAGTTCAGTCTCACCGAGATGATGTTCCGCAATATGCGTAGCGTGCCTATCTATGCGGTGACGACGGTGATACTGCTTGCCCTGACGGCGCGACCCACGCCTGCACTTAAGTCGGAGGTGAAGCAGGGCGGATGACGGGCGGTGCGTTATGCCGGCTGAAAGGAAAAAAGGGCCCTCGCAAATTTTTTTGCAGGCTACTTGCACAAGCCAAAAAACTCGTGCATAATCTCGTTTCTTCGCAAGGCAAACGTCTTCGAAAGACAATAGGCGGTTAGCTCAGATGGTTAGAGCGCTACGTTGACATCGTAGAGGTCGTTGGTTCGATTCCAATACCGCCTACCAGAATTCAGGCAGTTCAGTGCCTCAGGTACTGAAACAAAGGCCGCTAACTTACCGAGTTAGTGGCCTTTTTTGTGTTCAAAAAGCTTCTTGGACTATTCGCTCAGTTGGATAAGTTCGAGCGAGTTAGGATCGATCCCGCCCTCGTTGAGTATCGCGTCGATGTCGTGGCCGGAGCCTTGCTGCGGGGTAGGCAAAGATTTCTTGTGCGCTAGCTGATTTTTGGCGTCGGAAAGGTTGGTGATTGCGCCGGGCATCAGTGCTTCACCCTCGCCGCCGTGCAGCATACGATACTTGATCAGGGTCTTCATCTTGCCTCCTTGTATGCGGGGTATCCGCATATACACCGTAACACAGTGTGGCTGGGGAGGCGCGCGTACTAGATGGGGGAGGCTCACGCCTCCTGGCTATTCACCAGACTGAGTACGGCATCCGCATGTCCGTACTGCGCCGCGCTGTTTTGCTGCATGTATTGGCGCAGTTGGGATGCCGTGGAGGCGGGCGCCTTCACCTGCGAAGCCGCGGTGAGAGCTGCGGCAATTTCGGCTTGCGTCGCAGTCGCACACAGCAGGGTGTCCGATTGATCGTTTTCAGTTTGACTGACAGGCATGACAACACTCCTTCAGATTTCACTGGCACGGACGGTAGCCGCCCTACGTATTCAGTATACGGGAAAAATCATTTTGTAAGTGAATGCGATTCCGAGGGTGCGCACGGGGTGTGCCCCACGCTAGTGCCCCCGGTACGGTGCCATCAAGCTCTGGAGTTTCGATTCCAGCTCTCGCAGGACCGATTCGACGCGCGCGTAGGCGGCCAGCACTGCTGAGTCATCGACAGAGACCGCACTTGTGGAGACAGTGCGTGTGCCTCCAGAGCTGAGGGTCGAGGGTCGCTGCGATACCTGTTGTGCCAGTTTGATGAGCCGGGTGAGCTCGTCGAAATGGCGCAAGGCAGTTTCGTCGCCTCCCAAAAAACTGGCGGTACCTTTCGCGCGGTGAACCGCCTGCAGGGCAGCGTCATGATCCTGCATCGAGCGGGCTCGTGCCAGAGCCGTGATATCGGATCGTGTTTGTGCCAGCGCCTGAGTTAACAGCTGACGCCGGCTCGCATCGTCCGGGTAAAGCGGAAGCAGGGCATCAATTTGCATCAGGATCACGGGCCCGCGGGCTGGTCGAACTTCTCTTTCAGATACAAGGCCAGAGCGAGGTCGTCGGCCAAACCCAGTTTGGACATGGCGCGACGCTTGTGCGTGCTGACGGTCTTTTTGCTGCGCAACAGGCGATTCGAGATCTGGGTCACGGAAAGTCCTTGCGAAATCAGGCGCAGGACTTCGATCTCGGAGATTGTCAGCCTCGTGTCCGGATGGTGCGGCGGCGTGAGCTGCAGGACGCCATCCTTGTGGGTGATAAATCCGTCCACGTTGGGGCTGCATGCCGCGCGAATCACCTCGACCAGCGTGGGCAGTGGGGCGGATTTAGGCAGATAACCCGCCGCACCGGCTCGAAAAGCTGCATACTCCGTTTCGGCTGGCACGCCCGCCGAAAATGTGATGACCGCCACATTGGGATGGCGCCTCCGCAGACGGCGGATAAACGCCACGCCGTCCCAGGGCTGCTTGGGTAGGTAAAAATCCACCAGGGCGACGTCGCAGGGGTGATGGGTGAGCTTTTGCAGTAGCGTGTCCGCACTGGTCTCGGTATGGATGATGTCAAAGTCCGGTTGGGCACGCAGATACGCCGCGACACCCAGCGTGATCACGGGATGATCATCCAGGATGGCAATGCGTACACGATGACTGGTGCCTGACAGCAACAGGTAACGCCGCTCCACATACTTGGGACGGGCGGCGGGCTCGGATAGGCTTGGGGTCGGTATCGTAGACATAGCCCTTGAGTGGACGTAGAGGGAGAAATGTTCCATTACGACCTTATCCAAAGTGACGCGGGCTAGGTTGCGCGGCCCCGGAAAACGCGGATAAATAGGACTCACCCGTAGGCCAGTTGGCGGCGCGCCAGGGTGCAGCGCCGGTGATACAATAGTTTTTTCAAGGCCCGCCTCTTATCGTTTAGGCGGCGGTGTCTGCAACAGGTGGCTAGCGAAATGATTAACGACTCGGCACGAACTACGACCGGAAACCTCCGCCTCTCGTCGCGTTAGTGTTTTCCAGCGTCGGGTTCTCGTCAGTGGTACGACAGCCCCCAAAAGTAACTAGACAAACGCGGCCGACAGCCGCGTTTGTTGTTTCTTCCCCAGGATAATTCGATGGTACAGATCACATTGCCCGATGGTTCGCAGCGTCAGTTCCCGGCCCCGGTGACGGTCGCCGAGGTTGCGCAGTCCATCGGCACCGGGCTGGCCAAAGCCGCGCTGGGCGGCCGGGTCACGCTGTCCGACGGTGAGCCCCGACTGGTAGACACCAGTTTCCGCATTGGCGAAGACGCCAAGCTGGCCATTGTCACGGCAAAGGACCCCGACGGTCTGGATCTGATCCGCCACTCGACGGCGCACTTGCTGGCTTATGCGGTTAAATCGCTGTTTCCCGATGCTCAGGTGACCATTGGTCCGGTCATCGACAACGGCTTCTATTACGATTTTTCGTATAAGCGTCCCTTTACGCCCGAAGATCTGGCCGCCATCGAGAAAAAGATGGTCGAGCTTGCGCGTAAGGACGAAGTGGTGACACGCGAGGAGTGGACGCGTGACGACGCCGTGGCCTATTTCAAGAGCATTGGCGAGGACTACAAGGCGGAGATCATCGCGTCGATCCCGTCCAATGAAACGCTGAGTCTCTATCGCGAAGGCGACTTCGTCGACCTTTGTCGCGGCCCTCACGTGCCTTCGACCGGCAAGCTGAAAGTCTTCAAGCTGATGAAAGTCGCTGGCGCTTACTGGCGCGGCGACAGCAACAACGAGATGCTTCAACGCATCTACGGCACGGCCTGGGCCACGAAAGAAGAGCAGGAAGCCTATCTGCACATGCTCGAGGAAGCCGAGCGCCGCGATCACCGCAAGATCGGTCGCGAACTCGATCTTTTCCATTTCCAGGACGAGGCGCCGGGGCTGATTTTCTGGCATCCCAAGGGCTGGACCCTCTGGCAGCAGGTCGAGCAATACATGCGCGCCGTGTACCGCGACAATGGTTACCAGGAAGTCAAAGCACCGCAGATTCTGGATCTGTCTCTATGGAAAAAGACCGGCCACTGGGATAACTATCGTGAAAACATGTTCACGACGGAATCCGAGAACCGCGTCTACGGGCTTAAGCCGATGAATTGCCCGGGCCACGTGCAGATCTTCAATGCCGGTCTGCACTCGTACCGCGAACTGCCGCTGCGTTATGGCGAATTCGGTCAGTGCCACCGTAACGAACCCTCGGGTTCGCTGCACGGCATGATGCGTGTGCGCGGCTTTACGCAGGATGACGGCCACATTTTCTGTACCGAGGATCAGTTGCAAGACGAATGCGCTGACTTCACGGCGCTGTTGCAGAAGGTCTATCGCGACTTCGGGTTCAACGAGGTGCTGTACAAGGTCGCCACCCGCCCGGAAAAACGCATCGGCTCGGACGAAATATGGGACAAGGCCGAAAATGCGCTGATGGAAAGTCTGCGCCGTACCGGCTGCGAGTTTGAGATTTCCCCGGGAGAAGGGGCGTTTTATGGTCCCAAAATCGAATACACGCTGAAGGACGCGATCGGTCGTCACTGGCAGTGTGGCACCATTCAAGTGGATTTCTCGATGCCGGTGCGTCTGGGCGCCGAATACGTCGATGCGCAGGATCAGCGCCGTGCGCCGGTCATGTTGCACCGTGCGATTCTCGGTTCGCTGGAACGTTTTATCGGTATGCTGATCGAAAACCATGCGGGTGCCATGCCGCCTTGGTTGGCGCCGGTGCAGGCCGTTGTGTGTTGTATTTCCGAGCCTTCCGCCGATTATGCGGCTGAAATCGCGCAAAACCTTAAAAAACAAGGCTTTAGGGTCCAGTCTGATTTGCGTGGTGAGAAAATCACCCGTAAAATCCGCGAGCACAGCCTGCAAAAGGTGCCGTACATCCTTGTCGTGGGCGACAAGGAAAAGCAGAATGGCACTGTTGCGGTGCGCGGTTTGGGCGGCCTGGACCTCGGCGTGATTCCGCTTGAGGCCTTTACGGCTCGCCTGGCCGAGGACGTCGCCGCTCGACGCAATGTCGTCAAAACCGATAGCAGTGCTGCTTAAATCTTTTAGGAGTTGTCAACATCGCCACTGAAAAAGCCAATCGCATCAACGGTGAAATCCGTGTTCCCGAGGTGCGTCTAATAGGTCTGGACGGAGAACAGCTGGGTATCGTAAAGCTGGCCGAAGCGTTCCGTCTTTCCGAACAAGCTGACGTGGATCTGGTGGAAATCGCGCCCAATGCGGATCCCCCGGTCTGCCGTCTGATGGACTACGGCAAGTTCAAGTACGCCGAACAAAAGCGGCAAGCCGAGGCTCGCGCCAAGCAAAAGGTCATCCAGGTCAAGGAAGTCAAATTCCGCCCGGCGACCGACGAAGGCGACTACCAGGTCAAGCTGCGCAACCTGCGCCGCTTCCTGGAAGAAGGCGACAAGGCCAAGGTGACGCTGCGGTTTCGCGGCCGGGAAATGGCTCACCAGGAGCTCGGCATGCGCGTGCTCGAACGCGTGCGCGACGATCTGACCGAGTTGGCGCAGGTCGAAGCCATGCCCAAGCTCGAAGGCCGTCAGATGGTCATGGTGCTTGCTCCGCGTAAAAAGGCGCCGGGCAAGGGCGAGGCGGCCAGCTAAGGCTTGCGAACGGAGTCGGCTGCGGTTTGCGGCTGGCTCCGTTGTCACGAAAAGGTCACATTTCCGCCCGGCGAGGCGGGTCACCACGTTACGATGGCGGTTTGGCGCCTGGATCGGTATCCACGCGCGACCGGGATATCACTATGCATGTCTTATTCGTTATTGACCCCTTGCCGCGGCTGAAGGCCTACAAGGACAGTTCCGTAGCCATGATGCGCGCGTTGGTCGCGCGCGGCCACACACTGAGCGTCGCCCTGCAGGGTGACCTCTTTATCGACGGTGGCGTGGTCTATGCTGCCAGCACGCCCATCGAGTTGGTCGATGGTGCCGATCTGCATGGGCACGATTGGTGGCGTGACGCCGGCGATATGCGTGATGTGCGTCTTGCCGACTACGACGCCGTTGTCATGCGCAAGGATCCGCCTTTCGACATGGAGTACGTGTATTCCACGCATATGCTGGAATATGCCCAGGCGCAGGGCGCGAAGGTCTTCAACGATCCGGCTGCCATTCGCAATCATCCCGAAAAGCTGGCCATCACGGAATTCACCGATGTGGCGGCGCCTACGCTGGTGACGCGCGATATGGCGCGTCTACGCGCGTTTCATGCCAAGCATCAGGATGTGATCGTCAAGCCGTTGGACGGCATGGGCGGCACTGGTATTTTCCGCCTGCAAGCGCAAGAACCGAATCTGGGTGCGATCTTGGAAACGCTGACCGATAACGGGCAGCGGACCATCATGGCGCAACGCTACATCCCCGAGATCGTCGAGGGCGACAAGCGCATTTTGCTTATCGGCGGCGAACCCGTGCCCTACGCATTGGCTCGGATTCCGCTCGCAGGCGAAACGCGGGGGAACCTCGCCGCGGGTGGCCGTGGTGTCGCTCAGCCCCTCTCTGCCCGTGATGCCGAGATCGCCAAACGCGTCGCGTCTACCCTGGCGGCACGAGGACTGCTGCTGGTGGGCCTCGATGTGATCGGTGAGTATGTCACCGAGGTCAATGTGACCAGCCCCACCTGTTTCGTGGAAATCACCGAACAGACCGGCTTCGATGTGGCCGATATGTTTGCCGCGGCGCTCGAGCGCGCGGTAGCGGCATAGAGGCCGGCATGACTGGGATCGTCATTGTGGTGCATGCGCCGTTGGGCGAGGCCATGCGCGAATTCGCCATCCATGTGCTGGGAGAATCGGGCAACCTGATGGCGGTGCACGATGTGCAGCCGGACGACATGCCCGAGGACATCGCGCCCGCCGTGTTACGCGACATTCGCGAGGCGGATCGCGGACAGGGCGTATTGGTGCTGACGGATCTCGTGGGCGCGACGCCCGCAAATATCGCCAAGCGCGCCGTCGACGACGCCCAGGCGCTCGGCACGGAATGCTGCGTGGTTGCTGGACTGAATACATCGATGTTGTTACGCGCCCTGACTTCACGCGATCAGGGCCTCGCGCAGGCGCGAGCCAAGGCTTTGGCGGGCGGCGTGCAAGGTTGTTTACAGGTAGACTGATCATTATGCCGATCTGCGACATAATTATTTCCAACAAACTCGGCCTGCATGCACGCGCTGCGGCCAAGCTGACGCAGCTGGCAGGAAAATTCCGCAGCGAAATCTTCATCGCGCGCGGCGCCCAGCGCGTGAATGCGAAAAGTATCATGGGCGTCATGATGTTGGCGGCTGGCAAGGGCGTGACCGTCCGCGTGGAAGCCACGGGCGACGACGCCGAGCAGGCGTTGATCGATATTCAGAACCTGTTCGACAGCAAATTCGGTGAGCACGAATAACTCGCGACCGGCAGCTCCTACCCAGACTGCATCGACTGCGGCCACCACCACCGTGGTGGCGTTGCATGGGAAAGGCGTTGCCCGCGGGTATGCGATTGGCCGTGCTGTCGTCATGGGCGCGGCTTCGCTAGAGGTCGAGCATTACCGTATCGGCCCGGAAGACATCACCTCGGAATGCGACCGCCTGATGCAGGCGCTCACCGTGGCCCGAACCGAGCTGCAGCAGTTAGCCGACAGTCTGCCCGAAGACGCGCCGCGCGAATTGGGTGCGATGCTCAATGTGCATTGTCTGCTATTGGGCGACCCGTTGTTGGCCGAGCAGACCCAGGCGCTTATCCAGGAACGCAACTACAACGCGGAATGGGCATTGGCGGCCCAGGGGCAGATCCTGGGCGAGCAGTTCGAGGCCATGGAAGACGAGTATCTGCGCGAGCGTGGCGCCGATGTGCGTCAGGTTATCGAGCGGGTGTTGCGTGTGCTGTC
The DNA here is from genome assembly GCF_009763255.1 of Bordetella sp. 02P26C-1. Lineage (GTDB taxonomy): Bacteria > Pseudomonadota > Gammaproteobacteria > Burkholderiales > Burkholderiaceae_B > Bordetella_A. The sequence goes on along the minus strand of NZ_WSJB01000028.1, from coordinate 37,270 downwards.
CGGGCGGCCGGCCGCGCTGGTGGATCCGGCGAACTTAAACGGCAGTGATCCGCTGATCGTGGTCGCGCACGATATTTCACCGGCGGACATGGTGCGGCTGCGTGGCGGGCGTTTTGCCGCGTTTGTCACCGATCTGGGTGGTCCGACTTCGCACACGGCGATCGTGGCGCGCAGTATGGGCGTGCCCGCCGTCGTGGCGTTGGGCAATGTCCGCGACCTGGTGCGCGATGGCGATACCCTGGTGGTAGACGGGGCATCCGGCGTCGTGATGGTGAACCCGGCCGCGTCGATTTTGCAGGAATTTCGGGACCGGCAAGTCGCCTACGCGGCCGAACGCGCCGCGCTGGCGCTGTTGCGCGATGAGCCGGCCATCACGCTCGATGGCATCACCATCGTGTTGAATGCCAATATCGAGCTGCCCGACGAGGCCGAAGGGGCGTTGGCCGCCGGCGCCGACGGCATTGGGTTATTCCGCAGCGAGTTTCTGTTCATGGGCCGCCGCTCCTTGCCCGACGAGGAAGAGCAATACCAGGCGTATGCGAACGTGGTGCGCACCATGGCCGGGCGGCCGGTGACGATACGTACGCTGGATATCGGCGCGGACAAGACGCTGGATGACGAGGCCACCGTGGCCACGAACCCGGCGCTGGGGCTGCGTGCCATTCGGTATTGCCTTGCGCATCCGGAGATGTTTGCGACGCAGCTGCGCGCGATCCTGCGGGCATCCGCCCATGGTCATGTTCGCATATTGCTGCCGATGGTGGCGCACATGCAGGAAGTGCGGGCCGCCCTGGCGGCGATCGATGCCGCGCGCCGCGAGCTGGACGCACGCGGGCAGGCTTATGCACCGCGAGTCGAGGTGGGCGCCATGGTCGAAGTGCCGGCCACCGCCATCGCGATCGAGCCGTTTGCCGAGGCGCTGGATTTTCTGTCCATCGGGACGAACGATCTGATTCAGTACACCTTGGCGGTTGATCGTGGCGATCATGATGTGGCGAGCCTGTACGATCCGCTGCACCCAGCCGTATTGCGGCTCGTGGCCAATACCATCAACGTAGGCGCCCGTCTGGGCAAGCCCGTTGCCGTATGCGGCGAGATGGCGGGCGATGCGCGGCTGACCCGACTGCTGCTGGGCCTGGGGCTGACCGAGTTTTCGATGCATTCGCAGCAGATTCTCGATGTGAAGCGCGAAATTCTGCGCGCTCACAGTTATGATCTGCGTGTCAAAGTCGCCACGCCCTTGAATCGGGCGCTACGGGTCGATTTGGATCGTCTGGAATAGCAGGCGTCTGCGGCATGCGTGCTCTCCGCAGATCCCACCCAGCTTCTTTTTCTGCAGGACTTACTCATGCCTAAACGTTTGTCACGTCTGGCCGTGCTGGCCGCCACTCTCGCGTCGTTGCTATCTTTGTCGGCCCAGGCCGAGGTGGTGATTGGCGTCGATATCTCGTCCACCGGTCCCGCAGCGGCCATTGGCATCCAAACCAATAATGCGGTGCGTCTGTGGCCGGCCACCCTGGGTGGTGAGCCCGCGCGTTATGTGGTGTTGGACGATGGCTCGGACGTCAGCCGCGCCGTGCGCAATTTCCGCAAGCTGACCTCCGAGGATAAGGTGGACGCGATCGTCGGCCCGAACCTGACCGCTTCCGCGCTCGCGGGTCTGGACGTGCTGGCCGAAACCGGAACGCCTATGGTGGCGCTGGCCGCATCGTCGGTCATTGTGGAGCCGGTTGACGACCCCAAGCGCCGCTGGGCCTTCAAGATGCCGCAGAACGATTCGTTGATGGCGTCTGCGCTGGTCGACGATATGCGGCGTAAAGGCATCAAGGACGTCGCCTTTATCGGCTTTGCCGATTCGTATGGCGATAGCTGGTGGGCGGAGTTCACGAAGGCTGCCGGCAACGATATCAAAGTCGTGGCGCAGGAGCGTTTTCAGCGTACCGATGCGTCGGTCATGGGGCAGGTGCTCAAAGCCATGGCCGCCAAACCGGACGCTATCCTGATCGCCGGATCGGGGACCCCGGCGGCCTTGCCGCAAAAGACGCTGCTCGAGCGTGGCTACAAGGGCCCGATCTATCAAACCCACGGTATCGGCACGCTCGAATTCCTGCAGGTGGGCGGCAAGGATGTGAATGGCACGCTGTTCCCCACGGGCCCCGGCGTGGTGGCACGCGAGCTGCCCGATAGCAACCCTGTCAAGGCCGTGGCGGTCGGTTTCGCGGACAAGTACGAGGCGCAATACGGCGCCAATACCTTGACTCAGTTCGCAGGCGATGCGTATGGCGCCTGGATGCTGTTGGATTCGGCAGTTGGCCGTGCGCTGAAAACCGGGGCCAAGCCTGGTACGCCAGAATTCCGTGCAGCGTTGCGCGACGCGCTGGAAGACACGCGCGATCTGGTGGTGCCCAATGGCGTATTAAATATCAGCAAGACGGACCATCAAGGGTTCGACGAGCGTGCACGCGTGATGGGCGTCATCCGCGATGGGCGCTTCTCTTATGCTGATTAAGCGCTAATCGGCTGGTCATCCGTCCGAAATTCGTCTCTCTGACGACGCGGACGGGTCTTTTTAAGAACGGCAGTGATGTAATCACTGCCGTTTTTTGTCGCCAAGTGATTTGTGTTGAAATAATTAATTGACGTACCATTTCGTGTGAATCCGTTCTATCCATAACTATCTGATTGGGAGCTTTGGCATGACACACCTTCTAAAGACGACAAAATGGGCCGCGCTGGCGCTGAGTCTTGGATTGATGGCGGCATGCTCAGATTCCGAGCCAGACACGTCCGCCCAGAAGTCCAATGTCGGCGGCGGTGCATCCGCCGCGCAGAGCACGCTTGAAGCCGCCAAGGCCGCGGGTACCATCCGCATAGGCTATGCCAACGAGGCGCCGTACGCCTATATGGACAGTAGTTCGAATCGCATCACCGGTGAGGCGGTGGAAATCGCCCGCGTCGTACTCAAGCGGATGGGGATCAATGAAGTCGAGGGTGTGTTGACGGAATTTGGCTCGCTCATTCCGGGTCTTCAGGCAAAGCGCTTCGACATCATCGCCGCCGGCATGTATGTGACGCCGGAACGGTGCAAGCAGGCGGCGTTTTCGAACCCCACGTATGGCGTCGGTGAAGCCTTCCTCGTGCCCAAGGGCAACCCCAAAAACCTGCATAGTTATGATGACCTGATTAAACAGGATGGCGCCAAGCTGGGCGTCGTGGTGGGCGCGATCCAGAGCGAATACGCGCGCAAGCTCGACATGCCGCTGGACCGCGTCGTCGTGTTCCCCGATGTGGTCAGCGCGCTCTCGGGCGTACAGGCGGGCCGGGCGGACGCTTATGGTGCCACGGCAATGACAATCAACGACCTGATGAAGAAGTCGGCCTCGGGCGATCTGGAAAAGGCGGAGCCATTTACCGACCCGGTGATCGATGGCGAGAGCGTACGAGGCTATGGCGCGTTTGCATTCCGCAAGGACGATAAAGAATTCGTGGATGCGTTCAACGCGGAATTGGCTAAGTTCATTGGTAGCGAAGAACACGCCAAAATCGTGGAGCCGTTTGGCTTTACGGAGACCGAACTACCCGGCGATATGACGGCCGCTAAGCTGTGTGGTGAAAACGCGGCGAGCGGGCAATAACGCGTGGCGCTGTCGATGGAAGGTCTGACCACGCTCCTGTCGCCGTTGATCGACGGCTTATGGATGACGCTGCGGATCACTGGGGGAGCGGCGCTCTTGGCGGTGCCCCTCGCGCTGATTGCGGGCCTGGCGCGCTTGTCGCGGCACCGTTTGATTCGCTGGGTCGCTCTAGGCTATGTCGAGGTGTTTCGCGGCACCTCGGCGCTGGTGCAGTTGTTCTGGTTTTATTACGTTCTGCCCCTATTCGGCTTGAAGCTGCCGGCGGTGACAGTGGGTATTGTCGTGCTGGCCGCGAACGCCGGGGCTTACGGCGCGGAAGTGGTGCGCGGGGCGATCCTGGCGGTTTCGGCTGGGCAGCGTGAAGCCGCCGTCGCCTTGAATATGACGGCAGGGCAGACGATGCGCCGCATCGTTCTTCCGCAGGCCTTTCCCGCGATGCTGCCTCCGACGGGGAACCTCCTGATTGAACTATTGAAGAATACGGCGCTGGTGTCGCTCATCACCATCACGGACCTGACGTTTCGCGGGCAAATGTTGCGGGCCGAGACGCTACGCACGACTGAGGTATTTCTGTTGCTGTTGGTGCTGTATTTCGCCGTGGCGCTTGTTATCACCGCGGGTATCCGCTTGCTAGAGCGGAGGTTCCGGGTCCGATGAATCCGATATTCGATTGGAAGTTTGCTTGGGAGATATTGCCCACTCTCGGGTCGGCATTGGTGATCACGATTCAGGCGACCCTGCTCGGGATGTCGCTGGCCGTGACGCTGGGACTGGTGCTGGCGATGTTGCGGCGTATGCGGTCGCGCTGGATCAGCGCACCCACCGCGTTGTTTATCGAGTTTGTGCGTAGCACGCCGTTGTTGGTGCAGATCTATTTTCTGTTTTATGTTTTGCCGCAAACCGGCGTGCAGCTGTCGCCGCTGACAACGGGCATTCTTGCGCTAGGCGTGCACTATGCGGCCTATTGCGCCGAGGTCTATCGCGCCGGGATTGAAGCGGTTCCTAGAGGGCAGTGGGAGGCGGCCACTGCTCTGAATCTGTCTCCCTGGCGCACGGCGATGGGCGTGGTGTTGCCGCAAGCGATTCCTCCGGTTGTTCCCGCGCTGGGAAACTATCTGGTGGCGATGTTCAAGGATACCCCGCTCTTGTCGGCCATCACTGTCGTGGAGCTGCTGCAGCAGAGCAAGATTATCGGATCGGCTACGTTCCGCTATACCGAGCCTCTGACCATCGTGGGCGTGTTGTTCCTGGTCTTGAGTCTGGCGGCTGCCTGGTGCGTGCGACGCCTGGAGGCGTGGTTGAAAAAATTCGGAGGGTCACGATGAGTGCGAGTATTCGCCTGACTAATCTGGTCAAGCGCTATGGCGAGATCGAAGTACTGCGTGGGATCAATCTCGATATTCCTGCCGGGCAGACCGTGTCCATCATCGGGCCCTCAGGCTCGGGGAAATCTACGTTGTTGCGTTTGCTGATGACGCTGGATCGGCCGACGGATGGCGAAATCCTGATTGATGGCGAGTCGATGTGGAAGGACGCTAAGGGGCGCGACATGGGCCCGCATTCCGCGCATGTCCGGCGGGTGCGGGGCAAGATCGGCATGGTGTTCCAACACTTCAACCTTTTCCCGCACAAGACGGCGATGGGTAATGTGATGGAGGCGCCCATCCATGTGGCGGGCCTGTCGCGCGATGAGGCCGCGCAGCGGGCGCAAGAGTATCTGCAGTTGGTGGGGCTGGGAGATAAGCTCGATGCCTATCCGGCGCAATTGTCTGGTGGGCAGAAGCAGCGCGTCGGCATTGCGCGCGCCTTGGCCATGCGGCCCGAAATCATGCTGTTTGATGAGGTGACCTCGGCGCTGGACCCGGAGTTGGTCGGCGGGATTCTGGAGATCCTGCAGGACCTCGCCTCTCAACATACGATGACGATGATCCTGGTCACCCATCAAATGGGCTTTGCCGAGCGCAGCTCGGATCGCACACTGTTTTTCGACCAAGGAAATGTGGTGGAAGACGCGCCGTCCAAGGATTTGTTCTCCAACCCCAAGGAGGCGCGTACGCAGCAGTTCCTGCAGACCGTGATCGAGGCGGCGTGATTAACGCGTGATATCGCTGTACGCCGCCTGCAGGCCCGCATGCAGGGTCTGCGCGAAATCGGGGCTGGCCGGGTCGAGCGTAGACATCAGGCGCGCGAGCACGACGTTGTCTTCCTCGCCATTCCAGATTTTGACGTAGGTGCCGGTCTTGTAGCCGTTTTCCTGGCGGAACAGGTTCAGTACGTTCTTGGAGACGTATTGCGTGAAAGCGTCCTGCCAAGTCAGCTCGCAGCGCGCCATGGTGTGCTCGAGCGTCTTATAGCTGGCGCGACCGCACACCGCGAGACCACCTATCAGCTCCAGCAGCTGCGGGATATCCAGGTCGGGCAGACGATAGGTGTGTCCATCCAGGGCGATGCCGTCCGGGGAATCCAGATCCGCGACGAGCAGATGTGTGGCGTCCTCGGCCGATCCGCGGGCCTCTACCAGCGTGTGCGACAGGTAAAAGTGCAGGATGTCGATCAGCTCCATCTGCACCTGCGGCAGGTCGATGGTTTGTTTTTTCCACCATTTCCAGCCGTGATGCTCCAGCGCCTCGGCGGATTCCACGAAGGCTGCGCGCAGGAAACGCGAGCCCGCGTTGATCCAGTCCGGGTTAATGATGCTGTTCAATTTGTCTTGCAGGGTCAGCATCGTGGCTGCCTGGTCGGCGGTAAGGCCGGCTGAGATGTCGCTCACGTGGGCTCCGTAAATTCGATAGAGGGGCGAAATGTTAGCACCGGCGCGCTAGGCGCCAGGGCTTTAACGCGTTGGCTTGCGGCCCTTCGGGATGGTGGTGAGGGGGGGTAACGGAGGCGCGGGTCTGTCAGCCTTTTGTCGCACCCCACGAGCGCCTTTGAACAACATTCCCGCGCAGACGAGCAAAAATATCACGGGCACCAATGCGTCGAGGTCCAGCGTGTGCGTGCTGATCGCCTCGAACAGTTTATGCAGCGCGCTCCACAGCGCGACCACAGCTGCGATACCCAATCCCAGCGACAGGTGCCGCTGACTACTGCGCGCGGCCAGCGTCGTGGCGCTCGTGTCGTCATCTTCGCGCGTGGCGCCCGGCGTGACGGTCTTGTTTGCTCGCGGTTGCGATGTGCGGGGATTCGCAGGGGCGGAAGTGCTATCCGCATCATCCCTGCCCCAGGCCGGTTTCGGCAGGCTCAGCTTAAAACCGTTTCGTTCGGGTTTGGGCACAGCGCCGGGCGTGCCACCTGCCTCGCGATTGAGCATCTCGATGTAGCGCACGAAATCGCCATCTTTAGGTTCGCCGTCGAAGCGCATGGGGGAACGTCCTGGGAAAAAGCCAACGATGGATTCAGTGCGGTATCTTAACGCCTGTCGCGTCGGGACGGCTCTGGCGCCCTGGCGTATGTACGCCGTCCTTGGACCTCATCTAGCCTGACTTTATGGATTCACTCACACAAGCGGTATTGGGCGCAGGCATACAAGGCGCTCTCCTGGGGCGTACACAGGGTCGCAAGGCGCTCTTGTATGGCGCGCTGCTGGGCACATTGCCCGATATGGACGTACTGATCCGGTACGCCGATCCAGTCTCGCGGATGACGTTTCATCGTGGCTTCTCACATTCCGTGTTCGTGCTGACGCTGCTGGCCGTGGTGATGACCTGGCTGATACGAAAAAAATGGCCTGACGCGCCGTATAGCGGCAGGCGGCTGTTGCTCACGATATGGCTGGTGCTGATTACGCATCCCGTGCTGGATGCATTCACGGTGTATGGCACGCAACTCTTTTGGCCGCTGGCGCGCATCCCGGAGAGCTGGTCTGCGGTCTTTATCATCGACCCGGTGTTTACCGTGCCCCTGACTCTGGCAGTGCTGGTCGGCGCCGTGGTCGGATGCACGCGCAAGCTGCGTGTGGCGATGACGATAGCCTTGGCGTTTTGTACGGTGTATTTGGGGGTGGCGCTTGGGGGGCGTTGGCATGCGGAGCATCGCGTCGAGCATGCATTGCAGGAGCAGGGGATTCGGCCGACAGCTATCTTGGCGACGCCAATGCCGTTTAACACCTTGCTTTGGCGCGTGATTGCCAAGGATGGTCAGGGGAATTATTACGAGGCCGTGAGCGGCTGGTTTGATCGGGGTCCACCCGAGATGCTGCGGCTGCCGCTTAGTCCCGCGCAGACGACGGTGCTGGATGGCGTGCCGCTGCACGAGCGTCTGCGCTGGTTTACCAATGACTGGCTACGCTACGACGAGATCGGTGATCGTCTGGTTGTGACCGATCTGCGTATGGGGTTGGCGGGCTATTACACCTTTCGCTTTGTGATGGCAGAACGCGCGAACGACGGGCAATGGCGGCCGGTGACGCCGTACAGCTGGCCCACGGATCGCGGCGGCTGGCCCCAGATGCAGCTGTTGCTCGCGCGGCTGATCGATAGCGACAAGCCCATTCCATTGGCGGATTGGGCTTCTCGGGCCTTGCAGTAAGGCGTGCCAGCCTACACCGTGCATCGCGCCTCACGGCCGTCGGCGCACGGGCTGGGCGCGTTTAGCGGCCAGAGGGCAGGCGGGCGGCAATCTCGCGGATCAACCGACGGGCGGCGTCGAGTTTTGGGCCGCCCGGCAAGGGGTGAGCGCCCTCTTCGTCGAACAACACCAGTTCGGTGGAGTCGGCGTCCATGACCTTCTGCGCCAGATTGCCGATGAGTAGCGGAATGCCTTTGCGCTGACGCTTGGCCTCGGCGTGTTCAGCGAGTTTTTCCGTTTCCGCGGCGAAACCCACGCACCACGGCCCATTTGGCAGCTTCGCGACTTCGGCCAGAATGTCGGGATTCGGTTCGAATTCCATCACAGGCGCGCCACCGCCTTCGCTGGTTTTTTTTAGCTTTTGCTCGCTGACGTTCTTGACGCGCCAGTCGGCCACGGCGGCGACAGCAATGAAAACATCGGCGTCGTGTACGTTCGCCATGACCGCATCATGCATTTGGCGCGCGGTCGTCACAGGGATAGAGGCCACGCCGCGCGGAATCGGCAGGGCGGTCGCGCCGGTGACGAGGGTGACACGGGCCCCGGCCTCGCGCGCGGCACGGGCCAGCGCGTAGCCGGTTTTGCCGGAGGAACGGTTGCTTAGCACTCGGACCGGGTCAACTGGTTCCGAGGTCGGGCCTGCCGTGAGCAGGATATGTCGTCCGGCCAGTACTTTGGGCTGGAAAAAGGCAATCAGGTCGGCCAGCAATTCGTGCGCTTCCAGCATGCGCCCGTCGCCGGTCTCGCCGCAGGCTTGCTCGCCAGAGGCCGGCCCCAGCACGGTGACCCCATCCGCACGCAGCTGGGTGACATTACGCTGCGTGGCCGGGTTGGCCCACATCTCGCGGTTCATCGCCGGGGCGACGAGCAAGGGGCAGGCACGGGCCAAGCACAGCGTGGACAACAGGTCGTCGGCGAGCCCATGCACCAGTTTGGCCATGAAATCGGCGCTGGCCGGCGCGATCAACACAGCATCCGCACCGCGCGTGAGCTCGATGTGCGCCATATTGTTGTGGACACGCGCGTCCCAGGCGTCCACGAACACAGGCCGACCGGAAAGGGCCTGCATGGTGACGGGTGTAATGAAGTGCGTGGCGGCCTCGGTCATGACCACGTCCACCGTGGCGCCCTGTTCGGTCAGGCGTCGAACGAGTTCGGCGATTTTGTAACAGGCGATGCCGCCGGTCAGGCCGAGGACGATACGTTTATTGGCGAGGTCAAGCATGGGACGGTCGGGTGATGACGAATCTCGCATTATGCGTCATAAACCGCCCGTCCTGGTGAGTCCGGCCCCGAGCCACCGGCGCTCAAACGTAGCAGGGGCCTTCTATCAAGGGGTGTTCCGCCAGGAAGGCTTCGTCCGGTCGCAGCCCGATGCCGGCGCCGGGCAATGGGCTCACGCATCCTTGAGCATCCAACGCATAAGGTAGCTGGCCCGCGAGGTAGTCGCGGAAGGGATTGAGTTGCGTCACGTCGGCCTCGAAATAACCGGGGTTATCGACCGCGCATAGATAGTGAATCGACGTCGCCATATTGATGGCTGTGGCCGAGGTATGCGGGTTGACTGTGAGCTTGACCGCCGAAGCCATCGCGGCGATACGCATGGCCTCGGTGATGCCCCCGGTCTTGGATAGATCCGGCTGGATAAATCGCACGTTGCCGTCTTTCAACAGCGGGCCAAATTCGTAACGGGTGTAGTGATTTTCCCCCGCCGCCAGTGGCACCCGGCCCAGGCGCGCCGCGCTGGCATAGGCCTCGGCATCCCAGGCGGGGAAGGGTTCTTCCAGCCAGCCAATATCCATCTCTTCATAGGCTGGCATGACGCGCCGTACGTCGTCCAGGGTGTAGCCGGTGTTGGCGTCGACGAGCAAGTCGATGTCATCGCCCAGCGCCAGGCGCACGGCGCGCACCCGCTCGATATCGCGGCGCGCAGTGTCGCCAACGCGCAGCTTCAGCGCTCGGAATCCCTGGTTCACCAGGGCGCGCGCTTCTTCCACCAAGGTCTCCGGATCCTGCCAGCCTAGGGCAATGCCACCGGCATAGGCCTTGATCGGTTTCGGTCCGCCGCCGAGCAATTCGCACAGCGACCAATTAGTACGCTGACAACGGATGTCCCAGAGCGCCTGATCCAGACCGCTGAGCGCAAGGGCGGCGGCCGCACCCATGCCATGGCTAGCCAGCTGCATCTTGTAGACGCGATGCCACACGCCCGCGACATCGCAGGCGTCCATGCCGATGACGAGCTCGCGTAGCGTTGTGTCGATCAATCGGGCGATGGCGCCGGGGCAGCGGCCGTGGTGGCTCTCGCCCCAGCCAATCAGGCCTTCATCGGTCTCCACCCGCACCAGCACGGCGTCACGCTTGACGCTGCGCCCGATGCCTAAACGCACGGATTTCTCGGGTGGAACAGGAAATGAAATTGGGACTGCACGGATATCAGCGATTCGCATGGCAACCTCAGGAGTGATTCATCACGGGAGAAGGAGATAGAACTTGCGGGTTGACGATGTTGGGCGCGACGTCGCCGCGCAGCAGGGCCAGCAGATTAGCCACGGCGCCTTCGCTCATGCGTCGCATGCTGGCGTCCGTGATGCCCGCAATGTGGGGAGTTAGCAGGAGGTTCGGCGCATCGAAAACCGGGCTGTCGGGGGGAAGCGGCTGAACGTCGTGCACATCAAGGGCCGCACCGCCAAGATGACCGCGGCGCAGCGCGCTCAGCAAGGCCTGCGTGTCGACCACGGGTCCCCGGGAAACATTGACGAGCAATGCGCCCGGCTTCATGCTGTTGATCAGCGCCTCGCTCGCGAGTCCTCGCGTTTCATCGGTGAGCGGGCAGCACAGCACGACCACATCGGATTGCGCGAAGAGAGCTTGCTTTGTCGCAGCCTGTACGTCAGCGGGCAAGGTTTCGGGTCGCCGAGTGAGACCCATCACGGACATGCCCAGGCCCGAGGCCGCCCGCGCCAGGCGCGATCCAATAGCCCCCACACCGACGATGCCGCATACCTTGCCTGACAGCTCGGCAGCCCCATCGGCCAATGGCCGGGACTGTCCCCAGCCCGCTTGACGCAGGCTCGCGTCGATACGAGGCAAGGGGCGTAGCAGCGCGAACATGGCGGCCACGCAATACTCGACCACGGCCGACGTGTTCGAGCCTGGCACGTTGGCGACCGGAATGCGCCGCGCATTGGCTGCGTCCATGGGGATCATGTCCAGGCCGACGCCATGACGCACGACGGCGCGCAACTTGGGCGCATGATCGAAGATATCCGGCGGCAGCATGGCCCGCACGATGATGGCATCGACATCGGCGATCAGCTTGCGCAGCGTATCGGCCCCGACGTCCGGCGCCACGATCACCTCGGCATGCGCGTTCAGTTCCGGCGCGATGTCCGGATGAATCGGGTTGGTCAGTAGCACGCGTGGCTTCGCGGTCATGGAGATACTCCGGCTGCAATGGGGTTGATCAGAGTTCCCAGGCCGCTCAAGCTAATCGAAACCTTGTCGCCCGGCGTCAGCCAAGCGGGCGGCTGGTGCGCGCCTGCTACACCCGCGGGCGTTCCGGTGGCGATGATGTCACCCGGGTCCAACGGCATGCGGGCCGAGGCGTACTCGATAAGCTCGGCAATGTTGAACAGCATCTGGCTTGTGCTGGAGGCCTGCAGCAAACGGCCGTCGATGTCCAGGTGGATATCAATAGCGTAAGGATCGCCAAGCTCGTCTGGCGTGACGAGCCAGGGCCCTAAAGGCCCGGAGGTGGGTTGGTTTTTGCCGCGCACGAAGCCACCGTCCGCTTTCACCAAGCTGGTCGCGCTGACATCGTTGAAGATGCAGTACGCCGAGACGTATTGCATGGCGTCTTCGCGCGCCACCCTCAATGCTGGCTTGCCGATGACCACGGCCAGTTCGGCTTCATAGGTCACGTTCCCGGCATGGGGAAACACTTGCACCGGATCGTTCGGGCCTACGACGGTACGCCCGGACTTTATGAATATCACCGGTTCGCTTGGCGGTTGCATTTGGCGTTCGGCCAGCGCGTCGTGGTAGTTGAAAGCCGCCCCGACAATTTTGCCGGGGCGCGGCAAGGGAGCGGCCAGGCGCAGAGCGTGCAGCGGCAGGCGCGCATCGGCGTCTATCGATTGCCCGTCGCTGAAGCGGCGAGCAATATGGTCCAGGCCCAACTCTACCCATGCCTGCATCGATGACGGCAGGTCTGCATAATGCGCCGCGCAGGCGGGATGCCTCAGGTCCGCCACCCAGGCGTCTGGCCCGTCCGGATCACCGAACAAAGGCCCGGGCCGTATCGTGCCCTGTTGATCGTAATACGAAACGAATCGCATAAGATCAGGCCACCCGATAGCGGTCAAGGATCTCTCGGCGGATCTCGATGCCCAGGCCTGCGCCGGTCGGTATTTGCACCACGCCTTTGTGCTGCACGATGGGCTCCACCGACAGCTCATCGCGGAAGGGGTTTTCGCACTGTTCGAATTCCAACAACGGCGGCATGGGGCGAAAGCTCGGCGGCTGGTCCGGCAGCGCGGCGAGAAAATGCAGTGTGGCCGCTAGCCCGATGGCCGATCCCCACGCGTGCGGCACGCACTCCACGCCGTGCGCGGCGGCCAACGTCGCGATCTTGCGGCATTCGCTGATGCCGCCAGCCGCACACACATCGGGTTGGACGATGTCCATGGCTTTACGCGCCACCAGATCGCGAAACCCCCAGCGTGTGAACTCGTTTTCGCCGCCCGCTACCGCCATGTCCAAGGCGCGCGTCACCTCGATATAGCCGTCTACGTCTTCAGGCGAGATCGGTTCTTCAAACCATTCCACGTTCAGCTGTTCCAGCTCGCGGCCGAGCCGAATGGCCGCGGGCACCGTGAAACAATGGTTGGCGTCCACCATCAGCCTGACTTCGTCGCCGATCGCCTTGCGCACCGCCGCCACGCGCTCGATGTCCAGCTTCGGCGAGCCGAGGCCAATCTTCATTTTGATGGCGGTAAAGCCCTCTTCGACATAAGCGCGTGCTTCTTCCACCGCCTCTTCGATCAGACGATCCATGTCGATGAAATAGAGCCCCGTCGCATAGGCCGTGACCTCGGTACGGTAGGCCCCGCCGATGAGCTTGTGCACAGGCTTGCCGCAGATCTTGCCTATGATGTCCCACAGCGCGATATCGATTCCGCTCAATGCGGAGATCGCCATGCCCTTGGAGCCATAGTCCTTGATGCGGTTGTAGAGGTCTTCCCAGATGACTTCGACATCGAATGGGTCACGCCCGATGAGTCGCGGGCCATACTGTGACTCGATGTAGGCGCGCGCCACCTGCGAGGGCCCGTAGCATTCGCCCCAACCGACGACACCGTCGGTGGTTTCAATTTCGACAATGCAGGAGCCGCGCGATTTATAGAGCCATCCGCGCGAGGACGTGAACGGCCGTTCTACGGGGGCGCTGACGACATGGCACGTGATTTTCTTGATAGCAGTCATAGCTAACCTTATTTGGAGGTGAAGACTTTCGAGCTCACGTCGTCCAGCGTTTTTTGCACGCTCACGACTTCTTTTTCCAACGCATCTCCGGAAAGACCGTCGACCACGAAGCCGTTCTGTTCAGAAAAAGTCTTGAACGTGGGACTGAGGATGGCTTTTTCGAAGACGGAGATGAGCTTGTCGCGCACAGGTCCAGGCAGATTGGCGGGACCCACGACATAGGCCATCTGTACCAATGGTCCGTATGGGAACACGTCATAGCCTTTTTCCTTGAACGTCGGCACGTTGGGGAAGACCTGCAGACGTTGGTTATCAAAGACCGCGATGGGTTTTACATAGCCGGCTTCGATTTGTCCGCGGCTTTCAGACGGTTTGAGGACGGCCGCCTGAATCTGTTTGCCAGACAGGTCAGCCACCACCTTGGATCCGCCAGGGTAGGGCACGTTGACATAGGGCACGCCCGCCACCTTGGCCGTCATCTCGGCAAAGATGTGATTCAGATTATTCGTGCCCGGCGTGCCGATCGAGACTTTGCCGGGATTTTTACGCATGGTCTCGAGGAATTCTTCAAGGGTCGCCGGACCAGATGCTGGCACCAGCAGGATCAGCGGGTCCGTCGATACGCGGGCAATGTGGGTGAACTGGTCGTTGCGCAAGGGCGTCATTTTTTGCGCGATCTGAGCCAGCGTCGAACTGGTGCCCATGCCTATGACGTAACCGTCCGGGGCCGCATTCGCCACCTTGGTCAGTCCGATCGCACCTGTGGCACCCGGGGCGTTTTCCACCACGATGTTAAAGCCGTCTTTGGCCAGGATCTGTTGCAAGGCGCGCGCGGCGATGTCGTTCGAGCCGCCCGCGTTCCAGGGAACAATGAAGCGCACCTCACGCGATGGGTAGTCATCGGCAGCGTGCGCGGGGATAGACGCAGCAAATAAAGCCGCCGCGATTAACGCTTTTTTCATCAAAGTCATGGTCGTCTCCTCCATGGTTGGCCGGGTGTGGCTCGTTGTTGGAGGCCATGCTAGCATTCGTTATAACAAATAACAAATGGGGGGGGTTACGCGTTTGCCAATGCGGCGCGAGGATGCGAACATGCAGCGCTATTTGTTGTAACGAAGGGGAAGTAAGTGGAGTCGTCCGGCCTGAAGCAAATCGAGAAAGTCACGCTGTGGGACCGCGCGTATGCGGAACTGCGTAGCGCGTTGCTGGCAGGACGTTTCGCGCCAGGACAGCGCATTCTGTTGAGGGAAGTCGCGGGCGCTCTGGGAATCAGTCTGACGCCGGTGCGGGATGCCGTGAATCATCTGATCGCCGAGCGCGTGCTCGAGCGCGGCACGGGCGGGCAGGGCGGCGGCGCGATCGTGCCAGAAATTGACCCGGACCATTTCCGGCAACTGACGCTGATGCGCACAGAACTAGAGTCACGCGCGGCCTTCGAAGCCGCCGCCAACGTGACGCCCCAGGCAATCGCGTCGTTGCGCGACGCACTGGCGCGGATGACCGGGCATATGCAGCGCGAGCGCCGCGATGACTACCTTGAAATGCACCGCCGCTTTCATTTCGGCATTTACGCGCTCGCGGACATGCCGCTGCTGCAAGACACCATCGAAACGCTATGGCTGCGTTGTGGGCCGGTGTTGAACGTGGTGCTGCCGGAGTACGTGCCGTATCTAAAGAAAACGGACTACCACGCCGCCGCATTGGATGCGCTCAGCCGGCAAGATGCGCAGGCCGTCGCCGAGGCGATCCGTCGTGATATCGCGGATGCTGGCGAGTATATCTATCAGTTGCTGCGCAACCGGCAGCAAGGCACGGTGACGGTCTAGCGCCCCTTGCGCGCGCGTAACAGCTCGTCCAGCACGAGTAATACGGCCCCACACGTAATGCCGATATCCGCGATGTTAAAGGCTGGGTAATACCAGTCGTTCCAGTAGAACAGCAGAAAATCCACCACGTGACCGTATGCCACGCGGTCGATCACGTTGCCTAGCGCGCCGCCGAGGATCAGCGTCAACGCCCAGCAGAATCGCGGCTGGTTAGTGTTGCGGCGTAGGAGCCAGACAATCACGACCGAGGCCACCAGACCCAGCGCTGTGAAGAACCAGCGTTGCCAACCTGGTTCCGAGGCCAGGAAACTGAACGCCGCGCCGCGGTTGTACACCAAGGTGAAATCGAAGATCGGCAATACGTTGACACGTTCGCCATAGCTGAAAGCCGCATCGAAATACAGCTTGGTCGCCTGATCGAAGACGATGAGTAAGAGCGCAATGAAAAGCCAGCGACTCAACGGCGTCACGGTGCGGGGAGCGGGCGCCACCGCTGGCGCCTCGCTAGCGAACGTCGTTTGCTGTCCTGCCACATCGCGCTCCTTCATATCAGGCCTTATCCCGCGCTTCGCCCGAACCAAACAGGTTCGACACGCAACGGCCGCAGATCTCAGGATGATCGGCATCGCTGCCTACGTCCAGACGCCAGTGCCAGCAACGTTCACACTTCTTGTGCGAGGACGGCGTGATTTCGATGCGCAATTCACCCGTGGCGGGCTTCACCGTGGCCCGCGAGACGATCAGGACAAAGCGCAGATCGTCGCCCAGGCTTTCCAGGATGGCCCGGTCCTCGCCGTCGGCGTACAGATCGACCTCGGCCTGCAAGGACGAACCGATACCGCCAGCCGTACGGACTTCTTCGAGTTTGCGTTGCACCTCGGCGCGAATCGCGCGCAGACGCGACCATTTGGCCGTCAGCGCCTCGTCGATTGTGGGCAGCGTGTGATAGACCTCGGTGAAGATCGTCAGACGTGCCGCATCGGCTTGATGCTTCAATGCCGAGTCGACGAGCACCTGCCAGGCTTCTTCGGCAGTGAACGACAGGATCGGCGCCATCAGCTTCAGCAGCGTCTGCGTGATGTGCAGCAATGCCGTCTGAGCCGAACGACGGGCCACGCTATTGGCAGCGGTGGTGTAGAGGCGATCTTTCAGGATATCCAGATAGAACGCGCCCAGATCCTCGGAGCAGAACGTCTGCAGACGCGCCACCGCGGGATGGAAGTCATAGCGTTCGTACAAGGCGACGATATCGGCCTGCATTTGCGCAGTCATGGACAACGCATAGCGGTCGATCTCGAACATCTCGTCAAAGGGCACCGTCTGGCTCACGCCGTCGAAATCGGCGAGGTTGGCCAGCAGGAATCGCAGCGTATTGCGAATGCGGCGATAGCCTTCCACGACGCGCTTGAGGATCTCGTCGGAGATCGACAACTCGCCGGAATAATCGGTCGAGGCCACCCACAAACGCAGGATTTCCGCGCCCAGCGTGTCGGAGACCTTTTGCGGGGCAATCACGTTCCCCACCGACTTGCTCATCTTGCGGCCTTGGCCGTCGACGACGAAACCGTGCGTAAGCAGGCCCTTATACGGCGGGCGGCCGTACAGCATGCAGCCGGTCAGCAACGACGAGTGAAACCACCCGCGATGCTGATCCGAACCTTCCAGATATAGATCCGCGGGCCAGGCCAGCTCGGCGCCATGCGAGCCGCCCAGGACTTGGTCCTTGCCACCCAGCACGGTCGCGTGCGTCGTGCCCGAGTCAAACCACACATCCAGCGTGTCGCGGTTTTTCTCGTATTGATCGGCCTCGTCGCCCAGCAGTTCGCGTGGGTCAAGCGATTGCCAAGCCTCGATGCCTTCTTTCTCGACGCGTTGCGCGACTTGCTCCAGCAGCTCGAGGGTGCGCGGATGCAGCTCGCCGGTTTCCTTGTGCACGAAGAACGCCATGGGCACGCCCCACTGACGTTGACGCGACAAGGTCCAGTCAGGACGATTGGCGATCATGGCGTGCAAGCGCGCACGGCCCCATGACGGATAAAACGCCGTCGCATCCACACCCGCCAGCGCGGATTCGCGCAGCGTGGGGCCGCCATCGGCGGGTTTGACGTCCATTCCGGCGAACCATTGGCTGGTCGCGCGATAGATGATCGGGGTCTTGTGGCGCCAGCAGTGCATGTAGCTGTGCGGCAGCTTCTGCACATTCATGAGCGAGCCGGCTTCTTTCAGCGTCTCGACGATGCGCGGGTTGGCTTCCCAGATCGACAGACCGCCGAACAACGGCAGGCTCTGAACGTATTTGCCGTCGCCCATGACCGGGTTCAGGATCTGGTCGTCCGTCATGCCGTTCGCTTTGCACGACACGAAGTCTTCGATACCGTAGGCCGGCGCCGAGTGCACGACGCCCGTACCCGTATCGATGGTGACGTAGTCGCCCAGATAGATCGGCGAGGTGCGGTCATAACCGGCGTCGACGCGCGCCAGCGGATGATGGAAACGCAGCCCATCGAGCGCGGCGCCTTGCGCCGTGGCGATGACTTCGCCCTCGAGGTTCCAGGCCTTCAGGCAGCTCTCGACACGCTCGCTGGCGATCAACAACAGTGGGCCATGGGCGGGTGCCGGGGTCACGCGCACCAGCGCGTATTCCAGTTCGGGGTGAACGTTCAGCGCCTGGTTGGCGGGAATGGTCCACGGGGTCGTCGTCCAGATCACGACAGCGCCATCGTCGACCGAGTCCAGGCCAAAAGCCTTGGCAATCGCCGCCTTGTCAGCGAACGGGAAGGCCACATCGATGGCGGGATCGGTACGATCCGCGTATTCGACTTCGGCCTCGGCCAGCGCCGAGCCGCAGTCAAAACACCAGTTCACGGGCTTTAATCCGCGAAACACATAGCCCTTTTGCAAGATGCCACCGAGCGCACGGATCTCGTTGGCCTCGTTGCTGTGGTTCATGGTGAGGTACGGACGATCCCATTCGCCCAACACGCCCAGCCGCTTGAAATCGCGGCGCTGACGGTCGATCTGCTCGTACGCATAGGCGCGTGCCTTGGACTGGACTTCCGTCACGGGCAGGTGCTTGCCGTATTTCTTCTCGATCTGGATTTCGATCGGCATGCCGTGGCAATCCCAGCCCGGCACGTAATGCGCGTCATAGCCGGCCATATTGCGGCTCTTGACGATGATGTCCTTCAGGATCTTGTTGACCGCGTGCCCGATATGAATATCGCCGTTGGCGTAGGGCGGGCCGTCATGCAGCACGAAACGCGGCCGGCCACGGCTGGCGGCGCGAATGGCCTGATAGACCTGCTTTTCTTCCCACTGGGCAACCCAGGCAGGTTCGCGTTTAGCAAGATCACCTCGCATCGGAAAGGAGGTGTCGGGCAGATTGAGGGATTTTTTATAGTCCATGAACGGCAAAATAGGCACGCGCATGTCGCGCGTCGTCGGCGATGGCGGCAGTCAGGGAAGGGAGATCAGGAAATTTTTCTTCGTCCCGCAGTTTGTGCAGGAATTCAACTCTTATGAGTTTACCGTAAGCGTCGACCGGGCCGTCGAGCAAGTGTGACTCCAACAGCACGCGGCCATGATCTTCGACGGTGGGACGCACGCCCAGGCTTGCGACGGCAGGGCGAGGCTGGTCGCCCAGGCCGTGCACGCGTACGACATAAATCCCAGAGCGCGCGGCGCAGCGTGGCGTGACGCGTAAATTCAAGGTTGGGAAACCGAGCGTGCGGCCGAGTTTTTGGCCATGAATCACGTGCCCGCTCATATGAAACGGACGTCCCAGCAGATCACGGGCGCGATCCAGGTCGCCCACGGCCAGCGCCGTACGGACTTCGGAACTGGAAACGCGGTGGCCTTGCTGATCCGTCACGTCAGCCAAGGTTTGCACTTCGAAGCCATGGACCATGCCGGCCTCACGCAGTAGTTCCAGATCGCCGCTACGCTTGCGGCCAAAGCGGAAATCTTCCCCGACCAGCAACCAGCGGGTTTGCAGCATCCCAACTAAGAGTTCCTCGATAAACGCGTTGGCCGACATATCTGCCAATTTTGCGTTGAAGCGCTCAATGAGAATCTGCGAGATGCCTTGGTGCGCCAGGGCTTCGATTTTGTCGCGCAGTCCAAAAATTCGGGTGGGGGCGAGTTCCGGGCGTTGATTGAGCGTGGCGAAGTATTCGCGCGGGTGGGGCTCGAAGGTCAGCACTGACGGTACGAGGCCACGCGATTGCGCGGCTTGCCGCACGCGCGCCAGAATAGCCTGATGGCCGCGATGGACCCCGTCGAAATTACCGATGGTCAGCGCGCAAGGGGGCCTCTGCGCTGTGCGCGAGACCGAACGATGGAGTTGCAGCAAGTTTTTCACGACCAAGAGTTTACAATTTTAGGCTGATTGGCCTCGGAATATCTCATCTTGCCCTCTTCTTCACCTCTTAAACGCCGCCTGGTTATCCTGATTTCGGGGCGGGGTAGCAATATGCAAGCCTTGGTGCGGGCCTGCCACGAGCAAGGCTGGCCGGCCGAAGTCTGCGCTGTCATCGCCAGCCGTCCCGACGCGGCCGGCCTGCAGTGGGCAAGCGAGCAGGGCATCGCGACCGGGGCGCTGTTTCACAAGGATTATCCCAGCCGCGAAGCCTTCGACGCCGCCCTCGCTGCGGAAATCGACCGGTATGCGCCTGACTTTGTGATCCTCGCCGGTTTTATGCGTGTGCTGACGCCGGGCTTTGTGAATCACTATGCAGGCAAGTTGGTGAATATTCATCCTTCGCTACTGCCTATGTTTCCCGGCCTGCATACCCATGCCCAGGCGCTGGCGACCGGCGTGCGACTGCATGGCTGCACGGTGCATTTCGTCACGCCCGTGCTCGATCATGGCCCCATCATCGCGCAGGGCTGTGTACCCGTGCATGCCGGCGATACGCCGGAGGCACTCGCCGCACGTGTCTTGAAGGTGGAACACGAAGCGTATCCGGCAGCCGTGCGTTGGCTGGTGGAAGGGCGCGTGCGACTGACGGCCGATCATCGCGTTGAGGTCGATGGCGAGCCGCAGCGGCTATTTTTGGGGGAGTAGGAAGCCAGTTCGGGTCGGCGCGTGGTTCGTCTCTTGTGCAGGCTCTTTGTGGCTTATCTGCCTCGTCGATCTGGCGGTATCCGCCGCGGTCTTTCCCGGAAACGCATCCTGTGACGGAAACCTCGGTATCATCCGGCCCAACCGTACACAGTATCATCGAGCTGGAACGAACCCCTTTACCTCGAATGTCGCGGTAGAAGGCATCGTCAGACAAGACGAAGCTACCTGCGTCGAGCGGTTCAGATGAGATTCATCGAGCAATACGTACGCAATAACATTCGCCGAGGCAGCTTTTGCCTCGGCTCCGAAGTTTGATTGGTCAAGGCGCGACGCGTCCTGATCTAGCATGGAAAAATCATGAGCAAGTTCCCCGCCTCCCGGCAGCGTCCCGACCGCGCGTTCGGCTCGAACCGATCCGAATCCGGCCAACGCGGCAGCGCGCGTCGCTCCGCCAGTGGGCCGTCGCAGCATCAAGCGTCGCATCCCCGCGTGCCGCGTGCGGTCATCCGTATCGATCAAGTTCAGCGCTTGCTGGGTGAAGTCCTGCAATGGACTTACCCGGCCGATGCTACGTTGTCGCACTGGTTCCGCGCACACCCGACCCTGGGCGGACGCGACCGGGGCGAGGTAGCCGAGGCTGTCTACGACGTTTTGCGCCATCTGCGCCGCTATCGTCAACTGGCCGAGAGCGGCAGCGGCGCCGCATCGCGCCGTCTGGCCATTCTCGGTCTGGCCGCGACGGTGGGCCCAGAGTTTCTGGAAGACGGGCTCGATCCGGACGAGCGGGAGTGGCTGCAACGCGTCAGCCGCATCGATACCTCCTCGCTGCCCCGCGCCGTGCGGGCCAGCATGCCCGAGTGGCTGGACGAGCGCCTGGGCCGCCTGGAGGACGCAGAGTCGCTGATGGCCGCCTTGAACCGGCCCGCCGCGCTGGATCTGCGTGTCAATCCGCTGAAAATGGAGCGCGAGGCCGCGCTGGCGGCGTTGGCCGATGGCCCCGCCGCCCGTTACGAGCCGCAGCCCATGCCGTATTCGCCCTGGGGAATTCGCGTGGCCGGTCGTCCCGCCGTCAATCGTTGGCCGCTTTTCGAAAATGGCAGCCTCGAGGTCCAGGACGAAGGCAGTCAGTTGCTGGCGTTGCTAGTGGCGCCGCGTCGTGGCGAGATGATTATTGATTTCTGCGCCGGGGCAGGGGGCAAGACCCTGCTGCTGGGCGCGCTGATGCGTTCGACGGGTCGCCTGTACGCCTTCGATGTGTCCGCCGCCCGGTTGGCGCGCGCGAAGCCTCGCTTTGCCCGCAGTGGCTTGTCGAACGTCGTGCCTGTCGCGATCGACAGCGAAAACGACGCCCGGGTCAAGCGTCTGGCCGGCAAGGCGCAGCGCGTGCTCGTGGATGCGCCTTGCAGCGGCATCGGCACCTTGCGTCGCAACCCGGATCTGAAATGGCGCCAGCACCCCGAGGCGCTGTCCGAACTGACCGCGCTGCAGACGCGCATTTTCAATAGCGCCGCCCGGTGCGTGGCGCCCGGTGGCCGTCTGGTCTATGCGACCTGCAGCCTGCTGGCAGAGGAGAACGAGGCGCAAGTGGAGCAATTCCTGGCCACGCACCCCGACTTCGTACAGCTGGATGCCGCCGAAATTTTGAAAGGGCGCTGTCCGGATCTGGCCGTCACGGGACCGAATATTCAGCTACGACCCGATGTCCATGGGACGGACGGGTTCTTCGCCGCCGTGTTGGAGCGCCGCAAAGCGCCCGCCGTGGGCAAGGCGAGCGCCGTAGCCGATAGCGCCGAGTCGGGCGAAGTGCCTGAAGAGAGTCTGGTTGATGCGGACGGCGTCGCAGACGCGGCCAGCGTACCTACCGCCAAGGGCAGCGCTGAACAGTAATTCGATTAGTCCGTAAAAAGCCACAACTGCGCCAACGATGTGTCGCAAATTGTGTCTTACTAGACCGTTTTACTACGCGACGCTGCGAGTGCCATGTTGCTATTTGCAAGGGCCACAGGCCCCTGCAACCGCAGCGCAGTGTTCGCTTAGTCCTTGATTTATCACAAAAACTATTTTGAAATCTCGCTGTCATAAGCTAGTCAGGTAGGCTAAACTTCCTGTCATTCCTTACTTGCGAGGATCGCAAACAGCTATATGGATCAACTCTTTTCCTTCCTAGCCGGCGGGCTTACTCAAGCCAGCTGGTGGCAAATTGTCCTGTTCACGCTGGTGATGACCCACATCACGATCGTGTCAGTTACGATTTTCCTGCATCGCAGCCAGACTCACCGGGGTCTCGACTTGCATCCTGCAGTCATGCACTTTTTCCGGTTCTGGTTATGGATGACGACCGGCATGGTCACGAAGGAATGGGTAGCCATTCACCGTAAGCACCACGCCAAATGCGAAAAAGAAGGCGACCCGCACTCGCCGATGTTGTTCGGCGTCTGGAAAGTACTGTTCCGCGGCGCTGACCTGTATCGCGTCGAATCCGCCAACAAGGAAACCATGGCCAAGTTCGGTCACGGTACGCCTGACGACTGGCTCGAGCGTAACGTTTATGCCAAGCACAGCCTCTGGGGCGTGCTGACGATGCTGGCGATCGACGTCGCGTTGTTCGGTGCCATCGGTCTGACGGTCTGGGCGGTGCAAATGGCCTGGATTCCGTTCTGGGCGGCAGGCGTTGTCAACGGTATCGGCCACTTCTGGGGCTACCGTAACTACAACAGCCCGGACACCAGCACGAACGTGTTCCCGTGGGGCATCATCATCGGTGGCGAAGAGCTGCACAACAACCACCACGCCCATGGTACGTCGGCCAAGTTCTCGGCCAAGTGGTACGAGATCGACATCGGCTGGGGCTATATCCAGATCCTGAAGTTCTTCGGTCTGGCCAAGGTGCGCAAGGTCGCTCCGAAGCTCAAGCTCGAGCCGGGCAGCAAGGCGATCGATCTGACGACCCTGAACGGCGTGATCACTCACCGTTACGAGGTGCTGGCCCGCTACGGCGAGATCATGAAGACGACGCTGCGCGAAGAAATGAGCAAGCTCAAGCCGGCCGATGGCTCCGCCACCCGTCTGCAACGTGCGCGCCGCTGGTTGTTCCGTAACGAGGAAGTCCTCCATCCGGAGCAGCGTGCCGAGGTCGAGCAGGCGATTGCGCAGAGCAAGACGCTCGCGACCCTGGTGCAAATGCGCCGCGACCTGGGCCGCCTCTGGGAAAGCTCCAGCGCCAGCAGCGAACAGTTGTTACATGACCTGCAGGCCTGGTGCCAGCGCGCCCAGCAAAGCGGCATCGCCGGGCTCGAGCAATTCGCACAACGTCTTAGCCGCTATGCGGCATGATGTTAGACAAGCTCAATCCTGAACAACGCGCCGCCGTAACACTCGAACCGCAACACGCCCTGGTACTCGCCGGGGCGGGTAGCGGCAAGACCCGGGTGTTGACGACTCGGATGGCCTGGCTGATTCAAACCGGCCAGGCCACGCCATTTGCGCTGCTCGCGGTGACCTTTACCAACAAGGCGGCGCGCGAGATGCTCGCGCGTATGTCGGCGATCCTGCCGATCGATACGCGCGGACTTTGGATCGGCACCTTTCACGGCCTGTGCAACCGCATGCTGCGCGCGCACCACCGGGACGCGGGGCTGCCGCAATCCTTCCAGATTCTCGATACCTCCGATCAGCTCGCCGCGATCAAGCGCCTGATGAAGGCCAATAATATCGACGACGAGAAGTTCCCCGCCCGGGACATCCAGCGCTTCATCAACGGCGCGAAAGAAGCGGGCGAGCGGCCTGGCGTTATCGATGCCGACAACAGCCATCATCGCAAGCAGATCGAGATCTACCAGCTTTACGAGGCGCAATGCCAACGCGAAGGCGTCGTGGATTTCGCCGAACTGTTGCTGCGCGCCTTCGAGCTGCTGAAGCATAACGCACCAGTGCGAGAGCACTATCAGCGGCGCTTCCGTCACATTCTGGTCGACGAATTCCAAGACACCAATACGCTGCAGTATCAATGGCTGAAAATGCTGGCCGGCGGCGGCGCGTCGATCTTCGCCGTCGGCGACGACGATCAGTCGATCTATGCTTTCCGGGGCGCAAACGTCGGCAATATGGCGGATTTCGAGCGCGACTATGCGCGCGGCACCGTCATCCGCCTGGAGCAGAACTATCGTTCCTACGGTCACATCCTCGACGCCGCGAATGCGTTGATTGGCCACAATAGCGGTCGGCTGGGTAAAAACCTCTGGACCGAGCAGGGCGAGGGCGAGCCGATCCGTGTGATCGAACAACCTTCTGACGGGATGGAGGCGCAATGGCTGGTCGACGAAGTCCGCGCGCTGATCAACGAGGGCCGTCTACGCCGTGAAATTGCGGTGCTGTATCGCAGCAACGCGCAGTCGCGCGTCATCGAACATGCGCTGTTTTCTGCCGGTATTCCCTACAAGGTCTATGGCGGTCTGCGGTTCTTTGAGCGCCAGGAAATCAAACACGCCTTGGCGTACCTGCGGCTGATGGCCAATCCGCACGACGATACGTCATGGATGCGCGTGGTCAACTTTCCCACCCGGGGAATTGGCGCGCGCACGCTGGAGCAATTGGCCGACGCCGCCCGCAGCCACGACACCAGTCTTTATGGCGCTGTCGCGCGTGTCGGTGGCAAGGGCGGCTCGAATCTGGCGCAGTTTGCGCAGCTGATTGGCCGCATGGCGCACGAGACGCGTGAACTGCCACTGCCCGAATTGGTCGAGCACATGCTCGCCAATAGTGGCTTGATCGAGCATTACAAGGCCGATCGTGATGGCGCGGAACGTCTGGAAAACTTGAACGAGCTGATCACCGCCGCCGCCGTATTCGCGTCGGAGGAAAACTTCGACGGGTTGCCTGCGGGGATCGTGCCGGATATCGCAGGCGATAGCGGGCTGATGCCGGGCGTGGTGGATGCGCCGGTGGATGTGACGTCAGGCATGACGCCGCTGGCGGCCTTTTTGTCGCATGCCTCCTTAGAGGCGGGCGACAATCAAGCGCAGGCCGGCGAGGACGCCGTGCAGTTGATGACGGTGCATGCCGCCAAGGGGCTCGAGTTCGACGCGGTCTTCATCACGGGGCTGGAAGAGGGGCTTTTCCCGCACGAGAACAGCATCCTGGAGGCTTCGGGCCTCGAAGAAGAACGCCGCCTGATGTATGTGGCGATCACGCGGGCGCGGGAACGTCTGTACCTGACGCTGGCGCAAAGCCGCATGCTGCACGGTCAGACGCGTTACGCCATGCGTTCGCGCTTTCTGGACGAGATTCCAGAACAGCATCTGAAATGGCTGACGCCCCGAGGCGGCGCGAGCCACGCGTACGCGGGTTTTGGGGAATCGGCGGCTCGTGTGAACCACGGCGACGCTTTCGGACGCCCCGCGACACGGACAATTGCACCGCGCACCCCGCGCGGCGTAACGTCTGGCGTGACGGTCGGCGACCAGCATTTCAGGATCGGGCAAGGCGTGCGCCATGCGCGCTTTGGCGATGGCACCATCATCGGGCTTAGCGGTTCTGGTCAGGATGCCCAGGCGCAGATTCAGTTCCGGGATGTGGGCGCCAAGACACTGGCGCTGGGAATCGCGAAGCTCGAGATCGTTCAGGGCTGAGCGTACGACGACGAGCGTCCTGGCGCCACGGGTCGCCTCGTTCTCCGATGTCTGGGCCGGATTCGGTTTATCGGTATTGGCAGATTGGCAATGCGCGGCGGGCGAGTCGCTGAATGGATGCTGGCTGCGGTGCACACCCGCTCTCCAGCACCAATTCAGCCGCCCACGGCGTGAATCATAAAATCCCGAAATGCGCTGGCGGGCCGCGCCATGGCGGCCCTGGGGTGCCAGAGCAGCCCGGCCTCCATCGGCGGCACGGCATCGGCCAGCGGCACCGCTTCGATCTTTTTACCCTCTAGCGACCACGGTCGATAAATCATGTCGGACAGGATCGTCACGCCGAAGCCGTGCGCGACCAGTCCTCGCAGCGCCTCCATGGATCGCGTGCGAAAGGCAATGTCCGGTTGCAGGTCATGCGCTTGCCAGTACGCCAGAGTAGAGCTTTCTCCCTCGTCCATATCCAACAAGATATAAGGCAGCTTCGCCACATCGGCCAGCGTCGGTGACGAAAGCGTCAGGATCGGGTGATTGGCGGCGGTCCAGAGTTGACGCCGTGACCTGACCAGCACCTGCCTGTGTAACGGCAGCGCCTCTACGGCATTCGACAGCAAGGCTACGCCCAGTTCAACATCGCCACTCAGGATCGCGGTCTCGATCTCCGGGCGATCCATATCTACCAGATCCAACACGATGTCCGGGTAACGCCGCCGAAATCGCGCGAGCAACTCGGGCAGAAAGTAGCCCAACACCGTATACGACGCCGCGATCCGCACCGATCCGCGTAACGTGTAGCGTTGAAATCCCGGCTCGCGCAACGCCTCGTGCAGCGCATCAAGAATATCGCGCGCGCGCTGCAGAAAATGATGCCCGTCGGGTGTCAGTGTGACCCCATGCGGGTGACGATCAAATAGCCGCACGCCCAATCGCGACTCCAGCGCCAGAATCGCATTCGTGATCGCCGACTGCGAGACGTGCTCATCGGTTGCCGCCATCGATAGACGGCCAGTGCGTGCAGCGGCAATGAAATAGCGCAACTGGCGCAGGGTGACGTCTTTGGACATGGCAAATTGCCCACAGCGGGGAAAAAATGGGGTATTAAATTTTCAGATACCAGATAACAGAATATATCAATATACGATATCGAATGCTCTTCCTACACTGAATTGAAAGACCACAGACAGGCAGGAGGAGACACAATGAATGCCCCATTGCCCCACCATGTCACGCTGGATGACAAGTACACGCAGCATAGCGGTCGAGTCTATTTGAGCGGCGTTCAGGCTCTGGTTCGCCTGCCCATGCTGCAACGCGAACGGGACCAAGCGGCCGGCCTGAACACGGGTGGCTACATCTCGGGCTATCGGGGGTCCCCCTTGGCCGGCCTCGATCTGGCCCTGTGGAAAGCGAAATCGCATCTGCAGTCGCACGGTGTCGTGTTTCAGCCGGGCTTGAATGAGGACCTTGCCGCAACTGCAGTCTGGGGGTCGCAACAGGTCAATCTGTTTCCGGGCGCCGCGCGCGATGGCGTCTTTGGCATGTGGTACGCGAAAGGCCCGGGCATCGACCGTTCGATCGATGTGTTGAAACATGCGAATTCCGCCGGTACCTCGCCTCATGGTGGCGTCCTGCTGCTCGCGGGCGACGATCATGCGGCGAAATCGTCGTCGGTGGCTCACCAGTCTGAGCATGTGTTGATCGCCGCGGGTATTCCCGTTCTGTATCCCTCCAACGTGCAGGAGTACCTGGACTATGGCTTGCACGGGTGGGCCATGAGCCGCTATAGCGGACTGTGGGTGGCAATGAAATGCGTCACCGACGTGGTCGAATCCAGTGCGTCCGTGGAGGTGGATGCGCAGCGTGTCAATGTGGTGCTCCCCGAGACGACACTGCCGCTGGGCGGCCTGAACATACGTTGGCCGGACAGCCCGCTGGCCCAGGAAGCGCGTCTGCTCAATGACAAGTGGTATGCGGCCATCGATTACGTCCGTGCCAACAAACTCAACCAAGTCGTGCTGGACGCGCCCAATGCGACGTTTGGCATCATGACGGCTGGCAAGTCCTATCTGGATGTGCGTCAGGCTCTCAACGACTTGGGCCTGGATGAAGACGCCTGTCGCGTCGCGGGCATCCGGCTGATCAAGATCGGCTGTATCTGGCCGTTGGATGCGCTGGCGGCACGCGCCTTTGCCACGGGTTTAAAAGAAATTCTGGTCGTCGAGGAAAAGCGACAGCTGTTGGAATATGCGCTCAAGGAGGAGCTCTACAACTGGCGCGACGATGTGCGTCCGCGCGTATACGGCAAATTCGACGAGCGCGACAATGGCGGCGGCGAGTGGTCGCAACCGCGTGGCAATTGGCTCTTGCCCGCGCAGCATGAATTGTCGCCCGCCATCATTGCGCGCGCGATTGCCACGCGCCTTGATAAAACGGCGTTGCCCGAAGCGCTGCGCGCGCGTATCGCCGCGCGTATGGCCATTATCGAGGCCAAGGAACGCGAGGCGTCGCGGCCTATCCTGGTCGAAGAGCGCCAGCCTTGGTTTTGCTCCGGCTGCCCGCATAACACCTCCACCCGCGTGCCCGAAGGCTCGCGCGCCGTGGCCGGGATCGGCTGCCACTATATGGCGATCTGGATGAACCGACGTACCGAGACATTCAGCCATATGGGCGGCGAGGGTGTGGCGTGGCTGGGGCAAAAGGACTTTACGAGCGAGCGGCATATCTTTGCCAACCTGGGCGATGGCACGTACTTTCATTCCGGGATATTGGCTATCCGTGCCGCTGTCGCCGCGCAAGCACCCATCACCTACAAGATCCTTTACAACGATGCGGTCGCCATGACGGGCGGGCAGCCCGTGGATGGCACATTGACCGTGCCAAACATTGCCGCCCAAGTACTCGCTGAAGGCGTCAAACGCGTGGTGGTTGTCACCGACGAGCCCGAGAAGTATCACGGCGCGCTCACGTTGCCGTCGGCGGTCGCCGTCTACCACCGCGATCGGCTGGATGCTGTACAACGCGAACTGCGCGACATCCCCGGGGTGACTGTGCTGATCTACGATCAGACCTGCGCCACGGAAAAGCGTCGGCGGCGCAAGCGGGGTGAATATCCCGATCCGGCAGTTCGTGCATTCATCAACGAGGCTGTCTGCGAAGGCTGCGGCGATTGCTCGGTGCAATCAAACTGCCTGTCGGTAGAGCCGGTGGAAACACCGATGGGCACGAAGCGGCGCATCAATCAATCGTCATGCAATAAAGACTTCTCGTGCGTCAAGGGTTTCTGCCCGAGCTTTGTGACGGCCGAGGGCGCGGCGGTGCGCAAGGCGCGCGTGGCGCATGTGGGGCAGCCCCGTACCGATATTCCCGAACCCGTGGTTCCCCTGTTGCAACCGGGGCAGGCGCATCGCCTGATCGTGGCGGGTGTTGGCGGAACAGGGGTGGTGACGATAGGTGCGCTGTTAGGTGTGGCCGCGCATATCGAAGGCAAGGGCGTGACGGTGCTGGATATGGCTGGGCTCGCGCAAAAGGGCGGCGCAGTACTCAGCCATGTGCAGTTGGCCTCCCTGCCCCAGGACATCCAGGCCACACGCGTGGCGCTTGGAGAAGCAGATCTCGTGATAGGGTGCGATGCCCTTGTCGCCGCGTCGCCGGAGGTGTTGTCGCGTTTACGCCCCGATGGAGGGCGCGCTGTGGTCAACAGCACGGCAGCGCCCACGGCATCGCTGATCTCTCGCCCGGGCTGGACGTTTCCGGGTGCGCAAGCGGAGGCGGCCCTGCGTCGAAGCACCACCGGGTCGTGCGATTTTGTCGAAGCCGGGCCACTGGCGGAATCGCTGCTAGGTGACAGCATTTATGCCAATCCGTTCCTGCTCGGATATGCCTGGCAAAAAGGCACTATCCCGTTATCACGCGACGCCCTGCGCGAAGCCATACGTCTGAACGATGTCGCGGTGGAAAAGAACCTCGCCGCATTTGAGTTTGGAAGGCAGGCCGCACACGATGGCGTTGAATCCGTCGGTGCAAATTCGACTGTGCCCGTGTTGCCCGAAAGCCTGGATAGGCTCATTGATCGCTTAGCCCAGCATCTGCGGGCGTATCAGGACGAACGCTACGCGCAGCGCTATATCGATGCTGTCACCGCCTTGCGCGAGCGGGAATCGCGTCTACCGGGCGAGCCCAGGGTCACACGCGCCGTGGCGAGGAATCTTGCCAAGCTCATGGCCTACAAGGACGAATACGAAGTTGCGCGTCTGCATCTCGACCCATCGTTCAAACGCCGGTTGCAAGAGCAGTTCGAGGGCGAGCCGGGTAAAGACTATCGCGTGATCTATCATCTGGCTCCGCCGTTGTTTGCGGGGGGCAAGAAGCGACCCTTTGGGCCCTGGGTGGAATGGGTATTCCGAGCGCTCGCACCCATGAAGCGATTGCGTGGCACGCCTTTGGATGTGTTTGGCCATACAGCCGAACGACGCATGGAGCGCGCGCTGGTGCAGGAGTATGTCGAATTCGTAGCCGAGCTCGCTCGCAGTCTGGAGGAGTACAACCGCGATGTGGCCATTGAGCTTGCGGAGCTGCCAGATACCATCCGTGGCTACGGACCTGTGAAAGCGGCTCATGTCGAAGCCGCCGCGCCGCGCCGCGTCGAGTTACTGCGCAAATATCGGGATCGCGTCGCGGTGGCACATGCGGCTTGACAAGGCAACCAGACAGAGAGGCGGCGGTGATTCCACCGCCGCGCGTCTACGTTGTCCCCTGATCAATTGCTTCAAGCTCAGTCTGGATTTCCAGCCATTGCTCTTCCAGTGATTCCATGCGTTTGCCGAGTTCACCGTGTTCGGTCATCACTTGCTGGCGCTCGGTGCGCCGCGCGTCGCTATAGAGGTCGCTGTCGGCAATCAACTCATCCAGCACCAGCAAACGCGCGCGCAGCTTGTCCATTTCAGTTTCGACCTTGGTGAGCTTGGACTGTAGCGGTTTGCGCAAGGTGGCGAGACGCTGGCGCTGTTCGGCCTCCAGGCGACGCTGCGTTTTACGATCGACGTTCGCCGTATCGGCCTGAGCCGACGAGGAAGATTCCGCGCGCGCTTGTTCACGGGCCTCGGCGCGCGATTCTGCGTTACGGGCGTTAAGCCAGTCGCGGTAGTCTTCCAGATCGCCGTCGAATTCCTGCACACGGCCATCGGCGACAATCCAGAAACTGTCGACCGTGGTGCGCAGCAGATGCCGGTCGTGCGACACGAGCAGCATGCTGCCGGAAAACTCCGCCAGCGCGGCCGCCAACGCCTCGCGCGTTTCCACATCCAAGTGGTTGCTCGGTTCGTCCAGCAGCAATAGGTTTGGCTTTTGCCACACGATCAGCGACAACGCCAGCCGAGCCTTTTCGCCACCCGACATGGGCCCGACCTTGCTATTGACCGTATCGCCGGAAAATCCAAATCCGCCCAGATAATTGCGCAGCTCTTGCTCTCGTGCATCCGGGGCAAGTCGCGCCAGGTGCGCGAGCGGCGTGCTGTCCAGGTCCAGCATGTCGAGCTGGTGCTGGTGAAAGTAGCCAATCGCCAGCCCTTTAGAGGCGCGACGTTCACCCGCTTGAACGGGGATCTCTTCGGCCAGCGTCTTGATCAGCGTACTCTTGCCCGCGCCATTGGCGCCCAGTACGCCCACGCGCGCGCCCGCGCGCACCATCAGCTTCACATCTTTTAAGATGGAGACTGCGTGGCCATCCGCATGGGTATACCCCGCGGCCACGTTTTCAAGCACCAACAGCGGATCGGGTGTGTGCTCGGGCGAGGGTATGCGTATGTCAATGCCCGATTCGGCATGCAAAGGCGCAAGCGTTTCCATGCGGGCCAAGGCCTTTACACGGCTTTGTGCTTGTTTAGCCTTGGACGCTTTAGCCTTGAAACGATCGATGAAGCTCTGCAGGCGCGCGGCTTCGCGTGTTTGTCGCTCATGCGCGATGCTGGCTTGTCGCAGACGCTCCGCGCGCTGCGTCAGGAAATCCTGATAGCCACCGCGATAACGCACCAGCTTGCCATGATCAAAGTGCAAGATGATGCGCGCGACCGCATCCAGGAACTCGGTATCGTGCGAGATCAGCAACACTGTGCCCGGATACGCGGCCAGCCACTTTTCCAGCCACAGCATCGCGTCCAGATCCAAGTGGTTGGTCGGTTCGTCCAGCAGCAGCAACTCGGAGGGTGCCATCAGCGCGCGCGCTAGCGCCAGGCGCATGCGCCAGCCACCCGAGAAACTCGCAACGGGCTTCATCCA
This sequence comes from Bordetella sp. 02P26C-1, assembly GCF_009763255.1. GTDB lineage: Bacteria > Pseudomonadota > Gammaproteobacteria > Burkholderiales > Burkholderiaceae_B > Bordetella_A. The sequence continues at coordinate 4,794 of NZ_WSJB01000028.1, read as the reverse complement.
CTCGTCGGGAGCGAAGCCCAGGCCGGCGAGAAGTTGTTCCGCGCGCGAATTCGCGCTCCATACGCCAGCCTCGGCCAGAGCCGCTTCTAATTCGGCAATGCGTGTGCCTTGGTCATCATGCACGGTGGCACGCTCGGCCTGCAACTCGCGCAGATGCGTATCGCCATCGATGACGAACTCACGGGCAGGGCGGTCATCGGCCGCGATCTCCTGCTGCACGCTGGCGATGCGCCAGCCGGCCGGCACGTCCAGCGACCCCGCGTCCTGATCGAGGGCCCCCGTCAATAACGCAAACAACGTGGACTTGCCCGCGCCGTTCTTGCCGACAAACCCCACGCGTTCGCCAGGGTTCACCACGAATTCAGCGCCATCAAGTAGCACCTTGGTGCCACGGCGCAGGGTCAATCCAGAAGCACGTATCACAACTGCTCGCGGGTCAATAGCAAAATTTGGTCCGAGGCTTCCTCGGTGTCCAGCCAGACAGGCTCGAGTTCAGGGAACGCCGCCTCGAAATGGTCGCGTTCGTGACCGATCTCAAGGACCAGCACGCCTTGCGGAGCCAAGTATCGGGGCGCGGCTTCCAGGATGCGTCGCACCAGGTCCATGCCATCGGTTCCGCCCGCTAGCGCGAGCTCAGGCTCGTGACGATACTCCTGGGGCAGTTCGTCCATCGACTGGCTGTTCACATAGGGCGGATTGCACACGATGACGTCATACGCGGCCGCTGGCAGCGCGTCGAACAAATTGCTGTGAAGCAGGCTCAGACGATCCTGCAAACCATACTCGTCAACGTTGCGTTGCGCGACTTCCAGCGCATCAGGCGAAACATCTACCGCATCGACCTGCGCATTGGGAAAGGCCAACGCAGTCAGAATCGCCAGGCAGCCGGATCCCGTACACATATCCAGTGCGCGCGTGACTTCGAACGGATCACGCACCCAGGGCGACAACCCCTGATCCAAAAGCTCGGCAATCGGCGAGCGCGGCACGATCACGCGTTGATCGACATAAAAACGATGACCTCTCAGCCATGCCTCTTGCGTCAAATACGCGGCGGGCAGGCGTTCCGTCACCCGGCGATCCAGCAGCTGCAGGACATGCGCGCGCTCCTCTGCCGTGACCCGCGCATCCAGAAACGGGTCCAACGTATCGGGAGGCAAATGCAGGCCATGCAGCACCAGATACACGGCCTCATCATAGGCGTTGTCGGAACCGTGACCCAGGGCGACGCCTGCTGCGTTAAAGCGCGAGACGCCATAACGAATCAGGTCGCGCAGCGTCTGCAACTCATGGCGATCAGATGAAGACATAGCGCCTCACTGTGCCAGCAGCAGGTTTTCCAACGTGCGCCGGTAAATATTCTTCAAGGGATCCAGGCTATCGAGCGCGATGCACTCGTTGACCTTGTGGATCGTCGCATTGCAAGGACCGAACTCGATGACTTGCGGGCAGATCTTGGCGATAAACCGACCGTCCGAGGTGCCGCCGGTGGTGGACAGCTCTGCCTTCAGACCCGTTTCGCTCTCGATGGCAGCCGTCAGCGCATCCGTCAACGATCCACGCGGGGTGAGGAACGGCTCGCCGCCCAGTTCCCATTGCAAGTCATATTCGAGACCATGACGATCCAGCACTTCATGAACACGTGCCTTCAACGATTCTGGCGTGCTCGCGGTCGAAAAGCGGAAGTTGAACAGCGCCACCGCTTCGCCCGGCACGACGTTGGTCGCACCCGTGCCGGCATTCAAATTAGAGACTTGGAACGTCGTGGGCGGGAAATACTCATTGCCTTTATCCCATTCGATGTTCACGATCTCGGCCAGCGCCGGCGCCAGTTGGTGTACCGGGTTGCGCGCCAGATGCGGATACGCTACGTGGCCTTGAATGCCCTTCACCGTCAGCTTGCCAGACAGCGACCCGCGACGGCCGTTCTTGCACACGTCGCCTAATTTGTCGGTCGAGGTCGGTTCGCCCACGATGCAATAGTCCAGCTTTTCCCCACGGGCCTTCAATGCCTCGCATACGATCACCGTGCCGTCGATGGCGGGGCCTTCTTCGTCAGAGGTGATCAGCAAGGCAATCGAGCCCGCATGTTGCGGGTGCGCCGCCACGAGTTCTTCACACGCCACCACAAAGGCGGCGATAGAGGACTTCATGTCGGCGGCCCCGCGGCCGTACAGATACCCGTCCCGCTCCGTGGGCACGAACGGGTCGCTTTCCCACTTCTCGCGCGGGCCCGGCGGCACCACGTCCGTGTGGCCGGCAAAGACCACGAGCGGACCTTCGGTACCGCGACGCGCCCACAGGTTCGTCACGCCGCCTTGCGCGATCGTTTCGCATTGAAAGCCAATGCGCGACAGACGGTCAGCCAGCAATTGTTGGCAATCCTCGTCCACCGGCGTGACAGAGGGACGGGCGATCAGGTCCTTGACCAGATCCAGTACGGCAGATTGACTCATTAAGCTCTCAGCAGATCGTTGATGCTCGTCTTGGCGCGGGTTTGTGCGTCAACACGCTTGACGATGACGGCGCAGTACAGGCTGTGCGAACCGTCTTCCGAAGGCAGCGATCCCGGCACCACGACCGAGCCCGAGGGCACGCGACCGTAGGTGATCTTGCCGGTGGCGCGATCGTAAATCTTGGTGCTTTGCGACAGGTACACGCCCATGGCCAGCACGGAGTTTTCTTCAACGACCACGCCTTCGACGATTTCGGAGCGCGCGCCGATGAAGCAGTTGTCTTCGATGATGGTCGGGTTGGCTTGCAGAGGCTCGAGCACGCCACCGATGCCAACGCCACCGGACAGGTGAACGTTCTTGCCGATCTGGGCGCACGAACCGACGGTCGCCCAGGTATCAACCATCGTGCCTTCGTCAACGTAGGCGCCGATGTTTACGTACGACGGCATCAACACCACGTTCTTTGCGATGAACGCGCCGCGACGAGCCACGGCCGGCGGCACCACGCGATAACCACCGGCTTGGAAAGCAGTGTTGCCGAATTCGGCGAACTTGGTGGGAACCTTGTCGTAGAACGTCAGGGGGCCTTCGCCCATGACGGCGTTATCTTGCAGGCGGAACGACAGCAGCACGGCTTTCTTGATCCACTGATGCACGATCCATTCGCCGGTGGACTTGTCGGCCACGCGCAGGCGGCCCGTGTCCAGGGCAGCAATCGTCTGCTCGACCGCTTCGCGGACTTCAGCGCTCGCATCGGCGGGCGACAGGTTGGCCCGGTCTTCCCAGGCTTGTTCAATAGTGGTTTGCAGGTCGAGAGTCATGACGCTTTATCTACGTTAAAAAGGTTGATCAAACTGAGGTCTGGACAAAATGCGCGATGCGCTCGGCCGCCTCGACGCATAGCGCCAAAGGGGCCACCAGCGCAATGCGCACGCGGCCCACGCCGGGATTCACACCGTGCGCCTCGCGGCCTAGGAAACTGCCGGGCAGTACGGTAACACCAGTGCGAGCATATAGGTCGCGCGCGAAAGCCGTATCGGAGCCCGGGGTAGGGACCCACAGATAGAAAGAGGCCTGCGGCATGCGCACGTCCAGCACGCGTTGCAGGACGGGGACCACGGCTTCGAACTTCGCCCGATATTGTCGGCGATTATCGGCCACGTGCGCTTCGTCCGTCCAGGCAGCGACGCTTGCCGCGGCGATCACCGGGCTCATGGCGCTGCCATGATAGGTGCGATAGAGCAGAAACTTGGCGATCAGTTTGGCATCGCCCGCCACGAAGCCGGAACGCATGCCGGGGACGTTGGAGCGTTTTGACAGGCTGGAGAACGCCACCAGATTCGCGTAATCGTTGCGGCCCAAGCGTCGCGCCGCTTGCATGCCGCCCAGAGGCGGATTGCCTTCATCGAAGTAAATCTCCGAATAGCATTCATCCGATGCGATGACGAACCCATAGCGATCGGAGAGCTCGAACAACACTCGCCATTCGTCCAGCGTCATGACGTTGCCCGCGGGATTGCCGGGCGAGCACACGAATACCAGTCGCGTGCGGCTCCAAACTTCGGCCGGTACGCTTTCCCAGTCGCATCCGAAATCGCGCGCGGGGTCGGCGTTGACGTAGTAGGGCGTCGCACCCGCGAGCAAGGCGGCGCCTTCATAGATTTGATAGAACGGATTCGGACACACCACCAGTCCGCCGATATCCGGGTCCACCACGGTCTGGGTAAAGGCGAATAACGCCTCGCGCGATCCCAACACCGGCAGCACCTCACGGTCCGCGTCGGGAGCGGGGATGCTGTAGCGCTGGGCGAGCCATTGCGCGATGGCTTGGCGCAACGACGCCTCGCCCTTGGTGGCGGGATAGACCGACAACCCGTTCAGCGCGTTGCATAACGCTTCCCCCACGCGAGCCGGCGCCGCGTGTTTGGGCTCGCCGATCGACAAGTTGATCGGTGCCAATCCCTGCGGCGCGGAGCCAGCCTCGGCCAGCAAAGCCCTTAATTTTTCAAAGGGATACGGGTGCAGTAAATTTAGTCGCGAATTCATATGCAAGATTTTAGCAAGCAAGCTACAATAGCGGGCTTGGTACCGCGAAGGTGGCGAAATTGGTAGACGCACCAGGTTTAGGTCCTGACGCCGTAACAGGTGTGGGGGTTCGAGTCCCCCCCTTCGCACCAAGACTTCTTTTTCCGTTGACTCCATATAATAAAAATCTTTTAGATCAACGGCTTAGGGCTCTAGGCTCTACCCCATAAACGGGGGATGACCGTTCATCAGACCCGGTTAATCACACCGTTCCAACCGCACTGAGCCAAGACTCTCATGCGGTAATTCTCAA